>NZ_JBHXMZ010000005.1:3105-166381 GCF_042719915.1 Nocardia sp. NPDC058499 | reverse complement strand
CCCTGATGGGCGGTCGTGGGAGGGCGGGGGTTGTGGGAGAAGAGAGGGCCTCTGGTTTTCTCGGTCCGCGGCCCGGGTCCTCTTTTTCCCCCCCCCCCCGGCCCGTCTTTCGTTCGACCGCCGCTATGCCGCCCGATCTCAGGACCGATGCGGCAGATTCTGTATCCGTACCTGACCGCGCGCGACCAGCCGGTCCTCCTCGTCGGTGACCAGGACCTGCCACAGCTGCTGCATCCCGCCGCGATGGATCGGGGTGGCTTCGGCGGTGAGCTTGCCCTCGCGCACAGCCCGCAGGAAGTCGGTGGAGTTGTTGACTCCGACCACGATTCCCCGGTCCCCGTACCAGGCGGAGGCACCGGTGCTGGCGAGCGTTTCCACGGCGGTACACAGGACCCCACCGTTCTGGATCCCGGCCGGCTGATGATGCTGCGGAGTGACGACCCATTCACCCCGTACCCGGTCCGGACCCAGTTCGGTCACCTTCAGGCCCATCAGGTCCGCGAAGGTGCCCTTGCTGATCTCGTTCAGCTCCTCGGGGCCGAGATCGGCCATCGACTGCGGGAGCCGGGTCTGCTGTTCGGTCATGCCTCAACAATCGCACGGCCGCCGCGAGCCGGATCGGAACGGTCGCCCGATATACGTCCCGGGCTATCCGCCGCGCCCTCCGGCGCCGGCCAGGTCGAGCTCCTGCGCCCCACTCGGCCTTCGGACCGGGCCTGCCCTTGCGGGCAACAGCGGCTGCTCGGGGTGGTACGCAAGCTCGGGCCTGACGTCCGGAATGTAAGCGGCGGGCCCCACCAACAGGTGGAGCCCGCCGCGCGTTTGGATCGGGGGTCACCGCAGCCCTCGGGACTCTCGCGCGATCCGTACGCCGCTTCTGAGTATAGGTCAGGCTTACCTAACTAGGCAACACGTTGGGCGCGGCGGATTGCCAGTCCGCGATCTTCGAGGGCCGTCAGCAGGCCCTCGCCACGCCGGGCGCCCGCCACCGGATCGGCACCCGCCAGCGCGGGTACATAGGTCGTGGCGCCGCACACGGATTCGGCGACCAAGGCCCAGAAGCGCCGCGAACTCAAGCCGGCACACCGGGCCAGTGCACCCTGCGCCAGCAGAAGCGACGGTTCACAGCGGTAGGCGAGCCAGACCCACATCGCGCGCTCACACGGCAACGTCACCACATCCGGCGAATCGGCCAGCGGATCCCCGTCCACCACACGGATCGTCGTATCGGCCAGACCCGCCCAGTCGATACCGCCGTCGTTGTCGGTATGGATCCAGATGTTCTCCAGCCCCGGATCCCACGCCCGCCCGTCGGCGACCCACAGCGCCGCGACCCGGCCGACCACCGCATGAATCAGGGCGGTGGCGACCACCTCGGCGGCCGCGGTCGCGCTGATCATCTCGGCGGCGTGCCGGCGGTACATCAGGTCGATCCGCCCCTCACGCAGACCGGTGGACAGCGCCCACCAGCGCCGTTTGCCCTGATCGGCCATGGCCGCGGCGGCGTACACCCGCGGATGTTCCGGTTGCAGCGCCCGCAACCGGGAACATGCCGAACCGAAGGCCGCCTCGTAGGGACGGGGGATGCGCACAGTGGCCAGTTCGGACATTCGAACCTCCTCGGGATCGGCGTTGCAGCAGCGGCATGATCGAAAGATAGGTTAGCCTAACCAGACCTAGCAAGTATTTCGCGCAAACCGATCGAATGCGCACCATCCGGCTCACACACCACCCCGGGGATCACCGCCCGAGCGGGCGAACTGTGAGCTATGACCAATCCCACGCGGTTACGACACCCTGTAGTACGCCCAAGTGTCGTTGAGGTCGTAAAATCGAGAGATGGCTGGACTTGGTGAACTCGAGAAAGCGGTTATGGACCAGTTGTGGTCGGCCGACGAACCACAAACGGTCCGGCAGGTGCACGAGGCCCTGTCGGCGCGCCGTGAACTCGCGTACACCACGGTGATGACCGTGTTGCAGCGACTGGCGAAGAAGAATCTCGTAGTGCAACGGCGCGATGATCGCGCGCACCGGTACGCTCCGGTACACAGCCGCGACGAGCTGGTCGCCGGACTCATGATGGATGCGCTGCAGCAAGCCGACGAGGCCGGCAGCCGGGCGGCGGCCCTGGTGCATTTCGTTGAGCAGGTCGGGAAGGACGAGGCTGCGGCCCTGCGGGATGCGCTCGCTAAGCTCGAAGCAACCGAGGACACCGCACCGCCGCAGTGAGCTCGGACCCTGGCCCCACAACGCAGTGAGCAGAGTCGATGAACGCAGCAGCACCGGCATTCGCCGTACTTGCCTTGCTTCTCGCCGGTCCCGTCCCGGAGGCGCTCAGCCGTGCGACCTGGACCTACCGGGTGCCGCGGGCCGCGCTCGTCCTCTGGCAGGCCATCGCACTGGCGGCCGTACTCAGCGCCTTCAGTTCCGGGCTCGCCATCGCCGCCGAACTCCTGGTCCCAGGCCCCGACGGCCGGCCGACCACCAAGCCCACCGATGAAATCGATGCGCTCGGCCTGCCGCTGTGGCTGGCCTACGTCTCGGTTTTCATGCTGACCCTGCTGGTCGGCGCGCGGCTCGTCTACGCGTCGATCAGGGTCGGGATCCACACCCGGCGGCGGCGGGCCCGCCACCGCATGCTCGTTGACCTGCTCGACCAGAGCGGACCGGTCCGCCGCGCCGCCGATATCCGGGTGCTCTCGGCCACCGAACCCATCGCCTACTGCCTGCCCGGCCTGCGGCGCCGGGTCGTAGTGAGTGCGGGCACCCTGGACAATCTCACCGAACAGGAACTGACCGCCATCCTCAGCCATGAACGGTCGCATCTGCGGGCCCGCCACGATCTGGTACTCGAAGCGTTCACCGCGGCGCACGAGGCCTTCCCCCGCTTCGTCCGCAGCAAATCGGCACTGGATTCGGTGAAACTGCTGATCGAGCTCCTGGCCGACGATTCCGCGGTGAAGGTGACCGGACCCAAACCGCTGGCCCGGGCGCTGGTCGCCTGTTCGAAATCCACCGCCCCGCAGGGTGCGCTCGCGGTCGGTGGCCCGAGCACCCTCATCCGGATCCAGCGCCTGGCCGGGCCGCTCGGCGATATGCGTATCGCCGGGGCCGCCTATCTCGCCTCGCTCGCCATCCTGGTGGTGCCGACGCTGGCCGTCGCGATTCCCTGGCTCGTCGAACTGAGCCGGCTCTTCCGTGCCTGATCCGATATCCGCCACCCAGCGGCAGTCGCCGGAATCCGCGAGCTCGCCCCCGAAGCACCCGTTCGCCCGCCTGGGCCTGCCCGTACTCACGGTCCAGGCGCTGCGGCGGGAAGGTCTCACCGACCCACTGCCCATCCAGGAGGCGGCGGTTCCCGATGTACTGGCCGGTCGCGATGTCCTGGGTCGCGCACCGACGGGGTCGGGCAAAACCCTCGCCTTCGGGCTGCCCATGCTCGCCCGCCTCGCGGGGCGGCCGGCGATTCCACGGTCCCCACGCGGGCTGATCCTGGCGCCGACGCGCGAACTGGCCTTGCAGATCGAACGCGCGCTGGAGCCCTTCGCACTGGGTCTGCGGCTGGGTACCGCCGTCGGCGGTATGCCCGCGAGCCGGCAGGCCGATAAACTGCAGCGCGGTGTCGATCTGCTGATCGCCACCCCGGGCAGGCTCACCGACCTGGTCGAGCAGGGCGCCGCGGTACTGGACGCGGTGCAGGTCACCGCCGTCGACGAAGCCGATCACATGGCCGATTTCGGTTTCCTGCCCCAGGTGCGCCACCTCCTGGACGCGACCCCATCCGACGGGCAGCGGCTGCTGTTCTCGGCGACCCTCGACGACGAATCCGTCCGGGGCCTAGTCCGGCACTACCTGCGGAACGCGGTCACCCACAGCGTCGCTCCCGAGCCCACGGCGGCCGTCGCGGTCCACCATCTGCTCTACGTCGACACGGCCGACAAACCGGCCGTGCTCGCGCGAATCGCCGCCCGCGAGGGCCGCACATTACTGTTCGTGCGCACGCAGTACGGTGCCGAGAAACTCACCCGCCGGCTGCGCGACCAGGGGGTCACGGTCGCCGCCCTGCACGGCGGCAAAGCGCAGAGCCGGCGGCTGCGCACCCTGGCGGCGTTCGCGGACGGCGCGGTACCGGCGCTGGTCGCCACCGATATCGCCGCCCGCGGTATCCACGTCGACGCGGTTTCCCTGGTCGTCCACGCCGATCCGCCCACCGACCCGAAGGACTACGTCCACCGCGCCGGCCGCACGGCGCGCGCCGGCGCCACCGGCACGGTGGTCACCGTGGTGACCCCGGAGCAGCGCGCCGAGGTCACCGCCCTCACCGAAGCAGCGGGCATCGAAGTCGTGACCCACACCGTCCGGCCCCAGGACCGGGAACTCCAGCAACTCACCGGCGCACGCTCCCCCACGGCCGCACCCGCCGCCCCCGAACCGGCAGCCCCCGGCCATACCCGCCCGCGAAGCGGAGCCGGACGCGGATATCGCACCGCCGACGCGCCCCGGGCACGCCGCCCACATCGACGCCGGAAGAAGTAATCGTTCCCGCAGCCGACCGCCGCTCCATCACAACGGCCACCGGAACAGCTGTGAGGGCACAATGCCCCTCGTGCTTCTTCCCCACCGGTATCAGGACTGGCCCGCCCTCGGCTCGCCGCTGTGACACACCGGATCGCAACGCAGGAGCGCCCCTGTTCCCGCGGCGACGAGAGTCGCCGGTCCTCGTCGCCCGGTCACTCGCGGCAGCATAGTTCTGTACACCCGAAACGCCCGGCGCGGCTTCGCGGCCGCACGAACGGACGGCGGGCAGCGCGATGCGATCGTGCGGCGCCGACCGATCGGGGGCCCTGGGGGCAATGACCGCCCGCCGCGGTCCGGTCCCGATTACCATGGGTGCAGTGCAGTTTCTCCCCGGACAAACCCCGCCGTACGACCTGACCTACAACGACGTCTTCCTGGTCCCGAACCGCACCGACATTGCGTCGCGGTTCGATGTCGACCTCACCACGTCCGATGGCTCCGGCACCACCATTCCGCTGGTGGTCGCGAATATGACCGCGGTCGCCGGGCGGCGGATGGCCGAAACGGTGGCCCGGCGCGGCGGGATCGTGGTGCTGCCGCAGGACCTGCCCAACAGCGCGGTCGCCGAGACCATCGCGTTCGTCAAGAGCCGCTCGCTCATCGCGGATACCGCGGTCACGCTGACCCGGGACGATTCGGTGTCCGATGCCATGGCACTGATCCACAAGCGTGCGCACGGCGCGGTGATCGTGGTGGACCGGGACCGGCCGGTCGGCGTGGTCACCGAAGCGGCCTGCGCCGATGTCGACCGGTTCGCCCGGTTGCACGAGATCGCCACCACCGATTTCGTGACCGCCCCGGCCACGGCCGAACCGTCCTACATCTTCGACCGGCTCGAGGCCGCCCATGCCGATCTGGCGGTGCTCCTCGCCCCCGACGGCACCCTCGCGGGTGTGCTGACCCGCACCGGCGCGGTGCGGCACGGGATCTACACCCCGGCCGTGGACGGCGACGGAAAGCTGCGGATCGCGGCCGCCGTCGGAATCAACGGTGACGTCCCGGCCAAGGCCAAGGCGCTGGTGGATGCCGGCGCCGATCTCCTGGTGGTCGACACCGCCCATGGGCATCAGGTGAAGATGCTGGAAACCCTGCGCGCCATCCGCGACCTGGGCCTGGGCGTGCCGCTCGTGGCCGGGAACACGGTCTCGGCCGAAGGCACCCGGGATCTGATCGCGGCCGGTGCCGATATCGTCAAGGTCGGGGTGGGCCCCGGTGCCATGTGCACCACCCGGATGATGACCGGGGTCGGACGACCGCAGTTCTCCGCGGTGGCCGAATGCGCCGCCGCGGCCGCGGAGCTCGGGGCACATGTCTGGGCCGACGGCGGTGTCCGCCATCCGCGCGATGTCGCGCTGGCGCTCGCGGCGGGAGCATCCAATGTCATGATCGGTTCCTGGTTCGCCGGCACCTACGAATCGCCCGGCGATCTGCGCGTGGACCGGGCGGGCAACGCCTACAAGGAGAGCTTCGGGATGGCCTCCAAACGCGCCGTCGCCGCCCGCACCGCCGCCGACCGCGGCTACGATCGCGCCCGTAAAGCCCTGTTCGAGGAAGGTATTTCCAGCTCCCGGATGCTGCTGGACCCGGAGCGGCCCGGCGTCGAGGACCTGATCGACCACATCTGTTCCGGCGTCCGCAGTGCCTGCACCTATGCCGGTGCCCGCACCCTCGCCGAGTTCCACGACCGCGCCGTCCTGGGGGTCCAGTCGGCCGCCGGATTCGCCGAGGGACGCCCGCTGCCCGGCGGGTGGTGAGCGGACGGCCCGCCGACCGGCCCGTGCACCCCGGTGTACGGGCCGGTACCATGAGTGCCGTCGGCGATTGCCGGCCGTGAATTCACCAGGACGAAAGGAACCAGTTGTCACCCGCGTCCGAGGGCGCCACTCAGGAGGGCTCATCTATCGAGCCGGGTGACAGACCCGGCGCCCCCCTCCGCACGACCCTCCACCGACCACCTGTTCGTCCGGCCGTTGCTGCCGAAGCCCGCCGGGTGGTGGTGATATGACCGTCGTACTCACCATTGCGAGCCTGATCGGGTTCGTGGCGCTCACCGCGGGCACCGCCCTGTTCGTGGCCGCCGAATTCTCCCTCACCGCCTTGGAACGCAGTACCGTCGAAGCGCATGCCCGCGACGGTGACGTGCGGGCCCGCGCGGTCCGCCAAGCCCATCGCACGCTGTCGTTCCAGTTGTCCGGGGCCCAGCTCGGCATCACCATCACCACGCTGATCACCGGTTATATCGCCGAACCGGTGCTGGCCCGTTTGCTGGCACCACTGTTCGGCCTGGTCGGTATCCCCGATTCCGCGGCCACCGGTATCTCGCTCGTCCTCGCCCTGATCCTGGCGACCTCGCTGTCGATGATCTACGGCGAACTGGTGCCGAAGAACATCGCGATCGCGGCACCGCTGGCCACCGCACGCACCACTGCGGGCCCGATGGTGGCGTTCTCGACGGTGTTCAAACCGATGATCCAATTCCTCAACGGGACGGCGAACTGGGTGGTGCGCCGGCTCGGGGTGGAACCGGCCGAGGAACTGCGCTCGGCGCGGTCGCCGCAGGAACTGGGTTCGCTCGTGCGCACCTCGGCCCAGCACGGTGCGCTCGATCAGCGCACCGCCCAGATCCTGGACCGGTCGCTGCAGTTCGGGGCACGCAGCGCCGAGGAACTGATGACGCCCCGCGTGAAGATCGAGGCGCTCGAACGCACCGATACCATCGGCGATCTGCTGGCCGCCGCCGCCCGCACCGGTTTCTCCCGGTTCCCGGTGATCGACGGCGACCTGGACAACACGCTCGGCGTGGTCCACGTCAAACAGGCGTTCACTCATCCGGCGCGCACCCGCGCCGGGGTGGGTCTGGCGCAGATCGCGCAACCCGTTCCCGTCGTACCCGCCAGTCTCGACGGCGACGAGGTGCTCGAACGGGTCCGGGCCGACGGTATGCAGGTCGCGCTGGTGGTCGACGAATACGGCGGCACCGCCGGTCTGGTGACCATGGAGGACATCATCGAGGAGATCCTCGGCGATGTCCGCGACGAACACGACGAGGAGGAACGCGACGTCCGCCGTGTCTCCGACGGCTGGGACTGTTCCGGGCTGCTCCGGATCGATGAAGTCTCCCGGGCCACCGGTTACCAGGCGCCCGAAGGCGAATACGAAACCCTCGGCGGATTGGTGCTGACCAGGCTCGGCCGCATCCCGGCGGCCGGCGATATCGTCGTTCTGCCGCAGCGGCGCGGCCACGACCGCCGCCATATCGACGGCCCGGGTGGTTGGCTCGCCCGCGTGGAACGGATGGACGGGCGCCGGGTGGACCGGATCCGGCTGGTTCCGGTCGACGACCGGTCGCTCGAACGCGAACACCAGCCCGCCGGACGGGAGTACCACCATGGGTGACTTGTTCGCTGTCGCGCTCACTGTGCTGCTGCTCGCCGGGAACGCCTTCTTCGTCGGCGCGGAATTCGCGCTGATCTCGGCCCGGCGCGACCGGCTCGAGGCGCTCGCCGCGCAGGGTAAACGCAATGCCGATACCGTGATCCGGGCCGGCCAGAATCTTTCGATGATGCTGGCGGCGGCCCAGCTCGGCATCACCATCTGCTCGATTCTGCTGGGCCGGGTCGGCGAACCCGCGGTCGCGCATCTGCTGGAATACCCCTTCGAACTGGTGGGTCTGCCGGAGGCACTGCTGCATCCGGTGTCGTTCGTGGTGGCGCTGACCATCGTGGTGATCCTGCACATCCTGATGGGCGAGATGATCCCGAAGAACATCGCGCTCGCCGGTCCGGAGCGCAGTGCGCTACTGCTGGTGCCGCTGCATCTGGCCTGGTTGCGGATCGCCCGGCCGCTCATCGCGCTCTACAACTTCGCGGCCAACGCGACACTACGGATGCTGCGTATCGAACCGAAGGACGAACTCGAATCCGCGGTATCGAGCGATGAACTCGCCGAGATGATCGGCGAATCGCGGTCCGAGGGGCTGCTGGACGAGGAGGAACACCGCCGCCTCACCCAGGCCCTGGGTACCGGAGAACGGTTCGTGGCCGAGGTCATGATCCCGCTGCACCGGATGCGCACCGTGCCGTTGCGGGGAGCGGGCGGCACCACGCTCGGCGATATCGAAACCGCCGTCGCCGAAACCGGGTTCTCCCGGTATCCGGTGCGGGCCGCGGACGGGTCGCTGGTCGGGTACCTGCATGTGAAGGATGTGCTGGACAAGGTGTCCGACGAGTCGGCCGGACCGAATACCGAGATCCCGCGCACCGATATCCGGCCGCTGCCGACCGTACTGCTGGGCACCACCCTGTACGAGGCGCTGGCCCGGCTACGCCGCACCAGCAGTCATCTGGGCCGGGTGGTGGACGCCCGGGGGAACACGGTCGGGATCGTGGCGCTCGAGGATCTGGTCGAACAGTTCGTCGGTACGGTGCGTGATGCCACGCACCGGGTGGCCGAATGACGGTCGGTGCCACGGTGACGGTCCTCGCCGAATCCGAATGGCGACCCCGCGCCACCGCGCACACCGCCCGCGCCGATGAGCTCGCCGGTGACTATCTACGCCGGCGAGCCACCGGGACCCGGCACCCGGTGCTCGACTTCCTGTGGACCTATTACGGGCATCGTCCGGCGCAGCTGCGCCGCTGGCATCCGGGGTACGGCCTCGCCCTACGCGCCGCCGCCGAGTACAGCGGTCTGCGCGGTTATCATCGGCTCGACGAGCCCACCCCGGCCTCCGGGCCGGTGCTGACCGCCGATCCGCGGTTCCTGCGCGCCCGCGGCGATACCGTGGCCTACATCGCCGGCCTGCTGCGGGCGACCGCCTCCCGGCCGGCCCAGCTGTCCTGTTTCGGCCTGCACGAATGGGCGATGGTGTACCGCACCGGGGAGGTGCGCCACGATTCGGTCCCGTTGCGGCTGGGTGCGGCGGGTACCGATGCCGTGCTGGAGTCGATGCCGGTGCGCTGCACCCATTTCGACGCGTTCCGCTTCTTCACCCCGCCCGCCGTAGGTCGAAACAACCGGCATCTCACCCGCGACGACCAGCCACTCACCGAGCAGCCGGGCTGCCTGCACGCGAATATGGACCTGTACAAGTGGTGCTTCAAGCTCAGCCCGCTGGTGTGCTCGGATCTGCTGCTGGACTGTTTCGCCCTGGCTCGTGACGCTCGCGAACTCGATATGCGGGCCTCCCCTTACGATCTCCGCGAGTACGGGTACGAGCCGATCGAGATAGAGACCCCGGCCGGCCGCGCCGTCTATGTGCGGCAGCAATCGGCCATCGCGGACCGCGCGGCCACGCTCAGGTCTCGGCTGGTCGCCGAGTGCGAATACCTACTGGAACAACTCCGCGGATAGGCCGGAACACCGCCGGCATTCGGCGAAACCGCGCCACGGGGGCACGCCGAATCGCTACCATCACTGGACAATTCCGGGTGGTGTCCCAAAACACCGCCCGGGCGGGTCGGACGAGGTAGCTCGGGAAGCGCGAGGATGCAATGGGGCGTCCCTTCGGAGAACTCCAGCGGGCCAGGGCGATGGTGCTCGGCGTGGTCATCGTGGTCACCGCGATACTGCTACCGGGCAGTGCGACAGCGGATCTGCAGGCCGATATCCACAACGAGGTCCGGGAATTCCTCGACGTGGGCCGTACCGCTGTACCGCGCGCCGAATGCGGGCCCGGCGCCCTGCCCGAACCCGGGCTGCAGGGCGATGTTCCGGCAGCCGATCGCGACAGCGGGCGCAGCACCCAGGGCTACCGCTGCAATATGTCGATGGTCGGCCAGTTCGCCGGACGCGGCGCGGGGATCACCTCCACCAGTTTCGAGCACTGCGCCTATATGGGGACCTTCTTCCCCGGTAACCTGCTGCACCAGAACGGCGGGGTGCAGGTCCTCGATGTTTCCGATCCGGCGCATCCCCGCCCGACCGTGACCCTGAACGAACCGGCCATGGTCGCCGGCACCTGGGAGAGTCTGAAGGTGAACGCCCGGCGCAAGCTGCTGGTGGGCACCGGGGTCCCGATGCTGGTCGGGGCCGGGTATCTCTCGGTCTACGATATTTCCGATTGCGCACATCCGCGGCTGCTGAATCCCGGCCCGGGTACGAACCTCGGTATGCCGCTGCCGATCACAACCCATGAGGGCGGGTTCTCCCCCGACGGCAACACCTACTGGGCCTCCGGGCTCACGCCCGGTTTCCTCAGCGCGGTCGACCTCACCGATCCCGCGAACCCGCGGGTCGTCTGGCAGGGGCTCACGGGTATCACCGCCCATGGTTTCGGCGTGAGCCCGGATGGCAATCGGCTGTATCTGTCGGCTCTCAGCGGTGTCACGGTGCTCGACGTCAGCGCGGTACAGCGGCGCGATCCCAACCCGCAGGTGCATCACGTCGGGCGGATGTTCTGGTCCGACGGCTGGGCCACGCAGCACAGTATTCCGGTCACCTACGACGGCAAACCCCATATCTACACCGTCGACGAAGGCGGTTCCGGTGGCGTGAAACTGATCGACGTCTCCGACGACACCGACCCCCGGGTCGTCGCAAAGGTGAAGCTGGAGATCAACCTGCCGCAGAATCTGGACAGCAATATCGCCTCCTCCATGGGAGGTTCGATATTCGCCTACGAATCCCATTACTGCGCCGCCGACCGGCCGGCGAACCCCACCGCACTGGCCTGCGGCTGGATATCGTCCGGTATCCGGGTGTTCGATATCCGCGACCCGCACGCGATCCGGGAGATCGCCTATTTCAACCCGCCGGCGCGCACGGGGCGCAATCTCGAACTGACCAACTCACCGCATGCGCTGGCCTCACTGCTCGGTATTCCGGCGATGACGGCGCCCAGCGCGGCCCGCGCGGTACTCGAGGGTCAATTCGACCCGTCGCAGGCGCTCTCCTCGCGGACCGGCAAGCTCGCCTTCGGCGATGTCTCGACCGACTGGTGCCTGTCGCCACCGGAATGGCGGGGCAACGATCTCTATGTCACCTGTTCCGATAACGGTTTCATGGTGTTGCACGTGGACGAATCGGTGTACACGCCGCCGGCCGATCAGCAGTCTGTGGTGGGTTCCTGACCGGCGCACCGGCGCCCACCCGCGCGACAGCGGGGCCCGGGCACACTCGGCGCCCGGGCCCCGCATCGGCCGGTCAGCGACTCACAGCGGCGGGAAACCCGCCGAGCCGGTGGCCACCCAGTTCCAGAAATCCCCCGCCCGCATAACGATCAGCGCGGCGATATCGAGCACGGTACTACCCATCGAGCATTCCTCACATCAGCTTGCAGATACGGCGGCCCAGGATAGGACCACCGGCCCATCGGGACAACCGGGCCCCGCCCACGGTGTCACGACGGCGATCTCCGAGGTTAGTCGTGGCTGGGCATTCGTGGCCACTGACGGCCACTATGGGCCAATGTGGCCGGGTCCGTGGTGAGCAATGTGCCGGATTTGCCCGATTCGGGCGCCGGACCGGCCGCGGCGACACTGCGTACCTCGAGCTCGGCGACACCGACGAGCACCACCAGACCCACGACGACCAGTGCGACCGTGGTCAGCAACGGTGTGAGCAACTCGACGGGCGCGACACCCTCGGGTAGCCCGTGATGTTCGCCGTGATGGGCGCTCATGGACGCCATACCGGTGTAGTGCATACCGCACACCGCGACACCCATGATCAGCGCCGCCCCCACGGTATTACCCCAGCCCTGCACGTGCAGCATGAACCACAGCGCGGCGGTGGCGGCAACCACCGCGATCGCGATGGACAGCAGGACCAGGCCGGTGCTGTATTCCATATCGACGCCGGTGCTCATCGCGGCCATACCCAGATAGTGCATGGCCACCACGCCGAGCCCGGTGATGGCACCGCCGAGGGGTAGCGCGACCGCCTCCCGGTGCCCGCGGACGACGATCATCAGCCCGATCAGCACCACGACGATCGCGATCACCGCGCTGAGCAGCGTCATCGGCATGTTGTACCGGATACTCGTCCCGTCGATGGTGAAGCCGAGCATCGCGGTGAAATGCATAACCCAGATTCCGGCCCCGCCCAACGCGATCGCGGCCGCGACCAGCCAGCCGTAGGCCGGGCTCGCCGTACGCGCGCGCACGGCGCAGCGCAGGCCGAGCACCGAGCCGATGAATGACATCACATAGGCAAGGACAGGAGTCACCCAGCCGTTGCTGAAGTGCTCGAGATGTAGCACGTCTCTACTCCGCTTGTATTAGTCGATTTCCGAACCACAGCCACGCAGGCAGAAGTTCGATGTTCCCGGAACCGGGCAACAAAGTAAAAATTTCACCTCAGGCGAGTATGCCCTCGCCACCTGATGTCACAACTGGGCTACCCGGCTCCGACCGATGCCTCACCCCAGCAGATACGCCGGGGTGGCCGGGGGCACGACGTTGTACACGAAGTTCTGCCGCAACTGGTGGTACGGCTCGTCCTCGGCGAAGAAGTTCCGACGCATATGTGCCAGCTCCTCGGCCCGATAGTCGGCGAGCGGTTTGACCGCTTCGTCCGCTTCCCGCTGCCGTTTCTTCGCCGTCAGGCGAGCCTCCAGCTCCGGCGAATCGGCGAGCAGGGCCACCTCCCGGCGCACCCATTCGCGGAATTCGGCGGTACCACCCGCCGACACCCGGTCCACCAGACCGATGGCCGCCGCCGCGCCGGCCCCGACGGGCAGGGTCTCTCTGGTCAAGCGCGCGGCCTCGGTCGCCCCCACTCGGCGCGGCAGCGAATACGTCCAGTATTCCGAGCCGTACAGGCCCATGAGCCGGTAGTGCGGATTGAGCACGACCGATTCACGACACCACACCTCGTCGGCGGCCAGCGCGAGCATCACCCCACCCGCCGCCGCGTTCCCGGTCAACGCCGAGATCACCAGTTTGTCCGTCGTGGTGAGGATCGCCTCCACCAGATCGTTCATCGCGGTGATATTGCGCCATGATTCCTCGGCCGGGTCCGCGGCCGCCTCGATGACATCGAGATGGATTCCGTTGGAGAAGAAGTCACGGGCCGGGCCCAGGACAAGCGCCCGGATCGGCCGCGCACAGGCCTGCCGGTAGGCCGCATGCAGGCGCCGGCACTGGACGGTACTCATGGCGCCACCGGCGAAGGCGAATTCCAGATAGCCGACGGAGCCCTGCTCGTAATAGCACAGCTCCGACCAGGTATCGCGGACCGCTGCCTCGGCCGGCGTGACCGGTACCTCGGGAATATCCCCGGGCAGGTCGCGGCCGAGCGCGTCGGCGGCGGGACGTTTGAAGGTTGCCGGCCCGCCCGGTTTCCGGCGCCGACGCAGCTGCGGCAGCCAGACCGCGCCATCGACAGTGGCCCGGCAGATCGCCCCGTCGCGGGTCGCGACGACGGCCCCGGGAGTGCCCCGCAACCGGTCCTCACGGTGACCGCCGTGGAGGAAATACTCCCGGCCGTACAGTTCGTCGAGCACTCCCGGCTGCGAATCGGCGGCGCGCAGTTTGCGCAGGATCGAGGCGGTGTCCTCGGTACCCCAATCGATCCGGCGATACTGCTGGGAATGGTAGGGCCGCAGCTGCCCGCGCACATCGGGACGGCTGTAATCCAGCGGTTCGGGCTCGAATTCGCCGCCGGCGAACCGGTCGACGGCCAGCAGTACCGCGGTCACGGCGGCATCGGAGACCTCGTTGCGGTACAGCTCGCTCTTCCCGCAGGCAGCCACCGGGAACCGCACGGAAGCCCAGATCGGTCCGGCATCCATTTCCGCGACGGCCTGCAGTACTGTCACACCCCACTCCCGGGCACCGCTGCTGATCGCCCAGTCGAGCGAGGAGGGCCCGCGGTCCCCCTTCGGGCCGGGATGCACGATGAGCACGGTATGCGCGGTCCAGATATCTTCCGGGATCGCCGTTGTCAGCATCGGCGCCACGATGAGGTCGGGGCGGAAATGCGTGACCCGGGCCCGCAGCAGATCGTCGCCGAGTGCCAGTTCGACACCCACCTCGTGCCCGCGACCGCGTAACTCGGTGTGCACCCGCTGGGTGAGACTGTTGAATGCGCTGGCGACGAGCAGGACGCGCAAGGTTTTCCTCCATCGGGTGAGATCTGTTCGATCCCAAAGTATTGTTTCGATTCCCGACAAAGCTAATCCCCCGGCGCGCCATCCGCAGTCCGGGGTGATCCCCGTAACATCAACCCGCACGACGTATCCGTCCACCGGCCAATACATTCCGCGCCCTCCCGGCCCGAGCCGGAACGCAGCCCGGAGGCGGCGTCCGGCCCACGGCCTACCGCCGATGCCGCCACGGCATCGCGGCACGCATGATCGCGCGGCCTTCCTGTTCCATATGACCTGCGTTTCCGATCCGCCGGACGACCCATCCGGCACCGCGCCCGGCCAGTGCCGGTGGTCCGCGGCCGTGCCTGAAACGACGCCGCCCCCGACCGAATTCGGTCGGGGGCGGCGTTCGGCGTTACGCGGGCGATCAGGACCCGTTCTTCGCGGCCAGTGCCTTGGCTTCGCGGCGGCGGCGGTGCAGGATTGGCTCCGTATAGCCGTTGGGCTGCGTGGTGCCCTCCAGGATCAGCTCCTTCGCGGCCTGGAAGGCAACACTCCCGGCGAAATCCGGGGCCATCGGCCGGTAGCCCGGGTCGCCGGCGTTCTGCCGGTCCACCACCGGCGCCATCCGCTCCAGGCTGGCGATCACCTGGTCGGTGGTGACCACGCCGTGCCGCAGCCAGTTGGCCATCAGCTGGCTGGAGATGCGCAGGGTGGCGCGATCCTCCATGAGTGCGATATCGGAGATATCGGGGACCTTGGAGCAGCCCACACCCTGATCGATCCAGCGCACCACGTAGCCGAGGATCGACTGCGAGTTGTTGTCCAGCTCCTGCTGCTTATCGGCGTCGCTCCAATTCGTATCGGCCGCCAGCGGGATCTCCAGGATCTCGTCGACACTCGCGCGGGCACCGCCCTTGGCGATCTCGGTCTGCCGCTTGAACACATCCACCAGGTGGTAATGGGTGGCGTGCAGGGTGGCTGCCGTCGGCGACGGCACCCAGGCGGTGGTCGCGCCGGCCTTCGGATGACCGATCTTCTGTTCGAGCATCCCGGCCATCAGGTCGGGCATGGCCCACATGCCCTTACCGATCTGCGCCTTACCGGGCAGGCCCGCGGCGATACCGGTATCGACGTTCCAGTCCTCGTAGGCCAGGATCCAGCGCTGGGTCTTCATCTCGGCCTTGCGGATCATCGGACCCGCCAGCATCGAGGTGTGGATTTCGTCGCCGGTGCGGTCCAGGAAGCCGGTGTTGATGAACACCACCCGGTCGGCGGCGGCGTCGATGCAGGCCTTCAGGTTCACCGTGGTGCGGCGTTCCTCATCCATGATGCCGACCTTGAGGGTGTTGCGTGGCAGGTCCAGCACATCCTCGACGGCGGCGAACAGGTCGTTGGTGAACGCGACCTCGTCCGGGCCGTGCATCTTCGGCTTCACGATGTACACCGAGCCGGTGCGGCTGTTGGACAGCGCCACATCCTTGCGCAGCGAATGCTTGGCGATGAGGGAGGTGATGATGCCGTCCAGGATGCCCTCGGGCACCTCGTTACCGTCGGCGTCGAGGATGGCGTCGCTGGTCATCAGATGCCCGACGTTGCGGACGAACAGCAGCGAGCGGCCGTGCAGCGCCAGCTCGGAACCGTCGAGCGCGGTGTAGACGCGGTCCGGGTTCATGGTGCGGGTGAAGGTTTTCCCGTTCTTGCTGACCTCTTCGGCGAGATCGCCCTTCATCAGGCCCAGCCAGTTGCGGTAGCAGAGGGTTTTGTCGTCGGCGTCGACCGCAGCGACCGAATCCTCGAAGTCCATGATCGTGGTGACCGCGGATTCGATGACGAGGTCCTTGACACCGGCGGTGTCGGTGCTACCGATGGGCGATTCGGGATCGATCTGGATCTCGATATGCAGGCCGTTGTGCTTCAGCAGGATCGCGGTGGGCGCGGCCGGTTCGCCGCGGTAGCCGACGAGCTGGCCGGCGTCGGCCAGGCCGATCGTGGTGCCGTCCTCCAGGCCGACCTCGAGCTCCCCGTCGACGATCGCGTACGAGGTGGACCCGATATGCGAACCGGTGATCAGGGTGACGGCGTCGTCGAGGAAATTACGCGCCCATTCGATGACCTTGTCACCGCGCACCTTGTTGTAGCCGGTGCCCTTTTCCGCGCCGCCCGTCTCCGGGATGGCGTCGGTGCCGTAGAGCGCGTCGTAGAGCGAACCCCAGCGCGCATTGGCGGCGTTGATGGCGAAGCGGGCATTGCTGACCGGGACGACCAGCTGCGGGCCGGCCGTGCTGCTGATCTCGTCGTCGACACCGGTGGTGCCGATCGTGAAATCCGCGGGTTCGGGGCGCAGATAACCGATCTCGGTCAGGAACCGCTTATAGGCCGAGCGATCGTAGTTCGCGCCCGGGTGCTCGCTGTGCCAGGCATCGAGTTTGCCCTGGATTTCGTCGCGTTCGGCCAGCAGGGCCCGGTTACGCGGAGCGAATTCATTGATGATCCGCTCGGCGCCGGCCCAGAACGCGGCGGAATCGACGCCGGTGCCGGGCAACGCCTCGTTCTCGACGAAGTCGTGGAGAACGGTGGCAACCTCGAGCCCGCCGACCTTTTTCCGCTCTGTCATCTACTTGCCTCACTTCCGCGAATACCGGGTGGAAAGTCGATGGATATGTTACCGACCGGTAGTGCCGCTTCGGCCGCCGGGTGAGAGCGCGGGCGCGTGCCGCTGTCCGCCCCGGACTCTACTCCGTTCCCGGCAGGCCCCGGCACATCGGAACGGCACCCATGACACCGGGTCCGGACGAAGCCCGGCCACTCGCAGCAAGAGGGCTCACCGGGCACCCGGTCCTGCGATTACCACCGCCGTCTCGACATCGGAGGGCTGGGGTACTCCCTCCCCGACCGCCCTACCCTCGAACACCTGGTGAGCCTGTCCATCAACACGCTGCCGCTGCGGGTCCGGCCCGACCACCGGGCCGTTCCGTAGTGAAGAGCGGACGGCACCCCGTCGGGCCGCGCGACGGCCGGAGAACACCCTGGTGAGCCGGCCGACCGGGCGCAGACACGATGCGACCCGGTCGGCGGCAAGCCTGGTGGCCGGTATGCCCCGCACTCGATCGAAGGACAGTCGGTCCGATGCGGTTCGTGCCGCCACCGACCCCGGCCGACATCAACCGGAGCACCTCCACGGACGGCCAGGAACGCCGCCCCGGAAAAATGGGCCGACAACCGCTACTGCCCTGTGCCACCATATATTCCACCAGGCCGCCACCGGGGCAGCCGACGATACTCAGGAGGGAGGAGTGGTCTTGTATCCCATTGCACCGGCGAACAGCGCCCGATCACGGCAGCGCACCGTATCGCAGTGCCCATCGATGCCGGCACTGCCGGTGGACGCCGAACAGTCGCGGCAGGCGAAACCCACCGGCGATCGCGTGATCGACCGGCTCCTCCCGCAGCATCGCTGAAGCGTTCGCGTTCTCCCCTGTTGAAGTCCGGGTCGTACCCGGCCGTCGAAACCTGGTGATTCCCATGCCGTTTCCCGCCGTCGCCGAACCGGTGACCCTCACGCCGGACAATTGGATACACAGTCGAGTACTGGTGCTCAACGCCAGTTACGAGGCATTGGACCAGGTCACCGCCGACCGGGCAGTAGTACTGCTGATCGGCGGGACCGCCGAATCGGTCGTGGTCCGCCGGCCGCATTTCCCGATCCGGTCCCGGCACACCGAGATCCTGCTGCCCGAGACCATCCGGCTGGTGCGCTACCGGTACCTGGCCCACATCACCGTCCGGTCGCCGGGCAGCCGAGCCACCCACGCGGCGGTGCTGCGGCGCGACGGTAACCGGTGCGGGTACTGCGGCGACTGGGCGCCGACCGTCGACCACATCCGGCCGCGCAGCCGGGGCGGACCCAACACGTGGGAGAACCTGATCGCCTGCTGTGTGCCCTGCAATACCGGCAAGGCCGACCGCACTCCCGAAGAGGCGGGCATGCGGCTGCTGTGGGAACCCCGGGCACCGCAACCGCTGGCCCGTGAACAGCGCCGGGTGTGGAAGCACCTGGCCGCGACATCCTGAACCGATCCGCGAGAGGAGGGGATCGATATGACCGTCGAAGTGCTGGCAGATCTGCTGCCCATATCCGACAGCCACGGCTGGCATCGCGCCGCCTGCCGCGGCGACCCGAACCACGAGGCGTGGTTTCCGTATCCATCGCAGGACTTCGAGTACGCGCGTGCGGTATGCGGCCGGTGCCCGATCCGGCCGGACTGCCGTGACTTCGCCGAACGGACCGGCCAGTCCGGGGTGTGGGGCGGGCACGAATTCGACCGGGGAAAGATGATCCGCGAGTAGCCAGAACGAGCTGGTGCGATGCCGGAGGTGGTGCCGCGTGCACCGCCTCCGGCGCGTTCGTCGCGATGACCCTCGTCGGCGAACGCAGCAGGGCCGGCATCGAAATACTTCAGCGGCAGGGCCGGGGTCGAGGTTCTGCGGTTGCGGTAGGCCGTCCGCAAAGGGCGGGGCTGTAATTTTGGAGGCGCTCCGCGCCTCGAGGGTGGGGCCCTTATAGGCCCGGTTCTTCACTCCTCCGCTCCTCCGCTTCGCTCCCCCGCTCCGTCGCTCCAGAACCGGGCGGGCCCCACCCCGGGGTCCGTCGATGGGTCCGGAGGCGTATCGGGGTTGCGCTCCTTACACTGGCTGGCCGTGGGTACCCATCGCAGCACCGGCTCTTCCCGGGAAATCAGCAAGGGGCCGGTGATCACCGCGGTGGTGGTCGTGGCCCTGCTCGCGGTCGTTGTCGGCTGGTGGCAGTTACGCCCGGATTCGGCGGGCGGCACCACGGCCGACGGATCCTGCGCGGAGGGCCCGGCCATCCTGGATGTCACCGTCGACCCGGAGATCGCGGACCCGGTCCGCACTATCGCGGCCCGCTACAACGAGACCCGGCCGGTAGTGCTGGATCACTGTGCGGAGGTGGTGGTGACCGAACGGCCCGCCACGGATATGGTCGCCGCCTTCACCTCCGGCGCCACCTGGAATCCGGTACTCGGACCTCGCCCGGCACTGTGGATCCCGGTGTCCAGCAGACAGGTCGAGTCGATGCGGGTACCCGGCCTGGTCGAGGGCACACCGCGTTCCATCGCGTCGAGCCCGATCGTGCTGGCCGTCCCCGAAGTGCTACGCCACGCGCTCGCCGCCACCCAGACTTCCTGGGCGGATCTGCCCCGGCTGCAACAGGGTTCGCTCGAAGCCATCGGCCTACCGGGCTGGAACGGCCTGCAGCTGGCACTCCCCCCGGGCGACACCACGCTGGCGGTGGCCGCCGCGGTCGCCGGTGCCATCTCCGGTACCGAGCCGCTGACCGAGGAGGCGGCGACCGGTGGGCAGGCCCTCTCCGCGGTCTCCACACTGGCGGTCGGCGCACCGGAAGTCACGGACACCTCGGCGGCGATCACGGCACTGTCGGCGGACGCCCCGGCCGAAGCCGCGGTCCACGCGGTGCCGGTGACCCAGCGGTTGCTCGCGGCGAACCCCGGCGCCACGTCCTACCTACCGGCCGGTGCGGCGCCGATGGCCGACTACCCGGCCGCGTTGATGTCCGGGCCGTGGGTGGACAAGGCCGAGAACCTGATCGCCGGCCTGTTCGCCGAATACCTGCGCAAACCGGAACAGCAACGTGATCTGCTCGCGGCCGGTTTCGCCGCCCCACCGGCCGGCCCGGTCGCCGCCCCGCCGCGGGTCGCGCTGGACCGGCTCCGCGCCGTCCTCGACAACCCCGTCCTCGGCGTCCACGCGACCGCCCTCGTGGATGTTTCGGCGTCGATGGCGACCACCGACGGCGAACAGAGCCGGCTGACCAATGCCGTCGGCGCGCTCGCCTCCACCGTCAACGTGATGCCACCCGAATTCGGTCTGGGGATATGGACCTTCGGCGCGAATACCGGCGGCAACCCGTACGACGTGGTCGCCGATACCGCCCCGCTCAGCGACGAGCATCGCGGGACGCTGATGGGTTCACTGGGCGATATCGAGGCGGCGGCCGCGAATACCGGCGAGTGTTACCCGGCGCTGCTCGCCGCCTACCGCAGCGCGATCGAGAACTATGCCGCCGACCGCACCAATTCGATCCTGCTGGTCACCGACGGCCCGGAGGACAGCTCCGCCCTCAGCGGTGCCGAACTGTTGGCCGCCATCGAAGACGCAGGCGACCCACAGACGCCGATCCGCGTCGATGTGATCGTTGTCGGCGGCGCGGGCGCCGATACCCTGCGCACCCTCGCCGAACGCACCGGAGGCACCTACAAGGTCCTGCCCACCAGTAACGATCTCGAATTCGGGACGGCCATGGTCAGCGCCCTGACCACGCCCTGACCCCACAGGCGAGGTCGTATTCCGTCGCTCGCAGGCCGGACCGCGCGGCCTGGAGTCCAGCGCTCGGGCGAGTTCGCTCAACGGCCGCCGAGTCTGTTGACCGGTGGGCGACAGTCCGCATACCGGTGGGCGACAGTCCGCATCCTGCATAACACCGTGACAGTCCGCGTACGGCATACACCGCCCCGATCAGGCGGTGTATGAGGTCGTCATCGGCCTCGGCGGCAAACGCAGACGCCAGCGCACCAACACGTCGCGTCAGTCCTCGTCCGCCGACTCCCGGGACCGCCGCGGCGCTCCGTTGTAAGGCGTAGTGGCCTCTCCGGCCGCTCAGCTGCGCACACAATGAATGGCACACTCCGAATCCGGTGCCGACCGAATCATCCGCGAACGGACACCCGCACTCTGCTACGCAGCGTCGTTTCCGACCCGGAAAACGCGTCGCACGCGGAACACCGGCCGAACCGGCCGAACCGGCCGGCTGACAGTTCACGGTCTTTCGATACCGCGGGCCACACCGGCGCCACCGACGGGGTGATCGCACCTCCGGTGCGGCACCCAGTCTCGGTGCGGTGTCCAGTCGGCGCGGCACCCAGTCGTGCGGAGCCGGGTCGTACGGCGCACAGTCGTGCGGAGCCGGGTCGGCCGAGTCACTGCCGGACTGCCCGGACCACCGACCGGCCGGGGTCCCGGTGGCCTTACCGCCGGAACCTCGAGACAGGGGACGGCCCTATACCGGCGCCGACGGATAGGACCTGTCAGTCGCTGTAGGCGTCGATCGGCGGGCAGGTGCACACGAGGTTGCGGTCGCCGAATGCACCGTCGATCCGGCGCACCGCCGGCCACACCTTGGCCCGGGTATGCGCGACCCCGCGCGGGTACACCGCGACCTCCCGGCTGTAGGGATGCTCCCAGTCGGCGACCAGGCACGCCGCCGTATGCGGGGCGTTGCGCAGCGGGTTGTCGTCCGCCGGCCACTCCCCCGCGGCGACCCGGTCGATCTCGCGGCGGATGGCGATCATCGCCTCGGCGAATTCGTCGAGTTCGGCGAGATCCTCGCTCTCGGTGGGTTCCACCATGAGGGTGCCGGCCACCGGGAAGCTCATGGTGGGCGCGTGGAATCCGTAGTCGGCCAGCCGTTTGGCGATATCGTCGACGGTGACGCCGGTGCGTTTGGTGATCTCGCGCAGGTCCAGGATGCATTCGTGCGCGACCATATCGCCGGCGCCTGTGTAGAGCACCGGGTAGTGCTCGCCCAGCCGGCGGGCCAGGTAGTTCGCCGAGGCGATCGCGGTGAGGGTGGCGCGGCGCAAACCGTCCGCACCCATCATCCGGATATACGACCAGGTGATCGGCAGGATCGACGCCGAGCCGTAGTTCGCCGCCGATACGGCGTGCGAATCGGTGACCAGTGGATCCCCGGGCAGGTACGGCGCCAGATGCGAGCGCACCGCGACCGGGCCGACGCCGGGACCGCCGCCGCCGTGCGGAATGCAGAACGTCTTGTGCAGATTGAGATGGCTGACATCACCGCCGAACCGGCCCGGCCGGGCCAGCCCGACCAGCGCGTTCAGGTTCGCACCGTCGACGTAGACCTGGCCGCCGGCGTCGTGGACCAGCGCGCACAGTTCGGCGATCTCGTGCTCGTACACGCCGTGCGTGGATGGGTAGGTGATCATGATGCAGGCCAGCCGGTCGGCGTGGTCGGCGATTTTGGCGCGGAGATCATCCAGGTCGACGTCACCGTTTTCCCGGCATTTCACGACCTCCACGCGCAGACCGGCCATGGCCGCGGAGGCGGCGTTGGTGCCGTGGGCGCTGGACGGGATGAGGCAGGTGTCGCGGCCGGTATCGCCGCGGTCGAGGTGGTAGCGCCGGATGGCCAGCAGGCCCGCGTACTCGCCCTGGCTCCCGGCGTTCGGCTGCAGGCTCACCGAGTCGTATCCGGTGATCTCGGCCAGCCAGCGCTCCAGATCGTCGATCACGCGCCGCAAGCCGGGTGCGTCGCTGGCCGGCGCGTACGGATGCAGCCGGGCGAAACCGGGCCAGGTGATGGGCTCCATCTCCGCGGTGGCATTGAGTTTCATGGTGCAGGAGCCGAGCGGGATCATGCTGCGGTCCAGCGCGATGTCCTTGTCCGACAGCGCCCGCAGATACCGCAGCATGGCTGTTTCGGTGTGATAGCGGGTGAACGCCGGATGGGTCAGGAACTCCGAGGTGCGGTCGGCGATACCCGCGCAGACGGGTTCGGCGGGCGCGACACCGAACGCGTCCAGTACCGCGGCGATATGGTCGCCGGTCGTCGCCTCGTCACAGGCGACGGCGACGTGGTCGTCGTCCACCAGGCACAGGTTGATGCCGCGTGCCGCAGCCTTGGCGACCACGCTCTCGGCATGTCCGGGGACACGAGCGAGGACGGTGTCGAAATACTTGTCGTGCACCAGCGCCTCCCCCAGCGCGGCCGCGAGTTGCTCGGCATGCCCGTGCACCCGCCGCGCGATGGCCCGCAACCCGTCGGCGCCGTGGTAGCAGGCATACATCCCGGCGACGATCGCCAGCAGCACCTGCGCGGTGCAGATATTGGAGGTGGCCTTCTCCCGGCGAATATGCTGCTCCCGGGTCTGCAGCGCCAGCCGGTAGGCGGAGGCGCCGTCGGCGTCCTTGGACACCCCGACCAGGCGGCCGGGCAACTGCCGGGCCTGGGCGGTGCGTACCGCGAGATAACCGGCATGCGGGCCGCCGAAGCCCATCGGCACGCCGAACCGTTGCGTGGTCCCGAAACAGATATCGGCGCCCTGCTCTCCCGGCGGGGTGATCAGGGTGAGGGCGAGCAGATCCGCGCCGGCGGCGACCAGCGCACCGCGCTCATGGGCCTGCGCGATGATGCCGGTCCAGTCGACCACACGCCCGGACGCCCCCGGCACCTGCAGCAAGACGCCGAAGAAATCGCCGTCGGGCAGCCCGTCGCCGGCCAGATCGGCCTCGACGATTTCGATGCCGAGCGGTTCGGCGCGGGTGGTCAGCACGGTACGGGTCTGCGGGAAAAGATCACGGTCGACCACCAGGCGGGTACCGCGGCCGCGGCCGACCCGGTGCATCAACGTCATCGCCTCGGCCGCCGCGGTGGCCTCGTCCAGCATCGACGCGTTCGCCACGTCCATACCGGTCAGGTCGGTGACCATGGTCTGGAAATTGAGCAGCGCCTCGAGCCGGCCCTGGCTGATCTCGGGCTGGTAGGGCGTGTAGGCGGTGTACCAGGCCGGGTTCTCCAGCAGGTTGCGCACCAGCACGGGCGGGGTCAGGGTGTCGTAGTAGCCGAGCCCGATCATCGAGGTGGCCACCGTATTGGTGGCCGCGAGCGCGGCCAGCTCGGCCAGCACCTCGTGCTCACTCGCGGCCGGCGGTAGACCCGCGAGTGGGCCGGTATCCCCGGCGGGCGGGTAGGTGTCGAGGATTCCGGCGGGCAGCGCGGCCGCGGCGAGATCATCGGCGGAGGCGATACCGATCTCGGCGAGGATATGCGCGAACCCGGCGCCGTCGGGTCCGATATGCCGGTCTGCGAAGCTCTGGGTCACCACGGCTCCCTGGTAGGGCGGCCGACCGTACGGCCGGCACAGGGCCCTCCCCCTCTGTCGCGGCGCCTGAGAGCTTCGGCGGCCGGGACCGACCGCCTTTCACCTTGGGCGGGTGGCCCGCAGCCACCACTTTCCAGAGGCGCCGGTTCCCGTACGGTCCTGGTGCCTGAGAGATTGACGGGGAGGTGCTGCTCCTTCGGCGCCCGGATCCTCAGCGGACCCGGGGCTCTCCCGCACGGCTACGGCGCTTCGATATCTTAGCCCGGCGGCCGGGCCGAGCGGGAACGCACCCGGTATGTGTCCTCGGCCGCACCGCCACCCGTAGGCGCCGGAACCCGCGGAGCGCGTTACCCGGTTTTGCGGGTCATACGTGCTTTGCGCCGGTAGGACAATTCGTCCTCGGGTCGCTCGGGGGCCTCCGCCGCGCGTTCCGCGGGAAAAGCCGCGATCGCGCCGGTGAGCTCGCGCATCGCGCTGTTGACCGCGATACCGAATACGCCCTGGCCGCCCTGCAGTAAATCGACGACCTCTTCCGGTGAGGTGCACTCGTAGACCGAGGTGCCGTCGGAGAACAGTGTGATATTCGCCAGATCCTGTACACCGCGGCTGCGCAGATGATCGACCGCGATGCGGATGTTCTGCAGCGAAATACCGGCATCGAGCAGACGTTTCACGATTTTCAGGACCAGGATGTCCTTGAAGGAATACAGTCGCTGACTACCCGACCCGGCCGCGCTGCGAATGGAGGGTTTGACCAGGCCGGTCCGCGCCCAGTAGTCCAATTGCCGGTAGGTGATACCGGCGACCTGGCACGCCGTCGGAACCCGGTATCCGACCAGGTCGTCGGGGACCGAATCGTCGGGGAACAAACCGGGTTGTATTTCGTAGCGCCGAGGCGGGCCGACTTCCGACCGCATATCCCGCATATGCTCTGCCACTGAACTACTCCCTTGCTCCGCCGATCTGTGCCCATACTCGACGGCCCGGCGTCGAATACGAGGCTACTCTTCCCATTCTCTCGGCCGCAGAGGTGCCGATCCAAACGCGACGCGCGGTAACAGTCTCGACCTGTAGTTGAGGTCTAGAAAATAATCGGGAAACTCAACTGTCGGTCGCTTTGAAATCGTCCGGGGATACCGACTCGAGGAACTCCTTGAACTTTTCGACTTCGTCCTCGCGTTCGTCGGGCATCACCAGACCGGCTTCCTCGAGCACGGATTCCGCCGCATAGATCGGGCAGCCCACGCGCAATGCGATGGCCACCGAATCGGAGGGGCGCGCCGATATCCGCACCTCGTTCTCGAACACCAGATCCGCATAGAAGGTGCCCTCCTTGAGATCCACGATATGAACCTCTTCGAGGGTATGCCCGAGATCGGCGATCAAAACCTTGATCAGATCGTGGGTGAGCGGCCGGACCGGGGTGACCCCCTCCTGCTCGAGCACGATCGCCGTGGCCTCCGCCTGCCCTATCCAGATGGGCAGATACCGCTCACCACTGGCCTCCCGCAGCAGCAGGACGGGCTGGTTCTGTGGCTGCTCGACCCGGATGCCGATCACGCGCATTTCGCTCATCGCACTGCCTCCCATACTCCCCGGCCGCCCGCCCTCGCCGATGCAGGGCTCGCCGTACCACGAGTCTAGGCGAATTCCGGGCGCTGCCGCGATGGCACACGGACACCGGAATCGGTGTGTTGCCACCGGCGTCGGCGCCGGGTGATCTCGCCGCAGGTCAGGCCGATACCGCCGGTGGCGGCGGTATGCGGCGCGGGCGACTCAGCCGCCCAGTGAGTTGCGCACCGAGGCTTTCACGAGGCTCGCGTGCAAGGTGAGCGACAGTGCGGCGAGTTCCCGCACGGTCTCCTCGGCGCGGGCGCGGGCGCCCGCATCGCGGCTTTTCGCGATCGGTGCGGCGATCTGCGCGACCAGCGCCGCCTCCCGGTCCGCGGCGAGTTTGAACGCACGCAGATGCCGGGCCTCCAAACCGAATTCGGCCATCGCCTTGGCCGTAGTGGCCAAGGTCACCGCGTCGGCGTCGAAGAAACCGGCGGGGCCCGGGGTGATCAGATTTGCCCGGATCAGATCGGTGAGGAATTTCTCGTCGATACCGGCCTGTTCGAGCAGATCCTCGCGGGTCACCCGGATCTCGTGATCGAACTCGAGCTCGTCGACGGTGATCCGGCCGGGCTGGACCGCCAACCGGCGCGGCGGCCGCGGTGTCGTCGCGCCGTCGTCCGCCATATCCTGCCCCGCATCCGGACGGGCGGTGCGCGCCCGTGCCCGGGCCTCGCGCACCCCGAGCGTCGCCGCTCCGCTGTCGATTGCCTCGAGTTGTTCCTTGATCACCTTCAGCGGCAGGTACTGGTCACGCTGCGCGGTCAGTACGAACCGGAGCCGCTCGCAATCGGCCACCGAGAATCGGCGGTAACCCGAGGGGGTGCGTTCCGGGCGGATCAACCCCTCCGCTTCCAGGAAACGGATCTTGGAGATGGTGATATCCGGAAAATCCGGCCGCAGCAGATCGAGCACGGAGCCGATCGACATCCCTCCGTGCGCCCACTGTTGCGCCGCGCCTGTCATGACTTCGAGTCTTTCATGCCGAAGCGCCGATCACCCGGATCGGCGCACCGATCATCACTTGTTCACAAACTACCGGCCCCGGCGGCCGAACCGGCCTCCTGCGTCCGCGGACCGGTGAGGAACACCAGCCGGAACTTGCCGATCTGTACCTCGTCACCGTTCTGCAGTTCCGAGGAGTCCACGGGCTCCCGGTTGACGTAGGTGCCGTTCAGGCTGCCCACATCCACGACCTGGAAGGAATCCTCGTCCTGCCGGAACTCGGCGTGACGGCGGCTGACGGTGACATCGTCGAGGAAGATATCGCTGTCGGGATGACGGCCGGCCGAGGTGGTCGGCTGATCCAGCAGGAACCGCGAACCCGCGTTCGGGCCGCGTTTGACCACCAGCAGCGCCGCTCCGACCGGAAGACCTTCGACACCCTGCACCGGCTGTTCGCCGGTCGGCTCGCCGGAGCGCGATGCGTCGACCTCGTTCAGGAAATCCGCGCGGAAGACCGACGTCGTCTCGGCCGCGGTCTCCCCGTAACCCGGGTCTTTGTTCTCGCTCACCGTTTCTCTCCTCCTCGAACCTCATAAACCATGCAGGCAGATGCCGCGGTGCGACGTGGCTCGGCGGCCCCGACTCCGGGCGGCACATCCGTTGGCATTGACCGTACCCTGCCGGGCCGTGCCCGTGCAGGTAGAACCGGGAAGGCTGGATCAGCCCCCGATAACTCCTTGATAACCTGCGGCATCGAGTAGTTCACCGAGACTCGAGTCCAGTGCCGAGGCACTGTCCACCTCGAGTTCGAACAACCACCCGCCACCGTAGGGATCGGTGTTCAGCGTTTCCGGCTTCGCCTCCAGTTCCTGGTTCACCGCAACGACTTTCGCGCTCAGGGGAGCGTAGATGTCGGAAACGCTCTTGGTCGATTCGACCTCGCCGATACCGTCCCCGGCGGCAACGGCGGCACCGGTTTCGGGCAACTGAACGAACACGACGTCACCGAGTTGCGACTGCGCGTAATCGGTGATTCCCACCCGGACCCGGGTGGGCTCGATCCGACGCACCCATTCGTGTTCGGCGGTGTAGCGCAGGTCCTCCGGAGCCGGATTCACGTGGTGTCCTTTCCTCGTGTCGTCGTGCACGATGCAGCAACTCTATGCGAGCCCGCCGGGGTCCGCCGCGCCGGTATCCCGCCCGGGTGTGCCACCGGGGCGGGGCACGGTACGTGCGACGGCGATCGCGCGGCCGAGGTACAACAGGCCGGTCCACACGTAGACCGCGGTACCCCAGATGAGCAGTGCCCCACCGAAGGCCCTGCCGAAACCGTCGCCCGCCCAGTCCAGCTCTCCGGCCAGTATCCAGGGCAATGCCGACATCAACGCGAACGTGGCGGCCTTACCCAGATAGATGACCTCGGGCGGGTCGAGGCCGCGGCGGCGGTACACCGGGAGGGTGAGCGTGAGCACCAGATCGCGGCCGATCAGCAGCGCTGCCACCCACCAGGGGAGGAGGCCGCGGGCAACGAATGCGGCGAGCGTGGTCACCAGGTAGAGCCGGTCGACGAACGGATCCAGCAGGGCACCCAGCCGCGACGACTGGTCGAGCAGCCGGGCCAGTTTGCCGTCCAGGAAATCGGTCAGGCCGCTGAGGATCAGCAGGGTGAACGCCCAGCCGTCGGCCCGCTCCACCAGCAGCAACCAGAGGAACAGCGGAACGCCGATCAACCGCAGCAGGCTGAGCACATTGGGGACGGTGAGCAGCCGATCCGACAGCACCGCCCCGAGGGCTCCACCGGATCGCCGGTCCGCGGCCGCGGTCTCGGATCCGCCGGTTCCCGAATCACTCGTCACATGGCAGTGCTTACCGCACGACCCCCGCCGATGCCAGCACGACCCCCCGCACGGTCCGCGGAGAAGTAACGAGCATCGAACACCCGGCACCGCCGGTATGAGTGAGAGAAAGATCATGTCGGCCGGTGCTCCGCTTCGTTCCGTCTATTCGGCCTCACCGCCGAGCGCGAACGCATGCCGGGTGCGACTCCCCGGCCACATCCGGGTTCTCACCCCGGGTGCTGCGCCGCACCTGCCGGCCGGCAGGTGCTCCCGCGGACTGTGGCCACCGAGCCGCGGCCGGGCCCGGCGGGTCTGTACGCACCGCCGCCGAGGCTCGCCGTGACCGGCAGCGACGACGACCCGACCGGGCGTCATGGGCGAGATACGGACCCGGCTCCCCACCGGGAAGCCCGTATCGGTCGCCGCCTGGGACCGAATTCGGTGCCGGCCGGTGCAAGGACGGGTACGGCATACCGAAACCTCGTTGTGATGCCGGCGCGGACCGCGGTCGCCGTGGGTACGGTTACCCGGTGTCGAACAGTCGTATCCCCTTGCGCTCGTATATACCCGCCGAGGACATGCTGGCCCGCGGTCGTGCGATGCGCGACCGGGTGTCGCCCACCGCACGCGATCGCGCGATCCGTACCGAGGGGCGGCCGTCGATCGTCGAATTCGTGGAAGCCACCAACAAGGGCAGGCTCGAACATCTGGTTCCGTTGCGGATCGGCCGGATGCTGGCGTCGCCGTTCGCGTTCTACCGGGGCGCGGCCGGTTTGATGGCCCTCGATCTGGCGGGCAGCCCGGATACCGGGTTCCACGCCCAGCTCTGTGGTGACGCACATGCGGGCAATTTCGGCCTGTACGGCACCTCGCGGGGCGAAATCGTCATGGATATCAACGATTTCGACGAAACCGTGCCCGGGCCCTGGGAATGGGACCTGGAACGACTGGCGGCCAGCCTGGTCCTCGCCGGGCGGGTCGGCGGCGCGGACGAGGACGAATGCCGTACCGCCGCAGCCGATGCCGCGCGCAGTTACCGGCGCACCGCCGCGGCATTGGCGCAACGGCCGTTCCTGACCTCGTGGTCGGCTCTGGCCGACGAATCGATTCTGGACCGCGTCGAAGCCGACGATCTGCTCGACAATTTCAAGAAGGCCGCCAAAAAGGCGCGTAAGAACACCAGCGAGAAGGTCGTCCGCAAGTGGACACATATCGACGATCACGAAACGGGTGTGGAAAGCCACCGTTTCGTCAGTGATCCGCCGATCCTCACCACCGTGACACAGGAGGTGGAGGACGCGGCCATCGATGCGCTGGAACGTTACGGGTCGAGTCTGCGCGAATCGCGGCAGGGATTGCTCGGGCGGTTCGCGGTCGCCGATATCGCGTTCCGGATCGTCGGCACCGGCAGCGTCGGCATGCACAGCTATGTTGCTCTGCTGCACGGGAATTCGGGTGAAGTACTGGTATTGCAACTCAAACAGGCCGCCCCCTCGGCCTTGGCACCGGTACTCGGGATCCCGGCACCGAAACACGAGGGGAAGCGAATCGTCCAGGGCGCCAGGCTGGTTCAGACCGAAACCGATATCCTTCTCGGCTGGACCACCATGGCGATTCCGCAGCCCGGCGGCGGCAGCCGGGAACTGCCGTTCATCGTCCGCCAGTTCCGCAATCTCAAGGGCGGGATAGCGCCGGAAGAACTCGAACCGCACGATCTCGACGATTACGGGCGGCTGGCCGGCGCCCTGCTGGCCCGCGCTCACGCCCGCTCCCTCGACCCCCGGTTGATCAGCGGCTATCTCGGCGAAGAAGCCGACTTCGACGGCGCCGTGGCCGATTTCGCGGTCCGCTACGCCGACCGTACGGAAGCCGATCACGCCGAACTCGCCGCCGCGGTTCGGGCCGGGAAACTTCCGGCGGAGGAGCCGGACCGGTAGTTTCGAGAGGTGCGCCGCGCTCGGCGCCGCAGGAGTCTCGGTTCGGACGCGAAGGGCGGTCACCATGCTCGTGCAGGTTCAGGACAGCACCGACAGTTTTGCCGAGCGGTCCCTGATCGATTGGCTCAGCGGCTGGGGCACGGCCGACAGTCCGCACGGAGTCGCCACGGTCAACTGCGACCTCCTGTACGACGGCGCCACCTACCATTTCGACGCCGTGGTGTGGACGCCGACGAGCTGCGTCGTCATCGACGTGGCCGGTCTGCGCAGTGATCACGGCGGTACGTTGCATGTTCCGCTCACCGGCAGGTCGACACTCAACGGCGTGCGGGCCCAGCTGGAGGCCGCCGACGACCGGTCGCTGCTGGAGCGGTCCCGCGAACACACCTTCGCACTGCAGAGCTGGCTGGCCGCCCGCGGGCTGGGGCAGCGCATGGTCCACGGTGTCGCCCTGATCGTGCCGTTCCAGCGGGTCCCGGTGCAGATCGACCAGAAGGTGCACGACCCGAGTTTCGATGTGATCGTCGGCGACGACGCCGAACAGCTCCGGCACTACTTCGGCGTCCTCGCCCAGCGGGAATCACACCGCTGGACTGCCAACGATGTGGCGACCGCCTTCCGCGGCCTGGGCATCCTGGCGTACCTGCCGGCTCCCCAGCTACTGATCGAAGAGGGTTTCCTGGGCCCGGTCGATGTCACGCTGTGGCACGGCAGTCCGGCCCAGGCGGAGGCCGAACAGTACGCCGAGGATCTCGCCGAACTCGAACGCATGGCCGGCGGGCGGCGGTTCCGCGCGCCCTGGTTCAGCCCGTGGCAGCTGTACCCCCGGGAAGCCGGTGATATCGATTTCGGGCGGGCGGTCATGCGCGCGGTATACGCGCTCGGCATCTTCGTCGCCGTTGCCTGGTTCGTGTGGTTCGTGATCACGGCCTTCATCACCTACGGCCCCGGCTGAGCAGGTTCCGCCGGCCGAGCCGACGGCGCACGGGTATCGGGCGCGCGTTGTGTAGTTCGCGCGGGCGCACCGGCGCCGTCCGGGCAGTCCCGATCGGCGCACGTTCGCACTATGCGCGCCACAGTCGAGTGCGCATCGGATAGATCCGCGCGATAAGGCCCGGGCCCGGCGACCCGGCATCGCTTCCGCCGAACCGTCGCAGCACGACGGATTACCTCGTGGCCGCCTGCGGTGGATAGGGTCGGCTCGTGAGCACCGCACCCGGCGCGCCGAACCCGTGTCCCGCGGACCGGCCTACCGGAGACGATCACCGCCCGGCCGAGAACCGCCCGGATCCACCGGCACATCTCTCCCCCGCCCACGGGCAACGACCGGCGCACCCATATCCGGGTGCCGTCCCGGTCCCGCAGACCGCCGGTCCCGCAACCACGGGAGTGATCGCGGCGACCGCGGCAGCGGTGGCAGCGGCGTTACCGTGGTCGTTCCCGCCGGGTGGCGGGGCCACCACCTTCGATCTGGCTGTCGGGGCACGCGTGGACCCCCGGCTGGATCCGCGGCCCTGGGTGGCCGAGGTCCTCGCGCTGGCGACCAACACCGGAGTCGTACTCGCATTGCTCTGCGGCGGCGCCGTGTGGTTCGCCTGGCAACGCCGGTGGTGGGAGACGGCGACCGTGGTCCTGGCGCCGGAGCTCGCGGTGGCCGTCAACACCTGGGCGCTGAAACCGTGGTGGGGGCGGCCGCTGCACGACTATCTCGCGTATCCGAGCGGCCATACCGTACATCTCGTATCGGTGATCACGGCATTGGTCCTGCTGCTGCGCTCGGCGCGGGCCCGGGCGGTGATCATCGCGTTCGCCACGGCCGCCTGGTGTGCGGGCGCGGCCGGCATGATCGCGCTCGACTACCACCACGCCACCGATATCATCGGCGGGGCCGCCGCGGCGATTTCGCTGACCATCGCCCTCTATTGGGTCTCGGTCTGGATCGGCCGCACTTTCGGGCCGCGCCCGCTCTGACCCGCAATCCGGGCACAGACCCCGACCGCCACCGCCCATGACCACCTGAACCCGGCCGTCCCGCCTGGGCCGGGCCGCCCCGCTACTGCCGGTCGTAGACGCTGGCGTCGTCCAGCATGGCGGCATCCAGCATCGATTCCGGCACGCCGAGTGCTTCCACCAGTGTGAGGGCGTCCGGGCGGAGCCGGTCGACCAGTTCGTTCACCCCGCGCCGTACGGCCTTCGCCCGTTCCACCGAGATGAAACGGTGCATGATGAACCAGGCCGAGTTCTCCTCGAGCACGGTGTACACGTACAGATCGCAGACGGTTTCGGCGAGCGCGCGAGCTTCCTCGTCCTCGATATCGGCGATCCCCTCGATGAACGCCTCGAGGACCAGCCGATCGATATGGGCGGATCCGGCGGCCAGGATATGGTCCTGCGCGTTGTTGAACGCCTCGAAGGGACCGGTCTCCTCGGCCCGGGCGCGTAGCCGGTGGGCGGCGGTGCGGGTGAGGTAGTCCTCGCGGTCGGCGAACAGCTGCAACTGGGTGGCGCGTTTGCCGAGGTCGCCCTCGTCGACGGTTTCGCCGCTGCGGTCGCGCAGGGTCTGGATCAGCTGGCGCACACCGGAGCGTTTGCGCACCACATCACCGGCCATGGTCGCGGCGAAGCGGACCCAGCCGAGGGCGTCCAGATCGCGCACCTCGTCGGCGTAGGCGGTGAGGATCTCCTTGGCGACCAGCTGGGTGAGCACCACATTGTCACCCTCGAAGGTCGTGAACACATCGGTATCGGCCTTCAGCGTGACCAGGCGGTTCTCGGTGAGATAGCCGGCACCGCCGCAGGCCTCCCGGCATTCCTGGATGGCGCGGGTCGCGTGCCGGGTCTGTGCCACCTTCAGCCCCGCGGCCCGTTTCTCGAGGGCGCGCTGCGAATGCGGGTCGATATCCTGGCCGGTCTGCACCAGATGCATCCGGCGGACCAGATCGTTCTGCGCGAAGGCCAGCGCGTAGGAGCGGGCGAGCAGAGGTAGCAGCCGGCGCTGATGCATCCGGTAGTCCAGCAGCAGCGTTTCGCCGCCGTCGTCGGGGTTACCGAACTGGCGGCGCTTCAGTGCGTAGCGCAGCGCGATACTCAAGGCCACCCGCGCCCCGGCGGCCGCGGCGCCGCCGACACTCACCCGGCCGCGCACCAGAGTGCCGAGGGTGGTGAAGAAACGCCGGCTGGGGTTGTCGATATCGGAGCTGTAGGTGCCGTCCGGGGCGACCTCGCCGTAGCGGTTGAGCAGGTTCTCCCGCGGTATCCGCACGTGGTCGAAAACGATGCGGCCGTTGTCGACGCCCGGAAGGCCGCCTTTGCGGCCGCAGTCGGAGGTGGTGACGCCGGGCAGATCGTTGCCCTGTTCGTCCCGGATCGGGACCAGCAGGCAGTGCACCCCGTGGTCGCCCGCCGGTGTCCGCAACTGCGCGAACACGGCTGCCATGCGGGCGTGTTCGGCGGCGCCGCCGATGTAGTCCTTGCGCGCCGAAGGGGTCGGGGTGTGGATCACGAACTCTTCGGTGGCCGGATCGTAGGTGGCGGTGGTTTCCAGATTCGCGACATCGCTGCCGTGCCCGGATTCGGTCATGGCGAAACAGCCGAGCAGGTCCAGCGTGATCAGTTGCCGGATGTGTTCGGTATGCCGTTCGGTGCCCAGGTTCTCCACGGCGCCGCCGAACAGACCCCACTGCACACCGGACTTCACCCAGAGCGAGAGGTCGGCATAGGCGAGCATTTCCAATCCGACCACGGCGGCGCCGGGCTCACCGGTGCCCCCGTGCTCGCGCCGGAACCCGCGATCGGCGAGGCCGAGTTTCGCGATCTCGCGCATCTGGTCCAGTACCCGGGCGCGGGCGGCAGGGAGATCCAGGTCGGGATCACCGGCGAACCGCCCGTCCGCGAGCTGGGTCCGGGCTTCCTCCCGCACTTCGCTCCACGGCCCGTCCAGTGCCTGCCGTAACTGTTGTGCTGTCGCAGTGCTGCCGGTGCTCATACCTTCGACCCTAATGGCCGTGGCGGGGCGAAGCCCGGCGACAAACCGCGCACGGTCGCGGTGTCGGCGGCGTACATGGTTGCGATGTGAGCGGGTATGCCGGCAGCGCCGGGCGAGGCCGGCCGAAGTCCGCACCGCGACCGGAGCTATGTGCCGGGTGTATCGGCGCGGCGTGCGTAACGCGATCGCGGTGGCGGCCGACGCACAGAGGAGAACTCGCTCAGCTGGGCAAACGCGCCCCTATTTCCATTTCTAACCTCGAATAAACCGGTGCGTAACGAAGATCACATTCATCCGACCTATTTTCCGGTGGATAAGAGCCCCCTTCGGCCACTACCTTCGCGGCTATGGCTGCGCAAGGATTCCTGGAAGGAGCGACCTCCCCACCACAGATCTCTCCGGACCCGTCGGGTTATGCCGAACATCGGCGTACTCCCCTGCGTTTGCCTGTGATCACCGGTGCCATCAAGAAACTGGTCGCCGACCGCCCCGCCACCGCCGATACGATCGTCTCCGCACCCGCCCCGCTGCAGCCGATCGACCTCACCGACGACGCCACGGTGGCCGAGGTGATGGATCTGGCGATCCGGATGGGCGAAGTGGTGCTGGCCTCCGGCTCCGCCGTCACCGATACCGAGACCACGGTGCGCTTCATCGTCGCCACCTACGGTCTGTCGGAGTGCGATGTCGAGGTCACCTACAACGCCATCCGTATCTCGGTACATCGCGGCCGGCGGCTGCCGCCGGTCAGTTCCATGCGGGTGGTGCAGTACCGCTCGCTGGACTTCACCCGGTTGGCCGCGGTGGACCGGCTCACCCGCCGGATCCGTCGCGAAATCGTGCCGCCGCACGAGGCGCGCGCCGCCCTCGACGCCATCACCTCGGCACCGCACCCCTACAAGCGGTGGACGGCAACCTTCGGCTGGTCGCTGATGGCCGCGGCGATCTCACTGCTGCTCGGCGGCGGGATCCTCATCGTCGCACTGAGCTTCATCACCACCGCCTTGATCGACCGCACCAACCGCGCACTCAACCGGTACGGGCTGCCGTTCTTCTTCCAGCATCTGGTGGGCGGCGCCATCGCGGCCACACCGGCCGTGGTACTTGCCGCCGTCGCCGAACCGCTGGGTATCTCGGTGAGTCCGACGCTGATCATCGCGGCCGGGATCACGGTACTGCTCAGTGGGCTCAGCCTGGTGGGCTCGGTACAGGACGCGATCACCGGGGCGCCGATCACCGCGGGCGCGCGGATGCTCGAACTGCTGATGATGACCGGCGGCATCATCGCCGGTATCGCGCTCACCCTGCGGATCGGCGAGATGTTCGACGCGACGGTGCCCTTGGATCTCGGCCCCGGCCACGGGCTGACCAACCTGCCCGTTCAGGTCTTGGCGGGAGCCACCGCCGCGCTGGCGTTCTGCCTCGCCTGCTACGCGGAGAAACGGGCATTGGCCGCGGCCGCCGGCGGCGGCGCCATGGGCACCATCTGCTACCTGCTGGTGATGGCGGCCGGCTTCGGGCCGGTGCTCGCCGCAGGGGCGGCGGCCGTGGTGATCGGTATGGCCGGTGGTCTGCTCGCCCGGCGGGCACTGACGCCGCCGCTGGTCGTGGCGCTGGCCGGGATCACCCCGCTGCTGCCGGGCCTGAGCATCTACCGCGGTCTGTACGGCATGCTCAACGACGAGATCACCCGCGGCGCGGACCAGCTGCTGGCCGCGTTCGGTATCGGCTGCGCGCTGGCCGGTGGGGTGACCCTCGGTGAATGGTTCGACCGGACCGTGCGCCGCCCGCCGATCCTGCGCAAGTTCGGTGCCCTGCGGCGCCCGGTGGTCGTGGTCACCCGCAAGCGGCTGCCGTCGGTGAACCTGGCCAAACGCCTGTACTCGGTGAACCTGGGCAAGCGGCGGGCCACGCCGCTGGGCCGCACGCACGGCCCGGTGCTGGGCGCCGCGCCCGCCGCGGTGATGGCTTCACCGGATATGCCGGTGGGGTTCCCTGTCGCCGGGCAACTGCCGCAGGCACCCGTCCCGGTCGCAGCGCAGGCCCCGCGACCCACCCGGCCCACCACCCCGCGGCCCACCGCACCACAGGCGCCGGTACCGTCCCCGCGCGGGCGGGCCACGGTATCCGGTGTGGACCACCACGTGTGGACCCGCGACCTGGATCCCGCACCGTTGAGTTCGGCCGTATCGGCGCAGCCGCGGGACCTGTCCGATACCCCGGGCACGGCAGCGTCACCGGAGATGCGTGAGATGCCGGTACTGCCCGCGGATCTGCTGTCCCTGCCCACCGCAGCACTGGGTATGGCCGAGGATATGCTGCCCACCGCGGCGATACCGTTCACCCGGCCCGAGCCGGTCGGCGTCGGCGCCACGGCCGAGCCGGTGGGTGTGGGTGCGGGCGAATCCGGCCCGGTGCCGACCGAGCCGCTACCGGCGTCCCGGCGTTCCGACGCCAGCTGACGGACATCCCCACAGGTGATGTGCGCCCGGTATCGTCGGGTTGCCGGCTGTCGGCGGCGTGGTGACATGCCACGCCGCCCGCGGCCGCGTAATGGTGCGGCGATCGGCCGCCGTGTTCGCAGGAAGGGTTTGTTGTATGCCGGAGACCACCGAAACCGCCGACCCGGCCGCCCCCTTCTCCACGCGGATCCGGGAGGCCACCGCACGCGAACACGAGGAAGCGGAGAATTCCACCTTCATCACCGAGATGCTCGCCGGCGTACTCGGCATCGAGTCCTACCGCCGCTACACCGCGCAGCTCTGGTTCATCTACCGGGCGCTGGAGGAGCACACCGCCGCCCTCGCCGACGACCCGGTGGCGGGCCCGTTCATCAAACCGGAACTCGCGCGTACAGCGGAGCTGGAACGCGACCTGGCGCATCTGGCCGGGCCCGGCTGGCGCGACCAGCTGGACCCACTCCCCGCCACCGCCGCCTACGCCGCGCGGATCGAGGAATGCGCCCGCACCTGGCCGGGCGGCTATATCGCGCACCACTACACGCGGTATCTGGGCGATCTGTCCGGCGGGCAGGTGATCCGCGGACATGCCGAGAAGCTCTGGAATCTGCCGCATCGCGGGGATGGCGTGCGCTTCTACGTTTTCGACGGCATCGGTAATCCGGCGGCGTTCAAACGGGAATACCGCGCCCTGCTCGACCGTATCGGCGCCGACGAACTCGAACAGCGCCGCATCCTGGACGAGGGGAAACAGGCCTTCGTCCTGAACCGCGCGGTGTTCACCGAACTGGCCGGGGAATTCGCGGCCCGGCGACCCGGCTGAACCCCCGTCGGCGATCCCGCGGGTCTGATAAGTTTCCCGCCGGTAACTACCGTGAGCGAAGGGTGAACCGTGTCCGAAACCTCTCCCGGTGACCGGGTATCCGGCGAATATCCCGTAATCGTCGTCGGCGCCGGATTGGCCGGTCTCGTCGCCACCTACGAACTGACAAGGGCCGGGCATCGCGTTCTCGTCGTCGACCAGGAGAACCGCAACAATCTGGGCGGGCAGGCCTTCTGGTCGCTCGGCGGGCTGTTCTTCGTCGACAGCCCGGAACAGCGGCGGCTCGGCATCCACGATTCCTATGAACTGGCCCTGCAGGACTGGCTGGGTTCGGCCGGATTCGACCGGGACGACGAGGATCACTGGGCCCGGCAGTGGGCGCAGGCCTACGTGCAGTTCGCGGCCACCGAGAAACGCGACTACCTCTACGACCTCGGGCTGCGGGTCACGCCGCTGGTCGGCTGGGCCGAACGCGGTGGAGCCCTCGCCGACGGCCACGGCAATTCGGTGCCGCGGTTCCATATCTCCTGGGGCTCGGGGCCCGGGGTCCTGGAGATCTTTCTGAACCCGGTCCTGGAAGCGGAACGCAACGGCCTGGTGCGGTTCGCGTTCCGGCATCGGGTCGACGACCTGCTGGTCGACGACGGTGCGGTCACCGGGGTCCGCGGCAGTGTGCTGGAACCCACCGAGCTGGCCCGCGGGGTCGCCACGTCGCGCACCGTGGTGGACGATTTCGAATTCCGGGCCGGCGCGGTCGTGGTCACCACCGGCGGTATCGGTCACAATCACGACCTCATCCGGCGCAACTGGCCGGTCGACCGGCTGGGCCCCGCTCCGCGCACCATGATCTCCGGGGTGCCGGCACATGTGGACGGCCGGATGCTCGGTATCGCCGAATCCGCGGGCGCCGCGCTGGTGAACCGGGACCGCATGTGGCACTACACCGAGGGCATCAACAACTGGGACCCGATCTGGCCCGACCATGCGATCCGTATCATTCCCGGCCCGTCGTCGCTGTGGTTCGACGCGAACGGTAAACGACTGCCCGCGCCGTGTTTCCCCGGTTTCGATACCAACACCACGATGAAGGCCATTCTGTCGACCGGGCACGACTATTCGTGGTTCGTGCTGACCCAGGCGATCATCGAGAAGGAGTTCGCGCTCTCGGGGTCGGAGCAGAACCCCGATATCACCAGCAAGGACCGGCTCACCACGGTACGCAGCAGGTTCACCAAGGGCGCGCCCGCCCCGGTGGAGGCGTTCAAGGAGCACGGCGCCGATTTCGTGGTCGCCGATACCCTCCGCGAACTGGTGGACGGTATGAACGCGATCGCCCGCGGCCCGCAGCTCGACTTTGCGGATATGGAACGCCAGATCGTCGCACGCGACCGGGAGATCACCAACAAGTTCACCAAGGACGCCCAGGTGAGCGCGATCCACAACGCGCGCACCTACTTCGGCGACAAGACGGCCCGCGTCGCGAAACCGCACCGGATCCTCGATCCGGCGGCGGGGCCGCTCATCGCGGTCCGGCTCAACGTCCTCACCCGCAAAACGCTGGGCGGCCTGCAAACCGATCTGGACTCCCGGGTGATGCGTTCCGACGGCACCCCCTTCCCCGGGCTGTACGCCGCGGGCGAGGTGGCCGGATTCGGCGGCGGTGGTCTGCACGGCTACAACGCCCTGGAAGGGACGTTCCTCGGCGGCTGCATCTTCTCCGGACGCGCCGCAGGCCGTGCGCTCGCCGCGTCCCTCCGCTCGGCCTGACATCCAGTCCACACCACTCCCCGTGGCACGGCTGGCGCACCACGCGACTCGCGCGTCTCGGCCGCGGGCAACACTTCCGCACAGGTGCGCGCAGTTCCCCGGAAAGTGTATGACGGCCTGGGCAGGAGTCGATCTAGACGACGCTCCGAAAACGGTCTGGCGGCGGCGCCTGGAACGACTCCCGGCGCCGGCCCTGCCCGTCCTCCGGGCGAACCGCGTCTCCCCGGGGGTGCTCAGGCTCGTGCCCTCTCGCATCGGCGTCTCGTTTCGCGGCTGCGAGCTTCCAGCCACATGGGTATCGGGCTGCGCCGTGCACGTCACGGCACCCCCGGGCTCAGTCGCGGGACAGTAGCCGTCCGGCCTCGGCGGCCAGCGCGGAGAGTTGCTGCGCTTGGCGGCCGGTGTCGACGACGGGGCGTCCGGCGCCGATCCGGGTCGCCAGTGACAGCGCGGCCACCGCCACTCCCCGGCGCCGGACGGGTACCGCTACGCAGCCGATTCCGGTGACCGCTTCCTCGTTGTCCACCGCGACCCCCTGGCGGCTGCGGATCCGGGCCAGTTCGCGGTGCAGTTCCAGCCGGTCACCGATCGTGCGTGCGGTGAGCCGGGGAAGCTGTTCGCGCAGCGATGTTTCCACGACACCGGGATCCAGGCCGGCCAGCAGCGCCTTACCGAGGGCGGTGCTGTGCGCCGGTAGCCGGCCGCCGACCCGGGTGGGGACCGTGGCGCTGTTGCGGCCACCGGTTTTGTCCAGGTACACCACGTCGCGGCCGTCCAGGACACCGAGATGTCCCACCGAAGCGGTCCGCTGGCACAGTTCGTGCAGTAGCGGGCCGATCACTGCGCGAAGTTCGTTGTGGCCGGCGGCCAGGCCACCCAGTTCCAGTGTCCGCAGGCCCAGGCGGTAGCCGCCGGGCGAATGCGCGAGCCAGCGCAACCGGATCATCTGGTCCAGGATGCGGTGCACCGTGGACCGGGGCAGGCCGGTGCGCTCCACCAGGTCCTGCAGGGTGAGCACCGGTGTGGCGGGCGCGAACGCGTCCAGGATCGATGTCATCCGCTCGATCATCGATACCGGTGGAGCCGGCCGGACCGGCTGTTGCCCGCCCTGCCACGACCCGCCCGATTCCGGGTCGGCCAGTACCTCGACCGTCAAGACTTACCTCCATCGTGCAGCCCGGCCAGCTTATGCGTAGCGAACCGGACGCTATCGACGATGCCCCGTTCCAGCGGTGTGCAAACCCTCACAACACATCATCCCGGCATGAACGGCGCATTGAACACGCTGCACAGCCACCGGCCGTCGACGAGTTCCATCACGGTGGACACCGACAGTTCCCGTGGTGTCTCGGCGGCGCCGGGTTCGGCATTGAGGGTGGTGAGCTGCACCTGGACCTCGGCGCGGGTATCGCCGGCGCTCATCGTCGCCGTGCAGGTGGCCTCCTCGACCCGGGACCGCTCGGGATCGGCGGAGATGAGGACCCGGGCCATCGGCAGGACGGTTTCGGCCTGGCCCTTCCACTGCCCGGTGGCGCCGGCCTGCACTTGCCGTTCCCAGCCCGCCGGGTCCGCGTAGTCGTACGTGCCGACCAAGGTCGTGTACGCGCAGGCGGCCTGTTCGGCGGCGGCTTTCGGATTCGCGGGCGGTACCGGTGGACCGTCCGAGCCGGCGGTCCCGGTGCGCCATATCCCGGTGAGCCAGGCGGCCGTTCCGAATACCGCCAGCGCGACCGCGGCGGCGAGCGCTGCCGATATCCGCCTGCGGCGGCGCGGCGACCGGGCCGGCGGAGGCGGCGCGGACTGCGCGACCGGCGGTACGGGCAGGGTCGCCGGCATGGTAACCGCGGGCTCGGTCAGCGCCCGGCGGGCGGACAGCGCCAGTTCACCGCAGCTCGCGAAACGCTCGTAGGGGTTCTTCGCCATGGCCTTGGCGATCACACCGTCGAATCCGCGCGGCACCCGCGGATCGGCCTCCGACGGCCGCGGCACCGGCGCATTGAGATGGGCGTTGATCAGTGCCCCGGTGGTCGTCGCCGGGTACGGTAACCGGCCGGTCAGCAGGTAGTACAGCGTGCAGCCCAGCGAGTACACATCGGCGCGGCGGTCGATATCGGGCCGCATCTCGAAGTATTCGGGCGCGGCGTAGTGGAAACTCGCGTACAGCTCGCCGGTGCGGGTGAGCCCGTCGGAACGGTCGAGCGCCTTGGCGATACCGAAATCGGAGAGGTACACCCGCTGGTGCTCGCCCCAGGCCAGCAGGATATTCGCGGGTTTCACATCGCGGTGCAGGACCCCGGCGGTATGGGCGTGGTCGAGGGCGCGCGCGGTTTCCTCGGTGATCCGTACCGCGTGGTCGGGCCGGACGGGCCCGTCGCGCAGAACCGCCGCGACATCGGTGCCCTCGATGTACTGCATCGCCATCCAGAGGCGGTTCTGTTCTTCCCCGCGGGCGTAGACGGCGACGATATTCGGGTGGGCGAGCCGCGCCACGGTATCGGCCTCGCGCAGGAACCGGGCCCGGACCTCCCGCTCGTCGCCGGCCATCGGGTTCAGCAGTTTCAGGGCGACCGGACGCGGTAGGTCGCGGTCGCGGGCCAGATAGACCTGGCCCATACCGCCCGTTCCGAGGAGCCGTTCGATGCGGTAGCCGGCGAATACCGCGCCCGGTTCGAATGCGCCGTTCACGCCGGCCGCAGACCGGGCCAGCCGTAGGACTGTGGCCCGGGGGCGGGCCCGGCCCGGCCGGCCGCGGGTTCCGCGGGCACCGCCGGCTCGCGGGACGGCTGTCCGTGTTCGCGCCGGAAGGTCTCCATATCCATCCACCGGATCTGCTGGACCAGTTCCTCGAGCTGCTCGGCGGGCAGGAATCCGGCCTTCGAATACACCAGCATGCCCTCGCGGAACCCCATGATCCACGGGTAGCGGTCGACCTGCCCCGCCGCCGCCAGGGCGGGTTCGGCCTCGGCCTCGACCGTGGCGTGCACGATATCGCGATGCGTTTCGGAGGAGGCCTCGTAGACCGGCGCGAACCGGGTGCACCAGCCACACCAGGTCGCCCAGAAATCCACCAGCACAATATGGTTGGTGGCCACGACCGTCTGGAAGTTCTGCTGGGTCAGTGGCGTCGTCGGCATCTGTCGTCCTCCCGGCGGCCCGAGCCGACCGCCCCGCGTGCGTATCACCCCGTCCGGAAATCCTCCCACGAACAGGCACCGGCCGCCCGGCGAAAAGGTACTGCCGGACAGCCGTTGCCGGGCAGCCTACGCGGCGCGAGCAGCGCGGGGACGGCCGGTGCGCGGGCGCGCGAGACTGCCCCGCCCGGCCGCGGCCCCGGACCCGAACGATAACGTGTTCTCATGAGCGAAGACGAGGCCGGGAACGCACTCCCCAGCGCGGAGCATCACGAAGGCGGATTCCGGCCGATGTCGGAGCTGATGAATCAGATCCGGTCGGTGGACACCAGCCGCGGCGGACCCCACTACGGTGATTTCGTCGAACAGGTCCGGACGCTCATGGACCGGGCGCGGCTGGCCGTACCGCCCGACGATCTGGTGCAGGAAGCGGCCGGGATCCTGGAGAAACTCAACGACCGGCTCGGCGCCCACGTGCACGAGGAATGGGACGCGCCCGGCTGGAACCGTTTCGATCTGCCGTCCCGGGGGAATGTGACCCTGCCGCCCTACCGGGTGGATCGCGCGAAACCGGACGGCGTCGAGGCCCGGATCACCTATCGCACCTTCCATCTGGGCGGGAACGCGGCGGCGCACGGCGGGTACGTCTCGCTGGGGTTCGACGATCTGATGGGTCTGGCCGGTTCGCTGTATTCCGGGTCGGTCACCCGGACGGCCTCGCTCACCGTCGACTACCGGGCGATCACACCGCTGAACAAGGAACTGCAGCTACGTGCCTGGGGTGAACGCCAGGAGGGCCGCAAGGTGTGGATCAAGGCCACCCTGCACGACGGTGACCTGCTTTGCGCCGAAGCCCACGGGCTGTTCATCGTGCTGAAACCCGGCCAGCCCTGAGGCTCGGCCGCGCACAGGGCAGCCCACAACTTCGCGGCAGGCGCCCCACCGGTGACGCTCTCAGGCATTAGTCTGAAAACAAGTACGCGCCATCGGGAGGAGGCGTACCCGGGAGGTGCGGGGCTGTGCAATCCAAACGTATTGTCATCCTGGCCCGGGATCAGCTCGAGCGAATCGCCAGGTCGATCAGCTCGTATACCGCTCGCAGACTCGACGACGCGAGCCTCGGGATCAACGATGCGAGCAACACTTTCAGCAAGCTCGACCGGCCCTTCGAGGTGCGGGTCAACGGTGAAACCCACCTGGCGGTCGCCCGTCCTGCCGACCATCGGAAAACACCCGAGGATCTGCAGAACAAACCCAAGGATTCCACCGGCCGCACGACACCCGGCAGCCGGGAGGAGGCCGAGGCGATGAACTTGGTCAAGGAAAATGCGGAATACGGCGATGTCCTGACCAATGTCCGGTTGAAGGACCCGCGGTGGCGAGCCGAGGACGGGTGGGTGAAGATGAGCCAGACAGTGCACGATATCGAGATCCACTACGTACGCAACCCGACTACCCGTGAGGTCGCGGACTTCAAATTCAAGGATCGAACGGAGCCGAACCGATGACCGAGGGAATCGACCTACCCGCTGGCGCCCTTCCGGCGGGGACCCGCGTCAAGGTGATCCACGACTCCGAGTGGGCGGGCCCGTGGCGTGCGGAGTTCTTCGGGACCGTCGACTATTCACCCGAACCGCCGGCGCCGGTCACCCTGTCGAGTGCCCGGCCCGGGGAACTGGTGTACTGGGTTCGGTTCGACGAATCCCAGTACGACGCCGACGGCGACGGCCCCTACCGCAAAGCACAAGTCTGGGACCGTTATCTGGTGGCACAGCAATAACCGACTTTTCGGCCACAGCCGGCTCGTGCACGGAGCCGAACCGGCACACCCGGACAGTGAGTGCCGCAGCGTCTCACTGTCCGGTGCCCGGTTTATTTGCGGTTTCCGCCCGGGTAGTGCTCGGCGAGGTACGGGGCGAATGCCTCGTCGACCTGGTCGGCAGTGAGACCGAAATCGGCCAGCGAGTACTTGTGCGCGGGACGTGCGGCGCCCGAAGTGGATTCGCTGTGCAGGCCGGCCATCTGCGTACGTGCCGCTTCGGTGAATTCGATCCCGAAGTGGTCGTAGACCCGCTCGACGGTGGCGAGCGGATCGGTGACGAAATCCTCGTAGTACACATCGCAGAACTGCGCGGCGGGATACTTCGCGCGATCGGCGAGGAAGGTCCGTGCGCCGCGGGACCACAGCTCGAGCTGCGCCTCCCCCACCACCGGACCGCGGAACTTCTCCGACCAGCCGTCCGTGGCCTGCTCGTTCAGGCTGCACACCGACGCCACGATGGTGCGTGGCTGCCGGTGCATCTGGATGATCAGTGCGTCGGGGTATACGGCGAGCAGGGCGTCGAGCGCGAACAGGTGGCTCGGGTTCTTCAGCACCCACCGGCGATCCGGATCGTTGAGCCCGATCAGCTGCAGATTGCGGCGGTGGCGTGCGTAGGCGGGCGTCCAGTCCTGGTCGCGTAACCATTCGGAGTAGCGCGGCAGGTAGGCCAGGCATTCGTAGGAGATCGACATCGCCGACTGCCGCAGCAGCTGCCAGCACTCCTCCACCTGGTCGGCCGAGATATGGTGCACGCCCATGAATTCCGGATGCTCCACGTGATGTTTCTCGTAGGCAGCCTGGAGCTGCTGGAACACCGGGTTCTGCTCCCAGGTCTCGCGCGGCGGGCGGGGCTGCGGCATCTCGGTCAGCCACATTTCCAGGCCCTGATGGCCGGGGTCGGCGGTGAGCAGGCGGTGCACGGCCGTCGTACCCGAGCGCGGTAGCCCGGTGACGAAAATCGGGCGTTCGATTCCTACCTCGGCATGCTGCGGATACTGTTTCCAGCCGGCTTCGCTCAGCGCCCGGGCGATGAGGGCGCCGCGCAGGAACGCCCGGTTGACCTTGTTGCCGAACGGGGTGAGTTCGGCGTCGCGTTCGAACGATTCCAGCAGCACCGACAGTCCGGTGCGGTAGTCGTCGGCGCCGAAATCGTCCAGGCCGATCACCTTGGTGGCGGAGGCGTGCAGATCGTCGATCGTGCCGACATCTTCCCTGCCGATCATTTCTGTTTCTCCTCAGTGGTGGAATTCGCCGCAGTTCACGTCCAGACAGGTCCCGGTGATCGCCCGGGACATCTCGGAGGCGAAGAAGAGGACGGCATCGGCGATTTCGTCGGGTTCGGGCAGCCGGCGCAGATCGATATCGGCGGCGGTTTCGGTGTAGACCTCGTCGGCCGTGATCCCGCGCTCCTTGGCCAGGTAGTCGAAATACCATTTGAGGGTGTCGGCCCAGATCCATCCCGGAGCCACCGAATTCACCCGGATACCGCGGGGTCCCAGTTCGGTGGCCAGGCTCTGCGCCAGCGCCAGCAGCGTGGTCTTGGCCATCTTGTACGGGCCGTAGGGTTGCCGGGAATGACGCAGAACAGCCGAGTTGATCATCACCACCGACCCGTTGCGTTCGGCGAGCGCCGGCGCGAACAGGCGGGTCAGGCGGAGTGCGGCGAAGACGTTGGTTTCGAAACTGGCGCGCAGATCGTCGATCGCCACATCGGCGAGGTCGGCCATGGGCGGCATGGCGAAGGCGTTGTTCACCAGTGCGTCGACCCGCCCGAATTCCTCTTCGGTGGCGCGCACGAGTTCCTGCGCCGCGGCGTCGTCGGTGATATCGGTGGGCACCACCAGTGCGCGACCGCCCAGTTCCTCGATTTCGGCGGCAACCTTACGCAGCCGTTTCTCGGTACGCGAGGCGAGCACCACCTTCGCGCCGGCCTTCGCGCTCTGCACCGCGATGGCCTGGCCGAGCCCGGGGCCGATTCCCGAGACGACCACCACTTTGTCCCGCAAAAGCATCAGCCCAGCATCCTTTCCGCCACCGCGGCCTGCCGGGCGGCGATACGCGCCTTCCAGTCCTGCGGGGTGATCCGGGCTTCCTGGTAGTAGGGCAGCCGGTCCGGCAGTTCGTCGAAGGACACCAGCTCCACCGTCGGCCCGTCTTCGGGTTTCAGTTCCCGGGACAGGCGCTGCCAGCGGAACTGCAGGTAGGCGCGGTCGTGGCCGGTGCGTTCGATCCAGTTGGCCAGGCCGGGGTCGCGTTCGCTGATCACCAGCCGGATCATGCCGTCCGGGTCCACCGTCGCCTGGTCGGCGTTGAGGCTGGTCTGGTGGTTGATGTAGTCCAGTGACAGGTACCACATACTGCCGAGCTGGAACCCCTGGTAGGGGGCGTCGGATTTCGGCACGGTCAGGATCATGACCTGGTCGTCGGTGAGGTCGTAGTGCCCGACCGAGGAGAACTGCGTGGACAGCCCGCCGGGGGTGCGCCGCGGTTCGGTCATGGTGTTGACCGGCAGGTTCAGATAGAACCACTCGGGGAAGGCCAGGAAGGTTTTCAGCCGGGAGACCAGCATCTTGCCGGCGACTTCGTACCGTTTGGCCATCAGATCGGTGGTGATCGCCGGCGGGGCCGTGCCGGCGGTGTCGACCCGGCGGATCCGGACGGTGCCGGCCTTCTCGTTCGCCCAGTCGCCGTAGACCTCGCGCACCGCGAGCATGGTCGAATCGGCGGCGAGCTGAATATGGTTGCGGCCGCCGGTGCCGGGTCCCAGCGTCAGTTCATAGGTGCCGTCGGCCGCGATATCGATGGAGCGGTCGTCGAAGGCGGTTTCCCCGCCGGGCACCTCGGTCGGCGAGTAGTTGCCGTTGAGCACCTGGAAGCTCAGGTCGCGGGTGGTGCCGCGGGTTCCGGTGACCACGTAGTCCGCGTCGGGACGCAGATTGGCGTGCCAATAGAGGGTGTCGGGGTTGTCCAGACCCATCTTCGTGTAGGGCCCGGTGGAGGTCACGAAGAACGGGTGGTCCCGCTCGAAGGCCCACGACATCTGGACGGCGGCCCGGATACTGGCGCCCAGATAGTCGTAGCCCTCGGCCAGATCCTGTTCGGTGCGGATATGGGGGGCGCCCTTGATGATTTCCTCGGCGGCGGCGATCGCGTCCGCGAACGGCTGAGTGAGCACGATACTCCCGGTGTTCCATATATGTACCGCCCTGGTACATTCTGATATCGAAGAGATTAGAACCTGTTCTAGGAGTGGTCAATGGCAGCGGGCTCGACGGAGGTGCGCGAGGTGGGTCGGCGGTCCGCACCCACCCAGCGCGTGATCCAGGTGATCGACTACCTCACCGCGCGGCGGGGCCGCCGGGCCGGACTGTCGGAAATAGCGCGCGACCTGGACCTGGCCAAACCCACCTGCCTGGGCATCCTCACCGAACTCACCGCCGCCGGCTACCTCACCCGCGACCCACGCACCCGCGACTACGGCCCCGGCCCGGCACTGATCGCCGCGGGCCGCGTCGCCCAGGACAGTTTCGCCATCGCCGGCCTCGCCCACCCGGAACTGGCACGCCTCAGCGCGAAATATGGCACCACCTGCACCGCGTCCGCTGTGGTCGGCGAACGGATCAGCGTCCTGGACAGTGCGGGTCCGGCGATGGTGCGCGTCGGGGCGACCTACCGCTTCGCGCCGCCGGTCGGCCTGATGTACGCGCTGTGGGATACCGACGCCGCCTTCGACGCCTGGCTGGCGACCCCACCGACCGTCCCCCTGAACCAGGACGAGACCCGGCTGCGCCGCCTCGTCGCGGAATGCCGGGAGCGCGGCTACCTGGTGGAGAGCATGACCGGCGCGGGCCGGCAGTTGTATTCCATGCTGGCCGGGGTCGGTGGCCACGAAATGCCCGATGAGCTGCGCACAGCCGTCGCGGAGCTGGTGACCACACTCGGCGAGCGGGTGTATCTGGGCGCCGATCTGCGGCCGCGTAAGGAGCATCCGGTGAGCCTGCTGGCCGCGCCGACCTACGACGCCGACGGCCGCCAGCAACTGGTGCTCACCATGTACGTGGGCACCTCGATCACCGGCGCCGAGATCGCGCGCCGCGGCACCGCACTGGTCGCCGCGGCCGATGCGGTCACCGCGGCGGCGGGCGGGCACCGGCCGCAACACCATTGACCGTTCATAGAAACTTGTTCTAGTTTTTAAGCGTGAGCCAGCATACGAAGTCGGCAGCGGGCACCTACGAGCTCTCGCATCAGGCCGCACTCGAGGCCGAATCGGTCCACATCCTGCGGGAGGTGGCCGCAACCTTCGAACGTCCCGTTCTCCTGTTCTCCGGCGGCAAGGATTCGGTGGTGATGCTGCACCTGGCCACCAAGGCGTTCTGGCCGGCACCGGTACCGTTCCCGATCCTGCATATCGATACCGGGCACAACTTCGACGAGGTGATCGCCTACCGCGACGAGGCCGTCACGAAATACGGATTACGCCTGCTCGTGGGCCGGGTCCAGGACGATATCGACGCCGGGCGGGTCACCGAGGACACCGGCCCTCGCGGCAGCCGCAACCGGCTGCAGACCACCACTCTGCTGCGCAGTGTGCGCGAAGGCCGGTTCGACGCCGTATTCGGCGGCGCCCGCCGCGACGAGGAGAAGGCCCGCGCCAAGGAACGCGTCTTCAGTTTCCGGGACGAATACGGCCAATGGGATCCGCGCCGGCAGCGCCCGGAACTGTGGAATCTTTACAACGGCAAACACCGTCCGGGCGAACATATGCGGGTTTTCCCGCTGTCCAACTGGACCGAGCTGGATATCTGGAGCTATATCGCGGCCGAAGGTATCGAGTTGCCGCCCCTGTACTACGCCCATCGCCGGCCGGTGGTCCAGCGCGACGGGATGTTGCTGGCGCACACCCGGTTCCTGACCCTGCTCGACGGTGAGGAACCGCGAGAGGCGCTGGTCCGGTTCCGCACCGTGGGCGATGCCACCTGCACCGGCTGTGTGGAATCCACCGCGGCCACACCGGCCGAGGTGGTGGACGAGGTCGCCGCCGCCCGGGTCACCGAACGCGGCGCCACCCGCGCCGACGACCGGATCTCCGAGGCCGGTATGGAAGATCGCAAACGAGAGGGTTACTTCTGATGGGCTCCCTGCTGCGCCTGGCCACGGCAGGCAGTGTCGACGACGGGAAATCGACCCTCATCGGCCGGCTGCTGTTCGATTCCAAAACCCTGTTCACCGATCAGCTCGACGCGGTGGAACGCACCAGCCGCGATCGCGGCGAGGACTATCCGAATCTGGCACTACTCACCGACGGGTTGCGCGCGGAACGGGAACAGGGCATCACCATCGATGTCGCGCACCGCTATTTCGCCACCCCGCGCCGCAAGTTCATCATCGCCGACACTCCGGGACATGTGCAGTACACCCGCAACATGGTGACCGGCGCCTCGACCGCCGATCTGGCGCTGATCCTGGTGGATGCCCGGCACGGCGTGGTGGAACAGACCCGCCGGCACGCCTTCCTGGCCTCGCTGCTCGGCGTACCACATCTGGTGCTGTGCGTGAACAAGATGGATCTGGTGGGCTGGTCGGCCGAGCGCTTCACCGAGATCCGGGAGGAATTCGCGGGGTTCGCATCCCGGCTCAATATCGCCGACCTCACCTTCATCCCGATGTCGGCCCTGCACGGCGACAATATCGTGCACCGCAGCGCCACCATGGACTGGTACGAAGGCACCCCGCTGCTGCATCATCTCGAAGAGGTGCATATCGCCTCCGACCGCAACCTCATCGACGCCCGGCTGCCGGTGCAGTACGTGATCCGCAGCCACACACCGGATTTCCGCGGATACGCGGGCACCATCGCCAGCGGCGTGTGGTCACCCGGCGACGAGATCACCGTCCTGCCCTCGGGACTGTCCACCACGGTGACCGGGATCTGGGGACCGGGCGGCGCCCCGCTCACCGAAGCCTTCCCCCCGCAGGCGGTGACGGTCGCGCTGGCCGATCAGCTCGATATCGGCCGCGGGGATATGCTGTGCCGCCCGGCCAACCGGCCGCAGACCAGCCGCGATCTGGACACGATGGTCTGCTGGTTCAGCGAAGACGCCGAACTGCGCCCCGGTGCCTCGTACACACTGCGGCACACCACCCGCAGCGTCGCGGCGGAGATCCGCTCCCTGGACTACCGGCTCGACGTGAACACCCTGCATCGCGACGAGAACGCGAACGCATTGGCGCTCAACCAGATCGGCCGCGTGCAGCTACGGACTCGCCAATCGCTGCAGTTCGACCCGTATCGCCGTAACCGCACCACCGGTAGCTTCCTGCTGATCGACGACACCACCGGCGATACCGTCGGCGCCGGAATGATCACCGGGCCCAGCCTGCCCGCCTCCCGGGTGGTGTGGCATTCGAGCGCGGTCGGTCGCGCGGAACGCCCCACCCGCGGCCGCACGGTCTGGCTCACCGGACTGTCCGGTTCGGGGAAATCATCGGTGGCGGTGGAACTCGAACGCCGCTTGGTGGCGGCGGGGCGGCCGGCGTTCCTGCTCGACGGCGACAATCTGCGGCACGGTCTCAATTCCGATCTGGGTTTCGCGGCCGCGGACCGGACCGAGAACATCCGCCGCGTGGGTGAGGTCGCGCGGCTGTTCGCCGAATCGGGAACGGTCGCCATCGTCTCGCTCATCAGTCCCTACCGCGCCGACCGTGACCGGGCACGGGCGGTGCACGACGCCGCCGGTATCCCGTTCCTGGAGGTCTTCGTGGATACCCCGCTGGATATCTGCGAGGCCCGCGACCCCAAAGGCCTGTATGCGAAGGCCAGGACCGGGGAAATCCGCGGGTTCACCGGTATCGACGATCCCTATGAACCGCCCGCGACCCCGGCACTGGTGCTGCGGCCGGAGGACGGCGACCCCGCCGCGATGGCCGACGCGATCCTGGCATTGCTGTCCAGGGACGACGACGCCTGATAAGGGCAGCATCCCGGGGTGGGTGCGGGTGATACTGGATTCGGGCGAGCGGTGCGGCCCCGGTTCGGGACCACGGCACCCAGCCACATTTGATACTCTGGCCGCAACTTGTACCGAAAGGGTGGTTATGCGGTCTACTCTGCTGTCCCGGCGTGACCTGGAGTTCCTGCTCTACGAATGGCTCGATATCGAGAGCCTCACCCGGCGGCCCCGGTATGCCGAGCATTCGCGGGAGACCTTCGACGCCGTCCTCGACCTGAGTGAGCAGCTGGCCACCAAATATTTCGCCACCCACAACAAACTGAACGACACCCGCGAACCCACCTTCGACGGTGCCGAGGTCACCCTCATCCCCGAGGTCGGGGAGGCGCTGGCCGCGTTCGCCGAGGCCGGGATGGTCGGGGCGAGCATGGACGCCGAACTGGGCGGTGCGCAGCTTCCCGCCGCGGTCGCCCAGGCGGGTTTCGCCTGGTTCCACGCCGCCAACCCGGGCACCAGTGCCTATCCCCTGCTGACCATCGGCAATGCCAACCTGCTCGCCGCGCACGCCGACCCCGGCCTGGTGCGGCGGTTCGTACCGCCGATGCTCGAGGGACGTTTCTTCGGCACGATGTGCCTGTCGGAACCACAGGCCGGGTCCTCGCTCGCGGATATCGTCACGCGCGCCGAACCCGGTCACGACGGCACCTTCGGCGTGAGCGAGTCAGGCCCGGAGGCGGTAGCGGAGGATGACCACGCAGGGCCCTCGCTCAGGCCCGATCACTACAGACTGTTCGGCACCAAGATGTGGATCTCGGGCGGCGATCACGAACTCGGCGACAATATCGTGCATCTGGTGCTGGCGAAGATCCCCGGCGGCCCGGCGGGCACCAAGGGGATTTCGCTGTTCGTGGTACCGCGGTTCCTGGTGCACGAGGACGGTTCGCTCGGGGAACGCAACGATGTGGCACTGGCCGGACTGAACCACAAGATGGGTTTCCGCGGCACGGTCAACACGGTCCTCAACTTCGGCGAGGGCCGCTGGACGCCGCAGGGGGCCGCGGGGGCGATCGGCTATCTGGTCGGCGAACCGCACCAGGGCCTGAAATACATGTTCCATATGATGAACGAGGCGCGCAGCGGAGTGGGGCTGGTCGCCGCCGCCCTCGGCTACACCGGCTACCTCGAATCCCTCGACTACGCCCGCACCCGCCCCCAGGGCCGTACCAAAGGCGCCGCCGATCCGGCCGCCCCGCAGCGCCCGATCATCGAGCACGCCGATGTGAAACGGATGCTGCTGGCGCAGAAGAGTTACGCCGAGGGCGGGCTGGCCCTGGTGCTGTACTGCGCCCGCCTGATCGACGAACAGCACACCGCCGAATCCGGCGAGGAACGCCGCGCCCGCACATTGCTGCTGGACATCCTCACTCCGATCGCCAAGAGCTGGCCCTCGCAGTGGTGCCTGACCGCCAACGATCTCGCCATCCAGGTTCTCGGCGGCTACGGCTACACCCGCGAATACAATGTCGAACAGCACTATCGCGATAACCGCCTCAACCCCATCCACGAGGGCACGCACGGTATCCAGGGCCTGGATCTGCTGGGCCGCAAGGTCACCCAGCAGGGCGGGGCGAGCCTGCACGAACTCGACGGCCGCATCCGGGCCACCCTCGCGGCCGCCCGGGAACTCGGCGGTGAGCCCGCCGAACTGGCCGACCGGCTGGATAGATCCTGGTCCCGCCTGATCGCGGTCACCGGCAGCTTGCTCGCCACCGGGGATATCGAGGTCGCACTCGCCAACAGTTCCGTCTACCTGGAGGCCTTCGGGCACCACGTGGTTGCGTGGATCTGGCTGGACAAGATGCTCGCCGCCCACGGCCGCACCGGCGATTTCTACGACGGTAAACGGCATGCGGCCCGCTATTTCTTCCGCCACGAACTCCCCCGCACCGGACCGCAGCTGGATCTGCTGGCCGAGCTGGACACCACCACCGTCGATATGGCCGAGAACTGGTTCTGACAAAACCGGGCGACAGAGCCGTCCGGGTACCGATAGGTTCGGCGGGGTGACCTGGATCGCACCCGCTATCGACCGGATCGAGACCGTACCCACCGGCCCGGAACGACCGATGCTGCAGTCCTGGCTGGACTTCCACCGGCAGACCCTCCTCGGCAAATGCGCCGGCCTCGGTACCGCGCAGCTGAAACAGTGCGCGGTACCGCCTTCGGCGCTGTCGTTGCACGGTTTGGTGCGCCATATGTCCGAGGTGGAACGCGGCTGGTTGCGGATCACCGCGGCCGGACAGCGGCTCGCGTACCTCTACTGCGCCGAAACGGACCCGAACGGCGACTTCGACAATATCGGCACGGCCGACCCCGCCGCCGATTTCGCCGTGTACCGGCGGGAGACCGAGCTGGCGGACGCGGCGGTGGCCGAACTCGCGCTCGACCACCGCTGCCGTCATCCCGCCGGTACCGAGTACAGCCTCCGTTGGGTGTACCTGCACCTCATCGAGGAGTACGCCCGGCACAACGGTCACGCGGACCTGCTGCGCGAGCAGATCGACGGCCGTACCGGAGACTGACCGCGGGCGACCGGGCTACGCGCGCCGCCCGACGACCGGATCCCGTACCCGGCTCACCCGGGCTCGGCGATCCCGGCCGCCCGGACCACCGCCGCTACCTCGGCTGCGGACGCCGAATCGGCTCGGGCACACGACCATCCGATCCTGCCTGCCCGCCGATACTCGAGGTAGGCGATCGCATGTCCGGCGACGGGATGCCCGGACAGGCTCAGCACCTCGATCGGACGGCCCGCCTGGCCCAGTGCCGACACCACCGCGGAAACCTGGTCGTTCTCCTCATGAGTACTCCGGTGTGGCCGGCCGTCGACCACGAGCCCCACGGTGATCACCGGGGAATCCTCGGGACCGGCCACGCGCAGGTCTTTCAGCTGGGCCTCCGGCGGTTCCGGCGTATCCAGATAGAGCGCGTCGAACAACGCACGCAGTTCGGCCGCGCTCACCTCCGCCCCCGAACCGTCGGTATGCCGCTGTACCTGCCGCGCGAAATCGATCTGCAAACGCCGGGGCAGGTCCAAACCGTGTTCGGCGTCGAGCAGATAGGCGATTCCACCCTTTCCGGACTGGGAATTCACCCGGACCACGGCGTCGTAACCGCGCCCGATATCGGCCGGATCGATCGGCAGGTACGGCACCCGCCATTCGATCTCGCGTTCGGGGCGGGCCGTGCGCGCGGCCCGCTCCCGATGCTCGGCGAATCCCTTCTTGATGGCGTCCTGGTGGGTACCGGAGAAGGCCGTATGCACCAGATCCCCCACATAGGGATGCCGCGGGTGGACCGGCAGACGAGTGCAGTATTCGACGGTGCGCCGGATCTCGTCGATATCGGAGAAATCGATCATCGGATCCACACCTTGGGCATGCAGATTCAAGGCCAGCGTGGCGATATCGACATTGCCGGTGCGTTCGCCGTTGCCGAATACACAGCCCTCCACCCGTTGCGCACCGGCCAGTACCGCGAGTTCGGCGCAGGCCACCCCGGTGCCGCGGTCGTTGTGCGGATGCACCGACAGCACGACGCTGTCGCGGCGGGCGAGGTTGCGGTGCATGTATTCGATCTGGTCGGCGTACACATTGGGGGTTGCGATCTCCACCGTGGCCGGCAGGTTCAGGGTGACCGGGCGCTGCGGGCTCGCCTGCCACAGGTCGGTGACGCTGTCACAGATGTCCAGGACGTAGCCGGGTTCGGTCTGGTTGAACACCTCCGGGGAGAACTGGAAGCGTACCCGGGGCAGATCACCGGCGAGTCGAGCACATCGCGGGCCCCGGCCAGGATCAGGTCGTGGACTTCGCGGGAGTCCTTGCCCAGCACGGTATCCCGCCATACCGGCGCGGTCGCGGTGTACAGGTGGATCACCACCTCGTTGGCCAGTCCGCGGACCGATTCCACCGTGCGGGCGATCAGGTCCCGCCGCGCGGGAGTGAAGACCACCACGGTGACGTCCGGCGGTGCGATACCGGTATCGGCCAGTACCCGCACGAAATCGAAATCGGCCTGTGAGGCCGACGGATACCCGACCTCGATCTCCTTGTACCCCATGGCGACGAGGAGCGTGAAGAACCGGCGTTTGCGGTCGGGGTCCATCGGTTCGGCCAGGGCCTGGTTACCGTCGCGCAGATCCACCGGAACCCACAGCGGGGCCTGCCGGATCCGGGCGCTCGGCCAGCGCCGCTCCTGTTCGGGAACCTGTACCCGATCGTGGATATCGCGGTACCGGTACGACGACATCTGCGAGCGCCGCTGCCGGAACCAGTCCGGCGCGGTCTCCGGGATCGCGCCGGCGGGAGTGTCGATGGTGGGGTATGTCTGGGTGGTCATGGGGATTCGCCCCGAACCTTCCTGTTCGTTCGGCCGCACGGAAACGGTGATCGGCCGACGACAAGACCCCACGGCGGGGTGGCCGATCGTTCAGGCCCCGCCGTGGCGGCCGAGGAGAAGCTGCTGCGACATATGGCAGACTGTACACAACTCCTCAGACAAGTAGCGAGGTTCGGATGGTTACCCAGGTGCGACGCCACCCCTTGGCCGAGCAGGCGGCCGATCTGCTGCTCGCGCGTATCCGCGCCGGCGAATGGCCACTCGGGCATAAACTGCCCGGCGAGACGACACTCGCCGCGCAGCTCGGCGTGGGCCGTTCGACGCTGCGCGAGGCCGTACGCGTCCTCGCCGGCAAGGGCGTCCTCGCCAGCCGGCAGGGTGCGGGCGTCTTCGTGGTGTCGCTCGATATCCCCGAGGACTGGGATATCGTGCTGCGCCGGGCCACCATCGCCGCGGTCCTCGAAGCCCGGATCGCCATCGAGGCCGAGGCCGCCGCGCTGGCCGCCGGACGGCGCACGCCGGCCGATCTGCGGGCCATCCGGCGGGCGCTGTCGGTACGAGCCACCGAGGGCCGCACGATCGCCGACCTGGTCGATGCCGATACGGCGTTCCACCGCGCCGTGATCGTCGCCGCCCACAACGACATCCTGACCCAGCTCTTCGACACCTTCCTCCCCCGTTCCAGAGCCGCGATGATCGATATGCTGCAGCTGCGCCCGATGCCCGCCCCGGACGAGGATCACGCCGCCCACGAACGGCTCGCCGAAGCGATCGCCGCCCGCGATCCCGCGGCCGCGGCCACGTACAGCCGCGCTCACCTACAGACCATCAAGGAGACTTTCGCGTGAGCACCACTGTTCTGGAGCTGACCGACGTCACCTTCCGGCGCGACGGCAATCCGATCATCGACGGTATTTCGCTGAGCGTCCGCGCGGGTGAACACTGGGCACTTCTCGGCCCGAACGGAGCGGGTAAGAGCACACTGCTGGGCTTCTGCGGTGCGCTCACCCATCCCACCACCGGCACGGTTCGTATCCTCGGGGAACAACTGGGGCGGGTGGAACTGCAGAAACTGCGGCGCTCCATCGGGCATGTGAATCCGCGTCATCCGCTGCGGTCGCCGCTGACAGTGCGCGAGGTGGTACTCACCGGGCTCACCGGCACGGTCGACACCCCGATGCGCTGGGCACCACACCCGGCGGAAATCGGTGCTGCGGCGGATGCGCTCGAGGCGGTCGGGATGGCCGCCAAGGCCGGACGGACCTGGCCCACGCTCTCCCAAGGGGAACGTGGCCGGACCCTGATCGCCCGCGCACTGATCACCGCCCCGCGGCTGCTACTGCTCGACGAGCCGACGACCGGCCTCGATGTCGCTGCACGGGAACAGCTGCTGCACACCATCGACACCCTCGACCGGACATTGCCCGATCTCGCGTCCGTCCTGGTGACCCACCATCTGGAGGAACTGCCGACCAGTACCTCCCATGCACTGCTGATCGCCGAGGGACGTACGGTCGCCGCGGGCGCGGCCGACGAAACCATCACCACGGCAAACATTTCCGAGGCATTCGATCATCCCGTCCTGGTCGGCCGTCAGGGCGGCCGCTGGTCCGCCCGATCCCCGCTGACCCAGCCGGTGGCCTGAGCCCTACACTCGAAGCCCGGGTGCCCGCCGGAATTCCCCCTTTAGATACACGAGACATTGTGTGTATCGTAACGGGCGTGACCACAGCCAGCCGCACTTCCCGACCCCCCGGCCGCCCCGCCTCTGCCACCCGCGAAGAAGTCGTCGCCCTGGCCCGGCAGGCCTTCCTGGCGGGAGAACGGGTCGACGTCCAGGCGATCGCGGCCCAGCTCAAATTGAGCCGCGCCTCGATCTACCGCTGGTTCGGCTCCCGCGACGGTGTCCTGGGCGCGGTCCTGTCCGGGGAATTCGAATCGCTCATCGAACGTGCGGACGCCCGGCGTAAAGATACGGGCGCCCGGCGCATCCTGGCAGTGCTCGACCGGGTCAACCGCTGGATGGCCGGTAACGAGCCGTTCCGGCGCTATTTCGAGAACGAACCCCTGGCCGGGCTGCGCATCCTGACCTCCAGCGACGGCCCGGTCCAGCCGCGCGTACTGACCGCGGTGGAACAGCTCATCACCCGCGCCGAGGAACAGGACGGCTACGCACCGCAGCTGGAACGCCCCCTACTCGCCTACTCCCTGGTGCGTCTGGGTGAGGCATTCCTCTACCACGACAACGTGACCGGTCTCCGCGGCGATGTCGACCGGCTGCACCAGGTGCAGGCCGCGCTGCTGGGTATCGATCTGCCGCGGGAATAGGCCACTGACGCCATGAGTACCGACAGCACCCACCCGCGAACCGAAGCCGCGGGTGTCGTGCTAGCCGCCGGTGCCGGCCGCCGGTTCGGCCGGCCGAAGGCCGAGGTGCTGTTCGAGGGGGAACGGCTGGTGGACCGCGCCGTCAGGCTGCTGCGCGACGGCGGTTGCGTGCGGGTGGTCGTGGTGTCGGGTGCGGTGGCACTGCGGGTCGAGAATGCCACGGTGGTGCACAACCGCGACTGGGCCGGCGGTATGGGGTCGTCACTGGTGACGGGTTTGCGCGCGGTCCACGAGAGCGCGGCGGTGGTGGTGCCGGTCGATATGCCGTGGCTGGGGCCCGATGCCGTACGCAGGCTGCTGGGCAGCGGGGCACGCCTGGCCGTGGCGACCTACGGTGACCGCTCCGGGCACCCGGTGCTCCTGGGGTCGGAACACTTCCCCGCGGTGGCGGCGACCGCGGTCGGCGATATCGGCGCACGTACCTTCCTGGCCGCCAATCGCACACTGGTTCAGTATGTTCCGTGCGACGACACCGGCTCACCCGACGATGCCGACACCCCGCAGGACCTGATCCGCTGATCCCCGGACCGTTCCGCCGCAGCCTCCGCATGGATCGGCCGGGTGGTGCCCGACAGCGACCGCGCCGAACCGCCGTACCGGTGCGCGACGATCTCCGCACCGATCGCGACCGCCGTCTCCTCCGGGGTGCGGCCCCCTAATTCGAGTCCGATCGGGGAATGCAACCGGGCGAGTTCGGCCGCGGTGACACCGGCCTCGCGCAGCCGGGTCCGGCGCTCGGTATCGGCCCGGCGCGACCCCATCGCGCCCACATAGGCGACCGGCAGCCGGAGTGCTTCGACCAGCACCGGGATATCGAATTTCGGGTCGTGGGTGAGCACGCAGACCACGGTCCGCGGATCCACGTCAGCGGTGCGCAGATAGCGGTCCGGCCATTCGGTGACCACGGCGTCGGCGTCCGGATACCCGGCGCGGTCGGCGAAAACCGGCCGGGCGTCGCAGATCGTGACGTGATATCCCAGCAGCCGCCCCACCCGGATGAGCGCGCCGGCGAACACATTCGCACCGAAGACGATCATCCGCGGTGATGCGGCGAAGGATTCGACGAACAGCTCCCGGGCCGAGGCCCCGGATCCGATCGTCCGAATTCCGCAGGCACCCTGGAGCACCATGGTGCGGGCGAGGGCCACCGTCGAATCCGCCGGATGGCCCGCTGAGCCGATCGCCGAATCTGCTGTGACGGCCACCGTCTCACCGGTCGCGAGATCGCGGACCAGCCCCGCGGCACCGGATGCGGTCAATACCGCGTCCAGGACCGGCCGCTCGGCCGCGGTGACCCGCTGGACGAACACCTCGAGTTCACCGCCGCAGGTGAGGCCGACAGCGAACGCGTCGGAATCGCTGTACCCGAAGGTCTGCCGGGCAGGCACTCCCGAGGCGAGTACCGCGGTGCACAGGTCGTAGACGGCACCCTCGACGCATCCGCCGGACAGACTTCCCCGGACCGCGCCGGCGGCGTCCACCGCCATACTCGCCCCGAGCGGCAGTGGTGCGCTCCCGCGGATATCCACCACTGTCGCCACGGCGTACTCGACCCCCTCGGCATGCCACCCGGCAAGCTGCGCGGCCAACTCGTGCATACGCCACCTCCTCGCCGCAGCGGTAGCCGGAAACCTCGGACCACATGCGAGAATATCACTTTCCTAAATCGACATTGCAATTCTTACATCCGGCATATCCTGTATTGACACTGCGGAGAGGCCGATGCTAAACAAGTGCTCAGCACCGGTGTGCCCAACCCGGAACGCCGGGCCGCCGACCGGGCCGAACCGGGGACCGCACAGCGGCACCCGGCACCCGCACGCCGGTACCTGCGATATCCCGCGAACGGAGGAACGCACCGGATGGGTCGAACCAGGCTGTTCCGCAGCGCCACACCCCCTACCCCGACGCGACGGAGCCGATCATGAGCACAACCGAGAAAACGACGGCGGTCGGCGCACGCGTTCCGCGGATCGAGGATCTGCGCCTGCTCACCGGCGCCGGCACCTTCGTCGACGACATCACCCGCCCCGGCATGGTCCACGCCTGTTTCGTACGCAGCCCGCTGCCCAGGGCCCGGATCACGGCGATCGACACCACCGAGGCCGCCGCGCTGGACGGTGTCGTGGCCGTCTACACGGCCGCCGAACTCAACCCGCTGGTCACCGAGATCTCCTACGCCCTGGACACTCCGGGCTTCCCCGAGGTGCCCCGGCCGCCGCTGGCCGAGGGCGAGGTGCGTTTCGTCGGCGACCCGGTGGTCCTGGTGGTGGCCACCGACCGCTATATCGCCGAGGACGCCGCCGAACTCGTGATCGTCGACTACGACCCACTCGATCCCGTGGTCGACTACGAAACCGCCGGTTCCGCCACCGAACTCGTCCACGCCGAACATCCGGGCAACTCCGCGGGCGGCCTTGCCGGGCGGGCCCCCGCCGATCTCGCCCCGGTCTTCGACGCGGCTCCGTATGTGGTGCGCCAGACCGTGCACCAGCAGGCCTACGCACCGGTCCCGCTGGAAACACGCGGCATCGTCGCGGAATGGACCGCGCCCACCGGTGAGATGACCCTCTGGACCTCCACCCAGTCGCCGCACGAAGTACGCGGCTTCTGTTCCCGGCTGCTCGGTGTCGACGAGCACCGGGTCCGGGTGATCGTGCGCGATACCGGTGGCGGATTCGGCCAGAAAGTGGCCCCACAGCGGGAGGACACCTGCGTAATGCTGGCCGCCCGCACCCTGCGGCATGCCGTGAAATGGATCGAGGACCGGCAGGAGAACCTGATGTCCGCCGGGGCCGCCCGCCACGAACACGGCGAGGTCGCCATGGCCTTCGACGACGACGGCCGCATCCTGGCCGCCACCATCGAACATGTGCAGAACGTGGGCGCCTACCCGATCCCCTCGCCGCTCACCTCCTCGATCGCCGTCGGGATGCTGTTCCCCGGCCCGTACCGGGTACCGGAAGCCGGGTTCAGCACAGCCTCGTACTACTCGAACACCGTGGGCCGGGTTGCCTACCGCGGCCCGTGGCAGTTCGAATCGGTCTCCCGCGAACTGCTGCTGGATACCGCTGCCCGCCGGCTCGGCCTCGACCCCGTGGAGCTGCGGCGGCGGAATATGCTCAGCCACAAGGAGATGCCGGTCGCCAACCCGAACGGTATGCCCTACTCCGACGCCTCGCCGCTGGAAACCTTCGAACAAGCGCTGCAGATCCTCGATTACGACGCCTTCCGCACCGAACAGGCCCGGGCCCGCGCCGAAGGCCGCTACCTGGGCGTCGGAACGTGTACCTATGTGGAACCGACCACCGGCAGCACCCCGTTCCTGAGCACCGAGGGTGCGACCATCCGGATATCGGCCACCGGCAAGGTGAACGTCTACCTTTCGGGCGGTTCGGCGGGTAACAGCCTGGAGACCACCGCGATCCAGCTCACCGCCGACGCGCTCGGCGTGGATATCGCCGATGTGCAGACCGTCCAGGGCGATACCGCCGTGGCCCCGCAGGGTGGCGGCACCAACGGCAGCCGGTCCGGTTCGATGGCCGCCGGCGCCATCGCGCAGACGGCGGCGGTACTGCGCGAACGAATTATCGCCATCGCGGCACATCAGCTCGGCGCCGCGGTCGAGGACGTGGAGTTCGTGCACGGCCGCGCGGGGGTCGCGGGAACCGAGAAATCGCTGTCGCTGGCCGAGATCGCACAGATCGCCTACTTCCAGACCGAACTCCTCCCCGCAGGTATCACGCCCGGGCTCGAGGCCACCGGACGGCACCGCGCCGATCAGATGATGATCTGGGCCAACGCCACTCACGTCTGCACCTGCGAGGTCGATATCGACACCGGGGCGGTGAAACTGCTGCGGTTCGTCGTCAGCGAGGATGTCGGGCCGATGATCAACCCGAATGTGGTGGAAGGTCAGATCTACGGCGGCACCGTGCAGGGTATCGGCGGCGCGCTCTACGAACACCTGGCCTACGACGACGACGGGAACCCTGTCGCCACCACCTTCCTGGACTATCTGCTGCCCACCGCAACCGAGGTCCCCGTGATCGAACTCGGCCACGTCGAAACCCCGAGCTCCGGGCCGGGCGGGTTCAAAGGTGTCGGCGAGGGCGGTGCGATCGGCTCGACCCCCGCGGTGCTCAATGCCGTCGCCGACGCGCTGGCGCCGTTCGGGGTGCAGATCGACCGGCTCCCCCTCTCCCCGGCCCGGATCGTGGCCATGATCGACGAAGCCCGCGCGAACGGGAACACGGAGGTGACAGCATGAAACCCGCGGCCTTCGACTATCACGCCCCCACCACCGCGGCCGAGACAGTGGCCCTGCTGGCGGATCTCGGCGACGAAGCCAAGATCATCGCCGGCGGGCAGAGCCTGGTACCGATGCTGGCGCTGCGGCTCGCCGTTTTCGACCATCTGGTCGACCTGCGCCGCCTGGACGAGCTCCGCGGTATCGAAACCCACGACGATTCGGTATGGATCGGCGCCGGCACCACACACGCCGCGGTGGGCCGGTCCGCGGAGGTCCGCCGCGATCTACCACTACTGCACCGGGCGACCCCGCTGATCGGCCACTTCCAGATCCGCAATCGCGGCACCCTCGGCGGTGCGATCGCCCACGCCGATGCCGCCGGCGAATATCCGGTGGTGGCGCTGACACTCGACGCGCGGATGCACACCCTGTCGCCGCGCGGTACCCGCGATATCGCGGCGGCGGACTACTTCACCGGAATGTGGAGCACCGCCATGGAACCCGACGAACTGCTCACCGGGATCACCTTCCCGGTGTGGCGGGGACGCACCGGCTTCGCGATCGAGGAATTCGCCCGGCGGGCCGGTGATTTCGCCATGGCCGGGGCGACGATCGCGGTCCGGCTGGACGCGGACTCCCGGATCGAGCAGGTAGCGGTGGGACTGTTCGGCCTGGCCCCAACCCCGTTGCGGGCCACCGCCACCGAATCCGAGGTACTCGGGCGCCCGGCGGCCGAGATCGATCCGGCGGAGGTCGGGCGGTCGGCCACCGCAGCACTGAACGCTGTACCCGCCGATATCCACGGATCCGCCGACTACCGGCGCCGGATCGGGGCGGTCATGGTCGCGCGGGCCTGGACCCGCGCGGTAGAGGAGGCGAGCAATGACTGATATCGAGATCTCGGTGGTGGTCAACGGGACCCGGCGCCGGGACCGGATCCCGCCCCGGCGCACCTTGGCCGACTACCTGCGCGAAACCTGCGGACTCACCGGCACCCACCTCGGCTGCGAGCACGGTGTCTGCGGCGCCTGTTCGGTCCTGCTCGACGGGGCGGCGGTCCGCGCCTGCCTGGTTTTCGCGGTCCAGGCCGACGGCGCCGAAGTGACCACGGTCGAAGGCCTCGCCGAACCGGACGGCCGGCTCTCCCCGGTGCAGCAGGCCTTCCGCGACCACCACGGTCTGCAATGCGGTTTCTGCACCCCCGGATTCGTCGTCTCCGCCACCGCCTTCCTCGCGGAGAACCCCGATCCCGGCGACGACGAGATCCGCGAGGCACTGTCCGGGAACATCTGCCGATGCACCGGCTATCAGGGCATCATCCGGGCCGTCCGGGACGCCGCCACCACAATCGCCGCCGAAACCCCCGCGACCCCGCAGGCCTGAACCGGCCCACCGAAGCCAAGGACCGCGTATGAAACTCGAGAACACTTTCCGGATCCCCGTTCCCGCCGCCGACGCCTGGCCCGTTCTGCTCGACCTCGAGCGGCTCGCGCCCTGCGTTCCGGGTGCCACCCTCACCTCCCGGGACGGCGACGATTTCCACGGCAAGATCAAGGTGAAGCTCGGGCCGGTGGGACTCACCTACAACGGCGTCATCAAAATCCTGTCCCAGGACGCGGACGCCAAAATCGCGGTCCTGGAGGGTGGGGGCCGCGAAACCCGCGGCAACGGCACCGCGAAAGCGGTGATCACCTGCCGGCTGGTCGAATCGGACGGGATCACCGATGTCTTCGTCGACACCGACCTGGCGATCACCGGTAAACCCGCCCAGTTCGGCCGGGGCGCCCTGGCCGATGTGGCGGGCACGCTGATCGGCACCTTCGCCGACAATCTCGCCGCGGAGATCACCTCGTCGGCGGGCGAGGTCGCCGACGAGGCATTCGGTACGGCGGGCAGTGCGGCTGCTGCCGACGCCACCGAGCCTGCCCCCGCCGCGACCTCCGAGGCCGACTCCACCGAGGCCGCTGGATCCGCACCGGCCGCGTCGCCGGTGCCGCCTCGATCGCCCGCGCCGACACCTATCACCGCGCGTCCCGCTGCCGAACCCATAGACCTGATGGCGGCCGCCGGATTCTCCGCCAACCGCCAACTTCTGCTCGCGTTGGGTGCGGCAGCGCTGGTGATCCTGTTCCTGCTGTCCCGGAATCGCCGGGAGTGCTGCGAGTAGACTCCCCGCGCAGTCGACACCGGACACCTGCACCCGGCCCGCACCAAAATTCCGCACCGGCCCGGCGATACGGACTCTCCGTGGGCCGGCGAGGCGACCGAGAGCGGGGCGGGGCCTTCTGGTACTGATGCCGATCCCTTCGCGTTCGCCCGCATCGCTGCCGATCTCGGGACCAGAGGTGGCGCTGGATCCGCCGCTGCAGTGGACCCCGTCCGGCATCGGACACCCCCTGCCCGGACGGGCACCCTTCGCGGTCCGGACAGGAATACTTCGCGGTCCGGCACCGGGCTGGACGCCACCGCGGACCCACACGGGAATCGCCCTTCGCTCGCCGGTTTCCCGCACCCGCCCAGACAAGCGGCCGGCGCCCTCGAGCTCGGCGCGGCGGTCCATACACCGACAGGCGGCGGCACGCCGGACATCCGGCGCACCCGGCCGCTGTCGCCCCGGAGTGCCGCCTATTTACCGGTTCGCGGCCGGGGGGAGCCGATGCGTCGATGTACGTTTGTCCATGGACAAACGTACACATATGGAGGGACCGGTCATGGCACTGGTAATGCTCGGGCTGGCGATCGTCGCCGAAATCGTGGGGACCAGCCTGCTCAAGGCCACCGAAGGATTCACCAGGCTCTGGCCGACCGTGGCGTCGCTGGCCGCGTACACCGTCGCGTTCGTTCTCCTGGCCCAGGCCATTGCCCGCGGAATGCAGGTCGGTTTCGCCTATGCGGTGTGGTCGGGCCTCGGCACGACCTTGATCGTCATCGTCGGCGCATTGTTCCTGGGCGAATCGCTCGGCCCCGCCAAAATCGCCGGGGTCGCGCTGGTGGTCGCGGGCGTGGTCACCCTCAACCTGGCGGGCGCGCATTGACACCCCGGGATCCGCACCGGCGCCGGCGCATCCTCGACGCCACCCGCGCACTGATCCCCCGCCATGGAATCGCGGGAATCACCCATCGCCTGGTGGCGGCCGAAGCCGGAGTTCCGGTCGGCTCGACAACCTACTACTTCGCCGACCTGGCCGATCTCACCGAGGCGGCGCTGGCCGACACCGCGGAGGCCACTCGTACAGCCCTGGCGGAATGGGCCGAGGAGCTGGCGGATAGCGCCGACCTGCCCGCGACACTGTCCGCGCTGACCGTCGGCTACCTCGACCACCCGGAACAGACGCTCACCGTCAACGAGCTCTACCTCGCCGCGACCCGCCACCCCGAACTCCGTGCACTGGCCCGGGTCTGGTTCGACGGACTGGTCGAGATCCTGACCCCGCATATCGGCACCACAGCGGCCCGGGCGATCGCGATGTATCTCGACGGGGTGCTGCTGCACGCCCTGTCCAGCGATTCCACAATCGACACCACCGCGCTCACGACACCCCTGGCCGCACTCGCCGCCCTCGGCGACGAGCCGGCCGCCGCTTACGGCTGACGGCTGACGGCTGACCGGCATACAGCGCACCCGCGACACCCGGAGAGCAACACCGACCCGATCCACATCAGGTGGATACACCGACCGCTCGTTCCCGGCGAGCGGCACAACCGGTCCCGAACTGCCCCGGCCGATCAGAGCACGCTGAAACGAACCCGTGCCGGGCAGCCGCTCCTGCACGGGTTTTCCGCAGAGCGCGGCGTCCTGAGACTTCGTCTCGGCACTCCCGAGCGCCCGCGGAGTCCCTTCCTATGCGCCCGAACAGCGCGGTTGTTCGCCAGGAGCCCCGCGAAGGTCCGGACGAGCGGACCGTAGCTCCCGGCCCTGCTGGATCGATCTCATGCTTCCTACGAAGGCCCCGGCAGCGGTCCGCAGCGAACAGACCAGTGAGCGAGTGGGCCGGGCGGCGATTCGGCACCGCCGATAACGGCACCCGGGAAGGCAGGGAGGTGACCCGGCCGCGCGGAACACGGCCGGGCCACCTCACACGGTCAGCCTTCCAGGATCGCCTGCATCTCCCCGATCTCGGCCTGCTGGGCGTCGATGATCTGCTGGGCCATGGTCTTGGCCTGCGGATCGCTGCCCTCGGCCAGCTCGGTCTGCGCCATCTGGACCGCACCTTCGTGGTGGTCGATCATCATTTCCAGCCACATCCGGTCGAATTCGGCGCCTTGCGCCGCCTCGAGTTCGGCCATCTGCTCATCGGTCATCATGCCCGGCATACCGTCGTGATGGCCGCCGGAATGGCCGGTGCCCTCGGGTACCGGGGCTCCCCACGCCTCCAGCCAGCCCGTCATCGCGGTGATCTCGGGGTCCTGCGCCTGCTGGATGCGGGCGGCCAGGTCGATCACTCGAGGGTCGGTCGAACGCGTGGGAACCAGCGCCGCCATCTCCACGGCTTGCCGATGGTGCGGGATCATCTCCTGCGCGAAACGGATATCGGCCTCGTTGTGCTCGCCTTCCGCCGGCGCGGTGCCGGACGGGCTCGCGGCCGCCGATGTCGTCATCGCACCGGTTGTCGCCGGTGTGCCCGATTCACCGCCGTCGTCACCGCAGGCGGTGAGCACCGCGGCCGAGGCCAGGAGGGCGATTGCGGAGGCGGTGAGCTTTCTGTTCATGAGTCGGTTCTCCCTGAGTGTCGGTTGTCGTGACTGACGCAACAGCGCCGCGACCCGGATCACCGGGTCCGGCGGGCGTCCGTCACAGCCGCAACACACCCAGGGAAGCCAAACGTCGAGCCAGCGGTGGCGGGGGTCGCGCCCAGACGAGCGGAACGGCCGGCACCACCGCGACGGGGGAATACCCGATCACGCCCCGGGCGACGACGAACAATGCCAGGACGATTCCGGCCAATGCGGTCAGGACGGCCAGGCACAGATGCAGCAGATCGTGCCCCGCGCCGTGATCGCCGGGACTGTCGTGCGCGGGCTCCGGCGCGAGCACCGACGGCGCCGTACAGCAGGGCGCCGGGCCGGACTGTGTACCGGCCGGCGCCGGTGGACCGGCTTCCGGTTCGACAGACCGAAGCAGCTCGTGCTGCGTCGGAGCGGCGGCGGGCTCGCCGGCGGCGGGGAGATGATGCATGCCCAGCAGGGCCACTGCCAGGAAGGCCGGCAGCAACCACCGGACGAGTGTTCCCGCGATGCCGGAGTGCACGACCCCGAATCTAGCAACCCGCTCCGCACCCGGCCGGCACAGGCGGGACGGTCCGGGTGCCGATATCGCCGCATACCCGCTGCCGCCGCCTCGGAGGGATGCGTCAGCCGCCCATGATGGCGTTCATGATCGTGCCCGCACTGGTGGCGACCGCGCCGCCCATCATGGCGCCGGCGATCTGTTTCGGGGCCGTGAGCGCGCCGCCGTTCCATTTCTCCCAGGCGAACTTACCGCCGCCGAACATGATCGCGGTGACGCCGGAGAGCAGGACGAACCAGGTCAGATACCTGGTCATCTGGGTGATCTTGTCCGACAGTGGCGGCGCTTCGGGTGTGGGATTGCCGACTTGGGCCAGTGTCGTATAGCTGTCGTGCAGCGCGGGAAGGCCGTCGTGCAGTGCGGTGAGGATCATGCTCATTCTGGTCGTGCCCCTCTCGGATGCCGGTGTATCCGGTGGCGGACGAATGCCGTTTCCGTAAAGCCGAACCCGATCGGTTATTGAAGCGCAATCGCGGCCTCCGTGGGGAGAGACTCGCCGATTTCTTCTGGTCAGCGCCGTAAATCGCGGCGTGTCGCCGACACGACACGCGGGGAGCGCTCCTCGACAGCACCCGATCGGCATCCGATTCGGCCCGGTGGCCGCACCTGGTCACCGAAGCGTTGCGATTTCACGACAGCGGGGTCACAGGCGCCACGGACACCCCGAACAGCTCCATCAGTTCGGCGAAGGTCCGCGCGGAGGCAACCTGCCGGTCGGGCAGTTCTATCCCGTACTTCTTCTCGACCAGCACGATGATCGACAACACCGTGAGTGAATCCAGGCCCAGTTCGGCCGGGGTCGCCTGGGGTGCGATGGTGTCGAGTTCCAGATCGCAGTGGGTACGCAGGAATTCCGCGATGTAGTCGCGGATGGGCATATCGGGCACAGCGGCCGGCCTTTCCCGGCGCCCGGAACCGGTCGAGAAGTGGGCGGGTCGTCCGGTGGCCGACCGCGTGCAGGATCTCGCACCGAGACGACCATCGGATGATCGCTACGCGAACGGAATTCGTCCGCCGGCTGTCGGGATCCGAAGACCGGGAACCGTATACCGCGTCACCAGGTGAGTACCGGTTTGATCACCGACCCCGCATGCTGGGCGGCCAGCGCCGCCTCGATCTCGGTATGGGGGAAGCAGGTCACCAGCCGGTCCACCGGTAGCTCTCCCTTGCCGTACAGGTCGAGCAGATGCGGGATGAAGGTGGCCGGGTCCGCATCGCCTTCGAGACAGCCGCGGATCGTTTTGCCCTGCAGCACCATATCGCGCACATCGATCGGCGGCACTCCGGCACCGAGACCCACCGCGACCACCGTTGCCCCGGTGGTGAGGCCCGCGAACGCATCGGCCAGCACGGCGGGAATCCCCGTGGTGTCCAAGGCGTGGGTGGCCCCGCCACCGGTGACCTCCCGCACCGCATCCGCGGTACCGGCACCGGCCGGATCCAGGACGATATCGGCGCCCAGTTCTGTGGCCAGATCGCGCCGCGCCGCGGAAGTTTCCACCACGACGGTCCGCACACCGGGGACGGTACGGGCGGCCAGCAGGGCGGCCGACCCGACCGCTCCCCCACCGTAGATCGCGAGCCAGGCCCCGGCTTCCGGCCGCAGGGCGTTGAGTACCGCGCCTGCACCGGTCTGGAATCCGCAACCGAAGGCGGCCACGACGGCCGGGTCGGCCGCCGGATCGACGACGACGGTGTTGTCCGTGGTGGCCAATGCGTACCCGGCGAAACTGGATTGCCCGAAGAAACCGTCCCGCACCGGTGCACCGTCGACGGTGACGCGCGGCGATTTGTCGGCACGGCGCCCGAAATGGTTGAGCGCGGTGGAGTGCCGGCAGTAGGCGGGCCGGCCGGCTGCGCAGTTCGGGCAGGCGCCGCAATGCCGGAACGTGAGTACCACATGGTCGCCGGGCGCCACCGAGGTCACCGACGCACCGACCGCGGTCACGATTCCGGCGCCCTCGTGTCCCAGCAGCACCGGCCGATCGGGTTTGCCCAGCACCCGGTTGACCAGATCGGTATGGCAGATCCCCGAGGCCAGGATGCGTACCAGGATCTCGTCGTCACGGGGGCCGTCGAGATCGACCGGTTCCGCGGTGAACGGTGCGGCCGGATCCCGGGACAGGAGCGCCGTGGTCCGCATCGCTACACCCGTTCCAGCAGGAAGTAGAAGTGTTCGCCACCGGCCAGGACGAGTTCCGGGCGGCCGTTCATGATGCCCATCAGAGTGGTGTCGTCGAGCCATTTGAAATGGTCGAAAACGGCGCGGCCGTCGTAGACCATGGTGGCTGTGACTTCGCCGCGGAATTCGATATTCCACAGGGTGGCCTCGCCGCCGCCGAGTTCCACATTGGAGAACAGCGTGCCGTCTTCGGCCCGGCAGATCAGCGGTTTCGCATCGTCGAGCGCATGGAAGGTTTTGCCGTACCACCGACTCTTGGGCAGTGCCCGGCAGAGCGGATGGCCGGTTTGGAAGGCGTCGCCGCGCCATTCGCCGAGAATATCCTCGGCGCGCGCGGGCCGAAGCCGCGCCCAGAGATCGTCGAGTTCGGCGACCGAGACGCCCTCGGCCTGCTCCCGCAACTGCTGCCACCGTGGTGTGTCCGCGTTCATAGCTGTCCCATCGACCGGTTCGGCGAACCATCTGGTTCGGCAACGACCTTAGTTCCGAACCATCCGGTTCGGCAAGCTACCATTCGTCGTATGCGTGCGGCAGGCCAGGCGACCCGGGAGCGGATCCTCGCGGCGGGCAAAGCGGAGTTCGCCGAATACGGCACTGCCGGTGCCCGGATCAACCGGATCGCCGCGGCCGCGCAGGCCAGCAAGGATCGCCTCTACGCCTACTTCCCCGGTAAGTCGGAACTGTACGCCGCGGTCACCGAACAGTGGACCGCGCAGACCACCGCCGAAACCGCCCTGCGCGCCGACGATCTCCCCGGCTACGTGGGCCGGCTGTTCGACCATTTCCGCGCGCACCCGGAGAACGCACGATTACAGGCGTGGGCGGATCTGGAACCCGCCGACGAGCGGATCGCACAGGTACTGCGCCGCACGGTGGACCCCAAACTGGCCGAGATCAGGCGCGGGCAGCGCGCGGGCTCGGTCACCACCGATATCGCGGCGCCGACCCTGTTGCGCATGCTCACCGAACTGGCCCGTAGCACCGCGGTACACAGCGGCCAGGGGCCGGCCCGCCGGGTCGCCGAGCAGCGCGCCGCAGTCGTCCTGGCCGCGCGCCGGCTGGTCGAACCCGCGGAGTGACGGTCCCGCGACGTCAGGCCGGGCCGGCCGGGGCGTCACCGTAGACCACCAGCCAGATCGAGCGGCCCAGTGCCCGTGCCAGTTCCGCATCGGAAATGCCGGTGCGTACCGCGAACGCCGTGCTGATGGACCGTTCCACCATGGCCGCCAGCACCAGCGCCGTCGCGGCCGGATCCAATTCGGGCGCGACCCGGCCCGCGGCGCGGTCGGCCTCGAGGCGGTGGCGTACCAGGTCGACGAATCCGGCGACCCGGCCACGCCAGTAGGCGCCGACATCGCGGTCGTAGGCGGCGAGTTCGCTCAGGGCCAGCAGCAGGTAACGGTGCCGGCGAAAGCCCGCGATCATGGCGCTCATCGCGTCCCGTACGCCCGCTTCCCGATCGGTGTGTTCGGCGCTCCACCAGCGTTCGGCGGCGGCGAACAGATCGCTGGTCGCCAATTCCGCCATCCGGATGAGCAATCGGCTCTTGTCCGGGAAGTAGCGGTAGAAGGTGGAGCGTGCCACTTCGGCGGTCGCGGCGATCTTCTGCACCGCGATCTCGGTGTACGGCGTGCCGTCGGCGAGCAGATCCTCGACCGCGCGCAGGACCCGCTGCTCGTATTCGGCCCGGCGATCGTCGTCCGGTTTCCGCGCGGGCCGCCGGGCGCGGGTCAGCGAGGGCATCCGGGGACCGCCGTATCGCTCGACCACTGGTGTGGGTATCCGCTCGCAAGGTCCATGGGCCCATTGTGCCCGCCGGTCGGCGGGTGCCGTGGTCCCCGGAGGGGCTCGGATCACCGTCGCCGGCTCCCGGGCACGTTTGCGGAAAACTGTGCGGGACAGTCCGGCCCGGATGGTTGACAACTTCGCCACCACACCGCACCATCAATCGGACATAGTGTCCGAGACTCGATGACCGAGGCGGTTCGTATGACTGACTCCCCCGCCACGGTCGAACAAGCCGATGTCGTGGTCGTGGGTGCTCGCTGCGCAGGTTCCGCCACCGCGGCCACGCTGGCCCGGGCCGGACGCCGGGTCGTCGTCCTGGACAGCGCCCGTTTTCCGTCGGATACCCTGTCCACCCATCTGTTGTGGCCGGCGGGGGTCGCCGAACTGTCCCGGCTGGGTGCGCTCGACGCCGTCGCCGAACTCGGCGCTCCCGCACTCACCCACGCTTTCGCGGCGGGCTCGGGGCATACGATCGCGACACCGTTTCCCGAGGTGGACGGTATCGACTACACGCTGTGTGTCCGGCGCACCGGCCTCGACCATGCCCTCGTCCGCACGGCTGCCGATGCGGGTGCCGAGGTCCGGCAGCGCTGCCGGGTGACCGAGCTGGTCTGGGACGGTGGGCGGTGCACGGGCGTCCGCTACACCGGGCCCGACGATCGCACCGTCGAACTCCGTGCGGCTCTGGTGGTCGGGGCGGACGGCCGACGTAGTACGGTCGCGCGGCTGGCGGGTGCAGAAGCGCCGTACGAGGCCGAATCCAGCGGTCGCGACTGCTATTTCGCGTACTGGCGCGACAACTCCACCGAATGGCGCTCGACCGCCGCGCAATGGCGGGTGGGAGCCGATCTCGGCACGGCCTTCCCTTGCGACGACGGCCTGCTGCTCTGTCTGGTCCAGCCACCCGCCGCAATCGACCGGCTGCGACCCGGCGATGCCGAACGGCGTTACGCCGCGGCCCTGGACCGGCTCCCGCCGCTGCGCGAACGCCTCCGGGGCTGCGAACGGGTCGGGCGGGTGCGCTCGGCCACCGGGATCGTTTCCTATTTCCGGCGGTCGAGCGGGCCCGGCTGGGCACTACCCGGCGACTCCGGGCATTTCAAGGATCCGGTGACCGCCCAGGGGATTCGCGACGCCCTGCACTACGGCCGCCTCCTGGCCGAGGCGGTGGCCCCGGTGCTCGACGATCCCGTGCGGCTGGACCACACGGTCGCCGCGTGGGAACAGCGCCGCGTCCGCGAATGCCGCGAGATATACCACTGGACCAACCGGCTCGCCCGCGGTACGGCCATGAGCCCGCTCGAGGTCGAGCTGTATCGCGCCGCGACCACCGACCCGGATCTGGCGGCCGTCACCACCGGAATCTTCTCCCGTACCAGACGCCCCGCCGAGCTCTACACACCGGCCCGGATGGCCCGGCTCACGGCCGGCGCCCTGTGGCGGCACCGCCGCGACCCCGGACCCGTAGTCCGCGATATCGCGCACGAGATCGCCGCCACCGCCCGCGAATTCCGTACGTCGTGCACCACTCTGCGCGGCGCCCCACTCGTCACCGGAACCTCGACCGTTTGACCAGGAGAATGTCATGCCGGATCAGCTGCCGAAGAAGTCAGCATCGATCGACCGCCGCACCGCGCTACGCGGAGCACTCGCGGGCGCCGCGATACTCGCCGCCGGACCGGCGACGGCCACCGCGGCCCCGGCCCGGCACCGAACTCCCGGTCTACGCGCCGGCGGGAAAGAGGTCGCGATCTTCGGCGGCGGTATGGCCGGTTTGTCGGCTGCCCACGAACTCGCCGAACGCGGTTTCCGGGTGACCGTCTACGAACCGTCCTATCTGGGCGGAAAGGCCCGCAGTATGGGCGTTCCCGGCACCGGTACCGGCGGACGCGCCGATCTGCCCGGTGAGCACGGGTTCCGGTTCTTCCCGGGCTGCTACCAGAACATTCCCGACACCATGCGCCGGATCCCGTTCCCCGGCAATCCGAACGGTGTCCTGGACAACCTGATCCGCGTCGAGGGCACCGTGGCCGGCTTCCGCGACCGGCCACCGATCGTCGCGCCCGTGGAGATCGCCGGACTCGACCAGCTCACGCCGCAGAACCTGCAGAACAGCATGGTCAGCGCATTCGGCTTCATCCCGGAATTGCCACCGCACGAACTGGCCTTCTTCGGCAAGCAGATGCTCATGTGGTTCACCTCGAGTACCGAACGGCGGTTCGGGCAATGGGAGTACCTGACCTGGGAACAGATCATGCGGGCCGACGGCAAATCCGCGGCCTACCGGGCGTATCTCGTCAACGCGCTCACGCGCATCACGGTGGCCGCCAAACCGCATCTGAGTTCGGCACGGACCATCGGCACCATCGGCGAGGCATTGGTACTCGCCGGGACCGGACTGATCCCGCAGTTCTCCGGCGGTGTGGACCGAATCCTGAACCGTCCCACGAACGCGGCGTGGATCGATCCGTGGGTGTCCTATCTGCGGTCGCGCGGCGTGCACTTCGTCATGGGGCAACGGGCGAGCCGGCTGTCCTGTGCCGGCGGCCGGATCGACTCGGTCACCGTCAGCGACGCACAAGGTACGGCGACCTCCGTGGTCGCGGATCACTACCTGTGCGCCATGCCGGTGGAGAAAACAGTGCCGCTGCTGAACGACCGGATCCTGGAGGCCGATCCGCACCTGGCCGGGATGCGGGAACTGCTCACCGATTGGATGGTCGGGATCCAGTTCTATCTGCGCCGCCCCACCGAGATCCCGGAGGGCCATATCGCCGCCCTGGGTTCGCCGTGGGCGCTTACCGCGCTGCGTCAGGCACCGATGTGGGTCGGCGATTTCGCCGGCCAGTACGGCGACGGTTCGGTGCAGGAATGCTTCTCGGTGGATATCTCCGATTGGGATACCCCGGGGATCCTGTACCAGCGGCCTGCCAAACAGTGCACCGCCGCGGAGATCGCGGCCGAAGTGTGGGCCCAGTTGAAAGTATGGCTGAACACCGGGACCGGCTGGTTACGCGACGAGGATATCCATTCCTGGCATCTGGATCCGGGGATCAGCTGGTCGGGCGGCACCACACATAACGAGACACCCTTGCTGGTCAATACCGTCGGCTCCTACGATCACCGGCCGTACGCGCATTGCGCCGTTCCGAACCTGTTCTTCGGCGGCGACCATGTGCGCAGTCATATCGACCTGGCAACCATGGAGAGCGCCAACGAATCCGGCCGTAACGCCGCCAATGCCATCATCGACGCCGCCGGTGATCCCGCACCGCATGCCCCCGTGTTTCCGTTGGTCGAGCTGCCGGCGTTCGAGGCGGCCAAGAAGCTCGATGCCGACCGGTTCCGAGCGGGACTTCCCCACATACTGGACATCTGAGGGCACGCCCGGCGATTCCACTGCGTGACACCGGAACCCGGCCGTGCACTGCCGGTGTGGCAACACACGACCGGACCCGGGGACGTCTATCCTGTTGCCGCCGAACCGATATGAGCCCGGAAACCGGAGGGGGGCCGGTGCTTCGCGGAGCCGTTTCTGTCGGACCCCCGCAGTAAAATCATGCAGGTAGGACACAGTCGGAGGGTGAGTCGTGATCGGCCGACCGATCAGGACGGATAGTCTCCGGCGCATCGGAACCGGGGGTTCTGTGGTGAGTGAATTCGGACAACAACAACGACTGCTGCCGCCGCGTCAGCACGGCACCTCGTGGCGTGAATCGGAGTATCGGACCATCGTGTCGGAACTACGAGCCGGTAAGGACCTGACCGGGATAGCCGGCGATCTCGGCCGCACACCGTCCGCCGTGCGGGCCGCGCTACGCAATTTCATCCCCCCGCAGGAACGGGTCCGCGCCGCCGAACGCGCGGGCTGGATCCGGGATCGGCTGGCCGCCGAACCGGAATGGGACTGGTGGGCGACAGTGGTCGACAACCACCGCCACGGCCCGTCCGCGCTGTGGCTCACCGAACACGAGCATCTCACCCGGCAGGCGTGGCGCGAGCGTACGCCGATGCCGGTACTCGCGCAGCGGCTCGGCACCGCGGAGATCGAGGTTGCCGGATTCCTGCGGGCGTTGGGCCTGGCCGAGAGCCTGGCCGAGGTGGCCGACCGGCTCGGTGCCACCCCGGGGCAGGCGCTGGCCAAACGGGTGAACGCGGCCCGGGACCAGGATCTGTCCGGTGGCTGGGTCCTGGTCGTCGACGGTGCGGCGGGCACCGTACAACATCGCAGCGCGCCGATTCGGCGGCATGTTTCGGTGCACGAAAGCCGGGCCGCCGCCGAGGACGGTCGCGACCGGGTGCTGTACCGGCACCGCCGGACCTCCGGTGACAGTTCCGCGCCGGTGTGGTGGACCATCGCCCATCGCGGCGTCGGCGATACCGCCGGCCGGACCTACTGCGGGGTGTACAACCCGCAGGCGGCCCCCAGCGGTGTCCGCGCGGATGCCCTGGAGGTCGGCGATCGGCTCCGTATCGCCGGGTCGGACGGGAACCCGGTGGACGCGATCGTCGAATCGCTGACCCGCCGCGGTGAGGTGGTACTCGCCGATCTCGGTCCGGTCGGCGAATCCCGGGTCCACCAGGTGATCGAATTCGAAGCCGGCGAACGGGTGGAGGTTCTCGGCCGCCCGGCGTAGCGGCCGGGCCGCTACCGGCCGGAACCGGAGCGGCCCGGCATCAGGGCGCCGGCAGCCACGATGGCCACCGTCATCACCAGCACCGCCACGAAAACCAGATGCACCCCGTCGGCCAAGGCCTCGGGTGCGGGGACGGCCGCATCCCCGATCCGTGAGTTGACCAGCGCCCCGAAGACGGCCACCCCCACTGCGCTGCCGATGGATCTGGCGAACATGTTCGCCGAGGTCACCACGCCGCGTTCGTTCCAGGAGGTGGCGGTCTGGGCGGCGATCAGGGTCGGGCTGGCCACCAGCCCCATCCCGAGGCCGATCAGGAAACAGGTGGCTGCGATCTGCCCGATCGACGATCCGGCGTCGATGAACAGTGTCGCGGAAGCGCCGATCGTGGCGAGTACACCGCCGAGGACGGCGGTGAGCCGGAAACCGATCCGTAGGTACACCCGGCCGGATTGGGATGCCGAGATGGGCCATCCGAGGGTGAGCGCGCCCACGGTCAGGCCGCCGACGAGCGCACTCGCGCCGAGCACGCCCTGGGTGAAGGTCGGGACGTAGGAGGTGAGGCCGAGCAGCAGCGCCCCGACCAGTAGTGAGATCGCCGAGCTTGCCACCACCACGCGCCGGGTGAACAGCCACAGCGGCAGGATGGGGTTCGCCGCCCGGCGTTCCACGAGAACGAACGCCACCAGCGCGGCCGCGCCGCCGGCGAAGATCCCGATACCGGCCGGTGAATCCCACGCCCACGAGCGGCCGCCTTCGAGCAGGCCGAGGATTACCGCCCCCGCGCCGGAGGTCAGCAGGATGGCGCCGGGATAGTCGAGACGAGTCCGCTGCCGCGGTACGGTCTCGGTGAAATGGCGGGACAGCATCCAGGCCGCCCAGGCCGACAGCGGCAGATTGATCAGGAATATCCACCGCCAGCCGAGGTAGTCGGCGAACACCCCGCCCAGCAGCGGTCCGGCCACCGAGGACAGGGCCCAGACGCCGGCGATATATCCCTGTGCCTTCGCGCGTTCGGCCAGGGTGTAGATATCCCCGGCGATGGTCATGGTCATCGGCTGGATGGCGCCCGCGCCGATGCCCTGAATACCCCGGAACACGATGAGCCACATCATGTTCCCGGCGAGGCCACAGAGCAGCGAGCCGAGGGCGAATACCGCGATACCGAACAGGATCACCGGTTTGCGCCCCACCACGTCCGCGACCTTGCCGTAGATGGGCACGGTGACCGCCTGGGCCAGCAGGTAGATGGAGAACAGCCAGGGGAACTGGGCGAAACCGCCGAGGCTTGCGGTGATGGAGAGGACCGCGGTCGCGATAATCGTCGAATCGAGTGCGATCAGGCCGGTGGCCAGCATCAGTGAGCCCAGTATCGCGCCACGGTCGGAACGAAGCCCTACGCCGGCCTTTGCGGTATCCGCCACCACCGGCGCACTCCTCTCCTCGGACAACAAACCGGCCAACACGGCCTTGCGGTCACGTTATTCCCGGTCCGGCCGGTCGAACGTCCGGATTTCCACATAGTGGAAGGCCGGTTGCCCACCGCACGGGCCGCAACCGGCTTGTGCCGATACGCAACAGCCACCTGGCAGCCCCTGTGAGACACACAGGGGCCCTGTGCCACAACGTAACCCGCAGCTAGCATCCGCGGAATGACGAACTCGGCAGCTGCCCTGGGCAGTCTCTTTCGCCACCGGATGCTGTGGTGCGTTCTCGCCGCCGTCCTCGGCGCCGGCTCGTGCGGGACGGCGGAGGTCACGGATCCCGCCGCGGTCTGGGACCCGTGCGACCTGCCTGCCGGCCTCCTCGCCGAGGCCGGGTTCCCGGCCGGATCGCAGCGGCGGGATGTCGCCGCGGAGCCGGGCTGGGCGGGTTGCGGGTGGAGCAGCGGCGAGGACGTGGTCCGGGTGCTGTTCACCACCGCCGGGGCGCCGGAGAGCGTGGGCGGCGCCGAGGCCACCCGCACGGAGGTCACCGTGGCGGGCCGGACCGGGCAGCGAATACAGCCGCGCACCGCCGATACCGCGGCAACCTGCACCGTTACCCTGCCGACCGAGGGTGGCGGACTGATCCGGGTCCGGCTGGACAGTGCCGGTCCCGGAACCGGCGCGGAAGCCTGCGGCCGGGCGGAGCGGGTGACAAGTGTCCTTGCGCCCGCCCTACCGGCCTGATCAGCGGGTTTCGACCATAGCGTGCACCACTGTGAGCAGTCACAATGCGATCGGCGTGCCCCTTTACGGTCGTCCAGTCCAGTTCGCAAAGCGGTACCCGGTTCGACATGCGCTCGTTACTGTGTAGCCGCAGTCTCAGCATCCGGGGGTAGAAGGAGTCAGCATGACCGTCGACACGACCAGAACCAAGCTGACGCTATCCGGACAGCCCATGTCCGCCCCGCTGCAGGATGTCCGCAAACTGTCCCGCCGGATGGTGGGTCATTTCGTGGAGAACGTGGTGCCGTGCGGAACCTTGCCGGGCGACGCGATCTACGGTGATGTCACCACCATCACCCGTACCTGCCTGGAACTGGCCGTCAGCATGCTCGACGGCCAGGACATCCCGGAGAAAACTCGAAGACTGGAGAACGCCGCCGCCGGCTGGGCGCGGGAGGGCGTGCCGATCGACACCATCCACCACGCCGTCCACGAAGGGTTCCGGCTCGGCCTGGACCTGGTGGTGTCGCAGGCGAAGGTGACCGACTATTCCGCGCTGGTCGACGGCGCCAAACTCGTCGTCGAAATGCTCGACAAGATGACGGTCTGTATTTCGATGGCCTACGTGCGGGAGCTGCGCTCGGTGGTCAACGAACACCATACGGCGGTGCACACGCTCACCTCGGCGCTGCTGGGCGGGCACAGTACCTCGACCATGGCCCGCGAATGCGGTATCGAGATCGCCCCCGCGTATATCGTGCTGGCCGTGGCGATTCCGGCCCACCCCGACGAATCCGTTCCCGCGCTCGACGGGAAAGTGGTGGCCCGCCGCAAACTGCGCCGGGTGCAGGCGGAACTGGCAACCCGCTGCACCGACGCGGCGTTGTCGCTGCTGAGCGTGGACGGCGGCACCGTACTGCTGCCGGCCGAAACCCTCGGCGCCGAGCAACTCGACGAATTGATCCCACAGCTGTCGCGGGCGGCGCAGGCGCCGGTCAGTGCCGCCATGGTGGAGACGCCCACCGCGGATATTCCCGCGGCCGCCGACCAGGCCCATGAGCTGCTGGATATGGTGCAGCGGCTCGAATGCGTTCCCGGGCTCTACCGGTTCGACGATATGGCCCTGGAATACCAGCTCACCCGCCCCGGTCCGGGCCGGGAATATCTGGGTTCGCTGCTCGAGCCGCTCGACGATCATCCGGAGTTGCTGGAGACGCTGCAGCGCCATATCTCCAACAATCTCAATCGCCAGCGCACGGCCCGGCTCATGCATATTCACACCAACACCATCGATTACCGGCTCAAGCGTGTGGCGCAGCTGACCGGTTTCGACCCGACCCAGCCGTCGGGCCTGTGGTATCTGCGCTCCGCGCTCGTCGCGCGCAGCTATCGGGCGAGGTGAGCGCATCAGGCCGGGGCCTCACCGCTGCGCACCTGCGCCACATAGGCCCGCGATACCGCGGCGGTCAGCGTATCGAGCACATCCACCACGAACAATCCGTCGACACCGCCGGCGGCCGGGTCCGGACGGCACGGTAGTCGCGAATCACGCAGTCCCAGTCCACTTTTGACCCCTTCGTGCAAAGCATGCTGGATCACCTCGAGCGGAACCTCCTCGCGGGCCCAGCGCGCGGCCGCCACCTCGAGCCGGGCCAGCACCTGCCGGCCCGAGGGATCGGAATCGTCGAGCAGCGCCAGCGCCAGGCCCAGACCCACCCGGAACGCCGTCCCGAAATCCGCCCCCGGCCGCGGCACGTTCGCGCCGCCCGCGCTACGCACGGACCAGATCCGCAGCAACTCGGTGAGTTCCGGCACGTCGAAGACTTCGGCGGAGTCCTCCGGTTCGGGGTCGTACTGTCCACTCGTGCACATCCGCGCTCCCTCCGCCGGCGACCGACTACCGATATGGACAAACGTATAGTTATTCATGGTTCCGGGTACGACCCAACGCCCCGACTTCGGTCCACCTCGGAATTCGGTCGGCCAAAGATAGTGAAACGTCCCATCAACAGATATTCGGGGATCGTGGTATCGCCCACCCCCGCCGGGCCGCAGTGGCCGCACTCCCGGCGCCGCGCGCCGCGGCGCCCTCCCCGGTTATGGTGCGGCGGTGGATACCGGTGATCTGATAGACCGCAGCAGTTCCATCGCGGAGCGGCTCACGACGACCCAGGCGGCCCCGCCGTCCTGGTTGGTACTGGCGACCGCGGTGGCGGCCCTGATTCTCGTCGGCTACGGGCCGCTGTGGCGGCTGACCCGCAATGTCGTCACCATTGCGCATGAGGGCGGGCACGCATTGGTCGCACTGCTGAGCGGCCGGCGGCTCAATGCGATCACCCTGCATTCCGATACCTCCGGGCTCACCGTCTCCAGCGGAAAACCCTACGGGTTCGGCATGATCCTGACCGCGCTCGCCGGTTATCCGGCGCCACCGCTGGTCGGGCTGGGTTTTGCCGCCCTGCTCGGTGCCGGGCGGATCACCTTGATGCTGTGGATCGCGATCGCCGCCCTGGCCGTGATGCTGGTGATGATCCGCAACGTGTACGGCGTCGTATCCGTCCTGACCACGGGAGCATTGGTTTTCGCGGTGTCCTGGTTCGGTTCCGATGCGCTGCAAGCCGGTTTCGCCTACCTGGCGACCTGGCTACTGCTGCTCGCCGGCAGCCGTCCGGTACTCGAATTGCAGCGCACCCGCTCCCGGATGCGCGACGGCACCACCGATGCCGACCAGCTGGCCCGGCTGACCCGGCTGCCGGGCCTGCTGTGGGTGGCGGTATTCCTCGCCATCGCCCTCGGCGCGCTGGTCGCCGGCGCGGGGCTGCTGCTCTCGGCCACGGCCGGGATCTGCCTGCCGATTCCCGGCGGCGCCGAGTGCCCGGCCGGCTGACCGCGATTGCCCGGCCGGCTGATCGCGATCCGGGTTATCCGGCGGTCTCGGTCTCGGCGAGTTCCTTCTTCCAGACCCGGAAGCCCTCCTCGGTGCGTCCGCGCCGCCAATATCCGGAGATCGATGCGAACTCGGCGGAGACCCCGCGCTCCCGGCGGATATAGGGGCGCAGATTGTGCATCACGGCCTGCGCCTCACCGTGGATGAACACCTGCGCCTGCCCTGGCAGCCACGGTGCGCCACGAACCGCGGCGATCAGCGGGGAATTGTCCCCGGCCCGGTCGTCGCCGACCTCGTGTGCCGCGCCGCCCCGATGCACCCAGGTGATATCGACCAGCGCCTTGGACGGTAGCGCGATCTCATCGGACGCGTCGGCGACCTCGACGAAAACCTTCGCGGGGGCGTCCTCGGGCAGGGCTTCCACCGCGGCCGAGATCGCGGGCAACGCGGCCTCGTCACCGGCCAGCAGATGCCAATCGGCATCCGCACGCGGCGCGTAGGCCCCGGACGGACCGAAGAAGGTGATCTGCTCGCCGGGCCGGACGGTCGCCGCCCACGGTCCGGCGATCCCCTCGTCCCCGTGCACCACGAAATCGATGGCGATCTCACGTGCCGCGGTATCCACCGAGCGGACGGTGTAGGTGCGCATCACCTCGCCGTCGGGCCGGTCGAACAGCAGCTTCACATAGGCGTCGGTGAATTCGTTCGCGGTGAAATCGTCGAATCCGGGATCGCCCAGATATACGCGGACCAGATGTGCGCTGAGCTGCTCGGTCCGGGCCACGGTCATGGTTGTGCGTTTCCTGGCCATCCGGCCTCCTCACTAATTAGGTATACCTAAGCAACGTACCAGCCTCGTCGGAGCCACTGTGTAGCATCCGTCTCGTCCGGACCGAAATATGAGGCAAGGAAGCCCTTTTGGGTTAATCTCTCACCAACATCCGGACAGAGGCATCACCATGACCGCGGCTACCGTCATTCGACCGCTGGCTCCCAGTGAGCAGATCTTCGCGTTCAGCGAGGTTTTCGTCGGATACTGCGCGCGCGTATCCGGCCGAGTGGACACCTCGGCCCTGGCCGCCGCGTACGAAGCGCTGGTCACCGCCCACCCCATGCTCGGTGCGCAGCTGGTACCCAGTGAACCGTTCGGGCATACGCTGGTCACCTCCGGCCCGCCCGAGATCGTGCTCACCGTGGCGGACGGCGATCCGGAACTCCTGCTCACCGGGGCCGAGCCCGACCAGCGGCGCGCCCTCGGCTCGGTCCACGTGGTGCGGTCACCGACCGGCGCGAGCGTCACCCTGCTCGTCCACCACAGTATCGCCGACGCGACACACGCGCTGTACCTCTACGAACGACTGTGGCAGTGCTATTCGACCGCCGCCACCGGCCGGGCCCCGGCCCTGCCGCCGGTCCGGCAACCGCAGCCGGTCGAAGATCTGCTCGCGTCCCGCGGGATCATCCGCCGCCCCGTCCCCGGCCGGGCGGGGCCACCCCGTAGCGAACCGCCGCTCCCGCCATCGGACGCGCTGGCCGCGAACGACCACGAATATCCGCCGCTGGTCACCACCCGGTGCCGGCTGAGCCGGGAGCACACCGGCGCACTGGTGTCCTACGGGCGCCGCACCGGGGTGACCGTGCACAGTCTGGTGGCCGCGGCGCTGCTGCTCACCGAAGCCGAGGCCCGCCGGCTGCCGGTAACCGGCCTGCAGTGTTCGTATTCGGTGGATCTGCGGCGCCGGGTCCGGCCGGCGATCGGGCCGGCCGAGGGCACCAATGTGCTGGGTTTCGCGGGGTACCGCCCCGCGCCCGGCGGGGCGCAGACGCTCACCTCGCTCGCGCACGGGGTCTTGGGCGCGTTGCGGGAGGGTCTCGCCACCGGTTACGTCCAGCAGACTCCGCTACAACTACCCGACACCCTGGCGGCACCGCCGGCGAATCCGCTCGACACGGTGATGACCACGAACTGGGGCCGATTACCCGGGCTGTCCGGGCCCGCGGTCCGAATCGACGATTTCCGCACCACCATGATCGCCAAACCCGATCCCACCGGCCGCCGGCCCCCGCAGCCCGGCGGCGGAACCAGTATCGTCACCACCTACGACGACCGGCTCAGTATCGAGATCCACCATCCCCCGGAATTCGCCCCGGCCCAGCGTCCACGCATCGACCGCCTGCGTACGCTGCTCACCCGGCTCTGACCCGGGTATCCGCCCCTCCGCGACGCGCTCAGACCCCCTGCAGCGACGCCAGCTCCAGCACGGTGATATCCGACGGTGCCGCGACCCGGACCGGTGGCCCCCACGCACCCGCACCGCGGGTGACGTACAGCGCCGTCGCACCGTACAGTTCCAACCCCGCCACGGTCGGGTTGGCCAATCGCGCGATCAGGTTACCCGGCCACAACTGCCCGCCGTGGGTATGGCCGGACAGTTGCAGATCCACGCCGTAACGCACCGAATCGTGCACCACCACCGGCTGGTGGGCGAGCAGGACGCAGGCGCGTTCGCTGTCCCGCCCGTCCAGCGCCGCCGCGAAATCGGGGCCGCGGCCGAGGGTGCTGCCCGCGGGATCGTCGACGCCGGCGAGGTCGAAATCGGGCAGGCTCACCCGCTCGTTGAGCAGGACCCGCATCCCGAGTTCCCGGACCCGGTCCAGCCAGGCGTCGGCATCGGAGTAGTACTCGTGGTTGCCCGGGACGAAGTAGGTGCCGAACCGGGCGCTGAAGCCGGCCAGCGGTTCGGTTTCGGCGCGCAGATCGGCGACGCTGCCGTCGGCGAGGTCGCCCACCAGAGCGATGAGGTCGGGGCGGGCGTCGTTCACCGTACGGACAACCCGTTCGCAGAAGCCACGGGCGAGCGCCGGACCGAGATGCAGATCGCTGACCAGCGCGATCCGCAGGCCGTGCGCCTGGGCCGGAAGTTTCGCCAGCGGTACGGTGACCCGCCGCACCATCGGCCCGTCGAGCACTCCGTAGGTGCCGGTCCCCACTACGGCACCCGCCGTCAGAACCGTCGCGCCCGCCGCCATCCGGGAGATCAGCATCCGCCGCGACAGCGGCTCCCGGGCCGGTGCCGGCGGAACCGGGGGGACCACCGGCGGCGGCCCCGGCGCGGCCACCGGCCCCGGCGGGGGCGGCTCCCCGCCGTCACCGACCGCGGCACCCACGGGCTCCGGCGCCTGCGCCGGAAGTACCGGGGCGGCCGCCGGCTGCGGCGCCGCGGTTCCGGCGTCGCGGGTCTCCAGACCACGCAACAGCAGCGGGCGGATGATCTCGCCCGCCAGCACACCGATCAGCAGGTAGACGAACAGGGCAGCCCATACGAAACCCGGCCACGCCGCAAGCCGCCAGAAATCCCAGGTCGCGCCGGCGAACACCGCACCGAACGCAGTACCCATCAGCACCACGCCGAGGCCGAGTACCCCGGCGCCGATCGGCCGCCATATCGAACCTGCTCGCGTGGTGTCGCGGACCAGCCGTCGCCACAGGTACCAGTGCAACCCGGCGAGCACCACCGCCGCGGCCAGCCCTGCGAGCACGGAAACTACTACCACGGAGGATGCCTCTCCCTGACCGATTGCCTATGCGGATGCTGAATCTACCCGTGCCCGCTCGGCGGTCCGTGGCCCCCGTTCCCCTTGCCCGCCACCGCGGTCGCGGCGCGTACCCGGCCCGCGTCACGGCAACCATGGATTGCCCCATGTCAGCGCAATTATATTCGGCACCGGCATCTTCTGGGCATCCGTGCGCGCCGCGGCGCGGACGTTATCGCCCCCGCCGCGGCCGGCTCACGCCGACCCGCTGATCCCCAGCCCGCCCATCCCCGGCGGCGGCAGCTCGCCGTTGTGCCCGCCTGTCAGTAGCCATTTCAAGATCTTCCCGGTTTCTCCGCGTGGCAGGGCCGGCAGGAAGGTGACGTCGCGGGGCACCGAGAACCGGCTGAGGCGGTGCCGGATATAGGTGCGCACCATATCCGGATCCAGCCCGGACCCTTCGTGTTTCACCACGAAGGCGGCCAGTCGCTGACCGAATTCCGGGTCCGGGACACCCACCACCGCGACCTCGCTCACTTGCGGCAGATGCGCAAGGGCCTCTTCCACCGGACGGGGGAAAACGTTCTCGCCGCCGGAGATGATCATCTCGTCGTCGCGGCCGGCGATGAACAATCGCCCGTTGACATCGAAATATCCGAGATCACCGGTATCGAGCATGCCGTACGCCTCGTCCGGCGGCGCGGCGTTGACATAGCCGTCGAACAGCATGTGATTTCCCACGAAGATATGCCCGGTGGCGCCGATCGGCACCGGTTTGTGGTCCGGGCCCAGCACCGCGACCCGGGTGCCGAGCGGCGGGCGGCCGGCCGTGGTGGGTGCGAAACGCAGATCCGCCGGGGTCGCGATGGTCGCCCAGGACACCTCCGTCGATCCGTAGACGTTGTAGAGGATATCGCCGTAGGCGTCCATGAAGCGCAGGACCGTAGCTCCGGCCAGCGGTGCCCCGCAACTGATCACATGCCGCAGGCTCGACGTGTCGTACCGGGCGCGCACCGCGGGCGGGAGGTCGAGGATGCGGTTGACCATGGTCGGCACCACGATCATGGTGGTGATCCCGTATTCGGCGACCAGGTGCAGGCAGTCCTCGGCATCGAAACGTTCCGGCAGGATCACCGTGGAACGCAGGGCGGTACTGAGCTGCAGACCGGCCAGCCCCCAGGTATGGAACAGCGGTGCCGGGATGAGCATTGCCGATTCCATTTCGAGCGGAATCCGGGACAGCAGCGCGGCGATGGTGGCGAACCCTTTGGGGTGCGGGCGCCGCGCCCCCTTCGGAACCCCGCTCGTTCCCGAGGTGAGAACGATCAGGCGGCCGGGATGGGCCGGTATGCGGAAATCCTGCTCCCCCCTGTCGATCAGATCGTCGACGGTGTAGCGATCCGGGAACGGGGGCAGCAGATCGGTGGTGAACCGGGGCAGATCCGTGTGCAGATACTGCACCAGCTCCTCCAGGTCCGCATCGACGAACAGGGCCGAGAGCCGGTGCCGCTGGACGATCTGCTCGATGGTGCGCGCGGCCAGACCCGCATTGAGCAGAGCCACGTCCACGCCGAGTTTCCCGGCGGCGACCATGGTTTCGACCATGCCGGCATGATTACGCGACAGCAGGCCGATGGCATCGCCGGCGCCGAGACCGGCCGCCGCCATGGCCCCGGCGAGCGCGGTGGTGCGTTCGTCCATCTCGGCGAAGGTCCGGGCGCCCCGGTCATCGATCACAGCGAGCCGGTGCGGCGAGTAGGCGGCTCCGGCGGCGTAGCCACCGGCCAGGTTGAATCCCCATTTATTCAGTGACAGCAGTTGTTTCACCGCCACTTGCGCGTTGGTGCGCACCACACCGCTGGCGGTGACCTGCCGCAGCACCCCGAAGCTGCGGCGTACCGGCGATGCCTCCCCGTTGGCCACGATCGAGGTGCGGGCGCCGCGCACGATATCGGCGATCCGGCGCAACCCCTTGCCCGCCCAATCCTGGACGGCGGAATTCGACATACCGGCCACCTGCCGATGCACCCGGCCGGGGGTGAAGAAGGTGACCGCGATCCGGCTGCGCTCCCCCTCCCCGGTCAATCGCAGCGCGGCGAAGCTGCCGATCTCCGGCGCGTGCAGTTCACAACTTTCGTACCAGCGGCCGGTGACCACCCGCACCCGCAGCACCCGGATACCGGCATCGGGTGTGCCGATCCGGAATTCGAAGACCGGCTGGGCGCCCGGAAGGTCGAGCCTGGAGCAGGCGCCGATCCCGGTGAACACGCGCGGATAGGTCTGCGGGTCCAGCAGCAGATCCCATACCGCGGCGCGCGCCGCGGGCAGATCCGCGACCACATCGATGACGTCGGTAACCAACTCGTACAACTTCTCGTCGGCCCGCAACGGACAACTGGGTCGGCGGGGAAACCCATCTGTAACGTCGCTCACAATAGCCCGGCGCCCCAGTTATTACCAGCGAGTAGCACCTGCTGCGGGGAGGCTCTGTGACAGGTCACGAAGCGAATTGCCGGATATTCACCCCGGGTCCCGAAAGCCCGCCGACCTCGTGGTTGGAGGTTGCCCAAAGCTTTCCGCGACGATGGTGTGAGTGCTCCCAGCCCCGGCTCACTCCGGCCACACACCCCCTGTGCGCGAATTACATTCGGCGCCGTAACAGTCAATGGCGACCCCGGAGGAAACCATGCCCGAGACCCGGCGCCGGGTGGTCCGCAACCACACCGACGAGATCCTCAACTACTTCGGTAAATGCAAATCGTGCGGCTATCCCGCGCGCGCGGAATCCTCGCGCCGTATCTACGACACCGGCGAAATCGAAACCGTGGTCATCGCCAGTTGCGGTCTTCCCTGCGGCTGGTCCGGCCAGGTCCTGCCCACGACGATGACCGGTCCGGCCGCACGTCTGGCCTGACAGTGGCGGTCACCGCCGCAGGGCGGCCGGGGCCGCCACCCGGCCGTACGGCACGATAGGCCCATGGAACTGCGTATCTTCACCGAACCGCAGCAGGGCGCGGACTACACGGCACTCCTGCGGGTGGCCAGGACCGCGGAAGAACTCGGCTTCGGGGGTTTCTTCCGTTCCGATCACTATCTGCACATGGGATCGGTGGACGGCCTGCCCGGCCCGACCGATGCGTGGATCACCCTGGCCGGCCTGGCCCGGGAGACCAGCCGGATCCGGCTCGGCACACTGGTCACCGCCGCCACCTTCCGGCTGCCGGGTCCGCTGGCGATCCAGGTGGCGCAGGTGGATCAGATGTCGGGCGGTCGCGTGGAGCTGGGCCTGGGCACCGGCTGGTTCGCCGAGGAGCACGAAGCCTACGGTATTCCCTTCCCGGACAACAAATTCGACCGGTTCGAAGAACAACTGGCGGTGATCACCGGCCTCTGGGAGACCGCGCTCGGCGAAACCTTCGATTTCACCGGGAAGTACTACGAACTCCGCCGCTCACCGGCGCTGCCCAAACCCGTCCAGCAGCCCGTGCCGGTGATCGTCGGCGGCCAGGGTCCGAAACGGACGCCCCGGCTGGCGGCACAGTACGCGAACGAGTTCAATATTCCGTTCCTCTCCGCCGACGACAGCGCCGCCCAGTTCGAACGGGTCCGCGCGGCGGTCGCGGCGCAGGGCCGGGCCGCGGACAGCATGGTGTACTCCAACGCGCTCGTCGCCTGTGTGGGGACCAACGAGGCCGAGATCGCGCGCCGGGCCGCCGTGATCGGGCGTGAGGTCGACGAATTGCGTACCAACGGCCTGACAGGGTCGCCCGCCGAGGTCGTCGACAAGATCGGCCGCTACCGCGAGATCGGCACCGAGCGGATCTATCTGCAGATCCTGGACCTCACCGATCTCGAACACCTGGCGCTCATCGCCAACGAGGTCGCCACCCAGTTGTGAGGTCGCCGGCGGGGACCGTCCGGCCCCGCCGGCCCTGTCAGTAGGCGCCCGCGACCCCGCCGAGCAGATGTTCGAGAGTTTCGTAGGCCGGAACATCGACCACATCGACGAGATCCGGGCTGACCGGCACATCGTGCTCGGTCACCACCTCGTCGAAGCGGGCCGCATCACCGGTGCGGAACCCGTGTTCGGCGGCCAGCGCCTGCAGATCGGGGTCGTTGTGCAGCAGCGCCCCGATCTCCTCCCCTTCCGGGGTGAGCGGAACCAGGGTGTGCCGGGACAGCACCGTCGGCGACGGGCACAGCAGGACCATATCGTCGCGCAGCCGCCCCGCGACGGCCGCCGCGACATACTGCGCCTCGTAGATCCAGGTCATCGGGGTCGCCCCCATACCCGCGGTGAGATACTCCTCGAACGGTCCTGTACTCGAGCCCTCGGTGTACCCCTGGGCCAGGAACAGCCGCTGCAAGGTGGGCAGAACATGCTGTTCGGCGGCCGCGCCGCGTACCACAGCGTGATCGTTGACGACGTAGCCGGCCACCGCCACATACATGGCCGCCGAATTCGAGGTCCGGATATCGGTCGTGCTGACCAGGATATTCTTCGCCACCGGATAGGTCCGGTTCCCCTCCAGCTCATCCCACTGCGCACCGCGCTGGACCATATCGATATAGGCGGCGAAGTCGAGCGCGGGGACGGGGCCGTCGTATTTCACCGCCCCGGCAGCGTCGAGCAGTTCCACGATGGGTGCGAAGGTGGCGATCGCCATCGGCGAATAGAACGGCGTGAACTGGGTCCGCACACCCACCTCGCGCTTCAGCTTCTCGGCTGCGGGCAGGCTCGACGGAAAGGCGAAGGCCTGCCCCGCGAGATCGATCGAGGTGGCGATCTCTCGCGATCCGGCCGCTTTCACCCGGACCTCGAACCCGTGGCCGGCAAAGACCTCCGCGACCCGCGGATCGCCGAAGAACGCCGTCTTCTCCGAACCGACGATCCCGTTCACGGCCGTCAGCGGTGCGCCCGCGACCGGCGCCGCCGCATGCGTCGCCTCGGAACCCGACCTCGTCACCGACCAGGCGGCCGCACCCGCCGCCACCACACCGGCCCCGGCCAGCACGAACAGACCGCGGCGGCCGGTGGCCGGGGCACGGCCGCGCTCCACCGAAACGGTCCCGCCGGAGCCCGTCGTGAGCTTTTCGGTCGGCGCCGTGGCGTTATCCGCCCCGATCGCCGTGGCGCTCTCCGGTTCGGGCGCGGGCTCCAGCTCACGGCGTACCGCGCGTTCCACCAGAATGGGCACGAAATCGCGGACGGCGCTACCGGAGAACCGGTCGTGGGTCGTCCGCACCGCGACACCCACCTCCGCCGCCGAGCGGTCCGGTGAATAGGCGGCGGCCAGCCGGTTTTCCAGCTCGCGAATCGCCTTCAGCTCGCGCGCGGCCTTGTCGTCGGGGGCCTCACCCTTGGGTGCGGTATCGAGTGCCACGTCCATCTCCTCGGCGCCGGACAGCGAAATCGAAACGACCCGCCGGGCCGATCCACAGCCGATAACCCTACCGCCACAAAGTATTCGAACACTCCCGTGAGCGGGCACGGCAGCCGATTCTCCGACCAGAATTCACCGTGTATTTCCCGGCCGCTGGGCGGCGGTTTCCGAGAGGACCGCCATGGCGGCATTGTGCCCGCCGATACCGCTCACGCCGCCACCGCGAACGGTTCCGGCACCGCAGCGCAGGATGTTACGGTGCGCGGTCTCCACACCCCAGCGTTGCGCCGGTGTCTCGGCGGGGTCACTGCGGTAGGGAAACGACAGATCGCCGTGGAAGATATGCCCGCCGGGCAGGCGCAGCGTCCGCTGCAGATCGACCGGTGTGGCCGCGTCCAGGCACGGCGCACCGTGGGCGTCACGGGTCAGACAGTCCTGCACCGGTTCGGCCAGTACCGCGTTCAGCTGGGTCAAAGTGGCGGTGACGGCGGCCTCTTTCGCCGCCTGTGGATCGTCGGCGAAAAGCCTTGCGGGGGTGTGCACACCGAACAGCGTGAGCGTATGCCGGGTGTCCGGTGCGCCGGGACCGGCGATACTCGGATCGGTGAGGGTATGGCAGTAGATCTCCGAGGGCGGTGCCGCGGGCAGGCGCCCCGCGGCCGCCTCGCGGTAGGCGTGGTCCAGTTGTTCGTAGGATTCCGCGATATGGAAGGTCCCCGCGAAAGCATCCCGTGGGTCGGTGCCGGTATCGCGCAGACGCGGCAGCCGGTCCAGCACCATGTTGATCTTCAGCTGGGCGCCTTCGGGTTCCGTATCCGCCGGTTCGCCGAGTAACCGCGCCAGCTCGGTGGGGGCCGCGTTCACCAGGACATACCGGGCGTCGACGACGGCCGGGGGTGCGCCGTCGGTCGCGGCACGCACCTGCGCGGTCGTACCGTCGGTATCCACGCCCACGACCTCGGCGCCCGTCACCACCTCCGCTCCGACCGAACGCGCGCAGTCGAGGAGAGCATCGGTCAGCGCGCCCATACCGCCCACCGGCACATCCCAGTCGCCGGTACCGCCACCGATCACGTGATAGAGGAAGCACCGGTTCTGGGCCAGCGACGGATCATGGGCGTGGGTGAACGTACCGATCAGCGCATCGGTGAACACCACGCCGCGGACCAGATCGTCCGCGAAATACTCCTCGATCGTCTCCCCGAGCGGTCGCTCGAACAAGGCCGCCCAATGCCGCGCACCCACCCGCTGCCGGAGCTCGTCCCGGGTGGGCAGGGGTTCGGTGAGGGTCGGGAATACGGCGCGGGCGACCTCACCGGTCATCGCCGAGAACCGTTCCCAGGCCGCGAATTCCCGGTACGACCCGGTGACGCGGGCGAAACTTTCCCGCGTCACCGCCGCCGAGCCGTTGTCCACCAGCAGGCCGGTGTCCCCGGCGGGGGTGTAGGACGATATCCGCCTCTTGCGGGTGCGGAATCGTAAACCCAGATCCCGCACGATACGGTCCGGCAGCAGGCTGACCAGATACGAGTACCGCGATACCCGGATATCGATCCCGGCGAACAGTTGCGCGGAAACCGCCGCGCCCCCGGCAGCGGCCGCCTGTTCCAGGACGAGTACGGAATGCCCCGCCCGGCCCAGATAAGCGGCCGCGACGAGCCCGTTGTGCCCGCCGCCCACGATCACCACGTCGTACCGAGCGCTCATCACCATGGATTGTCGATACCACACTCCCGCGGGCGTGGGTATCGATGGCGTTCAGGCCGGACCGAATGCAGGCCATGACCTGCCCGGTGGCCGCCGCGAAGCCGAGACCGACCAGCACCTCGCGACCGCTGGGCGACGGGGCGACTTCGACTTCGACTTCGAGACAACGTGCACCGCCGGAGCCGCACGCGGCCGAGTACTAGCCGAGCAGACCACCCAGCAGACCACCGCTCTGGCCCGCCTCCTGTCCGCCGCCGGTGCCACCGAGGAGGCCGCCGGGCGGAAGCTCGGAGGGTTGGACGATGACGAATCCGCGGCCGGAGAAGGAGAGCGTGATCCCCTCGCCGGTGCTGCGGCCGATGAGCCGGCCCAGCCCGAAGGAATCGTTGCGTTTGACCCCGGTCTGCAGGCTCGACGACCAGGCGATCGCCGCCTGCGGATCGGCGTAGGTCGGCTGGTCGACATTCAGCACGACCGGGGTGCCGTGGCTGGTGATGGCGATCCGGCCGCGACCGGAGAACACACAGTTGAACAATCCGGCGTTGCTGGCGACCCCGGCCGCGCCCTGCACCATCCTGATGTCGTAGCCCAGGGTCGGGTCGAAGGCCAGCACGTTCGACCCGTTGATGGTGAGCCCGTCGGTCCCGTCCAGGTCGATGATGTGCACCTCGGCGGCCCCGTTGGCGACGAAGAGATCACCGCGTCCGGAGACCTTCATCAGCGGCACCCCTTCGCCGGTGAGCCGCTGCTGGATGGCGCGGCCGATACCGCCGGAGCCGAGCGCCTGGAAATGCAGATCGCCCTGGTAGGCGACCATGGAGCCGGAGCGGACCAGCGTTTCGCCGTTCACCCCGACCTTGATCATCTTGCCGCCCTGTTTCTGGATGCCCATACCAGAGACTTCGGCATGACGCGGGTCGAACAGCTCGCTGTGCATCGGCTGAGCTCCTTGCTGAGGAAAATGTGCTGGATTGTGCTGTGGCGCCGCGGGATAGGGGGCGGCGGGCGGATACGGCTGCTGCGGTGGATAGGGCTGTTGCGGCGGGTATCCGGCCGCCGGCTGATGCCCCGAGGGATAAGGCGCCGGGGTTGCCGGCGGATAGGGAGCCGCGGGCGGTACCGGCGGATGCGGCGCGACTGGCGGCGGATACCCCGGTGCCGGCGGCATATTCGGCGCGGACGGCGGCGAATACTGCTGCACCGCTACGGGGTTGGCAACCATGGTCGGATCGGTACGGGAAGCCGGTGGCTGTTCCGGCGGTGCGGGCGTCGGCGGGACGGGATCGTCGTCCACATTGACCCCGAAATCGGTGGCGATACCGGCCAGGCCGTTATCGTAGCCCTGGCCCACCGCGCGCACCTTCCAGGCGCCGGACCGGCGATAGATCTCCACGCACACCACCGCGGTTTCGGTGCTCAACCCGGAGACCGGGAAGGTGAGCGTGCCCTGCGGGCCGGTGATCGTCGCCGTCAGCGATCCCACCGCGCCGAAGGCCGGCGGTCCGCTACCGTCCAGGCTCGCGGTGACCACGACCTTGTCGATATCGGCCGGTAGCACCGGCATCTGCACATCGACCACATCCCCGGCGCCCTGGCCGTGCCGGTAGGTGACACCGGGGCCGACGGGTTGGTTGAAGAAGACGAAGTCCCCGTCCGACCGGACCTTGCCGTTTCCGGCGAGCAGTAGTGCCGAGACATCGACCGCCGCCGAACATGTCACTGTGACGGTCAAACGGTCGCCCGGCGCGGGCCGGTTCTCCCCCGGAGCGAGTGCGGTCACCTCGTATCACCTCGACTCGACGCGTACCGGCACAAACCGGTCCGCCGAGTTCCCCGGCGCGGGGCCGGGCACTCGTTCGATTTCTGTTCCACACCGACGAGTCTGACCGATACCGCACGGGGCGCGCCACCGCGGGACCGGGCCGCGAGCGCATGGTCACCGCGACCTGCGGTGACCCGGAGAACAGCCAACCTGAGAACATTCACAGCAGCAGCACAGCCAACCGACAGATCCCGGCGGCATCCTGGTAAGAGACGAGCGGAACTCGGCCCCGGGAGGAACCCATGGTGGATATCGAGATCACCGGCACCACCGTCACCGTCCAGGTCCGCGGCGCGCACCGGGTGCTGTCGCTGTGCGACCGGATCACCTTCGATCTGGCGAATATCGCGGCGGTCGCCCCCGCCGAAATCGACCTGCGCCCGCCGTGGGTCCGCGCGCCCGGCGCCTTCTTCCCCGGCGCGATCGCGGCCGGCACCTTCCGCGGTAAGGGCCGGAAGGAATTCTGGGACACACTTTTCGGGGGTAAGGCGGTGCGTATCGATCTCCGCGGCACCGATTACACCCGGCTCGTCGTCGATGTCGAGGACCCGGCCACCGTGCTGCGGTCCCTGGATTCGGCCGCTGCCGCCTGACCGGCGGCCCTCCGGTTCGCCGATCGGCCTCCTTCGCCGCGGAGGCCGATCGGCGGATCTCCGGAATTATTCGTCCGCGGTATCCGGCTCCGGTTTCGGCTCCCGCGTGACGAACCGCAGTACCGGTTCCACCACGCGGGCCGCGATCGGTCCGACGACCGCCATCAGCAGGACATAGGTCGTCGCCAGGGCTGCGAATTCGTCGGGTACGGCGCCCGCTGCCACGGCCAGGCCCGCGATGACGATGGAGAATTCGCCGCGGGCCACCAGCGCGGCACCCGCACGGGCGCGGCCCAGCCGCGACGATCCGGCATGCGCGGCGGCCCACCAGCCGGTCGCGATCTTCGTCACCGTGGTGATCACCGCCAGCAGCACCGCCCAGCCCAGGACCGGCGGGATACTGCGCGGATCGGTGGTCAACCCGAACAGGACGAAGAACATGGCCGCGAACAGGTCGCGCAGCGGTTCGAGGATCTTCGTCGCATTGTGCGCGGTGGTATCGGAGATGGCGATACCCAGCAGGAAGGCGCCGACCGCGGCCGAGACCTGCAGCGCGGAGGCCACCCCGGCCACGAGCAGCGCCGAACCGAGCAGTTTCAGCAGGAAGATCTCGCGGTCCTCGCTGGAGACGATCGCCGACACGTACTTGCCGTATCGCATCGCCACCACGAGGACGACTGTGACCGCCGCCAGCGCAATACCCAGGGATTGCAGCCCCGCGACGAAACCCAGCCCGGCCAGGACGGCCGTCAGCACCGGGAGGTAGGCGGCCATCGCCAGGTCCTCGAACACCAGGATCGACAGGATCACCGGCGTCTCCCGGTTACCGAGCCGGCCCAGATCGTTGAGGACCTTGGCGATGATCCCGGACGACGAGATATAGGTGACACCCGCCATGGCCAGGGCGCCGGTCGGCCCCAGCCCCAGCATCAGTGCCACGATCACGCCCGGTGTCGTATTCAACACGAGGTCGAGCAGACCGGCCATCCACGACCGGCGCATACCCGTGAACAGTTCGGCCGCACTGTATTCGAGGCCGAGCAGCAACAACAGCAGCACCACGCCGATTTCACTGGCGAGATGGATGAACTCGTCGGCCTCGTGGAGCTCGATGAAACCCCCTTCCCCGAATACGAGACCGCCGATCAAATACAGGGGAATCGGGGACATACCTATCCGGGCCGCGATGCGTCCGAGCACTCCGAGCCCGAAGAACATCGCCCCCAGCTGGATCATTGCCAGCGTGGTCGCATTCATCGCCGGGGTGTCAGCCCTCTTTCAGGATGTCCGCCGCGCTGTCGAGACCCTCGGAAGTCCCCACCACGATCAGCACATCGCCCCCGGTGAACACGAAATCGGGTCCCGGTGCCGGCATGGTCTGGCCCGCGCGCATCACGGCCACGATGGAGACCTTGGTACGGGTGCGCATCCGCGTTTCGCCGAGAGTCCGCCCGTCGTACGGCGAGTGCTCGGTGACCGGCAGCTGGCGGGTGTTCACCCCGTCCATATCACGGTATTCGTTGCGTAACTGCCCCACCAGCTGCGGTGCACCCAGGAGATTCGCGAGGGTGCCGGCCTCGGCCTCGGTCATCGGGATCTGCGTGGTGGCATCGGGATCGCCGATCTTGGTGAAGATCAGGTCGATCGTTCCGTCCTTGTGGTCGACCACCCCGATCCGCCGGCGCACGGTGGTGAGTGGAAAGTCCTTGCGTACGCCTATTCCAGGCAAGGGTGTCACTTCGACGTTCACGATGTCACCTTAACTCGACTGTAGGTACGGCCCGATGGACCGTACTCCCTAGCCCTACCCGAACCGATCCGGTCGCGAAACCCGCAGGCCACAACCCCGCTGGACGGTGGTTACGCATGCGGGGTATCGGCGGTCCGCCCGGCCTGTTCGGCCGCGATCACCACATGTCGCATGAGCAGCGCGGTGGTCACCGGCCCGACTCCGCCCGGTACCGGGCTCAGCCCGGCCGCCGTGCCCCGGACCGATTCCGGGTCCACATCGCCCACGATCGAGCCGTCGGCCGATTCGTTGGTCCCGACATCGATCACCACCGCGCCGGGGCGCAGATTCGCGCCGGTCACCAGCCCGATCCGGCCGGCGGCGGCGACCACGATATCGGCGGCGGAGGTCACCGCGGGGAGGTCGGTGGTGCGGGAATGGCAGATGGTGACCGTCGCGTTCTCGGCCAGCAGCAGCTGGGCCAGCGGTTTACCGACCACATTGGAGCGGCCGACGATGGCGACGTGGCGGCCTTCGAGCGCGATGCCGTGATGTTTCAGCAGTTCGACCACGGCCTCGGCGGTGGCGGGCGCGAAACCGGCCGATCCGGCGGTGAGCAGTCCGAGCGACAATGGACTCACCCCGTCCACATCTTTGGTGGCGGCGATCGCCGGGGAGACGTCGTCGAGGGTCACCCCGGCCGGGAGCGGGGTCTGCAGCATGATCGCATCGGTGGCCGGGTCGGCGCTGCGCACGGACAGTTCGGTCCGCAACGTTTCGGCCGAGGCGTCGGCGCCCAGATCGACTGTATCGCATTCGATACCGCGGTTCGCGGCCGATTTCTTCAACGAGTTGACGTACCAGGCGCTGGCCGGATCGTCATTGGCGACGATCAGCGCCAGGCGCGGTGCCCGGCCGGTCTGCTCGGTGCGGGCCTGCGCCCGCGCGGTCGTCTCCGCGTTGAGAGCGGCGGCGAGATCTTTCCCGGTCAGCGATGCGGTATCCACGAGCATCCACCCTAGTGCCGCGGCCGGACAGGGAATGCGAGGGCGTCGTGCGACACGACGCAGCGGCCGCAGGGGTACCGCCGGATCGACGGGAGGGTGCCGCTGCCGGGTTTGAGACATGTCACGAGTCGGACAGCCGCAAATCCGCGGTCGCGGCCCTGTTCGGCTCTATGGTGAGTTGCCACGTACCGCAAATCCGTCAGTTCCGACCCGATCCCTACGAGAACCAACTCCCCCGTGGAAAGGTGTCGCCGTAGTGCACAATCGCAGAGGTCTGCAATATCTGGTGGCGATCGCCGCCGCCGCAAGTATTTCTCTCACCGGTCTTTTCGGCGCGCCCGCTCAGGCAAGCCCCGAAACGGACGCCCTCTACAACTCCGCCCAGCGTCATTTCACCGACGGCAACTCGGATGCCGGTCGCGCCGATCTGCGCGAGCTCATCGGCCGCGACCCGGCCGATGCCGAGGCCCTGTCGCTGCAGGCGATCTGGTCCCATTACGCCGGTGATATCCCGGCCATGAACGACGCCATGGGGCGGCTGCGAGTCGTCGACCCGGAGATGGCTGCGGGCACCGACCGCGTCCTGCACGGGATCGGGGCGGGGATCGCCACCCTCCCCAATCCGCTGCCCGCCCTGGTCGGACCGCAGACCGGCATCGTGGTCTTCGGTTTCGGTCTGCTGCCCGACGGCACGCCCCGGCCCGAACTGGCCGACCGGTTGCAGGCCGCCTGGTTGCAGGCCATCGCCTCGCCGTTCTCGCCCATCGTGGTGAGCGGTTACAACCCCAGCAACGGGATCACCGAAGCCGAGGCGATGCGTAATTGGCTGGTGGGCCGCGGGATTCCGGCGAGCCGGATCCACGTGGAGGACCGGGCCGGCTCCACCGTGCAGAACGCGCTGTTCAGTGCGGAAATCCTGCACGGTCTCGGCGCCACGAGCGCGGTGGCGGTCACCTCGCCGAACCATATCCGGCGCGCGGTGGCCGATCTCTACGTCGCGGGAATCCCGGTGGTGGGTGCCACGACCTCGCTGAACCAGCTGGTCTCGCAGTTGCCGCCGCCGGGCAAACAGGCGCAGTACAGCATCTATCTGGATGCGACCCGCACGTTCCAGCTCAGCACCAGCCGCTGAGTCATCCGGTGGCGACGGCCGCCCGGATCCGGGCGGCCGCCTCCTCCGGGACGATATCGGCGACGAAGGCCCCCATCGCCGCCTCGGAACCGGCCAGATACTTGATCTTGTCCACACCGCGCCGGATCGAGGTCAGCTGCAGATGCAACCGGACGGTATCGCGCCCGGTGTGCACCGGCGCCTGATGCCATGCCGCGATATACGGCGTCGGATCGTCGTACAGGGCATCGATCCCGCGGAGCAGCCGCAGGTAGAGCGTGACCAGCTCGTCGCGCTCCGCGTCGTTCGCCGCCGCGAGATCGGGAATATGCCGGTGCGGCAGCAGATGCACCTCGATCGGCCAGCGCGCCGCGAACGGGACGAATGCCGTCCACATCTCCCCCGCCAGCACCACCCGGTCGCCGGCGCGTTCGGTCTCCAGGATGCGCTGGAACAGGTCGGGCCCGAGCCGGCGCACCGATTCGAGCACCCGCATGGTCCGCGGCGTCACATAGGGGTAGGCGTAGATCTGGCCGTGCGGATGCGGCAGCGTGACACCGATCGCCTTCCCGCGATTCTCGAAGACGAAAACCTGCTCGATACCCGGCAGTTCCGACAGCACGGCGGTGCGGTCGGCCCAGGCCTCGATCACGGTGCGGGCCCGGCTGGGGGTGAGATCGCCGAAGGACCCTTCGTGTTCGGGACTGAAACAGACCACCTCACAGCGTCCGACCGCCACGCGTTCCCGGCCGAACCCGAGGTCGCTGATATCGGCGAGACCACTCGGTGCCGCAACCACGCCCGTGCCGTCGCCGGGTAGTGCGGGCCCGAAGGACGGTGAACGATTCTCGAAAACGGCCACATCGTAGAGATCCGGGATCTCCGACGGATTGTCCGGTGACTGGGGGGCCAGCGGATCGCGGTCGGCCGGGGGCAGTACCACGCGGCTCTGCCGGGCGGCGGCGACCGAGATCCACTCCCCGTTCAGCACATCCTGGCGCATGGTGGCGGTAGGCGGCCGGGGTTCCAGCGGGCGGGTATCGATCCGGCGTTCGGGACCGAGCCGGGTATCGGCGTCGTCGTAGTAGATGAGCTCCCGGCCGTCGGCCAGGGTCGCAGTGCGCTTCACGATACGGTTCGGCACGCCTTCACGATAACCAGCCGAACAGGCCCCCGGCCCCTCTCCGCGACCGGCGGGTCCCCGGCCGTGGCGTGGTGACGACACTCCGGCCTGCTGTCCGGCGGCGCCGGATCCATGGGTCGCGGGGCCCGGATGCGGCAGTATGGGGCCGTGGACCAAACGGCGGTATCGGTCGATGTCGTGGCGTTGCGCTTCTGGGCCGCGGACGCCGCGGTCACGTTCGGCATCGCGGCCCGCGGCCACGAACCGTTCACGGGCCGGCTCGCGCTCCCCGGGGTGCTGCTGGGCCGGGGCGAACGCCTGGCCGATGCCGCGGCCCGAGCGGTACACGCCAAACTCGGTGTCCCGCCCGCCGCCCTCGGGCCGGTCGGGCAGCTGGTGACCTTCGACGAACCGACCCGGGATCCGCGCGGGCCCACCCTGTCCATCGTCATGTGGGCGGTGACCGAACCACACGAGGGGCCGGCGCAGTGGGTTTCGTTCGACGAGCCACCGGCCCTGGCCTTCGACCACAACAGCATCGTGGCCGCCGCACGTGGCCTGCTCGCGGGGTTGCTGTGGAAGGACCTCCCGCTCACCCGCGCCCTGCTGGGCGCACAGTTTCCGGCCACCCGCGCCGTCGACCTCGCCGCCTCGCTGATGGGCGCCCGGCCGGACGCCGCCAATCTCAACCGCACCCTGGCCGGTATTCCCGGGCTGGTGAAAACCGGGGAGCGGCGCCGCACCAGAGCCACCGGCCGCCCGGCCGCGGTCTGGGCGTTCCGCGACCCACCGATCAGCCAGGAGCAGAGCGGCTGAGGTCCTCCCATTCCCGGCGCAACCGGCCCCGGTCCCGCTCCATCTCCTGGACCATGTCGTAGGACTGGCTGCCGACGATGAGCGCGCGGGGCGGATCCGGTAGGTCCACCAGCCGCATGATCGTCCCCGCCGCGGTGGCCGGATCGGGTCCGGCGTCGGTACCCCACATCGCGGCCATCTCCGCCCGCAGCGCCTCGTACTCCGGGCGCGGATCGGTCGCGGTGGTGCCGGCGGTGAACAGCCCGGTGTCGTACCCACCCATCTGCAGGCTGGTGACCTTGATTCCGAACGCCGCCACCTCCATTGCCAGTGCCTGGCCGAACGAGTCGAGGGCCGCTTTTCCCGCGCCGTAGAACCCGACGGACGCCATTCCCCCGCCGCTTCCCATCGAACTCACCTGCAGGATCCGCCCGCCGCCCTGTGCCCGCAGCCAGGGCACCACCGCTTGCGAAACCCAGACGGCGCCGAAGAAATTCACCTCGAAATGGGCACGGATCTGCTCCTCGGTGGCTTCTTCCACCATGCCGTACAGCATCGCGCCCGCATTGTTGACCACGATATCGATGCGCCCGAATGCTGCGAAGGCCCGCTCGACCCCGGCGAATACGGCGTCGCGATCGGAGACGTCCAACGAGAACCGGACCAGTGCGCCGGGATGGGCGGCCGTCAGGTCGTCCAGCGGTTCGGTATTGCGGGCCACCGCGACGACCCGATCTCCTGCAGCCAGTGCCGCTTCCGTGAAAGCCCGGCCCAGGCCGCGCGTAGCACCGGTGATGAACCAGGTTCGTGTGGTTGTCACGAGAGCCACCCTTTCTTCAACGAGACGGACCGTCTCGGTTCGTGTCACCGAGTATGCCGCCGAGTAGCAAGGAAGTCAAACGAACCGTTGCGTCTCGTTGGATTGCTACGCTGTCTGCATGACCACCGACCGGACTCCTGACCGCTCCCGGCGCAGCGAACGGTCCCGGCAGGCCATCCTCGCCGCGACCCGCGAACTGATCGCCGAATCGGGATACGCGAAGGTGTCCATCGAGGCGATCGCGGCACGGGCCGGCGTCGGGAAGCAGACGATCTACCGGTGGTGGCCGTCGAAGGGCGCGGTCATCTTCGACTCCTTCCTGGCGCTGAGCGAATCCGCCGACGGCGCCGGCATAGAACTACCGGACACCGGTGATATCACCGCCGACCTCAAACTCGTCCTGCGCGCCACCGCCGCCGAATTCGCCGACCCCGAATTCGAGCGGCCCATCAGAGCACTCAATTCCGCGCTCATCCACGATCCGGAACTCGCGGCGCGATACCGCGAAACGCTGGCCCATCCGGTCGACGAAGCCAAGAAGACGCGGCTGCGCAGCGCTCAGGAATCAGGTCAGCTCGATCCCGCCGCCGATCTCGACCTGGTTCTGGAGATGCTCTACGCGCCGCTTTTCCAGCGGTGGCTGCTGCGCACCGGGCCGCTCACCGACGAGTACGCCGATGCCTTGGTCGAGAACACGCTGCGCGCTTTCCGTCCCTGACACAACACAGGCCGCCCCGCGGCGCGGGCGATAATCCGGTGCGCCGGACCCCTACACCCGACAGACTGTGCCCATGCCCGCTTTCGATATCGAGGCCGTCACCAGGGAGCTCCGCGCCGCGGGCTGTGTTTTCGCCGAAGACGAGGCACGGCTGCTCGTGCACAGCGCCCGATCCACCGGCGAACTGGCCGGGCTCGTGGCGCGGCGGATCGCCGGGAACCCGCTGGAGTACGTCCTGGGCTGGGCCGAATTCAAAGGTCTGCGGGTGGGTGTGCGGGCCGGTGTGTTCGTCCCACGGCGGCGTTCGGCACTCCTGGTGGACGAGGCGCTCGCCCTCGCCCGGGCCGCCCCGCCCCGGACCGTGGTGGATCTGTGCTGCGGTTCGGGTGCGCTGGGATTGGCCCTGATCAGCGAACTCGCCGGCCATCCGGACCCGCTACCGGACCTGTACGCCGCCGATGTCGACCCGGTGGCGGCCGACTGCGCCCGCCGCAACCTCGCGCGTATCGGCGGGCGGGTCTACCAGGGCGATCTGTTCGACGCGCTGCCCGCGCGGTTGCGCGGGCGGATCGATATCCTGCTGGCGAACACGCCGTATGTACCGTCGGAATCCCTCGCACAGCTGCCGCCGGAGGCCCGTGATCACGAACCGGCGGCCGCCCTCGACGGCGGTCCGGACGGGCTGGACCTCGCCCGCCGCACCGCCGCGGCCGCACCCGCCTGGCTGGCGCCCGGCGGCTGTCTGCTGATCGAGATCGGTACCGATCAGATCCCGGCCGCCACCGCACTGCTCACCGGCCACGGTTTCGCGGCGCGGATCGCCCGGTCCGCCGAGCTGGGCGCCACCGTGGCGATCGGCCTACCGGCGACCGCTATTTCCGGCCCTTGAACTCGTCCATCGAGTGATACACGCCGACGGTGTTCAGGAATAGGTCCCGCAGTTTCAGCGGCAGTACACCGGAGAGGACCTTGTTGAGGCGGGAGGTCCACGGCATGATCACCACGGGGGTGCCCTTCTTCATCTCGGCCCAGGCGGTCGCCACCACTTTGTGCTGGTCGAGGATCGGCGTGAACCAGAAACCCGTGGCGCCCTCGAACATGCCCGTATTGATGTAGGTCGGGCAGAAGGTGGTGACCTTGACGTGGTCGTGTCCCGCCTGGCCGAGTTCGATCCGCACCGAATCCGACCAGCCCAGCGCGGCCCATTTCGATGCGGCGTAGACGCTCATCCGCGGGTTGTGCACCAGACCGGCCGAGGAAGCGATGGTGAGCACGCGGGCCTCGGTGGTTCGCGCGACCATGGCCGGCAGGAATTCCAGGGTCACATACATCGGCGCCAGGGCATTGATGGCCATGGTCCGCTCGATATCGTCGCGGTCCTTCGTTTCCCAGAAGTACGTGTTGCCCCGCACGATTCCGGCGTTGTTCACGAGGACGTCGATATCGCCCACGTCCACCCGCACCGATTCGGCGGCGGCCGCCACGGCATCCCGATCGGAGATATCGACGGTATGGGTGTGAATCGCACCGGAGGCCGTGCCGAGTTCGGCCGCGGTCGCGCGCAGAGCGGTCTCGTTGACATCCCAGAGAACCACCGCGGCGGCACCTTCGCGCACGGCCTGTTCGGCGAACAGTTTGCCCAGGCCCATGGCGGCACCGGTGATCAGCACCTTCTTCCCGGCCACCGTGTCCAGTTTCATCGATTCGGATCCTTTGTCCTCGCAGCAAAATAAGGGGTAGCGGCCTACGTCCGGCCGGGCCTATTTCTGGCGCAGAGTTTTCATGACCCGGAAGAACAGTGTCATGGTTTTCGCCCACATCGCCTCCGACATCCCCGGCAGCGGCGCGATCGGCAGCATCCGCTGCACCGCGATGGTCTGGGTGTCGACGTACTTCAGCAGGCCCTCGGGACCGTGCCGGCGGCCGGTACCGGAAATCCCCACACCGCCGGACGGTGCGTCCGCACTCCCCCAGGCCGCGATGAAGCCCTCGTTCACATTGACCGAGCCGGCGTTGATGCGGGCCGCGAATTCGCGCCCCCGGGCGGCACTGCGCGACCACACACTGGCGTTGAGACCGTACGGGGTGTCGTTGGCCTGGGTGACCGCCTCGTCGTCACTGGCGACCTTGTACACCGAGACGACGGGACCGAAGGTCTCCTCCCGGTACACCGTCATCTCGGCGGTGACATCGGTGAGCACGGTGGGTTCGTAGAAGTAGGGACCGAGATCGGGCCGGTGCACACCGCCGGTCAGCACGGTGGCGCCCTTGGCCACCGCGTCGTCGACGTGGGCGCGCACGGTGTCGAGCTGGCGCGGGAAGGTCAGCGACCCCATATCGGTGCTGTAGTCCAGCGGGGACCCCAGCTTCACCCCCTTTACCGCGGTCACGAATTCGCTGATGAACCGGTCGTAGACCGATTCATGCACGTAGATCCGTTCCATCGATTCGCACAACTGCCCGGCCGAGGCGAAACTCGCCCGCACGGCGGTTTTGGCGGCGGCCACCGGATCGGCATCCGAGAGGACGAGCAGCGGATTCTTCCCACCCAGTTCGAGTGAACAACCGATCAGCCGCTCCCCCGCCTGGCGGCCGATAGTCCGGCCGGTGGCACTGGAACCGGTGTAGTCGACATAGTCGGCGCGATCGATGATCTCACCGCCGATCACCGAGCCGCGGCCGAGCACGATCTGCCACAGTCCCTCGGGCAGGCCGGCCCGGACGGCCGCGTCGGCCGCCCACAGCGCGGTGAGCGCGGTCTGGTTGTCCGGGCGGCCCACCACCGCGTTGCCGGCGACCAGGGCCGGGAGCGCATCCGAAACCGCCAGCGCCAGCGGATAGTTCCACGGCGAGATCACCGCGACCACACCCTTGGGCCGCTGCCGCACCTGCACATCGGTGAGCACCGGCAGCACTCCACGCGGATTGCGGCGGGCCAGCAGTTTGGCGGCGGTGGCGGCGTAGTACCGGGAATTCACCGCGACATCACCGACCTCGTCGAAGGCGTGCACCCGGGACTTACCGGTTTCGGTCTGCACGATATCGAGGACGGTGTCCTGTTCGGCCAGCACCAGATCGTGGAAGCGGCGCAGTACCGCGGCACGCTCCCGGACCGGCACCTGCGCCCACTGCCGCTGGGCCGCGCGGGCCCGCTCGAAGGCGGTCTCGATATCGTCGACCGACGATTGCGGCAGTTCGGCGATCGGCTCGCCGGTGACCGGCGCGTGCACCGTGACGGCGGGCGCACCACCGGCCGCGGCCCGGGTGAGCAGCCGTTCGACCAGGTCCGGGGTGAGTGCGCCGGTGGCGGCGGGACGCTGGGCGGTCGTCATCGTCGGCATTCTCCTGGGGCGAGGTGCCGCGATCTGCGATCCGCGGCACGGCGATTAATTGAACAGTGGTGTTAATGTAATGCTCGTGCGGTGTGGAGTGTCAAGAGGCACGGTGCGGACAACAGCCGGTGCCGATACCGGCTGTGGGATCTCACAGCGGCCCGGGCAGGCACCGCGTGAGTAGCCCCGAACAGAACCACGACGGCAAGGCGGGTGTCGCCGAAGCGCCGCAACGGCCGGAGCCCGGCCCGCAGCCCCGGCGGGGCCGGCCACCGCAGACCCGGGCACAAGCCGAAGAGGTGCGCGCCCGAATCGTCGTCGCCACCGGCGAGGTCTTCACCCGCGCCGGTTCCCGCGGTCTGAGCGTGGCCCGGATCATCGGCCAGGCCGGGCTCTCACGGCCCACGTTCTACCGTTATTTCGCCAACGCCACCGAACCGCTGCATGTACTGCTGGAGGTATCGAACGCGGAACTGGTCGGCGGGATCGCGGCCGCGCTCGAGGCGACCGGTGAGGGCGTGGAACTCGGTATCCGGCTGATCGACGCCTACCTGGACTGGGCCCGCGGGCACGGCGCGATGCTGCGACCGCTGTTCGCCGAACTCCACGATCCGGCCTCACCGGTCTCGGTGTACCGCAATGCCGCACTGGACGGGATCCGCGAGAACGTACGCGCCAAGTTCACGGAACTGGGTCGCACGGTGCCGGGCCTGCTGGATCTCGATGCCGCCCTGCACGTCTGCGAGTACGTGGTGTACCGGATCTCGGCCGCCTCCGAACCCGGCGCCGAACCCGATCCGGCCACGGTCGCCGAGGCCCGGCTCACGATGATCCGGGTCGTGCTGGCGACACTCGGCAATACGGCCGATTTCCGGTACGCCATGGGGCTGCCCGGACTGTTCCCGGCCGCGCCGGAAGACGGCGCGGCGGATCAGCAGAGTTGATCGGCCTGGTCGAGGCTGAGCCCGCTGGCGCGCAGTACATGCCGGTCGATCGCGGCCCGGATGGCCTCCTCGGTTCCCAGGATGCGCACGTGGCGGCGGGCGCGAGTAATGGCGGTGTACAGGAGTTCCCGGGTCAGCAGGCTCGATCCGGGCTCCGGTAGGACGATGGTCACCGCATCGTATTGGCTGCCCTGACTGCGGTGGATCGTCATCGCGAACACCGTGACCACGGCGGGGAACCGGGTCGGATGGATCAGCAGCGGTTCCTCGCCCCGCTGCAGTGCCACCCGCAGCGACCCGTCCGGGCGGCTCACGACCACACCGGTATCGCCGTTGTAGATCCGCGCCTCGTGATCGTTGGCCGTCACCAGCAGCGGTTGCCCCGGATACCAGGTGCCGGTCCGGTACTCCGGGCCCGCACCCGCGGCGGCGGCCCATTCGGCCGCCGTCCGGTCCCAGTGCTCCACCCCGTACGGGCCCCGGCGATGGGCACAGAGAAGGCGATGTGATTCGAATGCGGTCAGTGCCGCCGCCGCGTCGCCGGTCTCCGCCGCCGCGGTGACTCGTTGTGCGGTGGTGACGGTATCGGCCCGGACGGCGGCTATCTCGTCGGGGCCGAGCAGTTCGAGCGTTTCGCCACCGGACCGCAGCAGGTCCAGCGCAGCCTCGGTATCCCCGGCGCGGACCGCCACCGCCAGTTCGGCGATCCGGCCGCCGAAACGGCGCCCGCGGGTGAGCCGGACGATCCCGCCGCGCAACCGCTTACGCTCGGATTCGGTCAGCGCCTCGGAATCTTCCGCAATTCCGGCCGGTGCAGACGCACCGGCGAATCCGGGTTCGGCGGCGAGAATCGCCTCGAAGGCCGGATCGGGCTCGACCGGGAACGGCGCGGCCACCAGATCCGCGAGCACCGCCCCCGCGTCCACGGAGGCGAGCTGATCCGGGTCTCCGGCCAGCACGAGCCGGGTGTCCGGGCGTAGTGCGGCGAGCAGCCGGCTCATCATGGTCAGCGAAACCATGGACGTCTCGTCCACGACGACCACGTCGTAGGGCAGTCGATTGTGTTCGTGATAGCGGAACCGGGTGGTGCGACCGCGCTGCCAGCCCAGCAAGCGGTGCAGTGTCGCCGCGGAGAGTTCGGGGAGGCCGAGCGGCGCGGCCTGGTCGCGGACGGCCTCCTGCAACCGGGCCGCAGCCTTACCGGTGGGTGCGGCCAGCGCGATCCGCAGCGGTGCACCCCCGGGTTCGGCCGCGCGATGCGCGACCAGAAGCGCGAGAATACGGGCGATGGTATGCGTTTTCCCGGTGCCGGGTCCGCCTGCGACGACGGTGGTCCACTGGGTGGCGGCCAGCGCCGCGGCGAGACGCTGCCGGTCGGGGGTATCGCCCGCCGGGCCGAAGAGCCGATCGAGTTCGCGGCACACCACGGCCGGATCGGCGGCCGGATGACCGGCCGCCCGCGCGGTGAGCACCCGGCGGATGGTGTGTTCCTGCCGGTAGTACCGGTCCAGATAGAGCAGCGGGCCGACGCCCGGCCGGGCCGGTTCGGTGAGCCGCAACGGCCGCAGCGGTCCGGCCGGGCCGCCGCGCACGAGCGGACTGTCGCGGACCGCGTCGATCACCGATTGTTCGTCGGGCCAGGGTAATTCGGTGAGGTCGAGCTGATCGGGATGTTCGTCGTCGGTATCCACGCCGATATCCCGCATCCGGGTCAGGTCCAGGCAGACCGACCCCGAGCGCACGGCGCGTACCGCCAGCGCCGCCGCGAACAGCACCGGTTCGCGGTCCTCCCCCGCGAGCCGGCCCAGCCGGGCGGCCACATGCACATCCGCGGCCGACAGCACCCCGGCCTCGTTGAATTCCCGCAGTATTCCGCGCCCGCGCTGCGCCACCCGGATCGGGATCACGCCCCACCTCCGGCCAGCAGCTCGGACAACTCGGTGATCAGGACGGGCGGCGGTGTCCAATCGAACACTCCCGCACCGCCGGGGGTCTCCGGTCCGATCATGCCGCGGACGAACAGGTAGCGGATACCGCCGAGATGTTCCGCGGGATCGTAGCCGGGCAGCCGCCACCGCAGATACCGGTGCAATGCCACCGAATACAGCAGGGCCTGCAGCGGATAGTGCGAACGGATCATCTCGGCGGCCATCCGGTCACAGGTGTAATGCGCGACGGTGAGATCACCGGTGCCCAACCTGTTCGTCTTGTAGTCGACCACGACGAATCGGCCGTCGGGTGTGCGTAGCACCGCATCGATACTGCCGGTGAGGTATCCGCGTAACGGGGTGTCGTCGAGAGTGCCGAGTTCGTCCGCGTAGGTGTGGAAGATATCGCCGGGGGCCAGCCGGGACCGCACCAGCGCGGCGATCCGGTGCAGCGTGGCCCAGCCGGCGGCGGGTGCGTCCCCGCCCGCGAGGGGCAGTTCGAATTCGAGTTCGCACAACCGGTCCCGGTCGGGGATATCGGCGAGGGCGCCGAAACCGATCGGGGTCCGCAGAACGGCGAGCAGTGCCTCCGCCAGCAGGTCCGGATCCGCCGCGGACAGCATCTCCCCCACCGCTTCGGCGCAGCGGGCCCGCACCTCGGCGGCCGGGTCGGCGGCGTCGGTACTCACCCGCTCCAGCACCGCATGCACCAGGGTGCCGAATTCCGCACCGTAGGGCAGCGCGTTCATGAGAGAGGCGGCACCCGGCTCCGGTTCGGCCAGCGGCGCCGGTGCTTCCGGTTCGTCGTCCGGACCGAGGGCCTCCTCCGGTTCGGTATCGGGCACCATGCTGTGCGCCGCGGCGGTCAGCGCCGAATAGGAGGTCCGCCGCCACTGCTCGTCCAGCTTCCGGTCGAAACGCGCCACCGCGAGCGCACCCCCGGCCACGCCGGCGCGCGCGTGGAACACCGGCACCTGCGGTCCCGGGTCCGCCGCCGTAACCGAGATGGTCTCCGCCGCAGCCCCTGCCCACGCCCGGATCCGGTCCACCACCGCGGCGTCCTCGTCGACCGGCGCGCGTGGTTTCGGCTGCGCCGACTCCGGTGTCCGGCCGAACAACAACCGGTGCAGCGGGGCGACCGCGGTCCCGAACGACGGCGCCCACCAGGCGACCACCTGGCAGCACGCACGGGTCAGCGCCACATAGCACAGCCGCAGTTCCTCACCCGCCGATTCGCTGTCCGCGCGCTCCTTGCGGGCGTTGTAGCCCGGTGCGTCGGGGCCGCCGATATCGAGCACCCGGGCCCCGTTCTCGTGCATCAGCAGGGTGGCCGGTTTCGGATCGGCCGAACTGTCCCAGGCGAACGGCAGGTAGACGATCGGGAATTCGAGTCCCTTGCTGGCGTGCACGGTGGCCAGCTGGACCGCGGCCAGATCCCGGTCCAGCCGCCGGCTGCGCCCGGCCACCGAGCCCGAACCGGGTTCCCGGATCCGGTCGGCGAGCCATCTGGTGAGCGCGGTGAGCCCGAACCCCTCGGTGGCCGAGACCTCGTCGAGCAGCTGAGCGAGCTGGCGGATATCGGTGAGCCGGCGCTCGCCGTGCTCGACGGCCAGCAACCGCGGCACCAGCCGGGTCGCGGCCGTGAGTTCCTCGACAACAGCCGCGAACCCGGCCCGGGCGAACAGGCGGGCCGCATCACGTAATTCGGCGCTGACCCGCCCCACCAGATCCGCGCCGCCGGTATCCATTTCGGCGCTCGTGTACCCGAATATCGGAGTGAGTGCGGCCAGCCGGACCCGGTCCGCGCGATGCGGCTGTTCGAGCGCGGACAGTACCCACAACCAATCGGTGGCACTCGCGGTACCGAAAACACTGCTACCGCTGGTCAATACGACAGGCACGCCCGCGCGTTCGAGCGCCTCCCGGACCACCTCCAGCTGGGTGTGGGTGCGTACGAGCACCGCGATATCGCCGGGCCCCAGCGGGCGCCCCTCTCCCTGCTCCCCGGCGGGGGCGCCGTTGTGCGCCGCGGGCCGCCGGCCGGTCGCCTCGGTGAGGACGGTGCCCGACTCCAGCAGCGCCACGATATCGCCCGCCAGATCCGCGGCGACCCGGGCGCGCTGCCGGTGGATATTCGGAAATCCCGACATACCCCGGGGTCCGGCCCCGGTGCGCGGCAGGCACCGCAACCGCAGCGCCGTGACCAGTTCGGCGGGGCCCCGCAATCGGGTCCACGGCTGGGTCGCCGTCACCGTGGGCACCACGATCTCGTCGTGCCCGAGCGCGGCCCCGCCGAGCAGGTGGTCGAGTGCGCGCAGCAGGCCGGCGTCGCTGCGGCGGTTGGTGGTGAGTTCGCGCCGGGCGGTCGCCTGGCCGACGGCGTCGAGATAGCTGAGTACTTCGGCGCCGCGGAACGCATAGATCGCCTGTTTGGGATCACCCACCAGCACGAGTGTGTTGTGACCGTGGAATGCGCGGTACAGGATCTCCCATTGCAGCGGGTCGGTGTCCTGGAATTCGTCCACCAGCACCACCGGATACCGGTCGCGGATGCGGCGGCACGCACCGGGGCCGCGCACCGGATCGGCCAGGATATCGCGCAGCAGAACCAGCAGATCATCGAAATCCCGGACGCTCGAAAGCCTTTTGCGTCGTTCGGTTTCCGCACGTACCGCCGCGGCGAAAGCAACCCGCTGCGCCGACACCTCGTCGGTGTCCGGGGCGAGCGCGGCCTGCCGGTCGCGCACCGCGGCGGCCGCGAACCGGTGGGCCTGTTTGATCGTGAACGGCGCGGGCGTGCGCGCGTAGCGGCTCAGATACAGGTCGTCGATCACCGCGCGGGTGAGGTCGTCGGCCTCCTCCACCAGCCGCACACCGGGGTCGAGATCGCCGGCGACACCCAGTTCGGCCAGCATGCGCCGGCAGAAACTGTGCGTGGTGGCGATCACCCCGGCATCGAAATCGGAGAGCGCGGTGAGCAACCGGGCCCGGCGGGCCGCCACCTCGCCGGGTTCGGCGGTTGCCAGATGGCGCACCAGCTCATCGGTCGCGGTGCGTGCGGCCGCCGGGTCGGCCAGCGCCGAGGCGACGGCGACGAACCGGTCGCGGGTCCGTTCGCGCAGTTCCTGGGTGGCGGCGCGGCTGAAGGTCACCAGCAGCAGCCGTGATATCGGGATCGCGGCCTCGGCGACGTAGCGGACGGCCAGGCCGACGATCGCATAGGTTTTCCCGGTTCCCGCACTCGCCTCCAGCACGGTGGTACCGGCCGGCAGGGCATCGCAGAGCGCGAAGGTGTCGCCGGCTGCGGGCGGTGTGGTGGCGGTCGCTGTCACGGGAACCGCCCGACGTCTCCGCTGCGCGCGGTGCTCATGGCGCCCCTTGCTGTTCGGCCCGCAGCAGCGGGCCCCAGAGGCGGCGGGCGATGGAGCCGAACCGCGTCTGTTCCACGGGCTCACCGTCGGGCGCCGCCGCGGCGGTGAGGCGGCTCAGGTCCGGTGCCGGACCCCAGACGTAGCGCACGTTCCGGTCGGTGTGCTCGGCGAACTCGCGTTTCTTGTCCCCGCCGCCGAATTCGCGATCGGCCGCGACCATGGCTTCCTCCGGTGCGAGGCGCCGGAACCGCGCCTCGGCGTAGGCGGCGGTGGTGGCGGTCGGGATCGGCAGGGGTTCGGCCAGGCCGGCCTCGCGCAATGCGACCAATGTCCGCAACAGGCCGCTCGCCTCGTCCGCGGCGGGCGCAGTGAGCTCGGCGCGCCAAGCGGGTGTCGGGAACCGGCCGCGCCCGGTAACCGCAGCGCGCCACGACCGGTCCTCGGTCGCTGCCAGCGCCAGCACCGAAACCCAGGCCGCCAGGCGGTGTTTCGGCGCGACCCGGGAGTAGGTGGTACGCACCAGCAGATCACCGCGCACCTCGGCGACGGTGCCCGTCAGGCGCCGGCCGCCGCCGAGATCGACGGCGATATCGATATCGCGGGGCGGTTGCGCGTAATCCGGTGCGGCGGCGCGGAAGAGCGTATCGACCGTCCGCTCCACCTGGTCCAGCACTGCACGGCCCAGTTCGGCGGGCGGTAAGGTGCCGCGCCGCCACTCCGCGGCCCGCAGCTCGGCGGGGTCGGCTCCGGCCAGCCGGGCGCTCAGCATCCGCTCCCCGAGCGACCAGGTCTCGAGACCGCCGAATTCGATCGGCAGTCGATCGGCGATCTCTTCCTCCTGATCGGGGATCCGCAAACCCAGCCGCTGCCACAGGAATCCGCGCACCGGATGCTCCAGAAAGGCAATCAGCTCGGCCAGGCCGACTTCGGTGGTCTCGGCCGCGGGCAGGGAACGGGTGAAGGGGCTCGCCGCGGGTTGCGCGGGACGCAGCGTCGCCTGCGCACCGGCGTATGCGGCGGTATCGAAGGAGAACGGCGCCGCGGCGGCGAAATTGCGCCGATCGTGTGGTTGCAGCGGGTGGCGGGTGAGGACCGCGGACATCCCGGCCGGTCCGACATGAGCACGCACGGTATCGAGCAGCTCCGCCACGGGTACCGCGGGCGGACGGTAGGCACCGGTCACCGGATCGGCGCCGGTGTGCAACACCACCAGGGTGTCGCGGGCGGCCATGATCGCATCCAGCAGCAGTTGCCGATCCTCCGACCGCGGATCACGCTCTCCCACAAGACGGTCGCGCGCGGGAATATCGTCACCGTCGAGGCCCGCGCCACGGGGAAAGACCTCGTCGTCCACGCCGAGCAGTACCACCACCCGGTGCGGGACCGAGCGCATCGGGGTCATGGTGCAGACGGTGAGCTCGCCCGTGCGGAAGTTGGCGCGGGTCGGGGTGGCGGCGAGCCGGCTCTGCAGCAATTCGGTGATATCGGCGAGCCGCAGCACGGTATCCCCGGCGTGGTCCGTCGCGGCCGCCAGTTCCCGGCGCGCCTCGGTGCGTATCCACTCCTGCGACGGGGCGACATCGGTGAGCAGATCGAGGGAACGCCCCAGGGTCGCCGACCACTCCGCGGCCGGTGCGAGCCCCTGGAGATCGCGCAGGATCGAGGCGAGGCGATCGATGTATTCGGCGAACCGGCCGGCCAGATCGATATCGTTGCTGTCCACATCGTCGAGCGGCAGGACCCGGTCGAGCCAGTCCTGCGAACTCTCGTCGGCGGTGACGCCCAGCAGGATCCGGTCCAGCGCGGCGTTGAGGGTGTTCTGTTCGAATTCGCCGAGGCCGAACGCATGCCGCTGCCGGCGTCCGATCCCCCAGCGGGCACCGGCCTCGACGGCCCATTCCCGCATCCGCTCGATATCGTCGTCATCGAATCCGCAGGCCCGGCGAACCGGTTCACAGGCGGCCAGATCCAGCACCTCGGTGACGGTGACCCGCCCCCGCGCCAGCTCCAGCAGCACCGCCACCACACCCAGTAGTGGATTGGTTGCGCCGCGCCCATGATCGGCGAGCCGTACACGTAACCGGTGCCCGGGATGGGCCACGGCCTCCGGTGCCTCGGTTCCGGACGGTACGGGTTGCCCGAACGCCGCACGCACCAGCGGGGCGAACGATTCGACCTCCGGGCACATGATCACCACATCGCGCGGTTCCAGGGTGGGGTCGGCGGCGAACAACCCGAGCAGGCATTCCCGCAGGACCTCCACCTGCCGCACGGGGCCGTGGCAGGCATGGATCTGCACGCTGCCGTCGCCGGTGTGCCGGCCCGCGACCGGCGGCCAGTCGTCGTCACGGATATGCGCTTGTAGCGCCTGGAGCAGGGACGACGGCGAATTCCGCCCGTCTCCGTCGTCAGCAGAACCGGCTGCGGCCATGGACTTTTCGCCGACCGGCTGATCCGATGCGCTCGCCTCGGCAGGCACCGGACCCGGCGCTGCCGGATGGCGGGTATCGGTTTCCGCAGCCGGCAACCGCAGTTGCAGTTCCCGGATATCGCGACTCAGCCCCGCCAGCAGTGGGTGCCGCACTACACCGGCCGAATCATCGTCCACCCGTGTTCTTTCCATAGCGAGTAACGGGCCGCCACCGGGGACCGATCCCGGCACTCGGACCGCCTCTGGGCGCGCGCCGGGCGCTGAGCTCGAGCCCGACGCCGAGCTCGCCATCCCTCGGGCCTCGGCGAACGTTTCGGCGGCCGCAGTGATCTCGGAGTCGAGCGGACGGCCGGTCACCCCGACCGCGCCGGCGGAGTGACCAGGTCCGGTGATGCTCGGTGCAGCGCTTTGATCCGGAACAGCGCTTGGGTCTTGTGCAGAGCCCGGATCAGATTCTGAGCTCGGGCTCGGTACTGAACCCGAGTCCGGCGCCGGCCCCGGGGCCGAGTTCAACACTGAGCTCACCGAGTCCGTGCCGGGGCCGGGTGCCGGGGTCGAGCCGGGAGCCGATTTCGGGCCTGAGCCTGGGCCAAGGATTGGACCTGGTGCGGTGGATGGGCCTGAGACGGTGGGTGCACTCGAGCCTGCGGCCGGGGCCGAGAGTGGAGCTGCGCCCGGGCCCAGGGCTGAGACCGAGCCCGGGGCTGGGGCCAGTGGTGCCGACCACGCGGTGGGTAAGCGATCTCCGGGATCGCAGGCCGGTCCGCCCGGAGGGCGGCGATGCCGGTCCAGCGAGTTCCACATCGCCGGACTCGGGTGCGTCAGCCATAGATGCAGGTCGCGATGTTCGGCCACAGCGGTGAGTACCGCCAGGTGTCCCGCGGGCAGTCTGGTCGCCCCGAAGAGCGACAGGCGATCGGGCAGTGTGACAGCACGCGGTTCCGCCCGCAGGCGTGCGCAGGCGGTGTGCAGCCGCTCCGCCGGGCCGGGTGCGCCGACGGCCGCGCGCAACCGGCGCCACAGGGCGGGCTGCCAGAGCAGATCGTCCGGGAGCGGCCGGCCGGTGCCGTCGGTATCCGCCCCGCCCGCCCATTCGGTGATCAGGTGGGGACGCTGCACCGCATACCCGTCGAACAGCGTGGCCAGGCGGGCCGCCGTGGCGTACCGCCGACCGAGCCGGTGCGCCGCGGCGGCCGGCCCGGAGGAATCGGTTTCTCCCTCGGGGACGCCAGGCGGATCCAGCCCGAGGTGGTGCGCCAGTACCGCGCACCACGGTTCTCCCACCGCATCGTCGATCACCCGCAGCAGTGTCCAGACCACCCGGTCGTGGGCCCACGGATCCGTCTGCGCACCGACACCGGTGGCCTGGGCCAGTACCTCCTCGACCAGCGCGGCCGGGGCAGGGAAACGGATATTGGCCGCGATTCCGTCGCCCGCATCGGGGGCCGCGCCCAGCACACCCGAGAGTTGTTGCGCCAGCCAGCGCTCCACCCCTTTGGCGGGTACCGCGACCACTTCCGTGGCGAACGGATCCGGCAGCGGATCGGCGAGCACGGCCGCGAGCGCGCCGGCGAGCGCGTCCGCGCGTTCGGCACGGTGGATGTGCAGCGCCATCTCCGCCCTTCCGCTCGGTCCGATCGCCGGTGTCCGCCCTCATCCGCACAGCTCGGGCGGCTCTCTCGTCCACCCGTTTATACGCCCTGCCACCGACAGCGCCGGGTCACCCCCCACGACGGCAGAGGACAACCCCCGGACAGATGGTCATCATCCGAATGTCCCTAGCGCCGAAGGCTTCTACCCGATATTCAGTCGTTCCGCACAGTGATTTAGCGCACATGAGTCACCGACACGCGGCCGGATGGCCGGGATCCGGCGGAGTCGCTGTGTCACAGTGCAACCCCGGGAGGAACGGGTTACCGCACGAAAGGCTGGTTCGCGTCGATGAAAGCGCTGGTTGTTCCCCTGATACCGAGAGACGGATTCACCGTCCGCCGCTCCGGGGACCGGTGGGAGCTGGTCAACTCCCGGCATTACGGGCGGACCGTCGTTCTGCATTCGTGGCCTCGCGATCAGCACACCGAGGCGTTCGAGCACTGCTACCGCCTCAACGGCCGCCCGGTGGCCGATCTGAAGGCCACCGCCCGGGTCCACTAGCGGATCACGGAAAACGTGCGCGCCGAGCGCCGATGTGACAAGGTGTTTCCTCGTGCGTTACCCCCTGCTCACCGGTGCTGCGCCCCGCATGGCCGCACCCGCCACAGTCCTGGCCGCCGCCGCGATCATGTTCGCCGGTGTGCCCGCGGGCCTGCCCGCGGCCGATGCCGTTCCACTCGCGCACACCCAGGGTTGCGCGCACGGTTTCGACTGCGATCTCGCCGGCCGTATCGAAACCGTCAACTCGTATCTCGATTCGCGACCGGGTGTCACCGGCTATGTGATCCGCGATCGGAACACCGGCGCCGTCTACGCCAGCCCGCACGCCGAAGATATGGTGTGGACCGCGTCGACGATCAAACTCGCCATCGCGCAGGATCTGCTCAACCGGGCCCGCGTCGGCGCCATCGCCCTGCCGCCGGAGGATCGCGGGCTCATCGAGCAGATGATGTCGACCTCCAACGATCAGGCCACCGATATCCTCTGGAACAAGTACGCGGGCCTGGACCGGATGGCTTTCAACAACGCCTTCCGCGCCAACGGAATGACCAGCCTGGCCCCGCAGCCCTCGCCCAATCCCGGGCCGCACTGGGCATTCCAGAAGACGACCGCCGCTGATCTCGACCGGCTCATGTCCAATGTCCTGGACCGGATGCATCCCGATGACCGCAACTACCTGCTGGACCTCATGCGCCGTGTCGATTCCAATCAGCACTGGGGCGTCTGGGGCGCCGGCTCGGCGATGCGGCCCGGCCTGAAGAACGGCTGGTCCGATGAGCAGGGCGGCTGGGTAGTGAACTCGGTCGGTTTCGCCGGACCGGGCGAGCGATACACCCTGGCGATAATGACGGCGATGAACGGTGAGGGCGGCTACCAGCAAGGCTCCGAAACCGATACCACCGTCGCCGAATATCTGCTGTCCGGCCGCTGAACCACCGCGCCCGAACCGTTTCCGCAGCGCCCGGCACCGGCCCCACCCGTAGCGGGGAACCGGTGCCGGGCGCTTCCGGTGTCTCAGGTGAGACGTCGCAACCGCATCGGGGCGTCGTCGCGCGGGAACGGAATCGTGGTGAAACCCCAGGGCATGCGGTAGTTCTCCGGGAAGCTCCACGCATAGTCGCGGACCAGGGCGGAGATGATCGTCTTCACCTCGAACGTGCCGAAATGCATGCCGATGCACTTGTGCGACCCCGCACCGAACGGCATCCACGCGAGCCGATGGGATTTGTCCTCCCGGCGCTCGTCGGAGAACCGCAGCGGATCGAAAACCTCCGGATCGGTCCACAATTCGGTGAGTAGGTGGTTGACCTGATAGCCGAGGTCGACCGGGGTTCCGGCGGGGATGTAGTGCCCGCAGATCGCGGTATCGCGGACGGCGCGGCGCACCATACCGGGCACCGGCGGCATCAACCGCAGACTTTCCTTCACCACCAGGTCCAGGGTGCGCAGGCTGTCCAGATCGGCGATGGCCGGCGAATCGCCGGTCAGATCCAGTGCCAGGACCTCCTCGCGCACCTTCTGCTGCCACTCCGGGTGTTTGCCCAGGTAGTAGGCGACCGCGGTGGCGGTGGTGGTCGTGGTGTCGTGCGCGGCCATGATCAGGAAGATCATATGGTTCACCACATCGTCGTCGCTGAAGACCGAACCGTCCTCGGCGCGTGCGTGGCACAGACCGGAGAAGAAATCCGAGGCATCGCTGCGCCGCTTCTGCGGCAGCATCCCGCGGAAGTACTCCTCGAGCACCTTGCGGCCACGTAATCCGGCCCGCCATTTGCCGCCGGGCACATTGTGCCGGACCAGTGCGAGCCCGGCATGCGTGCAGGCCACGAATGCGTCGGTGAGTTTCCTGCGCTCTTCGCCCACCTCGAGTGCCATGAAGGTTTCGCCGGCGATATCCAGCGCCAGTTCCTTGATGGCGGGAAACATCTGCACGGTCCGGCTCGCCCCCGCCCCCTCGGGCACCCAGCGGCCGATGGTCGAGCGGACGACCGGTGTCAGTTCGGCCAGATGGGCCTCCAGGCGTTCCCGGGTGAATGCCTGCTGCATGATGCGCCGGTGGAACATATGCTCGTCGAATTCCAGCAGCAGCAGACCGCGCCGGAAGAACGGGCCGATGAAATAGTCCCAGCCCTGCCCGAAATCACGGCGGCGGCGGCCGACCACTTCGTCGAGCGCCTCCGGCCCCGCGGCGAACACCCGGTCCATTCCCATCGAACTGTTGAGGGTGACCGGGCCGAACCGGCGGTACCGGTCCAGCATCTCGGCCGGACCCCAGCGCATGTAGTGGAGGGTGCGCCCCAGATAAGGCAGGCCCCCGTCGCCGCGTACCGCGAGAGTATCGTTCCGGTCCGGCGGGGTGGCCAGGGTTCGCGGTCGCTCGGGGACCTGCAGGAGCAGCCGGTCGAGTACCTGACGCCGCGGAATTTCGATGAGCGCCGAATTCTCGGTATCGGTGCGCGCCCGCGACGCTCGCGTGGCGGCACGGTCGACGGTGACCATGGCAGAACCTCCTGAGAGATAGCACCCATCCTATTCTCTTTGTTGCAACAGACTGGGCGATTTCGACCGAATCGGTACCTGCTCGCCTCCCCCGAGACCGCCGCGCGATCGCTATCGTGGTGAGTTGCCACACCACCACGAGCGAACAACAGCGTCGGACTGTGTCCTCGACGGGTACTGCTACTACCGTGTGCGTTGTCGGACATGATCATCACGGGCAGCCACCGGCCCACCGCTGGCGAGGAGCGACCATGAGCACGCAACCTGTTGGGAACGGCCGGCACCGCGTCGTGGTGATCGGGTCCGGATTCGGCGGTCTGTTCGGGACCAAACACCTCGCGCGGGCCGACGTCGACGTCACCCTCATCTCCAAGAGCACGACCCACCTGTTCCAGCCCCTGCTCTACCAGGTGGCCACCGGGATCCTGTCGGTCGGCGAGATCGCGCCCGCGACCCGGCTGGTGCTGCGGAAACAGAAGAACGCCCGGGTGCTGCTGGGCGAGGTCACCGATATCGACCTGGCCGAGCGCACCGTCACCTCGGTACTGCTCGGCGAATCCACCGTGACCCCCTACGACAGCCTGATCGTCGCGACCGGCGCCCAGCAGTCGTATTTCGGCAACGACCAGTTCGCCACCTTCGCGCCCGGTATGAAAACCATCGACGACGCCCTCGAACTGCGCGGCCGCATCCTCGGCTCCTTCGAACAGGCCGAGGTCGCGCAGACGCAGGAGGAACGCGACCGGCTGCTCACCTTCGTGGTGGTGGGCGCCGGCCCCACCGGAGTCGAACTGGCGGGCCAGATCGCCGAACTGTCCGACCGCACCCTCGAGGGCACATTCCACAACATCGACCCGCGCGACGCCCGGGTGATCCTGGTCGAAGGCGCGGGCGCGGTACTCGGCCCCATGGGACCGAAACTGGGCGGTAAGGCGCAGCACCGGCTCGAATCCATGGGTGTGGAGATCCAGTTGAACGCCCTGGTGACCGATGTCGACGCACACGGCGTGACGGTGAAGGACAAGGACGGCACCACCCGGCGGATCGAATCCGCCTGCAAGGTGTGGTCGGCCGGGGTGCAGGCCAGCCCGCTGGGCAAGATGCTGGCCGACCGTTCGGCCGGTACCGAAGTGGACCGCGCGGGCCGGGTCGTGGTGGAACCGGACCTCACCATCAAGGGACACCCCAATGTCTTCGTCGTCGGGGATCTGATGTCGGTACCCGATGTTCCCGGGCAGGCCCAGGGCGCGATCCAGGGCGCAACCTACGCCGCGAAGCAGATCAAGGCCGAGGTGGCGGGTAAACAGACCCCGGCCGACCGGCGGCAGTTCAAATACTTCAACAAGGGCAGTATGGCGACGATCTCGCGATTCAGCGCGGTCTGCCAGGTGGGGAAGCTGGAATTCGGCGGTTTCGTCGCGTGGCTGGCCTGGCTGGCGCTGCACCTGTATTACCTCGTCGGTTACCGGAGCCGGATCATCACGATCATCCAGTGGTTCGTGACCTTCCTCGGCCGCGGGCGCGGACAGATGGCGGCCACCGAACAGTGGATCTTCGCGCGTCTGGCGCTGGAGGCGGTGTACGGCGACAGCGAAGAGGGCGAGGAAATCGTGCGCGGGGCGGCGGGCCGCCGGCCGCCCGGTTCCTCGCAGGCCAATCCCACCGGCAACGGGGTCGCTACCCCGGCCGAGAATTCCGGGGGCGATCGTAAAGTCGGCTGACCGGCCGACATCCCAGGCGCCGACCCCTTCCGGAGCTAATATCGGGCAATCCGATTGATTCCGGAGAAAGGCGACCATGGGTAAGCACAGAGCTCCCGGTGTCACCCGGCGCGCTACCGGATCGGTCGTCGCGGCGGGCGCGGTCCCGCTCATCGCGACACTGATCGGCGCCGGTACAGCCAATGCCGAAACACCCCCCGCCCCGCCCCCGATCCCGGCACTGCCCGCGCTGCCCGCACTCCCGGCGGGCCTCTTCCCACCGGCTCCCCAGCCGGCCGTGGACACCGCGGTACCTCCCACCGCGCCCGGTCCGGCGCCGCCGGCCACACCCGGCGCCCCATCACCCGCCGTACCGGTGACGAACCTTTCCACCACCCCCGCCGGGCCGATGCCTGCCGCACCGGCAGCACCCGCCCTCCCCGCACCGATCGCAGACGTGTTCGGCGCCGCGCCGGTAGCACCGGCCACATTGGACGCACCGGCCTATCTCGTCAGGCCCGCGGCACCGACCCCCGGCGCCCTCGCCACGTCCGTGGACCCGGCACCCGGTCCACTGGCCGCGCTCGGTGCGTTGGTGCCCGGCCTGCCGGAGGCACCCGTTATCCCGACCCCGATGGCGGAGCCGTTCACCGGACCGGCCGCCGTCGACCCATCGGCGCCCGCCGTCCAACCGCCGGCAGCACCGGACCCGGTCAGGGCGGCTACCACCGCAGTCCAGAACGCTGTCCAGTCGGTGACCGAGACCATCGGTGCGGCGGCGGCACCGCTGACCCGGCCCGTCCCCGGGATCGCACCGCCGGCCGCGCTCGCCGATCCGGGCGCGGCGCTCTATCGCACGCCCCAGGGCTCCCTCCCCGCGGCGCAGCCGGGTGTCCCCGGTACGCCGGCCGACGCACCGCCGGGCACACTGCGGATCGGCAACTTCGTGATCGCCGTACCGTTCGACGCCGGCCCGGTCAACCAGGGCGCCGCGCAGGCCGAGGATCAGGTGTCGACCTATCTCGATTCGATGGGTGTGGAGTCCACCCGGTCGGATCGGCTCGCCGCCCAGACCCTGGGTAACGCCGTCATCGGCGCGGCCATCGGCAACGCCGTCGCCGCGCCGGTCGCCATCCCGTTCGGAATGCTCGGCGCCGCACTGGGTTTCGTGGCAGGTATCCCCTTCCTCCCGACCGGCCTCGTCGTCGGGCCCGTCCTCGGTGCCGCGGTCGGCTACGGCATCGTCGCAGTGCCCGCCACGATCGCCGGAGCCGCACTCGGGGCGGCGTACGGCGTCACCGACGGTTTCACCACGCCGCTACTCGGCGCAGCCCAGCCGTGAGCCCCGGTATCCGGCCCGAGCCCCACAGCCGGCTACCGGACTGCACGGACCAGCCGGTTCCTCCGTGTGGGTGCCCCGTGCCGGTGCCCTACCATCCGTCGTCGTCGGACCCCCATACAGATCTCCATCAGCATGCCCTGGGTTCGGCCAGGCAAAGCGGCCATGTTCCGGCGCGAATTCGGTCGGCGGTCGGATCTGCGTCCTGCCGCCGGGTACCGGCCATGGGTCGGGCTCCACTTCCGCACCTGGACTGCCGGTATCGAGGCGTCGCGCGAATCGTTGCCGATCGCGCCCGCCGGCACCGGGCACGGCTCCCGCCCGGGCCGGTGTCTCGGGCCGAGGCCCCGGGCACCGCGTCGAATCGAGGCCGTCCGATCGATTGCACGTCCGGCGATATGGTCACCGGCTTCCGGTGCCGCAAACCAACCGTTATCGCTGCGTCGCCCTGTCCTCGGTGCAGGTTCGAGAGCGGATTGCCCGGCGGCATGAACAGGAGAATCCCATCCGCCGCGCGTTCCGGTCCGAATGTTTGGCAAACCGACAATTTCCCGGAGAAAGGCGACCATGGGTAAGCACAGAGCTACCGGTCCGGCTCGGCGGGCTGCGGGATCGGTGGTAGCGGCGGGCGCGGTTCCGCTCATCGCGACACTGATCGGCGCCGGTACGGCCAATGCCGAAGCACTCCCCGCTCCACCCGCGTCACCCCCGATTCCCGCGCTACCGGCGAATCCGCTCCAGCCGGCCTCCGCCGCCCCCGACCCGGTCCGCGACCTCACCGTCGCCGTACAGGACGCGACCCGGGTGGCCGTGCGGTCCGCTACCGATACATTCGGGATGGCGGCGGCGCCGTTCCTTCCCGCACCGCCGGCCCCGGCGCCTGCGGCGGTCGCCGAACCGGCCCCCACCCCGGCGACCCGGGCGCTACCCCAGCACACCTACCTCGCTCCGCAGGGCGAATTGCATGCGCCGATGCCGGTGGCACCGGTGGCGCCGATCGAGGCGCCGCCCGGCAAGCTGCGGATCGGCAACGTCGTCATGGATGCGCCGCCGTTCGACGTCCGGGACATCAATACCGGCGCCGCACAGGCGGAAGCGCAGGTGGCGACCTTCTACGATTCGGTGGGCGTGGAGCGCAGCCGGTCGGACCGGATGGCGGCGCAGACCGTGGGTTCCGCGGCCATCGGCGCCTCGGTCGCCAATACGCTGGCCTCCCCGATCTCGACCACCTCGGCGATGGTCGGCGCGGTCGCCGGGCTGATCTCCGGTGTGCCGTTCCTGCCGATCGGTCTCGTCGTGGGCCCGGTGCTCGGCGCGGCCATCGGCTACGCGGTGATCGCGGCACCGGCGATGGCCGTCGGTGCGGCTGTCGGCGGAGCGATCGGAGCGGCCGAGGGGTATACCGCGGCACCGTACGGCGCGGCACCGCAGTGATCACCGGGTGTCCGGCGGGATGCGCTCGCCGGACACCCGATCGGCCGGGGTGAGCGTTCCCTTCGAAACGCCCCGGCCCGAATCAGCGGCACGCGGACAGGCGGAGGGCCGGCTGCCCGGCCCCCATCGACCGTTGGGTCCGCCGGAACCCGCCCGCGCCATGTCGACAGCGCCCCGTATCAGCACCACAGCCGCACCGGCCCGCACGTACAGCCGACGGCGCGGATCATTGCTCATTGCACCGGGCGTGTGTTCCGCCGGGATCGCGACGGCGCCGGTATCCATGGCGCCCCGCCGAGGAATGATTCTTATCGGCCGCCGAGCCGAATCACCTGCCACCGACTGCGACCGGTCTGCAATCGGTGGTGCCCCGGTTCGCCGAGCGATACGGCCGGGCGTCGGCCCGATGTCGATACCGCCCCGGCTCGACAGCCCTCCGGATTCGTCACCGAGGATCATTCGGGTCCGCGGTCATCCAGCCACCACACTATGGGCGCACGACCGGCCGAACCGAGCGGTACCACTATCCCGGTACCCCGCCGACAACGGATAGTTCCGGCCGTGTTTCGATCCTCTCCGTGCGCGCCGATATCGTGATCTGCGGTCTGGGCCCGGCCGGGCGAGCGCTCGCCCACCGATGCCTGGTGCGCGGTATGTCGGTTGTCGCGATCGATCCCCATCCAGACCGGCGCTGGCAGGCGACCTACGCCGCCTGGACCGACGAACTCCCGCCCTGGCTGGACGGCACCGCCGTCGCGGCGACGGTCTCCTGGCCGCATGCCCACGGCCGGCGCGCGCATACGATCCCCCGGTCGTACTCGGTACTGGATACCGGCCGCCTCCAGCACAGCCTCGATCTCACCGAAGCCACTGTGCTCTCCGGCCGGGCCACGACCCTCGACCGGCACACCGTCACCCTGGATTCCGGCCGGAGGGTCTGGGCCGATCGGGTAATCGACGCGCGCGGCCTGCGGCGCCGGGCCGGCCGGGCCGAACAGACGGCCTACGGACTCGTCCTCGACGATCCCGGTGCAGATGAGCCGCCCCTGTTCATGGACTGGCGCGCCGACAACGGTGCCGATTCCGGCTCGCCGCGGTCGTTCCTGTACACGATCCCGGTCGGCGGCGGCCGGGTGCTGTTCGAGGAGACCTGTCTGGTGGGCGCACCAGCGATCGACCTCGGTGAACTCGCGCGGCGATTGCGCTGCCGGTTGCGGGCTCGCGGTATCCCGGTGCGTGGCGACGAACCGGTCGAGCGAGTCCGCTTTCCGGTCGTGGGCGGCGTCCCGGGGGCCGGCCGATTCGGCGCCGCCGGCGGGTACCTGCATCCGGCCACCGGATACAGCGTGGGGGCGGCGTTGGCGGCAGCCGGCGATATCGCGGCTGGTCGGGCGGCCACCTCGAATGCTGCCCGGGCCGTGTATCGCCTGCGCCGCGCCGGGCTCCGGGCCTTGCTCTCTCTGCCGCCGGGCGAAGTTCCCGGGTTCTTCGACGCGTTCTTCGAGCTGGATATCGGCCTGCAATGCGCCTATCTGTCCGGTCACGCCGACCTCGCCGGCACCGCCGCCGCGATGACCCGGCTGTTCGCGGCGGTGCCCGCCGGTACCCGCGCGCGGCTCGCCGCCGCGACACTCCATCTCCCGGCGCTCTCGCACCCGGGGTCCGGTTCGGTCATCATGGAGTGATGCGGTCAATCTGGAAAGGCTCGATCGCGTTCGGGCTGGTGAACGTCCCCGTGAAGGTCTACACCGCCACCGAGGACCACGACATCCGGTTCCATCAGGTCCACGCCAAGGACGGTGGCCGGATCAAATACGACCGCGTCTGCACCGTCTGCGGGCAATCGGTGAAATTCGCCGATATCGATAAACAGTACGAATCGCCGGAGGGTGAGAAGGTCGTGCTCACCGACGACGATTTCGCCAAATTACCGGTGGCGGAGAAACATGAGATCCCGGTTCTGCAATTCGTCCCGTCGGACCAGATCGATCCGATCCTCTACGACAAGACCTACTATCTGGAACCGGATTCGACCACCCCCAAGGCCTATGTCCTGCTGGCCGCCACACTCGAACGTATCGACCGCACCGCCCTCGTCCATTTCACCCTGCGCCAGAAGACCCGGCTGGCCGCGATGCGAGTCCGGGACGGGATGCTGGTGTTGCAGACGCTGCTGTGGCCGGACGAGGTGCGCTCGGTATCGTTCGAATCGCTGGAGGAGGCCAAGGCGCCGCGGCCGCAGGAAATCAAAATGGCCGAAACCCTCGTCGAATCGATGTCCGACGATTTCGACCCCGATCAATTCACCGACGAATATCAGGTCGAACTGCAGCGGTTACTGGAGGAGGCGATCGCCAGCGGTGACGGAAAGGTTGCCGAACGCGCCGCGGAGCCGGCCGAGGAATCCGATGCCGAGGTGGTCGATCTGGTCGCTGCGCTGCAGCGCAGCCTGGAGGCCAGCGGCGCCCGCGGTGGCGAGAAGTCCGGTGGCCGCGGAGGTGGCAAATCCGGTGGTACGAAATCCACCGGGGAGAAGAGCTCCGGCGCCGCGAAAGCCCGCAAGACGACCCAGCGCAAAACCCCGCAGAAGCGAACTCGTAAAGGCGCGTGAGTCCCGGTCACAGGGCTTGGATGAACCAGTCCAGGTAGCCCTCGGTGTCGATGCTGCTGCGGTGGTAGTGGAATCCGAGCTGATGGGCCAGTGCGATCTCCGACTTGTTGTCCCTTTCGATACGCAGCACCGCTTCATCCGCCACATCGTTGCGGGCCAGATATCGGCAGGCCAGCACGACGGTCCGGCCGGGCACGCCACTGTCGCGCCACGGCGCGTGGATTCCGTAGCTGATATCGGCCTGGCGTTTGGCCAGGAATTCCGGTTCCAGCGTCACATCCAGCGTCCCCGCCAGCGCATGCGACGTTACGTCCACGACGGCGAATACTTTCCGAGGTCCGTCGGCGGCCCATTCCGCGGCGCACCGTTCGAATTCGGCCACCGTATTCGGTGTGCCGGGCCCGGCCGTCCGGCGCATCGACTCCCGGTCCTGGGCGGCCAGGTGCGCGGCGGCGTCGGCGACCTCGATCGGCCGTAGCCCGATCACCCCATCCGATATCAGCACGTGATCATGATCTGCATATTTCACGGCATTCGACAAGCCCCATGGACGGCGAGCCGCCGACGAGAATTCCGGCTAGCGTTCGGGAGGCCGGCGAGCAACAATTCCGCGACACGCAATCGTGCAGACACGCCCGCAGTATAGGACCGCCACGGTTTGCCGGGTGGATACTCGGGGCCATGACCGATAACCCGGAGGATCCGCATCGGCTCGTATCCGCTGCCGTGGTGGTGGGCGTGGACGGTACCCCCGCCGCCCATTCGGCCATCCGCTGGGGCGCCATGGTGGCCGCCCGGCGTGGGCGGCGGCTCGTCCTGGCCTACGGGATGAATTCCACCCCGGCCAAAACCTGGCTGGTCGCCTATCAGCCGATGGTGGACGAAGCCGTGCAGACGCTGCGCACACACGGCGAACAGGCATTGACCACCGGCGTGCAGGTCGTCCGCGAGGCCGCGCCGGATCTGGCGGCCGATACCCTGCTCTCCGAACACAGCCCCGCAAAAATGCTGATCGAATTGTCCAAATCCGCGCATATGGTGGTGCTGGGATCGCGCCGTGGCGGCGCCATCGCGCATCTGGGGTCGACCATTCTGGCAGTCGCGGCGCACGGACACGGCACCATCGTCGCGGTCCGCGAGGACGCCGAGGACATCGCGAACGGCCCTGTCGTGGTCGGCGTCGACGGCAGCCCGGTCAGCGATACCGCCGTCGCCGCCGCCTTCGCCGAGGCCTCCGAACGCGGAGCCGAACTGGTCGCGGTCCACACCTGGAGCGACCTCACCTTCACCGAATTCGCCAGTACCGGTTTCATCGAGATACCGGCCGAAGATCTGCAGACCGCCGAACAAGCGGTACTGGCCGAGCGGCTGGCCGGATGGCAGCAGCGCTACCCGGAGGTCACCGTGCGGCGCGAGGTGTATCCCTCGACCCCGGCAATGCATCTGCGCGAATGGTCCGAACGGGCCCAGCTGGTCGTGGTGGGCAGCCGCGGCCGGGGCGGATTCCGTGGGTTGCTGCTCGGTTCGACCAGCCAGTCACTGATCCAGCGGGCCGCCTGCCCGGTCATGATCACGCGGCCCTGATCACGCGGCCGGGCCGATCATGCGGCCCGGCTGATCGTCCGGGCTCAGCGGGCAGCCGGGCTCGAGCGGTCGGCCGGGCTCGAGCGGTCGGCCGGGCCCGAGTGGTGGGGGCTGAGCGCTCAACCGAGCAGGCCGGCCAGCAGCGCCCGGGTGCGCTGTGCTTCCGCGCCGCCGGCGAAGACCGAGGCGACGAATTCGGTGGCACCGGCGTCGAAGACCTCCCGCACCCGGGCGGCGACCTGGTCCTCGGTGCCGATGATCGCGAGATCCGCCGGACCGGCCGCGCCCTCGCGGTCCATCATCGCCCGGTAGGACGGCAGTGTGCCGTAGGTGGCGAAGGTGCGGGCCGCGCGTTCCCGCGCAGCGTCGGCATCGTCGGTCACCAGCACCGGTAGCGCGCAGACGATACGGGCCGGGGGCCCGCCGGCGTCCGTCGCGGCCGCGGTGATGGTCGGGGCGATATGCTCCCGGATCGTGGCCGGCCCGGTCATCCACAGCACGGTGCCGTCGGCGCGGCGTCCGGCCAGTTGCAGCATCCGGGTGCCCATGGCGGCCAGGAGAACCGGGATCCGGCCTTCGTCCGGGATCCCGAGTTCCAGATTCCCGGTCAGGGTTTCACCGGTGAAGGACACCGGCTGCCGTTCCAGCAAGGGGCCGAGAATCGAGAGGTATTCGCGCATGTGGCGGGCGGGCCGCTCGAACCCGTACCCGAACATGTTCTCGATGACGACGCGATGGGACAGCCCGATACCGAGGGACAGCCGATCCGGGCCCACCGCCAGTGCCGTCGTGCGGGCCTGCTGGGCGAGCGCGCCCGGATGCCGCGGGTAGGTCGGCACCACGGCCGTCCCGAGCTCGATCTCCGGTACCTGGCTACCGGCCACCGCCAGCGCGGTGAGCGCGTCGACGCCGAAGATATGCGACATCCAGGCCGAGACGAATCCTTCGTCGGCGGTCCGGTGCAGGTCATCGGTGAGCGTACGCAAGGCGTCGCTTCCGGATCGTTCACTGAGCAGAATGCCGATCCGCACGGCGGGCCTCCTGGACGGTTCGTCGGGTCTGGACCTCGATGGTTGCGGCACCGACCCTAATGGACGCGGTACGGCGAAGCCCGGCACCGGACCGCGTGTGGCCGCAGGCAAACCCATACCGCCGCGGTACCGATCCCGAGCCGCCGGCCGACGCGCCCGGGACTTGCTCGACCACGGGCCCGCGGCGGGGCATGCTGTGACCATGGACGAGTTTGCGAGCTGGCGGTCGAACGGGCAGCGTTTCACCCATCGCGGACACCAGATCTTCTGGCGGCCCGGCGGAACCGGTTCCGCGGGAACACTATTGTGCCTGCACGGCTTCCCCACCGCGTCCTGGGATTGGCACCGGATCTGGCCGGATCTGTGCGAGCAGTTCGCCCGCGTCCTGGCCCCGGATCTGATCGGCTTCGGCTGGTCGGCCAAACCGCAGCGCTACGACTACACGATCGCCGATCAGGCCGATCTGTGTGAGCAACTGCTGCGTGAACAGGGCATCGACCGTTTCCACATCCTCGCGCACGACTACGGCGATACCGTCGCCCAGGAACTGCTGGCCCGTGATGCCGAACGCCGGGCCGCCGGCGATACCACGCTGATCATCGAATCCGTCTGCCTGCTCAACGGCGGACTCTTCCCGGAGGCCCACCGGCCGCGGCCCATCCAGCGGCTCCTGGCCGGTCCACTCGGCCCGCTGGTCGGCCGGTTCGGTACCGAGAGCACCTTCGCGCACAGCCTGGCCGCGGTGTTCGGGCCCGACACCAGACCCGATGCCGACGAAATGCACCGTTTCTGGCTGCTGTGGTGCAGTAAGCACGGGAAACGCAACGGCCACAAGCTGATGGGGTATATGGCCGAACGGCGGACGCACCGGCAGCGCTGGGTCGGTGCCCTCGTCCGGCCGCAGGTGCCGGTCCGGTTGATCGACGGTTTACGCGATCCGGTGTCCGGGGAGCGGATGGCGCGCCGCTATCGCCGCGTCGTCGACGAACCCGATGTGGTGGAACTGCCCGCTGTCGGTCACTACCCGCAGCTGGAGGCTCCGGAGGAGACGCTGCGCGCATTTCACGAGTTCCACACGACCCGGGTCGGATAAGCGGGCGTTCGGCCCCGGCCGCGGCCAGGACAGACCGAGCGCATCGCGAGGTCCCTGGTGGCTCCCCCAGTGCCGGAACAGTCGGCCGGGGTTCCGGGAACCGGCTCGTGCCTCGCATTTCCGGCACGGTGCCGGGCAGAGGGTACCGCTGGGCGTGTTCGCGCGGCACCTCACCGGGTTTGGTTGTCCGCGGTTTCGACCGGCCTCGAAAGGGGATATCTCGCGCATTGCCGGCCGGGCACGATCTCCGCGGACCACGCCGCGACGAGCACCCAGCGGGGACCGGGCGGTGCTACCGTACGGCCGGGTGCCGGTGTGGTGCCCGGGCTCCGGACCGGAGCCGCTCCCCTGGGGCGGGGGAAACGCAGAACGAGGGGATGCCGCATGCTCGAACCGGACGCCGTAACCGGGCCGGATCACCACATCCAAGGGGTCTCCGAGTGGGTGACCACCCGGGATGGGCGTCGATTGCACACCATGGTCCTGCCCGGCCCACAGAACTCCACGGCCCCGGTCGTCGTCTTCGAAGCGGGCGCGGCGGCCACTCGCTCTTCGTGGGGGCTGGTGCAACCCGAGGTCGGCCGTTTCGCCCGCGCTGTCGTCTACGACCGTGCGGGCCTGGGCCGTAGCCCTGCCGATCCGGCGGGCCGGAGCCTGGACCGGATGGCCGATGATCTGGTCGATGTGCTCGATCATTTCGGGCCCGGACCGTTCGTGTTGGCCGGACACAGCGCCGGCGGAGTGATCGCCCGGCTCGCTGCCTCCCGGCGGACCGACCGCATGGCCGGGCTCGTGCTCGTCGATCCCACCGATGAGGCAGCAGAGATGTTGTTCGGGCCCGCCTTCCGGCGCATGGAACGCGTGGCGATCACGGTGAACCGGGCCCTCGCGCGACTGGGTCTGTTGCCCCGGATGTTCGGCTGGATGCTCGACGCGATGCCGGCAGATGTCCGCGCCGATATGGAACGCGAGGCGTTCACTCCGGAGGTCATCCGGACGCAGGCGAGACAGGCCCGGACCTTCCTCGACGACCTCGCGGCTTGGCGCGAGACGCCTCCGGTCCTCGGCGATATCCCGGTCACCGTCGTATCGGGCGCCCGCGCGGGCGACGGGATGAACACCCGAATCCGGGCGGCAGCCAATGCCGCGCACGCGCACCGCGCGACCGTTACCGGCGGACGCCATGTCCTGGCGCATAATTCGAGCCACTATCCCCCGATCACCGACCCCGGCATCGTGGTCGAGGAGATCCGGCGCTTCGCCGCGCCGTGAAGACCGCGCGGTACCTGCACGCCGGCCACAGCCGCCGCCGGTTCCGGTGCGCCGTAAGGATATCGCTACGATTGTCGGGACAATTTGCCCACTTTCGGAGGAATGCATGGCGCGCAAGGTCATCGTTGAGCTGGTCGACGACTACGACGGAACTTCGCCGGCGGAAGAGACCGTCACCCTGGCTCTGGACGGTGTCACCTACGAGATAGATCTCTCGGCACACAATGCCGGGAAACTGCGCGACATCGTCGGGGGGTGGGCTGCGCACGCGCGCCGGGTCGGCGGCCGGGTCACGAAGAGTAAACGTCCCAGCCAGGCTGCGACCGATACCCGGCAGACCCAGGCCATCCGCGAATGGGCCCGCACGAACGGTATGGAGGTCTCGAACCGCGGCCGAATCTCGGCCGAGGTGCTCGAGGCGTACAAGAACGCGCAGAAGTAGCGGAGAAGGGTGCTCGGGTGGCCACGGTGGCCGGCCGGAACCGGTCATAGGCGCCGCGACCCGGGCGCGTGACACATCACAAAAAGGTAACAGGACAGTCTCCGGTAGCGACACAGAAACCGGTATGCCGATGCCGTGGCAGGGCCACGCGTTGTTCGGCACCGGTCGGGAAGCGCACGGACGGCGGATGCCGGCCGTGCGCACGATGTGCTCACACCGGACGAAAGGCCCTGTTCACTCATGCGATTGTCACCGGCGATTCCCGCCCTCCGCAGCCGCCGCAGATTCTGGCTGGCCACCGCCGTGCTCGCCGTGATGATCCAGGCAGTGTCACTGGTCAGCGGTGGCGCTGCTCCGGCCGCACGGGCGGCCTTCGATCCCACGGGGATGGATTTCTGGGTCGACTCCGCGATGGGTCCGATCAAATCCCGGGTGTTCCGTGCCGCCGACGGCAATACGTCGCGGGTGGTGTACGCCCTCGACGGTATGCGCGCCCGCGAGGACCTCAGCGGCTGGGAGATCGATACTGATATCGCCCGGGAATTCACCAAATGGAATATCAATGTGGTGATGCCGGTCGGCGGGCAGTCCAGCTTCTACACCGATTGGAACGCCCCGAGCACCTTCCTCGGCGTACCGCCGGGAAGCGGGTCGGGGAACGGATCGGCGTCGGGTTCGGCGTCGGGCTCCGGCGGGCTGCAAGCCCTGGCGGCAGGTCCGGGGAAGTCCTACACCTACAAGTGGGAGACCTTCCTGACCCGCGACCTGCCGAACGCCCTGCGCGACCGGCTGGGTTTCGCGAGCCACCGCAACGGCGTCTTCGGCCTGTCGATGGGCGGTAGCGCCGCGCTCACCCTCGCCGCGCACTACCCCGGTCAGTTCAGCTTCGCCGGTTCCTATTCCGGTTACCTGAACATCTCCGCGCCCGGTATGCGGGAGGCGATCCGGGTCGCGATGGTCGACGCCGGCGGATACAACGTGGATTCGATGGCGGCCCCGTGGGATCCGAAGTGGCTGCATATCGACCCGTTCGTCGCCGCACCCAGCCTGGTCGCCAACAACACGCGACTGTGGGTTTCGGCCGCCAGCGGGCTGCCCACCGCGACCGACGGCCCGAGTATCGGCACGGTCAACGGGATGGGGCTGGAAGCATTGGCCCTGGTGAACACCCGGGCATTCCAGGTGCGGATGGCGACGCTGGGGGCACAGAACGTGCACTACGACTTCCCTGCCCACGGTATCCACGCGTGGAACAACTGGGCCGATCAGGCGCTGCGGATGTTGCCGGACCTGTCGGCGAATATCGGGTGACGGCCGTGGACGGGCACCGGCCTCGCACCGGGTGCAAGGCAGTCGCTCAGCACTATCGATATCGACTCGGTAAGGTTCGGGTTCATGGGGCATGAGGATGTAATCGATTCCACCGGCAGCACTTTCGCCGCAGGTGAACTTCCGGTGGGATTGCGTTACCGCACCCGCGACCACTATGTGGTCGGCCGGGAGAAGATCCGCGAGTTCGCCCGCGCCGTCCAGGACCACCATCCGGTGCACTGGTCCGAGGGCGCCGGCATCGATTATGGATACAACGGTCTGATCGCCCCGCCGACGTTGTTCTCCGTGCCCGGATTCCTGGCGCAGACCGAAATGTTCGAATCGGTGATGACCGGCTACGACCTGAGCCAGGTCATGCAGACCGATCAGGTGATCCGCTATCACCGGCCGATACGTCCCGGCGACGCCCTGTCCTTCGAGGTCTGTCTGGAATCGGTGCGCCACGCGTTCGGTGGCGACCTCATGTCGTTCGAAACCGTGGTCACCGATCAGCACGGCGCGCTGGTGCTGGTTTCCCGGACCGATGTGGTCGGGCGCAGCGGTGCGGGGCCCGACCTCGGTGAACTGGGTGCCGGTGTCCTCATGCACGGTTTCCGGCCCGGCGCCGATCGCACCACCCCCGCCCCGCGCGCAGGTTCGGCCGTCCGCCCACCGGTTTCGCGGCCCGCCGCGCCCGGCGCCGAGCCGCCGGCCGGCCCGTACGTCCGCGATTTCGATACCGTCCGGGTCGGCGACGAACTACCCGCCCGGACGGTGCGGTTCACGATCGGGGATCTGGTGAACTACGCCGGAGTTTCCGGGGATCCCAACCCGATCCATTGGAGCGCCGAGGTCGCCGATCGCGTGGATCTCGAGGCTCCGGTCGCGCACGGTATGTTGACGATCGGTACGGCCGCGGGCTTCGTCACTTCCTGGCTGGGTGACCCGGGTGCGCTCCGGGAGTACGCGGTCCGGCTGACCAGTCCGGTCTTCGTCACGCGGGAGGGCGCCGAGATCGAGTTCGGCGGCCGAGTGAAGGCGACCGATCCGGTCGCACGGACCGCGACGATCGCGCTCACTGCCCGCCATCAGGGCCGCCGGGTATTCGGCCGTGCGACGGCTGTGGTCCAGTTGCGCTGACCGGGCCGGGTTCGTGACGGATGCCATTGTCCCGCCCGCTTGACCACAACCTCTATTGAGGTTCCAGGCTGTTGTCATGAGCGCAACAGCGTACGAACGCCCCACGGTCGAGGACAGCACGGTCGACCACACCGCCGATATCGCCGCGATCCGGCAGTTGGTCGGCGATGTCGAAACCGGCTACAACACCAACGACGCGGAGTTGATGGTCAGCGGATTCACCGCCAACGCCGCTGCGGGTAACGCGGTGGGCGCGATCACCGCCGGATACGACGCCCTCTTGGATTCCGCCCGGCGCGGCCTGGCCGGTTTCCTGGCCGGCGAACATGTGCGTTATGCGGTGACCGATATCGTTTTCCTGCGTCCCGATATCGCGATCGCGCACAAGACGGCCCGCGCGGTCACCGCGCACGGCGAACTCATCGACCGCGATCCCGCAATGGTCGCGCTGTACGTCCTGGTCCGGGAGGGCGGGCGCTGGTGGGTCGCGGCGCGGCAGAACACTCCGGTGCCCGCGCCTGCCTGACAACAACCGCCCGGGGCGGCCGACCGCAACCGCCCGGGGCGGGCTCTGGGCCGCGGAGGTACTACCGGGGTATTATCGTGGTTGTCCGTGGATCACGGGCAATACGAATGGTGGGCCGGAGCGTACGACCTGCTCCACCGCAGCGGAATCGAGCCCTGGGAAGTATTGGAGGTGCTGTATTCCCCGCGGCGGTGGCCCCGGGCGGCAACGAGCCGCGAGGGACTACCCACCGCGACCGTCTGGGGCCGTACCGACGACGGCCGCGCCCTGATCGTGCTGCTGCGGTGGCTCCGCGCCGATACCCGCTGGCAGATTCTGCTGGCGAGCCCGATGCGGCCCCACCAGCTCGCCGAGTACACCGCATGGGAGGCGACCCGAGATGATCGATAACGAACCCGACCCCGGCTACCCCCGGACTCCCGAGGCGGCCGAGGATTTCCTGAATACGCTCACCTACGACGACACCGCTACCCTGCCGCCGCTGCCGCCGGCCACGGACCGGATCGAACAGGGTATGGTCGCCACCTCGTTCAAATGGACACCGGAGATGCGTGACCGGGTCCGGCGCAAGGCCGCCGAACACGGGGTGACACCGTCCATCCTGATCCGCCAGTACATCGAGATGGGCCTGCTGGCCGAACAGTCCGAACGGATGATCCCGCTGGCCGACGCGGTCCGGGCGCTCACCAGCCTCCCGCATTCGGCCTGACCTCCGCCGGTACGGTGATCAGCTCGCGAGCACCGTTCGTTCGTCGGGCGCCGGGCCGATGGCCCGCGGTGGCGCACTCAGGGCATGCGCGGCACCGACACCGGCACCGATTCCCGCGCCGACCGCGGCGAGCGGGGCGGCCATGAGGGCTGCACCGTAGGCCGCACCCAGTGGTGCCGCGCCCAGCCCGATCGGCGCGAACGGCAGCCCGACGGCCAACCCGATCGCCCCGCCGACACCGGCGCCGACGAGCGCGAACGGCGCCGCCACCGCCGCACCGGCTGCGGCCCCGAGTGCCGCCGCGCCGAGGGTTTGACCGGCAATCCGGTCGGACCGGGTGCGTTCCATCCCGACCGAGTCCAGGAATGTGGCCAGCTGCGCTTCGGTGACGGCGGCACCGTCGTTGAGCTGGATCGCCTGCTCCCTGGGCAGCCACTCCGGCGCGTCCACGCGGAGATCGCCGAACCGCAGGACACCGGGCGGCGGCGCGATCGGCGGCACCGGGGATACGGGGGCGGGTCCGTGCAGATTCTCCACGGGCGACAGATAATCGCTGTCCGGTACGGGCCGCGCCCATTGCAGCGAGCTCAGGGTGTCGTCCGGAATGCGTACGCCGTGGTAAGGACGCACATTCGGGGCTTCGGCGTTCGGCCACCGCGCCTCGTCGCCCGCATACCCGGCGGCCCCGGGCGGTACAGCCTCGTCGACGGCAGCGTGCGGTGCGGAATCATCGTGCTCGGCGGGGCTCACCGCGGTGTATCGGCCGGGTTCGGCGCTCGCGGTGCCGCTGCCCACCATGGCGAGAACCACGGGAACTGCCCCCGCCACCATCAGCGATCCCATCTTCTGCCGCTTCGGACTCACTGCTCTGTGCTTGCCGGTGCTCATCGATCACCTTCCATGAATGAAAGAGATGCTGTTGTTTCACATTCGGATCCGGCAATGAATACGGATGGGCAGAATTCGGCACACGAGGAGCGTAAAGGTGCGCTGAACAGCCTTTACGGATATGTCCAGGGCCCTGGAACGCGCCTACGCTCCGACCGTTGCCCGGCACGGCGCCGAGCAACGTGTCGACAACGGATCAGGGCGCCGGCGGTGCACCGGTATTCGTGCAGAACGGATGGCACGATTCCGGCGTGGGGGTCACCCGGGCAGGTTCGTCGCCGAAATCCGCCGAGCTCACCACCATCATCACCACCAGGGCCACACCGATGACGAACCCGAAAACCAGCAGCGTGGGCCACAGCCAGGTCCGCATCGGCTTTTCCCGCACCACGGGCACCCTCGGCTCCATGGGGTCGGCAGGGTTCACCGGACTCATCGGGTCGCCCGGCACCACCGGTTCGCCCGAGGCCACCGGGGAAGCCGGATCCACCTGATTCAGCGGATCGGCCGGGTTCATCGGGTCGACCGGCTGTAGGGGACCTCGTCCGGGGCCACCGTATTCGTTCATGCCACACCACCTCCAGGGGCTCTCCGGCACCGGTTACCCGTTTACTGCCGCCGTTCACGTACCCGCCGCCCGCCGTGGTTGAACCGGCGCCGAGCGGGTATTTCGCCCGCGACGCCGCGCCATCCACCAGAACCAGGAGGACTCATGCCGCTGCAGGTGGGCGATTACGTACTGCAACGTCTCCGTGAATGGGGTGTCGAGCAGGTCTTCGGATATCCGGGCGACGGGATCAACGGTCTCGTGGCCGCCTTCGGCCGCGCCGGCAATCAGCCTCGGTTCGTTCAGGCGCGCCACGAGGAGATGTCGGCCTTCCAGGCGACCGGTTTCGCCAAGTTCAGCGGAAAGGTCGCAGTGTGTACCGCGACCTCGGGTCCCGGCGCCATCCACCTGCTCAACGGCCTCTACGACGCCAAACTCGATCATGTCCCGGTGGTGGCGATCGTCGGCCAGACGGCACGCAGCGCGATGGGTGGCAGCTACCAGCAGGAAGTCGATCTGCAATCGCTGTTCAAGGACGTCGCCTCGGACTATCTCGTCGAGGTCAATGTCGCGAGCCAGCTGCCGAATGCCCTGGATCGCGCCTTCCGTACCGCGATGGCCCGGCGCGCGCCGACAGTGGTAATTGTGCCCGCCGACCTGCAGGAAGAGCCGTACGAGCCGCCGGAGCACGCGTTCAAGCAGGTACCGTCGAGCCCGCCCAGCAGCCAGCACACCACCCTCATCCCGCCGGCGGCGGAGCTCGAGCGAGCGGCCGAGGTACTCGGTCACGGATCGCGGGTCGCGATGCTCATCGGGCAGGGGGCTCGTGCCGCTGCCGCGGAGGTGCTCGAGGTCGCCGAGCTCACCGGTGCGGGAATCGCCAAGGCGTTGCTGGGCAAGGACGTGCTGTCCGACGAGCTGCCGTTCGTCACCGGGTCCATCGGTCTGCTCGGCACCCGGCCCAGCTACGAACTGATGCGGGACTGCGACACCCTGCTCATCGTCGGGTCCAATTTCCCCTACAGCCAGTTCCTACCGGATTTCGATCAGGCCCGTGCGGTGCAGATCGATATCGACGGAGCGCTCATCGGGATGCGTTACCCCACCGAGGTGAATCTGGTGGGCGACGCCAAAGCCACACTGCGGCAATTGATTCCACTGATCGAACGCAAGTCGGACCGCTCGTGGCGTGACACGGTCGAGCAGAATGTGGCGCGCTGGTGGGAGACGGTCGCGCAGCAGGCCGCGGTCGAGGCGAAACCCATCAACCCCATGCGGGTGGTCACCGAACTGTCCGAGCGAATCCCCGGGAACGCCGTCGTCACCGCCGATTCCGGATCCTCCACCAACTGGTACGCCCGCTGTCTGCGCTTCCGCGGCGAGATGCGCGGCTCGCTGTCGGGCACGCTGGCCACCATGGGGCCGGGTGTGCCATATGCGATCGGCGCGAAATTCGCCCATCCCGACCGGCCGGTGATCGCCCTGGTCGGCGACGGCGCCATGCAGATGAACGGGCTCGGTGAACTCATGACCATCGCCCGCTACCAGCACCTCTGGGAAGACCGGCGGCTGATCGTCTGCGTTTTCCACAACAACGATCTCAACCAGGTCACCTGGGAACTGCGCGCCATGGGCGGTGCGCCGAAATTCGAGGAATCCCAGAACCTTCCCGATGTGCCCTACGCCGATCTGGCGCACGAGATGGGCCTGGAGGGGATCGCTATCGATCATCCGGACGATATCGGGGATATGTGGGACCGGGCGCTGGCCACCCCGAGTCCCACGGTGCTCGACGTCCGCTGCGATCCGGATGTGCCGCCGATTCCGCCGCACGCCTCCTACGAACAGATCAAGGATCTGGGTAAATCCTTACTGCGCGGCGACCCGGACGCCTTCCATCTCATGGTGCAGGGCGCCAAGACCAAGGCGCAGGAGCTCCGGATCTGAGCCGGGTTTCCCCGGGCCTGCTCGTGACCGGCGGCGGCACCGGATTCCACGCCGCCGGTTCACGGATCCTGCGCACGCTGCCGATCGACCCAGCTGCGGCGTTCCCGGTCGCGGTAGCCGTAGGTGGCCTTGCGGACGGTGAGATCGTCCTCCAGTCCAGACCCCACCGTGCCGGCCACCGTACCCAGCGCGCCAGATACCAGGTCGGGACGACCGTGAAACGCAGCTCGAGCAAGCCTGGCCCTGCAGCACAGGGATAACGCATCAATAGCTCCGCGGTCAGTGTTCGAGAATTTTGTGTCGGTGGCCATTGTTACGGTGCACGGGTGCAGCTTCGGTACAACTTCCGCGTCTATCCGACGCCCGGTCAGCGCATCGCGCTGGCACAAGCGTTCGGATGTGCGCGGGTGGTGTACAACGACAACCTCCGGGCCCGTGATGCCGCGTATGCGGCCGGAGTGAGACTCTCGGATACCGAGATTCAGCGGCAGGTGGTCACCGAAGCCAAACGCACCCCCGAACGGTCATGGCTGGCCGGGGTGTCGTCGGTGGTGCTTGTGCAGGCCTGCCAGGACGCCCGCGCCGCGTATCGGAACTGGTTCGACTCCCTGTCCGGGAAACGTAAAGGCCCCAGACTCGGCAAACCGCGGTTTCGGTCCCGGAAAGACAATCGGCAAGCGATCCGGCTCACCCGCAACGGTTTCGGTGTGCGGGTGAATCGGAAGTTGTATGTGGCCAAGGTCGGCGAGTTGAAGGTGGCGTGGTCGCGGGAGTTGCCGTCGGAGCCGTCGTCGGTCACGATCGTCAAGGATTCGGCGGGCCGGTATTTCGCGTCGTTCGTGGTCACGGTCGGCGACCATCCGTTGCCGGAGGTCGACACCGAGGTGGGTATCGATCTGGGTCTTACTACGTTCGCGGTCTTGTCGAACGGACGCAAGATCGACAGTCCTAGGTTTCTGCGCCAGGCCGAGCGCCGGCTGAAGAAGGCGCAACAGTGCCTGTCTCGGAAGGAGAAGGGCTCGCAGAACCGGGTAAAGGCCCGGATCAAGGTCGCCAAGGCGCACACGAGGGTGGCCGATACGCGCAGGGATTTCGCACACAAGCATTCCACAAGGATTATTCGCGAGAACCAAGCGATATTCGTGGAAGATTTGAGCGTGCGAGCTCTCGCGCGGACCCGCCTGGCAAAGTCGGTGCACGACGCAGGGTGGGCAATGTTCACCCGGCTGCTGGAAGAAAAGGCTGGACGGCACCGCCGTACCTTCGCCAGGGTGGATCGCTGGTTTCCCTCGACCCGGTTATGTTCGGCGTGCGGGGTGGTCGGAGAGAAAAAGCCGTTGCAAGTACGGGAATGGGCCTGCACCTGCGGTGCTGTCCACGACCGTGATCTGAACGCTGCTCGTAATATTCTCGCCGCAGGGCTTGCGGAGAGTCGAAACGCTTGTGGAGAGGCGGTAAGTCCGGCCGCGTAGCGGACGGCTCACCTCGGTGAAGCAGGAACCCACCGGAGAACCATGTGGTTCAGGAGGAGTCCCGGCCGTTCAAAGCCGGGAGGAAGTCAAAGTGCTCGGTCCGCTCACCCAGCACCCGAGGCCCGCGCTTCAGGCGGGTATCGCCGTGGTGTCGCGCTCCCAGATGCGGTGGCCCGCGAGCACCGTGGCGAAGGATTCCACGAAACCGTCGGAGACCGCGTCGCCGGTCTGGAGTACCCCGTCGGCCGGGGTGTCCGGTTCGGGTGGGACCGCGATACCGCCGGCCCGCAGCACCTCGGCGCCCGAACCGAGCACTGCCACCGGTTTGAAGTGCTTGTATGCCTCGGTCACGAAGTGCACCGCGGGACCCGCGGCGGCGAGGGTGCGGGCGGAGGTATCACCGCCGGCCACGACCACCGCGTCGTAGAGCACCGACGCCATCGTCGCCAGGGTTTTGTCCACGGTCAGGGCCCCGTCGGTGGCACCGCGGAGTTCGCCGCCGTGTTCGGCCAGTACCTCGGTTTCGGCGCCGCGTGCGCGCAGCGCCGAACGTAGCTGTTCGACGCCCGCCACATCGACCCCGTCGGCCGCCAGGACGGCGATCTTGCGGGTGGCGATGGTGGCCGGGGGATCCTTCACCTGCGACAGCGCCGGCGACAACGGCACATCTTCCACCGGGCCGGCGTCGGGGGTGGGCAGTCCGAGTTGGCCGGCGACCCGGCTCGCCAGGTCCGGGTCGATCCGGACCAGCTGCTCGAGCGCATGCGACCGGATCTCCACACGTTTGCATTTGCCGAGTTCGAAGGCGAACGCGGAGACGATGTGCTCGGCCTCGGTCGCGGTCATACTGCGCCAGAACATCCGGGGCTGCCGGTAGTACTCCTTGAAGCTTTCGGCGCGGACCCGCAGCGCGTCGCCCTCTTCCCGCCGGGTGTAATGGCGGAACACATCCTCGTCGGCGAGAGCCGGACAGCCGCCGCCGATGGTGTTCTTGGTGTAGAAGGCCTGGCCGTGCGGGATATCGTGGCGGCCGAATCCGTCCTGCTGATGGGTGCGGACATCGGCCAGCGGCCGGTTCACCGGCAGATGCGCGAAATTCGGCCCGCCGAGGCGGATGAGCTGGGTGTCCAGATAGGAGAAATTGCGCAGCTGCAGCAGTGGATCGTTGGTGAAATCGATACCGGGTACGACGTTGGCCGTATGGAAGGCGACCTGTTCGGTTTCGGCGAAGAAATTATCCGGATTGCGGTCGAGCACCATCTCACCGACCGGGCGCACCGGAACCTGTTCCTCCGGGATTATCTTGGTGGAATCGAGCAGGTCGAAATCGAAATCGAATTCCTGTTCCTCCGGTACCAGCTGCACGCCCAGTTCCCAGCGCGGGAAATCGCCGGCTTCGATACTGTCCCACAGGTCGCGGCGGTTGTAGTCGGGGTCGCGCCCGGCAACCTGCTGGCATTCGTCCCACACCAGCGAGTGCACGCCCAGGGCGGGCTTCCAATGGAATTTCACGAAGGTTCCGCGGCCTTCGGCATCGACGAACCGGAACGTGTGGACGCCGAACCCCTGCATCATCCGGTAACTACGCGGCAGCGCGCGGTCCGACATCAGCCACATGATCGCATGCAGGGTTTCGGGCTGTTCGGCCACGAAATCCCAGAGCGTATCGTGCGCCGACTGCGCCTGCGGGATCTCGTTGTGCGGTTCGGGTTTCACCGCGTGCACGAAGTCCGGGAATTTGATGCCGTCCTGGATGAAGAACACCGGGAAGTTGTTGCCGACCAGATCGTAATTTCCCTGTTCGGTATAGAACTTCGTGGCGAATCCGCGGACATCGCGCACGGTATCGGCCGAGCCGCGGGATCCGGCGACGGTGGAGAAACGGACGAAAACCGGGGTCCGGGTGCCGGGGTCGGTGAGGAATTTCGCGGCCGTGTATTCCGCCAGCGAATCGTCGTAGGGCCGGAAATAGCCGTAGGCACCGGCGCCGCGCGCATGGACGACGCGTTCCGGAATGCGTTCGTGGTCGAAATGGGTGACCTTCTCGCGGGCGTGGAAGTCCTCGAGCAGCGTCGGGCCCCGCGCGCCGACGCTCAGTGCGTCGTCGGTGTGGTCCACCCGGACACCCTGCTGTGTGGTGAGGTACCCGCTCTCCCGGTCCTGCCGCAGTGGGTCGAGCTGTTGTTGTTTGGGGTCGGTATCGCCCCGGCCTTCGCCGAGCGGGCGCTGCGCCGCCTCGGACGCGACGGGTGTCGCGGATCCCTGATCCGATGTTCGGTCCACGAGTTGTCCTCCTCGATGGGGTGCCGGCCGTGCCGTGCCCGGCCTGTGAACATGGTCGTTTCCCGGTCGGCGGCTTCCCGGATCCGCGGGCGATAAACACCGAAGCACGATCGGGGCCTGTGTCACCGACCGCCGACGGGGTACCCGCCGCCCATGAGCACACCGGATCCCGACCCCCGGAACACGGCCGATCGCGACGAACCCGATTTCGCCGAGGAACACGCCGAGCCCACCCACGCCGACGAACACCCCACCGGCGAGCAGATCGAAACCGACGAATCGACGCCGAAGGGGCACAGCGGTATGGATTCGTAACCGCTGTTTCCCTGTCTCCTACCGGGCCGCCGCCGGCCGTGGCACCGGTCGATAGTGGCTGCGCGGGCAGCGCGGGGAATAATCACATCCATGAACGCGCGGGACGAGCTGCCGGAGTCCGAAGTCGAACTCGTCGAACGGGTGGTCGGCGCCGGCGACCCCCTGCAAGTGGGACGGTTCCGGTACTACTTCGCGACCCGGACCTGGGAATGGTCGGCGGAGGCCGCCCGGATCCACGGCCACCCGCCGGAGGTCCGTCCCACCACCGAGCTGCTGCTCTCCCATAAGCACCCCGACGATCGCGACCGGCTCGAGGCCATGATCCTGTCGGTCGAGGACGGGGGCCCGTTCTCCAGCCGGCACCGCATCATCGATACGGCAGGCGACGTCAAGGAGGTGCTCGTGGTATCCGAGCCGATGCTCGACGAGTCCGGCGAAGCGATCGGTACCGAGGGCTTCTATATCGATCTGTCCGCCGCCGCGGACGAGTTCCGCCGGGAGGCCCTCGACGACACCCTGCCGCAGGTGCTGGATGCCCGGATGGTCATCGAGCAGGCCAAGGGCGCGCTCATGCTCGCCTACGGGATCAACGCCGACCAGGCCTTCCATGTGCTGCGCTGGCGCTCGCAGGAGACCAATATCAAGTTGCGGCGGGTCGCCGAACGGATGGTGGCGGCACTCCCGGGGATCGCCGACGAGGAGGTCCGGCTGCGCACCCGCCTCGACCATGTCCTGCTGACACTGCACCGCGATATCGGCACGGACAGCACCGACGGCGATCCCGCCGCGGCGCCTACCGGTCAACGCTGATCGGTCGTCCGTCCCCCTGACCTGCCCTGTTTGCCCGGGACGGGACCGGGTAGCGCGCCCCCATGGCGACAAGCGCTTACCGTGACCGTCGCGAGGCCGGCCGGACGCTCGCGACGCTACTCGACCGTTTCCGCGACCCGGATACCATCGTTTTGGCTCTGCCCCGGGGCGGTGTGCCGGTGGCTTACGAGGTGGCGCAGGCGCTGGAGGCACCGCTCGATGTCCTGGTCGTCCGCAGACTCGGCTCCCCGGGTAATTCCGAGCTGGCGCTGGGCGCGATCGCCAGTGGCGGGGTTCTGGTCACCAACGGTGACGTCCTCGCCGCGGAGCGGGTCGGCCCCGATGTCCTGGAGCGGATAGCCCGCGCGGAGGGCCGGGAACTGCGCCGCCGGGAACAGGCCTACCGGGGTGAGCGGCCGCTGCTCGATGTCACGGGCCGCACGGTGATCCTCGTGGATGACGGCCTGGCGACCGGCGCGACGATGGATGCGGCGGTGCGCACGGTGTACCGGATGCATCCGACGCGGGTGGTCGTCGCGGTACCCGTCGCCCTCGAAGCCACCTGTGCCGGGCTGCGCGGACGGGTGGACGATATGGTCTGCGCGCGCGTACCCGCCGGTTTCGCCGGTGTGAGTGCCGAGTACCAGGACTTCACCCAGAGCTCCGACCAGGAGATCCGCGACCTGCTCGACCGGGCCGCGCAGCTCCCGGCGGGCGAACAGCAGGCCGCCGCCACCGGCCCGGAGGTGGGTGTCAGGTCCGCCGCCATCCCGCTGCCCGACGGCGTCCCGTCCGACGATGACCTGCTGGACCTGGTGGGTGATGCCCGGTACGTGCTGATCGGCGAGGCCACGCACGGCACCTCGGAGTTCTACGCCGCCCGGGCCCGGATGACCCGTACCCTCATCGAACGCGCCGGTTTCGACGCGGTGGCCGTGGAGGCCGACTGGCCCGACGCCCACCGCGCGAACCGCTATATCCGCGGCCGCGGCGACGACGGTGACGCCGAGCAGGCGCTGCGCGGTTTCCAGCGTTTCCCGATGTGGATGTGGCGCAATACCGTGGTCCGCGATTTCGTGGAATGGCTGCGCGAATACAACCGGCGCGACCCGGCGCGCACCGCCGACTTCTACGGCCTCGACCTCTACAGCATGCGCCGCTCCGCCGCGGAGGTGATCGGCTACCTCGACCGGGTCGACCCGGCCGCCGCGCGGCGGGCCCGCGACCGGTATGCCTGTTTCGACCAGCACACCGATGAACAGCATTACGGTTACGCCGCGGCGTTCGGGGCCGGCGAGGATTGTGCGGACGCAGTGGTCGCACAGCTGGCGGACCTGCAGCGGATGAGCACCCGGGAACTGCGCACCGACGGGCAGAGTGACCCCGACGAACAGTTCTACGCCGAACAGAACGCCCGCCTGGTCGCCGCGGCCGAGCAGTACTACCGGGCGATGTTCGGTTCCCGCGTATCGTCGTGGAATCTCCGCGACGAGCATATGTTCGCCACCCTCACGGCATTACGCGGACATCTGCGGCAGCGCACCGGTTCCGACGCCAAAATCGTGGTATGGGCCCATAATTCGCATCTCGGCGACGCACGCGCCACGGAACTCGGTTCGGCCGGGGAGTTGAATCTCGGCCAGCTGGTCCGGCAGAACTGTCCCGGCGAATCCCGCATCCTCGGTTTCACCACCCACACCGGTACCGTGCTGGCCGCCGACGAATGGGACGGCCCGCCCCGGGTGAAGCGAGTGCGGCCTTCGCTGCCGGGCAGCGTGGAGAATCTGTTGCACCGCACCGGGATCGAACAGTTCCTGCTGCGCTTCGATCGCGAACCGGTCGCCGCGCTCGACGCGCCCCAGCTCGAACGCGCCATCGGGGTGGTCTACCGTCCGGACAACGAACGGCGCAGCCATTACTTCCATGCCCGGCCCGCGGACCGGTTCGACGCCTTGCTGCATATCGACGAAACCAGCGCCCTGACCCCGCTGGACCTCATCGCACACCACGGGCCGGACGAACCCGGGGACACCTACCCGCACGCCGTCTGACCAGCGTTACACCACCCGTCCGGGTGACGATCTCCTCGGCCAGGCAGGTACGCCCACCGGCCATCCGGATATCGCCGGGGACCTCGACCCGTGCCAGCGCCCGGTCGAACGGGTCGGGGATCCGGCCGATCTCCTCCCGGATCTGCTGGACTGCGGAGGCGAAGGTCTCCGCGTCCGGGACCTCGAAACCCAACTGCGAGGAATGCGATTTGATCGGTTTCACCCAGAACGGAAACGGGATATCGATATCGTCGTCCAATTCTTCGGCGGATACCATCTCTCGAAGGTTGGGGATGCACGGTGCCACGAAGAGCCGGCCCGAAGAGAAGGCAGCGACATCGCATCGACCCCGCCCATACCCGGTCGAGTGGGCTAGGGTGGGACACAGTCACGGATTCACCTTGAGACATGCAGGGTCGGCGTGACCGCGATGCGCGAACGCATCCTGAGCCGAGTCGGGTGCCTAATGAATGCCGATACCAGCTCCTCGTCCTTCGCTTCGGCCCATGCCGCGTCCTCGTCTACGCGCTCGCCCGAGCAGCAACTACTCTTCCGGGTCCGGCGCCGCGGCGAGATCGTCGTCCTGTCGGTCCGGGGGCAAGCCGACGCGTACACACTGTCGCTGTGGCGGCAGGAAGTGGACAAGGCCGTCGAGACGGCGGCGGCCGGGCGCGGCGCACTGATCGTCGACACCACCAGGCTCGAGTTCCTGTCGCTGCGCACCCTCGCGGCGCTGGCCGAGGACGCGCAGCGCTATCGGCGCGACGGTATCGAGATATGCCTGGTCACCCCGAACCCGCGCATCGCCCACCTCGCGGGCGGCGATCCGCGAATCGTCCACCTACCGGTCTGCACGACGGTGGTCGGCGCACTGACCTCCCTGCAACTTCGCCGGCAGACCGAACGCCGGCCCGCGCGCCCGCAGCCGTACCGGCCCCCGCAGATCACCCGCGAAGAACCGGAATCCGAGCACAACCGCCTGCTTCGTGAGCTCGCGCGGCGCAACTGATCCATACATCGCGGCCGGAACCGGCCGCACCGAGACCGGCCTGCCGAGCAGGTCGAGCGGTGGATGTGGCAGCCCGGAGCCGAGGTATCAGACTGTTCGGTGATGAAACTGCCCGAGCTTCCCGATCTACCGATCCGTGGTGTTCTCGATCGTATTGTCGAAACGCTGACCGAACACGAGACGGCCGTCCTGGTCGCGCCGCCGGGAACCGGCAAAACCACCCTCGTCCCGTTGGCGCTGGCCGCGAGTATCGAAGGCCGAGTGCTCGTGGCCGAGCCCCGGCGGCTGGCCGCGCGAGCCGCGGCCGGGCGGATGGCCGCGCTGCTGGGCGAACAGGTGGGTGAAACCGTCGGCTACTCCGTCCGAGGAGATCGCCGGGTAGGGCGGCGGACCCAGATCGAGGTCGTGACATCCGGGCTGCTGGTCCGGCGGTTGCAGGACGACCCTGAGCTGGCGGGCATCGACACCGTCGTTCTCGACGAATGTCATGAACGGCATCTCGACGCGGACCTGCTGCTGGCATTGCTGCTGGATGCCCGCGCCGGACTGCGACCGGAATTGCGGGTGCTCGCCACCTCGGCGACCGTCGCCGCCGACCGGCTGGCGACGCTGCTCGGTGCCGACCATCCTGCGCCGGTGGTGCAGGTCGAGGGCCGCACCCATCCGGTCGATACGACCTACCTTCCGCCGCTGCCCCGTGAGCGCAAGGAGGCACAGGTCGCCCGCGCCACCCGGGCCGCGCTCGCCGGCACCGACGGCGACATCCTGGTCTTCCTCCCCGGCGCCGCCGAGATCCGGCGGACGACGGCACTTCTGGCCGGCCTCGGCGACGTCGACATTCTTCCACTGCACGGCCGGCTGTCGGCCGCGCACCAGGACACAGCGCTGCGGCCCGGCCCACGACGACGCGTGGTGCTGTCCACGGCGGTGGCGGAGTCCAGTCTGACCGTGCCCGGCGTCCGTGCCGTCGTGGACTCGGGACTCGCCCGCGTGCCGCGTATCGATCGGTCGCGAGGACTGGCCGGACTGGCCACGGTCCGGGTGTCGGCGGCGGTGGCCGGCCAGCGCGCCGGGCGGGCCGGTCGCGAGGCACCGGGCCGGGTGTGGCGCTGCTGGCCGGAATACGAACACGCCACACTGCCCGCCTATCCCGAGCCGGAGATCCGCACCGCCGACCTGACCCGGTTGGCATTGGAGCTGGCGTGCTGGGGTACCGCCGACGGGCACGGCCTCACCTGGTGGGATGCGCCGCCACCGGGCGGTCTGGCGGCCGGGCGCGAGGTTCTGCGAATACTGGGTGCCGTGGACGACGACGGCGCGGTCACCGACCGCGGGCGGCGGATAGCCCGGATCGGGTTGCCTCCCCGGCTGGCACGCGCACTGCTCGACGGTGCGGCCGTGGTCGGGGCGCGCACTGCCGCGGAAGTGGTCGCCGTCCTCGACGACGACACCCATACGTCCGGCGTCGATCTGGCGGCCGGGCTGCGGATGCTGCGGCGCGAGCAACCGGCACGCTGGCGACGCGAGGTCGAGCGGCTGACCCGTACGGTCGACGGACCGGACGGGGTCGATGATCCCGCCTACGTGGTCGCGCTGGCCCATCCCGAACGGCTGGCCCGCCGCCGCGGCCCGGATTCCGCGAGCTACCTCATGGCCGGCGGCACCGCCGTGACACTGCCCGCCGGCGCCGGAACGGGCGACGCGGAATGGCTGGCGGTCGGTGTCGCCACGCGTGATCCCGGCCGGTCCGACGGATATATCCGGCTGGCGGCGGTCGCCGATGAACAGCTCGCGCGCCGCGCCGCGGCGAACCTGATCACGACTGCCGACGAAATCGAGTGGGTCGACGGTGATGTGGTCGCGCGGCGAATCGAACGCCTGGGCGCGATCACCCTGTCCGAACGCCCCCTCCGCGACCCCGATCGTTCCCAGCTGGCCGCGGCGGTGCTGCGCGGGCTGACCTCGACCGGTCTCGGCCTGCTGTCCTGGGACACGGACGCCGTCGCCCTGCGGCAGCGCCTCGATTTCCTGCACCGCGCCCTCGGCGCCCCGTGGCCACCGGTCGACGACGAATCATTGCTGGCCGCCGCCGACACCTGGCTGGGTCCCGAACTCGCCGCCGCCCGCCGCCGCGCCGACCTCGAACGTATCGACGCCGGGCAGGCACTCCAGCGCCTGCTCCCCTGGCCGGATGCTGCCCGGATGGACGAACTGGCACCCGACCGCCTCGAGGTGCCCTCCGGCAGCCGCCTCCGCCTCGACTACGCGGCCGACCAACCGGTGCTGGCTGTCAAGGTGCAGGAAGTCTTCGGCTGGAAGGAGACACCGCGCCTGGCCCGGGGCCGGGTCCCGATCGTGCTGCATCTGCTCTCCCCCGCCCGGCGCCCGGTGGCGGTCACCGCGGACCTGGCGTCGTTCTGGCATACCGGCTGGCCGCAGGTCCGCGCCGACCTCCGCGGCCGCTATCCCAAGCACGCCTGGCCGGAAGACCCCACCACCGTGCCCGCCCACCGGGGCACGGCTCGCAACGCAGGTCGCGACCGGCCGGCGGCACCACGCTGAGCCCTGACTCCGGCCGGCCGGGCGGGCAGACCTCCGCCCCGCACTCTTCTCAGCCGAGTGCAGTGGCGGGTCGCACCGCAACGCAGATGACACCGTGGAACCGGCCGGCACCCTCGATTATTTGCGCTGAGGTTGCCGGTGCCGCAGACTCGATGCGGGCAACGGTCCTGCTCAGCTCGCACCGGGAGGTCACGGGTGACGGTCTATCGCATGCTCGCACTTGCCGCAGCCGTGGTACTCGCCGTGGCGGGTTGCGGCGACGACCCGGACAGCGGCGCCGTCCGGTCCCCGGCGATCCCCGCCCCGCCGCCACAATTCTGGTCGGCACCCGCCGACACCCCGCAGCAGCAGGCCGCCGTCGCCCAGGCGACGCGCCAGATCGACGTTTGCGCACTCCTCCCCCGCGATACCCTCGACGACCTGGACCTCGGCGAAATCCAGGACGTAACGATCGGCCTGGACTCGTGCCGCGCCACCCTCGGCGACCCGGCCCCCGCCGAAGCCGCCACCCTCACCTGGCATTCGACCCTGCTCCCCCCGCTGGCTCCGCGACTCGGTATCGACAAACATCTCGGCGACGTGCACGTCCTGCTGGTCCCCGACCGCGACCCAGGCGCCCGCGCGTGTGGCGCCACGGCCCGGTTCCCCTCGGGTGCCGCCTTCTACCTCGGCCTCTCCGTCCCGAACCGCGATTCGTGTGCGGTCGCCGACGGTTTGCTGCCCGGTATGATCGACCGCTGGCGACAGTCGCCGCCTCAGGGCACCTCCCCCGATACCGTCGACACCGTCCTGCTCGGCGCCGACCCGTGCGCGGTCCGCGCGAAACTCGACGGCACCGCCGATACCGACGAACGCCGGCTCACCCAATGCCTGTTCCGGTATCGCGACGAAACCGTGACGGTGGCCTACGACTACCGCGTCACCGACCAGGTGCGGGCCCGCGCCACCGAAGAGAAGATCGACGACCGCACCGTCTTCCGCACGACTTCGCTCTACGACAGCAGGATCCCGATCTACTCCGCCGTCGTTGGCCCCGAATTACCTGCCGACAGCACAGCTTTCGTGGCCCGCGTACCGGCCGTAGAGGTCACCTCGGCCACCGACGACGTCGCCCGCCAGGTGATGTCGCAGGTTCTGACGCTCTTCCCGCAGTAATAGCTCCAGCGGCGCGATACTCACTCGGGCAGCCGTCGTTCACACTCCTCGAACGGTGTACCCGAGTCGAAGCAGTCGGCCAAACCGCTCTGCACATCGCCGGACGTCGGCGGTTCACCGCACAGGATCCCGCACCGCTGATACCCCGGAACCTCCGAACCGTCGGGATAGCGACAGCCGTCCTCGGCACACGTGTACTCACGAGTGTTGGGATCCCTGGGTATCGGCTCCGGCGAATACGACCAGACGAACGCATCGGTCGCCTCCACCTGGGTGCAATAGACAGTACGGCCGTCCTCCACATGCGCGACCGCTCCGGGCTCCTCGCAGTATTCGTTCAGTACGACGAGCTGCCCGGGCGGTGCACTGTCGGGAGCGGCCACCACCGGCGCCCCCGCGGCCGCGAAAAGCGCGGCCGCGCCGAGAACCGCGCCGGCGATCCGAGAAACGATCAGAGGGCTTCGAGCTGTTGATTTCATCGGAATGCCCCATTCCTGTCGAGTCCACATCCCCGCCCCGGTTCGACGCGGCCAACAGTAACCGCTCACTCATTCACGGAGAATGCCCAGCGGCAAAGCCTCCGCAGACCGGCAAGTTTTCAGGCCGATCCACCGTGCAGACCCGGTGTGCCACGGAAGCCGGGCCGTCCGATGCGGGGATCGGCGGTGGCGGCGGCCGGAGCATCGGCTACCCGGCGCCCCTCGACCGCATCGACCGCACGCCGGTTGAAGGCAATATCGCGGGCGCTGCGCACCGACAGCCGTCCGAGCGAGGTCGCGGCGAAGAACAGGATCAGCGCGCCGAGCCCGTAGAAGAATGTCAGCTGCACAAAGGCCTGCTTCCACTCGGACCCCGCGACCGGTTCACCGATATCGCCGAGCCCCAACGGGCCTGCCAGCAGCGGCCCGATCACAAACCACGCACCGGCCGCCGTGGCCAGCCACGCACCCGTACTCGCCACGATCCGGTTCCGGCTCAGCAGCATGAGCAGCCCGCCGATTATCGCCACCACCCCGGGCAGCACCTGCAGCCAGCCGCGCGCGGCCGACCACACCCACGGCTCGTCGGGAGTGTAGGCAAAACTGAAATACGGTCCGATGAACGGGATGAGCACACCCCAGATACCCAGCAGCAAGACGGCCAGACCACCCAGGGCACCCCGGCTACGCGGGATATGCAGACGCCCTCCGCGCCCACCAGCAACATTTTCGTCGACGTCTCTCATGACGCCTCCAATCATCGACAGCAATGCCGACCACGCAGTACCCCGACCGAGCAGAACTACGCAGGTCTCGGCGCCGGAACAGCCGTCGATCTTGCGCACGCCGCGGTACCGTTTCGCCAGTACCGCAAAGCGATGTGTCAGCCGCGGTTGAAGCGCCTCTCGTAGCTCGCGCGTTCCGCAGCGGCGCGGCGCTGCCGGTCCGGGTCGGCCAGTACGGGATCGAGCCCGTGCTTGACCAGCACATGACGCCGATGTACATACACCAGCGCGACCGCGAAAAACGCGAGCGGCAGGAACACCAGCGCGGCCATCGAAACGCCCATCCACCACGGGCCCGGCACGAGCGCAAACAGGCACAACAACGGAATCGGGGGCAACAGGAAGCGCTGCAGGTACCGCCGGGTGGCACCCGGACCGGTCTGGTCGCGAAGGACCCACTGCTGCATCGAAGACGGCAAGGGCCGGCCGAAGATGTAGCGGATGCGCTGGATCGGTGTGGGAGTCCGATCGGTCACGGGGCCCTCCTGCCGGCCGTCCGAAGTCGCGTTTTCGCTGACCACGGACACGTTCATGATTCGTTGTCCGGATAGGCAACCGCTGCCCGCCGGGCCGCCTCGTTGACACGACCGAGCACTTCACGCAATTCATCGAGGTCACTCAGCTCCACACCGAGCCGGTCCACGACAGCGGGCGGGATCCGTTCAGCTTCCCGGCGTAACGCACGCCCCGCTTCGGTGAGGTCGACCACCAGGGTGCGTTCGTTGCCTGGATCGCGCCGCCGGGTGACGAGACCAGCACTCTCCAGCCGTTTGAGCAGCGGCGACAACGTGGGCGAATCGAGCTGAATTGCCTCAGCGATCGCCTTGACCGACATCGGCGCTTCCCCCCACAGCGCCAACATGACGAGATACTGCGGATGCGTCAACCCGAGCGGCTCCAGCAGTGGCCTATACACAGCGAGCACCGAGCGGTTGGCGACAGCAAGCGCAAAACACACCTGCCGCTCCAACCGCAGCGGGTCATCGATCTCCGCAGTCATCACACCTCCACCGATCCGGTTTCACCAACATAACCTGCGAATAGTTAATGCACAAACTATTCGCGCGAAACCAGGTGACGGAGCCGCTGACCACGGAGCTTCCTGACATGGAAGACGAAACCGACTCCACAGCGCGAGCAATCACTTCCAGCCGAATCAGCTCGACCGCTGCCCGACTATCACGACGTTTGCACCCTGAGGCCAGCCCTAACTCGAAGCGAGCCGCTCATTCGCCAGGTGGTTCAATGACACCTTCTGCTCGGCAGCTTCCCGCGCGAGACGGGCATGCAAGTCGGGGGACGTACGGACCATGAACTTACCGCTGTAGCGACGTTCCGCCAGCGGACGAGGCACGGGTTCATCGTTGACTGCCATATCTTTGATGACCTCACGGACCAGTTCGCGGATGCCTTTCAAGGCTGCATCCTGGTCCGGGGTCAGCCATGACAGAGAAGGGAACTCGGCGCAGAGTCCGACGAATTCTTCATCTTCGGGCGACCAAAGTACGCGATACGCATAATGCGTGTAGTCCGGCAGATCGTAGAGATCGGACATGCTAGTCACCCTCCTTTTGTTCTTGTTCGAGTCTTGCCTGGAGCTCGAGGAGTTTGTCGATGGCTGCGATCACTTGTTTGACCTGGTAGGGCTTGCATCCACCATTGGGGTTCTCCTGAATGTTGACGCGCGGATCACCGGGCCACGGGGTTTTGAAGACAGCGTGACTGCCGCCCGTTGTGCGAGGCTCACCGAAGTGCTCACGACACACCGATTCGAGTTCGGAGTACCGGACATTTGTTGGCGATTCCCGCATCTTGGCGAGCAGCTTCTCCACCTTGGCCACACCTCCATAGTATCACCCGCGATACTAGATGGAAGCCTTCAATCAAGGCACAACCACATCCAAGACGAGAACAAACTCCCCACAGCCAGCTTGGAACCCCCTTGCCGATTACCCACTTGACCCCAGCGACAGCAGAACGCAACCCGCAACACCTGTTGAACGCCTATGAGAAACGCGACGCAGACTCGGCCGCACCAAGATACGCGCACCACCGGCAGTCGATTCACCCACTCTGACCTGCCGATTAGTAGTCACAAACGACTCTGAGGTAATCTCATCGAGCACCCCGGCGGGGTGCGACGGGCTGTGGCGCAGTTTGGTAGCGCACTTGACTGGGGGTCAAGTGGTCGCAGGTTCAAATCCTGTCAGCCCGACAATCAGAAAACCCCTCCTGACCAGCGCAGGAGGGGTTTTCTTTGTCATCCGACCACCCGGAGTTGGGGACCAGATGGGGACCGAAGGTGCTCCGAAAGGAGTTTTCCGTCCTCGATCAACGCCTTGATATCGGGGTGCAGATACCGCTGAGTGATCCGGGGGTCGGTGTGGCCAGCGATCCGCTGTAGCCGATGCACCGGTACCCCCGCATCCGCGAACCACGTCAGTCCCGTATGGCGAAGCCCGTGACGCCGGAGGTGCTCGTAACCGAGTTTCGCGACCACATCGTCCCAGTGGGTGGCATCCCGCAGCACTCCGGTCGATATCCGGCCGCCACGTGGGCCCCGGAACAGTCGAGCGTCAGCCTTCCCGTTCGTTGCCTCGATTCGGCGTCGGACCATCGGCCGAATGTCCTCGATGACCGGAATCCGGCGCGCACGTCGGCCCTTTGTTCCCTTGTCCTGCATCCCGCCCGGCCCCGGCGTGGTTTGCCGCCGCAACGTCCATACCCAGTCGTCAACATCGATATCACCGACCCGGCACCCGGAGACCTCGCCTATCCGGGTGGCCGTGCACGCAGCGAAGATCACCACATCACCCCAGCCACGATATTCACCATGAGATGCCGCGACCAGCGCATCCGCGAGAGCAACAAGCGTCTTCCAGTCAGGCAGGGCGAGGGCGCGCGGGTCTTCCAGTTCGTCCTCTACCTGGTCGAACATGCGTTGCCAGCCGCTGACCTGTACCGGGTTGCGATCGATCAGTTCGTCACGGACAGCCTGCTCCATCAATCGGCCCCAGACCGCGAGGGTGTTCTTGACCGTCGACTTGCTGCAGCCATCTGCGATCCACGACCCGACAGCCCTGTCCGCCACACCGGCCGTAATCATGGTTACCGGCAGATGCCCCACGGCCGGAAGCACCCGACGCCGCCAACCAGCCAAGTACGGGTCCCTGGTCTTCGGTTCGATCCCGCGTAGCGCCAGCTCAAGGCTGACTTTCCCGTATTCGGCCAGTGTCGCGGTGGCCATCTTCGGATCGACACCCCGCAGCGCAGCTTGCCGAATTTTCTCGATCCACGCCTCAGCCTCATCCCGGGTTTCGAACGCTTCCGACACCGAGGGACGTTTCTTGGTGGCCGGATCGGCCCAACGTATCCGAGCTCGGTACGGCTTGGCACGCTCCCGGACCTCGATATCAGCCCGGAGTTCGACGCCGAGCGGCATCGGATGAATCTGCTTGGTCATCACGCGGCCATCGGGTCAACGCGCCGAGCCTGCAAGTACGCCTCGACATCAACGCTGCTGTACCGAATCACACGATCCGACACCTGGACAAACGGAGGCCCTTGCGGAGGAAGAGCGGTACGCCAGCGCCTCAGGCTCGAAGCATCAACGCCAAGTATTCGGGCGACCTCTTCCGTTGTGTACCAACGCACTTCGAGTAACCGATCGAATGCCATTGCCGTGTACCTTCCTATGCCGCTTCCGGGATTGCCGAGATTCCGAGTTCGTCTGGTGGCCCGGCGTCGAGCAGGGCGCGGTTGTATTCGGCGCGCCAGGCGATGCGCTGGACGATGGAGGCCATGATGATGTGATCCCGTGGCGGGCAGTTCTTGTCGCCCGGCTTGACCAGCGAATACCGCAGGTTCGGGTTGTCCGGTTTCTCGATGCCGTACTCGGCGAGCAGTTGCCGAACGAAGTTCACGCGGTCGGCCTGGTGGTCCGGCAGGGTTTTGCCCGACCACTGGCGAGAGTTCGGGGTCCGCTTGCCGGGGATACCGAGCAGGTCCCGGCGATGGCAGCGGCCCCGGCACCGACCGGGAACCGTCTTCTCAGTGGCACCGAGGGGGACGATGCCGAAGCGCAACCAGACCGGGCAGTTCTTCGAGCACGGGATGTGCTGAAGTTCGGCGTGCAGGCGCTCGTAGTGGTCGGCCGCGCGCTGAGTCTCCGGTTCGAGGACTTCGTTGATCGACTTGGTGAGATATTTCGTCATGTAGCCGATGTGGCGGGTGGCTTCTTCGGTGCCGCCGAGGATGCCTTTGGAATCGACCTGCTCCCCGAACCGGGTCACATGCGCGGGTGCCCACTCATCCATCCCGCCGAGGACATCGATCGCGTCATCGAAACCGAGCAGCGCAGCCCCGGAGTCCGGATCCACGAACGTGGTCTGTTGCGGGTCCCAGACCGGCACGACATCAGCGGGGTATATCTCGTCTTCGGGGTCGAAGCGGGGCCACCACACTTGGAAGTAGGTCGCGGCGGTGACTTGCTGAATGATCTTGTGCGAGATCGCGCCCCGCAGTGCGACATGCAGGTGGGGGGCTCCCCGGCGCTGGGGTTCGACGGTGCCCCAGTACTGGACGTTGTAGCCGACCACCCGGCGCAGATTCTGGATCCAGCGATCCACCAGCTGGGCGAAGAACACGATGTCGCGGGCAGCCCGCTGGTAGTCGTAGGTGCCCGCGGTACGAGGTGAACCATCGGATTGCACCTGCCCGTAGGAGGGCAGGGTCAGGGTAACGAACATCGAGGGCCGGAACTTGCCCGCAAACTGCTGGCCGATGGTGTGCTTGGAAACCTTGCGGCGCGGCAGATTCGGCGCATCCTGACGACGACGAGTCGAACGCTTGCGACGCTCCTTGGACTCCCGATCGAGATCCGGCAGCCGACCTCGGAACCCGGACTCCTTCATTTCGTCATCAAGTTCGGCCACAACGTCTCGGACAGCGGCCATCATCTCGGCATCACCGTCTTGCTTGGCCTGCTGGTAGGTGCCGAACAGATCCGAGCGCGCGGTGAGCAGATCGATCTGTGTCTCGGTGGGTTCCTGGGGTTCGACCTCGGGTTCGGTTTCCATGTGCCAGCCTTCGCGGCACTGGGTGATCCGCAGGAACCTGTTGCGCGTCGCACACGGTTTGCACACCGATTCCAAGGTCGCCTTGCACGGGACGCCGACGTAGTTGTTTCGGCCGGCAACCGGGTCGAACACCTTCATGATCAGGGGCCGGGTGCAGACACCGACCTTTTCGGCGGTGGCTTCGGCGACATCCCGGAAGTCCGGCAGGCTACGACGGGCTGCCGCAGTCTGCCGGGCCGGGACCCCGGACTCATCGGTCGAGGTCACAACATCCATCAGGCAACGTCTCCTTCCGGCTTGGTCCAGTGATCCACGCGAGGCACCAATACCGTCTCGGCGAGCGCGTCACCGAAGCGGAACCGCAGTTCGACCGTGGCCGGGCCGACGATCGAGGCGTGGCACTGGTCGGCTTTGAACGCGTGTGCGATGGTCTCGGCGCGGTTCTCGTAGTCAGCCGGGCACTGACCTTCCAGCATCCGCAACCTGACCCGATCGGTGCCTTTCCCGATCACGGCACCGGCAAGGCGCGGTGTGACGACGCGGGTTTGGGTGGTGACGGTGAGGTGGCAGGCTTTCATCAGGCGAGCCCAGTTGCGGCGGTAGCGCCACCAGGTCAGGAACCGGGTCCGGGCACGGTGGGTGATCCACCGGGCGAACAGGTCCGGGCGAGCCCGACGCCACAACAGCAGTAGCCCGGTGAACGCGATAGCGACCGCGACCGCCGAAGGCCAGCCGACCAGCACACCCGTAGCGATAGCGAGGCCGACCGGGATGGAGATCGCCGGGAACAGGATCGCCCAATGGATCGCGGTGGCGAGGCCAGCGACGAGGTACCAGCCGGAGTACAGGACAGCGAGCCCGAGCCAGTCGAACGGGTCACGGCGGGTGCCAGTGGTGGAGACGGTGGCCGTGGACGAGCCGCCATGGTTGGTGGTCGACAGTGTGAAGCTCATGACGGGTTCTCCGGGTCGAAGAGGGCGAGTTGATCGGTGCAGGGTTCGTGCAGGTTCTTGCGGGCCTGGCGAGCGCGTTTGCTGCGGCGAACCTGGTCGGCGGCTTCCACGACGATCCGGTTCGGTTCCCGCCGAGGGCTTTCGGCCGGCTGGGTCATGCCGCCCACCCCGAACCGTCGTCAGGGTCGGTGGTGAAGTCCCAGCCGGGCACCTCACCCGTTTCGGCGAACATGGCGACCGCGACCGATACCGGATCATGTCCGGCGCGTTCGAGAGCGCAGCGACGGCGGGCGGCGAGGTCGATCACATCGGCGGGGGCAGTGACGATCAGGTGGCGAGACATGGGTGTAGCTCCGTTCCAAAGTGAGGATGGCTCTGGATAGATCAGGTCAGGCCGCGAGAGGGCCCTGCTCGTCGCCGAGGTCGTCCGGGTTGAAACCGGAGTAGTCGGCTTGTGGGGAGAAGTCCGGCTGGACCGGGGAGTACTGCTCGACGATGCGGTCCGTGTCGTCGTCATCGACCCAGTAGGCGCGGACCCGCACGAAATCAGCGGAGCCATCTCGGCCGACGTAGGCGACACCGGGAGTCGTGGTCGGGATGTGATGGCACAACGCACCGGCCGGTTTGGCTTCGTCGCCGAGGACCATGGTGGTTTGGCTCGGTTCGGCGAAACGCAGTCCGACGCGGACGGAGAACAGTTGCCGGTTGGGCATGGTCTCCTTCGACGGGTCCTGCAACGCGACGATCACCGAGTAGCCGACCGCGCGGCCCTGGGTCAGAATCACCCCGAGCAGCCGCAAAGCCTCCGCCACCTGCGTTTTGGATGCGAACGCCGACAGGGAGGCGTATTCGTCGATGATGATGACCTTCAGCGGTTCATCCACACTGGGCGTGTACTTGCGGATACGTGCTGCTTTGAACCGGGCCGCACGCTCCTGCATCTCCGCCTCAGCAGTGGTGAGCATGGCGATGATGCCATCGGCGGTCCACTGGAAATCGGTGAACAACCGGTCTTCCCCGCGACCGAATTCCATCCCGCCCTTCGGATCACCCATCAGCACATCCACCAGCCCGGCTTTGATCGCCGGACCGAGACCGTTGAGGATCGACCACAGCACCGAGCCCTTACCCGATTCCGTGGCCCCGGCGATCAGGATGTGGGAATACATCACCCGCAGCCGCCACACGTCGAAGTCCTCGGTGATCCCCACAGGAACGGCTTCCAGGTCCACCCCGTAGGCAAGCAGATCAGTGACCGGGGCCGGGGCGGCGAGGACATCGTTCGTCCGCAGTTCCAGATGCACGAACCCCGGAGCAGGGGACGACACCCGGACATCGGGGACCGCGAAGTAGTGCGCGAGAGCATCGCGGGTGGCGTCGTTGTTCCAGTCGGCGAGTGACTGGCCGCCCAGCATCTGAACCTCGACCAGCATCCCCGAATCGGTGAGATTCGCGGCGGTGACGTTGGGAAACCCGGTCTCCCACGAGCCGAGTTTGAACGCCTGCCACATCAAGGCCAGTTGCGCGGAGTCGGTGACGATCGCCGCAGCCGGACCGAGATCCACCGGCATTGGCGCGGAGACAGGTTCGGGTTGTTTCACCTCGTCCAGGCGACGCCAACGCCACAAGGTGAACGCGGAGACAGCGGCAGAACCACCCATCACGAGCAGGTCAGGCGAAATCATCACAGCACCTCCGGATTCCGAGACTCGCCGAGGTCGCAGAACAAGCGGCAGCCCTGGGCATTGGCGGGTGGGGCGGGCGGTTCGTTGCAGAACATCGCGCACTTCTGTGCCGAGGGCGGCTTGTCCTCGCAGAACATCGCGCACGAAGCCGGGGCGGCCACAGCATCAGCGGCAGGGACAACAGCCAGCAGCGGGACCAGGACCGCTGTAGCCAGGACAGTGGATTTCGAGAACATCAGGCACCCCCAACAGGGACAGCGAGCGGCAGCATCGTTTGCACCGGCCGCGAGGAACGAACAGGAACCGGAGCGACCGGGGCCGGTGGAGCCAAGGCCGGGGCGGGAACAGGAGCAGGAGCAGGTGGCGCGACCGGTTCGGGCTCGGGTTCGGGAACCGAATCGGTCGCCGGATCGGGAGAAGATTCGGCCGGCAAAGCAGCCGGAGCAGGCGCGGGGCCGGGCTCGGGCTGCATAGTGGAGACGCGGAACAGCAGCGCGAGGCCGTGGGTATCGACCAGCAGCGATATCGGAGCCACCGCCGCCACCAACGCCGCGAACAACCCCAAGGGTGAATCGGTGGCCACGACCGCATGCACGGAGTTACCGGCGACCGAGACCAGAGAACCGACGATCAGCACGCCAAGGAAGAAACGGCGTTCGGACTTATGGTTGGCGCACACCAGCACCCCGAACGTGGCCAGCAGGATGGTGCCGTCCACGATCAGCGGAAACAGCCACGCATCGCCAGCGGGCATGCCCGAGATCCGGGCGAGGTCTTGCAGGGTGGAAAACGACAGCCGGAACGCTGCCGCTCCCACGCCTACGATGATGAGTGCGGCGGACCAGCGCGCCAGGCGCATCATTCCCGCCGACTGATCCGCCGCCCGCATCACGACACCCCAACCTGAGCAGAACCAGCAGACGAAGTGGTGGCCGCGTCGTGTTCAGCCAGCGCGGCCGACAGCTCGGACACCAGGTCACGAGCCTCATCCGGGGTCAACCAGGCAGTACCCGAACCCTCCGAGAACCGCATCACCATGTGCGCCGGGTAATCGGCAGCCCCGACGAGGGGGATAGTCGGGACGTACCGCACCGTGATCGGCTCATCGGTCGCGACATGCAAACCCAGGGCAGCCATCACGCGGCCTTTCCGGACGGACGAGCCGCACCCTGATCAGCCGGAGCCTGCTTGGAACCCGAGTTGTCGCCCTTAATCCCCGTCGCGCGGATCATGAAGCCGATCGACTTGAACTGGCCGTTGCCGACCACACGAGGCTTGAGCAGCAACCCTTCCAGCTCGATCGGACGCAGGCCCTCCAGGACTTCCGGCTCCGAAGGAACCGGCATCTGGTCGGCAACGAATGTGATGTCGTAACCGGCCTGGTTGGCCTTGCCGCCCGCCCGGTCCATGATCGTCGCCTTCCACAGGCGCTTACCCGAGCCGTTGCCCTCCCGGTCATAGTCCTGCGCCTGACGCTTCGGCGCGTTGCGGTCCTCACTGAACTCGGTCTGCGCCTCCACATCACCGAGCAGCAACACACCCTTCGGGAACACGGAACGGAAATCGGTCGGGATCCACATGTCCTTCAAAGCCATCTCTGAAACTCCTTGTGTGAGTTGGTATTACGTCGACCTAGTGGCCGTGCAACCTCTGACACATAAAGCATCTCGCGACACATAGGGACGCAATAACCCAAGAAGTGGGACACTTAGGGACACTTTTGCAGTAGAATGGTGACATGACGAACGAACGGCTCCGGGGGGCCATGGCCGCCGCCAACTTCACGAAAAATGGTCTGGCAGAACAACTTAAGATCAGCACGAAGACCGTGGAGCGCTGGATCACGCAGGATCGATGCCCACACCCAGGGTTGCGGTTGAAAGTTGCCCGCGCACTGGACCGCGACGAGACCTACCTCTGGCCCGAGCTACTGGCTGGCAGCAGGTCCACTACCGCCACATTGTCGGAACTGGTCGAGATCTGGCCCACCCGCCCGGAAGTGCCGCATGAGGTCTGGCGTTCACTCATGAAGCAGGCCGGTGACCATATCGATGTCCTGGTATACGCAGGGGGCTTCTTGGTCGAATCCCTCGATTTCGTGAATGTCGTACGCACCAAGGCGCATGCAGGCGTCCAGGTCCGCATACTTCTCGGTGAGAGCGATTCACCCGAGGTCAAAGCTCGCGCCCGCGAGGAAGGCTTGCCCTCCCTGCCGCAGCGGTGCCAATCCACGCTGGAATACCTCCGGGAAACGATGAACCAGCCGATGGTCGATATCCGCACTCACCGTACGACGCTGTACAACAGCATCTACCGCTTCGGCGACTCGATGCTGGTCAACACCCATAGCTACGGCGCTTATGCCGCAAAGTCCCCGGTGCAGCACCTACAGAAGGTCCCCGGCGGTCGCCTGTTCTCCTACTATCTCGACTCGTTCGAGGCAGCCTGGAAAACAGGACGCCCCGCGTAATCTGTCCTCATGGGACGCCGAATCGACTACCACCAGGACCCGAACGCGCCAACGGCTAACAGTGTCCGGCCGAGCGCGGCGGCATTCGTCCAAAGGGATGGCGAAGTCCTGTTGATATGCAGGTCAGATAATGGAAACTGGTCCATGCCTGGAGGCGCACACGACCCGGGCGAATCACTGAGCAAGACAGCTATTCGGGAGACGCAAGAAGAGACCGGGGTGGATATCCGCGTAACCGGCATCGTTGGTATTTTCACGGACCCGACCCACGTCATTCACTACACCAGCAACGATGAGGTACGGCAGGAATTCACTGTGGTATATCGCGGTGAATCCGTCGGAGGAGAACCGACGACCAGCAACGAGAGCACACGAGTCGAGTGGGTGCCGGTCGAGCGGATCCCTGATCTGACCATGGACCAGAGCCAGCGGAAGCGCATCGATTGGGCGCTGAACGAGAGCGAACCCTACATCGACCCGGACGCCCGCTGAGCAGCCGCCCTTAGCCACGGTTCCGCCCGGGTAATCGCAGTGTGCACGACGCTCCCCGGCTCGTACCGTTCCAGAATCTCTGCCAGCCGCTCGTCCACACTGAACTGTTCGCCGTTCGGTCCTGTGGATAGGTCAGCCCACCACAGGAGATCGTCGGCTTTGTCGAGACCGGCCACCTCGGTCACCCGGAACTCATCGAAGAGGCTCGCATCCAGTTCGCGCACGTCAGCCTCGACTTCCGCTGCCGTATGGAATGCCACCATGTGACACACGACCGGCGAGTAATCGAGCGATTGCAACAACTGCGCACCGTCGATCGGGTGGAAACCGGTATTCGGGTACCCGTAGCCCACGTCATGCAGATACGCCGCCGTGATCGCGTCACCCCGGAGCTCCACGGGCAAGCGCTCCGCGACGGTTTCCATCCGCCGTCCGACCGCGATCGAGTGAGCCCGCCGCGATTCCGTCAGCGGCGCCAGCAGGTCAGCCATGGCCTCATTCACGGCCGCCATGGTACGCCCGGTTTGTTCTCGGAGTAGTTGCCGAATTTCGCCATACAGGATCAAGGGCGACGGCGCTGCGCGCCGCCGCCGCACCACGGCCGCACCGGCCTCGCTCGTGCCTCGCTCACCCGGACGACCGGTGCGTCGGCGACACGCTGCACCGTCAGCCTCCGATCCGAGATGGCTGGTATTCGATAACCGAGAAGTGTGGGCACGTCGAGAGCCGTACCCGGCTTACCTCCCGCAGTCGCACACGAATCGGCCGGCACTCTGCCCAGTCAACCGGCTGTGGTCCGGTCGCAGGAAGTTCGACACCGACATGACCTGCGCGAATCGATTGCCGAACGAATCTCATGGCGACATCCGGACGTGGGGACTGGGCTGGTTGCGTAGTCCCTGCCTCCTCATGGCCCGATTGTCTGACCTCACTCGGCCGAGTCAAGGGAAAGAGCGCCCTTGACACGACCTCCCTCAGCTCAGGGATGGCCAGTATGAGGAAGCAGGGGAAGGGAAGTCCCCGGGGGAGCGGAACCCACCGAACAGCGCCAATCGGTGGTCCTGAAACAGGAAATCCCCAACGAACGACCAGGCGTCCGTGGGGACCAGATGGGGACCACACGCTATTCACGACCACGCACAACGCCCCGATTCAGACGCTTCACGCCGGTATGCACACCACGCATGACGTGCGTAGATGCAAACTCGCCATTCCTGGGGGTCAAGTGGTCGCAGGTTCAAATCCTGTCAGCCCGACAATCAGAAAACCCCTCCTGACCAGCGCAGGAGGGGTTTTCTTTGTCATCCGA
>NZ_JBHXMZ010000005.1:0-3006 GCF_042719915.1 Nocardia sp. NPDC058499 | reverse complement strand
GCCACCCAAAGAGCGGGACCAGAACGGGACCGAAGGTGCTTCGGGAGCTTGTCCCCGGCGCCGGTGATCTCCTGTTGATCCGGGTGTAGGTAGCGCTCGGTGGTCCGACTGTCGGCATGGCCGGCGATCTTCTGGAGCACGTGCAGACTCACCCCGGCATCGGCCATCCACGTCAGCCCGGTGTGCCGTAGATCGTACCGGTATGCAAGAACTGAGAAACCTACACCGGCGAGGTGGGTCGCGCGTTTGACCAGCGCCGCGGCCGAGATGATGACGGCCGCCGGTTGGGTGCACTACGACGCTGGGCGGCTGGACGATGCGCGGCGCTACTACGCCGATGCCGCACAAGCCGCCACGGCGGTCGACGACGGGATCGCTGTAGCGCATGCTCTCGGCAATGCCAGTTCCCTCTTGACCGAGTGGAACGGTGGTACCGCCGCAGGCACCCGCCAAGCGGTGCAGTATGCCCAGGCGGCATCTCGTGCTGCGCTCAGTCACGGCGGTCCGAAACTACGCTCACTCATGGCGATTCGTGAAGCCGACGCCTTGGGGATGCCAGATCCGCGCGGCAACAGGTCTGCCGTCACGGACGCGCTCAGCCGGGCGTATCGGGCATACGAATCCAACCGGGGGTTCGATCCGGAGTGGGTCTATCTACCGGATGTCCTGTTGAGCGGTATGACCGGCACGATGCAGATGTACCTCGGTGAACACCGGTCGGCGTCGGAACAGATCCGCGCGGCTATCGACGGGTCATCGGCATGGCCGCGGGAACAAGCAGAGTGGCACGTCCAGCTCGGTCGCAATCTGGTACAAGCCGGAGACATCGCCGAGGGCTGCCAGGTGCTGACCGACCACTACGACGCGATCAGTCAGATCGGGTCGACGCGAGTTCATCAGAAGCTCGACACCGTCGCTGCTGCGGTCCGTGTACATGCCAAGGTGCCCGAGGTGCGTGAGTTCCTGGGGCTGCTGGCAGCGGCGTAGGTGCTGGCGCCGGTTCACTGCTCGTGTGATGAGGCGTCCAGTTGCTGTCCGTAGTGCTCCATCGCCGTGGTGATCAGCTCGCGTGCGGCGTTGCCGATTGCCGCCTGATCGGACACGGCATTGAATGCCCGTTCGTACAGCCCGATTTCGCGGGGCTGGGTGACGGTCAGCTGTGCGGAGATGGTCTCTGCCTGCACCATGGCGCGGTCGAAGATCGCGAAGTTCATCAACGGCACCCGGTACGGCGCACGGAGGGGCACGATACCGAGGACGACCCGAGGCAGTGTCATGGCGGTGAGGAGCCGGTCGAGCTGTTCAATCATGACCTCCGGGTCTCCGACGACCGACCAGAGTGCTTGTTCCCCGATGACGAAGTGGAAGCGGTGACGACCTTTGTAGAGCACCTGCTGTCGCTGCAATCGGGCAGCCACCGCCGCCTCGATGACATCAGGACCGCCGTAGAGGGCTTCGATCGTCTCGAGAACACCGTGGATGTACCGAGAAGTCTGGAGCAGTCCCGGCACCAGTCCGGGCTCGAACCAGCGGATGAGTTCGGCGTCGGCTTCCATCTTGGCGATGACCCGTTGCCACTGCGGCACCCGCATCCGCCGGACTTCGAGGTAGGCGGCTTCGACGTTGTGAAGCGTGGCGATCAGGTCGGGCAGTTGCGCAGCCGCGTCGGTATGACGGCACCACGCGCGTAGGTCGGTCTCGCTGGGTGTCTGCTTGCCGTATTCGATCTTGGATATCTTGGACTCGTGCCAGCCAGCGAGTCCCGCCAGAGCGCGACCGGTCAGACCGGCGCTCCGGCGGATCTCGCGCAGCCGTTGCCCGAGTGCTTCCTTCGCCGCCCGCGGGTTGGTCACCGATGCGATGCCTGGACGTATTCGTCGTGGGGCACAGCCAAGGACCAGACACGATCCCGCACCGCCCGAAAGTGCGCCGCTACTACCGGGTCGGTCGTGACGGCGAATCCCGCGCCTTCCCCGCTGCGGGTGAAGACGCTGAACGCTGCCAGATGGTCATCGAAGAGCCAGTAGTCGTCGCCGGTCAGTAGCGCGGGATCGATGGCGTGCCGCGGCAACCAGCGGATGTCCTCACCTGCCGCGATGTTGCGCGGTGACACTGCGAGCGCCCAGCGGGTGTAGTCGGTGTGCGGTTCGGTGACTACGCGGACGCGCTGAACGGTCTTGCCGGCCGTGGTGATCTCGGCAATGAGGTCCAGCCAACCCTGTTGCCATGCGGCGTCCTCCGCTTCGCCGGCGAGGAATTGGCGCAGGGGCTCGAACTCACCGGATACGGCATAGGTGTCCTGGAGTTCGAGGTGGAATGCCCGTTGCCACGGCGAGCGGAATAGCTCGTCCAGCTCCTCACCCGTCAGTGAGTACATCCCGGCGGCGCTCCTTTCCGATCGGTACCTCGACGCTGGCTTCGTGCGATGGGATATCCATCTGCGCCAGTGCTTCGGCGTCTGTGACGGGTATGCCCGTCAGCGTGAACGTACCGTGCCCCGTGTCCTGAAGCGGCGTGCCCAAGCAGGTGCCGCGTTCCAGGAATCCGAGCAGTGGGTGCGGAATCTCGATGAGTTCCGGCAGATCCGGCACGCGCCACCCCTGCACCACGTATGTCTCCCGGTCACTGAGGTACAGCGTGGGCGATTGGTGCGAGCCGGTGTTCTTGCCGAGGAAACGTAAACGCATGATGAAGTCCCCTGCCTACTGGTGTGCGTCAGTTTGCTTGTATCGCAGACCAATACTCGCCGCAACTACTCTTGTGCGTCAACGATTTTCCGGCACCCGCGCAAGCTGACGCACACTCGTTGAGCGCGCAGCATCGGCATCTTTACCGTTCCTCCAGGCGCCCGCGCCCGGTGACTGTCCTCCTGGTCGCGGGCTGCCTGACCAACGAGGCGACGAAGGGGTATTGACCAGTCCCCGATAACGCGACCACCCGGTTTCAGAGTCGGTTTGTCGTGATCGGTGTTCAGTTGATGTCGCAGTCCACCGGGTGGTGGGTGTG
>NZ_JBHXMZ010000004.1:323491-710329 GCF_042719915.1 Nocardia sp. NPDC058499 | reverse complement strand
CGGCTGCGCCGCATCGCATCGAGGGCTGAACGACCACGCGGGCCAAAACCTTGCAGGGCCTCGTAAGACTCGGCACCGCGCAGTGCTTGCGTGAGGTTCGGATCGAACCCCGCGGTTCGAGACCGAGCCTCGGATAGTCGAACCTCGGATAGGTGGTGCCGAGCCGGCGCCGGGTGCGCGCTCGCCAGATTGTCCTGGGAGCGGTGTCGAACCCTCGCGGTTCCGGTGCAGCAGGCGAGCGGCCCCGGAGCGCGGCCGGGCGCCGGTCCCGGTACGGCGGTCACGTAGCCTGAACGGTTGTTCCCGAACTCCCGCCGAAAGGTTTCCTCCGTTGACCGCCTCCACCGAGGGCGCCGCGCCCGCCGCGCGCGGATTGGCCGGCGAGGTGTCGCGGCGCCGCACCTTCGCCGTGATCTCGCATCCCGATGCGGGTAAATCGACGCTCACCGAAGCGCTCGCGCTGCATGCCCGCAAGATCTCCGAGGCCGGCGCCATCCACGGTAAGGCGGGCCGCAAATCCACCGTCTCGGACTGGATGGAGATGGAAAAGGCGCGCGGGATCTCGGTGAGCTCCACCGCGCTGCAGTTCAACTACCGGGCCGCGGGCTCCGATATCGACAATGTGATCAACCTCGTCGACACTCCGGGCCACTCCGATTTCTCCGAAGACACCTACCGGGTGCTGACGGCAGTGGACGCCGCGGTGATGCTGATCGACGCCGCCAAGGGTCTGGAACCGCAGACCTTGAAACTGTTCCAGGTGTGCCGCCACCGGGGCATCCCGGTGATCACCGTCATCAACAAATGGGATCGTCCCGGACGGGCCCCGCTGGAACTGCTCGACGAGATCGAGGAACGGATCGGCCTGACCCCGACCCCGCTGTTCTTGCCGGTCGGTATCGCGGGTGATTTCCGTGGCCTGCTGCGTCGCGGCCCCGAGGGCGCGGCCGCCGAATACATCCATTTCACCCGCACCGCCGGCGGTGCGACCATCGCGCCCGAGGAATCACTCACGCCCGAATCGGCCGAAGCCAGAGAGGGCGAGCCGTGGACCACCGCGGCGGAGGAGAGTGAACTGCTGTCGGCCACCGGGCAGGACCACGACCAAGAGTTGTTCCTGGCCGGGCAGACCTCACCGGTGATCTACGCCTCGGCCATGCTGAACTTCGGTGTCCGGCAGATCCTGGAAACACTGGTCGAGCTGGCGCCCGCACCGGGTTCGCGCGCGGATATCGGCGGCAGCCCGCGTAACCCGCAGGACCCGTTCAGTGCCGTCGTGTTCAAGGTGCAAGCGGGGATGGACACCGCCCACCGCGACCGGCTCGCGTTCATGCGCATCGTGTCGGGTGAGTTCGAACGCGGCATGGTGGTCACCCACGCGCAGACCGGCCGGCCGTTCGCGACCAAATACGCGTTGACCATCTTCGGCCGGGAACGCGAAACCGTCGACACCGCCTACCCCGGTGATGTGGTGGGCCTGGTCAACGCGACCGCGCTCGCGCCCGGGCACACCCTGTTCGTCGACAAGAAGGTCGAGTTCCCGCCGATTCCGTCGTTCGCCCCCGAACATTTCGCCGCCCTGCGGGCGCGCAGCGCCGGTAAGTACAAGCAGTTCCGGAAAGCGATCGACCAGCTGGACTCCGAGGGCGTGGTGCAGGTGCTGCGCAACGATTCCCGCGGCGACGCCTCCCCGGTTCTCGCCGCGGTCGGCCCGATGCAGTTCGAGGTGGTGACCGCCCGGATGCAGGGCGAATTCGGGGTGGAAACCCAGCTCGACCATCTCGCGTACACCATTGCCCGGCGCACCGATGCCGCTTCGGCCCCCGAACTGGACCGCCAGCGCGGGGTGGAGGTGTTCACGCGCAGCGACGGAGCGATTCTCGCGGTGTTCAGCGATAAATGGCGGCTGCAGTACATCCAGAAGGAAATGCCGGAACTCACCTTGGAACCGCTGGTCGCCGCCGCCGACTGAGCCTGACACGGCCCCCGCCGCAACCGCCCGGCCCCCCACGCAATCGCCCGGCCGCTGCGATACACCGGGCCCGCCGCGAGTTCGGGCCGCTCGGGTGGCGGCCCGGGCAGCCGGCGCCGGCCGCTCGATGACGCGACCGTTCGCCGCACAACACAACCACTCGGTCGGCAGCGGAACCCGGCCTCCGCAACCGTGCGGCCCGCAGGCCAACTGCCCAGCTCCCCGCGGAAGCGCCTCCCACGACAGCACTCGGCGAGCAGCGTGATCGGTCAGCCCGCCGCCCGGTGCTCAGGGCCCGGGTATTCCTGGTCGCTGCCGCCGATGGACTCCTCGGGTGCCTCGTTGCGCGTCGCGGTCTCCCGTGGGTCGCGTTCGACCGATTCGACACCGTCCGAATGCTGGGTCAGCCCCCACCGGTTGGCGGTCAGCCGCAGACTGGGCAGATCGCTGAGCGAGAGCACCACCTCGTAGGTGCGTTCGTAGCCCGTATGCGCGATCCGCCAGTGGCCGTCGTCGCAGCGGACGTACTCGTCGGTGTAGAAGGCGGCGCCGCGCAGCAGCATATTGTTCTCGGGAATCAGCACCGTATCGGAGAGGTACCAGATCCCGGTGGCCCGATCGCCGTTCACATCGATCTCCGGGTGATCGCAGCGGTGCTCGGTGATGACGTGCGGGCCCAGGGTGTTGCGCAGGAAAGTCAAATAAGCTTCCCGGGACTCGAACTGCAGGTATTCGCTGTAGGTGGCCGTCGCTTCCGGGATCATCGTCTCGGCGAAGTCGTCCCAGAGCTTGCTGTCCAACGTCCGGACATAGCGGAACTTGAGGCGATGGATCTCCAGGACATCCTCCGATGCGGCGGATGCCGTCGGGCGTGAGGTGTTCGGTCGCGCGGGTCCCATGGTCAGCGGCACTTCCGTTTCGGGTTCGAGCCGCGGCGGGAGTGATATATCCAGTCCGGCGCCCAGCGCCGCCGCGAGCGCGGCACCGGAGAAGGCCATGGTTTCACTGCTCTGGCCCGGCCGTCGGGGAAAACCACCCGGGTGCGGCCCCGGATCGTTGCGCTCCTCGCCCTGGTCCATATCTCCACCATCCCACCTGAAATGGACAAATTGGGAGGCTATTCAGATCTGTATCGGATTGCTATCCAGCGTCGGCGTTATTACGGGGGTCGAATCCGGGCCGGTCAGCGGTGGTTTCCGGCCGGGTGCGCGCGGCGATCCGTGACCCGGGCAGGCAGGGCTGTTGTCAGGGCCGCTGACCGTTGCCGATGGTGAAACAGGTACGGCAGAAATCCTCACCGAACTCCGTCAGGCGCAGACTTTTGCGCACGATTTTCGGGGCTCGACCCGCCTTTTTCAAAGCGTCCTCCACGATCGGCTGGACCTCGAGCACCATATAGCGGCTCAGTACCACGGGATCGTCGGAATTATGGGTCAGACCCAGGCGGCTGAGATTGATCAGATACGACCGGGCCCGGTCGATGTAGCGCACACCGGCCTGCTCCGGTACCGAGGTCAGCCCACCGGAGATCAGCTCGGATCCGATACCCAGCGGGCGGTTGGTGCGCACGTCGACCGTCGGCTGCGGGCCGTTGAGGGCCATATAGCGCAGGATGCGGGCCTCGTCGGGGGCGAGTTCGTCGAGTATCCGGTCGTAGGCGGGATGCACCTCTTCGGTGAAGTAGACATCGGCCGAACGGGCCAGCAGCGCATCCCCGCGTTTACGGAGCTCGGCGACGGTGGCCGACCGCATATACGAGCCCACCGCCACCGTCTGCTGACCGGAGGCCTGCCCGGTCGGCACATAGCTGACGATTTCGCGCACCGACCCCTCGGTGACCCCGAGCGCACTGCGCGCGATGGACCGCAGCGCGTTACCGGTGCGCTCGGCGATCTCGGCCGAGGATTCCCCGTCCAAGGCCGCCTGGGTGATCTCCCGGGTGACCTCGAAGGACGTGTTCGCCGCCCACTGCCCACCGCGCACCACACTGCCCGCCGCGACCCCGGCCGCTCGGAAAACGCCGCGGATGAGCCGGGCCTCGTTGCTGATCTGCCGCTGCTCGACATCGGCGCTGCGTTCGACACTCGACGGCGGCCGGCGGACGACATCGGCCGGGTCGGGGCTCGTCTTCGGCGCCGGATCCGGGCCGGTTCCGGCCGGCGGACTCCATTGCACGGGCCGGGAACCGGTCCGGGTGAACTCCTGTCCGGTCCTGTCGTCTGCCACGTCTACTCCGATATCGCCAGATGAACGAATCCCGCTCACCGATTATTGCCCATCTACGGTGATAGCCCCGCGCCGGACCATGGATCCGGCTCACGTCTGAGACACTAATGTGTCGCGGCCGGTTGCGCTGCCGGTGGGATGGCCGCCGCAGCGCGGTTACGGTCCGGCTGTGGTGCTAATTTGAAGTCCCGGTGAGGCGGCGATCACCGGGAGCAGGAGGGTGTGTCGTGTTGGAGAGTGTGTTCGGGGTGCACCCGACGATCCTCCTGGAATTACTGACCATTCCGCTGTTCACCGGCGTCATCGGTTACATCACCAACTGGACCGGCGTGCTGATGCTGTTCCGGCCGATCGCCTTTCACGGTATCCGGGTCCCCGGCCTGCGGTACCTGTACCCGTACCTGCCCAAGCGGATCCAGATCCTGCCGCTGCTGAGCCACGACGGCCGCTTCGGCTGGCAGGGCATCGTGCCGTCACGGGCCGACAAAATGGCCAGTATCGCCGTGGACAAAGGACTTTCGAAACTCGGTAGTGTCGCCGATTTCTATCGCGAACTGGAACCGGATGCGCTCGCCGAGCATCTCGCGCTGACCGCCGAAACCCAGATCCGCGATATCGTCGAGAACATCCTGCGCCGCGACCACCCGCAGCTCTGGTACAACCTGCCGTCCCAGCTGCGGGAGATGGTGCACGCGCGGGTCCGCCAGCAACTACCGGATATTCTGCGCGAACTCACCGATGAACTGGGCGCGAACATCGACCAGCTGCTCGACGTCAAACAAATGGTGATCCGTTACTTCCAGGCCCGCCCCCAGCTGCTCAATCAGTTGTTTCAGGTGCTGGGCGCCAAGGAATTGCGTTTCATGCAGAATTTCGGTCTGTATTTCGGCGCCCCGATGGGTGTGGTGCTGGTCGCGATCCTGCACACGACCGGATGGCCGACCTTGGCGGTCCTGCCGATCGGCGGGGTGATCATCGGCTGGGTGGTCAACTGGGTGGGCCTGAATATGATCTTCGCGCCCGCCGAGCCGAAATGGTGGTGCCCGTGGCGGCAAGGCCTGCTGATCAAACGGCAGAACGAAATCACCGACGGTTACGCCGAACTCGTCTCCACCCAGGTGATGACGGTCGCCAATATCGGTGACGAACTACTCAACGGACCCAAATCGGATCGCACCCTGCAGATGCTCGAGGACACCCTGCGACCGGCCGCCGATCGCGCCCTGGGCCCGGCGCGCGGCGCGGTGAAACTGGTGCTCGGCAACCGCGACTACCAGTCACTGACCCAGACCCTGACCTCCGAGGCGATGGCCATCGCCCCGCTGGCGTTCGCCGACGCCGATTTCAACGAACGCCAGGGCAAGCAGATCGGCGCCTATATCGCCAAGCAGATGTCGGAGCTCTCACCGAACGATTTCGTCGATATGTTGCGTTCGGCCATCAAACAGGACGAATGGCTGCTGTTCGTACACGGCGGTGTCCTCGGGCTGTTCGCGGGATACGCGCATATCCTGGTGTTCGGAACGGGGGTAGCGACCACATGGCTGTGAACGAGGAACCCGGCGAGCCGGACAGTCCGGGCGAACCCGGACAACCCGGCGAGCAGCGCGATCCGGCGGGCCCTATCGGACCCGTCGCGGCGGTGCGCGCCGTGAGCGGGGTCGCGCGGGTCGCGGCGTCGGTGGTGTCCGGTACCGCGCGGTGGGGTGTGCACACCGCGCTGGATGTCACCGAGACGGTGGTACGCGGCAGTATGGCCGGACAGCCGCCCGCCGAGATCCGCACCGACGCGACCCGGCAGATCCGGGAGGCGCTGCGCCTGGCGCTCGGAGTCACCGCCACGGAATCGTCCACCAGCACCTCCCCGACCGAACGATCGCTGCGGGAACAGGGCGCGGCGCTGCTGCGCCTGGCCGCCAGCACGCGGGCACCCGACGAGGGGCATCCGGCGTTCGCCCGGATCCTGGCCGAACTCACCTCCGACGAAGCCCGCATCCTGCGGTTGCTGGGCCTCGAAGGACCACAGCCGACCGTGACCGTGCGCGGCGGCAGATCGTCGCGGCGCGCCCGCCGGTCCGGGGAAGCACGATCCGGGGCGGACGATCTCGGTGTGAGCATGATCGGTGAGCACGCCGGGCTCCGGCATCCGGAGCGGGCCCAGCGCTACCTGAACAACCTGCGGCGTGTGGGCCTGATCGAGACACTGCCCGAACCCGTGGGCACCCCGGAGCGCTACCAGCTCCTGGAAGCCCAGACCGCGGTGGCCGACCTGCTGAAACAGGCCGGCGGCCGGGGCAAACTCCAGCACCGGGGCATCGCCCTCACCACCTTCGGCGGCGAATTCGTGCAGACCAGCCTGCCCATCGCCGGTGAGGAAGATCCCGCCACCGGCACCCCCTGATGAGGGCCGTGCCCAGCGTGCTCCGGCGGTTTACCAGCCGGTCGGCGACTGTGGCCGCCCAGTTTGCGCGACTCGTCGTCGGGTTCGAGGTCGTTCCCGGGCTCGCCGGGCCGTGACGGGCGGCGAAACCGGAACACCCTTGCGCGCGGCCGGTCCGGATCTCCGGCCGCCGGACTGTCGGCGACTCCGCCGACCGGCGCAGCCCCCGTCCGGCACCCGTGACCGATCAGATACCGCGCGCACTGCTCTGTGCGGCGCCACTCGGGCCCGTGGTAGCGCGGACAGCGATCCCGGCCCGGTCCCTGCCGGGGCGCAGGGTCGTCGACGATCAGTGTTGGCGCGGCGCGGCGGCCGGCACGGAGCACCCGGCACGACCGGCCGGTGGGCGACGACCGCTCAGACCTGGTCGGCGAGTTCCATCCAGCGTTCCTCGGCGGTTCCCTTCTCCGCCTGCACCTCTTTCAGCTCGGCGCCCAGGGTGACCAGTTTCTCGGGCTCCGTCGCCGCCGCGGCGAGCGCGGTGTGCAACTTCGCCTCGCGTTCGCCGAGTTTGTCGATGGCGCGTTCCAGGCGGGAGAGTTCCTTACGGGCCGCGCGGTAGGCCGCCGAATCGGTTTGCGGGGCCTCGGCCCGGTTCGCGGAAGCGGACGCCGCCTGCCGGGCGGTGTCGCCGGCCTCGAGTTCGGCTCGCCGGGCCAGATACTGGGTGATCCCGCCGGGCAGGTTGGTGAGCTTGCCGTCGCCGAACAGCGCCCAGGTGCTATCGCAGATCCGCTCGATCAGGTAGCGGTCGTGGCTGATCACCACCAGCGTTCCGGCCCAGTTGTCGAGCAGATCCTCCAACTGCTGCAGGGTGTCGATATCGAGGTCGTTGGTGGGTTCGTCGAGCAGCAGCACATTCGGCTCCGACATGAGGATGCGGGTGAGCTGCAACCGGCGGCGTTCGCCACCCGAGAGATCCCGGACCGGGGTGCGCTGCCGCGCCGGGGTGAATCCGAGTCGTTCCGCGAGCTGGCCGGCGGACAGTTCCAGCGCCTTGCTGCCCTCCCCGAGAGTGATCCGCATGGCGATCTCCTGGACCGCCTCGAGCACCCGCATATCGGTGGGGAGGTCGTCGAGTTCCTGCCGCAGCCAGCCGATCCGTACGGTCTGTCCCTGCACCCGTTTGCCCGCGACCGGTTCGACATCACCGGCCAGTGCCCGCAGCAGGGTGGTCTTACCCGACCCGTTCACGCCCACCAGGCCGACCCGTTCGCCGGGAGCCAGCCGCCAGGTCAGCTCCTGGACCAGTTCGCGGCCGTCCGGCGTGGTGAGGGTCGCGTCCTCGAGTTCCACCACCACCCGGCCCAGCCGCTTCTTGGCGAACGACGCCAGCGACACACTGTCGCGCGGCGGCGGGACATCGGCGATCAGCGCCTCCGCGGCCTCCACCCGGTAGCGCGGTTTGGAGGTGCGGGCCTGCGGCCCCCGCCGCAACCAGGCCAGTTCCTTGCGCGCCAGGTTCCGCCGCCGGGCCTCGGTCGCGTCGGCCTGGCGGGCGCGTTCGGCGCGCGCGAAGATCCAGTCGCCGTAGCCGCCCTCGTAGGTTTCCACGCGACCACCGACCACTTCCCAGGTGCGGGTCGCGACGGTATCGAGGAACCAGCGGTCGTGGGTGACCACGACCAGCGCACTACGCCGGGCCAGCAGATGTTCGGCCAGCCACTGCACGCCCTCAACATCGAGATGGTTGGTCGGTTCGTCGAGTACCAGCAGATCCAGATCGCGTACCAGGGCGGCGGCCAGCGCGACCCGGCGGCGTTCCCCACCGGACAGATTCGTGACGGTGGTGTCCAGGCCCAGCCCAGCGATCCCGATACCGTCGAGTATCGAGCGGATCCGGGGATCCGCGGCCCACTCGTGTTCGGCGATATCCCCGGTCGGCGCGTCGTCCGCCAGACCGGCCAGCACCACCTCACCGATGGTCGCGCCCGCGGGCAGCACCCCGCGCTGGGTGACCACGGCCATCCGCAGTCCGCCGAGCCGGCTGACCCGGCCGCCGTCGGGCTCCTCGATCCCGGTCAGCACCTCGAGCAGCGTGGTCTTACCGCCGCCGTTGAGACCGACCACTCCGATCCGCTCGCCCGCATGCACCCCCAGCGAGACCCCGTCGAGCAGTGGTTTGATCCCGAAACTCTTGCTGACCTGTTCGAGATTGATCAGGTTGGCCATGAATCCTTCCGCCTCCGCTGCCGGCCACGCCGATACGCGACCCCGACCAGCCTATCGAGGCGCCCGCACCGGCCGACCGCCGCCGGGGTCGAGCACCGCCCGGCCGACGGAACCGGCCGGTCCGGTAGCCACCCACCGCCCGGCCGCAGCACACCGTGCGCCGTGCACGACAGCGGCTCAGCCCGAAGCCACCCCGCGGACTGCGTCGCGCCGACGGCTCCGGCGGCAGGTGTTGCCGTTCTTCCGGGGCTCGTCGCCCGGGTTCCCAGCACCGGACCGGTCGCCGTCACAAGCCACGGTCGAGGCTCGAATCGTCCATCGGTGACTGCACGCAGTCGGCTGAATACAGAACCGGCCGAACGAATCACGCCCGGCGTGGACCGGGGGCCGGTGGTTCCGGGAACGGGTGATGCGGTTCTTCCTGGCCGGTTATGCGTGCTCCCGGCACCGGGCCGGTCGCCGTCCGCACACTGCGGGCAACTCCGGCACCGGAGAGTTCGGCTGCCACGGCGACGGCAGATTCGGTGGTTTCGCAGAGGAAGGCGCAGGTCGGGCCGGAGCCCGATACCAGGCCGGCCAGCGCTCCGGCCTCCACCCCGGCACGGAGCGTGCGGCGCAGGTCGGGGCGCAGCGATACCGCCGCGGCTTGCAGATCGTTGCCGAGCAGCGGGGCGAGCTGGTGCGCGTCTCCGGAGGCCAGGGCCTGCATAAGAGCCTGGGGTTCGCCGAGGCGCGGGGGTTTACCCTGGACGCGGAGCCGATCGAGCTCGGTGAAGACCTCCGGCGTGGACAGCCCGCCCTTCGCCAGGGCCAGCACCCAGTGGAATGAATTGCGCGAGAGCACCGGAAGCAACCGTTCCCCGCGGCCGGTGCCGAGTGCGGTCCCGCCGTGCAGGGCGAAGGGCACATCGCTGCCCAGTTCGGCGGCCACCGCGGCGAGTTCGTCCCGATGCAGGCCCAGTTCCCAGAGTTCGTTGAGGCCCACCAGCGTGGCGGCCGCGTCGGCGCTGCCGCCGGCCATTCCGCCGGCTACCGGAATACCTTTGTCGATGGTGATTTCCACCAGCGGCGCGCGGCCCGCCAGCTGGGCGAGCCGGACCGCCGCCTTCCAGACGAGATTGGTGCGGTCGGTGGGGACTTCCGCCGCACCTTCCCCGGTGACTCGCAGGGTGAGCGAGTTGGCGGGCGCGATCTCCAGATCGTCGGCGAGCGACAGGGCCTGGAAAACGGTGGTGAGCTCGTGGTAGCCGTCGGCGCGCAGGTCACCTACTCCCAGATGGAGGTTGACCTTCGAGGGTGCCCGCACGGTGACGGGACTGGGCACAACGGACAGCACGGTGCCCAAGCCTAATAGGTGCCACTGGGCGGGGACCATCCGAAGACCGCGCAGTGACCCGGACCGCATCACCCTTGCACCAATTACCCCCGGGGGGTATATTTCGTGGCGTCCCGACAGAGGGCCGAGCGCGAAGGAGACACCATGTCCACCACCAGCACTTACACCGTCAGCGGTATGACCTGCAGCCACTGCGTCCAGGCGGTGAAATCGGAAATCGGCAAAATCGACGGCGTCACCAGCGTGGACGTCGATCTCACCTCGGGCCGGGTCGTGGTCGACGCCGCCGCGGCAATCGCCGATACCGATATCGCGGCCGCGGTGGACGAAGCGGGTTACGAACTGGCGAGCTGATCGCCGGCCTGCGCGGCGAGGCGGACGAAGGCTGCGGTATCGAGGGTTTCCCCGCGTGCGGTCGGCGCGATACCCGCGGCGACCAGCCTTCGCTCCGCCTCCACCGGGCTCCCCGCCCAGCCCGCGAGCGCGGCCCGCAACGTTTTCCGGCGCTGCGCGAACGCGAGATCGATCACCTCGAACACCCGCAACCGATGCGATTCATCCACCGGCCAGGGCGGTTCGGCAAACCGGTCCACCCGTACCAGCCCCGATTCCACCTGCGGCACCGGCCAGAACACCTGCCGGCCCACCGCGCCCGCCTTGGCGACGGTGCCGTAGAAACCGGCCTTCACACTCGGTACGCCGTACACCCGGCTCCCCGGCGGCGCGGCCAGGCGATCCGCGACCTCGGCCTGCACCATCACCAATGCCGTAGCAATACTCGGGAATTCGGCCAGCAGATGCAGTAGGACCGGAACAGCCACGTTGTAGGGAAGATTCGCCACCAGGGCGGTCGGCGCGGCCGGCAACATATCCGCGCGGACCCGCAGTGCGTCACCGGGCACCACGGTCAGCCGGCCGGCCAGGGTTGCGGCCCGTTCCCGCACCGTATCGGGCAATTGCGACGCCAGCACGGGGTCGATCTCGACGGCGAGCACCGAATCCACCACATCCAACAGCGCCAGGGTCAGCGAACCCAGACCCGGCCCCACCTCGAGCACCGTATCCGCACGCCCGACACCGGCCGCGGTCACGATCCGCCGGACCGTATTGGCGTCGTGCACGAAGTTCTGCCCGAGCTGTTTGGTCGGGCGGACACCGAGCCGCTCGGCCAGCTCCCGCACCTGCGCGGGCCCCAGCAGAGCCACCTCACCACGCGCCATCATCTCGGCATCCGACACCGGGCGAACTTACCAACTGGGTTTCCGGCGCCGGCTCCGGCGGGCAGGTCGAAGCCAGATCGAACCGACCCGGGAGGGAACCGCCCAGAGGGGGCGGCTGTATTTCGGAGGCGCGCCGCGGCGCGGGAGCGGAGACTTGGCGAACCTGCTGGGGAGTGGACGATCCGTGAAAGCGCGGGCTGTAATCTTGGGGACGCTCCGCGGCGCGGGGCTGGGGACCTGGTCAACCCGCTACCACGGGAGACCCTCCGCGAAGGGGCGGGCTGTAATTTTGGAGACGCTCCGCGTCTCGAGGGTGGGGCCCTTGGGGGCCCGGTTCTTCACTCCTGCGCTCCTCCGCTTCGCTCCCCCGCTCCGTCGCTCCAGAACCGGGCGGGCCCCACCCGGGGATGTGGACCCATCGAATGAGGTCCGGTATGGGGTGGACCTAACGGGGTGTGCCGGTCGGCAGCCCCGCATATACGGCTAGACGAGTGCGGGCTGGGGCAGCGGCAGTTGGTAGGAGTGAGCGGGCGGGGCCGAATGCGCCCGGTCGCTGTGGGAATTGTGGGTGGCGATGGCCGCACCGGCGCCGACCATCAGGGTCAGCAGTACAGCAGCGATTGCCACGTAGAGCATGGGCGAGCGTGAGGAGTTGATCCTCGCAAAGGGTGACACGGTCACGGGACGATAACGAAGGTCGAGGGTCACGACAACCGCAACGAATCGGCCCGGCGACTCCGGAGGCGAATACATCCGCCGAGACGCAGCTAGACGGAACGCAGCGCGGAAAACTGTGAGGCAACTCACTTTTCCCAGTGGACGGTTTCAGGCGGTGAATCGGTAGACGCGGCGCGCGTTCGCCGTGCTTATCTCCGCCAATTCCATCGGTTCCTGCGCCCGCAATTCCGCCAGCGCCCGCACGGTGTACGGCAGGCAGTACGGCTCGTTGGGCGCGCCCCGATACGGGTGCGGAGTCAGATACGGCGCATCGGTTTCGACGAGCAACTGGTCGTCCGGCACCACCTTCACCGCCTCGCGCAGTTCGTGCGCGTTCTTGAAACTCGCGGTCCCCGAGAAACTCAGGATGTAGCCCTCGGCCACACAGGACAGCGCCATATTCGCGTCCGAGGAGAAACAGTGGAAGATCACCGTCTCCGGGGCGCCTTCGTCCAGCAACACGGTCAGCAGATCGTGATCGGCTTCCCGGTTGTGGATCATCAGCGGTTTACCGATCCGTTTGGCCAGATCGATATGCCAGCGGAAACCCTCGATCTGCGTTTCGATATCGGCGCAGCCGTCGAGTTTGCCCGGCCAGTAGTAGTCGAGCCCGGTCTCCCCGACCGCCACCACCCGCGGATCGGCCGCCAGCTTCTCCAGCTCCGCCCGCGCCGCCTCGTCGAGCGCATTCGCCCGCGTCGGATGCAGGGCGACCGCCGCATACACCCGATCATCCCAATGCGCGGCATCCACTGCCCAGCGTGCCGCGGCCAGATCGTCGGCGACGGTCACCACCCGGCCCACCCCCACCCCGGCCGCCCGATCGACCATCTCCGCGACCGAAGCCGCATCGGTGGCCCCGCAGGCGTCGAGATGGGTATGGGCATCCACCAGCGGCGCCAGCGGCTCGGGCAGCGGCGGGGCGGGACGCCGGGCGCTCATCGGCGGGCCACCGGTCGCCGGCCGGCCGAGTTCACAACTGGGTGAGACGTTCGCACGGATTCACGAAGGAGCACGGCTCTCACAGTAGAGTCCGCCACCACTCCACGTGACGACACCTCGCGAACCGCGGGCCAGTACCCTCTGATGCCATGAACACGCAGTCGAGTCGGGTTCACACCGGTCCGCATGATGGAATCAAGGCACCATGAGCGCAGTCGACCGCCCCGCCTTCTATATCACCACGGCCATCGCGTACCCGAACGGTGCGCCGCATATCGGGCATGCCTACGAGTACATCTCCACCGATGCGCTCGCCCGGTTCAAGCGGCTCGACGGGTACGACGTGTTCTTCCTGACCGGCACCGATGAGCACGGCCAGAAGATGCAGCAGACCGCCGTCGCGGAGAACGTTCCGGTGGAAGAGCTGGCCGCGCGTAACTCCGATGTGTTCGAGCGAATGGACAAATCGCTCGATATCTCCTTCGACCGGTTCATCCGCACCACCGACGCCGACCATCAGCGCGCCAGTATCGCGATCTGGCAGCGGATGCTGGACAACGGCGATATCTACCTCGACAACTACTCCGGCTGGTACTCGGTGCGCGACGAGGCGTTCTACACCGAGGAGGAGACCACGCTGCTCGACGACGGCAGCCGCATCTCCACCGAAACCAACACCCCGGTGACCTGGACCGAGGAATCCAATTTCTTCTTCCGGCTCTCGACCTACCAGGACAAACTGCTCGCGCTCTACGACGAGCATCCGGAATTCATCGCCCCGGCGACCCGGCGCAACGAGATCGTCAGCTACGTCAAGGCCGGACTCAAGGATCTGTCGATCTCCCGGACCACCTTCGACTGGGGCGTTCCGGTGCCCGGCCACCCCGACCACGTCATGTACGTATGGGTGGACGCGCTCACCAACTACCTCACCGGTGTCGGCTTCCCGGAAACCGATTCCGCCGCCTTCGGCAAGTTCTGGCCGGCCGATGTGCACATCATCGGCAAGGACATCACCCGCTTCCACACCGTGTACTGGCCCGCCTTCCTGATGTCGGCCGGTATCGAACTGCCGAAGCGCGTCTACGTGCACGGGTTCCTGTACAACAAGGGCGAGAAGATGTCGAAATCGGTCGGCAATGTGGTCGACCCCCTGGAACTCGTCGACACCTACGGCCTCGATGCCGTGCGTTTCTTCCTGCTGCGCGAAATCTCCTACGGCCAGGACGGCAGCTACAGCCACGACGCCATCGTCTCCCGGATCAACGCCGATCTGGCCAACGAATTCGGCAACCTGGTGCAGCGCAGCCTGACCATGGTCGCCAAGAACTGCGGCGCGGCCGTACCCACTCCGGGTGAGTTCACCGCCGACGACCGTGCCCTGCTCGACCGCGCGAACGGCCTGCTGGAACGCTGCCGGGCCGAGTTCGACGTGCAGCAGATGCACCTGGCGCTGGAACAGATCTGGCTGACCCTCGGCGAAACCAACCGCTACTTCACCGCCCAGGCGCCCTGGACGCTGCGCAAATCCGGTACCGAGGAAGACCTGGCGCGGATGGCGACGGTCCTCTACGTCACCCTCGAGGTGATCCGGATCGTGGCGATCCTGGCCCAGCCGGCGATGCCGGGCTCGTCGGCCAAGATCCTGGACCTACTCGCCCAGCGGGGCCGCGATTTCGCCGATATCGCCACCCCGCTGGTCCCGGGTGTCGCCCTGCCCGCCCCGGAACCGGTGTTCCCGCGCTACGTGGAGCCGAAAACCGACGAGTGATCTCCGAGGCCGGCAGTGGGGTGAGACCGTGGCCGCGCCGCTTCACTCGACGGCGGCGCGGCGGGCAGCCAGGACAGCGTCGTAGAGTTCGCGCCGGGAGACCCCGGCGATCTCCGCGATCTCCGCGCTGGCGTCCTTGAGCCGCAGTCCCGCGGCGGCGCGTTCCTCGACCTGCGCGACCAGGTCCTCCGGTTCGGTGACGGTCGCGCTCGCCCCCGCGAGGACCACCGTGATCTCCCCGCGCACACCACCGGCCGCCCACTCCGCGAGCTCGGCCAGCGTGCCGCGTACCACCTCTTCGTAGGTCTTGGTGAGTTCCCGGCACACCGCGGCCCGGCGGTCGCCGCCCAGGATCTCGACGGCGTCGGCCAAGCAGTCGGCCAATCGGTGCGGAGCCTCGAAGAACACGCAGGCCCGCCGTTCGGAGACCAGCGTGCCCAGCCACTCCTTACGCCGCCCCGATTTGCGCGGCGCGAACCCGTCGAAACAGAACCGGTCCACCGGCAACGCGGAGAGCGCCAGCGCCGTCGTGACCGCCGAGGGCCCAGGGAGACAGGTCACCGGCAGATCCCGTTCGGCACACGCCGCCACCAGCCGATACCCGGGATCACTCACCGACGGCATCCCCGCATCGGTGACCAGCAGCACGGTCCGGCCGGCGGCGATCTCCTCCAACAGCGCGGGAACCTTCGCCGACTCCACATGGTCGTAGAAACTGACCACCCGGCCCCGGATCTCCACACCCAGCGCATCCGCCAGCGACCGGGTCCGCCTGGTGTCCTCCGCCGCGACGATATCGGCGGACCCCAGCGCCTCCCGCAATCGCGCGGAGGCATCCCCGATCTGCCCCAGCGGTGTCGCCGCCAGAACCAGTCCGCCCGTTGTCACCACACTCCTTGTCTATTGGCGGCGCCTGCGGCGCCGCGGGTTTCGGCCCCTGAGGTCCCTGCTTTCCGCACTCGATGCTCGCGGCTGCGCCGCATTGCATCGAGTGCGGAAAGCAGGGACGGGCCGAAACCTTTCAGGGCCTCGCTGAACTCGGCTCCACCGTTGGTTACGTCGGTCCTTGCTGTGGGCCGCGGCTGCGATCTCGTGTGCACAGTCCGCTTCAGGCACCCTGTTCCGTGGTGGTGCGGCAGTCTTGTGTCTCCGGGGCCACCGCGGGCCCGGTTTCGGCGGTCCGCAACTACCTGGAACGTATCAGGTGAGTGGTAAGGGTTCCGCTGCTACCGCCCAGCACGACCCGGGCGGCGATGACCCGGGCGAAGTGCAGCGGAACGCAGCGCAGCCTACGGCACGGCGGAGGTGGGCGGATTTGCTCCGGTCGACCGATATGTCCGCCTCTCCGGGGACTCGGCCGCGACCGGTTCGGGCGTGTGGCGTCGCGCCGGGGGCACACCCATAGACTCGGGGCCGTGAATCAGCTGACCGACTCGCGCCCGAGCGCGTCCTGGCGGCCGCCGCGTACCCGGTCGAGCCCGGCACCGCTGCGGCCCGCACCGGATTTCGGTCCCACCGATACCGTGCGCGGCTGGGTGGTCAGCCTGTTCCTGACGGTGATCGCGGCCGTCACGCGGTTCACCATGCTCAGCTACCCCACCGACGCGGGTACCCCGGTTTTCGACGAGAAGCACTACGCGCCGCAGGGCTGGCAGATCCTGACCGGCGGTATCGAGGACAACCCCGGTTACGGGCTGGTGGTGCATCCACCGGTGGGTAAGCAGATGATCGCGCTCGGTGAAGCGTTGTTCGGGTACAACGGCTGGGGATGGCGATTCACCGCGGCGCTGTGCGGCACCCTGCTGGTGCTGCTGGTGATCCGGATCGTCCGGCGGATGACACGGTCCACCCTGCTCGGCGCGTTCGCCGGAATCCTGCTGATCGCCGACGGGGCGAGTTTCGTCTCGTCGCGGATCGGCATGCTCGATATCTTCATCACCTTCTTCGTCACCGCTGCCTTCGGCTGCCTGATCGTCGACCGCGACCAGGTCCGGGCGCGCCTGGCCCGCGCCGACGCCGAGGGCCGGATCGCGGAGACGCCGTGGGGTCCGCGACTGGGGGTGCGCTGGTGGCGGTTCGGCGCCGGGATCCTGCTCGGGCTCTCATGCGGGACCAAATGGTCGGGCCTGTATTTCATCGCAGCGTTCGGCCTGATGAGTGTGCTGTTCGATCTGTCCGCGCGCCGCGCCTACGGTGTGCGTAAACCGCTGTTCGGCACCGCGATCCGCGATATCGGCCCGGCGCTGTACGCGCTGGTCGTGATACCGCTGGGTGTCTACCTGGCCAGTTACGCCGCCTGGTTCCGGGAGGAAACGGCGGTCTACCGCTATATGGCCGGTAACCCGTCGGCTCCCGAGGACGGTATCGGCACGGGCGGTTTCTGGTCGCATCTGTTCCCCGACGCCCTGCGTTCCCTGTGGTACTTCCACTCCCGCACCCTCGGCTTCCATTCCGAGCTCACCAACTCGGCGGGCAACCATCACCCGTGGGAATCCAAACCGTGGACGTGGCCGATGGGCTTACGCCCGATGCTCTACTACTACGCCGACGACGGGGTCACCGGCTGCGGGCAGAGCGAATGCGTGAAGGCCGTCATGCTGATCGGCACCCCGGCGCTGTGGTGGGTCGCGCTGCCGGTGCTGATCTGGGGGCTGTGGCGCTGCGTGGTGCGCCGCGACTGGCGTTACGCGGCCGTGCTCACCGGATACGGCGCGGGGCTGCTGCCCTGGTTCCTCACGCTGGACCGGCAGATGTACTACTTCTACGCGGTCGCACTGGCCCCGTTCCTGGTGATGGCGCTGGCTTTGGTCTTCGGCGATATCCTCGGCACCGCGCGGCGAGCGGCCGCCCGACCTCCGGGCGGCACCGGTTCCTTCCTCCCGGCCGAACCCAGCGAACGGCGCAGTCTGGGACTGCTCGCGGTATGCCTGTATCTCGCCCTGGTGATCGCGAATTTCATCTGGTTGTGGCCGATCCTGACGGCCCTGCCCATCACCACCGGCAACTGGCAGGACCACCTCTGGCTACCCAGCTGGCGCTGAGACGGGCGCCGGTGTCAGGCGATCAGGGCGGTTTTCACGTAGTGGAGGGCGGCGGCACCGTCGAGCCCGAGCCGGCGGATCGTCGCCACGTATTCGGCGGCGGCCCGGCCGGCGGCGTCGGCGGTGGGGTCGCCGGAGGAGGCGATGAAGGTGCCCAACCGGCCGCGGGTTTCCAGGACCCCGTCCTGTTCCAGTTCCCGGTAGGCCCGGGCCACGGTATTGGGGGCCAGACCCAGTTGCGCCGCGAGCGCACGCACCGTCGGAATCTTGGTCCCCGCTAGGAGTTCACCCGCCCGGACGCGGGCTATAACGGCCAGACGTAGCTGTTCGTAGGGTGGGACGCCCGAATCGTGCGACACCGTGATCTCGAACATGCGTCCGTTCTTACCGCATCAGCCCGCTTTTCATACGCTATCCCGGGCAAGTGGGCAGGAAAGACAGCGTGGGCCGCCGCGGCCCGAGCCCAATTCCGAACCGGGTATGCGCAGCACCTCGATACCGGAATCTTCGAGCCGCGCATTGGTCATCTCGTTGCGTTCGTAGGCGACCACCACGCCGGGGCCCAGGGCGAGCGTGTTGTTCCCGTCGTCCCACTGTTCGCGTTCGGCGGTGACCCCGTCCGTTCCGGTATCGATGACGCGGAGTTTGCCGATTCCCATCGCCGCGGCGGCGGCGGGCAGGAACGGGTCGGGTCCGGTGACCACGCAGCTGTCGGTATCGGTGCGGCGGATCGTGTACGCGGTGAGGGTTTCGCGCACGCCCGGATACATCACGACCGCGTCCGTATCGACCATGGTGCATACGGTGTCGAGGTGCATGGTGGCGCGGTTCTGCGCGATCGGCGCCACCAGCACGGTGTGCGCGAGACCGTCGTCGAACAGGCTGCGCGCCAGCGCTTCCGCACCGGCCGGGGTGGTGCGCTCGCCGACACCCACGGCCACGACCCCGGGCGCCAGCAGCAGTACATCACCGCCTTCGATGGGCGCGGTATGCGATTCGTAGGCCCGGCGGACCCCGAGGAACCTCGGGTGGAAGGCATAGATCAGATCGGTCAGCGAGGTTTCCCGCGCGCGGGCGGGCAGCGCGAGTGCGGTGATCGCGACCTTGGGCCCTACCCAGAACGAGGAGTCGCGGGTGAAAAGGAGATTGGGCAGCGGGTCGATGACGAAATCGCCACCGTGGTGCATGCGGCGGACGAGGGAGGTGTCGTCGGCGGCGAAGGGCAGTTCGTCGAAGGTCATCCCCGCCATCAGGATTCGGGCGAGGTCGGGGGCGGGGACGCCGCGCAGCTGGGCAGCCAGTTCGGCGGCGAGCGAATGGCCGAGACGGCGGGCGTGCACAGCCGCGGAGATGCCCTGGATACGCGCGGCGCCGCTGACCGCGAGGGTTTCGGCGAGCAGGTCGGCGAGCAGCAGTACCTCTACCCCGCGGTCGCGCAGGACCGCGGCGAAGGTGTCGTGTTCCTGCTGGGCGCGTTCCACCCAGGGGATGGCGTCGAAGAGCAGTTGATCGTTGTTGCGCGGGGTGAGCCGGCGCAGTTCGTCGCCGGGCCGGTGCAGCAGTACCGCGCGCAGGTTGCCGACCTCGCTGGTCACCCCGAAGGTGGGGGCCGGGTGGCCGGGGTCCCGTTGCCGGGTATCGGATGCGGCATCTGATCCCATGTCCCGACAGTAATGCGCGCGGCGGCCGGCGGCATACGCGCGGGCCCCGCATTCGCGGCATATTTGCCCCGGATTCCGCCCACAAGTCCAGCAACCCTGAAGTATGGTTGAGGATGACGGAGGAGGGCGGATGCCGACAGCGGATTGGAAAACCAAAGAGCTGACCCCGGGTCAGCTCTCCGAGCGTAGCGGAGTAGCGGTGTCCGCGTTGCACTTCTACGAACGCGAAGGACTTATCTCCAGCCGCCGGACCAGCGGAAATCAACGCCGCTACACCCGGGAGACGCTGCGCCGGGTGGCCTTCATCCGCATCTCCCAGCGGGTCGGCATCCCACTGAGCGAAATACGCGATGCGCTGGACCGTTTGCCGGAAGGTCGCACACCCACCCGGCGCGATTGGGAAACCCTGTCCACCGCCTGGCAGGCGGATCTGGACGAACGGATAACCCAGCTGGTCCGGCTACGGGACAACCTCACCGGGTGCATCGGCTGCGGCTGCCTGTCGCTGGGTAGCTGCAAACTGGTCAACGAACACGACCGGCTCGGCGCCGAAGGTCCCGGCGCCCGCGTCCTCGACGTGCATCTGAACTGCCCGGAACCGGGCCTGTGCGACGACCCCGGCGATTCGCTCAGTGTGCTGCCGGAGAATCCGGATTCGGTGTGCTCGCTACCGTCCGATCCCGATTCACCGACTGTTTCAGCGTGCTGAACTGCCGGTTGGCCTGCCGCATCAGCAGTTCGTAGGGGAAGGCGAACTTCCGCTTCCACCAGTAGCCGAAGCGGATATCGAAGGAGCTGTACACCAGGAAACGGTTGCGCTCGATCCCCTTCAGGATCGCCGCGGCGACCTTCTCCGGTGGTACGGCGTGCCGGGTGAACAGCGAGGTCACCCGCTGCACTCGCGGATTCTCCTTATCCACGCCGACCAGGTCGAAGGTCCGCACCAGCGGCGTCGCCACCGCGCCCGGCGTCACCAGATGCACCGTGATTCCGTGCTCGGCGAGTTCGAACCGCAGCACCTCCGATAAGCCGCGCAGGCCGTATTTGCTCGCGCTGTAGGCGGCATGCCACGGCAGGGCCAGCAACCCCGCCGCCGAGGAGACATTCACCAGCGCACCCGGCTGCCCGGACCGCACCATCGGCGGAACGAACCGTTCGATGACATTGATCGGCCCGAGCAGATTGATATCGACCATCCGGCGCCAATGCCGGATCTCCAGACTGTCGACGGTCCCCCACACGGAGGTCCCGGCCACATTCATCACCACGTCCAGGCTGCCGAAAGCCTCGTGCACGGCGGCGGAGAACTCCGCGACGGCGTTGTAGTCGGAGATATCGAGCGCCCGCGAGATGAGCACGGTCCCACCGGCGCGTTCGATCTCGCCGACCGTGGCGGCCAGCCCGTCGGCATCGATATCGGTGAGCACCAGGCGCGCACCGCGGGCCGCGGCCGCCAGCGCGGTCGCCTTCCCGATACCGCTGGCGGCACCTGTGACCAGCGTTTTCGCGCCCTGTACCGATTTCCTGCGGTTGACCCGCCCCATGCCGACTCCCGATCTACGACTGCGCTGTCGGCAGCAGCGTACCGAGACCGGGCGCGGGTGGCACGGCGGAGCGGCGGGTCACCGGCTTCGGCAACCGTCCGCGCGGTCACAGATCCCACGGGTCCGGTCCGAAATCGGGCAGCGCGTGGTCCAGATTGGACAATCGTTTCAGCGAGGCCGCGAGTTCGCCGCGATGCGCGGCGGTCGGCGCGTCGGAGTAGGCGCGAGCCGTGGCCAGATGTTCGGTCGCCAACTGGTGGGCGATGGCAGTGCGCGTATCCCGGCCGGCCCTGTTCCATTCGGCCGGATCGATATTCGCCCGCAGGGCCCGGTCGGAATCCCAGTGCTGCTGGACGCGGGCGATGAAGGAGTGGTCGAGCTGCGCTCCCGGGGCGGGGGCCAGGGTATGGCGGGCGAGACTGTCGGCATCGCTGACGGCCTGAGCGGCGAACGCCATTTCCGCGTCCGTCCCGACGTGGTTGAGTACCGCGTTGCCGGCGGCCACGGCCTTCTGCAACGGCGGGAACCCGTACGGGTTGCGGGAGCGGGTGTCGTTCCGGGTCTGCCGCGCCTGCATATGGCGGTGGATGCGCTCGTGGCTCGCCCCGGCGTCGTGCAGCACCGCCGGCATCGACTCGGCCGGTACCCGGTTGTTGTCGAGATACTTCAACGCCCGGTTCAGACCGAGCTCGGTGTGGATACCACCCCATTCGGCGGCTTCCCGGCGTGCCAGCAGGCGCCAGTTCTGCCGGCCCATTGCCCGCCACCGGTGCGATTCCAGCCTGCTGGCCGCCGACGCGCTATTCGCCCGATCGTTGCGCATTCTGCCGATGGCCAGCGGACTCAGTGGATTCACCGTGCGACCGAGCAGCCAGGCAGTCAACGGTGAGGCGTTGACGGTGTTCAGCGCCGTCAGGCCAGCAAACGCTCCCATCCCGGAACCACCGGCCGAAGCTTTACCTCCCCCCGCGCCGCCCACCCCGAGCGCGGTCGCACCGGAGCCTGCGGGCGCGCCTTGGACGGCGAGCGCGAACCGATTGGCAGCCCACGCCGAACCACGCGTAAGACTCTTCGACAAACGGCCCATCTGGGATATGGCGACGATTTCCACGACCGCGGCGATCACGATCACGGCGACCACTCGACCGTGGGCCTGCTGGAAGATATTGCCGAGCAGCAACAGGTAGATACCGACGAAAACGGTGTATGCGCACATGCGGGCTGCCGCGATTCCCGAATTCACCAGGTTCCGCACCAGGAAGGACTGGGTCGGACCGTAGACGAAACCACCGGCGGCGAATCCGAACACGGCCATGAACGCCTGATAGATGGCATCGAGCGCCGCGCGCATCAGCCGAAGGGAGAGCACCACCGCGAACAACAGCAGCACGGCTGCCGAGGCCAGTAGCACCAGCCCGGTGCCTATCTGGCCCACCCGCGCATGGGCGGAGGTGACCGCGGCGGTATCGCCACAGGAGCCGAGTTCGCGCCGGGTCCGCTCGGGATCGCCCGCCGTCATCCCCGCCGACCACGCTGCGGCGCAGGCCGGCCGGTCGTCGACGATATGCCCGAAATTCCACACCTGCACCGGACGGCGCGCGAAATTATCGGCCATATCCCTTTGCAGAGTGCTCAACACCAGGTCCGGATTCCGCGAGTCCGACCCATTGAGGCCGGCGGCGACCGCCATACCCAGGTCACGCCCCCGGGCCGGCAGGCCGTCCGACCCCAGGGCACCGGCCAGCGGAGCGGCCAGGAACAGCGGACCCAGCACAGCCACGACCAGCATCGTCAGTATCTGGACTACAGCCCTGCTGTGAAAGCCGCGCACCGTGAACCAGGCCACGAGAAACGCCCCGATACTCGCTGCCGTAATCAGGACCGCGGGAGTGGCGAGCCGGCCCGCGAATGCGTCCGCTACGCCTTGCAATGCGTCCGCGAAGAGGTCGAGCCAGGCGAAACTGAGCGCATAACCGACGAACCAGATCGCGGTGGTCACGATAACCATATATCCGACGAATTCCAGGCCGATCAGCGTCCAGACCATCGTTGCACCGGGATCGAGGAGATCGCCACGCGCGCCGACGAAGGCGTAATCGGCCAGCTGCACGCCGGCGGAATCGCGGATATTCATCCAGGCGACACCGTCCATCCGGCTCGGCGCCGCCGCACCCACCCGCGCCCCATCCTGGGCCATCGCGACCGCGCCCAGCCCGCCGGGGAAAACGGTGAGAATCGCTACCAGGAGGAGACCGCGGACGAGAAGGCGCCGGCGCGGCCCTGCCCATGTCGCCGGGAGTCCACGACCACCGAGAATGCGCACTGCAGCCGGTCCGCTAGGGCGCCGCGGTCGTCATGCGTCCGGGTTTCGCGGGGAGCGCCCGCCGATCTGCTCTGCCGATCATGTCGGCATTGGTAATTACGTGGAATGAAGCTCAGCTGAACTGATAGTGGCGAACCGGGCCGACCGCGGTGAATTACGAAACAATATCGGGTGACATAGCCAGCGTTGAGAACACCACTAGAATGCCCGAGGAAAACCCGGCTGCTCGAATTCTTCCCGCTATTTACCCGACAATTGCCGGGCGACAGTCCGGTTTGCAATTTCGGTACACAATGGCCGGTTTACACCGCACAGTGCGACGATCCACCGAAATCCGGCAGCCGGGCGGGCCGCCCGCACCGCCACCGGTTGATAGCATGGCGGATCCGGCCGACCACCCGGTCGGCTTGCCCACCAGGAGACATCTCGAAAGAGTCCTTCCATGCAGTTTGAAATCGTCGAGCGGGATGAGACGTGGGTGGCCGGGCTTCCGGTACGCAGCCCCAAGCGCGCGCTCGGTGAACTACGCGACCGCGATCTCGAGGGCGCCTGGTCGTCGGTGCTGCATCACGAACTCGGCGGGCCGCTGGCCACCGCGTACACGGACTACTCGCCCGAGCTGGGGACCTACAACACCCAGATCGTCGGCTACGAGTGCCACTCCTTCGACGCGGTCACCCGCGGCCATATGGTGGCGCGCCTGCCGCGCGGTACCTACGCGAAGTTCTCCTCGGTGGGCAACTTCCCGCAGATCATGACCAGCCTGTGGACCCAGATCGCCTACGCCGAGGAACACAACCGGATAAACCGGACCTTCACCGGCGATTTCGAGTTCTATCCGCACGCGTACAAGATCGATCTGTACCTGGCGGTCGAGGCCCGATGACCTACACGATCGTGGTGCGCGGCGAGTCGGTGTACGCCGGCCTGGTGGTGCCGAAGGTGCGCCCCAGCTTCAAGGTCAGCAACAGCGAACTCATCGAGTTCCTCAAGGACCGGCTCAGTGAACGGGCGGCCGGATTCGCCGGCTCGGCCGAGGCGCAGCGACCGATGTACACCGTGTACGTGCGCACGCCCACGGGCACCTACAACGCCCTGGTGTGTTTCGAATACGCCGAACCGGGTGATTCCGCCGTCGGCGATGTTCTGGTCCGTGTCCCGCGGGGCGTCTACGCACGGTTCGTACCCAACGGCGACTACCACGATCCCGTCGAGGATGTCTGGGCGCAGGTCGACGATGCCACGGCGTCGGCCGAGATAACTCGCGCCTACCGCGAGGAGATCGAGCTCTGGCACGGTTCGGAATCGGTGGAGCTGTTCATTTCGATCGCCACGTGACAACGGCGGCGAACAATCCGTTGCCGGGTGATAACTAACTCCGAACCAACCGGTCTCCTGGTAACCAGTCATTCTCGAACCACCTGGCCTGACCTGCGATAACAGCCGCATCTCGCGTCAGTTTTCGGAAGATTAACCAGAGTTCTGGTCAATTGTGTTTCGATGACGGATACTGCACTGGGCACGTCGGCGAGCCGGGGCGTCGGACGAGCTGCTGGACAAGATATCCCGTGCACCCACCGGGTGTACGGCGAAAGAGTAGGAACTGTCATGACTGTCGAAACGATCGCAGTCGGCCAGGAAGACCACCCGCACCACGGCCGCGCTGCGGGGTTTCGCGACAACGTCTCCGGCTACGAAATCTGCGCCACCACCCCCGACCGCTCCCCGGACCTCTGGCACCGCTACCTGGCCGGCGCCCAGCGGACCTACCGCCATTTCGCCAACGAACAGGCCCTGGAATACGACGCCGTCGCCGACGGTTCGTCGACCGCGCTGTTCTTCGCCGCCACCGATTTCACCGGTGCGGTGGTCGGCGGTCTGCGGGTCCAGGGACCGTACCGGTGGGTCTCGGAGGTCGACTCGCTCACGCCGTGGGCCGGGCGGCCGGGCGCGACGGACCTGAGTCTCATGATGGCGCGGCGTATTCCACGCGGTGTGGTCGAATCCCGCGCCGTCTGGGTCGCCCGCGACGCCGACCGCCGCAACGATCTGACCGCCGCGATCTCCCGGTGCATGGCGCACGCCCCGCGGCTGCTGGGCGCCCGCTACGGCTTCGCGACGGTCGCCTCGTTCACCACCGAACGGCACCGCGCGAGCGGCGGCATGGTCGCGCAGGCGATCCCGCCCGTGCCCTACCCGGACGAGCGCTACCGAACGGTGCCGATCTGGTGGGATACCAGGACCTATGATGTATTTGCTGACAAGTTGCAGTATTTGTTGATGCGTGGTGAACTTCGCGCTATGGGATTAGCTGAACCGAGGTCGTCGCGGTCGGTCCGGCCGCTGCGCCGCGGTGGGGAGGAATGCCGGTCACATGGTCGGTGAAGCAGATCTCGGAGTGGAATACCGGCCGCTGATCCTGGACCCGGGCGACCCCGACGACGAACGGGCGCTGGCCGGGTTGCGCAGCACACCGCATATCGAGATCAACGATCTGCGCGGTTTGCTCGCCACCGAGTTCGGCAGGCTCAACGACCCCCCGGAAACCGCCGAGGGCCCCGCGGACGACCGCTGGGTGTACTACCCGTGGCGGCGCAGCGTACTGGTCCTGCCGGGGCCGCGGACCTTCCGCGCGATCCGGCTCGACCGCAATCGCAACAAACTCACCCGCGCCGAACAGGAGCGGCTGCGCACCCTCACGGTCGGGGTCGTCGGGCAGAGCGTGGGGCATGCCATCGCCTACACGCTGGCCCAGGAGGGGGCGTGCGGCGCACTGCGGCTCGCCGATTTCGACGAACTCGAACTGTCGAACCTCAACCGGGTCCCCGCCACGCTGTTCGATATCGGCGTGAACAAGGCGATCGTCACGGCCCGCCGGATCGCCGAACTCGACCCCTATCTGACGGTGGAGGTGCGCGGCGGCGGACTGGATCCCGATACCGTGGACGATTTCGTCGACGGGCTGGGAATCGTTGTGGAGGAATGCGATTCCCTGGATATCAAACTGCTCGTCCGCGAAGCGGCCCGGCGCCGGAAGCTGCCGCTGATCATGGAGACCAGCGACCGCGGCCTGCTCGATATCGAACGTTTCGACCTCGAACCGGGCCGGCAGCCCTTCCACGGCCTGCTCGGCGATACCGCGGCCACCCAGCTGCGCGGACTGTCCACCAGGGACAAGGCGCCCTACGTCGTGGGGTTGCTCGGCGCGCGCGATCTGTCCGCCCGGATGGCGGGCAGCCTGGTCGAGGTGGGCGAGACGTTGAACAGCTGGCCGCAGCTGGGTGGCGATGTGGTGCTCGGCGCGGCCAGTGTCGCGACGGCGGTGCGCCGGATCGGCCTGGGCCGGCCGCTGCGGTCGGGCCGCACCCGGCTCGATATCGAACAGGCCCTCGACGCCCTCACCGATCCGGACCTCGATCTCGACGAACCCGCCGCCGATACCGACACCGACACCGTGCCCGCGGCGCCGCTCGACCGGATTCTCGATTGCGCGCAGCGGGCGCCGTCCGGCGGGAATATCCAGCCGTGGTCGCTACACACCACGGAGCAGGAAATCCGGATCACACTCGATCCGCAGTACACCACCGCCATGGATACCGGCTATCGCGGCAGTGCCGTCGCCGTGGGCGCCGCGTTGTACAACGCCCGTGTCGCGGCAGCCGCCCACGATCGGCTCGGCCCCCACGAATTCATCGAAACCCCGGATGCCCCGCTCACCGCGGTGCTCCGGCCCGGCACCGATACCGACCCGGCACTGGCCGCCGATTACCCGTACGCGCTCGCCCGGGAGACCAACCGCCGGATCGGCCACGGCGGCCGTATCCCGGAATCCGTCCTGGCCGGGCTCGCCGCCGCGGCGGCCGCCGAGAACGCCCAGCTGCGGGCCGCAACTTCACCGGCCGCCCTGCGCGCGATGGCCGAGGTCTTGGCCGACTCGGACCAGGTCCGCTACCTCACCCCCCAGTTGCACCGCGAGATGTTCGCGGAAATGCGCTGGCCCGGGGACGACCTCTCCGACGGTATCGATACCCGTTCGCTGGAACTCGCGCCCGACGAACGGGCCGCCATGCAGATCGCGCGACGCGCCGACGTGATGGCCCAATTGCACAGCTGGTCGGCCGGTGCCGCACTCGGCGATTACGCCCGTGACCGGGTAGGTTCCAGTTCCGCGGTCGTCGCCGTCACCTTCCGCCGGGAACCCGGCGCCGAGGGCGGCGGATTGGCCGAGTACGCCCGTGCGGGGGCTGCGGTCGGGCGGGTCTGGATCCAGGCGCAACGGTCGGGTCTGGCGGTGCAGCCGATGTCGCCGGTGTTCCTGTTTTCGCAAACCCGTACCGAACTGGATGCACTTTCTCCGGCGTACGCGGATAGACTGTCCACACTTCAGGGTCGTTTCCTGGAAATACTGGAAGTGCCGGAACAAGAAAGCGTGGCGCTGGTACTACGCCTGAGTTATGCGGCAGCTGCCAGCGTACGGAGCAAGCGTCGCCCGGTACCGGGCGGAGAGCTCCGCGGTTAGTGTGATCGGAGATCAGGTGCCTCGGCGGACACTCGACTCGCTGGTGACCGAAGTCGCCGCGGAGCTGATGGGCGTCGATTCGGCGACCATGGTGTCGGCGACCGAGCAGGTGCTGGCCATGCTGATCGACTACTTCGATGTGGACTTCAGCTACCTGCGGCACAACGATCCCAAGAACCGGTCCACGGTGCTGGTGGCCGAATGGCCGCCGCGTCAGGACGTGCCCGAACCCGATCCGCTCAGGGTCGTCTATTTCGACCAGGCCGACTCGGTGTTCCGGTCACTCGAGCATGCCACCGAACCGTTCCTGATTCCGGCCAGCGCCGCCGACTATCAGCAGACCATCCACTCCGCGTCCGGGCTCGGCGATATCAGCTCCGCGGCCGTCCCGCTGGTTTCCCGCGGGAAATCCACCGGGCTGCTCGGATTCGTCAAGGTCGGCGACCGGGACTGGAGCAACCGCGAACTCAATGTGCTCAAGGCGATCGCCACCCTGTTCGCCCAACTGCAGGCGCGGGTGGAAGCCGAGGAACAGCTCCGGTTCATCGCCCTGCACGACGACCTGACCGGGCTGTCGAACCGGCGTGCGCTACTCGAACATATGGAACAGCGGTTGCGGGCCGGCAGTCCCGGGCCCGTCGCGGCCTTCTTCCTCGACCTGGACCGGCTCAAGGCCCTCAACGATTTCCTCGGCCACACCGCCGGTGACAAGTTCATCCGGACCCTGTCCGAGCGACTCCAGGACAATCTCGACCCCAACGATATGATCGCCCGCCTCGGTGGCGACGAGTTCGTGATCGTGCCGGCCAAACCCATGGACACCGTCGCCGCCGAACACGAAGCGACCCGGATCCGGGAACTCATCAGCCGCCGGGTGACCGTTGGCGGGGAATCGGTGAGCCGCGGCGCCAGCGTCGGCGTGGCCGTCGGAATCCCCGGTGAGACCACCGTCGCCGATGTCCTGCGGCGCGCCGATCACGCCCTGCTGTCCGCCAAATCCGGCGGCGGGAACGGGGTCGCGCTGTTCACCGACGCGATGCGCGCCCAGTTCGAGCTCCAGGATGATGTGGAACTCAATCTGCGCAGCGCCGTCTCCGACGGCTCGCTGATCCTGCACTATCAGCCCGAAGTCGATCTGCGCACCGGCCGTATCGTCGCGATGGAGGCCCTGGTCCGCTGGTTGCATCCCACCCGCGGGCTGCTACCGCCCGGTGCGTTCGTCACCGTGGCCGAGGCCACCAACCTGGCCGGTGAGCTGGGCCGCTGGGTTATCCGCACGGCCTGCGCTCAGTTCGCGCGCTGGCGCCGCCAGGGTTTGGCGACCAATATGGTCATGCGGATCAACGTATCTCCGGTGCAGTTGGTGAGCTTGGATTTCGTCGAGCGCATCGAGGACATCCTGCGCCATTTCGGCATCGACGGCAGCTCCATCTGCCTGGAGATCACCGAACACGTGGTGGTGCAGGATCTGGCCCGCACCCAGGTGACACTGCGCGGGCTCAAACGGATGGGCGTACAGATCGCCATCGACGATTTCGGCACCGGCTATTCCTCGCTCTCCCATCTGAAAGCGCTCCCCGTGGACGCGGTGAAAATCGACCGTGGATTCGTCCAGCGGCTCGGCGCCAGCACCGACGATCTCGCCATCGTGAAATCGATCATCGGCTTGGCCGGGTCGTTCGGGCTCGGCGTGGTGGGCGAGGGTGTGGAAACGCCGGTCGCCGCCCGCACACTGGTCGGCCTGGGCTGCTACCGGGCGCAGGGCTTCCTCATCGCCCGGCCGCTGCCCGCCGACGAGGTCGGTGAACATCTCAGCGTGGGCCGGATCCCGCTCAACCTCGATCTCCCGCGCTCCGGCCGCGGCCAGCCCGACCGCTAGCCTGCCGGGACCAAATAACACCGGGTGTTAACCAACTGTTCGACGGCCCGGTTCCGGCGGGCACCCGGACCCGGCCACGATCGGCGACGTGCGCATCGTGCAACTGGCCAACTTCTACGGACCACGCTCCGGAGGTTTGCGGACCGCACTGCACCACCTGGGCGAAGGGTATGTGGCCGCCGGACACGAAGTTGTACTGATCGTCCCCGGGCCACGCCCCGCCGAGGAGGTGCTGCCGGGCGGGGTCCTGCGCATCACTCTGCCCGCCCTGCCCATCCCGTGGACCGGTGGCTACCGCGCCGCCGACCCGCGGCGGGTGGCCGATACGCTCACCGGCCTGCGGCCCGACGCCCTGGAAGTATCCGACCGGCTGACATTGCGCGGCTTCGGACGCTGGGCCCGGCGCCGCGGTGTGGCGGGCGTGATGATCTCGCACGAACGGCTCGATCGGCTGCTGGGGCAGATCATGCCGCAGCGGTGTGCCCGCCGCCTCGCCGATATCGCCAACCGGCATACCGCCGATCAGTACGACATGGTTGTGTGCACCACCGAATTCGCCCGCGCCGAATTCCGGCGGATCGCCGCACCCAACGTCGAGATGGTTCCACTGGGAGTGGATCTGGACCTGTTCACTCCGCACCGCCACGATCGAGGCCTGCGGGCGGACCTCGGCGTGCCCGGCCATCCCCTGCTGGTGCACTGCGGGCGGCTGTCGGTGGAGAAGCGGGTCGACCGCAGTATCGAGGCAGTGGCCGAATTACACCGCCACGGAGTGGAAGCGCGTCTGGTGGTCGCCGGTGACGGTCCACGTCGGGAAGCGCTGGAACGACGGGCCCGGTCGATGCCGGTTGTGGCAGGAGGCCTGCCCGCAGTTCATTTCACCGGGTTCATCACCGATCGCGCCGAAGTCGCCAGATTGCTGGCCACCGCGGATATCTCGCTCGCCCCCGGGCCCCACGAAACCTTCGGGCTCGCCGCACTGGAGGCGCTTGCCGCAGGCACGCCGGTGGTGGCCAGCCGGTCCTCGGCCCTCGCCGATATCGTGACCGCCGATTGCGGCGCGGTGGCCGCCGACGAACCGGCCGCATTCGCCCGGGCCGTCACCGATGTGCTCGCCCGGCCACCCGCACAGCGTCGCGGCGCAGCCCGGCAGCGCGCCGAACAGTTCACCTGGCCGGCAGCCGTATCGGGAATGCTGTCCGTACTGGACCGCTGACCGGCCGATTCCGCGAACAGCCGCGGTTTCCGGTGGCTCGCCCGGTGCGGCACCGCATATTTCGTAGCGCGGTCTCGCGGTGCCCGGCCCAGGTGGACCGGGCACCGCGAACGATCACACCCGCGCAGGCAGCCGCCGGCGGCCGCCGACGATATCGCCGATCAATTCGGTGTAGCCGTCGATCAATTCGGCCAGGCGGTGCCAGCGTTTACGCGCATGCTCATCGCGCGCCCCGTCGGTTTCGATCACCTCGTTGGCATACACCCAGCTCCAGGCCATGCGATCGATCACGTCGCCCAGTGTCTCGGCGTGGATCAAGCCGTCGCGCGGTAGGGATCCGCGTTCGCGGATCCAGTCATCGATATCCTCCATCAGCTCGCGGCGGCGGTTGTCCACCTCGGCCACCAGCCGCGAGTCCCGCATGGTTGCCCGCCGCGCATGCAACGCCGCCAGCGCGTGCGCCGAGCTCAGCAGATCGTGATCTGCGAATTTGGTCCCCTGGAAACTGCACAACAGCTGCGTCGCTGTCGGCAGTCCGCCCCTCGGGGGCATTACCTGCCGCCCCGTTCGAACGTCACCCGGCACCATCACACTCTGTTCAAACATGATCGGCTCTCGATTCGGTCGTACCGCATATCGGATAGGTTTTGTTCAGTCGGTGACAATAGTTGATACACATCACTGCGCGCGGGAGAAACGCACTATTGCATTCGCTCTTTGGAGCAGATCACATCCCGACCGTAACCTGCGGCCCCACAACACAAAGCAACCCATATGCCGGAGCCTCGCCATGGCTGGCAAGAGGGGACAGTTGCGCCCGCGCCCGGATTGCGAAAATCTACGACCCGAAGTGTGATCCTGACGGCCGAACGACGCTCTTCCGGGCGAGGTTCGCAGACCGGCTTGCAGGACAGAGATCCGCTGACGTGGGAGTGTGCTGTGACCGGCTCCGGGAAGCCAGAACTCGCGGAGCTGACCGATCGAATCGTCGCCGGGCTGCATGAGCTCGCACCGGACGGGCAACGCCGGCTGGAGGCCGCGTTCGCGATGACCGTTGTCGCCGAATCGGCGCTGTTCCTCGCCGATAACGGCGGCCACCCGGTCCGGTGCCAAGTGTCGGATTCGGTGTGGGAATTGGTGCGCCGACACCGGGACCTGTCTGCTGTCGTCGACGACGGGCCGTGGTGGCGGCTGGTGGTGCGCGTCGATACGCATGGGGCCGAGGTCGTCACCGATCAGGGCGCGGAGCCGTTTCCCGGTGAGCAGTTGTTCGCGCCGCAGGCGTATCTGGCGGATCTGGAACGGTATCCGCGTAGCCGGCTGCCCGTGTGGCTGGCCGCCTACATCGGACGCGGCGAATCCCAGTCGAGGTCACCGCGCGCGGCCGCGGACGGCGTGCGCGCGGATCGGAGTGCGGGCGTGCAGGCGGTGCCGGTGATCGGCGAGTTGCCGGATCTGGCTGTGGTGTGGGCCCGGTGGACAGTGCTGGCCGCGGCCTTCGTGGCGGCCGGATCGGAACGAGGCCCGCGGATCGGCCCGTCGGTCGGCATCTTCGAAAGTTCGGGACACAGCGGTTCGACGCTGACGTTACTGCCCGGCGACCGGGCGGTGCTGTCGGGCGGTGTCTGGGATGCGCCGGTCCTGGAAGCCGCCTACAACGGTGCCGGTGCGCTGCCGAAATTATTCGCCGGCGCACCGGATTGGGTGGTCGATCCGGTACTCAACCCGCGTGTGATGACCGGCATGCTGTCCTTTTGTTACTGGTGGGATCAGGGACAGTGGTACCGCGGCGAATCCGCTCCGATGGCGGAATGCGCGCCCGCGTTGCCCGCCGTGTGGACGACCGATGCGGTCGCGAAAGTGGTAGCGGGCGTATTGGACGGCCCGTCGCCGGATGCCGCTGAACCGCTGGTGTCGGCCGCGCAGGCCGCGGCGGTGACCCGCGCGGCGATCGTGCAAGTTGTCGGTGCGGACGCCGACGCCGATGTCGACGGTGCCCTGTTCCAGTTCGTGCTCGCCGATCTGGTCGCCGGTGACATCGTGGGAATCCAGGAGGCGGAGGCACTGAACCTCGTCCGCGATCACATCCGCAGCCGGGGTTACGACACGACGGGATTCCCGCTTTCGACGTTGCGGGCCGAGCGGATCAGCGTGGGCTGGATGGTGCGTTCACCGGTGCCGGATGGTGAGATCGCGCTCGACCGGGCGGTCTTCTATATCGCAGACGATGGTGTCGTGGAGCGGTCGAGCTCATCGGTGCCGCTGTCCGCGTTCACCACCGATTTCGAGCGCCGGTTCCGGCTGCGGACCGGCGGACCGATGTCCGCTGCCCGAGGTGGAAGATGAGCGGCGAACTGCGACTGGACTTGGATGACCTGCGTGAGCGCGGGGCGCGGCTGGCCGATATCGCCGATCGGGTACAGCAGACATACGCCGGGCTGCAGTACTGCTTGCAGCAGGCGGAAGGCAGCTTCGGCGACGACTATATGGGCCGCACCTTCGCCGAGCAGTTCACGCCGCGCGCCGAACAAGTGGTTTCCACCGTGCGGGCCATGGCGGAAGGGATGCGCAGTAACGCGACCGGAATAATGAGCACCGCCAACGAATTCGGTGCACTGGACAACGACGCAGCGCGAGTGGCCGGGGCTGCCCAGGATCAGGGTCCGGGGCCGGCCGGCCCCGTCGGGGCACCCCCGCAGGGTGCGGCCGGCCCGCAATCGCCGGTCGATGGACCCCGGCCGACCTCATCCGACCGGGCCGCGGTGGCACCGGAGCAGAATTCACCGGTGTATCCCGCCGGCGGGCCACAGAGCACCGGCCAACTCCCGGCCGGCGGGCACAACCGGCCCGGTAGCCCACCGGCACCGGACGGATCCGCGGGTCGAGCTGCTGCAGATAACGGGCCACGGTCCCAGTCGCCGTGGAGTCGTTCCCAGCCCGAAGCCGGTCCGGCGGGCAACAATGCGGCCGGCGCACCCGGCCGGCGGTCCGGATCGGCGGCGCCGCCACCGTCCTCCGCGGTATCACCCCCGCCGGTAGCACCCCCGGCGCGGAATACGCCCCGGGCGTCGGGAGTACCGTCCGGCAGCTCCGTAGCGGGACCCGCGGGACGGACCGGAGCCCCGTGGACCGAGACGCCGCCCCGCACGCCTGGCCAACCCGGGATGCCGGGCTCCCCCGGAAACGCTGGAAGGCCGGCGAACACCGGGCCGTCGCCGCAGCAAGGCCCCCCACCACGACCGAACACACCGGCCGGTGACAATGACCGCGCACGTGATCGGCGCGGCGGCCGCGAGCGGTCGCCATCCGATCCGGCAATCGAACTGCTGGCAGGCGCGCTGGCCGAGCGGCACGGCGTGGAGGTGACAGGTTTCGATGCCCCCGGTCTTCAGCTCGCGCCCGTACAGGAGTTCGTGACCGCGGTGGACCGGGTCCTCACCGACTATCCGATGATCGTGCTGGAGATCGTCGCGGTCGCCGAGCTCGCGGACGAGCTCGGCACGGTGCGGTGGGCCGGTGCGCCGCCGGACATCGAGGGCGGCGCCCGTTCGATAACGCTCGACCGGCACGCCGCACAACAGCCGCAGGAACCTGCCCAACCGGCACAGGCACCCGCACACCCGCAGGATGCCGATCCCGATCCCGATGCCGATATCGAGGGAGCGGGCGAGACGGTACCGCCGGGTATCTACGCGGCCACTTTGCGGGCATTCGGCCGGGCTTTCGATGCGGCCGGTAGTGGTGTCGCACACCGGCGTGCGCAACGCGTCCTGATCTCGGAATACCTGAACAACCAGCCACGCCCGCGCGCTGCGCTGTCCGAATTGGTGCGCGGTTACCGGGAGTGGCGCGCCGAATTATCCGCAAATGCCACGGAACCGAGCGACTTCGATGTGGCCGAGGCGCTCGGCGTCGCGTTCGCCGAGGTGGTTCAGCACGGCGAAAAGGCCGGTATCCAAGCACGACTGCTGCATGCGGTGCTGGTCGCCGCGGCATCCCGGCTATAGGTCGAGGCGATGGACGGTTCGCTGTTCAGCCCGGTCGTACAACTGCGCAACGCCTTCGAACTTCTGCCCGGGTTCCTGCGTACTCCGATCGAGATGGTGGTGTTCGGCGGGGAGCTTCCCGGCGCCGATATCTCCGGGATGCGCCGGATGGCGGACGAGCTGCGTGCCCGCAGTCTGGAACTGGAGGGCCATTCGGCCGATATCGATAGCCTTTTGACGCACGAGGATTCGCTGGGCGAGACGGCAGAGAAGCTGCGTGAAACGCTGGGTTCGTATCGAAAGGGTGCGGCTCAGCTCGGCAACGATGTGAACGCCCTGGCCGATCAGGCGCAGGCGGCGGCCAACGACGCGGAGAAGTGGCTGTGCGTGATGTTCACGTTCGGCATCCACCTGGCATGGAAGGTCTACGGTTTGCTGGCCGCCGCCGCGGCGGCGGGGCCGGCCGGTCAGGTTGCGGCCGCGCCGGCGGTCGAGTCCACACTGGTCAGCGGGCGCGCCGAGGTCGCCGTGATGCGCGCGAACCTCCAGCGGGCCATTCAGGCAGGTGGAGCCAAGGCGGCCGCCCAGCTGAGCGGTATGGGGCCGAGGCAGTTCGCCAAGTGGATGGGCACGGCGATCGCGCTGCCCGTGGGCGTCGAAGTGGGTGTGCAGGCGCTACAGGTCGCCACCGGGGACCGAGCGGCCGAGATCATCGGGGAGGACGGTTCCAACCCCACGGGCATCGATCTGAAGTCGATCGAGGTCGCCGCCGCGGCCGGCGCGGGCGGAGCGGCCGGCGGCATGCTCGCCGGCCGGTTCGCTCCGATGGTGTTCCCCCAGGTCGCGACCAGTCGGGTGGCCATGGGATTGGTGCAAGGTTCGGCGGGGGCGATCGGGGGCATGGGTGCGGCGTTTTCGGTTGCTGGTTGGCCGCAGCACTACACGGAGGTTGTGGGGCCTCTGCTCAACGGCGCTTTCGCCGGGGGCATATATGCCCAAAGCGCCCGCCCACCGGCGATCGACGGGGGCGCGCCGTTCACGCCGCCCGATGCGATCTCGGCAGGGCACGAGGCGAATACCGCGGCGCATCGGCCACCGATCGAGATATCGGCGGAATCGAAACGGGCGTGGGAGACCGCGCGGCAGACATGGGAACCAGCTGCGGAGACCGCGAATCCCGCACGTGAGCGTGGCGGGCCTCCCGCCGAGGTCGCGGGGACGGCAGCGGCCGCGCAGCCACAATCGCGGAGCGGACAGCAGGCATCGGCTCCGGCCAACGGCGCCGGCGGCCGAGCCCCCGAGGGTGCCGGCACCAGAACGCCCGAGGGAGCCGGCGGTCGAGCGTCGGGGTCGCAGGCCGCTGCCGGTGCCGTCTCGTCCGACGCCGCCGCGGCTCGGCCGCGTTCGGAGGCACCCGCTTCGGTCGATCGGGCGCAGGCGGACAAGTCGGCCAGTGCGGGGAGAGAGCCCGCGCCGCGGTCGGTCGTGGCGGCGGGCGAAATCTCGCCGCCGCCGAAGATTCCGACGGACGCCCGGCCGGTCGGCGAAGTTCCCATAAAGGCCGGTGCTGGGGCCGGAGAACACACCGCTGTCGCAGACGGTGCCGGCAACGAGCCGTCGGCACGGCCCCGTCCGGGCACCGAGGGCGACGCGGGATCGCCGGACGCCCGCGCCGAACGCGCATCGTCGGGTGGCGAGGAGAATGCGACCGCGCAGCGGGATACGACCACCGAGCAATCCGGCCAGGAAAGACCTGAGAGCGCGGGCCGGACCGAGGCGGACGGCACAGAAACGCCGGCCGTGGAGGACCGTTCCCCATCGGTTCACGACAAGCAGAGTGTGCCGACCGCTGATCACGACAGTCTCGCAGAAGCCGCCGGCCTGCCGCGCAGCGACCGCGACCGGGCGGTCGACCTGCTGATCGACTTCCACCAGGCATCGGCCGAGCATGTACCGGAAAGTCAACGCCTGTCCAACCTTCCGGACGACGTGCTGAGCGCCGGACTACACGCCGGCGATGAGCACCAGTCGATGCTGGCGACAGTGGAACTCATTCGGCGCGGCACGATCAGTGACGCGGTGCCGGGCGGCATGGTGCTGCGGGTCGAGCAGGCGGAAGCCGTCTACACGATGAAATCGCGTCCGGTGGAAATGAAACCGGGCGAGGGCAAATCGCTCGTATTCATGGCCACCGCAATACAACGTGCGGTGCACGAGGGCTCGGTTCTGCTCGTGACAACGACCGATGGGCTGGCCAATCGCGAAGTCGTCACGTACGAGAAGTTGCTGACCGACTTCACGAATAAGAAGGTGATGTCCGACTTCGGGATCGACGTGTTTCGAGCCGATCAGGAGAACGGCTTCGGACCGATCAGGGAGGGCCGCCCGGCGATTGTGGTCGCGACCGGCGAAACGGTCGGGCATTTGTGCAACGCCGGCGTCAAGCCGCCCCGGCATGTGCTGATCGACGAAATGGACGGCATCGTCGACCGCGGCGAACGGCAGTTCCTCCGGTCCGAAGGTCCCGAGCAGGCGGCGCCGGAGGAAACGGCCCGTGAGGTGTTCGGCGCGGACGAATTCCTCACCGAAGCGCTGACGGCCGGGGCGCTGTCGCACGAAGATTTCGGTTTACGGCGAATCGCCGAGGAAATCGGCGTGCAGGCCGACGGCACACCGGAGTTCATGTACTGGTACGACGGTCAACCCGAGCTCACCCCCGCGGGCCGGGAAAAGGTCGAGGCGCTGCCGGACGGCCAGAACTGGCTGGAGGGAATGGGCGCCGCCCGGCTGGAAACCGCGGCCAACGCCGAATTTCTCGTCCGTAAAGGTGTCCACTACGAAATGGACGCGGGCAAGATCGTCATCATCGATCAGGCCGAGCACGGGCTGCAACGGAACCCGAAAACCTCGAGCGAATCCCGGTGGAGTGCGGAACCGGGTAAGGCGAGCCTCGCGCAGGCCGTCGAGGCGAAGGAGATTCGCGCGGCCGAGGCCCGGGGGGAGGAGGCCGAGGAGCATCGGATCGTGGTGCGCGCGGATGCCGAGTCCGCCAAACGCATCGATTCGGTCGAGATCTACCGTGTCGGAGAAGGATCTTTCTTCGACGAAGTGACCGGTGCGTCCGGCACGCTCACCGACCTGAACCCGGTGCTGCAGAAGATCTACGGCCTGGAGCCGGCGCACGAGATCGGGCGGTCACAGACGCATCGGCTGGTGGAAGGCCAGCACGATGTGGCCGATAACACCCATGCCAAGCTGCGCACGATCGCCGAATATGCGAACGAGATGCGGGATGGGGGTGCGGGGCGGTTCCAGGAGATCCTGTGTCACCGCAATGACCTGGTCGAGCGGCAGGTGGAGGCGCTGGTGCGCGCGGGCGTGCCGCGCGAGGCGATCGAAGCGGTCGACGCCAAGCGGATCGTCGGCTGGGGTGCGGACTGGGAAGCCCAGTTGCAGAAGGTTTTCGACGAGGCCGGTGAGCAGGGCAAGATCCTGGTGATCAACCGGCAGGGCCAGCGCGGCGTCGACATCTCGGTGTCGGATGAGGTGAAGACCCAGGGTGGGATGCATGTCTGGATGACCGAGGCGCCGGAGCAGTCCTACATCCATGAGCAGGCCATGAACCGGACGGCACGTAACGGTCAGCTCGGCAGCGCGCAGGTGGTGATGTCGCCCCAGGACGCGCTGATTCGCAATGCCATGCACCTGAGCGGGGTGCGTGAGGCGGTGATCCACTATGAGCAGGCTGTATCCACGCACACCGCCGCCCCCACCCTCCAGACCCATGACGCGCTGGTCGCGGCACGTGAATCCGTCCGCGAGCTGGTGCCCGAACTGCAGCAACGCGCGCTGCAGCACTCCACCGCGGATTTCATCCGGCACCACGCCTTCTCGACCGCCATGCCCACCGTCACCCTCGCTGAGGCCGACACCGGGCAGTATCGCCGTGATGACGAGGTCGACTTCGTACGACCGGATGGAGCGGCGGAGCGGACCGCACGCTTGGCCGGGTTGCTGGGGATCCCAGCCCCGGCCGTCGCACACCAGATCACCGCACTCGAACGCGACGGTGCCGACGACCCGATTCGCGAGCTGCTGCGCCGGGCCGGTATCACGCCGGCAGCAGCCGAGGCATTAGGGCAACATGTCGACGAGACCGCCCCCGCGGCGGCGCGGAACCGGGCAACGTTCGACGACGAAGACGCATTGATCCATTTGGGCCGGTTACGGGGCCGGCTCGCCGAACAACTCGGTATACCGATCGCCGATATCGACGGCGCCGAAGGTATGCGCACACTCGATCCCGAGCTCACCGAGGCGCGGGACGCACTCGCGGCAGCTCTGGGATATCCCCCCGCCGGAATCACCCCGTCCATCGCCCGCGACATTCTCGGCGAAGCGGTAGGCGATCACCTGCCCGCCGTGACCACCGCAGAATCCGATGCACACCACGATACTGTTTCGGCTGCGGCCGATTCCGGGCCGGTGGGTCACGACCGTCAGGAGGCCGCCGCTCCGAAGTCCGACACGCAGAACAGCGACGTCGACCACGGGACAGCCGACGACATCGTTGCCGCCGCGTCACAATATTTGGCCCTCTCAGCCCTGCTCGATTCGGTCGTGCAGTTCCATCGGCGCAGTCCCAACAGTTGTGTCAACAATGCCGTGACGGGGATGCGAGTTCTGTGTCCCGGCAATGCCGGCCGCTTCCAGCTGCCCCCGACCCGCCTCGAGGGTTACGGCCGCGAAGCGGTGCGCAAGATATTCGGCGCCGGGCTGGAGGAGACCGGATCGCTGGACGAGGTGACCGAATCGCTGAAGTCCCGGCCCGGTGGGATCACGGTCCTGGTCTACAAGTGGAAAAACACCCGAGCCAACGGCACCAGCGCCGAAGCCGACGACCATATGGTGCTGCTGGTCAACGACAGCACCTCGGTCGCCGAGCCGAACCTGGTCGTCGTCGACCTGGCCGCATCGCGCGACAGCAACACCGACAACGACTACGGACCACGGGATCTGCGCAACCGCCGCACCTTGCTGAACAAGGCCGTCGGATTCGATGATTGGCGCCGCGAGCAGGAAGTATTCATCAACCGGATGCCTGCGGGCGAGCGTCGGTTCGAGACCATCGAGTTCGATCGAGACGGCAACCTCGCCCCCCGCTCGCGCGCACAAGCCCCCGACACCGAGACGCTGCCACCGGAACAACGACCCCACGCCTCCTCGGACCAGGTGGCCGATATCGAATCGGCGTTCGTGGGGCAGCCGGGCTTCGGCGCGGTGACACCGATTCGACCGGACGCCGCCGAGGAGGTATCGAACGATACGCGCCGTGACGAATTCAGGCTGGTCGGCAGTCGACCCCACGACGGTCCTGACCACATCACGGACAACCCTGGACCAACCTCCGCGTCTGCACGCCCGACCGCGAATACGACGCCGGGGAGCGCCGCGGCGGCATCCGGCAACCCGGCGCAGCCGAACACTCCGACAGCGAACAACGCCCCGCCCAGCACCTCACCGTGGAAGAACCGGGCGGCCACCCCGCCGCACACCGGCGACGGGCCACCGCAATCGGCCGACACAGCTGAGTTCGACGTCACAGTGCAGTCGGACGGGTGGTTCACGCCCAGCTCCGCGGCAGCGACCCTGCTCGACCTCGATCGCTGGTATTCCGCGGAACCCCCACGTGCACAGGCCTACCAGCAGGCCCGCGCTCTGTTCACCCGGTTCCACCCCGCGGCGGCGCACTGCGTCGGAATGCTGGTCGACGATCGGGCGACCTACGACCAGATCGCCGGTCAGACGAGTCGAACACCCGGCGAAGTCGACGATCTGCTGCAGGAGGCCAGCGCCTTCCTCGCGGCGATGGCGTCGGACACGCGTCCTGCGACGGATGTAGAGCTGCTGGCATGGCTGCAATTGCGGTACCCGTCGTTCGACGATCATTTGCACAGGCTCAGCCGCGAGAAGCCGATGCTGTGGCGGGTGGTCGAGCAGGTGTTCTTGCACGGGGAGTCGATCGACGCGGCCGCGGCCGCACAAGGCGGCGGTCAGGCTCGCATTCGAGGGCGCCTGCGCGAAGCGGCGACGGCCGTGGAGAGTTGGATAATCGAGGAACTACGGCCCGCGTGGTCGCCGGTGCCGCTCGACAACGACGGCTTCGCCGAATGGACGGCTCAGCGCAATAGCGCCACTTCCAACGACCTGAAGGGTCTGGCGGCGTCACAGGAAAAGGCGTGGATCGCCTACTTCCACTGGTTCTTGCTCGACCGGACGCTGAACGAAACCGGGACAGTGCTCGGTATGAGCCGCAGCGGCGCTCGCAATTACGTGGAGATCGCGCTCAACGAGCTGCGCGGCGCGCATTTCGGCCGAATCCACTCAGGTGGGCGGCCAGATTGGCTGACTGGAGCGCCCGCCGCCGATCGGGTACCGAGTGCGGACGATGCCGCCGCCCCGCCGCCGACCACCACCAGTGTGGAACGGTTCGACCAGATGAGGCGGCGAAACCCGGAGGTGTTCGACCGCATCGATCGGTTGCTGGCGCGGCGTTATGCGCAGCACTGGCACCAGGTGTTCCAGCTCGCGGCACACGAACGGCTCGGACCTGCCGACATGGTGGCGCCGTTGGGCGTCAGCAAGACGCGGGTCTTCAACTGGACGCGCAATCTCCGCGCTCGTGCGGTCGAACTCTATTCGAATGCTCGTCCGCAAGAAGTGTTGCTGCGAATGGAGTGGCTCGAGGCCCATTATGGGCCGTTGGACCGATTCGTCGACCCGTTGCCCGCCGATCAGCAGCGGGTGTTCACCGCGTGTTACGGAGAGGGCCTTGGCCACACCACGATAGCGGAGCAGCAGCAGACGTCCCGGAAAGTGGTCGCCGACCGAATGCTTACGGCAGCCGCAGCGGTCGAGACGGCGGTGCTACGCGAGGGCGGCGACCGGCTCATCGCCGACATTCCCGACGAAGATCGGGGTCTGTCTGTGTGGCTGCAGGAGCACGATCCACGCTTCGCGAACAATTTCGACCGCCTGCGAGTGGAGCACCCGTACCTGTGGCAAGTGTTGGACCGGGTCCACGCCGGCCGGACTTGGCAGGTGGTGAGCGACGAGCTCGGCTTGAGCCTTCCGGCAGTGGGCGAGCGCATGGCTGCCGCGCAGCGCATTATGCGCGGCTACTGCTACGAGGAAGCGCATCGCCGGCTGCTGCCCGCCGCGTGGCTCGGCGTCGCGCCGGCCGGTGCGGTGTCCGACCGGGTGCCGCGTCCCGACATCGGCGGATGGCTGACCGAGTACCGCCGCGAATCGGGCATGAACCAGAGCGAATTCGCCGGTGGCCGCTATACGCAGCGAATAATGCGCTATCAGAGCGGCGACCGGATACCGCGGCCGCGATACCTGCGAGACCTCCTCGACATGCACAATGTCTCGCCCGCAATCGCCCGTCGACTGCTGATGGTCTTCTATGGCGGCCGCGGTGTGGCGTGGTACGACCCGGCCGCTGCATTCGCTCCCCAGCTCGACGAATCCGACTCGATCACCGAATGGCTGATCGCGGACCGTCGCTATCTGGGCAAGACCACGCCGCAGTACGCAGGCCGGTTGAATCACAGGGCAGTGCAGTACATCGAATCCGGGGCGAATGTTCCCAGGATGCGCACACTGCGGTTGCTAGCCGAAGCCAACGGGTGGTCTTCGGAAGTGCTGCACGCGGCCGTGCGGAAACGATTTGAGCACGTCCCGGAGACGGCCGAGCCGGAGGAGGCCGAGCTGTTCTGGCGTCTCGTCGACACGCCCGTGGACGAGGAACAAATCGATGAGATCGTCGGCCGATACCTGTGGATAGTGCAGGCTGTGCTGGGCCGGGGCGGTTACCGATCCAGACCAGACTATGACGATATTTTTCAGATCTGTTCCCTAGGACTGATGAGAGCGATCAAAAACCACGCGCCGTGGGGAGCGTTCGTCCCGTACGCCTGGGCTTTCATCGCCATGGAGGCCTGGCACGCCACTCGCGAGATCCGATTCGCCAATTTGAACCCACGCGACCGCAATCTGGTTTTGGCGGTCCGTGCAGAGTTGGCTCGGTTGACTCAGTCGTGGGCTCGCAACGAGGAACACATTCCGGACAGTGCGGTGGCCGAAAGGTTGGAGATCGCCGAGAGCGAGGTCTCCTGGGTGCGGCGGGTGGCCGGTGTCCCTTCGTCGCTGGACGAGCCGGATGCCGTCCGGGAGTCGGAGTCCCGCGGTTCTCGACTTGGCGACGACACCGCGCAAGTGCCTTTCGACAGTGTCGTATTCGGGGACAGAGTGCAGCAGGCGTTGGAGGATCTTCCCGATCCCGTGCGAGCACGGCAACTTGTCGTCCTGCATTTTATGCGGGAACGGCCCCTGTCCGAGGTAGCTGAGCGCATCGGCCTGTCACTGGCGGATGTGGAGCAACTCTTTGTCCAGGTCGTCGACCGGCTTCGCGAAAGTTTGGCAGATCTCGCCGCAGCGGCGCAGATCGGGCCGTTCGACGACCTGGCCGACGAAGGGGGCTCGATCCCGGGACCTGCGGAAAACCGAACCGGTGGCGCGCCGGACAGTATCGGCAGTAGGCCGGCGCACAGCGCAGCCGATTCGTCGTCGCCGAACAGCGCGAATGCGTTGAACCGTGCGCGGGGCGAGTGGATCACCGCGCGACGTGACGACAAAGGCCGGCGTGACGGCAGGGCTATGACCGCGGCCGACCTGGCCAGAGCTGTGGGTGTCAATCGCAGCACCATGAGTCGGATCGAACAGGGAAGCACGCGGCCGCGACCCGGACTCTTCGTGAAGATCGGCCGGGCGCTGGGTGTGCCGAGAACCGAACTCATGGACGCTGCACGCAATCTGTACCCGGCCGCCGACTTCGATTTGACACCGGCCGCATACCCCGTCGACACGCCGGGACGTTGGCTCTCGGCGATGCTTCACGACCGGGACATGTCGTGGGGGGAGTTGGCGGAGGCCAGCGGGACCAGCGCCGAGTATCTGAGTTCGATCGGTAGGGGCGGGACCGTGCCGGGGGCCGCTGTTTTCCTGTCCGTGTGTAAGGCGTTGGACCTCGGACGCGAAGCCATCGATGCGGCCGCCGGCCGGTTCTACCCCGGGGTGCGCATCGGCCTTGACCCGACTGCGTACGCGCCCGAGGAGCGCGGCCGTTGGCTCCGAGCAGTCCGTTACGACCTCGGCATGTCACCCGAGGAGGTAGCGGAGGCCGCGGGTATCAGCACCATCCACCTTCGCTCGATCGAAGCAGGTGAACGAGCCCCCGGAGTAGTTGTCTTCCTTTCGCTGTGCGACGCACTGAGTATCGAGACCGATGTGACAGGCCGAGCTGCCGGACGCTTCTACCCGGAGGCGAGATTCGATCTCGACCGGTCCGCCTACGCTTCCGGGGAACAGGGACTGTGGTTCAGGGCACTGAGGTATCACTATCGCCTGCAACGGTCCGATGTGGCAGACGATACGGGCCTGACCGAGAAGTACATCGGCCAGATCGAACGCGGAGAACGCACACCGAGCCGACGCACTTTCCGGCTCCTGGGCCGAGAGCTGGGAATCGGCCCCACCGATCTGGATGCCGCCGAGGAACATTTCTCCGCCTCGGCGCTCACGAACGATCCGGGCCTGCGATTCGACGACCTCACCGCCGGTAACGAGGCGCAGGCCGATCTGGTGGAACGACAGATCGGCCAGTTGCTGGACGGTTGGTCGGATCCGGCGTACGTGCGGGAAATCGCCGAGGCCGTCGGTGCGTCACTTCGGTGGGGGCACGGGCAGATATCTCTGCGGGTCGACGTCGATGCCGGTGCGGTGCACGTCGACCTCGTCGATATCACGGGGGATCACAGCTATGTGCGGGTCGAGTGGCGGCTGGGAGACACTCCGGGTCCGGTGGAGCGGGCCGCGAAACCTTTCGTCGAGCGTTCGTCGGAAGAACTCGACATCGAGCGCCTGCTGGAGATGTACGGGGATGCGGACGAGACCACAGCAGGCCTCGATCCGACAATCGTCGTGCCAACTCCAGAGGAGGCAACTGCACCCGATATCGCACCGACCACCTACCGGGTAGGCGACACCAGAACAGCGGTCGAGACCCGGCTACGCGCAGAGTATCCGGAGCTCGGCGACATCGTCGACAGTGTGAAGCTTGCCATCAGCGAACTGGAAACCAACGCCCGGAAACATCTGCGCCGCTATGCTGATGAGTACGGACTCGATCCGGACGGACGGCTCGACGTCGATGTAACGGGCACCGGACCCGACTGCAAAGTGTTCCTGACGGTCACGAACGACGTCGCCCCCGGCACCGCCGTCAAACTACCCCGCTGGACCGATGGCGAACAGGCATTGGACCGCGAAGGCGGACGTGGCACCCAGCTCATCATCGCCGAGAGTACGGTCGCGGTCCGCCACCTCACCTTCACCGACAGCAAGAACACGATCGAGCATACGGTCGAGTATCACCGAACACCTCCCGGCACCGATTTCGCAATCACGCACAGCCGCGACCGAATACGCGAATCCGTCACCACCGGGTCCAGCGCCCTGCCGGACAGCATCGGCAGCAGGCCGTCGAACGCCGATCCTTCGCCGCCGAATTCCCGTCTCCAATACACCGTCCGGGCCGGCGATACCGCACAGGGCCCCTCCGGTAGGGAAGGTGAAAGGGCGCGCACCCGCGTTGTCTCAGCGGAACGTCACCGCCTCGAGGAACTGCTGAACGAATCGTTCAGCTGGCTGGACTCCGACGGCGTCGACATCGCGGTCATCCTCATGTCGGAACTGATCGCGAACTCCCTCGCCGATACCGATGGCAAGGTCGAAGTGGTCATCACCCAGACCGACACCGCGACAGAACGCAAACTTCGCTTCGAAGTCCTCGACGAAAGCGCATATACACCCGAGATCGGCGATATGCCGGACGAATTCGCTGAGCGGGGCCGCGGCTTGCCCATGATGGCGATTGCCGCCGACGACGCCGGGATAACCACATTCGACGATAACTCGGGTAAATCCTCCTGGTTCGAAATACACCGGCCACTTACCGCAATCGATCCGTCCGTGCCCACCGATGAAACCACCACCGAAGAAGGTCGCCCCGGCGCGCCGCCGGACAGCATCGGCAGTCGGCCCTGGGCGAACGCAGCCGATCCGTCGTCACCGAAGAATGAACCATCGGCCGCCGCGGTTCCGGTCGCCCGTATCCGTACCCGCCTCACGGAACTACAGGCGGCCGAGCAGGAGAATTCGCCCGCGACCGAGCGGACCCGTCGGTTGACCGAATTCGCGCACGCGGTAGAGGAAATGGAGGAGGCTGCCGCCGCGATGGCGAGCTCCCGGGCCGATGTCGACGCCGAAGCCCGTTGGCAGTCAGCGCTTTCCACCGTCAGTTCGATTGTGGCCATGGTGGAGGCCGCGGCCCGCGACACCGACCGCCACGCCGAAGCTGTCCGATTTCTCGCCGGTCTCGGCGGCCCGGCCATCGGTCAGGTGCACCTGGTGTACGCCGCATTGTTCGAGCACATGCGGAACGTGGGCCAATATGTGGACGAGGTCGACGACACCGATGAACACGAATTCGAACGGTCGGCCCGGCGGTACGAGTCGCTGGTGCAGCAGGTCGATTGGCTCGATGCACTGATCACCGTACTGGAACACACGTCACCGAAGGAACGCTCCCAGCAATACCGATCGCTGATCGATGCCATCCCCCACGACCGCCTCGACCTCTCCCCCCTGCAAACCTGGCTGATGCAGGAGGCGACCGGTAGCGCAGACCGATCGACCGAGCTGGAACAGCGGGCCGCAGCCGTCGAACAACGCCACCGAACCGCTCTGGCCCTTATCGGTGAACTCGACCGGCTTCTGATCCCCACCGATTCTCGCGGGCCGGCCGGCGAGGTCGCACCGGCCGAGGTGCACGAAGAGGAGTTGCCCCCCGCCGGTCCGGCCGCGACGCTCCGAAGCACCGATGGTGGCGCCCACCAGGAGCTGGATCTGGGACATGCCGCCGGCGTCACCGATATCGGCGGCAAGTCGCCAGATCAGCGTCACCAGCGTAATCAGGATGCCTTCGCCATCGCGACCGCGACCGTCTCGGGTGAGCGGATGACCCTCGCGATCGTGACCGATGGTGTCTCCCACTCGAAAGGCGGTGAACTCGCCGCACAGGTGGGGTCGGAGGCAGCGGCCGAAGTGCTGGCGCGACGAGCGATGGCGGCCGAAGCCGGCGCCGGATGGGATCCGGTCACAGTGGTCACCGAAGCGGTCGAGGCGGCTCAGCAGGCGGTGCTGGATCTGATCGCCACCAGAGAATTCGCCGAAACCAGTGATGTGGACTCCCCCAAAGCGACCATCGTGGCGGCACTGGTGACCCCCACTCAGGTCATCACCGACTCGCGCGGCGATGCCCGGGCGGTGTGGATCAGTCTGGACGACGGCGAGTCCCGGGAACTCACCGAACCCGACACCTACGTTGGGCAGTACATGGAGATGTTCGGCATCACCGAACGCGAAGCCATGGGCCGGCCCGAGGCCGACAAACCACTGACCGGTCTCGGTAAGGGCTGGCAGCGGGAGTGGCAGCCACCGCAGCCGCAGGTATTCGAACCCACCGGCCCCGGAATCGTGGGCCTGTTCACCGACGGACCGATCAAACATCTCGCCGGTAGCCCGTCGAATCCCCGCAGCACCGCCGAATCGATCGCCGAAAAGGTCGCCGCGGATTTCACCGGGTCCGGCACGCTACTCGGGGCCGCCCAGGCATACATCCAAGGCGCAATCGCCGCGAAGCAGACCAACGACAATCTCACCGCCGTCCTGATCGAGGGGCCCACCGATGCGATCGGCGCGCGACCGGACCGGATGCCCGGCGAACGCGACGACACCGCGACGCCGACGCCCACCCCGTGGCGGCAACAATCCAGTCGGTCCCGCAGTATCGGCGCCAAGCCCACGGGCGACGCGAACGGCCACGACGCGCCGGCCTCCCAGCATCGACCGGACGGCACACCATGGCCGGGCAAGAGTCCGGCACAGGCCGATACCTCCCCTTCCGGCCGCGGAGATTCCGCCGAGCGACGCTCACAGGGTTCGACAATGCTGGATCGCGCCCAGCTCGGTGTTGCCGCAGCATTCTCGGAACTGCGTGAACAACACGGCGAGCGGGTAGTACGGCGTGTGTTCGAGTTGCTGGGGCCGGACACGAGATCACTGGCCGGCAGTGAGGTCACTCGACTGCGGCCCGTGGCGCAGTACATCAACGAGGTGGTTTTTCGAATCGCGGAGGCCCGCCGCTGGCCGGTCGCCGCGGAGGAGGACGCCGGGACGTGGATCCTCGATGTTGCGCAGCACGCCATACGGGCATGGTCCGGATTGACCTCCATGCAGCGCCGGCTCATCACCGACGTAGTGACCTCGCCGAGACAAGACCTCACGCCGGTCGAGCGCAGCGCCGTGGCGGCGTTCGTCGAGTCCGCACAGGCGCATCTCCCGATCGACGCTGTGCCGGCAATCGATGAACACGGCCAACTCGCCCCGGAAGCAGCGAGTCACGGCCTGACCGAGCACGAGCTCCGGCTGGTCCACATGGTTGCCGCCGGCTTGTCCAACGACGCCATTGCAAGCCGTCTGCACCGTTCGGCGAGCCGAATCAAGTTTTATCTCAAACGGATCGGCGACAAGCTCGGAAGGCACGGCCGGGCCGGAATAGTGGCGGCAGCTCGAGCACAGGGCCTGCTGTCGGACGACCATATCGCGGTGTCGTTTCAGCAACCGTCCAACCTCATGTTGACCCCGCGAGAAGTTTCTGTCGTCGCGATGGTTGCCGACGGCATGTCGAACAAGGCCATTGCAACGCAGCTCTACCTGTCACCGCTCACGGTGAAGTCCCATCTCGCTCGCATCGGCGGCAAACTGGGCATCAGTGATCGCGCCGCTATGGTGGCACGGGCAATTCATGCCGGCTTCGTTCCCGCAATCGATGGCAGCCCGATCGTCGAATTGTCTGCGGCGGAGCAGGAGCTACTCGGCCTGGTCGCGGAAGGACTGAGCAACAAAGAGATTGCAGTACTTATCGAACTTTCCCCCCAGCAGGTGAAGGGCCGGCTCGACCAGATGGGCGCCAAGCTGGGAATTCGCGATCGTGCGGGCATGGTGGGAAAAGCGCTGCGTACCGAGAGTCTCTCGCTCACCGAGGCCGCCCGGGAGTTTCCATTCGGCGATTCGTTATCCGAAGCCGAGATCGGGATTCTCAGCCTTGTCGAACAGGGGAAGACGAACAAGCAGATCGCTGCGGCACGAGGGATCTCACCGGGGACTGTTTCTACGTACCTGATTCGTATCGGGCTCAAACTGCGCACCAGCGGAAAAGAGGCCGCAGTGGCGGAGGTGCAGGCCCGAGGAATCGACTTGTCGAGCGGGCCGGAGGACGCAATCGGGAGCAAACCACACCAGCCGAACTCGCTTCCGATGCTCGTCATCCAGGGGCTGAATTCCGGTGTGGTGCGCAGCGAACCATTGCCTGGGGCGCCTGGGGTCGCGGTCGAGCGAGTGAGCTTCGGCAACGGCTACCAGTGCCTCCGAGAGACCTACGACGATGCCGACGAGGCGGCGAAACAGTGGCTCCTATCGGAGATCGGCGGCGCCATGGGTGCGCCGGTTGCGGGCACGTATCCCGCCTCCGACAACAGCGCGGTGCTGTATCGCGAGATTGTTGCCGGACGGGCAGCTGATGTCGAGATCAACGGTCCCGTCGTCGGTAGCCCGCAATGGGAGATCCACCATTTCGTCACCACCCTGAGTCCACCCGAAATCACCCCCGGCTTGGTGGTAGATCTTCCTTCCACTGATACGGCAGCGAATAGTGCGGGAAATCCGACCGTGGCCAGGAATGAGAGTACTGGTCGAATCGGCTCCAGACCCACACGCACCGGTGCAGGCGATTTCGACGATCGTCCGGACCGCGCGCAATGGTCGGGCAACAAGGCGCGACAGAACAACTTTTCCACATCCATGAGCCCGGAGGCGGCCTCACCGGCGACCGGCGCTGTGCGTACTCGCTTCGGTGACAGCATCCGACGGCAGGTCACAACTGCCGTCGACAAACATATCGGTCACGGGAAGCTGACACTCTCCGCCGCGGAGAAGGACCGGCTCGTCGACGAGGTCGCCGACGACATCGTGGTGACGGCCGGACAGATTCTCCCCTCCGGGCCACCGACCGATGAGCATATCGTCGCGGCCATCGGCGGGGCGAGAATTCACGAATGCCTGCGGCTCGCCCGCTGCCGCCAAGGTATACGGGCCGCACTACCCGACGAGGTGCGGTCCGGACCGCTCGGACAGCAACTGGCCGGACTCGGCCTGGCCGAACTGGAACGACGGCTCGATCGGAGCCTGCCCGATCAGCAGCGTTGCCTCGTATTGCGGCATCGCAACGGCCTGTCGGTCCGGGCCACCGCCAGAACCATGGGAATCGGAGTGGACGCCGTACACACTCTGGAAACCCGCGGTGCACTGGCGATAGCGGGCGCACCGATTATCGAGACCGCGCCCGACGCCGAACCAGAGCACAGACCCGCGCGTACTCGGCGGCCCACGGCAGACCCGCTGGCATTGTTGAAGGTGACTGCGGCATTTCAACACGCCCGCGCGGCCGAGAGCACCGGCGACCGCGCTGCCATCCACGCACTCACCGCGACGATGGAGCAGGTGGACAACCCACGTCACCGGCAGGTACTGAAACTCCGGTTTCTGCAGCGTATGACGGTTCCGCAGATCGCCGCGTCACTCGACCAGCCGTGCAGCGTGGGTGCGACCAAGCAGCTGCTTCGGCGGGCGGTGCGCGTGCTTGCACAGCAGCTCGACGCCGCCGACAGGGGCCGGAAGGTACCCGCTCCTGCCCGAAACGCCGCCCTGGTCGCGCCGGATGGGATTCGAGCGGTACTCGGCCCGCTGGCCAGGCGTTTCCGTTTCAGCAAGAACGGTCGGGTCATATTTCTCGGCGGCAGCATGGTGCAGGCGGAAGCCGAGGAGTTTCTCGGCAAGTTCCTGGCTTTGCAACCGCAATTGACCGCGCTGGGAGCGCAGCCTTGGTTCACCGCAACCCAGCTGCGGATTCGGCAGACCTTGGCCAAGGCACCGCTGGCGCGGTATTCCACACCACCGGTGTCCGACTCCACGGATCCGGTTGTGCCGTTACAAGGTCTGCGCGCCACTGTCGAGGCCGACGGGACCCTGCGATTGACAGTATTGCGCTCCGAGCGCACACCGTCCGGCCAGCAGATGTTCGATGGTATGTGGGCAGAGATCGGTCACCATGTCCGCCTAATAGCAGGCCAGTGGGAACCGAACGAGGTCCTGCACGGAAACCTGGATACCTTCAATAGTCTTCTGCTACAGGGGCATTCGTCGCAAGACGCCGCGTTCGGCACCTGGACCGGAAAGATGGCACACCGCCGCGGCTTCACCGAAGTCACAGTCGAAATCGACAACGACAACCGGTCGGTATGGGCGCTATTCGCACGTCCCGGCACCTCCCCCGACGGCAGCATCGGTGCGAGGCCACAGTCCGAGCCTCCTTCCGCCCAGCGCCTTCGGGCCTCCGCACTGCAGAAACTCGCCCCGAACGCCAGGCCCGAATGGCTCACCGTGCCGGACGCACGCCCACCGGAGGTCGACCTCGGGTCCTGGTGGAATGTCCAGCTGACCCCGGCCGAGCGGTCGGCGATGGTCCACGAGTTTCCGGATGCGGTGCTGGCAATGGGTGTCGAACTATCCCCGGAGACAGTCGAGGCCGCCACCAAGCAGCAGAGGCGGCTATCCCACGCGCCGGCAGCACACCCACCAGCGGATTCCGCGGACAACGACGAACCGGAAGAAACGTTCTATGTCCCGTCCGCCGAGGAACTCTTCGCTGGGAACCCGGTTCTGCGGGACCTTCATCCGGTCGACGCATACCGTGATCTGGGCGGTACCACAGGTGTGCGGATGTCGCGAGAGGAGGCCGCAGCGCTGCGGGAGGCCGGGCACCGATACGGCCAGAGGGTCTCGGGCAAATACAAGGAGGTCCATCTCCTCGGCGACTTCGCGGTGCTGAACTACCGGGCACACAATGATGTGGCGGTGGACTTCGCGCTCTGGCCGCTGGAGCACCGCACACTGCAGGCGATTGCCCGGGCGATACCGGAGGGAATCGAATCTCCGTTCCAGCAGGTACTGTACGTCGAGCTGGATGAACAGGGCCGTGCGGTATTCGAGATCCAGCGCCGCATCCACGGTGAGCCCGTGCACACTCTTGCCGACCGGAGCGTGGGCGAGGCACTTGTTGCCATTCATCGCCTACTCCGCCGGGTTCCGGTGCCACAGGAGTTACTGCCGCTTCCCGATGACTACCCCGAGGACTCGGTGGGCTTCTTCCAGATGCTGAGGGACTATTACGAGCAGCGCTATCAACATCTCCGCACAATCCCTCTGTATCGTGCAATGTTCGACAGCTCGAGTTTCCCCGAGCAGCTGACGGCGGGATTGGAAGCATTTGTCCCGCATATCAGGTCTCAGCGGTTCCAGCTTCTGCACGGGGATCTGACCACTGGCAATCTCGTCCGAACCCCCCGCGGCGCCATCAAGATCGTCGACCCGGGTCTCATGGTCTACGGCCCCTCCGATTACGACGCCGCGATCATCTGGCAGCGCAAGCCGGGCGGCACCGACCATATGGACAACGTCCCCCTTCATCTCCGGCCGTGGATCGTCCTACTCGACACGGTCCGCCTTCTCACCGACGTCGTCGGCCTCGTGGACGAGGTGAACACCGCTGTTCCCGACAGGGACCGGACATACACGGCTGCTTGGTATGTCCTTACCGTTCTCGGCGGCGCCCAGATCAACTGGTACGGCCGCGTCCACTCCATGCCGACAGTGACCGAACTCATCGATCTCGCCACCGAAGCCACGACTTCAGTGGTGCGTGACGGCGACCAGATCGGCAGCAAACCGGCGGATAAACCGGTTTCCGACGTCGAGGCACAGCGAGCGCGCCCGGCCGGTGAATCGGCAGCTGAGACCCCCTATGTACCGCAAATCCGCGAACTCGCCGCGGAATTGCGCGGCTTCGGCCCGAGCTTCGCCTACATCGACGACCTGCTGCGTATCGCCGAGGGCGAACAGCACGGAAGCGACTGGATCGACAGTGCCGACTACTTCGATTGGCAGTTGAGCTGGCTCCGGGAACGCAGCCCCCGCCTGAGCATGCTCGCCGCCTTTTCGGCTGCGGCGCTGGAGGCGGAAATAATAGTAGGCCTCCCCAATGCCAGTGCGGGACGGCTGTTCGTCGAACAGAGCCGACCGCTGACACCGGACGAAATGCTGCGCCTCTACAAGTACCGGACGATGCAGGAAGGTACGCCGGAACAACCGAGTGGCCCCGATATCGCGCGACGTTCCAGCGCCATCGGCCAGGTCCAGCGCGAGCTCTCGCTGGACGAGCTGGCGCAGTACACGTACCTCGCGTTGCTCGCAGCGCGACCGATACTCCAAGTGGACCGAGACCTGACCCGGCAATTCCTGACACCGGCGGAGTTCGAGCATTTCGAACCGATCCCACGCAATGGGGTGTACGGGGCGAATTACCCGGGCTGCCGAGCCCTGGCCCGGGAACTGCGTGCCTACTTCCGGGCGCGGTTCGCCGGTGACAGCCTCCTACCGGCGATCGCGTGCCGGCCGGTATACGACCGCTTCCTGAACCATTGGATCGAGCCCTATCAACTTCGTCACGCCACACAACTGCGCGACGGGTTCCGGGGCACATCGTCGGCGCCGGAAGATCACGTCGCCCGATGGTTCACCTCCGTAGTCGTGGCGGCACTGGCCGCACCGCCCGATGCCGCGCCCGATATCCTCGACCGCGCCCTACGCACTCACCTGCGCCGCCGCACCGGTATATCCGCGCCGGCAGACGACACGCTGTGGCACTTCGTGTCCAATACATCTGAGTTGCTCGCCGGCACCTACGACTTCGGACACTATCTGCAGCAACGCAACCACCCGGAAACCGAAGGGTACGCACGGACGGTGCGCGAAGTCGTCCTGGATCGGTATTCACCGGCGGCGGTCGCCCGGGTGCCATTCATCGCGAACGTGATCGGTGCCGTCCCCGCACTCCAACGGACACAACGCGAAACCACACCGCCGCCCCGCGCACCGGAATCAGCAGGCCCAGCGGGGAAAGCCCCGAACGAGCCCACCGAAACCGCCATCGGCGCGCGGCCCTCACACTCCCCGTGGTCCCGAATCAATCGGCAGACGGTGAATGCGGAGAGCCCGGGCGTGATGCCGACCGCCGCAGACTCGGTAGACGAGACCGCACGTGCCGAGCCGTCGGATCGCGGCGGGCAAGGCGACAGCCCCATCGGGGCTCGACCCAGCCGAGATCCCGCGGACCAGCCGCGGACGACGAACCGGGGACGATCACCGGATCCGCCGGCACAGTCACCCTGGAGCCGAACGAAGACCGGCACGCCCGGCGACGCACGCACCGCGTCATTGCCCGACCAGTTCACAGGATCTCCGCGGTCAGACAGCATCGGTGCAAGGCCGGGGTCCGATGAACCGGAGAACCCCGACCTCGCCACCAGTGCTCCGCATGACGCGGCAGCGGTCGAGCCCATCGCTTCGGCATGGCTGCCCGAGGCCGTAGAAGTGGCCGCACAACTGGGCCTGCCTCCCGAAAGAATCACCGCGGCGACGGTGTTGAACGCGATCAACCCGATCCAGCAGATCGTCCGGATACTCGACGGACCAGCGCATCGTCGCATCGCCGATGAGATGGGCACACCAGAACTGCGGGATTGGTTACGGGAACGCATCACGCTTGCCTGGGAGCTTCACGAAGCGCGCGAAAACCGCGGACAGGCCCTGCGGATCGTAGAACTGAACGGCCGGTTGATGCGGATGGACAGTGACCTGCCCGACCTGCTGGGGGTGGTGCAGGCTTCCCCGGACGCGCAGCGCATCTCCGCAGCGGAGGACCGCACACCCGCCACGGATCCGGTGACACGTGCGACGAACGAAACGGTGCGGCCACCGACGCGAGAGGTCGCCCGCGGCACCGAACCGACCGAAGATCTTCTCTACGAGATACGCCGGCTCGCCGTGGCCACAGAGAACCGGAACGTCACCGAATTCGTCACGGCGGTATCCCACTTCCTCGATGCCACCTTCGCCACCGGCCGCACCCTCAGACCCACCGCGCCGGAACCGTTCACCGGACCGACCGAAGCCGAACAACGCTCGGCACAGGCAGCCTATCGCGCCGCGGGAGCGCGGGCGAGCGCCGAGTCGATTTTCGGGCCGGCCCCCGCTCCCGATCGCGAAATGGCGAAACGGCGCCGGATCGACAACTGGTGGCAGCGGCTGTCACCGGAGCAGCAGCGTGCAGTCGTCCAGGACGCACCGGAAGCAGTGCAGCGCAACGGCAGGGTGCCCGTCGTTGCCCGCGAGCACTCCAGTATGGCGAACGAGCTGATACTGCGCCGGGTCGTGGCAGAGCTTTCCGCACGCCCCTCCGCGGAACTGGATTCCGCCGAACGCCAGCTTCTGGATTACGCGCGGCGTCTCTGGGACGATCTCGTCCGCGCCGAGCAGCGCGCCGCGCCCGGTTTCGCGGTAACCCTGCTGCAATTCGATCCGGAAAACCTCATCAGCCTCATCGGATACGCGCCGGCCGACACCGAGATCGTGCACAGCCCGTTCTGGACCCTGCGTGTCGGTCCCGACGACTTCACCTGGGTGGACCGTCTCTTCGAACCGGGTCCCGGCGAAGGTGTCACAGCGGCGCATCCGGGCCGGCGGCGCGGCGGCCAACCCGGCCACGATTTCGACATCTCACTGGGGCCGCGCGGAGTCGGCGGCATTCCGCAGACCGCGACCGACCAGATCGCCACGGCCGCGCGGGCACGCGAACAGTTCAGCCAGTGGCTGACCACCCGGTACGAATGGCGCAGTGCCGAAGGCGCCGCACGAGCGGCCGCCGCGGTCGAAGCACAGGTGCGCAGCGCGCTGGTCGCCAGCACCGGCGAAGTCCGTGTGGTCGCCCGGGTGGGCGGCGGTTCGCATGGCGAACGCGGGCTGGTCGTCGAGATCATCGACAACAACCCGCATACTGCGCCGGCCCCGGACACGCCGGCCCCCGAAGTGGATTACGAGACGGGCGTGATCCTGCTCGATACCACAAAATCCACCTGGTTCCTGTTCGGCGAGTCGATGGCCTCGCCACTCCTGCCTCCGGGCGTCGCCGTATACGAGGTGTTGGGTGCGCGGGCCTTGCACGGGTTCTCCCCCGATCCCGAATTCTTGTGCGCGCGAATGGCTCTACACCGTCTCGGGCTCCAGCCAGAGGAAACTCCGGGTTTCGAACAGACCCACCGCCCGCCGTACCCGCAACCGCTACCCTGGCCACCGAATGCGGTCGGCGACATCACCCATGATCCCGCCCAGGGGCCGCAGCCCGCCACGTACGCCGCGGCAATTGCCGCCCACACCGAGCAATTCCGCGCCGTCGGCCTCGGTCTCGCACAGAACGCCCCCCTGACCACCGCACACCCGCCCGGATTCGTCACCCCCGACGAATTCGCCTGGGCCCGGGAAACAGGTGGCAGCGAGATGGTGCGGGCGGATGTCCACCTGCTGCGGGTACTGCGCGCGATCAAAGATGCGGTGTTCGGCGTCCACCAGACCCTGCTCACTCATCCCGATACCGGCCAGGCCACAAGCGGCCCCACCGACTCCCGGCTGCACGTCACCGTCGACCTCGACAGTCACACCTTCCGCGCCCAGCTCGACGCCGAAACGGCCCAGGAGTTCGGACTTCCGGCAGAACCGGTCGGCGGCCGCTGGCGGGTCCGCGACGGTCTGGTCCTGGCCGCCGCTTGGATACCGCAGCCGGACGGGCTCGGCCCAGCGCGCGAAGGCCGAAACGGCAGCGACCCCGTCGCCATCGACCTCGAGCAAACGCAGAGCTCCCCCCGCGATGCCGGGCCGCCGGCGGCCGGCCCCGGTGCCCGCAGCACGGAATCCGATGCCATTGCCGACGACACAGGCGGGACGGTGGACCCCGGATCGGCGACGGGAGCCGAACCCGTGCTGGGTGATATCGCGCAGGTACCGCGTGCGCGGATCGTCGGCCTGGCGAACCTGCTGCGTGAACGGGCGGATGCCGAGGAAACCGGTGCCCCGATCGACGATGCCGGCGGGGCGCGGCCCGTGGATATCTTGCACGCTGAGTTCGCATTGCCGCTGGTGCTGGACGGGGTGCGTGCCGAGGTGGATGTCTTCGGTGACGACTTTCTCGAGTACGCGAGCAGCCGAGTACACAACGCGTGGCTCCAGCGCAATTGGCACACCGCCGCCGCGGAGCAGCGGCTGCCCTACCTGGACCCGGATTTTCCACAGCAGCGGCGGGAAGCGAACCGGGACATCATCCGCGCTGCGCGTGAATTCGTGGTGGCGCTCGATTCCGCCGCTACCCACGCGGTGTCGTTCGCCGAATGTGCAACCGGGGCCGCAGTCGCGGCGGAGCTGCACCGGCGGCATTTCGTGGAGGTCGTCGGGTTCGATCTCCCGGGTCTACCGGTGGAGTCGGCTCGCGAGTACGCGTTGGCGATCGACGAGCTGCTCACGAAATACCCGCATGTGCAATTGCACCGGGTAGGCATCGGGCCGGTAGCCGGCGGGCGTATTTTCGCAAAGGTCGACAACGTTGCCGGCGACACCGCGAACTACCCGTACACGCGCTCGATCATGCTGAGCGATTCGATCACCACCTCCCCCGATGTGCTCCGCAGCGCCTGGTCGTCGATGGTGGCGGCCGGGCGTACCGCCGGCCCCGCCGATCGGCCGATATACGGTCTCCTGTTGCGTGAGTTCGGCGATGTACTGAACAACGCGGGCGGTCTCCGCGCGCAGGACACGGCGCAACTTGCCCTCGCTGAACATGTTCAAGCATCGTCCGTGCGGGAAATGTCCGAATGGCGGGACAGCCAGTTCCGAACCTACGGCATCGATCGCGACGGGGAGTTCGACCCGTTGTCAGCGATCACCGGTGCCTTCGCGGCCGGGGAGCACAACCCTGCGACCATGACGCAGGGTGAGAAGGTCCTCTACGAGCTGTTGACGAGCGCGGCCGAACAGTCCGCCACGGAGTATCACCAGCGACAACAGCTGATCGCCGAGTACCACCCGACGAGCCCGGCGGAGCAACAGGCGAAACTGGCGCTGGTCGCGACGTTCGGGGCCGAGTACGGAGCCCGGCTGGTGGGCGCCGACAACCCCGGGGCCGGGCTGGAGACCGTACAGCAGATCATCGACTCCATACGGCATATGACGAGCGCCTTCCGGACACTGGAGGTCGCGGAGATCGCTATTGCGCAGCAATCCGTGGACTCATCCGCCCAGACATCGTCGAAGGGCATCGAATTCAACGAATTGTGGGTCACCGCTCCTGCGCAGATGGGGGCCGCGGCCGCACGTGGCGACAAACGGGGTGACCCCGAACGTCCGTTCTTCACCACAGGTGTGCACGAACTGACGCATCTGCTGCGCCGGATACTGACCGGCGCACAGTCGGACATATTCACTGTCCTGCGCGAGTATTTCGAAAAGAAATACGGTCCGGCCACCGATCAGCAGTTCTATCGGTGGCTACGAGCGCAGTTCGCGGGGTACGCCTTCACTGCGGAAGGGAAATTCTCCTCCGAAGAGGCCGAAGCCGAAGCAGTCGTGGCCACCGAGTCGGTGGGCGGGACCCCGACCGAGGGCGAACAGGTCGTTCGTGCCCACCTCGCCGCGCTCGACGAAACCGAGGCCCGCCGGCGAGGCTAGGCCGGGCCGACTCGCGCCACGGGCGGCACTGCATCGGGGCCCGGCCCGGTGGCGAGGTGACCCAGGCCGGCCCCGCCGCGCGAGAAAGTGCGCCCAACCTGTGCCCAGCGGCCTGGTGTATGCCCACTGAAACGGGAAACCCCCTCCGGCCTTTTACCTGCTCAGAGGGGGTTTTCTAGTTGTGGAGCTAGGGAGAATCGAACTCCCGACCTTCTCGATGCGAACGAGACGCGCTACCAACTGCGCTATAGCCCCGTGCGGCTCGGTGAACCGCGCTGTGCCACTCTAGCAAACCGGGTTACATTACACCGAATCGAGGTGCTGACCTGCGATTATTCGGCGACGACGGTAGCCCGGGCGGCGTTGCCCGATACCGTTCACGCCCCCGCGGCGCGCCGGATATCGCCGCCGCTGGCACGGTGACGCACCGTCCGGGCGATGGTGGCGTCGTAGGCGTCCAGATGCTCGAAGGCGGGGTCTTCGTCATCCGGTTCGAGCAGATGGGAGCGCCGGCGCAGGGCGCGGGCGGTATCGCGGTCCATACCGGGCCGGGCGGCCGGAGCGGCAAGCTCCTCGGTCTCGTCGGGCTCACCGGCGAGGTCCCGAGCGCGGTCGGCCAGCCGGGCACTGCGCCGGCGCCGGATCTCCTGTTCTATCCGCACCTGCTTGCGCAGGTATCCGAGGTACGTGACCAACGACAGCAGCGCACCGCCGCATCCCCACCAGAAGAGCGGGCCGATGGCCACGGCGAGACCGCCGCAGAGCACCGTACCGAGAATGAGGGCGACCACGGCACGCTGCCGGAAGGTGTAGCGCGCGGCGCGCGCGATGGCGTCGGCTTCGGGATCGTAGCCGCCGCGTCCGCGCCGGGTGGGCACGAAATCTCCGTCGTCCTCGAGTTCTTCGGGCGCGGGCGCACGCCGGTTGTCGGCGCGGACCGGCGGAATCCGGGCGGGCGCGGTATCCATCACGTCTCCGCCGAGCGGTTCGGTTTCCGCGGCGGTATCGCCGGCGGGCTCCGTTTCCCGGTCGTCTTCGGTATCCGGGTGATGCTCGGATTCCGCCGGGGTGCCGGCATCGTCGACGATATCGGCCGGCTCGTCGCCGGGGTCGGTGTGCGGTAGTTTTTCGTCAGCCTCGGTGACGGTCTCCTCGGCTGTTGTGGTCATGCGATCCTCCGCATCGTTGCCGTGGTGCCGCTTTCGATAGGACCGGCCGGACCGCTTTTTGCGGACATACCCACTTCTCTTGCGCCTTTTGGAATCTCCACGATGCAGTACCCGCGTAGCCAGCGCGGTGTCCGTTGTCCGGCGGATTCTCGGATGCCGGTCGGCCAGGATAGGGAACAGGACGAAGACCCACACTACGACCAGGCCGATCCACAGGATCGAGTTCGCCATCGTCGTCAGCACCTCCGTCCGCATGGTCAACGTCGCAGCCCACGCCATGACCGGTGCGTCCCGACGCCGGAGTTCTTCCCCGCGGGCACGTCTCGCAGATCGTGGTACGAGCTTCCCGCCGATGGCGCGAGGCGCACCACCGACGTCCGTAGGTTAATTCCGAGTAGGGGTACAACACGGCAGGCGCGCCGTGCACATACGCCACATGAGTCACATTTCCACCAGCACGAGACCGAACAGGCCGGTTCCCGGAGCCGGTTCAGCGCAGCGTCAACCGCCCTTCCCGGGCCAGCCGGTCGACCACCCTGCCGGACAGTTCTTCCGCCGTCATGGCGACCAGCAGATGATCGCGCCAGGCCCCGTCCACATCGAGATACCTACGCAGCAAACCTTCTTCACGGAAGCCGACATTGCGCAGCACGGCCTGACTGGCCAGATTCTCCGGACGCACCGTGGCCTCGACCCGATGCAACCCGACCGGGCCGAAACAGTGATCGAGCCCCAGTGCCAGGGCCGCGGTCGCCACGCCCCGCCCACCGAGGTCCCGGGTGACCCAGTACCCGATCCACGCCGAACGCAGTGCGCCGCGCACGATATTCCCGACCGTGAGCTGGCCGCCGAACGCACCGTCCACCTCGATCACCAGCGGGATCATCGCCCCCCGCCGCGCCTCGGCCTTCAGGCTCGACCACAGCGGCGGCCAGTTCGACGCATGATTGCGCGCTTCCCAGGCGCCGCGCCCCGTCGGCTCCCACGGTTCCAGATGATCGTGATCCCGTAACCGGATCCGGCTCCACGCCGCGGCATCCCGTAACCGCACCGGCCGCAAGGTGACCGCACCGGCCCCCACCCGCACCGGGCCCAGATGTGCGGGCCACCCTGGGTGCTGCGTAGCCCGGAATACGTTCATGGACTCCACTTCTAGCCGCGCTGCGCCAGGAACGCGACTCGAACCTTGTCACCGGTGCGGATTTCGGTGTCGTCGGGCTCGACCACGATCAGGCTGTTGGCCTCCGACATGGCGGCCAGCAGATGCGACGAGCCGCCCGCGCTGTTGCCCAGTGGCTGCACCAGGTACTCACCGGTGGCCTCGTCGCGCATCAGCTGAGCCCGCAGATAGCCTTTGCGGCCGGCCATCGACTGGATCGGGGTGATCGTGCGGGCACGCACGATCCGGCGCATCGGCTGCCGCCGGCCCAGCGCGATCCGGATCAGCGGCCGCACCATGACCTCGAAAACCACCAGCGCACCCACCGGATTCGACGGCAGCAGAAAGGTCGGCACCTCGTCGCGGCCGAGGCGGCCGAAACCCTGAACGGACCCCGGGTGCATCGCGACCCGCGCGATCTCCAGTTCGCCGAGACCTTCCAGCGCCTCACATACCTGGTCGGAAGCCCAGCCGCCGACCGCACCCGCGATCACCACGACCTCGGCACGCACCAGCTGACCCTCGACCACATCGCGCAGCCGGCGCGGGTCGGCGTCGACGATACCGACCCGGTTCACATCCGCGCCCGCATCGCGCGCGGCGGCGGCCAGCGCATAGGAGTTCACGTCGTAGACCTGCCCGGGCCCGGGCATCCGGTCGATATCGACCAGTTCCTCCCCGATGGAGATCACCGAGAGCCGCGGCCGCGGATGTACCAGCACCTTGTCCTGCCCCACCGCGGCCAGCAGCCCCACCTGGGCGGGCCCGATGATCGTGCCGGCCTGGACAGCCACATCGCCGGGTTGCACATCGTCACCGGCGCGGCGCACGTAATCGCCGGACCGCACCGGTTCGTACACCTTGAGCCGTCCCCGGCCGCCGTCGGTGAAATCCAGCGGCAGTACGGCGTCCGCGAGGGTGGGCAGCGGCGCCCCGGTCGCCACCCGGACAGTCTGCCGCGGCTGCAGCCGGATGGGCTGGCGCGAACCGGCGAGTACCTCACCGACCACCGGCAGGGTCAGATCGACCAGTTCACCGTCCTCGTCGCGGATATCGGCGCCCGCGGAGGCCACGTCCACACTGCGCACGGCGTAGCCGTCGATCGCGGCCTGGTCGAAACCCGGCAGCGGCCGCTCGGTCACCACATCCTCGGCGCACAGCAGCCCCTGGGCCTCGGATATCGCGACCCGCACCGGTCGCGGCGCGACGGCCGCGGCCGTCACTTTGATCTGCTGATCCTCGACAGAGCGCATCCAGCCCTTCCCGATGTCCTCGCCGGCGCAGGCGATCTCATTCGTCCACGGTGAGTTGCGGGTCCCAGTCCGGACTCAGCCGGTGCTGGAGCCACTCGCGTAGCGCCGGACCGTATTCGTCACGCTCCAGCGCGAAATCCACCGCAGCACGAAGATAGCCGCCCGGGTTACCCAGGTCGTGGCGCGACCCACGGTGGACAACCACATGCACCGGATGTCCTTCGTCGATCAGCAGCGAAATCGCGTCGGTGAGTTGCAGTTCCCCACCGGCGCCCGGGCCGATCCGGCGCAAGGCGTCGAAGATCGCGCGGTCGAGCAGATAGCGGCCGGCGGCGGTGTAGGTCGACGGCGCCTCGTCCAGGCTCGGTTTCTCGACCATGCCCTTGACACGCATCACGTCAGGGTTGACGGCATCGGGCACCGGCGCCACATCGAAAACACCGTACGCGCTCACCTGGTCCTTGGGGACGTCGATAGCGCACAGCACGGACCCGCCACGTTTACGCCGGACCCGGTTCATCACATCCAGCACCCCGCACGGCAGGACCAGATCGTCGGGCAACAGCACCGCGATGGTCTCCTCGTCCGGGTCCAGCACCGCTTCGGCCTGGGCCACCGCATGTCCGAGCCCCAGCGGTTCCTCCTGCACGACGGAGGTGACATCGAGCAGCCCCGGCGCCTTGCGCACCTTCTCCAGCAGCTGGAACTTCCCGCGCTCGGCGAGGGTGTGCTCCAGCACCAGATCCTCCACGAAATGCGCGGTGACCCCGTCCTTACCGGGCGAGGTCACGATAACCAGCCGCTCGGCGCCGGACCCGGCCGCCTCGCTGGCGACGAGTTCGATGCCCGGGGTATCGACCACCGGCAGCAGTTCCTTGGGAACGGTTTTGGTGGCGGGGAGGAATCGGGTTCCCAGCCCGGCCGCAGGTACGACGGCCGTCCGGAATTCCGGTTTCGACGGGTGCGCTTCCCCGTTCCCCTGCACTGCGGCCTCTGCTGTCATATACACACCCTATCCACGGTGCTCTCCGTTCAAACGGCTGTCTATATCGGCGCGCCTCCGGCACCCCGGTTTCGGCTGCTCGGCCCGTGCGTCCGCGCGGCAGCGGGCGTAAGGCCGGGCGTTCGGTCTCGGGTGGGGAGGCCCACGCGAGACCGGACCTGGCCGGCGGCGCCGAATTCTGGTGAACCGGTGCCGCTACCGGGCGTAATGAGCCGGCTCGGAACCGGGCGCATCAGGCGGCGCGGCGCCAGGCGCGGTTGCGCGCATAGGGTTGTCGCCGTGCGGATGCCCGAGGAGATCGACAAACAGGCCTGGCGGGCGACGATCCGTGCCCGGCGCCTGCAGGTTCCCGACTCCGTACGCGCCGCGGAGGCCACCGCGCTCGCGGCGGCGGCGGGCCGGCTGGAAACGGCCGGGTGGGTATGCGCCTATGTGCCCGTCCGTGGGGAACCCGGATCGGTGGCGATCGCCGAGGCACTGCGGGCGGCCGGGAACCGGGTACTGCTGCCGGTGACCCGCGAAACCGGTCCGCTGTACTGGGGCGAATACACCGGCGCTGACGCCCTGCGCCCCGCACGCTACGGCCTGCTCGAACCGGACGGGCCCGTGCTGTCACCGGAAGCAGTCGCCACTGCCGAGCTGATCCTGGTTCCCGCCCTGGCAGTGGACCGGCGCGGCGTACGACTCGGCCAGGGCGCCGGATACTACGACCGGACGCTCGGCCTGGCCACTCCGACCGCACGCCTGATGGTGGTCGTCCGCGACGACGAAGTAGTCGAGCACCTACCGGAAGAACCCCACGATATCCGCATCCCCTGGGCCCTCACCCCGACCGCCGGACCGACCCCCCTGGATCCTCACCTGTGATCCTCTCCCTGGGCCGATCCCCCTGAACCCTCACCTGTGATCCCCTCCCTGGGCCGATCCCCCAACAGAACGGCACCGGCGCCCCAGGATCAGGAGCAGCGCCGAGAGCTGACCATGACCCGAGCCCGGCCGAGAAGCAGGTCAGCGGCGCCACACGGCCCCACCTCCACGGAGGAGGCCCCGCCTGAACCTCCCTGGGTGGGGCCCGCCCGGTTCTGGAGCGACGGAGCGGAGGAGCGAAGCGGAGGAGCGCAGGAGTGAAGAACCGGGCCTATAAGGGCCCCACCCTCGAGCCGCGGAGCGGCTCAAAAATTACAGCCCCGCCCTTTGCGGATGGTCCCCCCGAGACCAGACGGCTACCCCGAGACCAGGGTCGACCCGGCCTAGATCCACGCATCCGCGCTATCCGACGCGACACCGCTGACACACGGGGTGCAGATCACGCTCACCGAGCCCTCGGCCCAGACAGATCACATTGCCCCCGAGACCCTCAGCACACCCTCGTACCTGCGGGAATCAATCCGCGATTGGCACTGTTGGCACTGTGGCCTGTAGAGTGCTAATTCTCGAATACCGCGGAGGACCCAGTGCCAACCTATTCATACGCGTGCACCCAGTGCGACAACCGCTTCGATATCGTCCAGTCGTTCACCGATGACGCGCTCACGGTGTGCTCGGAGTGCTCCGGGGTGCTGCGCAAGCTGTTCAATTCGGTGGGCATCGTCTTCAAGGGCAGTGGCTTCTACCGGACCGATAGTCGCAGCGGGGCATCGTCGGCCAGCGATCCGGCGAAATCGGACAGCTCGTCCGGCTCCTCGGATTCCGGCTCCGGCTCCTCCGGTTCCTCCGGTTCCTCCGGTTCCTCGAGTTCCTCTGGTTCCTCGAGTTCCTCCGGCACTTCCTCGGCACCGGCCGCCGCCGCCAGCTGAGCGAATACCCGGCACCGGGGGCGGTGCCCGCGCGCTGATCCATCCACAGCCCGCAAGTTGTCCACAATCAATCCACGGCCGGGCCGAGGCGGGTTTTCCGCCCATAGGCTCGGTCTATGAGCCGTCTACGCCCACCCTCCGCAACCCGCACCCGCGGTCGCCTCGGATCCGGGGAAACCTGGCGGGACGCGTTCGACAACCGGCCGCCGTGGGCGGATGTGGTGCTGTTACGGCGAATCCTCGCCGGTCTGTGCGTCGTAGCGGCCGCAATACTCTTCCTCCGCGAGGATCCCGAACGCGCCCGTGTCTCCGTGGTGGTGGCCGCCCGTGATCTCGCTCCCGGCCATGTGCTGGCGCCCGCGGACCTCCGGCTCGCACGGCTGCCGCCCGGCGTAGCGCCCGGTGGCGCCGAGACCGATCCGGCCGCGTTGACAGGTGGGGTCCTCACCGCAGCCCTCCGTCCCGGCGAGGTACTGACCGATGTCCGGATCGTCGGTCCGCGCCTGGCCGAGGTGGCGACCGGTTCCCGAGATGCCCGGATTGTGCCCATACGGCTCGCCGATTCCGCCATCACCGAAATCCTGCGCGCCGGTGACCGAGTGGACGTCGTCGCCGCCGACACCACGGACCCGGCGCTGGCCGCGATACTGGCCGAGGATGCCGCGGTGGTGCTGGTTCCGCAGCCCGCTGCCGAACCGGGCGCGGGCCGCGCCGAGCCGGTGGTGCTGGTGGCCCTCGATTCGCGGCGCGCGGCCGCCGTCGCCGCGGCCTCGCTGAACAGCGCGCTCACGGTGATCTTCCATTGACCCCCGAAAAGGCATTGACACCCGAAAAGGGCCCGCCGCGCAGTTGCGCGAGGGGCCCTCCAGGAAGCCGATCCGGCCGGTGCGGGCTGCCCTGGCCGGGATACGAGGCATGGCCTATCAGCCGAGGCTGAACGGCTGGCCCCACAGCGTCACGACGGACATGACGTTATCGGTCTCGACCTTGACCTTGACGAAGGACCGAGCCTGCGCGTAGCCGCCGCAGCCGTTCAGGCCGATGGTGGTATCGGACCAGGTGACCGAACCGCTGTTGCCATCGAAGCCATTGTTGGTCGAGTGGTCCTCGTTGCCGTAGTCGTCCGGCTTCTCGATATCGAGCACGTAGAAGGAATCAGCCTGGCCGGGGCCCAGCGTCAGGTTGCCGCCGACCTCGCCCGAGGGGGTGACATTGCCTTCGGAATCGACTTCGGCGTCGGCGCCGCCTTCGGCTCCACCGCCGTCGATGTTGACCTGGCAGCCCACGACGTAGCCGGGGTAGATCTTGCCGCCCACGTCCTCACCGCCGCCGGAGATCTCGACCTGGGCGCTACCGGACACCCAGGCGTTGCGGTGCACCGGGGTGGAACCCATGGACGGGCTGATGTTGGCGGATTCGCCGACCATGCGGACCGTCACCACGGTGCCGTCGGAGAGGGTTTTGACGATTTCGCCGCCGGGCAGCGGAATGAAGGTGTCGGCGTTGGCGGCGCCGGTGGAGAACAGGCCCAGCGCGACCGAGGCGGCCGCGCCGACACCGGCGAGGCGCGCCAGATTCTTACGGGTGAACATGTGTATCTGCCCCTCTGGGGTTGAATTCGCTACAGCGAGAGTTGGTGGGGTGAATTCGACCGGTGTCAGCGCGTCAGCCGATGCTGAACGGCTGCCCGTAGAGGGTGGTCTTGGAGTAGTGGTCACCGATGATCTCGACCACGGTGTAGGCGCGGGCCTGCGCATAGCCGGCGCAGCCCTGGATCTCCATCTCCACATCCTGGTATTCGACGGAGTAGACGCCGGGCTTCTCGATGTCCTTGTAGTCGATCTGGACGAACTTGACCTCACCCGGGCCCAGCTCCACGCTGGTCGAGCCGCCGAGGCTGCCGCCGTCCAGGGTGAGACCGAGGGATCCGCCCAGACCGATCGCGTCTTCACCGATGCTCACCTGGCAGCCGACGATGTAGCCGGTGTTGAGCTGCGAAGCTCCGTGGGTGGAGGAGTTGTTGGTGCCGTCCTCATTGGTCGGGCCATTGTTCGGGCCGGCTTCGCCTTCGGGCGTGACCGAGACGTCGGCGGTGGCGTTGCCCGAGACCCACACGGTCCGGCCCGCACCGTTGGCGGCCATCGACGGCGAGACGAGCGCGCTCTCGTGAGTGCGGTTGATCTTGACACCGGGGCCCAGTTTCTCACCGTCCGGCAGCGGAACGAAGGTGTCCGCGTGGGCGGCACCGGTGGAGAACAGACCCATGGCCACAGCGGCGACAGCGCCCACGCCCAGGGCGCGCGCGCCGTGGCGCAGACCGGTGGTGCGGTTCTTGCTCATATTTCCCCTCATCAAGGTTTTACAGCGACACCCGGCTTCGCAGCGATCGACGCCGGGGCGGCCCGAGAACAGGCTCCATAGAGCTTGGGTTACGGCTGTAGCCACTAGATGAACCCGAAACCACACAGCCGGTGAACACTCGGCTACCGCGCCACCGATTCGGTGTGGCATCCGGATGATTCGCAGGTAACCAGAAGGTGACGGGCGCTGGGGAAACCGCCCGGCAGCGGATAGCCGGCCTGCCGGGCACGAGACAGGCCCGCCGCTGCTGCGGCGGGCCTGTTTCCGTGCCGGTACTACCGTTCGATCGGTTGTCAGCCGAGGCTGAACGGCTGACCCCACAGGGTCACGTAGCTGATCACGTTCTCGGTTTCCACCTCGACGCTGATGAACGACCGCGCCTGCGCGTAGCCGCCGCAGCCGTTGAGGCCGATGGTCTGGTCGGACCAGGTCACCGAACCCGTGTTGCCGCCGAAGCTGTTGTTGGTGGCGTGATCCTCGCTGCCGTAGTCGTCCGGCTTCTCGATATCGAGGACGTAGAACGATTTCGCCTGGCCGGGGCCGACGGTCAGGTTCGCGCCGGTTTCGGCGCTCGGGCTGACATTTCCTTCCGTATCCACATCGGCACTGGCGCCGCCCTCGGCACCGCCGCCGGCGATGTTGACCTGGCAGCCGACGACATAACCGGGGTAGATCTTGCCGCCTACGTCTTCGCCGCCGGCGATCTCGACCTGCGCGCTACCGGAGACCCAGGCGTTGCGATGCACCGGGGTAGCACCCATCGACGGGCTGATGGTGGCCGATTCACCGACCATGCGCACGGTCACCACCGTGCCGTCGGACAGCGTTTTGACGAGTTCACCGCCGGGCAGCGGAATGAACGTATCGGCATTGGCCGCTCCGGTCGAGAACAGACCCATGGCGAGAGTGGCGGCGGCACCGACACCGGCCAAGCGCGCCATATTCTTTCGGTTGATCATGGTTGGACCCTTCGAGGGGAAAGCTCGCGAATCGACGCGAGACGAGGTTCGTTTCGATACGACGGGACGGACCGGGCGGTTCAGCCGATGCTGAACGGCTGGCCGTACAGGGTCGTCTTCGAGTAGTGGTCGCCGATGATCTCGACCACCGTGTACGACCGCGCCTGCGCGTAACCCGCGCAACCCTGGATCTCGATTTCGGCGTCCTGGTACTCGACGGAGTACTTGCCGGGCTTGGTGATGTCCTTGTAGTCGATCTGGACGAACTTCACCTCGCCCGGACCCACCTCCAATCCGACCGAACCGCCGACGTTTCCGCCGTCGAGGCTCAAACCGAGAGATCCGCCCAGGCCGATCGCCTCGTCGCCGATGCTGACCTGGCAGCCGACGATATAACCGGTGTTGAGCTGCGAAGCCCCGTGGGTGGACGAATTGTTGGTGCCGTCTTCACCGGTCGGCCCGTTGTTCGGACCCGGTTCACCCTCAGGGGTCACCGTGACGTCGGCGATCGCGTTACCGGACACCCACACGACCCGGCCCGCGCCGTTGGCGGCCATGGAGGGCGAAATAACGGCATGCTCACCGGTGCGGGAGATGGTGACACCCGGGCCGGCTTTCTGGCCGTCCGGTAGCGGCACGAAGGTATCGGCGTTGGCAGCGCCCACCGACAGAAGGCCTACGGCGACAGCGGCCGCGGCACCGATACCCGCGATCCTGGCGCCACTACGTACCCCGTCGGTGCGGTTCTCGCTCATATTTCCCCTCATCATTCGGACAAACAGCAGGCCTTCGAGCTCGGACACACCGCTCTCCGGCTCCGACCAGTGTTTCGCTCGTTTGTTACCTACAGGTGACCCGTTGTTATTTCGGTGCAACGCCCAAAAACAGACAATGCACACGAAAGCGACCGGCTGACCCCGTATTGCAAGCCCGCCGGACCGCCTTTGCGGCGGTCGACGCACCGAGATTAAGCGGTCGATAACAGATTGGACAAAGCTTCTTTTCGCTATACGTTGATGTGATCTATTTCACATATACGTATAGCGGCGCGTGCACGTGCAGGTCACTACCTGTAGCAGAAATGCCGCCCCACCACGCCGAAACGATAAAAATCCGTAAACAGATCGACCCACCGGCGTATGGAAGAAAGAAAAGACGCGCGCCACCCGGACACGCGTCGTCAAAATCCTCTCGAGCCCAGTTCTGGACAATTGGCCCGAAAACCCACCCCGTTACCCCCTCGAGATAGCGAACTCATGCCGTATTCGAACGGAAAGCGTTAAGCACCAAGCCTTTTGCGACTCAGCCCGCGTCCCCGTGATGCGGCGGAACCTGCGAACGCAACCAGTCGTCGCCGTCGCGGTCCGTTGACGAACCGTCGTCCCGTTCATCGCGCGTGGTACTCGGCAGCACCTCACCGAAAACCCGGTCCACACGTGCGAGATCCCCCGCCCGGCGTCGCACCCGGCGGGGGACCTCGGGGTTCGCACCCTCACTCATACCGCACGCCCCGGCTCACTCCAGCAGACCGGACAGCTCGCCGATGACGCGACTCGCCAACGGGCCCAGGGTGGCCATACCGTCGCGGACGGCGGCCCGTGTACCCGGCAGGTTCACCACCAGGGTGCTACCCGAAATACCGGCCAGGCCGCGGGATAGACCGGCGTCCAGCGACCCCGCCACCCGGCCGGATGCGCGCAGCGCCTCGCTGATCCCGGGCAGGTCCCGGTCGAGAACCTCGGCCGTCGCCTCGGGCGTGACATCACGCGGCGACATCCCGGTACCACCGACCGAGATCACGATATCCACACCGCCGATCACCGCGGTGTTCAAGGCGTTCCGGATCGCCACCTCGTCGGCCTCCACCGAAACGGACGCATCGACCAGGAACCCCGCCTCGGTCAGCAGTTCGGTGACCAACGGCCCCAGCGAATCCTCGCCGCCGTGCGCCGTTCGATCGTCGACGACCACCACCAGTGCGCGCCCCGCCACAGGAGCATCGATTTCCATACCGCTCACCGTAGCGCCGATATCGGTCGCGGCGTGGCCGCCCCCGGTCACCAACTGCATCACCGTGCTCCTTCCACCGCGGCGGCGGCGAGGGTCACCTCGACCGTCTCCGAACCACCGCCCTGCCGATCCGTGTACGTCACTTGCACTTTGTCCCCGGGCTGTTTCGATCGCACCGCGGCCACCAGGGCGTCCCCGGAATCGATCGTGCGGTCGTCGAACCTGGTCACGATCGAGCCCGCCGGAATCCGGGCCTGCGCCGCCGGGCCGTTCGGGGTGACCTCGAGAACCCGCGCTCCGTGAATGGATTCGTCGCGTTGCACGGTCATCCCGATCTGAGCGTACGTGGCGTGGCCGGTCTTGATCAGCTCATCGGCGACCCGACGCGCCTGATCCACCGGAATCGCGAACCCGAGGCCGATCGAACCGCTCTGCTGACCGGCCGCACCCGACGAACCCAGGCTGGCGATCGCGGTGTTGATACCGATCAGCCGCCCCTGGCTGTCGACCAGCGCGCCGCCGGAGTTACCGGGGTTGATCGCGGCATCGGTCTGGATGGCGTCGATCACCGGATTCGGCACGGTGGGGTCGCCGCCACCTTCACCGGTAGTGGAGACCGGGCGGTTGAGCGCCGAAACGATCCCGGTGGTGACGGTGCCGGCCAGGCCGAGCGGCGAGCCGATGGCCACCACCGGCTGCCCGACCTGCAGACCGGCCGAACTACCCAGCTCGACCGGTTTCAGATCCGTTTTCCCGCGCGCCTGGATCACCGCCAGATCCGAGACCGGATCGGCACCGACCAGGGTCGCCGGGGCGGTACTGCCGTCGGCGAAGGTCACCCGCATATCGCCCCCGGCGCCACCGCCGGCCGCGACGTGGTTGTTGGTCAGGATCAGCCCGTCCGAGGACAGCACGACCCCGGAGCCCTCACCCTGCCCGCGGTTGCTCGCCACCTCGATCATCACTACGGACGGAGTGACCTCCTGCGCGACCGCCTGCACCGAACCCGCCGGCGCGTTCGCGGCATCCTTGACCTTGGGCACCGGCGCATCGAGCGCATTGGTCGCTACCGGCCGGCTACCGGAATCGGTGACCAGGGCGCCGACCACACCGCCGACGCCACCGCTGACCAGTGCCAGCGCGATCCCCCCGGCCACCAGCCCGGTACGCAGCGAACTCTTCCGCGGCGCGGGCGGCGGGCCGGCATAGAACTGCCCGATATCGCCGGGCGGCGGCCCCCCGGGCGGCGGCGGGCCCCCGTACGGGTGGCCCATCGCCGGGTATGCGGCCGTATCGCCGGGCTGTGGACCCGGAAACGGCTGCCCGCCCGGATACCGGTCGCCGCCGGCCTGCCCCGGCGGCGCGGGGACGCCGGGGTCATGAGCCGCACCCGGCTGGGGATGCGAATGCGAGGGCGGCACCGGTCCTTCTTCCGGCCGGTCCGGCCGATTGGTGAAATCCTCGGTCATAGTCTCTCTATTCTGCTCATATTCCCTGTCCAGGGTGCCGAACACGACTGAGAACGATCTGAGAGTGCTGTATTTTTTTGCGCCGACTTCGTCGGCGCGGGTTTTGGCCCACCTTGGTCCCTGCTGTCAGCACTCGACACTCGCGGCTGCGCCGCATCGCATCGAGCACTGACAGCAGGGACGGGCCAAAACCTTTCAGGGCCTCGTAAGACTCGGCTGCGCCGTTGGTTGCGTTGGGGTTCGGGGCGTGTCGCAGGTTGGTTGCGTTGGGGTTCGGGGAGTGCCCCAGGTTGGTTGCGTGGGTTTCGGGGCGTGCCCCAGAGTGGGGCAGAGATCCGGTCGGTCGGAGACAGACAGGTCACTGGCTCTGACCGGGTAATACGATCCGGATCATCGCACCGCCGCGATCGGAGGTGTCGATGGCGATCGTGCCGCCGTGTTTGGTGACGACCTGTTTCACAATGGCCAGGCCCAGTCCCGAACCGGGCATGGACCGGGACGCCGTTGTCCGGTAGAAGCGCTCGAAGACCAGTTCGCGTTCGGCGGGGGGTATCCCCGGGCCGGCGTCGGCGACCGATAGTTCCAGCAGGCCGCGTCCTGTTTCGGCCATCCGCACCCGGACCAGTTCACCGGGTGGGCTCCATTTCGCCGCATTGTCGAGCACATTGAGAATCGCCCGTTCCAGGGCGGCTTCGTGGCCGTAGACGAACCAGGGCCGCAGTTCGGCGTCGAAGGCCACGGCACCGCGGCGGCGGACCCGTTCCAGGGCGCGTTCGGTGACCTCGCCGAGATCGACCCGCTCGTACACCGTTTCCGGTGCGTCCTCGCGGGCCAGGTCCACCAGATCGCCCACCAGGTTCGACAGTTCCTCGATCTGCGCCACCACATCCGAACGCAGTTCGGCCATATCTTCCTCGGGTATCGCCGGGGCATCGGGGCGACTCGAGGCGATCAGCAATTCCGTATTGGTGCGCAACGAGGTCAGCGGGGTCCGCAGTTCGTGACCGGCGTCGGCGACCAACCGGCGCTGCCGGTCCCGGGATTCGGCGAGCGCCCGCAGCATGGTGTTGAAACTCTCGGTCAGCCGGGCGAGTTCGTCGTCGCCGGTGACCGGGATGGGGGTCAGGTCGTCGGTGCGCGCGATTCGCTCGGTCGCGGCGGTGAGGCGCGCGATCGGGCGCAACCCGGTGCGGCCGACGGTGGTGCCGGCACCGGCCGCGAGCACGACCCCGCAGGCGCCGACGGCGAACAGCAGCCAGGCCAGCCGGTCCAGTACCTCGCGGGTGGGTTCGAGCCGCTGCGAGATGACCAGGGTGACCCCGGAGTCCATCCGCTCGGCCAGCACCCGCTGGCTGTTGTAGGTGCGCAGCGACGATTCCCGTTTGCCCTGTGCCACCGCGACCTCTTCGGTGCCGATGGGCGGTGTGGTGGGCTGCGGCGGCATGTACACGGGGATGCTCGCCGGTTTCTCCACCTCCGACGGTGGCACCGGATAGATCAGCGCGACACCGATATCGTTGGAGAACAAGGTGGCGAGGCCGAGCGACTGGAACGCCATATCGTCGATATCGCCGCTGATCATGGTGGCGGCACGGGCGTGCAGCTGAGCGTCGACCTGACCGTAGAGCGCCCGGGCGACCATGGCGTAGGCCGCGATGGAGGTGATCGCCACGAAGATCGCCACCAGCGATGCCGCCAGCAGCGTGACCCGCCACCGCAGTGAGACGGTGCGGGTCAGCGGGGTCGGCGGGCGCATGGGCGGGGGCTCGTCCGGCCAGGGCCGGCCGAGCGTCGCCACCGTATGTTTCTTGGCCGCCGAGCGGGGGGTACGTGCCATATCGCGGGCTTACGGAGGCGTTTCGCGCAGCACGTAGCCGACGCCGCGCACGGTGTGGATGAGCCGGGGTTCCCCGTCTGCCTCGGTTTTCCGGCGCAGATAGCCGATATAGACCTCCAGCGCGTTACCGGAGGTCGGGAAGTCGTAACCCCATACCTCCTCGAGGATCCGGCCGCGGGTCAGTACCCGGCGCGGATTGGCCATCAGCATTTCCAGCAGTGAGAATTCGGTACGGGTGAGCGAAATGGACCGGTCTGCGCGCGCGACCTCCCGGGTGACCGGGTCCAGGGAGAGATCGGCGAACCGCATGGTTTCCGAGATCTCCCCGGGATCGGGCGTGCGGCGGCGCAGCAGCGCCCGCAGCCGGGCGAGCAGTTCTTCGAGCGCGAACGGTTTGGGCAGATAGTCGTCGGCGCCGGCGTCCAGGCCGGCGACCCGTTCGGATACCGAATCGCGGGCGGTGAGTACCAGTATCGGCAGGTCGTCGCCGGTACTGCGTAACCGGCGGCAGACTTCCAGGCCGTCCAGTCTGGGCATCATGACGTCGAGCACCAGGGCGTCGGGCCGATCGGCGGTCGCCTTCTCCAAGGCGTCGATACCGTCTACCGCCAGATCGACCGTGTAGCCGTTGAAGGTCAGTGAACGGCGCAGCGATTCCCGCACCGCACGATCGTCGTCGACCACCAGAATGCGCATTGCACCAGTTTGACCGCAGCGACTGAGAGGCTACTGAGAGGGCCCGGCCGGCTCGCGCGCCGCGGCGCCGACCTGGGAATACATCCGATTGCCGGGCCGGTCATTACCGATCTGTGATATGTCACGAAACCCGTTCGTCATCCGCTTTATTCGCGGTATAACCGGCTGAACGTCCCGATTGCCCAGGGCTAACATGCACGGTATGTTCCGAGCGGGAAAAACTAGACCTCTGGTCGGTTCGGTGTGACATTCAACCATAACTGAAACGGCCACGCACCAAATGAGGTCGATCGTGATGCGGAGGCGACAGAGGCGGATGGAAACCCCGCGACCGTGGCAATTCAGCCTGTCCAACTGGTCGGTCACCCGCAAGGTCGGTATCGTCCTGGTGTTGCCGGTCGTCCTGGCCACCCTGTTCGCGGTGCTACGGATCAACAACGAGCTGCGCACCCTGGAGCAGCTCGAAGCCGCGACCGAACAGTCCCGCGTCATCCAGCCGATCGTCGATTACAACGCCGCGGCCGAAAACCTGGCGGTGACGGCCACCGCGCGGGGTTCCGATACCGAGTCCCGGACCACGGCGGCGCTCTCCCGGTTCGATTCGGCCCACCAGGTCCTCGAACGCGCGATGGACAGCAACGCCATCTCACCGGCGGTCTCCCGCGAACTGTCCTCGGCACTCACCCTCGGCTCCACCATGCGCAGCGGTATCGGCAACGGCTCGCCCGCCATGCTCGGCGACCAGGCCGACGAGATCTCGGTACGGGTCGGTAACGCGCTGGCGCAATCGCCCACCGTCGACAACCTCTCCGTCCAGCGCTACTTCCTGCAGCTGAGCGCCGTCCAGGCGGCGCGGCGCTCGCTCACCGCCCAGCGCCTGGTGATCAGTTCGCCCAGCGCCGTGGACAACCCGGCGCTGCGCGCCCGCGTCCTCACCTCCGGTGGCGCGGAGCTGACCATGATCCAGCAGTACGGCCAGTTCCTGCCGGATACGGCCGGCGGTATCCGGCCGCTGCTGGACGCGGTCCAGACCCGGCTGGCCATCTTCAGCCAGGGCACCCAGGGCGCACTGAACGATCCGGCCGCGCGCGATTCCCTGGACGCCAGTCTGCAGGGCTATGACGCCACGACAGAACAGCTGTCCGCGACCATCACCGGCGCGCTGCACCACGCCACCATCTCCGCCCAGAACATCGCGCTACGCGAAACCGCGTTGCTGATCGGGGCGCTGCTCGGCGGCCTGACCCTGGCGCTGGCCGTGGCCCGGACCCTGGTCATACCGGTGCGCCGGTTGCGTCGTGACGCCCTGGAGGTGGCCCATGTCCGGCTGCCCGAGGAACTCGAGCAGGTGCGCGGCGGCGCCGAGACCCCGGACATCGAACCGGTCGGTGTCCAGGGCACCGAGGAGATCGGCCAGCTGGCCCGCGCGGTCGACGAAATGCACCAGCAGGCGCTCAACCTCGCCGCCGACCAGGCCCGTCTCCGGGTCCAGATCGGCAATATGTTCGAAACCCTGTCCCGGCGCAGCCAATCGCTGGTCGAACAGCAGCTCGGGATCATCGAGGAACTGGAACACGACGAGGAGAATCCCGGAAGGCTGCAGAACCTGTTCCGGCTCGACCATCTCGCCACCCGGATGCGACGTAACGGCGACAACCTGCTCGTGCTGGCCGGCACCGCGTTGCGCCGCGGTCAGCTCGAGCCCGTCCCGCTCTCGGATATGCTGTGGAGTGCGGTATCTCAGGTCGAGGACTATCAGCGGGTCGAGATCGGTCATGTCCCCGACGGGGTCGTGGCCGGTGAGCCGGCTGTCGATATCGAACATCTGCTCGCGGAGGTCATCGATAACGCGCTGCGCTACTCACCACCCAACACTCCGGTGGCCGTGACGGTTTCGCGCGCGGTGGACGGCGGATACCTGATCGAGATCACCGACCGCGGTCTGGGAATGGCCACCGAGGACCTGCACGCGGCCAACGCCCGGCTGGCCTCCGGCGGTGAGATCAATGTCGAAACCGCGCGCCGGATGGGCCTGTTCGTCGTCGGCCGGCTGGCCAAACGCCATCAGATCACGGTCGGCCTGCGCCGTACCTCGACCATGGCCCAGCAGCCGGGGATCACCGCCAGCCTGCATCTACCGGGCCTGCTGGTCTCGCCCGACACCGGCCCGGACAACTCCACCACCCTCACCCCGGATTTCTCCCTCGGCTCCCCACCCCAGCTGCCACCGCAACCGCCGCAGCTGCACTCTTCCCCCGCGCTGCCGGCGCAGCCCCAGCCGCGACAGCTGATGCCGGTACCCAGCCTGCCGCAGAGCGAGTCCTGGCCGTCGCGGCCGGACCCGGCGCCGCCGCTGACTCCGGTGCCCACCGCCTCGGGGGCCGCAAACAGCGCCTCGGGGCTCGGCACGACCGCCTCCGGCCTGCCCCAGCGGCGGCCGGCCACGGATTTCCCGCCGATGACAGGTGCGGGTAACGGCCGGCCCGGCGCGAACGGCACGCGGGATACGTTCTCGGCGTTCGACCCTGTCGAGGAGCCAGAACCCGACGAGACACCGACCGGGTTGTGGTCGGAAACCCATCAGACCCAATCGTTCCCGGCTCCGGTCGACTCCGCGTACACCGGTCCGGAACCGGCGCGGGACGCTCCGGTATCGATAACCTCCCGCTCGGGGTTGCCGATCCGCCGCCCGGGTATGGAACGCGAGGATCCGTTCGGCCGCGCCGGACAACGCCTCGACGAAGCATCCGCCGGCCCGGCCACATCCACCCGGCTACAGCCCGTCGGCGCCGCCACGCCCACCCCGATCTACCAGCGCATGGTGTCGGAGTGGCTGGTGGAGCCGGCGTCCACACAGGACGAGCCGCGCCAGGACTGGACGTCGCCGGCCGATGCCGGCTGGCTGGCCGCCGAGGATGCGGCCCGCCCCAGTTCGGATTCCACCACCGCCAACGGGCTCCCGATCCGCCGGCCGGGCGCGCAGCTCGTGCCCGGCGGGCTCGCCCCCGTCGAAGACGAGGCCCCGCGGAATCCGGAGGAGATCCGGAGCAATCTGACCAGACATCTGAGCGGCGTCCGCAGTGGGCGGGTCGACGCACAGCACAATGACGGAGGGCTTGCATGACCACCTCGAACGGCAGCACGGACACCGATGAGAACCTGAACTGGCTGGTCGCCAGATTCACCCGGGACGTCCCGGGTGTCTCCCACGCCGTCCTGGTCTCCGCGGACGGGCTGCTGCAGGCGGTCAGCCCGCATCTGCCGGCCGACCGGGCCGAACAGCTGGCCGCGGTCACCGCCGGTCTGGCCAGCCTGTCCACCGGTGCCGCCCAGTTGTTCGACGGCGGCAAGGTGATGCAGTCGATCGTCGAGATGCAGCGCGGCTACCTGCTGGTGATGAGTGTCGGCAACGGGTCCCATATCGCCGTGCTGGCCAACAAACAGCACGATATCGGCCGGATCGGCTACGAAATGGCACTCCTTGTGGACCGCGTCGGCTCGGTGGTCAGCGCGACCGCCCGATCAACCGTCTGAGCACCATGTCCCAATTCGGCCAACCGACGCCCAACTTCAATACCGGCGGGCCCGAGTACGGGCCCGGTGCCCATAATTTCGGGCCGGGAGCCCAGCAGAGCGATCCCGCATCCGCGCAGTTCAACACCGGTGCCTACCGGTTCCGCCCGGAACCGGCCCCGAGTACCCCGCGGCGGGCCGGACGGGTCCGGCCGTATGCCCTGACCTCGGGCCGCACCCAACCGGCGGTCGATCTGCCGATGGAGGCGGTTATCGAAACCATCTCCTATCATGCACAATTCGATTGGCCGTCCGGTGATATCCGGGCCGAAATCCTTCGGCTCGGTACCCACCAGCTGTCGGTCGCCGAAATCGCCGCCCATCTCGATCGCCCGCTCGGTATGGTCCGCGTCGTCATCGGTGATCTCGTCGTGGACGGCAACCTGCGAGTGCATTCGACTTTGACCGAGCAGGCGAGCTACGACGAGCGCCGGTCGCTGATGGAGAGGACATTGCGTGGACTCCGAGCCCTATAGCAAGACCGAGGGTGGTGCCGCGGCGGGATCCGATACCCGCGTCGCGTCGACCAAGATCGTGGTCGCGGGCGGCTTCGGCGCGGGGAAGACCACATTCGTCGGCGCAGTATCGGAGATCGTGCCGCTGCGCACCGAGGCGATGGTCACCAGCTTCTCCGACGGCGTCGACAATCTGGACGATACCCCGGATAAACAGACCACCACCGTCGCCATGGATTTCGGGCGGATCATCCTGCCCGGCAACCTGACGCTGTACCTGTTCGGTACGCCGGGCCAGCGCCGATTCTGGTTCATGTGGGACGACCTGATCCGCGGCGCGATCGGCGCGGTGGTCCTGATCGATACCCGCCGGCTGGAGGACAGTTTCGCCGCGGTCGATTTCTTCGAGGCGCGCAACCTGCCGTTCCTCATCGCGGTGAACCGTTTCCCGAACGCGCCGCGGTTCGCCATGGCCGAACTGCGGGAGGCGCTGTCGGTCCGCGAGGGGGTGCCGATCGTCGATATCGATGCCCGCGATGCCAAAGAGGTCCGCCAAGCGCTGGCGGCCGTCACCGAGTACGCGATCAACCGGTTGAAGGCACAGGAGTACGAGGGAGTCGCCCGGCATGGTTGACCTGCTGGCCGCGGAGACGGTCGCGACCGTCGAGCTGTTCACCATGGGCTACTGGCTCACTCTGCTGACCGCACTGGTCTCCGCCGTCGGCATGTTCGTCGGATTGGCGTGCGCGATCAACGGCCGCCGTTCGGTGCGGTTCCGGCCGATCTGGATCGCCGCCGCCGCCGTCTCGATCGGCGGGGTCGGGGTATGGCTGGCCAGCACGGTGTCCCTGCTGGGTGTTTCCGTTCCCGGTACGGTCCTGCGCTACGACATCTCCGAGCTCACGCTTTCCCTGGTTTTCGCCATCGCCGCGGTATTCACCGGATTGCTGCTGGCGGGTCGCGAATTCGATGTGAAGCGGATGGGGAGCGCGGCCGGGGCCATCGGCGTCGGCTTCGGGATCATGCTGTGGTTGCAGTTGTCCTCGACCGCTATCCAGGGTTCGGTGTCGATCACCGTCTGGCTGTACGTGATCGCGGTGGTGATCGCGGTACTCGCCTCATCGCTGTGTGTCTGGCTCTTCCAGCGTTTCCGTTTCCCGGCCGCCCGGGTGGGGTCGATCGTGATGTTCGCGGCCGGGGTGGCGGTGTTCTACTTCACCGGTATCGCGAGCCTGGAATTCCGGCCGGACCCCGAGGCGCAGCCGGCCCAGGGCATGGAGTTGTTCGGTTACGCCTTCCCGATGCTGGTCATCGGGCTGCTGTCGCTGGCCGTACCGATCACCGCGGTTCTGGTGGCGCCGGAGCGCCGCGACGAACAACCCGCCCCGGCCCGGAAGAACCCCGAGAACTCGGCCACCACGCCGGATGACGGGCACGCGGGGGGCAACCCGGGCGACGGCACCGGACCCGACGGCCCCGGTCGCGAACTGCGGCCGTCCGCGGCAGCCGCGCTCGCGCAACGCGCACGGCCGCTGCCCGAGCCCGCTCGCTGATCGACGGTGGAGACAGAACTCGTGGCCGGGGAGCAGGACACACTGCTGCGGGAGTTGTGGGCACAGGTGCGCGCGCTCCGCGCGGAGGTAACGGAGCTGCGGGTCGAAATCAGCGAAATGGAAGCCACCATCGCCGATCTCGTGGACGGGACGGGCGAGCCCGATCGGATACAGCTGCCGTGGCCCGTATCGCTGCTCCTGCTGCCCGCCGCGTTGACGCTGGCGCTGATCCGGCAGGTGGACGAGCTGGCACATGCCCTGACGACGGAATGTGAACCGGCACGAAAAGAATTGCCGGAAACTGTGCGGAAGACCCCCTGAAGTGGCGATGAGCGGGTCTCCCATTTCTGGGAGACCCGCCCTCACGCATGAGGATAACGGGAACGGGTCCCGGAATCAGCACCTCCGGCAAGTTTTTCCGCTGTTCGCGGTGTCGGGGTCCGTAATCGCGGTATCCAGCAGTCCCTCGGTCGGCTATCGGCCAGCAAGCGAAATTAGCTGGTAGAGCATATTCAACCGCTAGCCGGACGATTGCCCGGACCGCACTTTTCGCCGCCGGAAAGCGCCGGATAGACCTGTTGCGGAGGCGGATTCATATCTAGGGGGCATGACAGATCAGCGGCGTTTCAGCTCGCCCGGATCGATCACTCCCCGCCGCACCGCCGCAACCAACCGGCGCGGGACCCGATGGACGACGCCACCCACGGTCACCGGAACCAGGTCCGGTGCCGTCGCCTTCCAATTCGCCCGCCGGCTACGCGTATTCGACCGCGACATCCGCCGCTTCGGAACCGCCATCTCAGCTCTCCTTCCGGGCCCGCGCGCCGCGCTTGCCGTACTTGCGCTCGAATTTCTCCACCCGGCCCTGGGTATCCAGCAGGCGGTTCGCCCCGGTCCAGAAGGGATGCGAATCCGCGGTCACATCGACGACCAGCAGCGGATAGGTGTTGCCGTCCGACCAGGTGATCGACCGGTCCGCGCCGGCCGTGGACCGGGTGAGGAACTGTGTGCCGGTACTCGCGTCCTCGAAGACGACCGGCCGGTAGTCGGGGTGGATTCCCGGTTTCATCATTTCTCCTTCCGGGCACGTTCGCCCGTCTCGGTTCCCCGCCCCTCACCGGCGGCGGTGGGGCTGGGCTCGTCCGGCGCACAGGGGTCGGTATGCCATTCACCGAACGGGTCCGGCCACTGGGCAACCAGTTGCGGGGCCCGTTCGACCTGCAAAAGTTCGGCATCGTCCACCAGCGCCCAGTGCAGCGCCTCCCGGATCTCGTTCGGGTCGGCGTCGTGCACCAGGATCACCAGCGAGATATCGCGGTCGCCGAATCGCTCATCCCAGCGCATCCCGGCCATGGCCAGTCGTTCCGGATCGACGGTGGCGCGCTCGCCGGCCGGCATAGCCGCCAGCCACTGCCCCGCCCCACCGATCCGGAGACCGCCACCGGCAGATTCCAGCCACACCACTTCATCCGGTTGTGTGGCCAGCCAGATCCGGCCGCGGGCGGTCACTACACCGTCGAAGAGCATGTCCAGGGCACCGTGCAGCCGTTCCGGGTGGAAGGGCCGCCGCGCGGCGAACTCCACCAACTCCACCCCGTGTTCCGGCCCCAGTGGTGGCCGGCCGCGCAGCAGCGGGGCGTGCGCGTCGAAGCTCCGGCCGCGGCGCGATTCCGGCGGAACAAGGCTCAGCAGCGCGTCCATCGCGGCGGGCGTGATCGCGGCAGCCGATTCGGGCCAGAGCACCGGCGCCGAGGGGGCCAGGCGCGAAAGTACGGCGCTCAATCGGGCGTGTTCCACCGGGTCCACATCCGCACCGCCCGCCACCACGAGCGCATCGGCGAAATCGACCTGCCCCACGGCGAGTTGGGCGACGGTACGGTCGTCCTCGGCCCAGGCCCAGCCGAGCTCCTCGAGCGTCGCGTCACCCGTCGCGGCGGCCGGCCAGGTGCGCACATCGATCGCGGTCACCACCGCGGCCACATACACATCGCGGGCCGCCGGCCCGTCCACCCGGCCGACGATTCCCGCGACCGGTATCTCGGCGATCCCGGCGCAGACCGCCTCGGCCTCGAAGGCGGGATCCAGGTCGAGCACGATGCGGTCCACCGAGTCGCGCGCGGCCAAGGTGCACAGCAGCGGCAGCAGATCCGCCTTCAGCGTGCACGACACACAGCCGTGGGCGAGTTCGTGCACCGATTCGGAGGTTTTCCCGGCGGCGTGCACGGTACGACGGACCACCCCTTGGCGGAGTTCGGTGAGATCGTGCCGGACGACCACGGTGCCGTCGGCCGCGCCGAGGGCACCGGCGACGAGACCGGCGGTTGCGGCCGGGTCACCGTGCAGACCGGCGACCACCACGACCGGAGTGCGGCGATCGCGGTGGCCTGCGGATGCTTGTGCGGAGATGGACACCACGACCCTTTCGGCAATGATTTTCATTTAGGACCGGACACACGCTACAGTGTCGATTCGCCGTTGTCGAAAACGATTGTCATCATCGCTCCGACGGCGGTCGTCATCGTTCTCCGTCGAAGGGAGCCGTTATGTCGGCCCACTGCCAGGTCACCGGCCGCAAACCCGGGTTCGGCAAATCCGTCTCGCATTCCCACAAGCGCACCAACCGCCGCTGGGACCCCAACATCCAGCGCAAGACCTACTATCTGCCCAGCGAAGGCCGCCGGATAACCCTGAACGTCTCAGCGAAGGGGATCAAGACCATCGACCGCGACGGTATCGAGGCCGTGGTGGCACGCCTGCGCGCCCGTGGCGAACGGATCTGAGGAGACACCCGATGGCATCGAAATCGACCGAACTCCGGCCACTGGTCAAACTGCGTTCCACCGCCGGCACCGGATACACCTATGTCACCCGCAAGAACCGCCGTAACGACCCCGACCGGATGATCCTGAAGAAATACGACCCGGTGATCCGCAAACACGTCGACTTCCGCGAGGAACGGTAATGGCCAAGAAATCCAAGATCGCCCGCAACGCCCAGCGCCGCGAGGTCGTCGCGCGGTACGCCGAACGCCGGGCCGAGCTCAAAGAACTCATCCGCAAACCCAGCACCCCGGACGACGAACGCCTGGCCGCACAGGCCGCCCTGCGCCGCCTGCCACGTAACGCCAGTCCGGTACGATTGCGCAATCGGGACACCGCCGACGGTCGACCGCGCGGTTACCTCCGGAAGTTCGGCCTCTCGCGGGTGCGCGTACGCGAGATGGCCCATCGGGGCGAACTACCCGGTGTGCACAAATCGAGCTGGTAAACCCACTGATCTCGTGAGTTAGGAGCCGGTCATATGGCAATCAAACGAGGCCCGTCGAAGAAGGCACGCGCCGAGCAGGCCCGCCGGCCGAAGAAGAATCCACTCATCGCCGCGGGGATCGAAACCGTCGACTACAAGGACGTCAACCTGCTGCGCACGTTCATCTCCGATCGCGGCAAGATCCGCAGCCGCCGGGTCACCGGACTGACCCCGCAGCAGCAGCGGCAGGTCGCGGTGGCGGTGAAGAACGCCCGCGAAATGGCCCTGCTGCCCTTCACCAACCGCTGATCGCAGACCTACGCCGGATGCCCGGTACCGCACATCGGTACCGGGCATTCGTCTATCAGGGCGCCCCGGCCACCGGACCGCGATACCAGGCCCCGGCCACTAGAGTCGTCCGCATGATCTCAGCGCGCGGGTTCCTGGCGATTCTCACCATCTGCACCGCGCTGTCGGTCACGGCTTGCGGAGGTAGCGACGAGACCGGTGCGGAGCCGGGCCTGTCCCCCGAACCATCGGCGACCTCCACCTCGGAGAACCCGCCCAGCACACCGACCGAGGACCCCACCGCCGACCCCGGGCAGATGTTCACCGCCGACCCGTCCATCGTCGGCGCTCACCCCATTCCCTTCACTTCTTGGACCCGCGTCGCCGAGGACCGGATTGCCGTACATTTCGAATCCGGGGTCCCTGAGTGCTACGGCGTGGACGCCTCGGTCACCGAAACCGAAACCACCGTCACCGTGGAACTCCGCAACGGCACCCGCGCCGACGCCACCGACAAGATGTGCGTGATGATGGCGGTCTTCGGCACGCTGGAGATCCAGTTGGACGCGCCGCTCGGCGAACGCCGGGTACTCAGCGCGGCCTGAGCCGGCGCCCTGCTGTCCGCCCATCCCGGCCACCACACCCGTTGATGACCAGAACTCCACGGACCGCGACGAATGGTGCTGCTACCAGAAAGCGGAATCCTGCGGCACAGCACGAGGTCTCCCCACCGACCTCGACCGTAACCAGCAACACCGCCGAGTCCAGCGAGGCCCCAGAAAGGTTTCAACCCACGCCTCGAACGCAACCAGCAACACCGCCGAGTCCAGCGAGGCCCTGAAAGGTTTCGGCCCGTCCCTGCTGTCAGCACTCGATGCAATGCGGCGCAGCCGCGAGCATCGAGTGCTGACAGCAGGGACCAAAGGGGCCGAAACCCGCGCCGCCGAAGGCGGCGCCAATAAACACAGCTCAGTGGGCGAAGTGGCGGGCGCCGGTGAAATACATCGTGACCCCGGCCGCTCGGGCTACGTCCACGGTCTCCTGGTCGCGGACCGAACCACCGGGTTGCACGATTGCCCGCACACCGGCCTGGATCAGCGTCTCCGGTCCGTCCGGGAAGGGGAAGTACGCATCCGAGGCGGCCACCGAGCCCTTGGCCCGGTCACCGGCCCGCTGGACTGCGAGGCCGACCGCGTCGACCCGGTTGACTTGTCCCATTCCCACGCCGACCGAGGCGCCGTCGTGGGCGAGCAGGATTGCGTTCGATTTCACTGCCCGGCAGGCGCGCCACGCGAATGCCAGGTCGGCGAGGGTTTCCGCGTCCGCCGGATCGCCGGCTGCCAACGTCCAGCCGGCGGGGTCGTCGCCGGCCGCGTCGAGTACATCGCGCTGCTGGAGCAAGGCGCCCCCGCTGATGGGGCGCAGTTCCGCACCCGCACGTCGCGGCGGTTCGGAGATCAGGATGCGCACGTTCTTCTTGCGCTGCAACACTTCCACCGCGCCGTCGGCGTAGGACGGCGCCACGATCACCTCGGTGAAGATCTCCGCGACCTGCTGCGCCATCTCTACGGTGACTTCGCGGTTCGCCGCGATCACACCACCGTAGGCGCTGACCGGATCACAGGCATGGGCCTTGCGATGCGCCTCGGCGATATCGGCCCCCACGGCGATACCGCAGGGATTGGCGTGTTTGATGATCGCGACCGCGGGCTCGGTGTGGTCGTACGCGGCGCGCCAGGCGGCGTCGGCGTCGACATAGTTGTTGTACGACATCTCCTTGCCGTGCAACTGCTGTGCCTGCGCCAGACCGTGATCGCCGGTACCGCCGGTGTACAGGGCGGCCGCCTGATGCGGGTTCTCGCCGTACCGCAGCACCGCCGAACGCTGCCAGCTCCCGCCGATCCACGCCGGGAACTCCGTATCACCGGAGTTATCCCTGGTCAGCGCCTCTGCCATCCAGGTCGCCACGGCCATGTCGTAGCTCGCGGTGTGCTGGAAGGCCTTGGCCGCCAGCGCGGTACGTTCGGCGAGGGTGAACCCGCCCTCGGCCACCGCCTTGCGCACCTGGTCGTAGTCACCGCTGTCGACGACCACCGCGACCGACGGATGATTCTTCGCCGCGGCACGCACCATCGACGGGCCACCGATATCGATCTGCTCGACGCATTCGTCGGGGGTGGCGCCGCTTGCCACCGTCTCGCTGAACGGGTACAGGTTCACGACCACCAGCTGGAACGCCTCGACACCGAGTTCGGTGAGCTGCGCGAGATGCTCGGGTTTACGGGTATCGGCGAGGATGCCCGCATGTACGCGCGGGTGCAGGGTTTTTACCCGGCCGTCCAGAGTTTCCGGGAAACCGGTCAACTCCTCGACCTTCGTCACCGGCACACCGGCGTCGGCGATCCGGGCGGCGGTCGAACCGGTGGACACCAGCTCGACTCCCGCCGCGTGCAGCGCGGTCGCCAGCTCCACGAGCCCGGTCTTGTCGTAGACGCTCACCAGCGCCCGGCGGATGGTTTTGCGTTCACTCACCGGAGAACTCGCTCATCTGGGATCACTGCCTTTCGTCCATCGGAGACAATTCCGCGGGTGGCGACGGCGGCGACAATATCCACCAGCAACCGTCGCTCCACGATTTTTATGCGCTCGTGCAGGGTGGGCTCGTCGTCATCGGGATGCACCGGCACCGCTTCCTGCGCCAGGATCGGTCCGGTGTCCACCCCGGCGTCCACCAGATGCACCGTGCTACCGGTCACCCGGACCCCGTAGGCGAGCGCGTCGCGCACGCCGTGCGCGCCGGGGAACGCGGGCAGCAGCGCCGGGTGGGTGTTGATGATGCGGCCACCGAACCGGTCCAGGAAGGTGGGGCCGAGCAGCTTCATGAAACCGGCGCACACCACCAGGTCGGGCGTGTATCCGGCGACCGAATCGGTGAGCGCGCGGTCCCAGGCGGCCCGGTCGGGGTAATCGCCGACCGGGATCCGCACCACGGGAATACCGGCGGCCGCGGCATGCTCGGCGGCGGCGCATTCCCGGTCCACGCCCACGGCCCGGATCCGCGCCGGATACGCGGTATCTGCGGCCGCCTCGATCAGCGCGCGCAGTAGCGAGCCGGTTCCCGAGGCGAGTACGACCAGGCCGGCCGGGAGGGAATCGGTGGGTTCCGGGGCGGTCAGGGCTCTACTCCTGGAGTTCGAAGGGGCGGTGGGCGGGCGCCATCCGGTGGCGATACCGGACCCGCGGGCACGGATAGAGCCTAGTAGACGTGGTTCGCGGCCGATCCGGCGGCGGTGGGCTGACCGGTGCCCGGGCCGGCGACCGGCTAGCGGCGGTCGCCGGTCTCGTCGCCGGACGGGTCGGGTTCGACCACCTCGGCGTCGACGATTTCGGTCTCGGACTCCCCGGATTCCGACAGCGGCCGCGATCCGGGCTCGGCCGGCTCCCCGTCCACGACCTCGACATCCAGCGGCGGTTGCGGGCCGACCGGCTCGTCGCGCGGTTGTTCCAGCAGGTCCGCGTAGCGGTCGGCGGAGGACGCGGTATCCGCGGGCAGTTCGGGCAATTTTCCGGCCGGTAAGGCGGCGGTCTGCTCCGGATGGCCGGGGAAATAGTCGTCGTAGTCGTCGGCGTCCGCGTCCGATGGGTCGAACAATGCGTCGGGGTGGCGCAGCAGGGGGGTCGGGAACGAGACCAGGAAGGTGCGCGCGTAGAGCAAACCGGCGTACCCGGGAATGGCGAGCCAGGCGAATACCGCGAGCGCGAAAATCGGCAGCTCGACACCCAGCCGGCCGAAATTCCCCAGTTCACCTCCGGCCAGCGCGGCCAGGGCGGTGAGCGCGGCGCTTCCCATCCCGGCCGCGGCGAGCAACGCCCACGGTGCGGCCGGCCGGTCGTAGCTCACCCGGGCCGATTCCACCCCGGCGTACACACCGATCGCCGCCGGCACGAGCAGCAGCACGGCCCACCAGAGTGCCGCCGGGCCGGTCGGCACGGCCGCGAGCACGGGGACCGCCGGTACCGGGCCGCCGACCACCGTGAACACGCCGACGGAGGCATCGCCGAACTGGACACCCGGGCCGACGAGTACGCCCACTCCGGCGATCACCGCGTTGGGGAAGTACATCAGCGAGAGCAATGTCAGGCCGAGCACGTCCACGAAGTTCTCGGCGCCACCGTAGGTATCGCCGACCTGCGACCAGTGCAGTACGAGCCCGGCGACGATCATGGCGGCAGAGGAGGCCAGCAGTCGCAGGGCTGCGCGTCCGGCCACGTAGGCGGCGGCGATCGCGTCGTAGGGCACACGGTCGAAAATCCGGTCCCGGCACCGGAATACGATGCCGCAACCCGCGGCGAGCAGATGTAGGACCAGCACCCAGGCGAAGGCGGCCAGTGGGTTCGGGCGTTGCAGCGCGATGGATCCAGAGGCGTCTTCGGTGACGGCCAGGCAGACGGCGGTGATGAGCAGGGGCCCACCGGCCGCGGCCCCGAGCAGCCAGCCGATTTCGGCACGCGTGGGATCGGAACCGGTGGCCGCCACGGCTTCCCGGGCGGCGGCCCACATCACCAGCGCGGTGGCCAGCACGGGGAGCAGGCCCAGGGTGGTGGTGCCGATGGTCAACGGCACCTGATGTACCGCGAGCCAGCCCGCGGCGACGGCACCGCTGAGACCGGTGAGATCGCTGCCGGCGGTGAGCAGTGTCGCGAGTACCGCGACCACGATGACGGCCAGGGCGAAGGCCGCGGGCCGGAATGCGACGTAGAGCAACACCCGGGCGCGGTCGGGTGGTAAGGCGAGCGAACCCGGTTCACCGGCCGGAGACGCCGAGACCCGGCGCCCGCCCCGGAACGGTCGGTTCGACGAGGTACGCGGGGCACTCATGGATTTCAGAGTGGCAGCTGCCCCGGCGCGGGCGCTTCAGGCGCGCCGCGCCGGGGACCGCCGAGGATCACTTCTGGTCGTCGGACTGGCGGAACGCGCGGGTGGCGTCACCGGCCGGGTCGGAGCCCTGTTCACCGCCGAACGGCTGGGCCGGCTGCCCCGGCTGCTGCGGCTGACCGTAACCCGCCTGCGGCTGCTGCGGCTGCCCGTACGGCGACTGCTGCTGACCACCGGCGTACGGCGACTGCTGCTGACCGTACTGCTGCTGACCGTAACCCTGCTGCTGGCCCGGCTGGCCGTAGCCCGGCTGCTGCTGCTGGCCGCTGCTGTACTGCTGCTGCTGGCCGTAGCCCGGCTGCTGGCCGTAGCCCTGCTGGCCCTGGTACTGCTGCTGGCCGTAGCCCTGCTGCTGCTGACCGGCCGGGAAACCGGACGGCGCGGACGGGCGGGCGGCCGGCGCGGACAGGATGCCCGCATCGAACAGCACCACGGCGATCGCCAGGCCGGCCTGCACCAGCGCGAGGACCAGGATCAGATACAGCCCGATCTCGGCCTTGGCACCCTCGGGCAGCGTGAACAGCTGGAACAGGATGGTGAGGAAGGTACCGGTCGCGACGGCCGCGGAAACCCCGACCCAGTTCTGCTTCGGCAGCAGCGACAGACCCGCGAGCAGACCCGCGATCAGCAGCAGGCCGCCGATCGAGGCTTCCTGGTACTCCCAGAGATTCAGGCTGGTATCGGCCGACGAGGGCAGGTCCATATCGGTATCCGCGCCTACATAGGCGAGGAAGCCCAGCAGGAAGGCGAGCACGCCCACGGCAGCGGCACCGATGGTCAGGAAGAACGGCAGGCCTTTCCCGCCGGCCTCAGCGGCATTCGCACCACCGGCCGCCTGCGGCTGGCCGGGATTGGGCGGTACGGAGGGCGGAACGGGTGCGTTGTACCCGGAGCCCCCGGTCGGGTATGACATGTCGTCGTCTCCTAGGTCGAGTCATACATATTTGACAGCTGAATTCCCTCTGACGCTACTGCACACACGCAGATCGGTCATCACCGAAGGATTCAGCTGTGGACAACCGGCGATCCAGACCCCAGCGGTGCCCCCCGGCTGAGATGTCAGCAGTCCTGCCCTGCCCGCCCCGTTTCCCCGCATGCGACTACCCAGCCTCCATGGTTCGGGGCCCGTCTCGTTCTGGAGCGACAGAGCGGGGGAGCGAAGCGGAGGAGCGGCGGAGTGAAGAACGAGACCCGTAGGGCCCCGAACCCCGCGCTGCCGGAGGCGGCGCCATGACACAGCGCAGGAAGCACCGATGATCACGGAAGGCCGCCCGCGGAACGCGGACGGCCTCCGTGAGTTTCACTGGACGAGCAGATCAGGCGCTGACCGCAGCCTTCTCCAGGATCTCGCGCGCCAGGGCGGCGGTTTCGGACGGCGTCTTGCCGACCTTCACACCCGCGGCTTCCAGCGCATCCTTCTTCGCCTGGGCGGTACCCGACGAACCGGACACGATGGCGCCCGCGTGACCCATGGTCTTGCCCTCGGGCGCGGTGAACCCGGCGACGTAGCCGACGACCGGTTTGGTGACGTTGGCCTGGATGTAGGCCGCGGCCCGCTCCTCGGCGTCGCCGCCGATCTCGCCGATCATGACGATCAGCTTGGTCTCCGGATCCTTCTCGAACGCCTCGATGGCGTCGATGTGGGTGGTGCCGATGACCGGGTCGCCACCGATACCGATGGAGGTGGAGAAACCGAAATCGCGCAGCTCGTACATCATCTGGTAGGTCAGGGTGCCGGACTTGGAAACCAGCCCGATCGGGCCCTTGCCGGTGATGTTGGCCGGGGTGATGCCGACCAGAGCTTCACCGGGGGTGATGATGCCGGGGCAGTTCGGGCCGATGATCCGGGTCTTGGCGCCCTTCTCGACGTTGTAGGCCCACGCGTAGGCGGTGTCCTGCACCGGGATGCCCTCGGTGATGACCACGAGCAGCGGGATCTCCGCGTCGATGGCCTCGATGATGGCGTCCTTGGAGAACTTCGGCGGCACGAAGGCGATGGACACATCGGCGCCGGTCTTCTCCATGGCCTCGGCCACGGTGGCGAACACGGGCAGCTCGACCGCGTTGCCGTCCTTGTCGGTGTGCGCGACGGTGGTGCCCGCCTTACGCGCGTTCACACCGCCGACGACCTGGGTACCCGCCTTCAGCATCAGGGCGGTGTGCTTGGTGCCCTCGCCGCCGGTGATGCCCTGGACGATGACCTTCGAGTCCTTGTTGAGGAAGATTGACATAGTTCTGTTTGTCCTTTACTGGGCGTGCCCTGGTAGGTCGACTCAGCGGGCCGCGAGTTCGGCGGCCTTGTCGGCGCCTTCGTCCATGGTCTGGGCCAGCGTCACCAGCGGGTGCGCGGCTTCGGCGAGGATCTTGCGACCCTCCTCCACCCGGTTACCGTCCAGGCGGACCACCAGCGGTTTATTCGCCTCGTCACCCAGGATCTCCAGCGCCTTCACGATGCCGTTGGCGACCGCGTCACACGCCGTGATACCACCGAAGACGTTCACGAAAACGCTCTTCACCTGGGAATCGTTCAGGATGACGTCCAGGCCGTTGGCCATGACCTCGGCGGAGGCGCCGCCACCGATATCCAGGAAGTTGGCCGGCTTCACACCGCTGTGCTTCTCACCCGCATAGGCGACGACGTCCAGAGTGGACATGACCAGGCCGGCGCCGTTGCCGATGATGCCGACCGCACCGTCGAGCTTGACGTAGTTGAGGTCGTTCTCCTTGGCCTTGAGCTCCAGCGGATCGGTTGCGTCCTTGTCGGCGAACTCCGCGTGATCGGCGTGCCGGAATTCGGCGTTCTCGTCCAGGGTGACCTTGCCGTCGAGCGCCAGGATCTCGTCCTGCGGGGTGCGCACCAGCGGGTTGACCTCCACCAGGGTCGCGTCTTCGGCGACGAAGACCTCCCACAGCTTCTGAATGGTCACCGCCGCGGCGTCCAGCACCTCGGCGGGCAGGTGGCCCTGCTCGGCGATGGAGCGGGCGAACGCGAGATCGACACCCTTGACCGCGTCGACCGGCACCTTGGCCAGCCGGTCGGGCTTGGTTGCGGCGACCTCTTCGATCTCCATACCGCCCTCGACCGAGCACATGGCCAGGTAGGTGCGGTTGGTGCGATCGAGCAGGAAGGAGATGTAGTACTCCTCGGCGATATCCTTCGCCTCGGCCACCAGGATCTTCTTGGTGATATGCCCCTTGATGTCCAGGCCGAGGATGTTGTTCGCGTGGGTCAGCGCGTCCTCGGGGGTGGCCGCGTACTTCACGCCACCGGCCTTACCGCGGCCGCCGACCTTCACCTGGGATTTGATCATCACCGGTTTGCCGATTTCCGCGGCGATCGCGCGGGCGTCCTCGGCAGTGTCGGTCACGCGGCCTTCCGACGAAGGCACCCCGTGCTTTACGAAGAGCTCCTTCGCCTGATATTCGAAGAGATCCATGTATTCACCGTCTCGTCTGCGTTGCTATGACAACGTCTTTGTTGGCGGCCCGACGTCGGTAGCGGGTCGTTCGGACTCTAACCACTCATAAGGACGGCCGATCGGGCACGTTCATCCTAAGTGGCACAGGTCACGGGTGCGGCTGCGGGGCGGACAAACCCGCAGGCCATGGCTACCGGTGAGTAGCTTTTCCGTGGAACCCCGGACGGCGTGGGCACACAACGGGCCACGCCCCGCGATAAGGGTTCCGGTATCACTGCACAACGTTTCCGATGGTGAGCTATCACAACGCCGAAACGTGATCAATGTCACAGTAACGTTTGGATTCGTCCTACCGCTTGCCGCGTCGCAATCGTTTCGTTACCGTCGAACCGATCGATGTCACAGCCCGATCACGAGCGTCGGCCAGGCGTGGTTGCTTGCGCATCCGGTTGTCGCGCGAGTAGAGATCTCCGTGATGTTGCTCCCGTGAGCAGGTTAAGAGAGGACGGCAGCTTGACGCAGCACACCGCTCCGCAGTCGCAGAGCCGTTCGGTGACAGCCTTCCCACCGCGTTCCGCTTCGGCCGGACGTATTCCCTGGACAACCCTTCGGATGGCCGATCGGATGCGGATCCGCTGATGAACCACCACGGCACCCTGGATGCCCACAACGGCCACCGGCACCGGTCCCGCAGCAACAGTGCACCGGCCGCCGAAGCCCCCCAGCCGTTCAATGCTTTCGGCGCCCCCGGCGACAGCCGGGCACGCAGGCGTCCGCTGAACACCGCCGCAGCCTCCGCTGCCGCGGACTCCCAGCGCGGCGATTCCCAGCGCAGCGCCGCCGACGATTTCTGGTCGGCCAACCAGAGCTGGGCCGAATCCAGCGACGCCTACAACGGCCGGGTTCCGTCCGATCCGCAGACCACCGGGTGGTCCGAGCCGCAATCGGCGACATGGGCCGATCCGCAGGCCGCTGCGTGGTCCGATCCGCAGAACACGGCGTGGTCCGAGCCGCAGAACACGGCGTGGTCCGGGCCGGAGCCCACCCGTCGGGAACACCGGGCCGCCTGGTCGGCGCCGCAGGCCGGACCGCCGCCGGAGCCGCAGACGACCGCCTGGTCGGGTCGCGACTGGCACGGGGAGGACGGCTGGAACCACAGCGATAAACCCGCCTGGCACAGCGATCCGAACTGGAACAGCCACCAGAGCTGGACCGAGGCGCAGACCTGGGCCGACGAGCCCGCCCCCGGCGACCCCGCGCCGTACGACCGTCCCGGCTCGATAGCCGAGGCGTTGGCGAAGGGTCCGGGGAAGCCCGAGACCGACGACGAATCACGACCGGCCCGCTCCCGCGGCGCCCATCGGGTCGCCGCCCCGCCGTCCGCGCTCAAGGGCCGGGCCGCGGTGGTCGCGGTCGCGGCCGGCGCCGTTGTCGCGGCCGGGCAGTGCGCCACCGCCGCGCCCGGCGAGCAGCAGAAAGCGGAACAGGCCACCGATTACGAGGCCGCGGGCTCGGTGCACGAAATCGCCGCCCAATCGATGGCCACCGAAGGACCGGCTGCCGTCGATCCGCATTCACCACAGATGCTCACCGAAGGGGCCTCGGTCGACACGAGCCGCTTCGGCGAGATGCTGGCCAACGGCGCGGAGTTCGCGAAGGATCTGGCCGCGGCCGAGGAGGCCAAATATCGGCCGCTGTTCGCACATTTCGCGGCCGCGGGATCCTTCACTTCCGGTTTCGGTGCCCGTTGGGGTGTGCAGCATCTGGGCGTGGATATCGCCGCACCGATCGGGACTCCCATCTATGCGGTGGCCGACGGCGAGATCATCGACGCCGGGCCGGCAGCGGGCTTCGGCATGTGGGTCCGGGTCCTGCACGCCGATGGAACCATCACCGTCTACGGCCATGTCGATACCACCACGGTGTCGGTGGGCGAGTACGTGCTCGCGGGCGACCAGATCGCCACGATGGGTAATCGTGGTTTCTCCACCGGCCCGCACGTCCATTTCGAGGTGTGGCTCAACGGCAGCGATAAGATCGACCCGATTCCCTGGCTCGCCACCCGTGGTATCAGCCTCACCGACAACAGCGACTGAGCGGCGTTCCCCGCGGCGATCCACCCGGGGATGTCTCGAGTACCGTGTCCGGGGATCTCGCCGGCACCACGGTCAGGGCGCCGCGACGATCGCCAGCCCGATCAGGACGACCACCTTGGCCACTTCCAGGCCGATGTACCAGTAGTGCGCTGTCGAGCGCGGCAGTTCCTCTCCCGCGAGCACCCGGTCGGACCGTCGCGACAGCGGTGGTCGTACCACCGCTATCTGGACCAGCAGGATCCCGACGGCGAGACCCAGCCACAGCCAGACCGCGCCCGGCGGTCCGAGCACCACCGCGGCGGCCAACAGCAGTACCGCCAGCACCGATTCCACCGTGTTCAGCGCCCGGAAAACGATCCGGCCGATCCCCAGCCCGAGCGCCGTGGTCACCCCGGGCGCGCGGAACTTCAGCGGCGTCTCCAGGAACGAGATCGCCAGCACCATGCCGAGCCAGAGCATCGGCAGGAACCACATCAGATGCTGCGCAACAGACTTCATGACCGAAACCTAACGCCGCACCCGGGGATCGGCTAGAGCTTGGTCAGGGTTTGACTGAACTTCGGGATCAGCCGGATCTTGCCGTTGCTGCCGAAATCGATCGTCACACTGGCCATATCGCCGACCCCGTCGGCCGCGACCACCCGGCCCAGCCCGTACTTGTCGTCGCTGACCCGATCACCGACCGCCAGCACCAGCCCGACATTGTTGCGGGCGACCCGCGCCGACCGGCCCTCGCGCGGACCGGGGCGCGTTTCCCGGCCGCGGGGCCAGCCACCGGTCCAATCGTCGCCGGCGGATTCCGCATCCCGGCGCCGGCCGTACTGCGTGGGCGCCGACGAACGTTTCGGCTCGAGCCGCTGCCAGTCGATGAGATGGTCCGGAACCTCCTGCAGGAACCGCGACTCCGGATTGAACACCGGCTGCCCCCAGGCCGAACGGACCACGGCGCGAGTCAGATACAGGCGGCGGCGTGCGCGAGTGATACCGACGTAGGCCAGCCGCCGCTCCTCGGCCAATTCGGCCGGGTCGCCGAGCGCCCGCAGATGCGGGAACTGCCCGTCCTCCCACCCGGTGACGAAGACCACCGGGAACTCCAGGCCCTTCGCGGTGTGCAGGGTCATCATGGTCACCATGCCCGACCCTTCGTCGGGAATCTGGTCGGCATCGGCCACCAGGGAGACCCGTTCCAAGAACGCGGCCAGCGAACCCGGTTCGGGCTCACCCTCCCCCGCTTCCGGTACGAAACCCTCGGCGCGAGCGGCTTCCACGGCATTACGGGCCTCGGAACTGAATTCGCGGGCCACGCTGACCAGTTCGTTGAGGTTGTCCAGACGTGCACCGTCCTGCGGATCGTCCGAGGATTCCAGTTCCGCCCGGTAGCCGGTGCGGTCCAGAACGGCCTCGACCACCGCCCCGACATCCGGGAAATCGAGCTCGTCCATTTCCCCCGCGGCCCGGATCTGCTCGAGCAGTGCGACGAAACCGGCGATCGCGTTACGCGCCCGGGTATTCAGCAGAGCCACTTCGCCGGCGGCGGCATCACGCAGGGCCTCCGCGAAACCGATACCGCGCTGTTCGGCGTGGACGGCGACACAGGCCTCGGCGCGGTCACCGATCCCGCGGCGCGGGGTGTTGAGAATCCGGCGCAGACTCACCGCATCGTCGGGATTCTCGAGCACCCGCAGGTAGGCGACGATATCGCGCACTTCCTTACGCTCATAGAACCGCACCCCGCCGACCACCTTGTACGGCAGCCCCATCCGGATGAAGATCTCCTCCAGCGCACGGGAGTTGTTGTTGGTCCGGTAGAACACGGCGATATCGGAGTAGCCGGCCTCGCCCGCGTCCACCAGGCGGTCGATCTCCCGGGCGACGAACGCGGCCTCGTCGTGCTCGTTGTCGGCGACGTACCCGGTGATCAGCTCGCCTTCACCGGCATCGGTCCACAATCGCTTATCGCGCCGGTTGGTGTTGCGGGCGATGACGGCGTTGGCGGCGGTCAGGATGTTCTGGGTGGAGCGGTAGTTCTGCTCCAGCAGGATGGTCTCGGCATCGGGGAAATCACGTTCGAATTCCTCGATATTGCGGATGGTGGCGCCGCGGAACGCGTAGATGGACTGGTCGGCATCACCGACCACGCAGAGTTCGCTGGGCGGCACAGACGGCGCAGACGGAGACTCGGTATCGACGGCGGCCGCCGCCCCGGCCTCGGTATCGGCGGCTTCGGTCGCCGCCGCCGGATCGGCCGCGCCGTGCCCGACCAGTTCCCGGACCAGCACATATTGTGCGTGGTTGGTGTCCTGGTATTCGTCGACCAGCACATGCCGGAAACGCCGGCGGTAGTACTCGGCGACCTCCGGATGTTTCTGCAGCAGGCCGACGGTCTCGCCGATGAGATCATCGAAATCGAGCGCGTTCGCGGCCCGCAGCCGCCGCTGGTACTCGGTGTAGACACGGGCGACGATCCGCGGCAGTTCGGCATCCTCGAATTCGGCATCCGAACTCGCCTGCTCCGGGCCGATCAGCTCGTTCTTCAGGTTCGAGATGGCGGTAGCCAGCATGCGCGCCGCGAACTTCTTGGGATCCAGCTCGAGATCCCGGCCGATCATGGTGAGCAGCCGGCGCGAATCGTCGGCGTCGTAGATCGAGAAATTCGAATTCATCCCCGGCAGCAGCGCCGACTGGGTGCGCAGAATTCGCACACAACTGGAGTGGAAGGTCGACACCCACATACTGGCGGCCCGCGGACCGACCAGCTCGATGACCCGCTCCCGCATCTCCGCCGCGGCCTTGTTGGTGAACGTGATGGCCAGCACCTGGCCGGGAGTGACCCCACGCTCGGCCAGCAGGTACGCGATCCGCCGGGTGAGCACGGCGGTCTTACCCGACCCCGCCCCGGCCACGATCAACAGCGGCCCGCCGCTGTGCAGCACGGCCGCACGCTGCTGCGGATTGAGCCCTTCCAGCAGCTCCGCGGAGCGCCGCTGCGCCGACTCGGTACGCTGCTGGGCCTGCTCGGCCTGTACCCGGCGCTGCAGCGCCGCCAGCCCGCCCTGCGGCCCACCGCTCGCCGGGGTGCCGGGCAGCTGCGGACGCGGCGGGACGCCCGCCGTTTCCAACCCGGGTAGCGTCGGCGCGTCCGGACCGTGCTCGCCCGCGCCGGAACCCGAGCGACCGGCGGCCGAGCGCTGAGGGCGGGAATGCGAATCCGAACGAGTTGCAGCCGTAGTGTCCATCGGTTGTTCACGCTACCGCTGTGTTTATTTGCGCGCTGGCGCGCGCTGGGTTTTGGCCCCATTGGTCCATGCGTTCAGCTCGCGATACTCGCGCCTTCGGCGCATTGTCTCGCGAGCTGAACGCATGGACGGGCCAAAACCCGCCCAGGGCCTCGCTGAACTCGGCGGCGCTCAGGCTTACGCAGGCAGGGTCTCGCTGAACTCCGCGCCGCCCGGGCTTACGCAGGCAGGGTCTCGCTGAACTCGGCGGCGCCGGGGCTTACGCAGGCAAGGTCTCGCTGAACTCCGCGGCGCCCGGGCTTACGCAGGCAGGGGTATCCGTCACTTTGCAGACCTTCCGGGGCGTGGCAAACTGGCAGCATGGTTTGCCCTTTTGTGAAACAACCGCTCCGGCTGGGTGCACAGCGGGACCACAGCCCGGGCACCTGAGGCCGGGAGGGGCAGGTAGGGGGTAACGGGACTACCAGACCCATCGGGTCTGTTTCACGGTGAAGGAACTCTGGACCGGTAACGCGAAGCGGTGCGACGGCGATCCAGGTTCTGACACGAGGAGATGAATGATGAGCACACCCGCCACGGCGACCGGGTCGGATTCGACGACCGGCACGGAATCGGAGCTCCCTCGGACCGAAGCCGAGATCGAGAAGCTTCGTAAGGAAATCGACCAGCTCGACGCGGAGATCCTGGCGGCGATCAAACGCCGGACCGAGATCTCCCGCGTTATCGGCCGCACCCGGATGGCCTCCGGCGGCACCCGGCTGGTGCACAGCCGGGAGATGAAGGTGCTGGAACGCTTCAGCGAGCTGGGCCAGGAGGGTCATACGCTGGCGATGCTGCTGCTGCGGCTCGGTCGCGGCCGGCTCGGCCGGTAGCCCACCGGAAACCACACGCGGCGGCCCGCAGACCGCCGCACTGCCGCGAACCGCCCCGGGTGTCGACGCCCCGGGGCGGTCGTATATCGCGGCTCAGGTCATCGCGATGTACTTCGTGGACAAATACTCCTCGATCCCCTCGGTGCCGCCCTCCCGGCCGAATCCGGAGGCCTTCACACCACCGAACGGCGCGGCGGGATCCGAGATGACACCGCGGTTCACTCCCACCATGCCGCTCTCCAGACCTTCCGCGACCCGTAGCGCCCGGTCGAGATCCCGCGTGTAGATGTAGCTGACCAACCCGAATTCGGTGTCGTTGGCGGCGGCCAGCCCCTCCTCTTCGGTATCGAAGGCGACGATCGGGGCGACCGGGCCGAACACCTCCTCGCGCAGGATCCGCGCGCCATCGGGGATATCGGTCAGGATGGTCGCCGGGTAGAACCAGCCCGGACCGCCGGGGGCCTTACCGCCCAGACGCACGGTCGCACCGGCGGATACCGCGTCGTCGACCAGCTCGGACACCGTGGTGAGCTGTTCGGAATTGATGAGCGGGCCCAGTGTGGTGTCCGGGTCGGTACCGGGGCCCATCTTGACCTGCTCGTTCATGGCTGCCGCGAATTTGTCGGTGAACTCGGCCAGCACCCCGCGCTGCACGTGGAACCGGTTCGCCGCCGTACACGCTTCCCCACCGTTGCGCAGTTTCGCCAGCATGGCGCCCTGGACAGCGGCGTCGATATCGGCATCGTCGAACACCACGAACGGCGCGTTCCCGCCGAGCTCCATCGAGGTGCGCAGCAGACCGTGCGCGGATTTCTCGACCAGCGAGCGGCCGACCTCGGTGGAGCCGGTGAAGGTGAGTTTGCGCAGCCGGGGGTCGTCGAGCAGCGGCTGGGTCACGGCACCCGAGCGGCGGGTGGTGATCACCGACAGCACGCCCTCGGGCAGTCCCGCCTCGGCGCAGAGTTTCGCCAGCAACAGCATGGTGAGCGGGGTGGCCGACGCCGGTTTCACGATCATGGTGCAGCCCGCGGCGAGGGCCGGGCCGATCTTGCGCGTCCCCATCGCGAGCGGGAAATTCCACGGTGTGATGGCCAGGCACGGTCCCACCGGCTGTTTGTGCACGAGGATCCGGCCGGTCCCCGACGGGGCATGCAGATAGCGGCCGCTGATCCGCGCCGCCTCCTCACTGAACCAGCGGAAGAACTCGGCGCCGTAACGCACCTCGTTACGACTCTCGGGGAGGGCCTTGCCCATCTCCAGAGTCATCAGCAACGCGAAGTCCTCCGCCCGCGCGGTGATCCGCTCGAACACCGCCCGCAGGATTTCGCCTCGCTCCCGCGCCGGAGTCGCCGCCCAGTCCGCCTGAGCCGCCACAGCGGCATCCAGCGCCCGCACGGCGTCCTCGGGGGTGGCGTCCGCGACCTCGGCAACCACTTCCCCGTTCGCCGGGTTGTGCACGCCGAACGTGCCGCCACCGGTGGCATCGACGGGGCCGCCGATCCACAGCTGCTTCGGTACAGAATCGAGTACATCGGTTTCTGAAGCCATGAACCTCAGCCTAGGCCGCGAACCCCACAATATCCCCGGCTCGCGAAGACAGTATTAGTGGCGGCTCGCGAGGACAATGTTCATGGCGGCTCGCGAGGACAATGTTCATGGCGGCTCGCGAGGACAATGTTCATGGCGGCTCGCGAGGACAATGTTCATGGCGGCTCGCGAAGCCAATGTTCATGGCGGCTCGCGAAGCCAATGTTCATGGCGCCGAGTCCAGCGAGGCCCCTCCAGGGTTTGGCCCGTCCATGCGTTCAGCCCTCGATGCGATGCGCCGCAGGCGCGAGCATCGAGGGCTGAACGCATGGACCAAAGGGGGCCAAACCCCGCGCGCCGAAGGCGCGCCATAGACAGAGCTTGTACGCTCGGCTGGTGTGAGCGTCGACATCACCGCATCGGCGGCATGGCGGAAATTGCAGGATCATCACGAGGCGATCGCCGCCCTCCGGCTCAGGGACATGTTCGCCGACGATCCGGCGCGTGGCCGTGATCTGAGAGTGACCGCCGGTGATCTGCTGATCGATTACAGCAAGCACCGGATCACCCGGGAAACATTGCGCCTGCTGGCCGATTTGGCGGATGAGGCCGGGGTGGCAGCGCAGCGGGACCGGATGCTGCAGGGTCGCCATATCAACACCTCCGAGGATCGCGCGGTCGGGCATACGGCATTGCGGCTACCGCCGGGCACTTCGGTGACCATCGATGGCGAGGACGCTGGTGCCGCGGTGCACGAGGTGCTCGACCGGATGCGCGCTTTCGCCGACGACGTCCGTTCCGGGCAGTGGCGCGGCGCCACCGGGCAGCGGATCCACACCGTGGTCAATATCGGTATCGGCGGTTCGGATCTCGGTCCGGTGATGGTGCATCAGGCGCTGCGGCACTATGTGGACGCCGGGATCGACGCCCGTTTCGTATCCAATGTCGATCCGGCCGATCTGGTGGCGAAGCTGGCCGGCCTGGACCCGGCCACCACCCTGTTCATCGTCGCCTCGAAAACCTTCTCCACCTTGGAGACCCTGACCAACGCGACGGCTGCCCGCCGCTGGTTGACCGGCGCACTGGGTGCGGACGCGGTGGCGAAACACTTCGTGGCGGTTTCCACGAATGCCGAGCGGGTGGCCGAATTCGGGATCGATACGGCCAATATGTTCGGCTTCTGGGATTGGGTGGGCGGCCGGTATTCGGTGGATTCGGCCATCGGGTTGTCGGTGATGGTCACGGTGGGCCCGGATCGGTTCGCCGAGTTCCTGGCCGGTATGCACACCATGGACCGCCATTTCGCGACTGCGCCGCCGGAAACCAACGCGCCGATGCTGCTGGCGCTGCTGGGCGTGTGGTACTCGAATTTCTTCGGCGCCCAATCCCGTGCGGTACTCCCGTATTCGAACGATCTGGCCCGTTTCCCGGCCTATCTGCAGCAGCTCACCATGGAGTCGAACGGTAAATCGGTGCGCGCCGACGGCACCCCGGTGACCACGTCCACCGGTGAGATCTTCTGGGGCGAACCGGGTACCAACGGCCAGCACGCGTTCTATCAGCTGCTGCATCAGGGGACCCGGCTCATTCCCGCCGATTTCATCGGCTTCGCTCGGCCGACCGACGATCTGCCCACCCGCGACGGCACCGGCAGTATGCACGACATTCTGATGAGCAACCTGTTCGCGCAGACCAAGGTTCTCGCGTTCGGGAAAACCGCCGAGGAGATCGCTGCGGAAGGCACACCCCCGGAACTGGTGCCGCACAAGGTGATGCCCGGGAATCGCCCGAGTACGACGATCCTGGCGCCGCAGTTGACGCCCGCAGTACTCGGGCAACTGATCGCGCTCTACGAACATCAGGTGTTCGTGGCGGGAGTGATCTGGGGTATCGACAGTTTCGACCAGTGGGGTGTGGAACTCGGTAAACAGCAGGCGCTCGAGCTGGCGCCGCTGCTCACCTCGGCCGAAGACCCTGCGCCGCAGGGCGATTCCTCGACGGACGGTCTCATCCGCTGGTACCGCGATAACCGCTGACCTCGGCTCGCGGCCGCGGACGCCTCTTACGCCGTCGGCCGTGTGGGGGCCCATGTTCGTCCATCACCACGGCACCATGGGCAGGCCGATACGCCGCGCGGTATCCACGGCGAGCCGGTGGAGCCGGTCGGTATCGGATACCCGCTCGGGATCGAGACTCGCCAGAGTCAGCAGATAGTCACCGCGGAACCGGCACAGATAGCCGGACAACCGGGTCCGTGGGCGGCGCGCGTAGGTGAGCCCCGGATGGATGGCGCGGGCGGCGACACCGGTGCAGTCGTGCGGGCCGAGGGTGTGCAGCGGCGCCGGTATCGGGCCGATATTCGAACACAGGATGTCGCGTTCCCCGGCACCCCGGGACAGCAGATACGCCACCCGATCCGGAACGAGATGCAGGAACTCCTCCGGCAGTCCGCCGGGGCTCGAAATCCGCCGTTCGTAGGCGGCGCGACTCTTCGCGCGGATCTCGCCGGGATCATCACCGGGGGCGACGACGATCTCGGTCATCGCGAGATCGTTATCGATCCGGGGTTCGTCGCGGGTGTCCACCGGCAGGCTGGCCGCGATCCCCCGATCGGGAAAGCCCGTGGCCCACAGCGTGTTCGCCACGAACCAGATGAACAAACTGTTCGGCGTACCGCCGCCCGCCGCGGCTATCCTGTCCCATTCCCGGCCGGGACACCGCAGCACCAGCGCCGGCACGGGCAGGTCGGCGTGCGGGACGGTGGTTCCGGCCGGGTCACCGGAATCGGAGTCGGGCGCGCGACCGCCGCCTCGAATTCCGTGTCCACCGTCTCGGGTTCCGCGCACCCCGGCTCCGGTCCCGTGACCACCATCTCGGGGTTCGCGCACCCCAGCTCCGGCTCCGTGACCGTCGCCTGGCGGTTCCCGGCCCGTGGCGGGGTTGCCTGTCTCGCCCGCGTCGCGGCTGACCACAGCAGAACCCCCCACCCCGGGTCCGGGCGAGCCGCCGGCCGAGTCGACGGGCGACCCCGACTGCGCGTATCCCGCCGGATCAGCAGCGGTGCGCAACTCTCCGGGTCCGATTTTCCTGCCTGACCGGCTTGCGGCGGGCATCGCTGCCGGCGTCTTACGCAACCGCATCGCTGGTATTTCATGCCACCGACACCAGAGTCGGAAACACCCCGCGGACCGCGCCCGCCGGAGTACGGTTCGCGCGGCACGGACGGTACCGGCGAAGACCGTAGCGCAGGTTTCGGCGGCGTCGACCCAGTCCGACTCCGGATCGCCCCCCGGCTGCGCACTGCCGCCGGGGCGGTTGTCGAGGTCGGACCCGCGTAGGAGGTCCGGGCCGGGCGCGAGGACCCGCCCGGATTCGAAGTCCCGCCCGGATTCGAAGCCCCGCCCGGATTCGAAGCCCCGCCCGGATTCGAAGTCCGGGCCGTTGCCGGCCGGTGCACCGAGCGCCTGCTCGACGGCGATTACCAGTCCCCGGGCGTCGGCGAGAACGTGTGAACAGGTGAGGGCGACGACCGTGCCACCGTCGGTGAGCGGCGCTGCCGACAGGCGCCAGCCGGGGCCGTGCCGTGGGTCCAGATCCGCACCCCGTCCGTCTGCCCAGGGCAAGATCTCTTCCGCACGAAGTGGTGCCGGCGCCATATCGAGCGGGTGGGCGCGAATACTGGTCTGCCAGCGGTCCCGGGCACCGGGGACTCCGGACCGCACGACCCGGCGGCCGAGCGGGCCCACGCGCAGGGCGTCGTGCAACCGGTCGAGCCGGGCGCGATCCACCGGGTCCGCCGTCCGCCACAGCCCCTGGAGCGCGATAGGTGTGCCCATACCCTGATGGGTTCGCTGGAAAATACCGTCGATAACGCTCAGCCGGCGCATCAGCTCAGGCTAGCCACCTTCTGCGCCGGCCCCGCGGATGCCCGCTGCGGCTCGAGACCACCGGTCACCTCATGGACGAGGTGACGTGCCCTCCGCACTCCCTGAACCGGGCTCCCGCCGAGCCAGGGACCGGCCGGCGCATCGTGACGACGGACCGGCTCAGTCCGGCGGCAGCTCGCGGGCGAAGAAGTCGACCGCGTAGTCCACCCCGCCCCGCTGGGGTACGTCGTGACCGGCCTCGAGGATACGGAGCTGGTGCTGGGTTCCGTTCATCAGGAACTGGCCGGTGAGGGCGAGGGTGAACGGTAGCGGGACGACGGTGTCGTAGGCGCCGTGGACGATCAGGATCGGGTCCCGGTAGCCGCTGACCGGCACGCTCATATAGTCGCGCATCACCGGCGCGAATTCGGGATCGTTGAGCGGCCGCTGCAACATATCGCCGATTTCCGCATCGGCCAGCATTTCGGCGGTACCGGAGTTGCACGCGGTACCGAGTTCACCGACGAAATCCCGCCCGGCCGGGGTCAGGTAGTCGTCGATGTCCACCCCCGCACCGGCCATACCGGACAGCACCATGGTGACGGCGCGTCCCGGGAAACCCGGCATCTCGGGCTGGTCCGGCCGGGAGCGGAGGAACACGGTCTCCATATTGCTGACCGGTGCCAGGGCGACGGTGCCGTGGAAATCGAGTTCGGGCGCATATTCCGAGGCGTACCGGCCGGTGCCGAGCGCGGCGTGACCGCCCTGGGAGTATCCCGCGACCCCCCAGTCGGAGGAGAGTTCGCCGAAGGCACTGCGGGTGGCGCGGACCGCATCGATGGTGGCCGTGGCGGCTGTGGCGGTCTGCAGGTACGGGTGCGGGCCCGAGGAGCCCGGGCTCAAACCGATGTAGTCGGGCGCGACCACCGCGTACCCCTCGTCGTTGAACCGGCGCACCACCGGGCCCGTCTCCTGCTCCAGTTCGGGGGAACCGGTCAGCCCGCACTGCTTGCCTATACCGGAGGTGCCGTGATCCCAGGCGATGACCCGTCGGCCGCCCTCCGGGACGGGGCCGTCCGGGAGCCGCACCACGGCTTCCGCGGCGACGAGTCGACCGCCGGGGCCGGTGGTGACGTAACCGATGCGATGGACGTCGTCGAGTCCGCCCCATTCTCGGCCGAGCGGTTCGGCCGAGAGCAGGAGTCCGGGGTGCCAGGCCGAATCCGCGTGGGCGACGACCGGCAGTCCGGCGCACAGCGCCGCGACCAACGTCAGAACCCCCACGATTGTCCGGACTACGCGCACCAGCCCTCTCCTCTATCTCACGGCGGCCCAGTACATGATCGCAGCAATTCGGGCACCTCGCGCATGCGGTGGCGTATTCGCGCCGGTGGCCCGGGCGTGTCCCGGGTTCAGCGGACCGGCGGTGCGATCTGCCAGTGTTTTTCCAGGGCACCGGCGATATCGGGCAGGACGGTCACGGGAATCTTCTTGTGCCGCAAGATATTCCGAATCTCGTTGATTTGCTCTCGTTTCCGCAGGTCATAGGCGCCGGATACCGGGCCGGACACCGGCGGAATGGACAGCAGAATCAATTCACTGTGCAATTCCTCACCCCCGGTCAGATCCAGCGCCAGCGACCACCGCGACCGTTCGTCCAGAACGAACCGCCCGGCGACCACCCGGTCCCATTCGATACTGGTCGCCGACCACGGGGTACGCCGGTGGATGGCGTCGTCGGTCAACACGACGGTATCCCGTTTGAACAGGGCGAAAAGGGCCGCCACGGCGAGCAGCGCCCCCAGTACGAGTCCGGTGAAGACGCGACCCGCCCCGAACAGCAGCACCGTCGGCACGGTCACGGCCGCCACGACCGCCGTCCCGGCCAGACCGTAACCCAGCACCCGCCCGGTGGGCACCACACCCGCGTGCACCCTGTGCATACCGACTCCACTCACCCGAGAACACGTGTTGCCGGCCACACGGTACCGGAGCCGGTGCCACGGCACCCGCTCACCGGACCCACTCAGTGCAGGGCGACAGCGGCCTCGGCGGAATAGACCTGGAAGGTCATGCTCTGCTGGAAATACAGCTGGACGGTTTCGGCATCGTGGCCGAGATAGCCGATGGACAGGTCCTGGCCGAGGGTGAGGTCGAAATCTCCGCCACGGGTGGTGAGCACGAAGGCTCCGTCGATCGCGGGCGCCCAGATGATCTCGCCGTCGGGTACGAGGCGTTCGAGGTGGGTGCGCAGCGGATGGCCGTGGTTGGAGGTTTCGCTGACCTTGGTGTACAGATCGGCGCTGAGCAGCACCGAATACGGTCCGTCGACACCGGCCAGCCGCAACTGGCTCACCGCCAGGGCGATCACCTCCGGTACCCCGAACACGTCGTCGGGTAGTGCGATCGCCCGGTTCGACGAGGCGGCCCGGATACCGGTGATCCCGGCGGCGGCGTAACCCTCGAAAACGGACCGGTCCTCGGCGAAGGCGATCTTGCGGGCGGCGTCCTTGACCGGGTCCAGGTCGGTGTCCTGGGCACCACGCTCGACATTGTCGAGTTCCTCCCGCGACAGCGTGAACGGCACCCGCAACTCCACCAGCGGAGCGACCACCCGCTGCCGAGCCACGACCCCGTCCTTCGGGGCGGCGATCGGCGTGGTGTGGCCGAGGCCGCGCGCGGAGTAGTCGGTGCCGTGCGGACCGGACAGGTCCACCACCCGGCGACCGGCGTTATGCCGTTTGAAGGTCCGCGTGGACTCCTCTTCGATAACGGCCCAGGCCGCGTCCGTGATCGGCGCGAGCTCACGATGCAGGTTGTTCATACGGTGCTGCTCCTTTTCAATGTGCCGATACCGAGTGAACCGTCCGCGCTCGGCGCCGGACCCGGCCGGTCCGCCGTTTCCTCGATCGGCTCCGCCGCGGTATCCGCCGCCGGCGGCGCGGGCAGATCGTCGAAGAAATCCTGCGGCGGAACGAAGAACAGGGTGCCGGTGACGGCGGTGGAGAAATCCAGGATCCGGTCGTGGGTGGCCTCGTCGGTGCCGAGGAACATCCGCTCCAGCATGATCTCGGTGGTCCGGGGGGTGGCCGAATAGCCGACGAAATACGTGCCGAATTCGCCGTCGCGGATACTGCCGAAGGGCATATTCGCGCGCAGGATCTCCCGCTCGGTACCGTCGGGCTCGATCACCTGGTTCACCGCGATATGCGAATCCGCGGGTTTATCCGCCTCGTCCAGTTCGAAATCCTCGAGTTTGGTCCGGCCGATGACCCGCTCCTGCTCCTGGACCGGCAGGGCCCGCCAGGCCGGCAGATCATGCAGATACTTCTGCACGATCACATAGCTGCCGCCGGTGAAGTCCGGATCGCCGGTGCCGATCAAGGCGGCCGCACCGGCCGGTGAATCCGGGAACGCACCCTCAGGGTTCTCGGTGCCGTCGACGAACCCCAGCAGATCGCGCTGTTCGAAATACCGGAAGCCGACGGTTTCGTCGACGACCGTGCCCACCCCGGCCAACCGGTCGCCGATGGCCATCGCCAATTCGAAACAGGCGTCGTGCGCTTGGGCGCGGATATGGAACAGCAGATCGCCCGGAGTCGCGGGGGCGTGGTGCAGCGGGCCGTCGTATCCGGGGAATTCGTGCAGTTCGGCCGGGCGGGGGCCGCCGAAGAGCCGGTCCCATGCCGCCGATCCGATACCGGTGATGCACCCCAGCCCGGCGCCCGGGAGCCGGAAGCCGATCGCCCGCCGCAGACCCGGCAGTTCGGCCAGCAGATCCCGCGCCGCCGCCTCACCACCGGGTTCGATGGTGGCGACGAGGAAATGCGCGGCCGGGGTGAGTGGTTCGAGTATCGGCTGCGGCTGCCCCATAGGCGATCACATTACCGGCGAGCCGACCCGGCCCCGCACATTCCCGGTGGCTACTTGGCCACAGTCAGCAGGAAGGCCACATCGTCGATCGCAAGCACACTGTGCCGCGCCTTGGGCACCACCAGCAGATCGCCGGACGACCCTTTCCACTCGTTGTCGCCACTGTTCAGGGTGAGGGTGCCGGAGAGCACCAGCAGGGTGGCCTCGCCCTGGTTGTCGTGTTCGGCCAGACTCTGTCCGGCGCACAAACCGACGACCGTCTGCCGCAACGAATTGGCATGCCCGCCGTAGATCGTCCGCGAACTGCGGCCACTGGTGGTGGTCGCCGCCATCTTGAGCTGCTGCCGGGCCACCGCTGTCAGCGATTTCTTGTCCATGAACCGCCTTTCGCCTCCGCGTACCCGCGACCGGGCTGATGATCACGGGGTCGTATCGCCGAGTATGCCCGACCGGGACGCGGCATTCCCGCGTTTCTCCGAGCTGTGCTCCTTTTGCCGCCGGGCGGCACACTTCCGGGCCCGGCCCGCAACGTGCCCGGTACACCGGCTTGCCCCCGTGCAACGTGCTCCTGGCATTCGCCCGTGCCACCCGGCAGCACGCTGGGGCAGTTCCGCCGATCAGCGGGTGAAGCGGCGGGTGCGGTAGTGGAGGCCGCCGGACGATTCCCGCCAATCCTGCGGATCGTCGGAATGCCATTCGGGCCCGAGTTCGGGAGCGAAGGCGTCCCCGTGCACCTGGGTGTCCACCTCGGTGATCAGGAGTTCGGTCGCATACGGCAACGCCGCACGATAGACCTCGCCGCCGCCCATCACCCAGGTGGTCGCGGGGGCGGCCAGGTCGAGTGCGGCCGGAACGGAACCGGCGGTATCGGCACCCGCGGCCGACCAATCCGCCTGCCGGGTCACCACGATATTGCGGCGGCCGGGCAGCGGGCGGAAACGCTCCGGTAGCGATTCCCAGGTCCGCCGGCCCATCACCACCGGGTGACCGGTGGTCGTCTGCCGGAAGAGCGCCATATCTTCGGGCACCCGCCACGGAATGGTGTTGTCCACACCGATCACTCCGTCGGGCGTCTGCGCCCAGATCAGGCCGATGATGCGTTCCGGTGCGGTCATACCGCCACCGGGGCCTTGATCGCGGGGTGATGCCGGTAGTCCAGTATCCGAACGTCCTCGTACCGGTAGTCGAACAGCGATGCGGCCGGGGTGAGGTCGAGCTCAGGGAAGGGGTAGGGGCTGCGGGTCAGCTGTTCGGCGACCTGGTCGCGGTGATTGTCGTAGATATGGCAGTCACCGCCGGTCCAGATGAAATCGCCGGGTTCGAGGCCGCTCTGCTGGGCCACCATCACCGTGAGCAGGGCGTAGCCGGCGATATTGAACGGCACCCCGAGGAACAGGTCGGCGCTGCGCTGGTACAGCTGGCAGGACAACCGGCCGTCGGCGACGTAGAACTGGAACAGGGCATGACAGGGTGCCAATGCCATCCGGTCGAGTTCGGCCACATTCCAGGCCGAGACGAGCATGCGCCGCGAATCCGGGTCGGTCCGCAGGGTGTGCAGTACCTGCGCGATCTGGTCGATATGGCGGCCGTCGGGCGCGGGCCAGGACCGCCACTGCACGCCGTAGACCGGCCCCAGCTCGCCGTCGGCGCCGGCCCATTCGTCCCAGATGCTGACCCCGTGCTCCTGCAGCCACTGCACATTCGAATCGCCGCGCAGGAACCACAACAGCTCGTACACGATCGATTTGAGGTGGACTTTTTTAGTGGTGATCAGCGGGAAGCCGGTGGAGAGGTCGTACCGGAGCTGATGCCCGAACACGCTGCGGGTACCGGTGCCGGTGCGATCCGCCTTGGCGGTACCGGTATCCAGTACCCGGCGTAGCAAGTCCTCGTACTGGGTGTCCGGAACGCGTTCAGCGTCTCGGGTGCTCGCCGCGCTCGCCGCGCTCGCACCGGGATCGCCGCCCTCGCCCGCCGTACTGTTCGTTGCGCTCGCCACGGGCCGAGCTTAACTCCCCGCAGGCGCGCGCCCGCGCAACGGCCCACAGTGCCCGCCCGGTCGGTGCTCCCAGGTCAGCGCACCCGCCGCAGATCCGGATGGCCGGTGCACCACCCGGGCTGCGCACGTAGACGACACCATTCGTCGAACCGGCCGCCACACGATCGGTCCCCGCGCCTGGGGCGACTGCCGACCTCCCCCACGACCGCCGCCGCCTCGGGCCTGCCAAGCTGACCCCCATGCGGAAGCTGTATGTGATCGGTATCGGCGCCGGTGACCCCGACCAGGTGACGATGCAAGCCGTCAAGGCGCTGCGGGAGGTCGATGTCTTCTTCGTCATGGGCAAGGGCGCGGAGAAGCAGCAGCTCGTGGATGTGCGCACCGCGATCCTCGACGAGCACGCCGCCCGTCCCCATCGGATCGTCGAGATCCCCGACCCACCTCGCGACCGCACACCGGCCGACTACAACGCGACAGTGCTCGACTGGCACGAACGCCGTTCACTGCTGCTGGAGGAGGCGTTCGCGGGAACCGAGGGTGTGGGGGCCATCCTGGTGTGGGGCGATCCGGCGCTCTACGACAGCACCCTGCGCATGGTGGAGCGGGTGCTCACGCGCGGCACTCTGGCCTTCGACTACACCGTGATTCCTGGCGTGACCAGCGTGCACGCCCTCGCGGCCCGGCATCGGATCGTCCTGCACCGGATCGGGGAACCGGTGCACATCACCACCGGGCGCCGGTTGCGCGACGAGGGGCTGGGCAGCGGGTCGACGGTGGTCATGCTCGACGCCGACTGTGCGTTCACCTCCGTACCCGGCGACACCGACATCTGGTGGGGCGCCTACCTCGGAATGCCGGACGAAACGCTGTTCCACGGCCGGGTCGGCGAGATCGGCGCGGAAATCGTGCGCCGGCGCGCGCAGCTGCGGGCGCACAAGGGCTGGATCATGGATATCTATCTGCTGCGGCCCGCTGAATGAGCTGGTAATCGGCCTGCGGGTCGTAGCATGGTCGGCATGACCGAACAGGACATACTCGGGCGGATCAAGGAACTGGTCGACCACGAGCACGACCTGCGGTCGCGGGCCTCGCGCGGGGAGCTCGATCCCGATGTGGAGCGGCGCCGGCTGGCCGAGGTGGAGGTCATGCTCGATCAGTGCTGGGATCTGCTCCGGCAGCGGCGGGCCCGTATCGATCGCGACGAATCCCCCGACGAGGCCCAGCCACGACCGCCGGGACAGGTCGAGGGATACCTGCAGTAGGCGGCCGCGATGACCGGAATAGGTTCCGCGGCAAAGGAATACGATGTCATCGTCGTGGGCGGTGGACCGGCCGGTGAGAATGCCGCCGCCTACGCGATCGCGGGCAGCGACCGCACCGCGGCCATCGTGGAACGCGAACGGGTCGGCGGCGAATGCTCGTACTGGGCCTGTATCCCCAGTAAGGCGCTGCTGCGGCCGGGGCATGTGCTCAGTTCCGCGCGCGGCCTGCCCGGGGTCGAGGCCGACGGGCCCGATGTCGGTGCGGTACTGCGCCGACGCGACGAATTCGTCCACGCCCGCGACGGCGACCACGACGATTCGGGCCAGCTCGACTGGGCCGCGCAGCAGGGTATCGACGTGATCCGCGGCGCCGGCCGGCTCGCCGGCGCTCGCAGGATCCGGATCGGCGAACACGAACTCCACGCCCGCCAGGCCGTGGTGCTCGCCACCGGCAGCCGGGCCGCGATACCCGATATCCCCGGCCTGCGTGAGGCCCTGCCCTGGACCTCACGCGATGTGACCAACCTGCGCGAGATCCCGAAGCGGGTCGTGGTGATCGGCGGCGGCGTGGTGGCCTGTGAGGCGACGACCTGGTTGTCGGCGCTCGGCGCCGAGGTCACCGTCCTGGTTCGCGGAAACCGGCTGCTCACCGGTGTCGAACAGTTCGCCGGGGAACGCGTCGCCGAGGCGCTCACGGCCCGCGGCGTGGATATCCGGTTCGGAACCAGCCCGCAGCGGGTCCGGCGCCCGGCGGCGGCGGACCACGGGGAAGGCAGGATCCACGGCGGGCCGGTCACGGTGCACGCCGAGGGGCGCGACGGTGAGTCCACCGTGCTCGCCGACGAGATCGTGGTGGCCACCGGGCGCACCCCGAACAGCGACGACCTCGGGCTGGACACGGTCGGGCTGGAGCCGGGCTATGTCGAGGTGGACGATCAGCTGACCGTCACCGGAGTATCCGGTGAATGGCTGTATGCCGTCGGCGATATCAACCACCGTGCCGCGCTCACCCATATGGGCAAGTACCAGGCGCGGGTGTGCGGCGATGTGATCGCGGCCCGGGCGGAGGGCCGGCCGCTGACGGATCCCCGCTACCGCGCCAGCGCGGATAAACACGCTGTCCCCCAGGTCGTTTTCACCGATCCCGAAGTCGCGGCCGTCGGCCTCACTGGCGATGCCGCCCGCCGGGCGGGTCACGATATCCGCACGGTGGAACTGGATATCGAGGTCGCTGGTTCGGCGCTGACCCGCGACGACTACAGCGGCCACGCCGCGCTGGTTGTCGACAACACCACCGATACTCTGCTCGGCGCCACCTTCGTGGGTCCCGATATCGGGGAACAGTTGCATGCCGCGACGATCGCGGTCGCCGGGCGGGTTCCACTCGAGGCGCTGTGGCACGCGGTGCCGGCGTTCCCCGCGGTGAGCGAATTCTGGCTACGACTGTTGGAGACCGACCGGTCGTCGTTACCATCGGCCACATGAGCGAGTCAGTCCCGGAGCCGGCAGCGGAGCGTATCGGCGGAGGGCATTCGCCGGTATCCGACGGGCACGTCACCGAACAGGTCACCACCGCCGACGGCATCGTCCGAGGTGGGCGGGGCCGCCGCGTCCGGTACTGGCGATCGCTGCCCTACGCCGCGCCACCCGTCGGCGACCTGCGGTTCCGCGCTCCGCAACCGGTACAGCCGTGGACCGATATCCGCGAAGCCACCTACTTCCGGGCGGCGGGGATCCAGCCCAGCTTCGGTGTCCGGATCGGGCCGCGCAAGTTGCAGGAGATGAGCGAGGATTCACTGACACTCAATGTCGTGGCTCCCGTTTCTGCCGCTGTGCGGCCGCGGCCGGTGATGGTGTTCATCCACGGCGGCGGCAACCTGTTCGGCACCTCCGCGCTGCGCCTCTACGGCGGGGTACAGCTGGCAGCCGACGGCGATGTGGTCGTGGTATCGATCAACTACCGGCTCGGCGCATTCGGGTACGCCGATTTCTCCGAATTCTCCACCCCCGGCAGCCCTTACGAATCGAACCTCGGCCTGCGCGACCAGATCGCCGCGCTGCGCTGGGGGCAGACCAATATCGCCGAATTCGGGGGCGACCCCGGCAATGTGACGATCTTCGGTGAATCGGCGGGCGCGCACGCCGTGCTGAGCCTGATGGCCACCCCGTCGGCTGCCGGGCTGTTCCACCGCGGTATCGCCCAGAGCGCACCCGCGGACTGGGGTTTGACGACGGCCGAGGCGAGTGAATTCGCCCACCGGGTCCTGGCCGAACTCGAGGTCGCCCCGGCGGACGCGAACCGGCTGCTGCGCGAAATGGATCCGCACGATATCCGGCGCGCCTTCAACCGGGCATCCAACGCGGCGATGGCCGAATGCCCGGGTTTCTTCCCGGCGGCGCCGGTAGCCGACGGGGATCTGCTGCCGCGCACCCCCATCGATGCGTTCGCCGAGGGACTCACCCACCGGGTTCCGCTGATCATCGGCACCTGCCGTAAAGAAGGTGCCCTGTTCAACCGGTTCACCGATTCGCTGCCCACCCGGCCCGAGCGGCTGAAACGTGCCCTCTCGGTTGCCGGTCCGGAGCGCTATCCGCAGGTGTTCTACACCTATCCCGGTTTCCCCGGTGAAGCGGCGGCCATCCGCGCGGGCGGCGACTATTTCTTCTGGCGGCCCTCGCTGGAGGTGATGGAGGGACACAGCCGGCACAGCCCCACCTACGCCTACCGCTACGATTTCGCGCCCCGGCTGCTGCAGCTGTACAAACTGGGCGCGACGCACGCGACCGATCTGCTGCCCACCTTCGGTGCCGTCTACGAACCGTGGAGCCGGGCCCTGACCATCGGCGGCAGCCGGCGCGGCCTGCTCGCGGTGACCCGCCAGGTCCAGGACAACTGGTTGAACTTCGCCCGCACGGGCGAGCCGCTGCCGGTGTGGCCGCGCTACACCGAAACGGAACGCAGCACGCTGATCATCGACGACCCGGGCCGGGTGGAAAACGATCCCGACAGCGCCCAGCGCGAGCTCTGGGCCGGAGTCCGTGCACCCCAACTGGTACCGGCGGGCGCAGCTGCCCCGGCAGTTCCGGGCGCCGGCCTCGCCGCAGTACCTTCCGGCGATACCACCGCGCCGGCCGGCGGTGCCACCGAAAGTGCCCCGGCTCCGGCGAGCGAGGAAGGCGACGACGGCACGCTGCTGGGGAAGATCACCTCCGAGAACGCTGCGGGAGCCCCCACCGAAGTTGCGGCCACAGTTGTCGAGAAGCTGGCCGGCAGCGTCGAGCCGCCCACCGACGCCGGGCCCGGGGTCGCCGACACCGACAGCGCCGACAACCCCACCCGCGAAACGGAGCCACGCACCACCGGAACCGACAGCGCCGACAACCCCACCCGCGAAACGGAGCCACGCACCACCGGAACCGACGGCGCCGAGAACCCCACCGGCGAAACCGGGCGGCGCACCACCGGAACCGACGGCGCCGAGAACCCGACCGACGAAGCCGGGCCCGGCACCGCCGAAACCGATGGCGCCGCGAAAACCACCGGCGACGCCGGCTCGTAGGACAGACCCCGGCGAGGGAGCGGATCCGGCCCGGGAATCCGGGCGAGCGGGTTTCGATGTACGGTGTCGGCCACGTCGTCGAGGGCCGACACCGGCTGTGTTCGTACAGGTCGCGGATCGGTGCTACTTCAGCAGCCGCGACATCCGGCGATCGGCGAGAATCTTCCCACCGGTCTGGCAGGTCGGACAGTACTGGAACGACCGATCCGTGAACGCGACCTCACGGACCGTATCCCCGCATACCGGGCAGGGCATACCGGTGCGGCCGTGCACCCGCATACCCGAACGCTTCTCCCCCTTCAGCCGCGCGGCGTCCTGCCCCACCGACCGGGCGACCGCATCCGTGAGCACGGTACGCAGGGCGTCGTAGAGCGCGGACATCTTGGCGGCCGGCATCGTCTTCGCGGTGGCGAACGGGGAGATTCGCGCGGTGTGCAGTATTTCGTCGGAGTAGGCGTTGCCGATCCCGGCGAGCACGGTCTGGTCGACCAGCACATTCTTGATCCGGCCCGAGACCGCCCCGAGGATCGCGGCGAACTCCGGTTCGGTGACGGCGAGCGCATCGGGCCCGAGCCGGGCGATACCGGGTACCTCCGCCGGATCGTGCACGATATAGACCGCCAGCCGTTTCCTGGTTCCGGCCTCGGTGAGGTCGAAAGCAGGGGTGGCCCCCTCCGGGGTGAAGAAATGCACCCGCAATGCCAACGGCCCGCGACCGGGTTTCGGCGGGCTCGCGCTCGGATTATCGGTCCAGCGCAGCCATCCCGCCCGGGACAGGTGGGTGATCAACCACAACCCACCGCACTCCATGCCGAGGAACTTCCCCCACCGCCCGGCTCCCGTGACATCGCGCCCGGACAGCGCCGTCACCGGCGGATCGAAGGTTTTGATGGCGCTGTACGCCGCCACATCGATCCGCCCCACCACCGCACCGACCGCGTGTTCCCGCAGGAACTGCGCCAGCGCCTCCACTTCCGGTAGTTCGGGCACGCGACCAGGCTACCGGGGCCCACTGACATTCGCGGCGTCCAAACGCCGGGTGATACCGGTACTCGTCACCGTGATCAGCGTGCCGACCACCACCAGGTCGAACGCCATCTGCACCGTGGTGGCGATCCGCGCCGCCTGGCCCGCGGCGTGGATATCGCCGAAACCTACGGTCCCCAGGGTCGCGACGGTGTAGTAGAGCGCATCGCTGCGGGTGCGCAGATCGGTGAACTGACCGGGATCACGCATTTCGAGCACGTAGTAGAAGAGCGCGAAGAACAACACCACAAGACAGACCAGATACAGCAGGCCGTCGACCCGATGGGCGGTATCGCGGCTCGCCGCCAGGAACTGCCCGATCCGGTGGTAGGCAAGCCACGCCAGCCCGGCCACACCGACGACGAACGCGACCAGGGTCACCACCCGCGTGGGCCAGTAGCCGGGGAAATCGAACCCCACCGGAACGAAGTAGTAGAACAGCAGACCACACAGCACGGTCCCCGCGTTACGCCACAGATGCGCCGAACCGCTGATCCGTCGAGATGCCATGCGGCCATGATCGGCCTGATCTGCGTATTCACCGGGCGGCACGCCGAAACAACAGGTCACCCGGCCGTGCGATATCGGTCGCGTCAGTCGATCATTGTGCGCAGAGCGTGGAATCAGATGACCGCCGACCCGGTACCGACGGATCCCCAGCCGGGCGAAACCGGTCGCGCGAACATCGACGACCGGCACACGCTGGATGGACGCGTTGCCGCTGGACCGGCTCCGGAGCCGGAGTCCGCCACCAGCGGCACAGATATCGGGCGCAGGACTGTGGTTGTCTGTCGAGCGTGCTGTCGAAATTCGTCCGGGTGTGCGTGGACTCGATCCCATGGCTCGCGACCGCTGCCGGAGCCGCCGGGGTGATACTGCATTTCAGCCGGTTATCGGCGCGCATACCTGTTCTGGCGGCATCGCTTGCGCCGTACCTCATGTGCTTGGCGGTTGTCGGGGTGATGGCTTTTCTGGGGTTGCGGCGCTGGAGTGGTGCAGGGGTCGCGCTCGTCGTCGTAGTGGTGGCCGCATGGACCCAGGTTCCGTTGTATTACGGTCGTGCCGCCGACGAGGACGGGCGGCTGGTCCGGGTGATGCAGGCCAATCTCCTGTTCGACGGAGCGGACCCGCAAGCATTGGTCGACCAGGTGCGGGAGCGCGATATCGAGTTGCTCACCGTCAACGAACTCACCCCGGCGGCGATCGGCGCGCTCGGCGGGGCGGGTCTCGACCGTTTGCTGCCCTATCGGTATCTCTCGCCCGCCCGGACCGCGGCCGGGACCGGGATCTGGAGCCGGTACCCGCTGTCGGACACCGTCGAGTACGACGGATATGTGCTGAACCAGCTCTCGGCGACCGCCACGATCCCGGACGCGGGGCCGGTTTCGGTATTCGCCTTCCACCCGGTTCCCCCGGTGTACGACATCGATGTATGGGCGGACGAATTGTCCCGCCTGCAGGCGATTCTGGAGAATGCTCCCGCAGGTCGCCCAGCGATCGTCGGCGGCGATTTCAACGCGACATACGATCACGCCCAGTTCCGGGCCATGCTGTCCGGACGTTTCGACGACGCCGTCGTCCAGGCAGGGGCCGGTCATCTGGTCACCTATCCCACCGACAAGCGATGGCCGCCACTGGTGGGCATCGACCACATACTCATCGCCGGAGGTCGTGCGGTCGCGGTCGAAACCCTCGATGTTCCCGGCGCGGACCATCGCGCCCTGACCGCATCTATCCGTCTGACCCGCGCCTCGCGCTGAATTGTCCCGGATGACCTGCAGTGCACTCAGGGAAGTAGGTCCACCGGGGCCAGGGTGATATCGAACGGACCGTGCAGGATCGCGGTATCGCCCGCGCAGACCCGGTGGGTCTGTTCGTAGCCCTGCTCGGATCCGAGCGTATGGGCGAACAGGACCGGTCCGGGCAGGCGGCACAGTCGGCCGCCTGCCCGGTAACTCGGGCTCACGCTCGGCACGTGGGTGCTATCACGTGGTTCGGTCCTCTCCGGGCGTGATACCGAGCCGGCCCAGCAGGTGTGGGGCGATGACGCCGAGAGCTTCGGCGGTTGTCATCTCCTCGTGTGTCGCCGGGACCGCGTATTCGGCGATCTCGCCCGAAACGTACGGCCGCCAGTCGTCGGCACGGGGGCCTTGCTGCTGCGCACCGGGGGTGGGTACGTCGGCGCGGAAGAAGTCGACGACGCCGCGGTAGACGCCGGGATCGTGGCCGGCGATCAGTTCCGCGGAGCGGGCCGCGGTCCGGTACACCGTGCGGAGCCGGTCCACCGGGAGCCGCAGCAGCTCCGGGGGGATCAGTTCGTGCAGGCGGGCCAGTTCCGCGTCGCCGAGTTCGCCGACGCTGCGGTCGGTGTCCTCGGTGCGGATGCCCTGTTCCAGCAGCGCGGCGCGCAGGATCGTCTCGAATACACCCGGGTCGACGCCGGGATGGCTGTCCAGCATCGCCAGCATTTCGACGTGTTCACCGGCCGCCTGCAATGCGGTGGCGACGGCGTGGGCCAGGACGCCGCCGAGCGACCAGCCCAGGAGACGGTAGGGGCCGCTGGGCTGGATGCGCCGGATCTCGGCCAGGTAGCGGTCCGCGATCTCGGTCAGCGAGGCCGGGTCGTAGCCGGCATCGGAGTATGCCGGCGACTGGAGACCGTAGATCGGCTGATCCGCCGGCAACAGCCGGGCGAGCCCGGTGAAGCTCCAGGCCAGTCCGTCCCTGGCGTGGATGGCGAGAATCGGGGTCGCGGAACCGGTTTCCCGGATGGGCAGGACCACCTGCAGGGCCGCTTCGGCCAGCGCTTCGGCTTCGGCGGGTTCGGCGAGCCGGGCGGCGAGACCGCCGACGGTCGCATCGGTGAACAACCACTGCACGCTGATATCGATACCGGTCTCGCCGCCGAGCCGGGCCGCGACCTTGGTCGCGAGCAGCGAGTTACCGCCGAGTGCGAAGAACGAATCGTCGACACCGACTCGTTCCATGCCGAGGACCTCGGCGAAGACCGCCGCGACCGTATGCTCCAGCGGACTGCGGGGAGCGCGGAAATCTGCCTCGCCGGCGAATACCGGTTCGGGCAGGGCGCGGCGGTCCAGTTTGCCGGCCGGTGTCAGCGGGATCTCGTCGAGCACCATGATCGACGACGGCACCATATGCGACGGCAACCGCTGCCCGGCGTAGTCGCGCAATTCGGCCACGTCGATCGAATGACCCGGTACAGCCACCACATACGACACCAACGAGACCACGCCCGCGGCGTTCTCGTGGCCGAGTGTGACCGCGAAGTCGACCGGTTCGAACGAGGTGAGCGCGGCGTCGATCTCGCCGAGCTCGATACGGAAACCGCGGACCTTCACCTGGAAGTCGTTACGGCCCACGTACTCCACCGCAGGATCACCGGCAGCGTCGCGACGCCACCGCACCACGTCACCGGTGCGATACAGGCGGGATCCGGGCTCACCGTACGGGTCCGCGACGAAACGCTCGGCGGTCAAACCCGCCCGCGCGTGGTAGCCGCGCGCCAGCTGGATACCACCGACATACAACTCCCCGGCCACACCTTCGGGCACCGGATTCAACCGGTCGTCGAGCACCAGGGCACGCATACCCCGCACCGGACCACCGATGGTGACCGGATCCCCCGGAAGCAACCGGCCACTGATATTGGTCGCAATGGTCGCTTCGGTCGGACCGTAGGCATTGTGGAACCGGCGTTCCACCCCACCCTCGGTGCTGGACCACTTGGCCACCAGATCCGCCGAAACAGCCTCACCACCGGCAATGATGACCTGCATACCCGCGAGATCCGCGGGATCCAGCGAAGCCAGCACCGACGGCGTGATCAAACCGACCGTCACCCCCTCACGGGAGATCAGCTCACCCAGCTCCGCGCCACCGTAGGTACCGGTCGGCACCACAACCAGCGCACCCGCCGAACCCACGGCCAGCAGCAACTCCAGAATCGACGCATCGAACGACGGCGACGCGAACGCCAACGCCCGCGACGCCGGAGTCAACCGGTACCGCTCCACCTGCTCGGCACTGAAATTGGCCAGACCGGCGTGCGACACCACCACGCCCTTGGGCACACCCGTAGAACCGGAGGTGTAGATGACGTAGGCGGCGTTGGCCGGAGTCACCGGCCGCACTCGTTCCGCATCGGTGATCGGGGTGGCGGAGTACCCGTAGATCTCGAATTCGTCGAGTACCAGCCATTCCACCGTATCCGGCAGATCGGCCCGCGCCGAGGACACCGTGATACCCACGGGCGCACCGGAATCGGTGAGCATATGCGCGATCCGGTCCGCTGGATATGTCGGGTCGATCGGCAGGAAGGCCGCACCGGATTTGGTCACGGCCCATTCGGCGAGCACCGAATCCGCCGACCGCGGCACCGCCACGGCCACCACGTCCTCGGCGCCCAGGCCCAGCACCATCAGCGCCCGCGCCAGGCGGTTCGACTGCTCGTCGAACTCTCCATAGGTGTACCGGCGGCCGTCGAACACCACTGCCGGCGCCGACGGGTCGACGGCCACGGCGGCGGCCAGCAACTCCGGCAAGGTCTGTGCCGGTACCGCCGGACCACCCGACCGCGACCCCAGTTCCGTGCGTTCGGCGGAGCTGAGGAACTGCGCATCGCCCACCGGCTGTTCCGGTGCGTCGACCAGATGGTCGATCACCCGCAGCAGTCGCGCGGCGAGCGTTTCGACAGCGGCGGCGTCGAACCGGCTGGTCAGGTATTTCAGCATGATCCGGACGGTGCCGTCGGCCGTCACCACCAGGGTCAGTGGATAGTGGCTGTTGTCGCGCGTGCGCACACCGGCGATGGTCATACCGTCGATATCGCCGGTGGCGGCGACGGCAGCGGCATCGGTGGGAAAGGACTCGAACACGAACAGGCTGTCGAACTGCACCTGGGCACCGGCGGCCCGCTGGATATCGGTCAAGCCGAGGTAGTGATGTTCCAGCAGGGCGGCTTGTTCACGCTGCAGTCCGGTGAGCAGATCGTCGGTGGCCGCCCGGTGATCGACCTGTACCCGCACCGGCAGGGTGTTGATGAACAGGCCGACCATGGATTCGACGCCGGGAAGTTCGGCCGGGCGGCCGGACACCGTGGCGCCGAACACCACATCGTCTCGGCCGGTGATCCAGCCCAGCAGCACACCCCAGGCCGCCTGCAGCAGGGTGTTCATCGTGACCCCGAGCTCGGCGGTGCGCGCCGCGAGTTGCCGGGTGCGGTCCGGGTCGATCTCGGCGACGAAGGTGCCCATCTCGTAGGTTTCGCCGGCCACCGGCTCCGGAGCCAGCAGCGCGGGCTCAGTGAATCCGTCCAGCGCTTCGCGCCACGCCTGGGCGGACTCTTCGCGGTCGCGGCCGGCCAGCCAGGACAGGAAGTTCCGGTAGGAGATCACCCGGGGCAGCGCGGCGGTATCGCCGCGCACCGCATACAGCACCAGCAGTTCCCGCATGAGCAGCGGCATGGACCAGCCGTCGAGCAGGATGTGGTGGGTGGTGATCGCCAGCTGCCATTCGTCCTCGGCCAGCCGGACGAGATGGAACCGGATCAGCGGCGGGGCCGACATATCGAAGTGATCGGCCTGGTCCGCGGCCAGCAACCGATCCAGCGCTTCGGCACGTTCCGGTTCCGGTAGCTCACGCAGGTCGATATCGCGCCACGGCACCGGCACGGAGTCCAGCACGAGCTGCACCCATTGGCCGTCGGAATCGGCGACGAACGCGGTCCGCAGATTCGGGAACCGGCCGATCATCGCCTCGGCGGCGCGGCGCAGGCGCGCCGGGTCCACGATGCCGGCCAGGGCGACCGACGCCTGCATGGTGTAGACATCGTGCCCGTCCCGCACGAACTGGGCGTGGAACAGCAGCCCGGCCTGCAGCGGCGACAGCGGCCACACTTCCGACAGCGCCGGGTAGTTGCCCTCCCACCGTTCGATATCGCCTTGCGCCACCCGCACCAGCGACATATCGGACGGCGTGAAACCACCCGCGTCCGGCCCGCGGACATGGTCGGCGAGCGCGGTGAGCGCGGCCACCCACAGGTCGGCGAATTCCCGCGCCCGCGCCTCGGTGAGCAGTCCGCTCGGGTAGGCGAAGGACGCGCTCAATACCGGGCCGTCGGCGCCGGAATTGACGATGGCGTTGATATCGAGCACCGCGTTGGCGGGCATATCGCGATCAGCGTCCGCATCCACCGGGCCCAGATCGGCCGTCGGCAGCCAGCCGAGTTCGGCCATTTCGGCGGGGATCTCACCGGCGGAAACACGGCCCAGGTAGTTGAAGCTGATCTGTCCCGGCACCCGTTCGGGCAAAGCGTCACCGGTTTCGGGATTCAGGTAGCGCAGCAGGCCGTAGCCGAGTCCCTTCTCCGGCACCGCGAGCAGCTGTTCCTTCACCGATTTCACCAGCGCGCCCATGGCCGCGCCGCCCGCGAAAGCTTCGTCCGGATCGATACCCGGCAACTCCAGCCGCACCGGATGCACCGCCGTGAACCAGCCGACGGTGCGGGACAGATCGGCGCCCGGCACCACGGTCTCTTCGCGGCCGTGGCCTTCCAGTTTCACCAGTACCGCCGCCGACGGATCGTCGCCGCGCAGGCGTGCCACGGCCAGCGCGAGCGCCGCCAGCAGAGCATCGTTGGGGCCGCCGTGGTAGCGGGCGCCGGCGGTGGTCAGCACCGCCTCGGTGACCTCGGTGGGTAGCGATACCTCGAACCGTTCGACGGTCGCGTTGGTATCGATCGCCGGATCGAACGCCCGGGTGCCGAGCAGCGGGTCCGGGGTGGCGGCGGTCTTCTGCCAATACGGCAATTCGGCGCGGCGTGCCGGATCGCCGGCGGCCTCGGCCAGCCCGTGCGCCCAGCGGCGCAGCGAGGTACCGACCGGCGGCAGGGTCACCGCCTGCCCGGCCGCGAGCTGCGACCAGGCCAGTGCCAGGTCCGGTATGACCATCCGCCACGACACACCGTCGATCACGAAATGGTGCGCCACGAACAGCAGTACATCGCGTCGGTCACCGCGGAAGGCGAACCAGACGAACTGCGCCATCACGGCCCGGTCCGGATCCAGTCGGCCCAGCGCGGCATCGAATTCGGCGGAGGCGAGGCGGGCGAGTTCGGTTTCGCCGATCTCGTCGTCGACCTCGACCCGGTGCACCAGCTCGTCGACAGCGATCGCGCCGGGGGCCAGGACCTCGAACTCGGGCGCACCCGCCGCCGGCCGCACCAGCCGGGAACGCAGCGCATCGTGGTGATCGAATACCGCGGACAGAGTCGCGACCAGGGTCTCGCGATCGATATCGACCGGTAGGCGCAGCATCATCGGCTGAGTGAACCGCTGATACGGCGCACCGTCGTGCAGGATCTGGGACATGACCGGCAGCACCGGCATGGTGCCGACCCCACCGCCGGGCAGTTCCGCCAGCCGCTGTTCGGCCGCGGCACCGACCGTGGCGATCTCGGCGAGCCCGGCCACGGTCCGCCGCTCGAACACATCGCGCGGGCTGAACGCCACACCGCGGGCCTTGGCCCGGGAGACCAGCTGGATCGAGAGAATACTGTCGCCACCGAGGGCGAAGAACGAATCGTCGACACCGATCCGCTCGACACCGAGCACATCGGCGAACACCTCGGCGATCACGGTTTCGGCCTCGCCCACCGGGGCCCGGTAGGTCTGTGCCTCCAGCACCGGTTCCGGGAGTGCCTTACGGTCCAGTTTGCCCACGGGCGTGAGCGGTATCTCGTCGAGGACCACGATCGCCGACGGCACCATATGTGCGGGCAGTCCGGCGGAGACGAATTCGGTCACCGCACCGGTATCCACGCTGTGGCCGCGGACCGGGAGCACATACGACACCAGAATCGTCGCGCCCGCGGCGGTTTCCCGGCCGAGGGTCACCGCGTAGTCGATATCCGGGTGCGCGGCCAGGGCGGTATCGATCTCACCCAGTTCGACGCGGAAACCGCGGATCTTCACCTGGAAGTCGGACCGGCCGACGTAGTCCAGTTCCCAGCGCACCGTGGGCAGGGCCTCGTTACCGGCCCGCTCACCGGGCGCCGCGTACCACCGGACGACATCGCCGGTGCGATACATCCGCGTCCCCTCGAAACTGAACGGGTTGGCCACGAAACGGTCGGCGGTCAGGCCGGCCCGGTTGTGGTAGCCGCGGGCCAGCGCACCACCGGACAGATACAGCTCACCCGCCACACCCGGCGGTACCGGGTTCAGCCGCGAGTCCAGGACCAGGGCCGAGATCCCGTGCACCGGGTCACCGATGGTGACGTGTTCGCCCGGGAACAGCCGCGCGTACGAGGAGATGATCGTGGTCTCGGTAGGACCGTAGCCGTTGAAGTACCGGTGCCCCGGCTCCCATTTGGCCAGCAGTTCCGGTGTGGTCACATCACCGCCGACGGATACCACCTGCAGCGCATCCAGATTCGCCGGGTCCATGGTGCCGAGCACCGCCGGAGTGATGACCATATGGGTCACTTCCTCCGACCGCAGCAGTTCGGCCAGGTCGGGTCCGCCGATGATCTCACCGGGCACCACCACCAGGGTGGCGCCGACATAACCCGTGCACACCCATTCCAGGACCGACGGGTCGAAACTCGGTGAGCAGATGTGCAGGAACCGGTGCCGCGAATCGAGCCGGTACAGATCGGCGGCCACATCGGCGAGACCGCCGATACCCGCATGCGTCACCACGACGCCCTTCGGCAGGCCGGTGGAGCCGGAGGTGTAGATGACATAGGCCGGATGCCACATCATCAGCGGCGCGAGTCGCTCGGCATCGGTGACCCGGTGGTCCGGTTTCGCCGCGATCTCCGCCTGCACGGCCGGATCGTCGAACCGCAGCCAGGGCGTATCACCGGGCAGGCGGTCGACGAACTCACTGCTGGTCAAGCCCAGTACGGCACCGGAATCGGAGAGCATGTGCCGCATCCGGTCCGCCGGGTAGTTCGGATCCACCGGCAGGTGCGCGCCACCGGCCTTGGTCACCGCCCAGAACGCCAGCACGATCTCGTACGAGCGCGGGAATGCCAGGGCCACAATACTTTCCGGTCCGACACCGCGATCGATCAGCACACGGGCCAGGCGCGAGGATTCCGCGTCCAACTCCCGGTAGGTCACCGACCGGCCGCGGTACCGGACCGCCACACCGTCGGGATTCATCCGGACACCGTGGTGCAGGATCTCCGGCAGCAGCCCGGTCGCCATCACCTCGTCGCCATGGATATGGGTGAGCAGGCGGTATTCGGAATCGTCGATCACCGGCAGATCGCCGATCGGTGCGTCGGGCGTCCGGACGAGTGCGTCCAGCAGATGCACGAAGCGGCGGGCAAAAACTCCGACGGTCTCTTCGTCGAAGAGGTCGCGGGCGTAGGTGAATTCCGCCGCCATCCCCGCTTCGGTTTCCACAACACGCAGCGAAAGATCGAATTTCGCGGTGTCGGCATCGAATTCGACACCGGCGATCCGCAACCCGGGCAGTTCGAATCCGGCGGCCGGCAGATTGTCGAACGACAGCGCGACCTGGAACAGCGGGTGCCGGGCCGTAGACCGCTCGACCTCCACGAGTTCCACCAGGCGTTCGAACGGCACATCGGCGTGTGCGAACGCCTGGAGATCGGCATCCTTCGTCGCCGTGAGGAATTCGGAGAAACTCAGCTCACCCCGCACATGCGACCGCAGCACCAGGGTGTTGACGAACATGCCGACCACATCGTCGAGTTCGGCCTCACCGCGACCCGCGATCGGGGTGCCGACGGCCACATCGTCGGTGCCGGACAACCGGGCCAGCAACAACGCCAGCGCCGCGTGCACGACCATGAACACCGTGCTGTTGTGTTCGGCGGCCAGCCTGGTCACACCCTGATGCAGCCGGGAATCGATCCGGAAGGGCACGGTGCCACCGGCGAACGATTGCACGCTGGGCCGCGGGCGGTCACCGGGCAGATTCAGTTCGTCCGGCAAACCGGCCAGCGCCCGGCGCCAGTACCGCGCCTGCTCGCTGACCAGGCTCTCCGGATCGTCCTCCGAGCCGAGAACCTCGCGCTGCCAGATGCTGTAGTCCGCGTACTGGACCGGCAACGGCGCCCATTCGGGTACCGCACCGGCCGACCGGGCGGCGTAGGCGGTCATCACATCGCGGGTCAGCGGACCCATCGACCAGCCGTCGGAGCTGATGTGGTGCACCACGAAAACCAGCACGTATTCATCGGCGGCCGGATGGAACAGCGCCGCCCGCAACGGGATTTCGGTGGTCACCTCGAAACCGCCCGCAATCACCTCGGTGATCCGGGTACGCAGATCCTCGGCCGCCACCGGGACCGGCGTGAGGTCGGGTACGGCCTGGGCGACCGGCAGCACCAACTGGTAGGGCCGGCCGTCATGGGACGGGTAGACGGTGCGCAGGGTTTCGTGCCGCGAAACCACATCGGTGACGGCCGTACGCAACGCCGCCACGTCGAGGGTGCCGGTCAGGCGGACCGCGACGGGAATGTTGTAGGCCGCCGAGTCGGGGTCGAACTGGTTGAGGAACCACATGCGCTGCTGCGCCAGCGACAACGGCACCCGGTCGGGCCGCGGCTGCGGGGCGAGTACGGGCCGGTCGGCACGGTCGCCGGCAGTCTCTGCCGCGGCCGCCAACGCGGACACCGTGGAAGCCTCGAACAGCATCCGGACCGGAACCTGCGTATCCAGTGCCTGGCCGACCCGGGCGGCGACCTGGGTCGCGATCAGCGAGTTACCGCCGAGGGCGAAGAAATCGTCATCCGCACCGATACGGTCGACGCCGAGGACATCGGCGAACACACCCGCCACGATCTCCTCGATCGGAGTCGACGGCGCACGGAACTCACGCGTCTCGAACGTCGGCTCCGGCAATGCCTTACGGTCCAGCTTGCCGGAAGTGTTCAGCGGGAACTCTTCCAACTCGACGACGGCCGCTGGGACCATATAGGTCGGCAGGACCTCACGCACAGCGTCGAGCAGAGCGGTCTGCGCGATCTGCTGTCCCGGGGTGGGGACGAGGTAGGCAACGAGTTGCTCTCCGAGCTGCGAGGCCGCGACGACGACTGCGGCCTGGCTGATCTGCGGCTGGGCAAGGAACGCCGATTCGATCTCGCCCAGCTCGATCCGCTGACCACGGAACTTCACCTGGAAATCCGTACGACCCAGATACTCCAGCACCGGTTCACCATCGACGCGCTGCCACCGCACGAGATCACCCGTGCGATACATCCGCGCACCTGGACCGAACGGGCTCGCCACGAAACGATCGGAACTCAGATCCGGACGCGTCACATACCCGCGAGCCAACTGATCACCAGCAAGATACAACTCACCCGTGACACCCTCGGGCACCGGCCGCAACCGCGAATCCAGCACATACACGCGCGAATTCCATTGCGGCACACCGATCGGCACACTCGCGGTTTCCTGACCGGTGGCCTGCCAGTAAGTGATCGACACTGCAGCCTCGGTCGGACCGTAAAGGTTGTGCACCGCCGCATCCGAGACGGCGTGCATCGCAGTGACGGTTTCCGGCGGCAGGGCTTCACCGATCACGAACACATGCTCGAGACTCGGAATCGAACCCGCCGCTGTATGCGCGGCGAAGACCGTCAACATCGACGGCACGAAGTCCGTCACCGTCACCTGCTGCTCGGCAATCACCCGCGCCAAATACTCCGGATCACGATGACCATCCGGAGTAGCCACCACCAAGTGAGCACCCGCAGCCAACGGCAAGAAATAACCCCACAGCGACACATCGAACGTCGTCGCGGTCTTCTGCAGATAAACGTCACCCGTATCCATCGGGTATTCCGCCAGCATCCACGCGACCTGATTCGCGATCGCCGAATGCGGCACCGCCACACCCTTCGGGCGGCCCGTCGAACCGGAGGTGAAGATGACATACGCAGTGTTCGACGACCGCACTGGCGCAAGCCGGTCCACATCCGTCACCGGTGCGGCATCGAAACCACTGGTATCGAGAGTGTCCAACGCCAGCACCGGAACACCCGCAAGCGCACCCACATTGTCACCGGCGACAGCGCTGTCACCACTGACACCGGAGCTGCCCGCACCGGCTGCCGGGCCGGCGCCGACAGCTTGCGCGTCGGCTGTCGTGGACAGCAGGCACACCGGTGCCGCCGTCTCGAGGATGTAACCGATCCGCTCCGCCGGATGCGACGGATCCAACGGCACATACGCACCACCAGCAGCGACCACCGCATACATGCCCACGACCAAGTCCACCGACCGCGAGGCAAGCAGCCCGACCAGTGACTCCGGACCCACACCTTGCGCGATCAGGTACCGGGCCAAACGGTTCACGCGAGCGGAGAACTCGGCGTAGGTCAGTCCGGCACCCTCGAACGACACCGCCGGTCGATCCGGGTGCGCGGCAACCGCCCGCTCGAACCCGTCCAGCAGCAACCGCTCCGGCAGCGCATGCTCGGTCGCGTTCCACTCTGTCAGGACCCGGCCGCGCTCGGCGGGGGCGAGGATTTCGAGATCCCCCACCGGCACCGTGGCATCCGCGACGATCTCACCCAGCAACCGGATGAACCGGTCGACGAAACCTTGCACTGTGGCGCGGTCGAACAGGGCCGCCGCATAGGTGATGTAACCCGAAACACCTTGGGGTGCACCGGTTTCGTTATAGGCGTCGCCGAGGATGAGGTTCAGGTCGAACTGGGAGATCTCGGTATCGATATCGACGCCGGAGACCGTCAGCCCGGGAAGTTCCAGGCTGGTGCGGCCGAGGTTCTGGAAGGTGAATCCGACCTGGAACAGTGGATGCCGCGCCTGCGAACGCGCCGGATTCAGCACCTCCACCAGGCGTTCGAACGGCACGTCCGCGTTGGCGAATGCCGCGATATCGACCTGCCGCTGCCGTGCCAGCAGATCGGTGAAGGTTTCCTCGCGGTCGAAGCGGGTCCGGAACACCAAGGTGTTGACGAACATACCGATCAGATCGTCGAGCGCCTGGTCACCACGTCCTGCGACGGGTGTGCCGATGGTGATGTCGTCGACACCGGACAGTCGCGACAGCAGTACCGCGAACGCGGTATGCGCCACCATGAACAGGGTCGCGCCCTGCTGCTGCGCCAACTGCTGCAGACCGGTATGGATCTCGGCATCGATATGAACCGGCACGCGTCCACCGGTGAACGACTGCACCGCCGGACGCGGCCGGTCCATCGGCAGGTCCAGCTGCTCCGGGATCCCGGCCAGCGCCGACTCCCAGTACCCCAGCTGCTTCGCCGCCAACGAGTCCGGATCGTTCTCGTCGCCCAGTAGATCCCGTTGCCAGATACTGAAATCGGCGTACTGCACCGGCAGCGACTGCCAGCCCGGCGCCTCACCCGCGGACCGCGCCGCGTAGGCGGTCATCACATCGCGGGTCAGCGGTGCGATCGAGGAACCGTCGGTCGCGATATGGTGCACCACCAGCACCAGGACGAACTCGTCGGAAGTACCGGTCGCGCCGGCCACCTGTAGCAGCGCCACCCGCAACGGCACCTCGGCCGTCACATCGAAACCGGTCGCCGCCAATTCCGAAACGGCCGCAACGACCTCATCGGCGGCCACCGACCGCACCTCGAGCCCCGGGGCGGCCTGCCCCACCGGCAGCACCACCTGCACCGGGCCGGATCCGGTTTCCGGGTACACCGTCCGCAGCACCTCGTGCCGCGCTACGAGATCCGCGACCGCCGCCCGCAGAGCGGGCACATCGAGCTCGCCGGACAAGCGGATCGCCAGCGGAATGTTGTACGCGGCCGACGCCCCGTCGAAGCGGTTGAGGAACCACATCCGCTGCTGCGCCAGGGACAACGGGGCGGCTGCCACGATATCGCCCGACAGCAGTTCCCGGCTCGGACGCGGCTGCGGCACGAGCGCCGGGCGGCCACCGGATCCGGTCTGTTCCTGGATCCGGGCGGCCAAGGCCGTGACGGTGGACGTTTCGAACAGCAGACGGACCGCGACCGTGGTATCCAGCGCCGCGCCGAGACGTGCGGCCACCTGGGTCGCGATCAGCGAGTTACCGCCGAGGGCGAAGAAATCGTCATCCGCGCCCACGCGTTCCACATGCAGTACATCGGCGAAGACGCCGGCGACGATCTCCTCGATCGGAGTCGACGGGGCACGGAATTCCCGGGTCTCGAACGCCGGTTCCGGCAGCGCCTTGCGATCCAGCTTGCCGGAGGTATTGAGCGGGAACGCGTCGAGTGCGACGACAGCCGCGGGAACCATGTAGGCCGGCAGGACCTCGCGTACCGCCTCCAGCAGGGCAGCCGATTCGACCTGCTGCCCGGGTGCGGGGACGACATACGCCGCCAGCTGCTCACCGAGCTGGGAGGCGGCGACGGTCACCACCACCTGGCTGACCTGGGGCTGTGCGAGGAACGCAGATTCGATCTCGCCGAGTTCGATGCGCTGACCGCGGAACTTCACCTGGAAATCGGTGCGGCCCAAGTACTCCAGGGCGGGCTGACCGTCGATCCGCTGCCACCGCACCAGGTCGCCCGTGCGGTACATCCGCCGGCCGATGTCGAACGGGCTCGCCACGAACCGATCCGAACTCAGGTCCGGGCGGGTCACGTATCCACGGGCGAGCTGGTCACCGGCCAGATACAGCTCGCCGGTGACCCCCTCGGGCACCGGCCGCAACCGCGAATCCAGCACGTACACCCGCGAGTTCCACTCCGGCACACCGATCGGCACACTGCCGGTCTCGTCGCCGGTGGCCTGCCAGTAGGTGATCGAGACCGCGGCCTCGGTCGGGCCGTAGAGGTTGTGCACGGTGGCGTCGGAGACGGCGTGCATCGCGGTGACGGTTTCCGGCGGCAACGCCTCCCCGACCGCGAAAAGATGCCGCAGGCTCGGGATCGACCCCGGCGCGGTATGCGCGGCGAACACCGCCAGCATCGACGGCACGAAATCGGTGATCGTGACCTGTTGCTCGGCGATGACCTGCGCCAGATACTCGGGGTCGCGGTGCCCGTCCGGGGTCGCCACCACCAGATGCGCGCCCGCGGCCAACGGGAGGAAGTACCCCCACAGCGAGACATCGAAAGTGGTCGCGGTCTTCTGCAGATACACGTCCGCGGAACCCATCGGGTACTGCGACAGCATCCAGGCGACCTGGTTGGCGATCGCCGAATGCGGTACCGCCACACCCTTCGGGCGGCCCGTCGAACCCGAGGTGAAGAGCACATACGCGGTGTTCGACGGACGCATCGGCGCATGCCGGTCCGCATCGGTGACCGGTGCGGCGGCGAAACCGCTGGTATCGAGAGTGTCCAAGGCGAGCACCGGTACACCGGCGATCTCGTCCGTACCGGCGCCGCCGGCCGTGCCCGCGTCGCCGCGGACGGCTCGCGCATCGGCAGTGGTCGACAGCAAGCAGACCGGTTGCGCGGTATCGAGGATGTAGCCGATCCGTTCGGCCGGGTGCGCGGGATCCAGCGGCACGTAGGCGCCGCCGGCGGCCACCACGGCGTACATACCGACCACCAGGTCCAGCGACCGCGATACCAGCAACCCGACCAGCGATTCCGCACCGACGCCCTGCGCAATGAGCAACCGCGCCAAGCGGTTCACCCGGCCGGAGAACTCGCTGTAGGTCAGGCTCGTCCCCTCGTATGTCACCGCGACCCGATCCGGGAAAGCGGCGGCCGCGCGCTCGAAGCCTTCCATCAGCAGCCGCGGGGTGAAGGGGTATCCGGTGGCGTTCCATTGCTCGAGCACCCGCGCGCGTTCGGCCGTGGCGAGGATCTCGAGGTCACCGACCGGCACGGCCGGGTTCGCGACGATACCGCGCAGCAGCCGGGTCAGCCGGTCGGCGAATCCCTCGACCGTGACGTGATCGAACAGTGCGGTGGCGTAGTTCAGGTAGCCGTCCAGCCCCAGGGGTTCGCCGGTTTCGTCATAGGAATCGCCGACGATGAGATTCAGGTCGAACTGCGACATCTCGGTATCGAAGTCCACGGCCGATACCGTCAGGCCCGGCAGGGCCAGACCGGCCGGCCCCATGTTCTGGAAGGTGAGCCCCACCTGGAACAGCGGATGCCGCGCGGTCGAGCGAACCGGGTTCAGCACCTCCACCAGACGCTCGAACGGCACATCCGCATGCGCGTAGGCGGCGATATCGATCTCGCGCTGCCGTGCCAGCAGTTCGGTGAACGCTTCGCCGCGATCGAGCTGGGTACGGAACACCAGCGTGTTCACGAACATACCGATCAGATCGTCCAGGGCTTGTTCACCGCGACCCGCGATCGGCGTACCGATGGTGATGTCGTCGGCGCCGGACAGCCGCGAGAGCAGCACCGCGAGCGCCGAATGCACCACCATGAACAAGGTGGCGCCCTGCTCCTGCGCCACCCGCAGCAGACCGGCATGGAGCTCGGAATCCAGGCGTATCTCCACCCGGCCACCGGCGAACGACTGCGCTGCCGGCCGCGGCCGGTCCATCGGCAGATCGAGCTGATCCGGGATCCCGGCCAGCGCCGACTCCCAGTATCCGAGCTGCTTCGCCGCCAGCGATTCCGGGTCGGATTCGTCGCCGAGCAGCGTCCGCTGCCAGATGCTGTAGTCGGCGTACTGCACCGGCAACGGCGCCCAGCCGGGCGCCTCCCCGGCGGCGCGCGCCGCGTAGGCGATCATCAGGTCCCGGGTCAGCGGCCCCACCGAGGAACCGTCACTGGCGATATGGTGCACCACCATCGCCAGGACGAATTCTCCGTGCACGGCGCCCGTCTCGACGCCGGCCGGATCGGCCGGTCCGTCCACCCGGAACAGCGCCACCCGCAGCGGCACCTCGGCCGTCACATCGAAACCGGTCGAGGCCAGCTCCGATACCGCGGCGATGACCTCGGCGGCCGGCACCGACCGCACCTGCAGGCCCGGCCCGGCGTCACCGGCCGGCAGCACCACCTGCACCGGGCCGGATTCGGTCTCGGGGTACACCGTGCGCAGCACCTCGTGCCGGCGGACCAGATCACCGACAGCCGCCCGAAGGGCGGCCACATCCAGCTCACCGGTCAACCGGATCGCCATCGGCAGGTTGTACGCCACCGACTGCTGATCGAAGCGGTTGAGGAACCACATCCGCTGCTGCGCCGACGACAACGGCGCCGACGCCACGACCTCACCCGACGGCAACGTCGTGCTCGACCGCTGCTGCGGGACCAATGCGGTGCGTCCGCCGGCCCCGGCCTGTTCCTCGATTCGGGCAGCCAGCGAGGTCACCGTCGAGGCCTCGAACAGCAGCCGGACCGGGACCTGCGCGTCCAGTGCCTGCCCTACCCGGGCGGCGACCTGGGTCGCGATCAGCGAGTTACCGCCGAGGGCGAAGAAGTCGTCATCCGCGCCGACCCTGCGCACGCCGAGGACGTCGGCGAACACACCCGCCACGATCTCCTCGATCGGAGTCGACGGCGCACGGAACTCACGCGTCTCGAACGTCGGCTCCGGCAACGCCTTACGATCCAGCTTGCCGGAAGTATTCAACGGGAACGCATCGAGCACGACCACCGCAGCCGGAACCATATAGGTCGGCAACACCTCACGCACAGCATCGAGCAGGATCGTCTGCACGATCTCCTGCCCCGGCCCCGGCACAACATACGCAACCAGCTGCTCCCCCAACTGAGAAGCGGAAACCGTCACCGCGGCCTGGCTGACCTGTGGCTGCGCCAAGAACGCCGACTCGATCTCACCCAGCTCGATCCGCTGACCACGGAACTTCACCTGGAAATCCGTACGACCCAGATACTCCAGCACCGGTTCACCGTCGACGCGCTGCCAGCGCACCAGGTCGCCGGTGCGATACATCCGCGCACCCAAGTCGAATGGACTCGCCACGAAACGGTCGGAGCTCAGATCCGGACGGGTCACGTATCCGCGCGCGAGCTGATCGCCGGCCAGATACAACTCACCCGTCACGCCCTCGGGCACCGGACGCAACCGCGAATCCAACACATACACACGGCTGTTCCACTGCGGCACACCGATAGGCACGCTCACGGTTTCCTGACCGGTGGCCTGCCAGTAAGTGATCGACACCGCGGCCTCGGTCGGACCATAAAGGTTATGCACCGCCGCATCCGAGACAGCGTGCATCGCGGTCACGGTTTCCGGCGGCAACGCCTCACCGATCACGAACACATGCTCGAGACTCGGAATCGCCCCAGCGGCCGTATGCGCCGCGAACACCGTCAACATCGACGGCACGAAGTCCGTCACCGTCACCTGCTGCTCAGCAATCACCCGCGCCAAATACTCCGGATCACGATGACCATCCGGAGTAGCCACCACCAAGTGAGCACCCGCAGCCAACGGCAAGAAATAACCCCACAGCGACACATCGAACGTCGTCGCGGTCTTCTGCAGATAAACGTCACCCGTATCCATCGGGTATTCCGCCAGCATCCACGCGACCTGGTTCGCGATCGCCGAATGCGGCACCGCCACACCCTTCGGCCGCCCCGTCGAACCCGACGTGAATATCACATACGCAGTGTTCGACGACCGCACCGGCGCAAGCCGATCCACATCCGTCACCGATGCGGCACCGAAACCACTGGTATCGAGAGTGTCCAACGCCAGCACCGGAACACCCGCCAGCACACCCACACTGTCACCGGCAACTGAACCGCCACGGCCCGCGCCATCGGTACCCCAGTCTGCCGGCTCGACGCCGACAGCCTGTGCATCGGCAGTGGTGGACAACAGACACACCGGGTTCGCGGTATCGAGGATGTAACCGATCCGCTCCGCCGGATGCGACGGATCCAACGGCACATACGCACCACCAGCAGCAACCACCGCATACATGCCCACGACCAAGTCCACCGACCGCGAGGCAAGCAGCCCGACCAGTGACTCCGGACCCACACCCTGCTCGACCAGATACCGCGCCAGACGATTCACCCGAGCGGAGAACTCGCCGTAGGACAGACTCGTCCCCTCGAACGACACCGCCATCCGATCCGGATTCGCGGCAACCGCCCGCTCGAACCCGTCCAGCAGCAACCGCTCCGGAAGCGCATGCTCGGTCGCATTCCACTCCGCCAGCACCCGGCCGCGCTCGACCGGCGCCAGGATCTCCAGATCCCCCACCGGCGCCGACGCATTCGCGACGATCTCCCCCAGCAGCCGGGTGAACCGCTCCACGAACTCCTGCGCTGTCGCCCGGTCGAACAGATCCGTGGCGTAAGTCAGGTAACCGTCCATACCCGCCGGGGTTCCGGCGGTGTCGTAGCTGTCGCCGACCATCAGATTCAGGTCGAACTGGGAGATCTCGATATCGATATCGACCCCGGCGACCGTCAGACCGGGCAGTTCGAGGGCGGACCGCGCCATGTTCTGGAAGGTCAGCCCGACCTGGAACAGCGGATGCCGTGCCTGCGAGCGGACGGGGTTGAGCACCTCGACCAGGCGTTCGAACGGCACATCGGCGTGCGCGAAGGCGGCGATATCGATTTCGCGCTGCCGCGCGAGCAGATCGGTGAATGCTTCGCCGCGGTCGAGCCGTGTCCGGAACACCAGGGTGTTCACGAACATACCGATCAGATCGTCCAGAACCTGTTCGCCGCGACCGGCCACCGGGGTGCCGACGGTGATGTCGTCGGTGCCCGACAGCCGCGACAGCAGCACCGCCAGCGCGGAATGCACCACCATGAACAAGGTGGCATTCTGCTGCTGGCCGATGGCCAGCAGCCCGGCGTGTGTGTCGGCGTCGATCCGCACCTCGACCCGACCGCCCACATAGGACTGCACGGCGGGTCGCGGGCGGTCGGCCGGCAGGTCGAGTTGCTCCGGGATCCCGGCCAGCTCCGACTCCCAGTACCCGAGTTGCTTCGCCGCCAGCGATCCCGGATCGGATTCGTCGCCCAGCAGGTTGCGCTGCCAGATACTGAAATCGGCGTACTGCACCGGTAGCGGTGCCCATCCGGGGGTCTCGCCCGCCGTGCGGGCCACATACGCGGCCATCAGGTCGCGGGTCAGCGGGCCGACCGATGAACCGTCGGCGGCGATATGGTGCACCACCATTGCGAGCACGAATTCGGCCGCTTCCGTGGCATCGGCGTCCGAGTTCACCTCGAAAAGCGTTACCCGCAGCGGTACCTCGGTGGTCACATCGAAACCAGAGGATGCCAGTTCGGAGACGGCGGCCACGATTTCGCCGGCCGCCACGGTCCGCACCTCGAGCTGCGGTACCGCCCGGCCCACCGGCAGGACGACCTGCACCGGACCGGATTCGGTCTCCGGATACACCGTGCGCAGCACCTCGTGGCGCGCCACCAGATCCGCGACCGCCACCCGCAGGGCGTCTACGTCGAGTTCACCGGACAACCGGATCGCGAGCGGAATGTTGTAGGCCACCGACTGCTGATCGAAACGGTTGAGGAACCACATCCGCTGCTGCGCCAGCGACAACGGAGCAGCTTCCTGGACCTCGCCCGACTCGGTGACCCGGGCCGGACGTTGTTGCGGCACCAAGGCCGCCCGGCCACCCGAACCCGCGTGCTGCTCGACACGGACAGCCAAACCGGCCACCGTGGAGGCCTCGAACAATGCCCGCACCGGAACAGTCGTATCCAGCGCCTTGCTCAACCGCGCCGCAACCTGCGTCGCGACCAGCGAATTACCACCGAGAGCGAAGAAATCGTCATCGGCACCGACGCGATCGGCACCCAGAACCTCGGCGAAGACATTCGCCACGATCTCCTCGATCGGAGTCGACGGCGCCCGGAACTCCCGCGCCTCGAACTCCGGCTCCGGCAACGCCTTACGGTCCAGCTTGCCGTTCACATTCAACGGCAGCGCGTCGAGCTCCACGAATGCCGACGGCACCATATACGACGGCAACCGCTGCGCCAGCTCCGTTTGGATACGGACGAAGTCAAGGGCCGTCCCGGATCCGTCCTGTGCGCGCGCCGAGTCGACACCGTCCTCACCCACGGCATCCGGACCGGCGACGCCTGGTGCACCCGCGGCGGGGACGAGATAGCCGACGAGCCGATCACCGGTCCGCGGATCCGACTTCGCGACAACGGCCGCATGCGCGATTTCCGGCAATGCCAGCAACGCGGCTTCGATCTCACCCAGCTCGATCCGGAAACCACGAATCTTGACCTGGAAATCGGTACGACCCCGATACTCCAAACCACCGTCACGATTCCAGGCGACCAGGTCACCCGTGCGATACATCCGCTCACCCGGAGTGAACGGATCGGCCACGAACCGCTCCGCACTCAGATCCGGGCGGCCGAAATACCCGCTCGCCAGCTGGATACCGCTCAAATACAACTCGCCCGATACCCGGTCCGGGACCGGCTGCAATCGGCCGTCCAGCACGTATACGCGGGAATTCCACTGCGGCGCACCGATCGGCACGGAAATATCATCGGCCTCGGTCACCCGGTGCGTGGTGATCGATACCGCGGCCTCGGTCGGACCGTACAGGTTGAAGAGCCCGACGTCCGGGTAGTCGGCGAGCATCCGCTGGGCGGTCGGGGCCGGCAGCGCTTCGCCGATGGCCAGCACCCGCCGCAACGACGCAGACATATCCACGTCGGCGGTCAGCAGCGCATCCAGCATCGACGGCACCACCGCCAATGTCGTCACGTTCTCACGAGCCATCAGGCTGTTGAGGTAGGACGGGTCCTGATGACCGTCCGGCGAGGCGATCACCATCCGGCCGCCACACACGGCAGCGGCCCAGAACTCCCACACCGACACATCGAACGTCGACGCGGTCTTGAGCAGGATCGAGTCCGATGCGTCCAGGCCGAATTCGGCAGTGATGTACCGCAACTGGTTCACGATCGCCGCATGCGGTACCGGCACGCCCTTGGGCCGGCCGGTGGAGCCGGAGGTGAAGATCACATAGGCCGTATTCGACGCGCGCAACGGCGCCACCCGGTGCACATCGGTGACCGGAGCGTCCGAATGACCGGAGAGATCGAGGGTTCCCAGATCCACCACCGGCGCACCCACGACACCTGCACCCAAACCGCTCTCGGCATTCGTCAGCACGCATACCGGTGCCGCGGTCTCGAGGATGTAGTTCGTGCGTTCGGTCGCCTGGTCCGGATCGATCGGCACGTAGGTGCCACCGGCCACCGTCACCGCATACATCGCGGCGACCAGATCCACCGAGCGGCGCAGGCCCAGCACCACCCGATCCTGCGGGCCCACGCCTTGCGCGATCAGATACCGCGCCAGCCGGTTGACCCACGCGCCCAGTTCGGCATACGACATCCGCGAACCATCGGTGGCTACCAACGCCACCGCGTCCGGAGTCGCCGCGACCGTAGTGTTCAGGAGCGAGACCAGGGTGTCGGACGGAACCAGTTCCCGGGCAGTCGTATTGCGCTGCACCAGGGCGGCACGCTCGGCGGGGGCCAGCAGGTCCAGCTCGCCGACCGCGGTCCGCGGCGCCGCGACGATCGCATCCAGCAACCGCACGAACCGGTCCACGAATCCCTGCGCGGTCGCATGGTCGAACAGCGCCGTCGCGTAGGTCAGGACACCGCCCAGCCCCACCGGCGCACCCGACTCGTCGTACCGGTCGCCGATGATCAGATGCAGGTCGAACTGGGACAGTTCGGAGTCGAACTCCACCCCCGAAACCGCCAGCCCGGGCAGCTCCAGACTGGTCTGCGCCAGGTTCTGGAACGACAGGCCCACCTGGAACAGCGGATGCCGCGCCTGCGAACGGACCGGGTTCAGCACCTCCACCAGGCGCTCGAACGGGACGTCGGCGTGGGCCAGCGCGGCGACATCGATCTCGCGCTGGCGCGCGAGCAGATCGGTGAAGGCCTCCCCCTGGTCCAGCTGTGTCCGGAACACCACGGTGTTCACGAACATGCCGATCAGATCCTCGAGCGCTTCCTCGCCGCGGCCCGCCAGCGGCGTGCCGACGGCGATATCGTCGGTGCCGGACAGCCGCGACAGCAGTACGGCGAACGCGGAATGGATCACCATGAAGGCGGTAGCGTTGGCACCGCGCGCGATATCCAGCAGTGCCGCATGGGTCTCGGCGCCGACCTGCACCTCGATCCGGCCGCCCGCGAACGACTGCACCGCCGGGCGCGGCCGGTCCGCCGGCAGTTCCAGCTGATCCGGCAGCCCGGCCAGCGATTCCCGCCAGTATTCGATCTGCTTGTGCGCCAGGGATTCCGGATCGTTCTCGTCACCGAGGAGTTCCCGCTGCCAGATACTGAAATCGGCGTACTGCACGGCCAGCGGCTGCCAGCCCGGCGCCTCGCCCGCGGCACGGGCGGCATAAGCGGTCATCAGATCCCGGGTCAGCGGCCCGGTCGAGGCGCCGTCGCCGGAGATATGGTGCACCACCACCGCGAGTACGTATTCGTCTGTCGCACCGTCGATTTCGAACAGCACACCCCGCAACGGCACCTCGGCGGTGACATCGAACGGCAGCGACAGGAGTTCGATCAGCGCGGGCTCGACGGCATCCGGCGCCACGACCCGGGATTCCACATCGACGACCTGCCCGCCGGGTGGGAGCACCACCTGCACCGGACCGGATTCGGTCTCCGGGTAGTAGGTCCGCAACACCTCGTGCCGATCGACCAGATCGCCGATCGCCGCGCGCAGGGCCGCCACATTCAGCTCACCCGACAGCCGTACCGCGATCGGAATGCTGTAGGCCGCGGATTGCTCGTCGAACCGGTTCAGGAACCACATCCGCTGCTGTGCCATCGACAGCGGCACCCGCTCCGGACGCGGCCCGGCGGTGAGCGCCCGGCGCTCGCTCCCCTCCCCGCTCAGTTCGGCGAGCCGTTCGGCAAAGCGGGCCACGGTCGAGGCTTCGAAGATGATCCGGGCCGGGATACGCGCATCCACCACGGCACTCAGCCGGGCCACCACCTGGGTCGCGATCAGCGAATTACCGCCCAGGTCGAAGAAGTTGTCATCGGCACCGACCGGGTCGGCGGGATGCAGCAGTTCGGTGAACACGGCGGCGACCTGCTTCTCCAGCCAGGTCTCCGGTTCGCGGTACTCGGTGGTGCCCAGATGCGGTTCGGGCAGTGCCCGGCGATCCAGCTTCCCGATGGGAGTCAGCGGGATCTTGTCCAGCACGGTGATACTCGCCGGAACCATGTACGCGGGCAGACGGCTCTCGGCCAGGGCGATCAACTCGCCGGTATCGACCACGGCCCCGTCGGCCGGATGCACATACGCGACCAATACCGTGGCGCCGCTCGGCGGCTCGTGCCCGATGGTGACGGCGAAGTTCACCGATTCGTGCCCGGCCAGCACCGCATCGATTTCGCCCAGTTCGATGCGGAAACCGCGGATCTTCACCTGGAAATCGTTGCGGCCCAGATAATCCATCGCGCCGTCTGCCCGCCAGCGCACCAGGTCGCCGGTGCGGTAGAGCCGGGTACCGCCCTCGTCGAACGGGTTGGCGACGAAACGCTCGGCGGTGAGACCCGGGCGGTTGTGATAGCCGCGCGCCAGCTGGATACCGGCGACATACAGTTCGCCCGTGACCCCGGTGGGCAGCGGTCGTAGCTGGTCGTCGAGTACGTATTCGGTGGCATTGCGGACGGGCGCGCCGATATCGACCGGTTCACCCGGTTTCAGAGGTTCGCTGATATTGACCAGGATGGTGGTCTCGGTAGGTCCGTACCCGTTGAAGAATTTGCGCGGCCGGCCGTCCACCAGCGTCCCGGCCCACCGCCGGACCAGTTCCGGCGGGCACGCCTCGCCGCCGACGATCACCACGCGCACATCGTCCAGGCCGGCCGGATCGATCGACGACAGCGCGGACGGGGTGAGCATGAGATGCGTCACCGGTTCGCGCCGCACCAGCGCGGCCAGTTCGTCGCCGCCGTACACGGTGGGCGCGACCACCACCAGGGTGGCCGCGGCGCCGAGGGCGATCAACATTTCGTTGACCGAGATATCGAAGGACGGCGAGGCGAAGTGGGTCAACCCGGCGGTGGAGTCCACCAGGAACCGTTCACACTCTTCGGCACAGAACCCGGCCAGTCCCGCCTGGGTGACCACGACGCCCTTCGGGAGACCGGTCGACCCGGAGGTGTAGATGACATAGGCCGGATGCTCGGCGCGCAGCTGGCGCAAACGTTCGTCGAAGGACACCGGTTCGGCCGGGTACTGCGCGAGCGCGGCGGCGGTATCCGGGCCGTCGACCGCCAGCCACTCCACCTGCTGCGGTAGCCCGGCCACCGATTCCGCCACCGACAGCCCGAACACGACGCCGGAATCGGTCACCATATGGGTGATGCGGTCCGTGGGGTGGTTGACGTCCACCGGCACGTAACCGGCGCCGGTCTTCGCCACCGCCCACACCGCGACCACCGAATCGATCGAACGCGGGATACCGATCGCGACCAGATCCTCGGGGCCTACCCCGCGCGCGATGAGCAGCCGGGCCAGCCGGTTGGAGCGTTCGTCCAGCTCCGCGTAGGTGAGCTGACCGAGAGTGGTGGTGGCATCGGCATAGCGGACGGCGATCCCGGTGGGGTTGGTTTCCACGGCCGTGGCCATGAGCTGGGGCAGGCTGGTGAAACGGGGGCGCCGGGCGCGGGTGGGCCTAGTGCGTGCCGTTCGGGTCATCCTCGCATCACTTCCTGGAGATGGCTGCTCTGGTCACCGACAACAGAACCCATCTACCTACCTCACCTGCCGTTTCCATGCTGCACGCCGTGCGCCCAGAGGCCGCGGATCCGCCGCCCGACGCGGCGGCGGTACCGCCATGAGGGCATGACCGACCGCCGCGGCACTCGCAGTCTTCCATCATTACATGGTCCGCCGTGGCCCCGCCGTTACCGTCGCAGGCCACAGCCACCCTGCGAGCGCACCGGGCGTACGGCGCGGATCACACCGCGTACGGCGCGGATGACGCCGGGCGCGCGGTCTGGATCACACCCGGCACACAGAGCGAATTACCACCGGCGCCCCAAAGGGATCACCACCGGCGCCCCGAACGGGATCGCGACCGGCGCACCCGACGGGACCACACCCCGCGCACCCGACCAGACCACACCCCGCGCACGATCCCGACCACGCCCGACACACAGCGCAGACCACGCCCCACGCACGATCCCGACCACGCCCGACACACAGCGCAGACCACGCCCCACGCACGATCCCGACCACGCCCGACACACAGCGCAGACCACGCCCCACGCACGATCCCGACCACGCCCGACACACAGCGCAGGTCACGCCCGATGCGCGACGCAGGGGGCACGATGCGCCGGAGCGCCGGGCAGGACCCGTCAGTCCGGTAGCGCCGACAGGTCCAGTACGTACTCGATCTCCGACCACTGCCCGTCCGGCTGTCCACCCTCGTCCAGGACGAGCGCGGACAGGTCTTCCAGGGCCTCCGGATCGAGTGCGCCGAGGCTCGCACGGTCGGTCCACAGGTGGGTGACCCATTCGTCGGCGAGTGCCTCGGTACTCACCTCCGCGATCAGCACCACCGACGCACCGGCCGCACCGGCTGCCACGATCTCGACCACGGTGGCCAGGCTGTCGGCCTTGCCGTGCCGGAAGGTGCGCGATTCGTAGGTCAGCTCGGTATCGGCGTGCACGCGGGCCACCACGGCGGCCAGATCGTCGTAGGAGACCCGGACGCCGTCCGCTGCCACATACGCCATATCGCTGCCGCGCAACGGCTGGACCCGGTCGGCGTAGGTGACCGGACGCGGCGACTGCGCACTGATCTCGGCGGCGAGCTCCGCAGCGTCCGGTATCAGCCAGTCCACCGCAGGCAGGTCCGGTGCGGAGCCGGCCACGATCCCGGCCCCGACCGATAGACCCGCGGCCGTGGCGGTGTCCACCGCATCGGCGGCCACCAGCGCGGCCCCGGCCTTGAGCACCGCCCAGGTGGCGACCGCTGCCTCGACCCCACGATCGAGCCGGACCACCACACCGGTTCCCGGCCCGTGACCGCGTGCGATCAGTACCCGGGCGAGCCGCGAAGAACGCGCGTCCAGTTCCTGGTAGGTGATCTCTTCCTCACCCCACACCAGGGCGGGGCCGTCCGGATCCTCCTCGACCGACGCGCGCAGCGTCTGCGGCAGCGCGGTACCCGACGAGGCGGTATGGGCCGCCTGCGGTGCGGGTGCCGCCATCCGCTCCCGTTCGGCGGCGTCGAGGATATCGATCTCGCCGACGCGGATCTGCGGATCGGCGGCCACCGCGGCGAGGATGCGTTCGAACCGGCGGCCGAAGGATTGCACGGTCGATTCGTCGAACAGGTCGGCCGCGTAGTTGAACACCGACCAGAGTTCGCCGTAGCCGCCGTCGGCGGCGCGCTGCGGGTCGACGCCGATCTGCAGGTCGAACTTCGCGGCCAGCGCGCCCTCGTCCAGGGCCTGGACGGTCAGTCCGGGCAGATCGACGACGGCGCGTTCGTTGTTCTGGAACGACAGCGCCACATCGAACAGCGGGTTCTGCGCGGTCGCCCGGTCTGGCAGCACCGCCTCCACCACTCGTTCGAACGGGATATCGGCGTTGGCGAACGCCGACAGATCGGTTTCGCGCGCATGGTCGAGCAGTTCGGCGAACGTCATGGCCGGATCGATCCTGGTGCGCAGCGCCAGCGTATTGACGAACATGCCGACGAGATCGTCGAGGGCCCGCTCACCGCGGCCCGCGACCGGGGTGCCGACGACGACATCACCTGCGCCGGTCAACCGCGACAGCAGCACCGCCACCGCGGCGTGCAGCACCATGAACAGCGTCACGCCCCGAGCCCGCGCGGACTCGTCCAGCAGCCGGTGCACTTCGGCGTCCACACCGAAGCTGGTGATCCCGCCGCGCAGCGACGGCACCAGCGGCCGCGGCCGGTCCAGCGGCAGCTCGACATCGGGGGTGACCCCGTCGAGTTGTTTCTGCCAGTAGGCCAGCTGCTCGGCGGCGACGGAACCGCCGTCGGAGTCGTCACCCAGCACGCTGCGCTGCCAGAGCGCGAAGTCCGCGTACTGCACCGGTAGTGGCGACCAGCCGGGTGCGTCCCCGTCGACGCGGGCCAGGTAGGCCGTCACCAGATCCCGGGCCAGCGGCGCCATGGACGCGCCGTCGGCCGTGATGTGGTGCGCGACGAAGGCCAGCACATGGTCGCCGGGGCCGGTTTCGAGCAGTAGCGCCCGCACCGGAACTTCCTGCGTGGCATCGAAACCGGTCAACATCAGCGCACCGATCCGGGCCACCGGATCGTCGGCCGATTCGACGCTCAGCCCGCCGGGCAGCACCTGCGCGGCCGGCAGGATCTCCTGGTACGGCAGTCCGTCGGGGCCGGCCGGGTACCGGGTGCGCAGCGATTCGTGCCGCTCCAGCACATCGGTCACCGCGGCCTGCATCGCCGCGACGTCGAGTGCGCCGGTGAGCCGGATGGCCAGCGGGATGTTGTAGGCGGCCGAACTCGGATCGAACTGGTTGATCAGCCACATCCGGTGCTGGGCCAGCGACAACGGCAGCCACTCGGGGCGCGGACCGGCTTCGAGGGCCTTCCGGCCACCGGTTCCGGCGTGCTGTTCGACGCGCACCGCCAGTGCGGACACGGTGGAGGCCTCGAACAGCGCGCGCACCGGCACCGTGGTGTCGAGCGCCGCACCGAGCCGGGCCGCGACCTGAGTCGCCATCAGCGAGTTACCGCCCAATTCGAAGAAATCGTCGTCCGCGCCGACCCGGTCGATCCCGAGCACGTCGGCGAAGATTCCGGCCACGATCTCCTCGATCGGAGTCGAGGCCGACCGGAATTCCCGGGCCTCGAACACCGGCTCCGGCAGCGCCTTGCGATCCAGCTTCCCGGACGCGTTCAGCGGGAGCTCGTCGAGCACCACGAACGCGGCCGGAACCATGTAGGCCGGAAGCCGCTCGGTCAGCTGGGCGCGCAGCTCGTCGGTATCGACCACGCCGTCCTTGACGGGCACCACGTACCCGACCAGCCGGTCGCCGGTATTCGGGTCGGACTTCGCCACGACCACCGACCGCGCCACCGCGGCCTGATCGGTCAGCACTGCCTCGATCTCGCCGAGTTCGATGCGCTGGCCGCGCACCTTCACCTGGAAGTCCGAGCGGCCCATGTAGACGAGTTCACCGGCGTCGGTCCAGCGCACCACGTCACCGGTGCGGTACATCCGTTCACCGGCACCGAACGGATCAGCCACGAACCGGTCCGCACTCAGATCCGGCCGGCCCACATAACCGCGGGCCAGCTGCGCACCGGCCAGGTAGAGCTCGCCGGTCACGCCCACCGGAACCGGCCGCAACCGCGAATCCAGCACGTACACCTGCGCGTTCCACACCGGACCACCGATCGGGACGGCACCGGAAACCTCGTCGGCGACCGCGGCGTGCGTGGCGTGCACGGTGAACTCGGTCGGACCGTAGAGGTTGTACAGCGCCACATCACTGACCCGGCGCACCGCCGCGACCACATCACCGGTGAACGCTTCACCGGCCACGAACAGCATCCGCAGCGAGGCCAGCGCACCCGGGACAGCGGCGGCGCTCTCGGCGAACACCGACAGCATCGACGGGACAAACGACGTCGCCGTCACACCCTGTTCGGCGATTACCGACGCCAGGTACTGCGGATCACGGTGGCCGTCGGGTTCGGCGACCACCATCCGGCCACCGACGGTCAACGGTGCGAACAATTCCCATACCGAGACGTCGAAGGTCGCGGGGGTCTTGAACAGCACCACATCATCGCGGTCGATACCGTATTCGCCCACGATCCAGGCGATCTGGTTGGCGACCGATCCGTGCGATACCGCCACACCCTTGGGCCGGCCGGTCGAACCGGAGGTGAAGATCACGTACGCGGTATTGCTCGTACGCAGCGGCGCTACCCGATCGGCATCGGTGACCGGGGTATCGGCGTATCCACTGATATCCACCGTGTCCAGGGTGAATACCGGCACGTCCGCGTCGAGCGTCTCGGCATCGGCGGTGGTCGACAGGACGCATACCGGTGCCGCGGTATCCAGGATGTGCCGGATCCGTTCGGCCGGATGCGCCGGGTCCAGGGGCACATAGGCACCACCGGCCGCGGCGACCGCGTACATGCCCACCACCAGATCCAGCGACCGCGAGACCAGCAGCCCGACCAGCGATTCCGGGCCCACGCCCTGCGCGATCAGATGCCGGGCCAACCGGTTGGCCCGCGCGTCCAGCTCCGCGTACGTGACCTCGGCACCATCGGAGGTCACCGCGACCCGGTCCGGGTACTCGGCGACCGCCCGGTGGAATCCGTCGAGCAGCAGCGCCGCGGGCACCGGGTGTTCGGTGGCGTTCCAGTCGGACAGCACCCGCGTCCGCTCCGCCGGGGCCAGGATCTCGAGATCCCCGACCGGTGCCGCCGGATCGGCGACCACCGCGGACAGCAACCGGGTGAACCGGTCGGCGAACCCGGCCACCGTGGCCTCGTCGAACAGATCCGTCGCGTAGATGAGCTTGGCGGTGACACCGCGGGCGGTGTTCGCGCCGGACTCGGCGGGGCCGATCCGTTCGGCGAGTTCCAGATGCAGATCGAACTTGGCTGTCTCGATGGGCGAAGCGATACCGCTGATCGCCAGCCCCGGCAGTTCGCCGCTGACCTGCGGATTGTTGTTCTGCAGCGAGAGCATCACCTGGAACAGCGGATGACGCGCCTGCGACCGGACCGGGTTCAGCACCTCGACCAGCCGCTCGAACGGCAGATCCGCATGCCCGAACGCGGCCACATCGTTACCGCGGACCTGCTCGAGCAGTTCGGCGAAGCCGGCGCCGGAATCGATCGGCGTCCGCAGGGCGAGGGTGTTGACGAACATGCCGATGACCTCGTCGAGCGCACGTTCACCACGCCCGGCGACCGGGGTACCGACGACGATGTCGGATTCGCCCGACAACCGCGACAGCAGTACCGCGAACGCGGCGTGCACGACCATGAAGAAGGTCACCCCGCGGCTGCGCGCGAGTTCGGCCAGTTCGGCGTGCACCGCATCGTCGATCTCGAAGTCCAGGCTCGCGCCCCGGCCGGAGGCCACGGCGGGCCGCGACCGGTCGGCCGGCAGATCCAGCTGCTCCGGGATACCGGCCAGTTCGCCTGCCCAGTACCCGATCTGCGCGGCGATCACCGACTCCGGATCGTCCTCCGACCCCAGTACCTGCCGCTGCCACAGCGCGTAATCGGCGTACTGCACCTCGAGCGGGCGCCAGCCCGGCTCGCCACCTTCGATCCGGGCGCTGTAGGCGGTGACCACATCGCGGGCCAGCGGTCCCATGGAGAAACCGTCGGAGGAGATGTGGTGGACGACGACCACCAGCACATGCTCGGTCGGGTCGACCTCGAACAGCCGGACCCGGAACGGGACCGCGGCGGTGACATCGAAACCGGTGCCGACGAATTCGGCGACCCGCGCGAACAGGTCGGTTTCCGAAACGTCCACCGTGGTCAGGTCCGGGATCACCGCCGAGGTGGGCACCACCTGCTGGTACGGGGTCCCGTCCACCTCGGGGTAGTACGTGCGCAGCGATTCGTGCCGCGCCAGCACATCGGCGATGGCGATCTGCAGGGCCTGCCGGTCCAGCAGGCCCGACAACCGCACCGCGATCGGCAGGTTGTCGGCGGCCGATTCGGGATCGAACCGGTTCAGGAACCACATCCGCTGCTGCGCCAGCGAGAGCGGCACCCGTTCCACGACCTCACCCGACGGCAGGGTCTGCGTCGGCCGCGGCTGCGGTACCAGCGGGACCCGGCCGCCCGCACCCGAATGCGTTTCGGCGCGTGCCGCCAGGGCGGCCACCGTGGAGGCCTCGAACAGTTCCCGCACAGCGAGATCGGTGTCCAGCGCCGCCGACAACCGGGCCGCCACCCGGGTCGCGCTCAGCGAGTTACCGCCCAGCTCGAAGAAGTCGTCGTCCGCGCCGACCCGTTCCACGCCGAGGACCTCGGCGAACGTATTCGCCACGATCTCCTCGATGGGGGTCGAGGGCGCCCGGAAGACGCGGGCCTCGAACACCGGCGCCGGCAGGGCCCGCCGGTCGAGTTTGCCGCTGGCGTTCAGCGGCAGCTCGTCGAGTACCACGAACGCGGCGGGCACCATGTACGACGGCAGGCGCGCGGACAGATCCTCGCGCACATCCTCGATATCCAGCGGGGCACCAGCCGCGGGCACCAGGTAACCGACGAGCTGATCCCCGGCCCGGGTATCGCTGCGCAGCACCACCACGGCCTGTGCGACCTCGTCGATATCGGTCAGGGCGGTTTCGATCTCGCCGAGTTCGATCCGCAGGCCACGCAGTTTCACCTGGAAATCGGAGCGGCCCAGGTATTCGAGCTCACCGGTGGAGTTCCAGCGCACCACGTCGCCGGTGCGGTACATCCGCTCACCGGCAGCGAACGGATTCGCCACGAAACGGTCCGCGCTCAGGTCCGGGCGTGCCACATAACCGTGCGCCAGCTGGGTACCGGCCAGGTACAGCTCACCGGCGACGCCGACCGGCACCGGCCGCAACCGGCCGTCCAGCACGTACACCTGGGTGTTGAACACCGGGGCACCGATCGGCACGACAGCGGTATCGGCGTCGGTCACCTCGTGGAAGGTGACGTCGACCGCGGCCTCGGTCGGGCCGTACAGGTTGTGCACCGCGGTACCGGTCAGCTCCCGCAACCGCTGCGCGGGCCTCGCCGGGAGCGCCTCGCCGGAGGAGAACACGAGCCGCAGCGACGCACACGTCCGCGCGCCCGCTTCACCGGGCAGCGCAGCCACGAACACGGTCAGCAAGGACGGTACGAAGTGGGCGACTGTGACCTGCTCGGCGTCGATCACCTCGGCCAGGTAGGCGGGGTCGCGATGACCGTCCGGCTTGGCGACCACCAGCCGGGCGCCGATCTGCAAGGCCCAGAAGAACTCCCACACCGACACGTCGAATGTCGACGGCGTCTTCTGCAACACCACATCCGAAGGCTGCAGACCGTATTCGGACTGCATCCACACCAGACGGTTCACGATCGCCGCATGCGAGACCGCCACACCCTTCGGGCGGCCGGTCGAACCCGACGTGAAGATCACGTACGCGGTATTGCTCGCACGCAGCGGCGCGACCCGGTCCGCGTCGGTGATCGGAGTATCGCTGTAGCCGGACAGATCCAGCTTGTCGATCCGCACCTGAGCGGTATCGATCGGCAGATCGTCCGCGGAGGTCAGCACACACACCGGGTCCGCGGTGGCCAGGATGTATTCCGTGCGTTCGGCCGGATGATCCGGGTCCAGCGGTACATAGGCACCACCGGCGACGGTGACGGCGTACATACCGACCACCAGGTCGATCGAACGCCGCATCCCCAGAGCCACGAAGGATTCCGGGCCCACCCCGCGGTCGATCAGCCAGCGTGCCAGCAGGTTCACCCGGGCGGCGAACTCGGCGTAGGACAGCGTCTCCTCGGCGAAGGTCAGCGCGGGCGCGTCCGGGGTCCGGGCGAGCTGCGCGTCGAACATCGACACCAGGGTCGCGGCGGAATCCACCGGATGGGCGGTGTCGTTCCACCCGCGCAGCACCAGTTCCCGTTCCGCGTCGTCGAGCAGATCGATCTCGCCGAGCGGCCGATCCGGTGCGGCGGTGAGGGCGGTGAGTACCCGCACCAGCTGGTCGGCGATCCGGCGCACACCGGGCTCGTCGAACAGTTCCCGCAGGTAACCGGCGCGGATGCGCAGTGTGCTGCCCAGCGTGGCGATCAGGCTCAGCGGGTAGTGGGTGGCATCGACCGCGGTCAGCCCGGTCACCGCCATCCCGTCGATATCGGTGGCCTGCTCCTGGATACCTTCGGCATCCACCGGATACGACTCGAACACCAGCAGGGTGTCGAACAGGTTCGCCTGCCCGGCCGCGGCCTGGATATCGGCCAGGCCCACGTAGTGGTGGTCCAGCAGATCGGCCTGCTCGCCCTGGGTCCGGGCGAGCAGTGCCCGCGCGGGTTCGGACTGATCGAAACGCACCCGCACCGGGATGGTGTTGATGAACAAGCCGACCATGGTCTCCACGCCGGACAGCTGCGGCGGGCGCCCGGAGACGGTGGCGCCGAACACCACGTCGTCGCGGCTGGTGATCCGGCCGAGCAGGATCGCCCACGCTACCTGCAGCACGGTGTTCGCGGTGACACCGAGTTCGGCGGCCAGCGCGACGATCCGGGCGGTGGCGGCGGTGTCCAGTTCGAAGGCGTATTCCCCGGACAGCGTCTCGATTTCGTGGGTGGACGCGCCGCCCGCGGAATCCGGGCGGGTGAGCAGCGTCGGTTCGTTCACCCCCGCCAGGGCCTCGCGCCAGGTCGCCAGCGAGGCGTCGTGGTCCTGCCGGCCGACCCAGTCCAGGAAGTGGCGGTAGGAGCGGGCCGCCGGCAATGCGGAACGGTCGGCGCGTACCGCGTACAGCGCCAGCAGATCCCGCATGAGCAGCGGCATGGACCAGCCGTCGAGCACGACGTGATGGTTCGACACCACGAACTGCCAGGCGTCCGGCCCGGTCTTGATCAGGGTGAACCTGATCAGCCCCGGTTCGGTGAGGTCGAAGCGCCGCAACCGGTCGGCTTCGACGAGATCGTCCGCGGTACCGGTGGCGCTGCGGTCGTGCTCGCTCCAGTCGACCGGCACCTCGTCCAGGACGACCTGCACCGAGTTGCCCGCGCGGTCGGTCACGAAGACCGTGCGCAGGTTCTCGTAGCGGTCCACCAGGGCCTGCGCGGCCGACCGCAGCCGGTCGGCGTCCAGCCGGCCGGTCAGCGTGAGCACCGCCTGCGCGGTGTACACGTCCACCGAGGTGGCGGCGATCTGCGCGTGGAACAGCATGCCGGCCTGCAGCGAGGTCAGCGGCCACATATCGGCGACGGGCAGCGGATACCGCTGCTCGATGCCCTCGATATCGCGCTGCGTCAGCTCGACGAGCGGGAAGTCGGACGGCGTGTAGCCACCCGCGGTCGCGGAATCGGCATGGCGGGCCACCGCTTCCAGTGCCTGCACCCACAGTGCACCGAATTCGGCGGCTTCATCGGCCGAAAGCTGGGTGGTCGGGTAGCCGATCCGCGCGGTCAGGGCATCGCCGACCACGATGGCGTTGATATCCAGCAGCGCCATGGCCGGCATATCCGGGTCGTAGCCGACGTCCACGGCCAGATCGGCCGTCGGGAGCCAGCCGAAACCGTGCATCTCCTCGGGGATCTCACCGGCCCCGACGCGGCCCAGGTAGTTGAAGTTCACCTGGCCCGGCATGGTCCGCGGGAAGTCCGCGGCGGTCTCGGAATTCATGTACCGCAGCAGGCCGTAGCCGACACCCTTGTCCGGAACAGCGAGCAGCTGTTCCTTGACGAGTTTGAGCGCGGCGCCCATTCCCGTCCCACCGCTGAGCGCGTCCTCGATATCGATCCCGGCCGGTTCGAACCGGACCGGGAAGAGCGCGGTGAACCAGCCGACCGTGCGGGACAGATCGGCACCGGGCACGATCTCTTCCTCGCGGCCGTGTCCCTCGAGCCGGATCAGCAGCGGATCGTCCAGCGGCGCTCCCGGTACCCGGCGGGCCCGCCAGGCGGCGGTCGCCAGGACGAGTGCGGTGAGCAGGCCGTCGTTCACCCCACCGTGGAACAGCGCCGGCACGGTGGTGAGCAGCGCCTGGGTGACCTCGGGCGATACCCGCACCGCGTGCACGTCCACGACGCCGGCGGTATCGACCGCCGGATCCATCGGACGCTCGGTGAGCAAGGGATCGGCGGTACCGGTAACGGTCCGCCAGTACTCGAGTTCCGCGAGCCGTTCCGCGCTGTGCGCATTGCGTTCGAGGGCATGCGCCCAGGTCCGCATGGAGGTCACCGGTGCGGGCAGTTCCGGGGTCTGGCCCGCGCTGCGGGCGACGGCGGACAGCACGAAATCCGGTACCAGCACACGCCAGGACACACCGTCGATCGCGAGGTGGTGCGCGATGACCACCAGGTGACCGTGCCGGTCGGCGGTATCGGGTTCCAGCCAGACGAACCGGACCACGATCCCGTTCTCGGGATCGAGCCGGTCCAATGCCGCATCGACGGCCGCCGCGGCGATCTCGGACAGTTCGGCACCGGTGGCGGCGCCGTCGAACACGGTGTGGTCGATGAGCGCGTCCACGTCGACACCGCCCGGGGCGGCGGTTTCCACGATCCAGTCGCCGCCGGCGGTGTACAGCCGCGACCGCAGCATGTCGTGCCGGTCGATGACCGGGCCCACCACGGCGGCGATGGTTTCCCGGTCGGCGCCGACCGGGAGGTCCAGGGTGATGAGCTGGTGGAACCGGCCGAAGGAACCGGGTCGTTCGGCCATGAACCGCACGATCGGCGTCAACGGCATGGACCCGATACCGCCGCCCGGCATTTCGACCAGCGTCTGCAGCACACTGTCGGCGTCCGCGGATTCGGCGACCGAGGCCAGCCCGGCCACCGTCCGCTGTTCGAAGACATGCCGCGGTGTGAACACCACGCCACGGGCCTTGGCGCGCGACACCAGCTGGATGGACACGATGCTGTCGCCGCCGAGGGCGAAGAACGAATCGTCCACACCCACCCGGTCCACGCCGAGCACCTCGGCGAAGACCTCGGCGATGATCTGCTCGACCGGTGTGCGCGGGCCGCGGAAGGCGGTACGTGCCTGGAACACCGGTTCGGGCAGCGCCTTGCGGTCCAGCTTTCCGGCCGGAGTGAGCGGGATCCGGTCGATGACCATGATCGATGCCGGCACCATGTAGTCGGGCAGGCTCTCGGCGACGTAACCGGTCACGGCGGCGATATCGACGGTGGCGCCGGGCGCCGGGACCACATACGACACGAGAGATACCGCACCCGCGGTGTTCTTGTGGCCGGTGGTGACCGCGAAGTCCACGGTGTCGTGCGCGGTGAGCGCGGCGTCGATCTCGCCGAGTTCGATACGGAAACCGCGTACCTTCACCTGGAAGTCGTTACGGCCCACGTACTCCACCGCGGGATCACCCGCGGCGTCGCGGCGCCAGCGCACCAGGTCGCCGGTGCGGTACAGGCGGGATCCGGGCTCGCCGTGGGGGTCGGCGACGAATCGGTGCGCCGTCAGGCCCGCCCGCGCATGATAACCACGCGCCAGCTGGACACCACCGACATAAAGCTCACCGGCGACACCCTCGGGCACCGGATTCAACCGGTCGTCGAGGACCAGCGCCCGCATACCGCGCACCGGACCACCGATCGTCACACGGTCACCCGCGTGCAGCACACCGCTGATATTCGTGGCAACGGTGGCCTCGGTCGGACCGTAGGCGTTGTGGAGCCGGCGTTCGGCCCCACCCGCCGGCGCGGTCGACCATTTGGCGACGAGGTCTGCCGAAATGGCTTCACCACCGGAGATGATCACTTCCATGCCCGCGAGGTCCGCGGGATCCAGCGAAGCCAGGACCGACGGCGTGATGAGGCCGACCGTTACCCCCTCGCGGGAGATCAGCTCGCCCAGCTCCGCGCCACCGTAGGTACCGGTCGGCACCACAACCAGCGCACCCGCCGAACCCACGGCCAGCAGCAACTCCAGAATCGACGCATCGAACGACGGCGACGCGAACGCCAACGCCCGCGACGCCGGAGTCAACCGGTACCGCTCCACCTGCTCGGCACTGAAATTCGCCAGACCCGCATGGCTGACGACAACACCCTTGGGCACACCCGTAGAACCCGAGGTGTAGATGACATACGCGGTGTTCTCCGTGGTCAGCGGCCGTACCCTGTCGGTGTCGGTCACCGGCTCTGCGGAATACCGATCCAGATCCAGCTCGTCGAGGACCAGCCAGTCCACCGAATCCGGCAGATCGGCGCGTACCGACGACACCGTGATGCCCACGGGCGCACCGGAATCGGTGAGCATATGGGTGATCCGGTCTTCCGGATACGTCGGGTCGATCGGCAGGAAGGCCGCACCGGATTTGGTCACGGCCCATTCGGCGAGCACCGAATCCGCCGACCGCGGCACTGCTACTGCCACGACGTCTTCGGCACCCGCACCACGGCCGATGAGCACCCGCGCCAAGCGGTTCGACCGCTCGCCGAACTCCCCGTAGGAGTAGCGAGCACCCTCGAAGACCACGGCCGGAGCCGCCGGGTCGACAGCCACGGCAGCGGCCAGCAGCTCCGGCAATGTCCGCGCCGGTACCGCCGGGCCGCCCGTGCGGGACAGCAGTTCGCGGCGTTCGCCCGCGTCGAGGAGCTGGAGATCACCCAGTACCGCATCCGGATCGGCGGCGACCGCCGCCAGTACCTGCCGGAACCGCGTGATCATGGTGTGCGCGGTGGTTTCGTCGAACAGTTCGGTGGCGTAGTTCAACACCAGTTCCATACCGCCCGAACCGTTTTCGGCCAGGGTGAACTGGAGGTCGAAGCGCGCCACATCGTCGGCGAGTTCCACGCCGGCGACGGTCAGCCCGGCCAGATCCAGGACCGCCTGCTCCTGGTTCTGGAACGACAGCGCCACCTGGAACAGCGGGTTGCGGGCCTGCGACCGCTCCGGCGCCAGCAGATCCACCAGACGTTCGAACGGCACATCGGCGTGGCCGAAGGCGTCCAGATCCGCCCGGCGGGCCCGGTCCACCAGATCGGCGAAGGAATCACCCGAACCGACCTCGGTCCGCAGCACCAAGGTGTTGACGAACATACCGACCAGATCGTCGAGCGCCTGCTCACCACGACCCGCGATCGGCGTACCGATCGCAATGTCCTCACTACCGGACAGCCGCGCCAGCAATGCCGCCAAACCGGCGTGCAGCACCATGAACATCGACGCACCGCGGGCGCGGGCCACGGAGTTCAGGTTCCGCACCAGCTCGGTACCCAGTTCGCCGCGTACCGTCGCGCCGCGCATGGACGCCACCGCGGGCCGCGGCCGGTCGGTGGGCAGGACGAGTTCATCGGGCAGGTCCGCAAGAGTCTGCTGCCAGAACGCGATCTGCTGTGCCATCGCGGTCTCGGGATCGTCCTCGGCGCCCAGAACCTCGCGCTGCCACAGGGTGTAGTCGGCGTACTGCACAGGCAGCGGATCCCAGTTCGGGAGTTCGCCCTGCGCCCGCGCCGCGTATGCGGTCATCACATCGCGTGCCAGCGGCGCCAGCGAGAAACCGTCACCGGCAATGTGGTGCAGCACCACGACCAGCACGAATTCCCCGGGCGCGAGGGCGAAGAGCCGGACCCGCACGGGTACGGCCGCGGCCACATCGAAACCGGCCGACGCGAACTCGACGACCTTCGCGGTCACGTCCTCCGCCGGGACCTGTACCGGATCCAGGTCGGCCGTCATCTGGTCGGCGGGCAGGATCAGCTGCACCGGCCGGCCGGCCAATTCCGGATAACGGGTCCGCAGTGATTCGTGCCGGGCCACCACATCGCCCATGGCGGCGCGCAATGCCGCCACGTCGAGGTCGCCGGTGAGGCGGATCGCCATCGGCAGGTTGTAGGCCGCCGAGGAGGTGTCGTACTGGTTCAGGAACCACATCCGCTGCTGGGCATAGGACAGCGGTACCTGTTCCGGGCGCGGCCCGGCCACCAGCGGCGGCCGGGTCCGGGCGCCGGACTGTTCCACCCGGACGGCGAGCGCGGCCACGGCCGGCGCCTCGAACAGTGCCCGCACCGGCACCTGGGTGCCGAGCGCGGCGCCGATTCGGGCCGCGACCTGCATACCGATCAGGGAGTTACCGCCCAGATCGAAGAAATCGTCGTCCGCGCCGACACGTTCCACCCCGAGGACCTCGGCGAACGTATTCGCCACGATCTCCTCGATCGGAGTGGACGGTGCCCGGAACGCGCGCGCCGCGAAGACCGGTTCGGGCAGGGCCCGGCGGTCGAGCTTGCCGCTGGCGTTCAGCGGGAAGGCGTCGAGCACGACGAATGCGGCGGGGACCATATAGGACGGCAGGCGACCGGAAAGCCCGGTACGCAGCGCATCGGTGTCGACCACGGCGCCGGCGGCCGGCACCACGTAACCGACGAGCTGATCCCCGGTCCGGGCATCGCCGCGCAGCACCACCACGGCCTGTGCGACCTCGTCGGCCTGGGTCAGCGCGGACTCGATCTCGCCGAGTTCGATCCGCAGACCACGCAACTTCACCTGGAAATCGGAACGACCCAGGTATTCGAGTTCACCCCTGGAGTTCCAGCGCACCACGTCGCCGGTGCGGTACATCCGCTCGGCGACCTCGAACGGGTCGGCGACGAACCGGTCCGCCGACAGGTCCGGCCGCGCCACATAACCGCGCGCCAGCTGGACGCCCGACAGATAGAGCTCACCCGCGACACCCACCGGCACCGGCCGCAACCGGCCGTCCAGCACGTACACCCGAGTGTTGAACACCGGGGCACCGATCGGCACTGTCGTCGTATCCGCGTCGGAGACTTCGTGATAGGTCACGTCGACCGCGGCCTCGGTCGGGCCGTACAGGTTGTGCACCGCGGTACCGGTCAGCTCCCGCAACCGCTGCGCGGGCTTCGCGGGCAACGCTTCACCGGACGAGAACACCAGCCGCAGCGACGCACACGTCCGCGCACCGGTCTCACCTGGCAACGCAGCGACGAACACCGTCAGCATCGACGGCACGAAGTGCGCCACCGTGACCTGCTCGGCATCGATCACCGCGGCCAGATATACGGGGTCGCGATGACCATCCGGCTTCGCGACCACCAGCCGGGCACCGATCTGCAACGGCCAGAAGAACTCCCACACCGACACATCGAACGTCGACGGCGTCTTCTGCAACACCACATCCGACGACTGCAAACCGTACTCGGACTGCATCCACACCAGGCGATTCACGATCGCCGCATGCGACACCGCCACACCCTTCGGCCGGCCCGTCGAACCCGACGTGAAGATCACATACGCGGTATTCGACGACCGCAACGGCGCGATCCGCTCGGCGTCGGTGACGGCCGTATCGGTGTAGCCCGCGAGGTCGATCTCGTCGACCACCACGACCGGCCGGTCCGCTGTGGTGAACCCGTCGGCCGCACTGGTCAATACGCAGAGCGGTTCCGCTGTGGCGAGGATGTAATCCGTACGCTCGGCCGGCTGCTCCGGATCCAGCGGCACATACGCACCGCCGGCGGTGACGACCGCGTACATCGCCACGACCAGATCCAGCGAGCGCCGCATCCCGAGCGCCACCGGCACATCCGGTCCGACACCCAGCGCGATCAGGTGCCGGGCGAGGCGGTTCACCCGTGCGGCGAACTCGGCATAGGACAGACCCGTCCCCTCGAATGCCACCGCGGGCGCTTCCGGCATATGCGCGACCTGGTCGGCGAACAGGCCGGCCAGCGTCGCGGCCGGATCGACGGCGGCCTCCCGGCCGTACCCACCGCGCAGTACCGTCGACGCCTCCAGCGCGTCCAGCAGCGGGAGATCGCCCAGCGGGCGCTCCGGGGTCTTGACCACGGCTTTCAGCAACCGGACGAACCGCTGGGCGAACTGCGCGACCGTTTCGCGATCGAACAGGTCGGTCGCGTAGGTGAAGGTCGCGTCGATCCCGGCGGCGCCGGGCCGTTCGCTCAGATCCAGCTGCAGATCGAATTTCGCGGTCTCCAGCGGCATATCGACCGCGCTGACGCCGAGGCCGGGCAGTTCGGTATGCAGCGGCGGGGTGTTCTGCAGCGACAGCATCACCTGGAACAGCGGATGCCGCGCCTGCGACCGCACCGGGTTGAGGATTTCCACCAGACGCTCGAACGGCAGATCGGCGTGCCCGAACGCGGCGATATCGCTACCGCGCACCGCATCCAGGAGTTCGGTGAATCCGGTGCCGGTATCGACCGGTGTCCGCAGCACCAGGGTGTTGACGAACATACCGATCAGATCGTCGAGCGCACGTTCACCGCGGCCCGCGATCGGAGTGCCGATCGCGATATCGGTTTCCCCGGACAGTCGCGACAGCAGTACGGCGAACGCCGCGTGCACGGCCATGAACAGGGTCGCGCCCTCGGTCCGTGCCAGTTCGGTGAGCCCGGTGTGGGTTTCGGCGTCGATCTCGAAGGTATGGGCGGCGCCCCGGCCCGAGGCGATCGCGGGCCGCGGCCGGTCGGCCGGTAGGTCCAGCTGGTCCGGTAGCCCGGCCAGCTCGCGCGACCAGTACCCAACCTGCTGGGCGATCACCGATTCGGGATCGTCCTCGGCACCCAGTACCTCTCGCTGCCAGAGCGCGAAATCGGCGTACTGGACTTCCAGCGGTGCCCAGCCGGGGTTCTCACCCGCGGTGCGCGCCATATAGGCGGTCACCACATCGCGCAGCAGCGGCGCCATCGAGAAACCGTCACCGGAGATGTGATGGACGACGAAGCCGAGCACATGCTCGGACGCATTCAGCCGGAACAGCCGGGCCCGGAACGGCACGCTCGTGGTGACATCGAATCCGGCCAGCACCAGTTCGGCGAGCCGGGCGGACAGATCGCCCGCCGTGACCTCGATCGGCGCCAGCTCGGGCACCACCTCGGCCGCGGGCAGCACCTGCTGGTACGGGGTCCCGCCGACCTCCGGGTAGAAGGTCCGCAGCGATTCGTGCCGCACCAGCACGTCGGCAACGGCAGCTTGCAGGGCGGCGGTGTCGAGATCACCGGACAGCCGGACCGCGATCGGGATGTTGTCCACGAACGAATCCGGATCGAACCGATTCAGGAACCACATCCGCTGCTGCGCCAGCGACAGCGGCACCCGCTCCACGAGCTCGCCCGAGGGCAGGGTTTGCGTGGGCCGCGGCTGCGGGGCCAGGGCGATCCGCCCACCGGCCTCGGACTGCAGTTCCGCGCGTGCGGCCAGAGCGGCCACCGTGGGCGCCTCGAACAGGATGCGCACCGGGACGTCGACATCCAGCGCGCGGCCGAGGCGGGCGGCGACCTGGGTCGCGATCAGCGAGTTGCCGCCGAGGGCGAAGAAATCGTCGTCGGCGCCGATCCGCTCCGCGCCGAGCACATCGGCGTAGACCTCGGCCACGATCTCCTCGATCGGGGTCGACGGTGCCCGGAACTCCCGGGCCTCGAACTCGGGCTCCGGCAACGCTTTACGGTCCAGCTTGCCCGATGTGTTCAACGGGAACGCGTCCAGCTGCACGACGGTCGCCGGCACCATGTAGGTGGGCAGGGTCTCGCGCACCGCATCGAGCAGTTCCGCGGTTTCGATCTGCGCACCCGGCGCGGGCACCACATAGGCGACCAGCTGCTCACCCAGTTGCGAGGCCACCACCGTGACCACGGCCTGGCTCACCTGCGGCTGCGCCAGGAAAGCGGATTCGATCTCACCGAGTTCGATCCGCTGGCCACGGAACTTCACCTGGAAGTCGGTGCGGCCGAGGTACTCGAGCACCGGCCGGCCGTCGACCCGCTGCCAGCGCACCAGGTCGCCGGTGCGGTACATCCGCGCAGCGGCGTCGAACGGGCTGGCCACGAACCGATCCGACGTGAGATCGGGTCGTGTGACATAGCCACGCGCGAGCTGGTCGCCCGCGAGATACAGCTCGCCCACGACGCCTTCGGGAACCGGCCGCAGCCGGCCGTCGAGCACATACACCCGCGAGTTCCACTGCGGCACACCGATCGGGACACTGCCGGTTTCGGCGCCGGTGGCCTGCCAGTAGGTGATCGACACCGCGGCCTCGGTCGGGCCGTACAGGTTGTGCAGCGCCGCATCCGAGACTGCGTGCATCGCGGTGACCGTCTCCGGGGGCAGCGCCTCACCGATCACGAAGACGTGTTCGAGACCGGGGATCGAGCCCGCCGGGGTGTAGGCGGCGAACACCGTCAGCATCGACGGGACGAAATCGGTCACCGTCACGTTCTGCTCGGCGATCACCCGCGCCAGATACGCCGGGTCCCGGTGACCGTCGGGGGTGGCGACCACGAGCCGGGCACCGGCGGCCGGCGGCAGGAAGTAGCCCCACAGGGATACGTCGAATGTGGTCGCGGTCTTCTGCAGGTATACATCGCGGGCGCCCATCGGGTACTGCGCCAGCATCCAGGCCACCTGGTTGACGATCGCCGCATGCGATACCGCCACGCCCTTCGGCCGGCCCGTCGAACCGGACGTGAAGATGACGTACGCGGTATTACCGGGTCGCACCGTCCCGAGCCGGTCCGCATCGGTCAGCGGTGCCGCGTCGTATCCGCTGATATCCAGAACGTCGAGCTCCAGCACCGGCGCAGCTGTCCCCTCGGGAACAGCGCCGGCATCGGCGGTCGTGGTCAGCACACATACCGGCTGCGCGGTATCGAGCACGTACCCGATCCGCTCGGCCGGATGGTCCGGATCCAGCGGCACATAGGCGCCGCCCGCGGTGACGACCGCGTACATACCGACCACCAGATCCAGCGACCGCCGCATGACCAGGCCGACCAGCGATTCCGGACCCACGCCCGCGGCCACCAGGGCCCGGGCCGTCCGGTTCACCCGCGCGGACAGTTCCGCATAGGTCAGCTCGGCGCCTTCGAAGGTCACCGCCACCCGGTCCGGATGCTCGGCCACCGCCCGGGCGAACCCGTCGAGCAGCAAGGCCGGCGCGAGCGGATGCTCGGTCGCGTTCCAGCGGCGCAGTACCGTCTCGCGCTCCGCGGCGTCGAGCAGTTCGATATCACCGACAGCGGCGCCCGGATCCGCGACGAATCCGCCCAGCACCCGCACGAGCCGGTCCGCGATCCGCCGGACCTCGGCCTCACCGAACAGGTCCTGCCGGTAGCCGGCCCGCACCCGCAGCGTGCTGCCCAGCGACGCGACCAGGGTGAGCGGATAGTGCGTGGCGTCGACACCGTCGAGACCGGTCACCGCCATACCGTCGATATCGGCTGCCTGTGCCTGAATCCCCTCGGCGTCCACCGGATACGACTCGAACACCAGCAGGGTGTCGAACAGTGCCGGCATCCCGGCCGCCGCATGGATATCGGCGAGACCCACGTGGTGGTGGTCCAGCAGATCGGCCTGTTCGGCCTGCACCCGGGCCAGCAGCGTCCGCGCGGATTCACCGGGCGCGAATCGCACCCGCACCGGGATGGTGTTGATGAACAACCCGACCATCGATTCCACGCCGGGCAGCTCCGGCGGCCGGCCGGAGACGGTGGCACCGAACAGCACATCGTCGCGGCCGGTCAGCTGGCCGAGCAGTACCGCCCACGCCACCTGCAGCACCGTATTCGCGGTGACGCCGAGTTCGGCGGCCAGCGCGGTGATCCGGGCGGTGGCGTCGGTATCCAGCTCGAACACGTATTCACCCGCGAGCGCGGTGATCTCGTGTGCGGAGCCGCCCGTTCCGGAGCGGGCGAGCAGCGTCGGTTCGCCGACCTCCGCCAGTGCGGACCGCCAGGCGTCCAGCGATACCTGCCGGTCCTGCCGGCCGACCCACTCCAGGAAGGTCCGGTAGGACCGGACCGCCGGCAGACCGGTGGTTTCGGCATGCAGCGCGTACAGCGTCAGCAGATCCCGCATGAGCAGCGGCATCGACCAGCCGTCGAGCAGAATGTGGTGGTTGGACACCACGAACTGCCAGGTGTCGGCTCCGGTCTTGATCAGTGTGAAACGCAGCAGCGGCGGCGCGGTGAGATCGAAGCGCCGCATCCGGTCCGCCTCGATGAGGTCGGCGGCGGTGCCGGTGGCACTGCGGTCGTATTCGGTCCAGTCGACCGGCAGATCCTTCAGGACCACCTGGACCGGGTTGCCCTCGTGGTTGGTGACGAAGGCGGTCCGCAGGTTCTCGTACCGGTCGACCAGTGCCTGGGCCGAGGCCCGCAACCGGTCGGCGTCCACCCGGCCGGTCAGGGTCAGCACGACCTGGCCCGTGTACACGTCCACCGATGCGGCGGCGAGCTGGGCGTGGAAGAGCATGCCGGCCTGCATCGACGACAGCGGCCACACATCGGCGACCGGCATCGGGAACCGCCGTTCGATCCCGTCGATATCGGACTGCGCCAGAGCGACCATGCCGAAATCGGAGGGGGTGTGCCCGCCGGCGCCCGCGGAATTCGCGTGCCGGGCGACGGCTTCCAGCGCCTGCGCCCACAATTCACCGAATTCGCGGACCTCGTCGGCCCCGAGCAAGGTCGTCGGGTAGCCGATATTCGCGGTGAACTCGTCGCCGACGACGATGGCGTTGATATCCAGCAGCGCCAGAGCGGGCATATCCGCGTCGAAGGCCGCGTCGACCGCCAGATCGGCGGGCAACCAGCCGAACTCACGCATCTCCGGGGAGATCTCGCTCGCGCCCGCGGAGCGGCCCAGGTAGTTGAAGCTCACCTGGCCCGGCAGTTCGGCCGGCAGCTCACCCGCGGTCCGCGGGTTCAGGTGACGCAGCAGCCCGTAGCCGATGCCCTTGTCCGGCACCGCCAGCAGCTGTTCCTTCACTGCCTTGAGCGCCGCACCCAGCGACGGTCCGCCGGCCAGGGCGTCCTCGATATCGATACCGGCGGGTGCGAACCGCACCGGGAACACCGAGGTGAACCAGCCGACAGTGTGGGACAGATCGGCACCCGGCACGACCTCTTCCTCACGACCGTGACCCTCCAGCCGGATCAACAGCGGATCGTCGATCGCCGCCCCCGGCACCCGCCGGGCGCGCCACGTGGTGGCGGCCAGGACCAGCGCGGTGAGCAGGCCGTCGTTCACGCCACCGTGGAACAGTGCCGGCACGGTGGTGAGCAGCGCCTGGGTGACCTCGGGAGACACGCGCACCGCATGTGTTTCGACCAGTGCGGCGGTATCGACCGCCGGGTCCAGCGCACGCTCGGTCAGCAGCGGATCGGCGGTACCGGCGACGGTCCGCCAGTACTCGAGTTCGGCCTCCCGCTCGGCGCTGTGCGCATGCTGTTCCAGCGCATGCGCCCAGGTCCGCATCGAGGTGGTCGGCTTCGGCAGTTCCGGTGCCTGCCCGGCGCTGTGTGCACCGGCGGACAGCACGAAATCGGGCAGCAGGATGCGCCACGACACACCGTCGACCACCAGGTGGTGGGCGATGACCACCAGGTATCCCGCCCGATCGGCGGTATCCGGTTCCAGCCAGGCGAACCGCACGACCACGCCGTTCGCCGGATCCATCCGGTCCAGCGCGGCATCGGCGGCGGCGGAGGCGATCGCGGCGATCTGTTCATCGGTGGCGGCGGCATCGAACACGGTGTGGTCGATGAGCGAATCCACATCGACCGAACCGGGCTCGGCGGTCTCCAGAACCCATTCGCCGTCCACGAGCGCCAGGCGTGACCGCAACATATCGTGCCGGTCGAGCACCGGGCCGATCACCGCGGCAAGGGTGTCGCGGGGGACGCCGACCGGCAGGCTCAGCGGCGTCAGCTGGTGGAAACGCCCGAACGAGCCGAAGCGGTCGACCATGGTCCGCACCACCGGGGTGAGCGGCATCCGGCCGACGCCACCGCCGGGCAATTCGGCCAGGGTCCGCACTTCGCGATCGGCGGATGCGGCGAACTCGGCGACCGACGCCAGTCCGGCCACCGTGCGCTGTTCGAACACCTGCCGCGGCGTGAACACCACACCGCGAGCCTTGGCGCGCGACACCAGCTGAATGGAGACGATGCTGTCGCCGCCGAGGGCGAAGAAATCGTCGTCCGCACCGATCCGCTCGACCCCGAGGACCTCGGCGAAGGTATCCGCCACGATCTCCTCGATGGGGGTCGCGGCGGCCCGGAATTCGCGGACCTCGAACACCGGTTCCGGCAACGCTTTACGGTCCAGTTTGCCCGAGGCGTTCAGCGGGAACGCGTCCAGTTCCACGAACGCCGCCGGCACCATGAACGACGGCAGGCGGTCGTGCAGATGGGTCCGCAGGACCTCGGTGCCGGTGGTCGCACCGGCGGCCGGGATCACGTAGGCGACCAACTGATCACCGGTGCCCGAATGACGCAGGATGACCAGCGCGCGGGCCACCGAATCGTGTTCGGTGAGCGCGGCCTCGATCTCGCCGGGTTCGATCCGCTGGCCGTGCAGCTTCACCTGGAAGTCGCTGCGGCCCAGGTACTCCAGCTCGCCGTCGGGGGTCCAGCAGACCACATCGCCCGTGCGATACATCCGCTCACCGGCACGGAACGGGTTCGCGACGAACCGCGTGGTGGTCAGGTCGGGGCGGGCCAGATAGCCGTGCGCCAGCTGCGCACCGCTGAGGTAGAGCTCACCCCGGACACCCGCGGGCACCGGCCGCAACCGGTCGTCGAGCACATAGGTCTGGGTGTTGAGACCGGGGATACCGATCGGCACGGCGCCGGTTTCGGTGCCCGTCACCTCGTGGGCGGTGACGTCGATGGTGGTCTCGGTCGGCCCGTACTGGTTGAACAGGCGGGCGCCGGTACGTTCGCGCAGTTGCTGCGCGAGTTCACCGGACAGCAGTTCACCGCCGACGACGATACTGCGCAGACCGGCCCAGTCCGCGGGATCGGATTCGGACAGGAACACCGACAGCAGCGACGGTACGAACTGCGCCATTGTCACGCCCTCACCGGCCATCAGGCGGGTGAGGTACGCGGCGTCGCGATGCCCTTCCGAATGTGCGATGACCAGGCGGGCGCCCAGTTGCAGCGGTAGGAAGAACTCCACCACGGACGGGTCGAAGGTCGCCAGGGTGCGCTGCAGCAGCACATCGCCGGCGCCGATTCCGTGCCGTTCGCGGGTGGTCGCGAGGTAGTTGAGCACGGCCCGGTGCGAGACCGGGACGCCCTTGGGACGGCCGGTGGAGCCCGAGGTGAAGATCGCGTACGCGGTGTTGTCCGGGCGCAGCGGTCGCAGCCGGTCGGCGTCGGTGAGCGGCGTATCCGCGAAACCGGCCAGGTCCAGCCGGTCGATCCGCACCTGCCCGGCGATCGCCGGCTCGAGGTCTTCACCCGAAGTCAGCACACAGACCGGACGCGCGGTATCGACGATGTATTCGAGCCGGTCCACGGGCTGATCCGGATCCAGCGGCACATACGCACCGCCGGCCGCCACCACGGCGTAGGCGGCGGTGAGCAGGTCGAACGACCGGCGCATTCCCAGGGCCACATAGGTTTCCGTGCCGACCCCGGCCTCGCGCAGCCACCGCGCCAGCCGGTGCACCCGGCCGGCGAACTCGCCGTAGGACAGACCGGTGCCCTCGTAGGTCAGGGCGGTCCGGTCCGGGCTCTCCGATACAACCCGGTCGAACCCGTCCAGCAGCAAGCCGGGTGCGATCGCCTGCTCGGTCGCGTTCCACCGGTGCAGCACCAATTGGCGTTCGGCCGCATCGAGCAGTTCGATCTCACCGACCAGAGCCGTGGGATCGGCGGCGATCCCTTCGAGCACCCGCAGGAACCGGTCTACGAACCCAGCCACCGTCGCGTGGTCGAACAACGCGGTGGCGTAGGTCAGGTAGCCGGTGACACCGACCGGTGCGCCTGTCGCGTCGTAGGTGTCGCTGAGAATCATGCTCAGGTCGTACAGCGCCGCCTCGGCGCCGGCCTCGACACCGGATACCGACAGGCCTTCCAGTTCCAGGCTGGTCTGCGCCAGGTTCTGGAAGGTGAAGCCCACCTGGAACAGCGGGTGCCGCGCCGTGGACCGCACCGGATTCAGCGCTTCCACCAGTTGTTCGAAAGGCACATCGGCGTGCGCGAGGGCGGCGATATCGGCCTCGCGCTGGCGTACCAGCAGGTCGGTGAACGATTCCCCGCCGTCGACCTCGGTCCGGAACACGAGGGTGTTCACGAACATGCCGATCACGTCGTCGAGGGCGGCCTCACCGCGGCCGGCGACCGGTGTACCGATCGCGATATCGCCGGTACCCGACAACCGGGCGAGCAACACCGCGAACGCGGTATGCGCCACCATGAACAGGGTCGCGCCCTGCTCGCGGGCGAAATCGGCCAGCGCGCGGTGCAGTTGCGCATCGATCCGCACCTCGACCCGGCCGCCGTCGTACGACTGGGCCGCGGGCCGCGGCCGGTCGGTCGGCAGATCCAGCTGCTCGGGCAGATCCGCCAGCGCGGACCGCCAGTAGGCCAGCTGCTCGTGCGCCAGCGACGACGGATCCGTGCCGTCGCCCAGCAGATTCCGCTGCCAGATCGCGAAATCGGCGTACTGGACCGGCAGCGGCGCCCACTCCGGCGCCCGGCCGGCCGCCCGCGCCGAGTACGCAGTCATCAGGTCCCGCGTCAGCGGCGTCATCGAGGAACCGTCGCCCGAGATGTGATGCACCACCGCGGCGAGTACGTATTCGTCCACCGCGCCGTCGATCTGCAACAGGGTCACCGAAACCGGTACCTGTTCGGCGACATCGAACGACATCCCGGCCAGCTCGGCCACCACGGTTTCGACCTCGTCCGCGGACACCGTGCGGATATCCAGCTCCGGTACCGCCCCCGTGGCCGGCAGCACGACCTGCACCGGCCCGGCTTCGGTTTCCGGGTACACCGTCCGCAGCACCTCGTGCCGCGCGACCAGATCGGTGACCGCCTGCCGCAGGGCCGCCACGTCCAGCTGCCCGGACAACCGGATCACCATCGGGATGTTGTAGGCGGCCGCACCACCGTCGAACCAGTTCAGGAACCACATCCGCTGCTGCGCCAGCGACAGCGGAATCCGTGTCACGATCTCACCGGACGGCAGCGCCCGGGTGGGACGCGGTTGCGGTACCAGCGGCGGACGGCCACCCGAACCGGTCTGCTCTTCGAGACGCGCCGCCAGCGCACCGACGGCGGAGGCCTCGAACAGGGTCCGCACCGGCACCTGGGTGTTCAGCGCGGCACCCAGCCGCGCCACGGCCTGGGTCGCGAGCAGCGAGTTACCGCCGAGCGCGAAGAAGTCGTCGGCCACGCCGACCCGCTCCACGCCGAGGACCTCGGCGAGCACACCGGCCACCACGTTCTCGGTCGGCGTCGACGGCGCCCGGAACTCGCGCACCTCGACAACAGGTTCCGGCAAGGCCCGGCGATCCAGTTTGCCCGCCGGGGTCAGCGGGATGGCGTCCAGGACCATGATCGACGACGGCACCATGTAACCCGGCAATCGCTGCCCGGCATATTCACGGACCTCGTCGGTATCGACCGAACGACCGGCTGCGGCAACCACATACGAGACGAGCGAGACCACGCCCGCGGCGTTCTCGTGGCCGGTCGTGACCGCGAAGTCCACGGTGTCGTGCGCCGTCAGCGCGGCGTCGATCTCGCCGAGCTCGATACGGAAACCACGGACCTTCACCTGGAAGTCGTTACGGCCCACGTACTCCACCGCAGGGTCGCCTGCGGCATCACGCCGCCAGCGCACCACGTCACCGGTGCGATACAAACGCGCACCCGGCGTGCCGTGGGGGTCGGCGACGAAGCGGCCCGCGGTGAGACCCGGCCGGGCGTGATAACCACGCGCCAGCTGGATACCACCGACATATAGCTCACCCGCGACACCTTCCGGCACCGGATTCAACCGGTTGTCCAGTACCAGCGCACGCATACCGCGCACCGGACCACCGATGGTGACCGGGTCACCCGGAAGCAACCGGCCACTGATATTGGTCGCAATGGTCGCTTCGGTCGGACCGTAGGCATTGTGGAACCGGCGTTCCACCCCGCCCTCGGTGATGGACCACTTGGCCACCAGATCCGCCGAAACAGCCTCACCACCGGCAATGATCACTTCCATACCCGCGAGATCCGCGGGGTCCAGCGAAGCCAGCACCGACGGCGTGATGAGGCCGACCGTCACACCCTCACGGGAGATCAGCTCGCCCAGCTCCGCACCACCGTAGGTACCGGTCGGCACGACAACCAGCGCACCGGCCGAGCCGACGGCCAGCAGCAGTTCCAGGATCGACGCGTCGAACGACGGCGACGCGAACGCCAACGCCCGCGACGCCGGAGTCAACCGGTACCGCTCCACCTGCTCGGCACTGAAGTTCGCCAGACCCGCATGGCTGACGACAACGCCCTTGGGCAGGCCGGTCGAACCCGAGGTGTAGATGACGTACGCAGCGCTTTCCGGAGTCAACGGCCAGACCCGATCGGCATCGGTGATCGGCTCGGCCGGGTAGCCATCGAGCGCGAGCTCGTCTAGTACCAGCCAGTCCACCGAATCCGGCAGATCGGCGCGTACCGAAGAGACCGTGATACCCGCGGGCGCACCGGAATCGGTGAGCATATGGGTGATCCGGTCTTCCGGATATGTCGGGTCGATCGGCAGGAAGGCCGCACCGGATTTGGTCACGGCCCATTCGGCGAGCACCGAATCCGCCGACCGCGGTATTGCCACGGCCACCACGTCGTCGGCGCCCAGACAACGCTCGATCAGCACGTGCGCCAAGCGATTCGACCGCTCGTCGAACTCCCCATAGGAGAACTGAGCACCGTCGAACACCACCGCCGGCGCGGCCGGGTCGACCGCCACGGCAGCGGCCAGCAACTCCGGCAACGTGCCTGCCGGCACCGCCGGACCACCCGTGTGGCTCAGGGCGGCGGCCCGTTCGGTGTCGTCCAGGATCTCGATCGCGCCCAGCACCACCTCCGGATCGGCGGCGACCGTGGACAGCAACCGCCGGAACCGCGTGATCATCGTGCGGACGGTGGCTTCGTCGAACAGTTCGGTGGCGTAGTTCAGGTCCAGAACCATTCCACCCGAGGGATTCTCGCCCAGCGTGAACTGCAGATCGAAGCGGGCGACATCGTCGGCGAGGTCCATCCCGGAGACCTCGAGCCCGGCCAGATCCAGTACCGGCTGCTCATTGTTCTGCAGCGACAGCGCCACCTGGAACAGCGGGTTGCGGGCCTGCGACCGCTCCGGCGCCAGCAGATCCACCAGGCGTTCGAACGGCACATCCGCGTGGCCGAACGCGTCGAGGTCGGCGTGCTTGGCCCGCTCCAGCAGGTCGGCGAAGGTCTCCCCCGATTCGACCGCGGTGCGCAGTACCAGGGTGTTGACGAACATACCGACGAGATCGTCGAGCGCCTGCTCACCACGACCCGCGATCGGCGTACCGATCGCGATGTCGTCGCTACCGGAGAGGCGGGCCAGCAGGGCGGCCAGCGCCGCGTGCAGCACCATGAACATCGAGGCGCCGCGGGCGCGGGCCAGCTCGTCCAGCGTCCGGATCAGCTCGGCCGGCAGTTCGGCGCGCACGGTCGCACCGCGCAGCGAGGCCACCGCCGGGCGCGGCCGGTCGGCCGGCAATGCCAGCTCATCGGGCAGATCGGCGAGAGTGCGCTGCCAGAATGCGATCTGGCGCGCCATCGGCGAGGCCGCATCGTCCTCGGCGCCCAGCACCTGCCGCTGCCACAGCGCGTAGTCGGCGTATTGGACCGGCAGCGTTTCCCAGCCCGGCACCTCGTCCTGGACGCGCGCCGCATACGCGGTCATCACATCGCGCGCCAGCGGCGCCATCGAGAAACCGTCCGCGGCGATATGGTGCACCACCACGACCAGCACATGCTCGCCCGGCGCGGTCGTGAACAACCGGATCCGCAGCGGAATCGCCGCGGCCACATCGAAACCGGTGGCCACGAACCCGGTGATCGCCGCCACCGCCTCGGCCGCGGTGGTCACGACCGGGGTGAGATCCGGCGCCACCTGCTCGGCGGGCACGATCACCTGCGCCGGCGTGCCGTCGATCTGCGGGTAATGGGTACGCAGCGATTCGTGCCGCCACACCACATCGGCCACCGCCGCACGCAGCGCCGTCACATCGAGGTCACCGGTGAGGCGGATCGCCAGCGGCAGGTTGTAGGCCACCGACGAGGTGTCGTACTGGTTCAGGAACCACATTCGCTGCTGCGCGTAGGACAGCGGGAGCCGATCCGGGCGCGGGCCCGCGGCCAGCGCCGGACGCGCCGACTCCCCGGCCTGTTCGGCCCGGACCGCCAATGCCGCGACCGTGGGCGCCTCGAACAGGGCGCGCACCGGCACAGTCACGTTCAGCGCGGTACCGATACGCGCCGCGACCTGGGTCGCGACCAGCGAGTTACCGCCCAGCTCGAAGAAGTCGTCGTCCGCGCCGACCCGCTCGACCCCGAGGACCTCGGCGAACGTATTCGCCACGATCTCCTCGATCGGGGTGGACGGCGCGCGGAAGACGCGGGCCTCGAAAGTGGGTTCCGGCAACGCTTTCTGATCCAGCTTGCCCGAGGCATTGAGCGGGAACGCGTCCAGCACCATGAACGCCGACGGCACCATGTACGACGGCAACCGGTCACGCAGGTGCGCCCGCAGTTCGTCGCTGTCGATCGCCCGGCCGGTGACCGGTACGACATACGCCACCAGATGATCGCCGGTGCGCGCATGGCTGCGCATCACGACCACGGCCTGGGCAACCGAATCCAGCTCGGTCAGCGCATGTTCGATTTCGCCGGGCTCGATCCGCAGGCCGTGCAGCTTCACCTGGAAGTCACTGCGACCCAGGTACTCCAGATCTCCGTCGGTGGACCAGCGGACGATATCGCCCGTGCGATACATCCGCTCACCGGCGCGGAACGGGTTCGCGATGAAACGGGCAGTGGTCAGGTCCGGGCGGGCCAGATAGCCGCGCGCCACCTGTACGCCACCGATGTACAGCTCACCGGGAACACCTTCCGGCACCGGCCGCACCCGCTCGTCCAGCACATAGGCCTGGACGTTGAATCCCGGGACACCGATCGGAACCGCACCGATTTCGGTATCGGTCACCTCGTAGTGGGTGACATCGACCGTGGTCTCGGTCGGGCCGTACTGGTTGTGCAGGCGGGCACCGGTGATCTCGCGGACCCGGCGGGCGAGGTCGGCGGAGAGCAGTTCACCGCCGACGACGATATCGCGCACGCCGGCCCAGGATTCGGGCTCGGATTCGGACAGGAACACCGACAGCAGCGACGGCACGAACTGTGCCATCGTCACGCCCTCGTCGGCCATCAACCGGGTGAGGTATGCGGCGTCGCGATGGCCCTCCGGACGCGCGATGACCAGGCGGGCGCCGACCTGCAGCGCGACGAAGATCTCCATCACGGAGGCGTCGAAGGTGGGCAGCGTACGCAGCAGCAGCACATGGTCGGGGCTGACACCGTGCCGGGCATGGGTCGTCACCAGGTGGTTCACCACCGACCGGTGCGATACCACCACACCCTTCGGACGGCCGGTGGAGCCCGAGGTGAAGATCGCGTACGCGGTGTTGTCCGGCCGCAGCGGCCGCAGCCGATCGGCATCGGTGACCGGGGTGTCCGCGAAACCGGACAGGTCCAGCCGATCGATCCGCACCTGGCCGGCAATCGCCGCGTCCAGGTCTTCACCGGAAGTCAGCACGCAGACCGGTTGCGCCGTATCGATGATGTACTCGAGACGTTCGAGTGGCTGGTCCGGATCCAGCGGCACATACACGCCGCCCGCGGCCACTACCGCGTAGATGCCGGCGAGGAGATCGATCGACCGGCGCATCCCCAGGGCCACATAGGTTTCCGTGCCCACCCCGGCCTCGCGCAGCCACCGCGCCAGCCGGTGCACCCGGCCCGCGAACTCGCGGTAGGTCAGGTTTGTGCCGTCGAAGGTGAGCGCCACGGCCTCGGGGGCCCGGGCGACCTGCGCCTCGAACAGCGATACCAGCGTCATGATGCTGTTGCCCGGCGTCGCGGTGAGCGCGGTCTCCACCGGGAACTCGGTGGCGTTCCACCGCTGCAGCATCATCGACCGTTCGGCCGGATCCATGATTTCGATATCGCCCACGGCAACCGTGGGAGCGGCACCGACAGCCCGCAGCAATCGCAGGAATCGCCGGCTGAACCCGGAGACGAACGCTTCGTCGAAAAGATCCGTCGCGTACATGAGCTCTGCCGCCATACCCGAACCGTCGTCGGCCGCCTCACCCAGGGTGAGCACCAGATCGTATTGCGTGCTCGGCGTTTCCACGTCCAGCCCGGTCACCGTCAGGCCCGGCAGTTCCAGTTCGGAGTAGCCGAGGTTCTGGAAGGCCAGCATCACCTGGAACAACGGCTGCCGCGACTGCGACCGCACCGGGTTCAGCACCTCGACCAGCCGCTCGAACGGCACATCGGCGTGCGCGAACGCATGCAGGTCCCGATCGCGCACATGCGCGAGCAGATCGGTGAAGGAGGCGTCCAGATCGACCTGGGTGCGCAACACCAGGGTGTTGACGAACATGCCGACCAGATCGTCGAGCAACCGTTCACCGCGCCCGGCGATCGGGATACCGACGGCGATATCGCTGGTTCCGCTGAGCCGGGCGAGCAGGGTCGCGAAACTGCTGTGCACCACCATGAACAGGGTCGTGCCCTGCGCCTTGGCGAGAGCGTTGAGCGCGTCGACCAGTTCGCCGGGGACCGTGAACCGGTGGGTCGCGGCCTGTTCGCTGGCCACGGCGGGACGGGTACGCGTGGACAACCGGAGCTCGTCGGGCAGCCCGGCCAGCTCGGTTTTCCAGAAGTCGAGCTGCCGGGATACCAGCGAGCCGGGATCTTCCTCGGAGCCGAGCAGTTCGCGCTGCCAGATCGCGTAGTCGATGTACTGGACCGCCATCGGCGCCCATTCGGGTACCCGGCCGGCGGTCCGCGCCGCGTACGCCGACAGCAGGTCGCGGCTGAGCGGATGCAGGGAGAACCCGTCGGCCGCGATATGGTGCACGACCCCGACCAGCACATGATCGTCGGCGCCCAGGCGGTAGATCCGCATCCGCACCGGCGGCTGAACGGTCAGATCGTAACCCTGGACGACGAATTCGGTGATCGTCGCAAGCAGTTCGGCGCCGAGGCCGTCCGTGGCCGCGCCGGCGGCGGCGAACTCGCGGACCTCCACCTCCGGAATCGCCTCGGCCGGCGGCAGCACCCGCTGATAGCCGACCCCATCCTGCGACGGGTACACGGTACGCAGGGATTCGTGCCGGGCGATCACATCGCCGACCGCCTCGATCATGGCCGGCACATGCAGCGTGCCGCGCATCCGGAAGACGATCGGAATATTGTCGACCGCCGAATCCGGCTGGAAGCGGTTGAGGAACCACATCCGCTGCTGCGCCTGCGACAGCGGCGGGCGCTCGGGCCGCGGACGGGCGGCGAGCACCGGACGCCCGCCGGCGCCGGCCTGCTGCTCCACCCGCGCCGCCAGGGCGGCCACGGTCGAATCCTCGAACAGCATCCGCACCGGCACCTCGGTGTCGAGCGCGGCGCCGATCCGGGCGGCGACCTGGGTCGCGATCAGCGAGTTACCGCCGAGGGCGAAGAAATCGTCATCGGCGCCGATGCCCTCGGTGCCCAGCAGTTCGGCGAAGACACCGGCCACGATCTCCTCGATCGGGGACGACACCGCGCGCGAGGCCGCCGATTCGAACACCGGCGCGGGCAGCGCCCGGCGATCCAGCTTGCCGTTGATGGTCAGCGGAATCCGTTCCAGCACAACCAGTGCGGACGGAACCATATAGCTCGGCAGTCGTTCCGCCGCGCCCGTGCGGACGGCTTCGGTATCGACCTCGGTACCGGTATCGGCCACCACATAGCCGACGATCCGGTGATCGCCCGGTTTGTCCTCGCGGACGATCACCGCGGCCTGCGCCACCCCGGGCTGCGCCAGGACGGCGGCCTCGATCTCACCGAGCTCGATCCGGAAACCGCGCACCTTCACCTGATCGTCGGCGCGCCCGAGATATTCGAGTTCGCCGAAGCGGTTCCAGCGGGCGAGGTCACCGGAGCGGTACAGGCGGTCTCCGGGTGCACCCAGCGGGTCGGCCACGAAACGGGCCGCGGTCAGCCCGGGGCGGGCGAGGTAGCCGCGGGCCAGCTGCACACCGGAGACGTACAGCTCACCCGATACGCCCACCGGCGCCGGCCGCAGGCGTTCGTCGAGCACATAGATCTTCAGCCCGCCCAGCGCGCGGCCCACCACGCTGCCGGCCGCGCCGGCGATGGTGGCGGCGTCGAGGGCGCGGTAGGACACGTGCACCGTGGTCTCGGTGATGCCGTACATGTTCACCAGCAGCGGCGACGCGGTTTCCCGCCCGTCGACCACCTGGGTGCGCCCGGACGTTCCGTCCCCGTGCCGTTCGACCCAGTCGGCGAGGCGGCGCAGTTCCAGCGCCTCGCCGCCGAACACCACGTAGCGCAGCGCCAGCGGACGGTCGTCGGCGGCGGTGCGATCCGCTTCGGCCAGCTGATAGAACGCCGACGGCGTCTGGTTCAGCACGGTGACGCGTTCGGTGCGCAGCAGTTCCAGGAACTGCTGCGGCGACCGGGAGACGTAGTAGTCGACGACCACGAGGGTGCCGCCGAACAGCAGCGGGCCCCACAGTTCCCAGACCGAGAAGTCGAAGGCGTAGGAGTGGAACAGCGTCCACACGTCCTCGGGCCCGAAACCGAATTCGCGCTCGGTATTGGCGAACAGCCGCACCACGTTGCGGTGCGGGACCGCGACGCCCTTGGGGCGGCCGGTGGAACCGGAGGTGTAGATGACGTAGGCGGTGTTGTCCGGCCGCAGCGGCGCGCGGCGGTCCGCATCGGTGATCGGGCCGTCGTCGGCGTCTTCGATATCGCCGGCTTCCACCGCGTAACCGTCCACCGCCACCCGCGATACGCCGGCCGGAAGGTCCACTCGCAGGGTGGAATCCAGCACCACGGTCGCCGGGCGGGCATCGTCCAGGATGTAGGCGAGCCGTTCCGCCGGGGAATCCGGGTCCACCGGGACATAACCGGCACCCGATTTGATCACCGCGAGCAGTGCGACGACCAGATCCAGTGAACGCGGCAACACCACCGCGACCAGGTTCTCCGGTCCGGCGCCCTCGTCGATCAGGCGGCGGGCCAGCACGTTGGCCCGGCGGTCCAGTTCGGCGTAGCTGAGCCGGTCGTCACCGAACTTCACCGCCGTCCGCTGCGGATGCTCACCGGCGGCGACCTCGAACAGGCTCGCCAGCGTGGCTGTGGCGGGCTGATCGACGGCGCGGCCCTCGACACTGAACACGCCCGGCGCGGCGTCGGGCCGGATACCCGTCCATTCCTGCACGACATCGGTGCGCTCGGATTCGGTGAGCAGATCGATATCGCCGATCGCAATATCGGGGTTCGCCACGACGGCACGCAGGATCCGCACCAGCCGCTCGGCGAATCCGGTCACGGTCTCCGGATCGAACAGATCGGTGGCATACGACCACTGCATGAGCAGGCTGCCGTCCGCGGCACCGTCGGTACCGACGCTCAGCTGCAGATCGAACTTCGCCAGACCGGGATCGAAATCGACGACCTCGAGATCGAGCCCCGGCAGGGAGACGCTGCGCATATCCGCCGCCGACGCCGCCTCGAAGGCAAGCGCCACCTGGAACAGCGGGTGATGCGCCTGCGAGCGACGCGGATTCAGGATGTCGACCAGCCGCTCGAACGGGATATCGGCATGCGAGAAGGCGGCCAGATCGGTACGGCGGACGTCGGCCAGCAGTTCGGTGAACGGCATCGCCGCAGACACCTCGGTACGCAACACCAGGGTGTTGACGAACATGCCGACCAGGTCGTCGAGCGCCTGTTCGCCGCGGCCGGCGATCGGGGTGCCGATGGCGATATCGCCACTGGCCGACATCCGGCTCGACCACGCGGCCAGCACGGCATGCACCAGCATGAACAGGGTGGTCCCCTGCGAACGGGCCAGATTCTCCAGCTCGGTGCGCAGGGCCGGATCCACGGCGAAATCGTGAACGGCACCGGAGTTCGAGGCGATCTCCGGACGCGGCCGATCAGCCGGGAGTTCCAGCTGATCGGGCAGATCCCGGAGATTCTCGACCCAGTACTCGACCTGCTGGGCGGCCACCGAACCCGGATCGTCCTCCGACCCCAGCACCTCGCGCTGCCAGAGCGCGTAATCGGCGTACTGGACCGGCAGCGGCGCCCAATCGGGCGGTACCCCACGGCTGCGATCGCTGTAGGCGACGACGAGGTCACGCAGCAGCGGCCGCGGCGAGAAACCATCGGCGCTGATGTGATGCGCGACGAGGACGAACACATGGTTGTGCTCATCGAGCCGCAGCAGGGTCGTCTGGAACGGCGGTGCGGCCGTGACATCGAAGACCGCACCGGCCAATGCCAGGATCCGCGCCGGCAGTTCCGCTTCGGTGACGGGTTCGGCGACGAGGTCCAGCGCCACCTCGTCGGCGCGCAGCACCTGCTGATGCCCGACGCCGTCCACCTCGGGGTAGACGGTCCGCAGCACCTCGTGCCGGTCCACCAGATCGGCGAGCGCGGCCTGCAGGGCGTCCACATCGAGGTCACCGGCGAGCCGGACGGCGAACGGGATGTTGTAGGTGGCCGAGGCGCTGTCGAACCGGTTGAGGAACCACATGCGCTGCTGCGCCAGCGACAACGGCACCCGGTCCGGGCGGGACCGCGGGGCGAGTACAGGCAGACCGGTGCGACCGGTGGCGGTCTCCGCCGCGGCCGCCAGCGCCGACACCGTCGACGCCTCGAACAGCATCCGTACCGGGACCTGCGCATCCAGTGCCTGGCCCACCCGGGCGGCAACCTGGGTCGCGACCAGCGAGTTACCACCCAACGCGAAGAAATCGTCGTCCGCGCCGATACGGTCGACGCCGAGGACATCGGCGAACACGCCGGCCACGATCTCCTCGATCGGAGTCGACGGGGCGCGGAACTCACGCGTCTCGAACTCAGGTTCCGGCAACGCTTTACGGTCGAGCTTGCCGGAAGTGTTCAGCGGGAACGCATCGAGGACGACGACAGCCGCCGGGACCATGTAGGTGGGCAGGACCTCACGCACGGCGTCCCGCAGAGCGGTCTGCACGATCTGCTGTCCCGGGGCGGGGACGAGGTAGGAGACCAGCTGCTCACCGAGCTGCGAAGCTACAACTGTCACCGCGGCCTGGCTGACCTGCGGCTGCGCCAGGAACGCCGACTCGATTTCCCCCAGCTCGATGCGCTGACCACGGAACTTCACCTGGAAGTCCGTACGGCCCAGGTACTCGAGGACCGGTTCACCATCGGCGCGCTGCCAGCGCACCAAGTCACCCGTGCGATACATCCGCCGACCGGCGTCGAACGGGCTCGCGACAAACCGGTCAGAACTCAGATCCGGGCGAGTCACATACCCACGTGCCAGCTGATCACCAGCAAGGTACAACTCGCCCGTGACGCCCTCAGGTACCGGCCGCAACCGCGAATCCAGCACATACACACGGCTGTTCCACTGCGGCACACCGATCGGCACACTCGCGGTTTCCTCACCCGTGGCCTGCCAATAGGTGATCGAAACAGCAGCCTCGGTCGGACCATAAAGATTGTGCACCGCAGCATCCGAGATCGCATGCATCGCGGTCACCGTTTCCGGCGGCAGGGCTTCACCGATCACGAACACATGCCCGAGACTCGGAATCGAACCCGCAGCCGTATGCGCGGCGAACACCGTCAGCATCGACGGCACGAAGTCGGTAACCGTAACCTGCCGCTCGGCGATCACCCGGGCCAGATACTCCGGGTCACGATGACCGTCCGGGGTCGCCACCACCAAATGAGCACCCGCAGCCAACGGCAAGAAGTAACCCCACAGCGACACGTCGAAGGTCGTCGCGGTCTTCTGCAAATACACATCCGACGCGTCCAGCGGATACTGCGCCAGCATCCACCCGACCTGGTTAGCGATCGCCGAATGCGGCACCGCCACACCCTTCGGACGCCCCGTCGAACCGGAGGTGAAGATGACGTAGGCCGTATTCGACGCCCGAACCGGAGCGGACCGGTCAGCATCGATCACCGGCGCGGCATCGAAACCACCGGTATCGAGAGTGTCCAGCGCCAGCACCGGCACACCCGCGAGTACACCCACACTGTCACCGGCAACACGGTCACCGCCTGCGGCACCGTCACGACCGGCAGTGCCCGTGCCGTCTGCCGGACCGATGCCGACAGCTTGCGCATCGGCCGTCGTGGACAACAGGCACACCGGTGCCGCGGTATCGAGGATGTAACCGATCCGCTCCGCCGGATGCGACGGATCCAGCGGCACATACGCGCCACCGGCCGCCACCACCGCGTACATACCGACCACCAGGTCCAGCGACCGCGAGGCCAGCAGCCCGACCAGCGATTCCGGACCCACACCTTGCGCGATCAGGTACCGCGCCAAACGGTTCACCCGAGCGGAGAACTCGCCGTAGGACAGACTCGTCCCCTCGAACGACACCGCGACCCGATCCGGATGCGCCGCCGCCATCCGCTCGAACCCGTCCAGCAGCAACCGCTCCGGCAGCGCATGCTCGGTCGCATTCCACTCCGCCAGCACCTGGGTGCGCTCGACCGGAGCGAGAATTTCCAGGTCGCCCACGGGAACCGAGGGATCCGCCACGATCTGGCTCAGCAACCGGGTGAACCGGTCGGCGAACCCCTGCACCGTGGCGCGGTCGAACAGATCCGTGGCGAAGGTCAGGTATCCGACCACCCCGCCGGCTTCGCCCGCGGTGTCGTAGGAATCGCTCAGGATGAGGTTCAGGTCGAACTGGGAGACCTCGGTATCGATATCGACACCGGAAACCGTCAGCCCCGGCAACTCCAGGCTCGACCGGTCCAGATTCTGGAAGGTGAATCCCACCTGGAACAGCGGGTGCCGGGCGGTCGACCGGGCCGGGTTCAGTACCTCGACGAGTCGTTCGAACGGCACGTCCGCATTCGCGAATGCGGCGATATCCAGCTGCCGCTGCCGCGCGAGCAGATCGGTGAACGCTTCGCCGCGATCGACCTGGGTCCGGAACACCAGGGTGTTCACGAACATACCGATCAGATCGTCGAGCGCCTGCTCACCGCGTCCGGCCACCGGGGTGCCGATGGTGATGTCGTCGGTGCCCGAGAGCCGCGACAGGAGCAGCGCGAATGCCGTATGCGCCACCATGAACAGGGTCGCGCCCTGTTGCTGCGCCACCCGCTGCAATCCGGCATGGACCTCGGCATCGATACCGATATCCACCCGGCCACCGGTGAACGATTGCACCGCCGGACGCGGCCGGTCCATCGGCAGATCCAGCTGGTCCGGGATCCCGGCCAGCGCCGACTCCCAGTACCCGAGCTGCTCGGCCGCCAGCGAGTCCGGATCGTTCTCGTCGCCGAGCAGGTTGCGCTGCCAGATACTGAAATCGGCGTACTGCACCGGCAGCGGGGCCCACGCCGGGGATTCCTGCGCGGCCCGTGCGGCGTAGGCGGTCATCACATCGCGGGCCAGCGGACCGACCGACGAGCCGTCGGCGGCGATGTGGTGTGCCACCAGCGCGAGCACGAATTCGCCGGAGACACCGGCCGCGGGGTCCTGCGGATCGGTCGCGGCGGCCGAATCGTCCAACCGGAACAGGGCCACCCGCAGCGGCACTTCGGTGGTCACGTCGAAACCGGTAGAAGCCAGTTCCGCCACGGCCGCACCGATATCCGCGGCGGCGACCGACCGCACCGCGAGCTCCGGGACCGCCTGGGCCGCCGGTAGCACCAGCTGCACGGGACCGGACGCGGAATCCGGGTACAGGGTGCGCAGCACCTCATGGCGCGCCACCAGATCCGCGACGGCTACGCGCAGGGCGTCCACATCGAGTGCGCCGGACAACCGGATCGCCATCGGAATGTTGTAGGCGGCAGACGCACCGTCGAAACGGTTGAGGAACCACATCCGCTGCTGCGCCAGCGACAACGGCGCAACATGCTGAACCTCACCCGAGTCGGTAACCCGCGTCGGCCGCGGCTGCGGCACCAACGGCGCCCGGCCACCCGAACCGGCATGCTGCTCGACCCGGACAGCCAAACCGGCCACCGTGGACGCCTCGAACAATGCCCGCACCGGGACAGTCGTATCCAGCGCCTTGCTCAACCGCGCCGCAACCTGGGTCCCGACCAGCGAGTTACCGCCGAGCGCGAAGAAATCGTCGTCCGCGCCGACCTGATCGATTCCGAGGACCTCGGCGAAGATATTCGCCACGATCTCCTCGATCGGCGTGGACGGCGCACGGAACCTCCGCGTCTCGAACTCGGGTTCCGGCAAGGCTTTACGATCCAGCTTGCCGTTGACATTCAACGGCAGCGCGTCGAGCTCCACGAACGCCGACGGCACCATGTACGACGGCAGCCGCTGCGCCAGCGTGTCCTGGATACGTGCGAAATCCAGGTCGGCGGCGGACGGGACCAGGTAACCGACCAGTCGATCGCCGGTCTTCGGGTCCGACTTCGCGACAACAGCCGCCTGCGCGACCTCCGGCAACGCCAGCAACGCCGCTTCGATCTCGCCCAGCTCGATACGGAAACCACGAATCTTGACCTGGAAATCGGTGCGGCCCCGATACTCCAGCTCACCCGAATTACTCCAGGCAACAAGGTCGCCGGTCCGGTACATCCGCTCGCCCACAGTGAACGGATCGGCCACGAATCGCTCCGCGCTCAGATCCACGCGACCGAAATATCCGTGCGCCAACTGCACACCGGCCAGATACAGCTCACCGGATACACCATCCGGGACGGGCTGCAGTCGGCCGTCCAGCACATATACGCGGGAATTCCACTGCGGCGCGCCGATCGGCATGGCGACCCGGTCGGCCTCGGTCACCCGATGCGTCGTGATCGACACCGCGGCCTCGGTCGGACCGTACAGGTTGAACAACCCGAGATCCGGATAGTCGGCGAGCATCCGCTGCGCGGTCGCGGCCGGCAACGCCTCACCGATGGCCAGCACCCGACGCAACGACGGGGATATCCCCTCGTCGCCGGCGAGCAGGGCGTCCAGCATCGACGGAACCACCGTCAAGGTGGTCACACCTTCGCGGGCCATCAATTCGTTGAGGTAGGACGGATCGCGATGGCCATCCGGGGAGGCGATGACCATCCGGCCACCACACACCGCCGCGGTCCAGAACTCCCACACCGACAAGTCGAACGTGGCCGCCGTCTTCAGCAGAATAGAATCTGTTGCTTCCAAACCGAATTCGGCCCAGATGTACCGCAACTGGTTCACGATCGCCGAGTGCGGCACCGCCACACCCTTGGGCCGGCCTGTCGAACCGGAGGTGAAGATCACGTACGCCGTGTTCGACGACCGCAACGGCGACACCCGATCCGCATCGGTGACCGGAGTATCCGCATAGCCGGAGAGATCGAGGGCGCCCAGGTCCACCACCGGCGCGCCCGCGACACCCGTACCGAATCCGCTTTCGGCGTCGGTCAGCACACATACCGGTGCCGCGGTCTCCAGAATGTAGTCACTGCGCTCAGCAGGCTGATCGGGATCGATCGGCACATAGGCGCCACCGGCCACCGTCACCGCATACATCGCGACCACGAGATCCACCGACCGCCGCAACGCCAAGCCGACCCGAACCTCGGGACCCACACCCTGACCGATCAGGTACCGGGCCAAACCGTTGACCCGCGCCCCCAACTCGGCATACGTCACCTGCGATCCGTCGGCTGCCACCAGCGCCACCGCACCGCGATGGGCGGCCGCCGTGGCATCCAGCAGCGATACCAGGGTGTCGTCGGAGTCCTGTTCCCGGGCAGTCGTATTGCGTTTCGCCAGCGCCGAGCGCTCCGCGGGAGCCAGAATGTCCAGCTCCCCGACCGCGGACTGCGGCGCCGCGATGATCTCGCCCAGCAGCCGTACGAATCGCTCCACGAAGCCCTGCGCGGTAGCACGATCGAAAAGATCGGTGGCGTAGGTGAGATGGCCGCTGACTCCGCTCGGCGCACCGGTGCTGTCGTAGTCGTCGCCGATGATCAGATGCAGGTCGAACTGGGAGATCTCGGTGTCGATATCGACACCGGAAACCGTCAGGCCGGGCAACTCGAGGCTCGACTGCGCCAGGTTCTGGAACGAGAAACCGACCTGGAACAGCGGATGCCGAGCCGTCGAACGAACCGGATTCAGCACCTCCACCAAACGCTCGAACGGCACATCCGCATGCGCAAACGCCTGCAGATCCACCTCACGCTGCCGCGCCAGCAAATCGGTGAACGCCTCACCCTGAGCCAACCGGGTCCGGAACACCAAGGTGTTCACGAACATACCGATCAGGTCCTCGAGCGCTTGCTCACCACGGCCTGCGATCGGCGTACCGATGGTGATGTCGTCGACGCCGGACAGGCGCGACAGCAGCACCGCGAACGCGGTATGCGCCACCATGAACAAGGTGGCATTCTGCTGCTGCGCCACCCGCAGCAAACCGGCGTGGATCTCGGCATCGATCTCGACCGTGACCTGGCCACCGCTGTAGGACTGCACCGCCGGACGCGGACGATCGGCCGGGAGATCGAGCTGATCCGGGATCCCGGCCAGCATCGATTCCCAGTACCCGATCTGCTTCGCCGCCAGCGATTCCGGATCGGATTCGTCGCCCAGCAGGTTGCGCTGCCAGATACTGAAATCGGCGTACTGCACCGGCAACGGCGCCCAGCCCGGCGCCTCACCCGCGATCCTTGCGGCATAGGCGGTCATCACGTCCCGGGCCAGCGGGGCGACAGAGGAACCGTCGCCGGAGATGTGGTGCACCACCATCGCCAGCACGAATTCACCGGCCGGCGTTTCGGCGTCGGCCGCGTTCGGGTCACCCACCTGGAACAGCGCTACCCGCAGCGGGACCTCGCCGGTCACGTCGAAACCGGTGGACGCCAATTCCGCAACGGCCGCAACGACATCACCGGCGGCCACCGACCGCACCTCGAGCTGCGGCACCGCCCGGCCCACCGGCAGGACCACCTGCACCGGACCGGATTCGGTATCCGGATACACCGTGCGCAGCGCCTCGTGCCGCGCCACCAGATCCGCGACCGCCGCCCGCATGGCCTCGATATCGAGTTCACCGGACAACCGGATCGCGAGCGGAATGTTGTAGGCCGCCGTATCACTGTCGAAGCGGTTCAGGAACCACATGCGCTGCTGCGCCAGCGACAACGGCACCGCGTCCTGGACCTCGCCCGACTCCGTTACCCGCGTCGGCCGCGGCTGCGGCACCAACGCCGCCCGGCCACCCGAACCGGCATGCTGCTCGACACGCACCGCCAAACCAGCAACGGTCGGCGCTTCGAACAACGCCCGCACCGGGACAGTCGTATCCAGCGCCTTGCTCAACCGCGCCGCAACCTGCGTCGCGACCAGCGAGTTACCGCCGAGCGCGAAGAAATCGTCATCGGCACCGACGCGATCGGCGCCCAGTACCGTGGCGAAGGTATTCGCCACGATCTCCTCGATCGGCGTGGACGGCGCCCGGAACTCCCGCGTCTCGAACTCAGGTTCCGGCAGGGCTTTACGGTCCAGCTTGCCGTTGACATTCAACGGCAGCGCGTCGAGCTCCACGAACGCCGTGGGCACCATGTACGAAGGCAACTGCTGCGCCAGTTCGGACTGGATACGAGCCGCATCCACCTGGGCAGCGGCGGCTGCCGGAACAACGTAGCCGACGAGACGGTCGCCGGTCTTCGGGTCCGACTTCGCGACCACAGCCGCCTGCGCGACCTCCGGCAGAGCAAGGAGCGCGGCTTCGATCTCGCCCAGCTCGATACGGAAACCACGAATCTTGACCTGGAAATCGGTACGACCCCGATACTCCAGCCCACCGTCACGATTCCAGGCGACCAGGTCACCCGTGCGATACATCCGCTCACCCGGAGTGAACGGATCGGCCACGAACCGATCCGCACTCAGATCCGCGCGACCGAAATACCCGTGCGCCAACTGCACACCGGCCAGATACAACTCACCCGACACACCATCCGGAACCGGACGCAACCGTCCATCGAGTACGTACACCCGCGAATTCCACTGCGGCGCACCGATCGGCACGGAAATCTCATCGGCAACCGTCACCCGATGCGTCGTGATCGACACCGCGGCCTCGGTCGGACCGTAGAGGTTGAACAATCCGGTACCCGGATTGTCGGCAAGCATCCGCTGCGCGGTCGCCGCCGGCAACGCCTCACCGATGGCCAGCACCCGGCGCAACGACGGAGACATACCCCCGTCACCGACCAGCAGGGCATCCAGCATCGACGGAACCACCGTCAAGGTGGTCACACCTTCGCGGGCCATCAATTCGTTGAGGTAGGACGGATCGCGATGGCCGTCCGCGGAGGCGATGACCATCCGGCCACCACACACCGCCGCGGTCCAGAACTCCCACACCGACAGGTCGAACGTGGCCGCGGTCTTCAGCAGAATCGCGTCCGAGGCGTCCATCGCGAATTCGGCGCGGATATACCGCAGCTGGTTCGCGATCGCCGAGTGCGGCACCGCCACACCCTTCGGGCGGCCCGTCGAACCCGACGTGAAGATCACGTACGCCGTGTTCCACGCCCGCAACGGCGATACTCGCTCGATATCCGGCACCGCGGCGGTATCGAATCCGCCAAGATCCAGATCGTCGAGCGCCACAACCGGCGCACTGCCGGTCTCGAATCCGCTCTCGGCATTCGTCAGCACACATACCGGTGCCGCGGTCTCCAGAATGTAGTCACTGCGCTCAGCAGGCTGATCGGGATCGACCGGCACATAGGCGCCACCGGCCACCGTCACCGCATACATCGCGACCACGAGATCCACCGACCGCCGCAACGCCAACGCGACCCGAACCTCAGGACCCACACCCTGACCGATCAGGTACCGAGCCAAACCGTTGACCCGCGCCCCCAACTCGGCATAGGCGATCCGGGTTCCATCGGCAGCCACCAACGCCGCGGAATCCGCACCCGCCGCGACGGAATCGTCGAGCAGTGACACCAGCGTCTGCGACGAATCCAGTTCCCGGGCAGTCGAATTACGCTCCGTCAGCGCAGCCCGCTCTGCGGGAGCCAGCAGATCGAGATCGCCCACGGCCACCGACGGCTCCGCCACGAGTTCACGCAGCAAGCGCACGAACCGGTCCACGAAGCCCTGCGCGGTAGCACGATCGAACAACGCGGTGGCGTAGGTGAGCGCGCCGGTGATACCGGCGGGCGCGCCCGACGTTTCGTAGTCGTCACCGATGATCAGATGCAGGTCGAACTGGGAGATCCCCGTATCGATATCGACACCCGACACCGTCAGACCGGGCAGTTCCAGACTCGACTGCGCCAGGTTCTGGAACGAGAAACCGACCTGGAACAACGGATGCCGAGCCGTCGAACGAACCGGATTCAGCACCTCCACCAAACGCTCGAACGGCACATCCGCATGCGCAAACGCCTGCAGATCCACCTCACGCTGCCGCGCCAGCAAATCGGTGAACGCCTCACCCTGAGCCAACCGGGTCCGGAACACCAAGGTGTTCACGAACATACCGATCAGATCATCCAGCGCCTGCTCACCACGACCCGCGATCGGCGTACCGATCGTGATGTCGTCCGTGCCCGACAGACGCGACAGCAGCACGGCGAACGCGGTATGCGCCACCATGAACAGCGTCGCGCCCTGGCGCTGCGCCAACCGCTGCAAACCGGCATGGATCTCGGCATCGATCTCGACCGCGACCCGGCCACCGTTATAGGACTGCACCGCCGGACGCGGACGATCGGCCGGCAGGTCGAGCTGATCCGGGATCCCGGCCAATGCCGACTCCCAGTACCCGATCTGCTTCGCCGCCAGCGATTCCGGATCGGTTTCCGCGCCCAGCAACTCCCGCTGCCAGATACTGAAATCGGCGTACTGCAGACGCAACGGCGCCCAGCCCGGCGCCTCACCCGCGATCCGGGCGGCATACGCGGTCATCAGATCGCGCGTCATCGGCACCACAGAGGAGCCGTCACCGGAAATATGGTGCATCACCAGGGCCAGCACGAACTCACCGGGCGAGCCTGCGGTATCGCCGCCGGCCCCGTCGGTCGCGATCGTTTCCGGGGCGTCTGCCGTCCCGACCCGGAACAGCGCCACCCGCAACGGCACCTCGGCGGTCACATCGAAACCGGCCGACGCCAGTTCCGCCACGGCCGCAACGACATCGCCAGCGGCCACCGACCGCACGGCGAGCTCGGGAACGGCCTGCCCCACCGGTAGGACAACCTGCACCGGACCGGATTCGGTCTCCGGATACACCGTGCGCAGTACCTCGTGCCGCGCCACCAGATCCGCGACGGCCGCCCGCAGGGCGTCCACATCGAGTTCACCGGACAACCGGATCGCCAGCGGAATGTGATACGCCGCCGAATTTTCGTCGAAGCGGTTCAGGAACCACATCCGCTGTTGCGCCGGCGACAACGGCACCGCGTCCTGGACCTCACCCGATTCGGTGACCCGCGTCGGCCGCGGCTGCGGAGCCAACGCCGCCCGCCCGCCGGTTCCGGCGTGCTGTTCGACCCGCACCGCCAAACCGGCGACAGTGGAGGCCTCGAACAGCGCCCGCACCGGCACCGTGGTGTCCAGCGCCGCCCCCAGCCGGGCCGCGACCTGGGTCGCGATCAGCGAGTTACCACCCAGTTCGAAGAAATCGTCGTCCGCGCCGACCCGGTCGATCTCGAGCACCTCGGCATAGACCCCGGCCACGATCTCCTCGATCGGAGTCGACGGCGCGCGGAACTCCCGGGCCTCGAATACCGGCTCCGGCAGCGCCTTGCGATCCAGCTTCCCGGAGGCGTTCAACGGGAACTCGTCGAGCGCCACGAAAGCGGCCGGAACCATATAGGCAGGGAGCCGGTCGGACAACTGCGTGCGCAGCTCATCGGTGTCCAGGATCGTGTCCCGGGCAGGCACCACATAGCCCACGAGCCGGTCACCGATAGTCGGATCGGACTTCGCCACGACGACCGCGCGCGCCACCGCGGCATGTTCGGTGAGGGCCGCCTCGATCTCGCCGAGCTCGATGCGCTGACCGCGCACCTTCACCTGGAAATCGGAACGTCCCACGTAGACGAGCTCGCCGGTGCCGGTCCACCGCACGACATCGCCGGTGCGGTACATGCGCTGTCCGGTACCGAACGGATCGGCGACGAACCGGTCCGCACTCAGATCCGGACGCCCGGCGTAGCCGCGGGCCACCTGCGCGCCCGCCAGATACAACTCACCCGCGACACCCGCCGGAACCGGCCGCAACCGCGAATCCAGCACGTACACCTGCGCGTTCCACACCGGGCCACCGATGGGAACCGCACCGGAAACACGATCGGCCACCGCGGCGTGCGTGGCGTGCACCGCGAACTCCGTGGGGCCGTACAGGTTGTACAGCGCCACATCGGTCACCCGGCGCACGGCCGCGACCACATCACCGGTGAAGGCCTCACCGGCCACGAACAGCATCCGCAGCGAGGCCAGCGCACCCGGATCGGCGGCGGCGCTCTCGGCGAACACCGACAGCATCGACGGGACGAACGAGGTCGCCGTGACGCGCTGTTCGGCGATCACGGAGGCGAGATAGACCGGGTCGCGGTGGCCGTCGGGTTCGGCGACCAGCATCCGGGCACCGACAGTCAACGGCGCGAGCAACTCCCACAGCGAGACGTCGAAGGTCGCGGGGGTCTTGAACAGCACCACATCGTCACGGGAAATTCCGTATTCGCCGACGATCCAGGCGATCTGGTTGGCGATCGCCGCATGCGATACCGCCACACCCTTCGGCCGGCCGGTCGAACCGGACGTGAAGATCACGTATGCCACATTTTCGGCCCGCAGCGGCGCCAACCGGTCGGCATCGGTGACAGTCGAGGCGTCGTAACCACTGATATCGAGTGCGTCCAGAGTCAGCGCCGGTGCACCCGCAACCGCTTCCGCCCCGACCGCGTCGAGATCCGCGACGGTCGTCAGCACGCACTCTGGATCCGCGGTGTCCAGAATGTGCCGGATCCGCTCACCCGGATGGGTCGGATCCAGCGGCACATACGCGCCGCCCGCGGCGAGGACGGCATACATACCGACCACGAAATCCAGCGACCGCGACACCAGCAGCCCGACCAGCGATTCCGGGCCCACCCCCTGCGCGATCAACCGCCGCGCCAACCGGTTGACCCGTGCGTCCAGCTCCGCGTACGTGACCTCGACACCATCGGCGGTCACCGCCACGCGCTCCGGGAACTCGGCGACCGCCCGGGTGAACCCGTCGAGCGCCAGTGTTTCCGGCACCGTGTGCTCGGTCGCGTTCCAGTCCGCCAGCACCCGTGTCCGCTCGGCCGGTGCCAGAATCTCCAGCTCCCCGACCGGGGTCGCGGGATTCGCGAGGACCTCGGCCAGCAGGCGGGTGAACCGGTCGACAAAGCCCTGTGCGGTGGCGTGATCGAACAGATCGGTAGCGTAGGTCAGGATACCGGTCACACCCGCGGGCTCGCCTGCGGCGTCGTAGCTGTCGCCGACCAGCACATGCAGATCGAACTGCGAAACCTCGGTATCCACCTCGACACCGGAAACCACCAGACCCGGCAGCTCCAGCCGCGACTGCCCCATGTTCTGGAAGGTGAATCCCACCTGGAACAGCGGGTGCCGCGCCTGCGACCGCGCCGGGTTGAGCACCTCCACCAGACGCTCGAACGGCACATCCGCGTGCGCGAACGCCTGCAGGTCGACTTCCCGCTGACGGGACAGCAGATCGGTGAACGCCTCCCCGCGTTCCACCTGGGTCCGGAACACCAGGGTGTTCACGAACATACCGATCAGATCGTCGAGTGCCCGCTCACCGCGACCCGCCACCGGGGTACCGATCGTGATGTCATCCGTACCCGACAACCGCGACAGCAGCACCGCGAAGGCCGTATGCACCACCATGAACAGGGTCGCGCCGCGCTGCTGCGCCAACTGCTGCAGACCGGCGTGGGTTTCGGCGTCGATCGCTACCTCGACCCGGCCGCCCTGATAGGACTGCACCGCCGGGCGCGGACGATCCGCCGGCAGGTCCAGCTGGTCCGGGATCCCGGCCAGCGCCGACTGCCAGTATCCGAGCTGTTCGGCCGCAACCGATTCCGGGTCGTTCTCGTCGCCGAGCAGTTCACGCTGCCAGAGCGCGTAATCGGCGTACTGCACCGGAAGCGGGGCCCAGCCCGGCGTCTCCCCCGCGGTCCGCGCGGAATAGGCGATCATCACATCGCGGGTCAACGGCCCCACCGAGGAGCCGTCACCGGCGATATGGTGCACCACCATGGCCAGGACGAATTCGTCCGCAGCACCGTCGATATCGAACAGCGCCACCCGCAGCGGCACCTCGGCCGTCACATCGAAACCGGCCGACGCCAGCTCGGCCACGGCCGTGACGATCGCCGAATCGGCGACCGACCGCACCTCGAGCTGCGGTATCGCCTGCCCCACCGGCAGCACCACCTGCACCGGACCGGTTTCGGTCTCCGGATACACGGTCCGCAGCACCTCGTGCCGCAGTACGAGATCGGCGAGCGCTTCCCGCAGGGCGTCCACATCGAGCGCACCCGAGAGACGGATGGCGAACGGCAGGTTGTACGCGGCCGAGGCCCGGTCGAAGCGGTTGAGGAACCACATCCGCTGCTGCGCCGACGACAGCGGCACCCGCTCCGGCCGCGGCCCCGCCACGAGCGCCTTACGGGTCCCCGTACCGGCCTGCTCCTGAATCCGCGCGGCCACCGCGGCCACCGTGGAGGCTTCGAACAGCACCCGCACCGGCACCTGCGCATCCAGCGCCTGCCCTACCCGGGCGGCAACCTGGGTCGCGATCAGCGAGTTACCGCCGAGGGCGAAGAAATCGTCATCGGCACCGACCCGCTGCACTCCGAGGACATCGGCGAACACGCCGGCGACGATCTCCTCGATCGGAGTCGACGGCGCACGGAACTCACGCGTCTCGAACTCGGGTTCCGGCAACGCCTTACGATCCAGCTTGCCGGAAGTGTTCAACGGGAAGGCGTCGAGTTCGACGACGGCCGCTGGGACCATATAGGTCGGCAGGACCTCACGGAGCGTATCCAGCAGGACCCCGGAGACGATTCGTTCTCCCGGCGCCGGCACCACGTAGGCGACCAGCTGCTCGCCCAGCTGCGAGGCGGCGACCGTGACGACCGCCTGGCTGATCTGCGGCTGCGCCAGAACCGCCGACTCGATCTCCCCCAGCTCGATCCGCTGACCACGGAACTTCACCTGGAAATCCGTACGACCCAGATACTCCAGCACCGGTTCACCGTCGACGCGCTGCCACCGCACGAGATCACCGGTGCGATACATCCGCGCACCCGGATCGAACGGGCTCGCCACAAAACGATCGGAACTCAGATCCGGACGCGTCACATACCCGCGAGCCAACTGATCACCAGCAAGATACAACTCACCCGTGACACCCTCGGGCACCGGACGCAACCGCGAATCCAACACATACACACGGCTGTTCCACTGCGGCACACCGATCGGCACGCTCGCGGTTTCCTCGCCGGTGGCCTGCCAATAGGTGATCGACACCGCGGCCTCGGTCGGACCGTAAAGGTTATGCACCGCAGCATCGGAGATCGCGTGCATCGCGGTCACGGTTTCCGGCGGCAGGGCTTCACCGATCACGAACACATGCTCGAGACTCGGAATCGACCCGGCGGCCGTATGCGCGGCGAACACGGTCAGCATCGACGGAACGAAATCCGTGACCGTGACCTGCTGCTCGGCAATCACCCGCGCCAAATACTCAGGGTCGCGATGACCATCGGGAGTAGCCACCACCAGGTGAGCACCCGCGGCCAGCGGGAGGAAGTAACCCCACAGCGACACATCGAAGGTAGTCGCGGTCTTCTGCAGATACACATCCGATGCGCTCATCGGATACTGCGCCAGCATCCACGCGACCTGGTTCGCGATCGCCGAATGCGGCACCGCGACGCCCTTCGGGCGACCCGTGGAACCGGAGGTGAAGATGACGTAGGCAGTGTTCGACGGCCGCACCGGCGCGAGCCGCTCGGCATCCGTCACCGGTGCGGCATCGAAACCACTGGTATCGAGAGTGTCCAACGCCAGCACCGGAACACCTGCGATCTCCACCGGCGTGCCACCGTCGGCCACACCACTATCGGAGCCCGCTGTCACCGCCCGCGCGTCGGCCGTGGTGGAAAGCAGGCACACCGGTTCCGCGGTGTCGAGGATGTAACCGATCCGCTCGGCCGGGTGTGCGGGGTCCAGCGGCACATACGCGCCACCGGCCGCCACGACCGCATACATGCCGACCACAAGATCCACCGACCGGGAAACCAGCAACCCGACCAACGACTCCGGACCCACACCCTGCGCGATCAAATGCCGCGCCAGCCGGTTCACCCGATCGGAGAACTCGCCGTAGGACAGACTTGTCCCCTCGAACGACACCGCCACGCGGTCCGGGTGCGCCGCCGCCATCCGCTCGAACCCGTCGAGCAGCAACTGCTCGGGCAGCGCATGCTCGGTCGAGTTCCAGTCGGCCAGCACCTCCATACGTTCGACCGGCGCCAGGATCTCCAGATCTCCCACCGGGACACCCGGGGTCGTCACGACCGCGTCCAGCAACCGCATGAACCGATCGGCGAACGATGCGGCCGTCGCGGGATCGAACAGGTCGCGGGAGAACGACAGTTCGCCCTGCATCGGGGAATTCGTATCCTCGCCCATACCGCGGAAATTGAGCGAGAGGTCGAACTTCTCCAGCCCGATCTCGAAATCGACCGGGGCGACCCGCAGCTCCGGCAGTTCGAAGGTGCGGTCCGGCAGGTTCTCGAACGACAACGCCACCTGGAAGAACGGGTGCCGGGCCTGGGAGCGGGTGGGGTTGAGGACCTCTACGAGCCGTTCGAACGGCACATCGGCGTGCGCGAACGCCTGCAGGTCCGTATTGCGGACCGTGGCGAGCAGTTCGGCGAAACTCATCCCGCCCTGGACCTGAGTCCGCAGGACCAGCGTGTTGACGAACATGCCGACCAGGTTCTCCAGCGCGGCCTCACCACGGCCGGCGACGGGAGTACCGACGGCGATATCGGATTCGCCGGTCAGCCGGGCCAGCAGCGCGGCCAGCACACTGTGCACCACCATGAACGGTGAGGCGTTGTGCCGGCGGCCGAGGTCGGCGATCCGGCGCCGCATCTCCGGCTCGATCACGAAGGAATGGGTACCGCCCGCATACGACGACACCGCGGGCCGCGGACGGTCGGCGGGCAGGGCCAGTTCGTCCGGCAGTCCGGCCAGTTCCTGTTTCCAGTACCGGATCTGATCGGAGATCAGCGATTGCGGATCGTCTTCGGAACCCAGTACTTCGCGCTGCCAGAGCGCGTAATCCGCGTACTGCACCGGAAGATTCACCCAGGCCGGCGATTCCCAGCTGATGCGGGCCGCGTAGGCGACCATCACATCCCGCGCCAGCGGTCCCATCGACCAGCCGTCGGCGGAGATATGGTGCACCACCATACCGAGCACGTACTCGGTATCGCTGATTTCGAAAAGCCGCGCATGCAGCGGCACTTCGCCGGTGACGTCGAACGCCATCGTCGCCAGATCGATCAGGTGATCGATCAGTTTGTCCTCACGGATCCGGAACGGCGTCAGGTCCGGAACGACCTGCGCCGCATCCAGAATCACCTGGACAGGCGTCTGACCGGTTTCCGGGAACACGGTGCGCAGGGATTCGTGCCGGTCGATCACATCGATGATCGCGACCTGCAACGCCGCCACATCGAGTTCACCGGACATCCGGATGGCGACCGGGATGTTGTTGACCGCCGATTCGGTGTCGTAGCGGTTGAGGAACCACATCCGCTGCTGGGCCAGCGACAGCGGGATATCGCCGTCACGGCTGCGGGCGACCAGCGCCTGCCGCGCACCTTCACCGACATGGGATTCGATCCGCGCCGCGAGCGCCATCACCGTGGACGCCTCGAACAGGGTGCGCACCGGCACCCGGGTATCCAGGGCGGCGCCGAGCCGCGCCGCGACCTGGGTCGCGATCAGCGAGTTGCCGCCGAGTTCGAAGAAATCGTCGTCGAGACCGACCCGGTCGACGCCGAGGACCTCGGCGAAAACATCCGCGACGATCTCCTCGATCGGCGTGACGGGCGCGCGGAACGCCTGGGTCTGGAACTGCGGGACCGGCAGCGCCTTGCGATCCAGCTTCCCGGCCGGGGTCAGCGGGATCTCGTCGAGCACCATGATCGAGGACGGCACCATGTACGCGGGCAGCCGATCCTGGATATGCGCCGTCACCGCGGGCACGTCGATCGAATCACCCGGTGCGGCAACGACATACGACACCAGTGTCATCGCGCCGGAGACGTTCTCGTGGCCGATGGTCACGGCGAAGTCGACGGCGCGGTGGGAAGTCAGCGCGGCATCGATCTCGCCGAGTTCGATGCGGAACCCGCGGACCTTCACCTGGAAGTCGTTGCGGCCCACATATTCGACGGTCAGCGCCCCGGAACCGTCACGCCGCCAGCGCACGACGTCACCGGTCCGGTACAACCGGTCCCCGGCGATACCGAACGGGTCCGCGACGAACCGGCCGGCGGTCAGCGCGGGCCGGGCGTGGTAGCCGCGGGCCAGCTGGATACCGCCGAGATACAGTTCGCCGATAACCCCCTCCGGCACCGGGTCCAGCCCGCGGTCCAGCACCAGCGCCCGCATACCCCGTACCGGGCCGCCGATGGTGACCGGTTCGCCGGCGCGCAGCGGGCCGCTGATATTGGTGGCGATGGTGGCCTCGGTCGGGCCGTAGGCGTTGAACAGCCGGCGCCCCGTGGTGGCCGCCCAGCGGCCCGCGAGGTCCGCCGGAATCGCTTCACCGCCGGTGATGACGACGCGCACATCGTCCATCGCGTCGAGATCCAGGGACGCCAGCACCGAGGGGGTGAGGAAGGCGTGCGTCACCCCGGTCGTCTCGATGAGATCGGCCAGTTCCGCGCCGCCGAACATCATCTGCGGCACGATGACCATGGTGCCGGCCGCACCGACGGCCAGCAGCAGTTCCAGCACCGAGGCGTCGAACGACGGCGAGGCGAAGGCCAGTGCGCGGGTGGACGTATCGAGTCCGAATCGCTGCACCTGCTCGGCGGCGAAGTTGCGCACACCGGCGTGGGTGACCGCGACACCCTTCGGCAGACCGGTCGAACCGGAGGTGTAGATCATGTACGCCGTGTTCGCGGTGCGCAACGGCGCCCGCCGATCGGCGTCGGTGATCGCATCCGCCGAACTCGCCATGACCTCCGCGGCGAGTTCGGGATCGTCGAGGCTGATCCAGCCGCCGGACAATTCCGGCAGTTCCGGTAGTTCGTAGTCCTCGGTGAGTCCGAACGCGGCACCCGAATCGGTGACCATATGGATGATGCGGTCGGCCGGATAGGCCGGATCCACCGGGACCAGCACCGCACCGGATTTGACGATCGCCCACAACGCCAGCTGGTACCGCCACGAACGACCCAGCGCCAGCGCGACCGAGACCTCCGGCCCGGCCCCGCGTTCGATGAGCACCCGCGCCAGCTGGTTCGACGCGGAGTCCAGCTCGGCGTAGGTATAGGACTCGTCGTCGGCGACCACCGCGATACCGTCGGGATTGGTGACCGCCGCCGCGGCGAGCAGACCCGCCAGCGTATCCGGATGTTCGGCCGGTCCACCGGCGCAGGCGGTGAGTTCGGCGCGCTCGTCGGGGTGCAGCAGTTCGATGGCGCCGACCCGGGTGTGCGGATCGTCGACGATCACGTCGAGCAACCGCTGCCAGCGGGTGACGAACGACCGGACCGTGGACTCGTCGAACAGGTCGGTGGCGTAGGAGAGGACCAGGTCCATACCCGCCGGTTCACCGCGGCTGCCACGTTTTTCGGTAACGGTCCAGACGAGATCGAATTTGGCGATCGCGAGTTCGATCTCCGCGGCGCTGATCGACAGCCCGGGGATCTCCAGATCGGCGTGCGATATCTCCTGGAACGACAGCATCACCTGCACCAGCGGCTGCCGGGCCTGCGAGCGGGCCGGGTTCAGCACCTCGACCAGCCGCTCGAACGGGACATCGGCGTGCGCGAAGGCGGCGAGGTCGGCTTCCCGGGTGCTGTCGAGGAATTCGGTGAACGGACGGGTGCCGTCCACGTCCGAACGCAACACCAGGGTGTTGACGAACATACCGATCAGATCGTCGAGCGCCTGTTCCCCGCGGCCGGCCACCGGCGTGCCGACGGCGATATCACCGGTTCCGGACAGCCGCGACAGCAGCACCGCCAGCGCGGCGTGCAGCACCATGAACAACGTCGACCCGTTGCCCCGGGCCAGATCCGACAGACGTTCGTGCAGTTCGGCATCGATGGCGAAATGGTGTTGCGCACCACGGAAACCCTGCACCGCCGGGCGCGGCCGATCGATCGGCAGATCCAGCTGGTCGGGCAACCCGGCCAGCGTTTCCCGCCAGAAGCCGATCTGCCGGGCCGCCATGGATTCCGGATCGTCCTCGCGCCCCAGCAGTTCCCGCTGCCAGACGCTGTAATCCCGGTACTGCACCGGCAGCGGCGCCCAGGACGGCTCCGCGCCCGTCGCGCGCGCTACGTAGGCCGCGGCGACATCGCGGGACAGCGGGCCGAAGGAGAAACCGTCGGCCGAAATATGGTGCACCACAATGGCGACCGCATGTTCGGGCGTGCCGTTGGACCGGCCGCCGGCCACCTCGTAGACCCGCACCCGGATGGGTAGTTCCCGGGTGACATCGAAACCGGTGGCGGCGAATTCGGCCAGCGCGTCCGGCAGCCGGTCGGCGTCGATCCGCTCGACCCGGATCCCCAGATCGACGTCGTCCATCGGCAGCACCAGCTGATAACCGCCGTCCCCGGATTCCGGGAAAATGGTCCGCAGCGACTGCTGCCGTTCGATCACATCGTCGAGGGCGGCGGTGAGCGCCGCGACATCGGCGTGGCCGCGCAGCCGGATCACGAACGGCAGGTTGTAGGTGGGCGCGGCGGGGTCGAACTGGTTGATGAACCACATCCGCTGCTGCGCCGGCGACAGCGGCACCCGATCGGGCAGCGCCCGGGCCACCAGCGGCGGCCGGGATTCGCGCGACTCGCCCGAGGTGGCGATTTCGACACGCGCCGCCAGACCGGCCACGGTGGGGGTTTCGAACAGCGCCCGCACCCCGATACGAATCCCGAACGCGGCGCTGATCCGCGCGACGACCTGGGTCGCGACCAGCGAGTTACCGCCGAGATCGAAGAAGCTGTCGTCGGCACCGACCACCTGCTGGCCCAGGATATCGGCGAAGATCCCGGCCACGACATGTTCGGTCTGGGTGCGCGGGGCGCGGAAACCGGCCACATCGGCGCTGAACACCGGTTCGGGTAGCGCCTTGCGATCCAGCTTCCCGCTGGTGTTGAGCGGGAGCGCGTCCAGCACCAGGATCGCGGCCGGGACCATATAGGACGGCAGCTTCTCGCCGAGGAACCGGGTGAGTTCGACCGGTTCGACGGTATGCCCGGGTGCGGGTACGACATAGGCGGCCAGTTGCTGACCGGTGGCGGTATCGACCACCAGCACCACGGCCTGACTCACCGCCGGATGGGCGAGCAGATCGGTTTCGATCTCGCCGAGTTCGATGCGCTGACCGCGGAATTTCACCTGGAAGTCGGTCCGGCCGAGGTATTCGAGGACCCCGTCAGCGCGCCAGCGCACCAAGTCGCCGGTGCGGTACATCCGGTCCCCCGGCGCACCCAGCGGGTCGGCGACGAAACGGTCGGCGCTCAGGTCCGGACGGCCCAGATAGCCGCGGGCCAGCTGCCGGCCCGACAGATACAGCTCACCCGGTGCGCCGACGGCCGCCGGCCGCAAGCGCGCGTCGAGTACCTGGACCCCGACATTCCACTCGGGCACACCGATCGGCACCGAGACGGTATCTGCGGTAGTGGCCTCCCAGTAGGTCACCGACACCGCGGCCTCGGTGGGGCCGTACAGGTTGTGCAGGCCGGCGCCGGAGATCGCCTTCATCGCCGCGACCGTTTCCGGCGGCAACGCCTCACCGATCACGAATACCGCGCGCAGCGAAGCGATCTGCTCGGGGTCGGCGTAGGAGGCGAACACCGTCAGCATGGACGGGACGAAATCGGTGACGGTCACCCCGTGCCGGGCAATGGTTTCGGCGACATAGGCCGGGTCGCGGTGGCCGTCCGGGGTCGCGACGATCAGGGTGGCGCCCGACATCAACGGCAGGAAATAACCCCACAGCGAGACGTCGAAAGTGGTGGCGGTCTTCTGCAGGTAGACATCGTCGGCGGTGAAACCGTAGGTGTCCAGCATCCATAGCTGCTGGTTGACGATGGCGTGATGGCTCACGGCGACACCCTTGGGGCGGCCGGTCGAACCCGAGGTGTAGATGACGTATGCGGTGTTGTCCGGGCGCAGCGGGGCGAGCCGGTCGGCATCGGTGAGCGGTGCGTCGGAGAATCCGGCGGTATCCAGGGTGTCGACGGCCAGCGACCGCACCGATTCGGGCAGTTCCGCCTGGTCCGCGGTGACCGTCAGCACGCAGACCGGCGCCGCGCTCTCCAGGATGTAGGCGGTGCGCTCCGCCGGATGGTCCGGGTCGATCGGGACATAGGCGCCGCCCGCGCGCAGCACGGCGTGCATCGCCACGGCCAGTTCGACCGATCGGCGCATCCCGAGCGCGACCAGCGATTCCGGGCCCACACCGTCGGCGATGAGGTACCGGGCCAGCCGGTTGACCCGCGCGCCGAACTCGGCGTAGGTCAGACCTGTCCCCTCGAATTCGACCGCGAGGTTGTCCGGGGTACGCGCGATCTGCGCGTCCAGCAGCGCGGGCAGCGTGGTGTCCGGGACCTCGTGCGCCGCATCGTTCCAGGTCTCGACGGTTGCGGTGCGTTCGGCGGCGGTGGTGATCGCGAGCTGCCACACCGGCTCGTCGGCCTCGGCCGCCAGGAACCGCTCGAAGAATTCGAGGAACCGGGTGTGGTGGCGGCCGGCCTCTTCCTCGGTGTAGAGGTTGGGGTTGGTTTCGAAGTCGATATGGCTGCGGGTGCCGCCGATCGACTGATAGAAGTTGACGCCCAGATCCTCGATACTGCCGGTGGACAGCACATGCAGGCTGCCGACGCTGTCACCGAGGCGCAGTTCGTCCTGGAACAGCATGATATTGACCCACGGCCCGAAGAATTCCGTGGTCACCACGCCACCGCCGGCGGAGTCGCGGCGGATGTCCTCGTGCCGGTAGCGCTGATGCCGCAACGCCCCGGACACCTCGAGCTGCACCTGGCGGCGCAGATCGGCGATCGTGGTCTCGGCGCCGATATGCAGCCGCAGCGGGACGATATTGGACGAGACGCCGCCGGAGCGGCGCATGAGAGCGGTGGTGCGCGCAGTCACCGGCAAGCTGAGGATGACATCCTCGGCGCCGTTCCATTGCGCCAGGTAGGCCGCGAACGCGGCGATCAGTTCCTGGGCGGGTGAGGATTCGTAGCGGCGCACCGCCTCGTCGAGCGCGGCGTTCTGGTCATCGGTGAGCGGCCCCTGGACCACACCGTTGCGGGCGGCCGGGGCGGCCGAACGCCCGGCCAGGCTGGTGCCCGCCTCGAGTCCCGCGACCCGTTCGGCCCAGTACTCCTTATCGGTGCGGAAGCGGTTGCTCTCGCGGTAGGCGATCTCCTGGTCGTACAGGGTGCGCAGCTGCGCGGCCTTGGACGGCGCGGGCTCCACACCCGCCCGGTAGGCCGTGTACAGCTCGGCCATCCGGTTCATCATGTTCATGGCGCCGTAGCCGTCAATCACGATGTGGTGCGCGCGCACATACCAGTACCAGTGGTTTTCGCCCAGCTGCAGGGCGGCGGCACGGATGAGGCGGTCGGTGGTCAGATCCAGCGGGCGGCCGTACTCGTCGCGCATCCACTCCCGGGCGGCGGCGACCGGATCGGCGGCGGTACGCAGGTCCACGTAGCGGACCTCGTCCTCGAGGCTGTGGTCGACGAACTGCAGCGGTTCCCCGTCGCGTTCGACGATACGAAGCAGGCCCGACCCCAGTTCGTGGGAGGCGTCCAAACTGGCCCGGGTCAGGGTGTCGACGTCGAGCTCACCGTGCAGCTCGACGTACTGGGCGATATTGACCGGCACCTGTGGGTCGACATGCTGCGCGTACCAGATACCCAGCTGTGCAGGCGACAGGGGGAACAGATCCCCGTCGGCGGTTGCCGAACCACTGTTCGTACCGTTCCCGCCGTTGTCCAGCCGGTCCAACCGTAACCTCGCTTCCGGAACGCACGCGTGCGCTTCCCGTCACCACCTGGTCGCGACGCGCACCGCCCGTTGCGCGATGTCCGCTGTTCCAGGTCCACTTCTTGTTCGATCAGGCAGAAATGTCCATCGGAAGTATCCGTTTATCGGGCCGAGGACGTTACATCGGACGCCCGGTACCACTGAGCACCTCCGGTGCCGTGGGACACCGTGTACCCGCACCCGCGCGCCGACTCCTGACCACCGATCCAATCTACCGTCGTACCGGCGCCACACCAACCGCGTTACGCAGGTGCAGGCCGGGGCCGCGCGAGGGGCGCCGGCGTGCTCGGGCAGGCCCCGCAGTGGGCACTCGCCGCGGACTCATCCGGGACTATCCGGTGAGGTGGGCACGGTCACGTGCCGGGTCGTAAAGGTGGGATTGCGCACAGGCCGCACCCGGGTTCAGTGCCCGGCCCACCAGGATCACCGCCGCCTGCCGCAGCCCGGCCGCCTCGACCTGATCGGCGATATCGGCAAGGGTGCCGCGCAGCACGGTCTGCTCCGGCTGACTGGCCCGGTACACCACCGCGACCGGACAGCCGGGCCCGTAGTCCTCGGCCAGCTCCGCCGCCAGCTCCCGGGTCCGGGTGACAGCCAGATGCAGGGCCAGCGTGGCACCGGTCCGGGCGAAACCGGACAGCGCCTCGGAATCCGGCATCGCCGTCGAACGGGCCTGCATCCGGGTCAGCACCACCGACTGCACGACCTCGGGAACCGTCAGCTCCGTGCCCAGCAATGCGGCCGCGGCCGCATACGCGGGAACTCCCGGGGTGATATCCCACGGCACCCCCGCGGCGTCGAGCCGGCGCGTCTGCTCGGTGAGCGCGGAGTAAAGGGAGGTATCACCGGAGCACAACCGAGCCACATCCAGCCCGGCCGCGGTCGCCCGCACCAGATGCCCGATGATCTCGTCGAGGTCCAGCCGCTGGGTATCGATCAGCGCGGTCCCGGGCGCACAGTGCGCGATCACCTCGGGGTCCAGGTAGGTCCCCGGGTACAGGCATACCGGGCACCGCCGCAGCAGCTCCACCGCACGCACGGTCAGCAGATCTGCGGCGCCGGGCCCCGCCCCGATGAAGTGCACGGTCATGGGACGAGCATAGGTCCGGCGCCCTCTGCCCCCTCAGCCCCGCCCACGCACGCCGAGCCTCCGAGGCGGCCCGCCCCGGACTCGTTCGACGCAGCGTCCGGTTCGGCGCCGGATTCGGTCGCCCGTAGGACGGTCTGCCCGTGGGCACCGCGGTCCGGTACCGGTCGAGCACCGACCCGAACATTGGGGCTCACCTCGGCGGACAGCAGCGAAATCCCGGCCGCGCTCGCCTCGGGTCGGTTCGGCGGCAATGCCGGATCCGTTGCCACCGGCCGTGCACCGGAAGTCCGTGTGATGGCCGGAGTAACGCCGAAACGGTTCGCCGCATCCGCGCGACGCACGTGCGGGTACACCGTCGCAATCAGGGGCTGCGCCGTGATCACCGGCGACAGCCTCGGGTGGACGACGCCCGGCTCAGCCGACGGCGTCGAAGAAGGCGATGACCTTTACCGGCTGTACCCGCACCAGGAGTTCACCGGGCACACCGTTGCGGCGGCCGAACTCGTCGGCGCGGGCCGTACCCATATAACGGCCACCGATCGCTGTCGCCGTCCGCAACAATTCGGCCGGGTCCTCGGACAGGGTGACCGTGCCCTGGATCTGCACCGCCGCGTAGGGCGGCTCCTCGAGGTCCACCACCAGCGCGACCCGCGGGTCACGCTGCAACGCCTTTCCCTTCGCGGTGTTCTTGCCGGTGTTGAACACGATTTCGTCCCCGTCGAGCAGGAACCAGACCGGGGTCACCACTGGACGCCCGTCACCGGCGGTGAACGCCACCTTGGCGGTACGGGTTCCGTAGCTGAGGAATTCACGCACCTTGGGATCGGAAAGCGAGGCCATGCGGACCAGCCTAAGATGCCGCGTCCACTGTCGAGGCATGTCTCGCGGCGCGGCGTGCCGCTGCCGGCACCGCGATGTCACACCCGGGTTGCCCGCGTCGTCGACCAGGTACCCGCCGGGATACACCGGCCGCAGAGAGATGGTGTGAGATGGACGTCGCTTATTACCTCGTCGGAACGCTGACCGCCCTATGGGTCGGGTTCTCGGGCTACTCGCTGTTCTCGAAACAGCAATTCGTCGTCGAACCGCTCGAGCAGTACGGTGTGCCGCGGTCGTGGTGGAACTGGCTGGCGCTGGCCAAAACCGCCGGAGCGCTGGGATTGCTCATCGGCTTCGCGCTCCCGGCGCTCGGCGTCGCCGCCGCCGTCGGCCTGATCCTCTACTTCCTCGGCGCCACCGCGACGGCGCTGCGCGCACGCTCGTACAAGACCTCGGTGTTCCCGCTGCTGTACCTGCTTCCGGTCGTCGCGACTCTGGTCCTCCAACTGGCTCGGTAGTCGGCGCAGACCAGGAACCCGGATCGGCCGGTCCGAACCCGCGCCGATCATCGCGCGGCGGTAAACGCGCACCGCGCTACCGGCACAGCCGCGGCCGGGGGCCACGATAAGACGGACACCGAACCGCCGGCCGGCGCACCCAGGCCGGTGGCCGCGGCGGACAACCGTTCTCACTGACCGGACAGCGACCGAACCAACCGCGCCGAATTGCCGATACGGCAGCCTCGTACCGGCGATACTCCGAATAGCCCTGTGGGTCGGGGCTGCAGCGTGAGGAGTGGGCGATGAGCGTGGCGGACGGTGCGGAACAGGCCGACGGGAACTCACCACCGGAACGGGGTGGGTTGCGGCGGGTGGTCGCCGCATCCATGGCCGGGACCGTGGTCGAGTGGTACGAGTTCTTCCTCTACGGCACCGCCGCGACATTGGTGTTCAGCAAGGTCTTCTTCCCGGAATCCGACAGCGAACTCGACGCGATCCTGAAAGCGTTCCTTACTTATGCGGTCGGGTTCGCGGCCCGGCCGCTCGGCGGCATCGTCTTCGGGCACTTCGGCGACAAGTACGGCCGGAAGCGACTACTGCAATTCAGCCTGATCCTGGTGGGTGCGGCCACCTTCTTGATGGGCTGCCTGCCCACCTACGGCCAGATCGGCTACCTGGCGCCCGCCCTCCTGGTCGTCCTGCGCTTCCTCCAGGGTTTCGCGGTCGGCGGGGAATGGGGTGGCGCCGTCCTGCTGGTGGCCGAGCACAGCCCGGACAAGAGCCGCGGTTTCTGGGCGAGCTGGCCGCAGTCCGGTGTACCCGGCGGCAATCTGCTGGCGACGGTAGTCCTGCTGGTACTCACCACCGTCCTGTCCGAGGACGATTTCCTGTCCTGGGGCTGGCGGATAGCGTTCTGGTTGTCCGCGGTGGTGGTCCTGATCGGCTACTACATCCGCACCAAGGTCACCGATGCACCGATTTTCACCGCGGCGCGGAAGGAAGCCGAACAGGTGAGGACCTCGTCCTTCAGTGCGGTCGAGGTCCTGAAACGGTATCCGCGCGGCGTGCTCACCGCGATGGGCCTGCGCTTCGGCGAAAACATCATGTACTACCTGGTCGTCACCTTCACCATCACCTATCTGAAGGTCCAGCACGATATGGCGACCGACGACATCCTGTGGTGGCTGCTGGCTGCCCACGCCGTGCATTTCGCGGTGATCCCGCTGATCGGCGCACTCACCGACCGGATCGGCCGGCGTCCGGTCTACCTGGCGGGCACGATCGCGGCGGGCCTGTGGGGTTTCATCGCCTTCCCGATGATGGACACCGGCAACGGCTGGATCATCACCGCGGCAATTATCCTCGGCCTCGTCGCGCACGGCTTCATGTACGCACCCCAGCCGGCGATCATGGCGGAAATGTTCCCGACCCGGATGCGCTATTCCGGCGTATCCCTCGGCTACCAGGTCACCTCGATCGTCGCGGGTTCGCTGGCTCCGGTGATCGCGGTCAAACTCCTGGACACTTTCGGCTCCCCGGTCCCGATCGCCATCTACCTGGCAGGGGCCGCCGCGGTTACCGCAGTTGCGGTGTTGGTGGCGCGGGAAACCAAGGGTTTCGACCTGGCCGATATCGACCGAGCCGACGCGGTCCGTGACACCACGACAACCGTCCGGCTCTGACAACGAGGAACCACAACCGCTGTCAGACGGAGGCGCCGACGCCTGATTATCCGGTCGTTCGCTCAGCTCTGGATCGATCCCGCGATATTGGTGTTGTGCACCGAGCAGACCCACCAGGTCCGGTCGCGCCGGAGCAGGACCCAGGTGCCTCGGTTGGCGAGCGAGAACTCTGCGGTGTGCAGGGTTTGCTCGACGTTGACAATTGCGTGCTCAGGTGTCAGGAGGCGCAGCGCGAGCAGTTCGAAACGGGCCCGCGCGTCGGGGCTGTCACCGAGACGAGCGCGATGGTAGCCGTGTAGCTCATCCCATCCCCGGAAAATCGCGCCCGCCGGCGTGATGAAGACGACGTCTTCGGTGAACACCCCATCGAACGCCGCCGCGTCCTTCGCCTCCAACGCCGATTCGAGTTGCCGGAAAAGGGTGTCGATCTCAGCGGTCGTCGCCGCGTCGACACCGGATATTCCAGCTCTGGGGCGGCCACCGACCGAGGCGTGCTCGAAAGAACTCACTTCTCGCACGCTACGCGGCCCGAATGGGTAGTACTCTTCTATGTAGATAACTTCTACATAGATTACCTCTACACATTGGAGGCCGGGTGGCTGGTTTCGTCGGACGACAACGTGAACTGGATATGCTCGGCAGTCGGCTGCGCCGCGTCACCGAGTCTGCGTCCGGGATCGCAGTGGCGATCCGCGGGCGACGGCAGGTGGGCAAGTCGAGGCTGGTACAGGAGTTCTGCGACCAGTCCGCGGTGCCGTATCTCTACTTCACCGCAACCAAAGGCGCCGCACCTGCGGAATCCCTGGCGGGCTTGTTGCGCGAACTGCGCGAATCCTCGCTGATTACCGACCCAGAACTGGTGCCCGAACAGATCGGTTCATGGGCGGACGGATTCCGGGCCATTGCGGGAGCTCTACCGAATGGTCCGTCGGTGGTGGTGATCGACGAGGTTCCCTGGCTGACCGAGCAGGACCAGAGTTTCGACGGGGTCCTGCAAACCGCTTGGGACCGGATGTTGTCGCGACATCCGGTGCTGTTGCTGCTCTTGGGCAGCGACCTGCACATGATGGAACGCCTCACCGCCTACGATCGCCCGTTCTACGGCAGAGCGGACAACTTCGTTCTCGGGCCCCTCAACCCGGTGGAGATCGCGGACGCCACCGGACTCGGCGCGGCGGACGCGCTCGATGCGCACCTGATCACCGGCGGACTGCCGGGAATTCTGCGGAGTTGGCCGCGCGGCCGTAGCCCGCTGGAGTTCCTCGAGGAGGAATGTGCAGATCCAGCGGCGCCGCTGTTCAGCGTGCCGGAGTCGGCACTGCTGGCCGAGTTTCCGGCGCCGGACCAAACACGCCGCGTGCTGGAGTCGGTCGGCGGCGGTGACCGAACCCACGCCAATATCGCGGCAGCGGCCGGTGGCAGCGCCGGCCCGATTGCCTCCGGGAGCCTGTCGCCGATTTTACGGCGACTGACCGTCGACAAACGAGTGCTCGCTATCGATGAGCCATTGTCGATCCGACCCGGCAAACCGGCCTTGTACCGGGTCACCGACAGCAATCTTCGGCTGTACCTTGCGGTATTGCGTGCCGCGCAGGACCTTTCGCGCCGGGGGCGGTCCGCAGGCGCGTTCCGGCTGATCGAACGGCGATGGACCACCTGGCGGGGGCGGGCTGTCGAACCGCTGATCCGCGAATCGCTGGGACTTGCCGCGCTCAGCGGCCGCTTGCCGTGGCAGTCCGTGGAGACTGTTGGCGGCTGGTGGAATCGACGTTTCGACCCCGAGGTGGACCTGGTAGGCGCCGATCGCGGACCGGTCGCGAATCGGATCGAGTTCGTCGGCTCGGTGAAATGGCTCGGTACATCCTTCGATCGGCGTGATCTCGTGACGCTGCGAAAGTCCGCCGGTGAGGTGCCAGGGTACGAGCCGGGCGTATCGGGGTTGGTCGTGGTCAGCCGGTCAGGGATTGCCGCGGATGCCCGCGACGCGGGGGCGGATCTGATTTGGGGCCCGGACGAGGTCCTTTCCGTCTGGAGGTAGTCCTGGCCGCACGGCGATGAACGGGCGAGCAAGGCTGTCACGCACTTGTCGGTCGATGCTGCCATGATCACGCGCTGAGGTGAACAGAAGGCCAGCAAAGACCGATATGTCGACTCAGGAGGATCGCGGTGTTCACGATCAATGTGCGCCCCGAAGAATGGACAGGGCCGGATCGTATATTGGCAGTAGTCGAACTGCCCGTCGCGGGCCGACGATTCGCGATGGCGTCGGCCGTCGGAACCGCAAACGATCTGGACTGGGCAATCCTATTTGCAGATGGCTATCGGTTCGAAAGGATCAGGGAATTAACCGTCAAGGGTGAAGGTGTCATCCACACCCGAGTAGGTCGGTTGCCCGATAGCAGTGTCTGCATCCAGTATTCCGGGTGGGATCTGGAAGTTGCGGCCCTGAGGGTAGGCAAGCTATTCGGTCCAGGCGGAGACGATCTCAGCTTCCGGTCGAGCATGCAGGACTGGATCGACAACGGCTGCACGGGAGGGCTTCATGACTTGGACCGAGTCTATATGGAGCTGAGACCATACCTCGAAGAATAGGAAGCCCCCAAGCCTCGGCCACCCGACATCGGCATCGGCCATGCGAACGCCGACGATGCACCGGCGCGGGACAATTCAGAACGTCGAGAAGTCAACACCCTGGTCAGGGTCTACCGGCCGACGGCACCCGCGTCGCTCAATCCGGGAGTGAGCCGGTCGATACGGCGAGGGCCATCGAGCGCAGCACGGGCAGGGTATCGAATCAGCACCCGAGCTGCAGAACTTGCCGCAGCTTTCGGTGTGCGGGCGCCACGTATCGTGGCTGGGAATGTGCCGACGTGGAGCACCTCGGGACTGCGAGTACCTGCCTGGACGTGGAAGCCGGCAATCAAAGTCGGCGCCGGATTCGGCCGCCTTCCTGCCGCCGAGCAGGACGGCGCACTCGCGATCGTGATCGTGCTCGGGAATCTCTTTCGGACCGGGGCGGTCAAGGCTGCTGTCATCTACGTGCTCTGCTTCATTGCCATCGGCTATCCGCTGGTCTTTCTTGCCGCCTATAGCGGGACTTCGAGCGCAGTGGTGCTGCCGGTGTTACTCGCGTGCTACGTGTTCGGTTACCTGCTCATGTCTGCGCTGCGGCTCCGGCGGATCATCTATCGCGTCGACCACAGAGTGGCCGAGGTGATGGGGCGTCCGGTCGTGGACTCGATGATGGACCACGAAATCCGCAACGCACACTTGATCCCCGGTTTCCTGCGGCTCTACTTCGCCCTGTACAGCCCGACGCTGGCGCAGCGCGTGCGACGTCTCGACGCCGCTTTCGGACCGCGCCGTATCGCCGCGTAGCTGGTTCGCCGGGCCCGGACAGCGCAAGCACGCCGTTCAAAGGGTTGCCGACGGCGGAGGAGGCCGCTGCGTGGGCTGGGTTCGCTGGGGTCCAGACGCCGAAGGGCACCGGTACGGTGACCGCGCCGGCCCTGTCGAGAACGAATTCGAAGGGGACGCTCAGGCGGTGGCCGCGTAGTCCCACCGGAGTCACTCGGTGAAACGACCGGTCAGCGCCGTCAACGCCATCGAGCGCAGCACCGTCCGGGTGCGTCCGCGGGCGGGGCCGGCGCTGTGCGGGGTGGAGTTGAGCAGGCCGAAGACGGCGTGGGCCTGGATGCGAGCGGTGCCCTCGTCGAGTTCGGGGGTCAGGTCGCAGAGCACTCGTACCCAGATCTCCACGTAGCGACGCTGGGTGCGGCGGACCTCATGGCGGGCGGGGGGCGGGACGTTGTCGAGGTCGCGGTCCTGGATGCTGATGAGTTCGGGGTCGCCGAGGGCGAAATCGAGGTGGAAGTCCACCAGACCGGCCAGCGCTTCCGCGGGGCCCGACGCGTCGACGGCGACCGCGGTGCCGCCGTCGAGGAGGCGGCGGCTGATGCCGACCAGGAGTTCGACCAGTAAGGCCTCCTTGTTGGGGAAATGCCGGTAGACCGCGGGGCCGCTTATGCCGACCGCCGCGCCGAGATCGTCGAGGCGCATACCGAGGTAGCCGCGTTCGGCGATCAGCCGGGCGCCGGCGGCCAGTAATTGGTCGCGGCGCTGCTGTTTGCGCAGCTCCCGACTGGTCGGGGTGGCAGAATCGGCGCTGGTCACCCGTACTCCTTCGGCATTCTCTGGACAACTCGGTTAGTCAAGATTAACCTGAATTCCAGTTATCAGCGATTAACTCAGATGGGCAGGATCATGTGATGACCCGCACCGCGAGCCCCGCGACCGCCGCCCGGCCGGCAACCGATAACCGGGCCGCCAATCAGGCCCTGGTAGACGAGTTGCACCGCCGCCTCGCCGAGACCGCCCGCGGTGGTCCGGAGAAGGCCCGGCAGCGCCATATCGACCGCGGCAAACTCCTGCCGCGCGACCGGGTGGATCAACTGCTGGACCCGGGCAGCCCGTTTCTGGAACTCTCCCCGCTGGCGGCCAACGGCATGTATGGCGACGAATCGCCGGGTGCGGGGATCATCACCGGTATCGGACGGGTGGCGGGCCGCGAATGCGTGATCGTCGCCAACGACGCCACGGTCAAGGGCGGCACCTACTACCCGGTGACGGTGAAGAAGCATCTGCGCGCCCAGGAGGTCGCGCTGCACAACAACCTGCCGTGCGTGTACCTGGTCGATTCGGGTGGCGCCTACCTGCCCGAACAGGACGAGGTGTTCCCGGACCGCGAGCATTTCGGCCGGATCTTCTACAACCAGGCCACTATGAGCGCGCACGGGATCGCGCAGATCGCGGCGGTGATGGGGTCGTGCACCGCGGGCGGGGCCTATGTGCCGGCGATGAGCGACGAAGCGGTGATCGTGCGGGATCAGGGCACGATCTTCCTCGGCGGCCCGCCGCTGGTGAAGGCCGCGACGGGCGAGGTGGTGACGGCCGAGGAACTCGGCGGCGGCGCCCTGCATTCACGCACCTCCGGGGTCACCGACCATCTGGCCGACGACGACCGGGATGCGCTACGCACTGTGCGCCGGATCGTCGGCACGCTCGGCCCCCGGCCCGAACCGGCGTGGGAGGTACGCGACGCCCGCGAACCCGCCGTCCCCGGCGATGACCTCTACGACGTGGTCCCGGTGGATCTGCGCACCCCGTACGACGTGCGTGAGGTGATCCACCGCCTCGTCGACGCCGATCCCGGCGGCGACACCGGATTCCATGAGTTCAAGGCCGAATACGGCACCACTCTGGTCACCGGTTTCGCGCATATCCACGGACATCCGGTGGGTATCGTCGCCAACAACGGTGTGCTGTTCGGCGAATCCGCCATGAAGGGCGCGCATTTCATCGAACTCTGCGATAAGCGCAAGATTCCGCTGCTGTTCCTGCAGAACATCACCGGGTTCATGGTCGGGCGCGATTACGAGGCCTCCGGTATCGCCAAACACGGCGCGAAGATGGTCACCGCGGTGGCGTGTGCGCGCGTACCGAAGCTGACCGTGGTGATCGGCGGCTCGTACGGCGCCGGGAACTATTCGATGTGCGGGCGGGCCTACTCGCCGCGGTTCCTGTGGATGTGGCCGAACGCCCGGATCTCGGTGATGGGCGGTGAGCAGGCGGCCTCGGTGCTGGCCACCGTGCGCGGCGATCAACTCGACGGCAACGGTCAACCCTGGAGCGAAGCCGATCAGGAGGCGTTCAAGGAACCGATCCGGCGCCAGTACGAGGCGCAGGGCAATCCTTACTATTCGACCGCCCGGCTCTGGGACGACGGGGTCATCGACCCGGCCGATACCCGGACCGTGCTCGGACTGGCTCTCTCGGTGTGCGCCCAGGCGCCGCTGGAACCGGTCTCCTACGGCGTCTTCAGGATGTGATGACGATGCTGAACACCAACCATCCCCTGCCGTTCGACACCGTATTGGTCGCCAATCGTGGTGAGATCGCCGTCCGCGTCATCCGCACCCTGCGTGCCATGGGCCTGCGGTCGGTGGCCGTATACAGCGATGCCGACGCGCAGGCCGCGCATGTTCAGGCCGCGGATATCGCGGTCCGGCTGGGACCCGCCGCCGCCCGCGACAGCTATCTGAACATCGACCGCGTCGTGGACGCCGCCCGCCGCACCGGCGCCAAGGCCGTGCACCCGGGATACGGATTCCTTTCCGAGAACGCCACTTTCGCGGCCGCACTGGATGCCGCCGGAATCGTTTTCCTCGGGCCGCCCGCCAAGGCGATCGAAATCATGGGCGACAAGATCACCGCCAAGACCACAGTATCCGCCTCGGGTGTGCCGGTGGTCCCGGGGATCGCCGAACCAGGTCTGACGGATGACCAACTCATCGCCGCCGCGACCGATATCGGCTATCCGGTGCTGGTCAAACCGTCCGCGGGCGGCGGCGGTAAGGGTATGCGGCGCGTCGACGACCCCGGCGACCTGCCCGCCGCCCTGGTCAGCGCCCGCCGGGAGGCAGCTTCCGCATTCGGCGACGACACCCTGTTCCTGGAGCGGTTCGTCACCCGCCCGCGGCATATCGAGGTGCAGATCCTGGCCGATACCCACGGCACCGTGCTGCATCTGGGTGAACGGGAATGCAGTCTGCAGCGCCGGCATCAGAAGGTGATCGAGGAAGCACCTTCACCGTTGCTGGACGCCGAGACGCGTGCCCGGATCGGTGCCGCCGCCTGCGCCACCGCGCGCAGCGTGGACTATGTGGGCGCGGGCACGGTGGAATTCATCGTTTCCGCCGACCGCCCGGACGAGTTCTTCTTCATGGAGATGAATACCCGCCTGCAGGTGGAACATCCGGTCACCGAAATGGTCACCGGTTTCGATCTGGTGGAATGCCAGGTTCGGATCGCCGCCGGGCAGCGGATCCGGCTGCAGCAGGACGATATCCGGCTGCAGGGTCACGCCGTCGAGGCGCGGGTGTATGCCGAGGATCCGGGTCGCGGTTTCCTGCCGACGGGGGGCACCGTTCTCGATCTCCAGGAGCCGGCCGGTCCAGGTGTGCGGGTGGACTCCGGGCTCGCGGTGGGCACGGTGGTGGGCAGCGACTACGACCCGATGCTCGCGAAGGTCATCGCGCACGGCCCCGACCGCGCCGCCGCCCTGGCCGCGCTGGACCGGGCACTCGCCGACACCGCGGTGCTCGGAGTGCGCACCAACACCGATTTCCTGCGTTTCCTGCTGGCCGACCCCGATGTGGTGGCGGGTCGCCTGGATACCGCGCTGCTGGACCGGCGCGCCGGTGATTTCACGCCGGCCCCGGTGCCCGACGATATTTTCGCGGCCGCCGCCGTGTATCGCTGGCTGCGGCAGTGGCCGCAGGGACCGGCCGACCCGTGGTCCTTCCCCACCGGATGGCGGGTCGGCGCGGCCGCACCGATCCGGGTCCGGCTGGCGGGTGGCGACCGGACGGTGCACGTCTACCTCACCGGCACCCCCGACTCCGCCGACCTGCGCGTCGAGGACGCCGAACCGATATCGGTGACGGCGGAACTGGGGCGGGCAGCCGGGCAGGGTTCGGACGATTCCGTGCGCACCGTCACCCTCACCCTCGACGGCCTGCGACGCGGTTACCGGGTTGCGGAGTCGGACGGCACCCTCTGGGTGACCGGTCCGGGCGGCGTCGCGGCGGTGCGGGAGCTGCCCGAGGAATCGGTCCGGGCCGATGCCGCCGCGGTGCACGATGCCGAGATCCGCAGCCCGATGCCCGGAACCGTGCTCGCCGTCGCCGCGGAGACCGGTGCGGCAGTGGCGGCCGGCGATCCGATCCTGGTGGTCGAGGCGATGAAAATGGAACATTCGCTCACCGCGCCGCTCGCCGGAACCGTCGAGCTCCTGGTGACGGCCGGCGCTTCGGTACGGCTCGACGAGGTTCTCGCCCGGGTCCACGCCGAGACCGCCGCCACCGGCGAATCCGCGGGCTCGGCCCCGGCAACCGACGACGCCCTGTCAGGGGGGTCGGCGGCCGGGGCTGCTGCAATCGGATCCGCGGGGCCCGGCGGCTCGGGCCCCGTGCCCTCCACGGGAGTCGCCGGGCCCGCATCGAGCGCCGGGACAACCAGGCCCGCGCGTTCCGCCGAAAACATCGGTGCCGATCCCAAATGATTCCCACCGGATCGACGACCACAGGGCGGACGCCGGATGACACGGCGACCCTGTACCACTCCGAGAACGAGAAGAGGCAAAGGTGAGCGATTTCCTGTCCACCGGCACCCTGCCCGACCACTACCGCGACCTCGCGCTGACCGTCCGGGATTTCGCGAACCAGGTCGTCGCGCCCGTGGCGGCGAAACACGATGCCGAGCACAGTTTCCCGTACGAGGTCATTGCGGGGATGGCGAAGATGGGCCTGTTCGGCCTGCCGTTCCCCGAGGAGTACGGCGGGATGGGTGGCGACTATTTCGCGCTGTGCCTGGCTCTCGAAGAACTCGGCAAGATCGACCAGAGCGTCGCCATCACCCTGGAGGCCGGGGTTTCGCTGGGCGCCATGCCGGTCTACCGGTTCGGTGACGAGAAGCAGAAGCAGGAGTGGCTGCCCCGGCTCGCCAGTGGCGAGAAGCTGGGTGCTTTCGGGCTCACCGAACCGGGCGCGGGAAGCGATGCCGGCGGTACCCGCACCACCGCCGTCGAGGACGGTGACAGCTGGATCATCAACGGCAACAAACAGTTCATCACCAACTCCGGTACCGATATCACCGCCCTGGTGACCGTGACCGCCGTAACCGGGCAGACCGGCGGCAAGAAAGAGATCTCCACCCTCCTGGTGCCCGCCGATACCCCCGGTTTCACCGCCGAACCCGCCTACAACAAGGTCGGCTGGAATGCCTCGGACACCCATCCGCTGACGTTCACCGATGTCCGGGTGCCCAAGGAGAACCTGCTCGGCGAACGCGGCCGCGGCTACGCCAACTTCCTGCGCATCCTGGACGAGGGCCGGATCGCCATCGCCGCGCTCTCGGTGGGCGCGGCGCAGGGATGTGTGGACGAATGCGTGCGCTATGCCGGTGAGCGCGAGGCGTTCGGCCGGACGATCGGCAGCAATCAGGCCATCGCCTTCAAAATCGCCCGGATGGAGGCCCGCGCGCATACCGCCCGTACCGCCTACTACGACGCGGCGGCGCTCATGCTGGCCGGAAAACCTTTCAAGAAGCAGGCCTCCATCGCCAAACTGGTGGGCAGCGAAGCCGCGATGGACAACGCCCGGGACGCCACCCAGATCTTCGGCGGCTACGGGTTCATGAACGAATACCCGGTGGCCCGCCACTACCGCGACAGCAAGATCCTGGAAATCGGCGAGGGCACCACGGAAGTACAACTGATGCTGATCGGACGGGAGCTCGGGCTGTGAGCGGCGAGGACAAGATCACCAAGAATGTCGAGCACGACACCACCGGCCTGAAAAGGGTCGTACAGTCCGGTCTGTGGTTCGAGGAATTGGAAACCGGTGTGCTCTACGAGCACCGGCCCGGCCGCACCATGACCGAAACCGACAACGTGCTGTTCAGCACGCTCACCATGAACAATCAGGGCTTGCATATCGACAAGGCCTACAGCGACGCCCAGGAACCGTTCCACGAGCGGCTGGTGAACTCGCTGTTCACCCTGGGCACCATGGTCGGGCTGGCGGTAGCGCACCTCACCCAGGGCACCACGGTCGCCAACCTCGGGTTCGAGGATGTGAAATTCCCGGCGCCACTGTTCCACGGCGACACCATCTATGTCGAAACCGTGGTCCTGAAGAAACGCGAATCGAAGAGCCGGCCGGGCCAGGGTGTGGTTACGTTCCGGCATGTGGCGCGCAACCAGCACGGCGCCGTCGTGGGTATCGCGACCCGGCACGCCATGATCCGAATGCGTCCGGCGGAGCAGGCGTGAACTCCGCGCCACACCGGACTGTGCGGGACGTGCAGGCGTATCCGGGTAGCGCCCGGGCATACAGGAGGAAAAGCCGGTGACAGTTCCAGATAACCAGTGGCAACCGACCGGACCGGCCTGGCTGTTCTGCCCGGCCGATCGGCCCGAGCGCTACCGCAAGGCCGCCGACACCGCGGACGTGGTGATCCTCGACCTCGAGGACGGTGTCGCACCGGCCGATAAACCCGCCGCCCGCACGGCACTCACCGAAACCCCGCTCGACCCCGCCACCACCGTGGTCCGGGTCAACCCCGCCGGCACCGCCGACCACGACCTGGACCTGCAGGCCCTGCGCAGCACCGAGTACCGGCTGATCATGCTGCCGAAAACCGAATCCGCCGAACAGGTATCCGGTCTCACCGGGTACGAGGTTTTCGCGCTCATCGAATCCCCGGCGGGAGCGCTGGCGATCGAGTCGATAGCCGCCGCACCCAACATCCTGGGCGTGATGTGCGGGGTCGAGGATCTCGTCGCCGCCCTGGGCGGTACCGGCACCCGGCGCCCGGACGGCAGCTACCGGGATGTGGCATTGCATCTGCGCAGCACCGGCCTGCTCGCCGCGAAGGCATACCGGCGGCTCGCCCTGGACATGGTGTACCTGAACATCCGTGACCTCGATGGGTTGCGCGCCGAAGCCGAAGACGCGGTGGCCGTGGGTTTCGATATCAAGGTCGCCATCCATCCCTCCCAGATCCCGGTGATCCGCGCGGCCTACGCCCCCTCGGCCGAAGAGATCGCCTGGGCCGAGGGCGTACTCGCCGCCGCTCCGAACCACCGCGGTGTCTTCACCTACGAGGGCCGAATGGTGGATTCTCCGCTACTCCGCCACGCCGAGCAGATACTGCAGCGAGCCGTCCACCGGCCTGCCGGAAATCTCGGCTGACCAGCCAACTATGCCCCGCCACGCACAGGACCTCCGGCGCCCCGGCCCGATGAATCATCGGGCCGGGCCCGGGGTTTTTCACCGGACTGTCCCGGTCCGTCCCGGTACGGAAGCCGGCGACGATCGACATCTGTCACCGATACTCGACCTGCGGCGCCCGGCTGGGCAAGGATTACCGATGAACACAGGAGGTTTCTGCGGTGGAACCACAGTGGGTCCCCAGCGCACGTGATATCGCCGACGCCCGGGTCACGGATTTCGCGCGCTTCGTCGAAACACGGACGGGCACCGAGTTACCGGATTATCACGCCCTGTGGCGTTGGTCGGTGGACAATATCGCCGATTTCTGGGCGGCGCTCTGGGATTACTTCGACCTCGGGCCCGTCGCAGGTGAGGTATTGGCCCGGCCCGATATGCCGGGGGCACAATGGTTTCCCGGGACCACCCTGAACTATGTCGACCGAGTGATCGCGCAGGCCCGTACCGACCGTCCGGCGATAGTGCAGGTCACAGAGGGTACCGAGGATGTCACCGAAACCTCCTGGGCCGAACTGCTCGCCGGCGTGGCCGCGTTCGCGCGGACGCTACGTGGACTGGGTGTCCGGCCCGGCGACCGGGTGATCGGTTATCTGCCGAATATCACCGAGACCGTGATCGCCTTCCTGGGCACCGCGGCGGTCGGCGCGGTATGGAGCGCCTGTGGTCAGGACTATTCGGCCAAAGCCGCCCTGGATCGGCTCGGCCAGCTGGAGCCCACGGTTCTGGTGACTGCCGACGGTTACCGATACGGCGGAAAAGCACACGACAAGAGCGCCGATATCGCCGCGCTGCGCGCCGGGCTGAACACCCTGCGTGCCACCGTCGTGGTCTCCCGGCTGGGGAACGAGATCCCCGACAGCACACCGTGGCCGGTGGCCGCGGACCCGGCCGGGCACACCCTCCCGGAAACCGAAACGGTCGATTTCGCGCATCCCCTGTGGATCGTCTTCTCCTCGGGCACCACCGGGCTACCCAAAGGAATCGTGCACGGTCACGGCGGCGTGGTCCTGGAGCACCTCAAAGCCGTTTCCCTGCAATCCGATATCGGACTCGACGATACTTTCCTCTGGTACACCAGCCCGAGCTGGATGATGTGGAACTTCCAGATCGCCGGCCTGCTCACCGGCGCCACCATCGTCTGCTACGACGGCAGTCCCGCCCATCCGCGGCCCGATACTCTGTGGGAGATCGCGGCCCGCACCCGCACCACGGTGCTCGGCACCAGCCCGGGCTACGTCCTGGGCTGTATCAAGGCGGGTTCGGTCCCCGCGACCGATCACGACCTCTCCGCGCTGCGGCTCATCGGCATCACCGGATCCTCGCTTCCGCCCGCCTCCTCGCTGTGGTTGCACGAGAACACCGGTGGGGTTCCCGTGGCGTCCATCAGTGGCGGCACCGATGTGGTGTCGGCGTTCGCGGGTGGGGTGCGCACTGTCCCGGTATGGCCGGGCGAACTGTCGGCGCCGTATCTGGGGGTCGCCTTGGACGCCTTCGACGAGGCCGGGCAGCCGGTGCGGGATGAGGTCGGCGAACTGGTGGTCACAGCGCCGATGCCGTCCATGCCTGTCCGCTTCTGGCGCGACCCCGACGGCGCGCGCTACCACGACGCCTACTTCGACACCTACCCCGGCGTATGGCGGCACGGCGACTGGATCACCCGCACCGGCCACGGCAGCGTGGTGGTGCACGGCCGCTCCGATTCCACCCTCAACCGCCACGGCATCCGGATGGGCAGCGCCGATATCTACCAGGCCGTCGAACGGCTACCCGAGATCAGCGAGGCCCTGGTCATCGGCGCCGAACAGCCCGACGGCGGCTACTGGATGCCGCTGTTCGTCGTCCTCGCCCCCGGCGCCGAACTCACCGACGACCTGCGCGACCGGATCAAGGAGGTGATCCGCACCGAGGTCTCGCCGCGCCACGTCCCCGACGAGATCCTGGCCGCTCCCGCCGTCCCGCACACCCGCACCGGCAAGAAGCTCGAGGTACCGATCAAACGCCTGTTCCAGGGCGCCGACCCGGCCCGGGTAGTGGAACGCAGCGCCGTCGACGACCCCGCCCTACTCGACTGGTACCGCGATATCCGCCCGCCCGGCGGCCGCTGACCCCAAAATCCACCGGGCGGGTTGGTGTGCGAACTAGCCTGAACCGAGCTGATCCAGAAGCAAGGCCCGCTCCACCTGTACGCACACAGTCGTTCGGCTCAGGGAGAGGACAGGCACGCTATGAAGGCTCTGCAGCATGTGGCCGTCGGTGCGGAACCGGAGGTCCGCGAAATTCCCACCCCCGAACCCGGCCCCGGCGAAGTACTGCTCCGGGTGACCGCGGCCGGTGTATGCCACTCCGACGATTTCGTCATGAACAATCCGCCGGAGAACTTCGGTATCGAGCTCCCGCTGACCCTCGGGCACGAGGGCGCCGGAGAGGTCGCGGCCGTCGGCGCGGGGGTCCGGGGGATCGATATCGGAACGAATGTCGTGGTCTACGGCCCGTGGGGCTGCGGTAACTGCTGGTTCTGCGCGCAGGGCATGGAGAACTACTGTTCCCGCGCGGCCGAGCTGCGCATTCTCCCGCCCGGACTCGGCGCACCGGGGGCCATCGCCGAATATCTGATCGTCGATTCGGCGCGCCACCTGGTGCCGATCGGCGATCTCGACCCGGTGGCCACCGTGCCGCTCACCGACGCGGGTCTCACCCCGTACCACGCCATCAAACGCTCGCTGGGTAAGTTGCGCCCGGGCTCGTGGACCGTGGTGATCGGCAGCGGCGGCCTCGGCCATGTCGCCATCCAACTGTTGCGGCACCTGACTTCCACGCGGGTGATAGCGCTGGACGTCAACGACGAGAAGCTCGATTTCGCGCGGTCGGTGGGCGCCCATGAGGCCGTACTCTCCGACGCGAACGCCGCCGGCAATGTCCGCAAGATCACCGGCGCGGCCGGCGCGAGCCTGGTCCTCGATTTCGTCGGCTTCCAGCCCACCACCGATACGGCGATGGCGGTGGCCGGAGTGCATTCCGATGTGACCATCGTCGGTATCGGTGACGGTAAATCGGGCGCGCGGATCGGTTTCGGCGTCAGCCCGTACGAGGCGACCGCCACCGCGCCGTACTGGGGCGCCCGCGCCGAACTGATCGAGCTCATCGATCTCGCGCACGACGGTGTCCTCGATATCGCCGTCGAACGGTTTTCCCTGGACGATGCGCCGGAGGCCTACCGCCGGCTCGCCGCCGGAACCCTGCGTGGGCGGGCGGTGATCGTGCCGTAACCCCAGCCGAGCAGCAACGACCACCGAGTTCGCGACAGGTCACCGCCCGTCGCGAACTCGCCCACCGGCGGTGCGCGCGGCCCGACCAGGGCGGAATACCTCCCTGACCGGGGGGTGCGGGACATGGATGCCGGTCGGCCGACGATAGGATTACGGGATGAGCGTCGACAACAGCCGGGCCCGGCCGTCCACGCCCGCGGTGCGCGTGCGCGGCCGCGCCGACCTGGCCGGAGACGGCGCCGACGCCCGCAAGAACACGGGTGATCTGCCCGCGCGCCCGGTGCGGCGGCGGCCGAAGAACCGGCGGGCGCAGATCGCCGCCGCGGCGGCCAATGCCTTCGGGTCCCTCGGCTACCACGGCGTGAGCATGGAGGATATTGCCGGCGGCCTGGGGATCAGTTCGGCCGCACTGTATCGGCACTATCCGAGCAAGTACGCGCTGTTCCAGGAGGAATCACTGCGGGTCGGCCAGGCGATGGCCGAATCCGTCCGGTTACCGGCCGACGCCGCGGAGCTGCCACCGCAACAGGCGCTGCAACAGGTCCTCGAGGCGTTGAGCGCGGTCACCGTCGCCAATCGGGCCAGTGTCGCGCTGGTGCGCTGGGAGGGTCGCTATCTGGAGCCGGCGGATCGGGAGATCCGCGCCGAACAGCAGGCGGTGGTGCTGGACGCTCTGGAGAGCCGGCTCGCCGCGTACTCCCCCGGTCTGCGCAACGGCGACCGCAAGGTGCTGGCGATTTCACTGCTGTCGGCCATCACGAGCATTGCCGATCACCATGCGGCTCTGCCCACCAAACCGCTTGTCACCCTGCTGGTTTCGATCTGCACGGGCCTCGCCGACGTCACCCTGCCGCCGCCGGCGGATATCGCGCCCACACCGCCGGTGGAAATACCGGAATCGTTCAAACACGAATTGCTGCTGCGTAAAGGCGTGGAACTGTTCCATGCCCGCGGCTATCCGAATGTGAGTGTGGAAGATATCGCCACCGCCGCCGGGCTTTCCGCGGCGTCGGCGGTGTACCGCTTCTATCGCGGGAAGAGCGATCTGCTCACCGCCGCGTTCCGGCGCGCCGCCGAACGGGTATCGAGCGCCATCGGCCCCGCCGTGGCATCCGCCGCCGGGCCGCAGGAGGCGCTGGATTCGCTGATCGACCAGTATGTGGCCGGTTCGTTCGCCGAACGGGAACTCACCTTCGTGTACTACACCGAGTTCCAGCACGTCCCCGCCGAGGAACGCGCCGCGCTGCGCAACGTTCAGCGGCTCAGCGTGGACGAATGGGCCCGGCTGGTACGCCAGGTCCGGCCCGACCTGTCCGGTCCGCAGGCGCGGTTCCTGGTGCACGCCGCCTTCGCCCTGGTCGTCGATCTCGGACGGTCCTTCGGCACCGTCCCCATCGCCTCCCAGGAGCGGGTCACGCTACTCATGCAGACCGTCCTGTACGGCCACCCCGCCGGAAGCTGAGCCCGGCCGGGGCGGCCGTGCCGGTTACTGTAGCGGCTTGTCCAGCGGTGAGGTCATCTGATCGACGAGCCAGCGGCCGTCGGTTTTCTGCATCCGCATCACCATGGCCAGCTGTCCCGGCGCGGGCTGCCCCTGGGTACCCAGACTGGTGATGGTCTGCCCGATCACCACCACGACCTCCGCGGAGCCGGCGTCCGCGGTCTTCACCGCGCACTGGATATCCCCGGCCGTCGAAACGACTCGACCGGCCGCCAGCGCCTCGCGCAGTTCGGTGGTGGTGGTCTCGAATTCCTTCTTCCAGTCACCGGTGGCGCCGTCGAGGACGGCGGAGAAATACGGTTCCAGATTCTTCGCGTCGTAGTTGGCCAGCACCGGCGCGTACCGGCACGCCGCCTGCCGGACCTCGTCGTATGCGGCCAGCACCTCGGCTTTGTCCCGCTCTTCGACGTACAGATACCCAGCGACCCCCACCGCACCGATCAACAGCAGAACCGCCACAGCCAGCGCCCCGAGCAATACCCGCGGCCGCGATCCCGAGCCGGCCCGTTCCGGCGCACCATCGGATCTGCTCATGCGCCGCCCGCCGAGCAGCTTCTTCATCGATACGGCCTCACCGTGTTCCGGAGCCGATCCAGCGCCCGGCTCCGAACCCTTTTCCGGTGCCCGGGCGGTCGATTCCGACAGGTCCGCCCCCGTCGAGTCCGGGCCGCTCAGCGCCGCGTCGCCGTCGGTGGTACCCGGCACTTCTACCTCCGTTTTCGCCGACGACGTTGCTGCTCCTGCCGATTCGCCCGCCGCGGGGTCGGGCCCCGCTGCGCTCGCCCTCGCAATGTCGGCGGGTGATTCGCCGGACGCCGGTTTCGTCTCGTCGTCCGGCTTTCCGGCGGCGGGTTCGGCGGGCTTATCGGTCATTCTCGTCTTCTCCTAACGACCCGGGATGGGACGGGACAGTTCGTTACCGGTGACTCCCGGCGGCGGGCCGGCGGTGTTGTCGGGAACATTCGGCCGCGGCGCATTGGCCGAACCGCGCACCTGCAGGGCCGGATCGTTGGTGACGCAGTAGTTGTACAGGCGCACCCGAGTATCGGCGACCGGTTCGGTGGGCGCCAGTGGAATGGTGTTGTACTCGCAGGTGGGGCGCGGCCAGATATCGACCAGGGTGTGGAACATCCCGTCGTGTACCGGCACGTTCAGCGCTGAAGTCCCCGCCCGTAGCGCCGGGAACAGGGCCGCGATCGCGGGTTGGCGTAGTTTCGCGGCACGGGTGATGGCGACGAAATTGGTGACCAGATTGGTGATCGGGTCCTGGGTTTCGTCGATGAAACCGCTGAGCGTGGCGAGTTGCCCGGGCGCCAGGTCCAGGAGTTGCCGCACCTCCTGGTCGGCGGCGGTCAGCTGCTGGAACAATGCGCTCGCCGAGCCCGTGAGGGTGCCGAGATCGGGTTGCGCGTATTGCGTGGTTTCCGCGATCACCGTGAGGTTCTCGATGAGCTGCCGGGTCTGCGGCAGCAGATTCTCCAGTCCCGCCATCGCCCGGCTGATCCCGGAGATCATATTGCGCAACCGGTCCGGTCCCCCGGCCAGTGCTTTGTCCAGTTCGTCCACGATCACTGTGAGCCGGTCGGGATTGAGGCCACTGATCATGGCGCTCATATTCGACAGCAGCGAATGCACCGTCACCGGGATATGGGTACGCTCGACCGCCACCCGGTCACCGTCGCGCAGGTAGGGACCGGTATCGGAGTCCGGCCGGAAGTCCAGGTACTGCTCACCCACCGCGGACAGCCGCCCGACCACCACTGTGCCGCCGACCGGAATCTGCACCCCGGAGTCGATTTCGGCGACCGCTTCGATCCCGGTATCGGATACCCGGACATCGGCCACCCGCCCCACCCGGGTGCCGCGGAAGTTCACATCGTGGTCGGCCAGCAGCCCACCGGACCCGGCGAGTTCCACAGTCACCCGGTAGGTGCTGTTGGGCAGCAGGTTGATACGCAGCACCTCCGCGCCGAGGTATCCGCATCCGGCGATCAGCACCACCACGAGTCCGATATTCGCGACCCTGATCCGATGCCGGACCAGCCAGTTCCACAACGGAATATTCATCGCGGGCCCTCCTGCGGTGCCGGGGCGGGCTGCGGCGGGCTGGTCAACCGGCCCTGGATCTTCTGCAATACCTGGGCGAGGCTGCCGATGAAGGCCGGCACATCGGTGCCGTCGGGCAGCCGGCTCTTCGTCGGATCGGTGAGCGCACCGATACTCAGGTAGGAGACTCGCGCCGCGACCGCGAGCGTCGGTCCTTCGAAGGATTGTTCCAGCGAGGGATACAGGGCGTGCAACCCGTCCAGCGTCTGCCGCAGGTTGTCGCCCATGGCCGTGAATCCGCCCATGAGCCGGCGGATGCTGTCGAACAGGCTGATGAATTCGGGGCTGGTCGTATCGGTGAAATCGCCCAGCGCCGACATGGTCACCGAGATCTTCTCGATCAGGGCGGTGATATCGCGGTTGTTTTCGGCGACCAGCCCCAGCAGATCGGGGAACGCGTCCGCGGCCTGTCCCAATTCCTGTTTCCGCGCGGCCAGTTCACCGGTGAGCACGTTCACGCCGTGCAGCACACTGTCGATATCGGCGGTCCGCGCGTTCAGGGCGCTCAGCACCTGGGTCATTTCGGTGATCAGATGCGCCAGTTGCGGTGCGCGCCCGGCGAACATCGAATCCATTTCGGCCGTGATCCGAGCCGCCTGATTCAAACCACCGCCGTTGAGCAGCATCGATACCGACACCATGAGCTCCTCCACCGAGGCGCCGGCACCGGTGTGGTCGGTATCGATGACATCGCCTTCGCCGAGCAGAGCCGCGTTGGGGTCTTCCCGCGGGAGGGTCATGGCGATGAAGACATCACCGAGCGGGGTGGCCTGCCGCAGTTCGGCGGTGGTCCCGTGCGGCAGCCGGATATCCTCGCGAATCAGCAAATTCACATCCGCCACGAAATCGGTGGTGGAGATATCGGTGACCACCCCGATATCGGTGCCACCGATCTTCACGTGCGCCCGGTCGGGCAGGTTCAGCGCGTCTTCGAAACGAGCTCGCACGGTATACCCGGGGCCGCCGATACCCGGCTCGGGCATCGGCACATTCTGCACCGTCACCGCCCCACACCCCGAAACTGCGAGCACCCCAGTCAGCATCAGAGCGATGAGTCCAACCCGTATTCCGCTCATTGCGTCAACCCCAGCAGCGCGGCGGTGATCCCGAAATCGGGACCGAAGTCCTGGACCCGGCCGGTGCGGCACCCGTCGGCGCGCAGCTGGATCCGTTCGCAGAAGGTGGACAGCACCTCGTTGTCCAGCAGTGATTTGTCCAGCAGCGCGTGCACTCGGAAGGCTCGGTGTTCGTGGCTCACACCGTTGGCGAGGTTTTCGAAGAACAGCGGGCCCACGTCCACCAGTTCGGTGAGTCCGCGAGCGTTGGCCCGCATCTGGCCGGTGATGGTGACGAACCGCTCCAGCGCACCCGCGAGCTGATCGCGGTTCTGCCCGACCAGGGTCGAGGTGTTGGTGACGAAATCGTTCAACTGCACGAGCACCGCGTGCAGACCAGGCGACTGCTCGCCCATCAATTGCACCAGTTCGGTGAGGCGGGCGCTGAAATCGCGGACGGTCTGGTCGTTCTGGGCGACGACCTGGGTGATTTCGTTCAGTTTGATGATGGTGTTCGCGATCTGGTCCTTGTTGGCGAAGGTCACCTCGAAGGCGGCGGACAGATCGTCGAGCGTTTCGCGTAGCCGGTCACCGTTGCCTTCGAGCAGCGGGAACAGCACCCGGCTGGCCAGCGGTCCGACCTCGTTGTCGCCTTTGAGCGCGGCGCCGAGCTGGTCGAAGTTCTCCAGGATCCGGTCGAGTTCCACCGGCACCCGGGTGCGTTCCAGGGGGATATGTGCGCCGTCGGTGAGTGTGGGCCCGTCACCGCTGTAGGCCGGTGCGAGTTCGACGTGCCGGTTGGTGATCAGCTGCGGGGAGATCAGCGCGGCCATCGCATCGGCCGGTACCTCGACATCCTTGTCGAGGGCCATGGTGACCTCGACATAGCTACCGCGCGGGGTCACGGTTTCCACCCGGCCCACCGGAACACCGAGCACCGCGACCTCGTTACCGGCGTACAGACCGGCCACATTCTCGAAATCTGCGCTGACCCGGATATGTTCGCCCAGATATTGTTCCGGCAGCCCGGCGATACTGTCGGGCAGTACCGCACAGCCGGCCGCGCAGAGTCCGGCGATTCCGGCCGCGACCACACGCGCGATCCTCCGCAGCCTCATTTACCACACCCCTCGACGACCTGTGCGAAGCACAGCCAGTTGTCCGGTAGGAACCAGGGCGCCCACACATCGGCGTAGGGCCCGTTGCCCAGCACATTGTTGAACTGCCGCAGGGTGACCGGCATGATCTCGTACAGCCGGTCCAGGTTGTCCTTGTTCTTCTCCAGGCCCTGCGTCATGGTGTCGAGGTTCTGGATCAGCGGGCCGAGCTGGCCGTTGTTCTCCAGCCCCATATCCCGCAGCAGGCCCGACAGCGCGGCGACATTGTCCAGCAGCCGGCGCAGCATGTCCTGGCGTACGGCCACCGCGTTGCCGATCGCCTCACCGCGGGTGAGCAGCATGAGCACACTGTTCTGGTTATCGGCCACCAGCTGCGATACCTGGTCCATGCTCTTGAGGAGCATGTCGACCTCGTCGCGCCGGGCGTTGATCACCTCGGCCAGCGAGCCGATCGAATCCAGCGCGGTCACTGCGAGTTCCGGCGAATCACCCATCTGCTGGGAGAACACGTCCAGGGCCTGCCGCAGTTTGCCGGGGTCGATCCGCTCGATTCGCTCGAACGACGATTTGTAGGTCGGGTCCTGGATCACTTTGGCCAGGTTGTACGGAACGGCCGTATTGGCCAGCGAAATCCGGTTGTCCGGCGATTCCGCACCCGCGCCCGGGATCAGTTCGATATGCAGCCGGCCGAGAATGGTGGACATCTTGATCGCTGCCCGGGCATCGGTGGCCACCCGGATATCCCGGCTGATCTTCATCTCGACCTCGACCTTGTCGCCGGCCAGCCGCACCGCGCGCACCTCGCCGACCTCGATACCCGACACATCCACCGTGGCGCCGGCCCGCATGCCCGCGGCCTGCGCGAATTCCGCGACCACGGTTTTGTCGGTGAACCGCATCTGCGAGATCACACTGGATCCGATGAGCAGCAGTGCCACCGCGGCCGCGGCGATCAGCCCCTGCCACAGGAAGCGGTTCTTCGCGAAAGGTATTCGTAACCTCGCCATCAGCGGCACACCTCCGATTGCGAATCCCCGCCGATCTGGGAGAACAGTCCGGGCGGGAACAGCACACCCCACAGCGAAACGTCCAGGTTGCAGATATAGGCGTTGCCGTAGGCGCCGTAGCTGGTGAACCGGGCCAGGCCGTTGAGGACGGTCGGCAGTTCGATCGCCGCCTGGTCCAGCGCGGCGCCGTTGAGCAGCAGTAGTTCCACCGCGGTGGTCGCCTCGTCCTGCGCCAGCGCGATATCCGGTTTGACCGTGCCGATCAGGTTGGTCAGCGAATCGGTGGAACGCGCCACCGTATCCACCGATGCCTTCAGGGTCTCGCCCTCGGCGTACAGCGCATCCATCAGGCCTCTGGTCTGGGTTATCAGTGTTTCCAGTTCCTGGCTGCGGTTGGCCAGCCCGGCGATCACACTGCTCAGGTTGGTGATCACCGCGCCCAGGATCTCGTCGCGCTCCCCGAAGGTGGTGGCCAGCTCCGCGGCCTGGGTGATGAGGGCGCTCAGCGAGACCCCGTCGCCCTGCAACGCCTGGACCAGCGTGTCGGACAGGGAATTGATCTGATCCGGTTGCAGCACGCTGAACAGCGGTTCGAACCCGGACAGCAGCGCCGAGACATCGAAGGAAGGTTCGGTGCGTTCTACCGGGATATGTGAGCCCGGCGCTACTTCCGCACCTCTCTCCTCGCCGGGCAGCAGCGCGATATACCGCTGCCCGATCAGGTTCTGGTACCGCACAAGCGCCTTGGTGGTGTCGGTGAGCCGCTGCCGTTCCTGGATCCGCAGCACCAGCCGGGCCTTGTAGTCCGGTTCGAATTCGATCGCATCGACCCGGCCCACCCGCACGCCGGCCATTCGCACATCGTCACCGACGCGGACCCCCATCACATCGGTGAAGGTGGCCGAATAGGTTTCGGTCTCCCCCGGCACCGACCGCTGCAGCGTGGACCAGATGGTGTAGGTCAGCACGATCGCGATCACCGCGAAAATACTGAAACCGGCTATTGTCCGCGCCAGGCGCATCAGGCGGCCCCCTCGGAATAGACATCGATCGTGCCACCCGCCAGCACCGGTGTGAGCAGCAGTAATTCGGATGTGGTGGGTTGGCGGCCGAGCAGCGCGGCCACGGCGGCGTGCCCACGCAACTGGGCGATCGGCTGACCAGCCGGCGCCGCCGCGGGCGCCGGCTGCCCCGGCGGTGCAGGCTGTGCGGGCGGTGCAGGCGATCCCGCGGGCGCCGGGAACAAGGGAACGGTGATTCCCGGAATAGCGGGCAAGCCGGGCAGTGCCGGCAATCCCGGAATCTGCGGTAGCGCGGGAATCTGTACCGGCGCGGGCGCCGCGGGTAATTGTGGTTTCGGGCCCGCGCCCGGCAGCCAGCCGGGCAGCAGGCTCGGCGGGTACTGCTGTACCGGCGCGACCTGCGGAACGGACGGACCACCGCAGCGCGGACCGGCCATCTCCCCGTAGCGGGGGCAGTCCTTCGCCGTGTACTGCTGGAACGGCGTGAACGACACATCCAGACTCCAGCGCATCTGCCGCTGCGCGCCCCAGCCGAACGCACCCGACAGCTTCCCGAGTGCCGCGTTGAGGTTGGCCACCGACGTGGGGATCGCCTCCGGATCCTGTGCCAGCGACCCGAACAGGCCGTCGAGTCCGGGCACCAATTCCTTGGCCGCGTCCGGGTTCCGGGCGAACAGGCTGTTCACCGAATCCACCGCCCCACTGGCGTTGGCGAGCATGGTGATGAGGTTCTCCCGGCGTTCGGTGACGGTGCGCGCGGTGGTCACCGATTCCGAGAGCACACCCACCAGCTCCGGCGCCGATTCGCTCAGTGCGGTGGTCGCGCGGCCCAGATCACCCAGCAATTCCCCGACGCCGTCGATAGTGCGTACCTCGGTGACCCAGGTGTCCAGCCGTTCGATCGTCGAGCCCGGTGCGCGTGCCCCTGGGTCGAGCGCTTCGGAGAAGGTGGCCAGTACCCGGCCCAGCTTTTCGGGCTGCATCTTGTCCAGCACGTCACGCAGCACGGTGAGTGTGGTCTGCAATTGGACCGTGCCCTCGCTGGTGTCCTCGGCGATCTCGGCGCCGGCGGTCAGGCGGCCCGGCGTGATGCCGTTGTCCACGAGTTCGATACCGGTGACCCCGAACAGGTTGTTCGGGATCACCCGCGCGGTGACATTGTCCGGAATGGTCGGTGCGATCCGGGAATCCAGATCGATCGCCACCCGCTGCCGTTTCCCGGCGGCCACCACGTCCACGGCGGATACCGCCCCGACCACCATGCCCCGGAACTTCACATCCGCGCGCTCCGGCAGTCCGTCTCCGGTACTGGTGAGCACCGCCCGTACCTGGACACGGTCCTCGAAACGCCCCGTATATCGCAGCCCGAGCAGACCCAGCAGCACCGCCAGCACGGTCAGCATCACCAGACCCGCCACGGTCATATGCCACGGTCGCGGCCCCCGGCCGCTGTGATCGATGATCATCGACACCTCACCCCGAAATCCGGAAACCGGGGTCTATACCCCAGATCGCCAGTGTCAAGAACAGATTCGCGAACACCATCACGACGATCACCATCTTGATCGCCTGCCCGGCCGCCACCCCGACCCCTTCGGGACCGCCCGTCGCGAAGAAGCCGTAGTAGCACTGGATGAACGTGGCCAGCAGGACGAACACGACGACCTTGAGCAGTGAGAAGAACAGGTCCGGGCCGAGTAGGAACTGGTAGAAGTAGTGGTCGTAGGTGCCCGCGGAAGTACCACCCAGTACCAGCACCGACAGTTTCGTGGCCAGGTACGCCACCGCCAGCCCCACGCTGTAGAGCGGGATGATGGTCAGGGTCGCCGCGATCATCCGGGTGGTCAGCAGATACGGCAGCGGTCGGATGGCGATGGATTCCAGCGCGTCGATCTCCTCGGCGATCCGCATGGACCCCAGCTGCGCGGTGAACCGGCAGCCCGCCTGGATCGCGAAAGCGAGTGTGGCAAGAATCGGCGCTAACTCACGGGTGGTCGCGAACCCGGATATCGCGCCCGTGAGCGGTCCCATGGTCAGCAGGTTCAGTGCGCTGAACGCCTCCATTCCCACGGTGATTCCGCCGAAACCGCACAGAATGATCACCACGCCGACGGTGCCGCCGCCCACGACCAGCGATCCGTTGCCCCACCCGACATCGGCGGTCAACCGCAGCACTTCCTTGCGATAGTGCTTCAGCACGAACGGGATCGCGATCAGCGCTTGCACGAAGGTGATCCCCTGGTGACCCAGCCGCCGGTTCGCGTCCACCGGTACCGCCGCCGCGGAGGCCACCATCCGGACCGGTTTGAGCGCCGGCGGTGTATAGGGAGTGCCCACGTCAGATCACCTTCGTCGGGAAGACGGTGTTGTACACCTGCGTGATGATGATGTTGGTGGCGAACAGCATCAGCGCCGACGACACCACCGCCGAGTTCACCGCATTCGCCACCCCGCCGGGCCCGCCTTTGGCGTGCAGGCCGATATCGCAGGCGATGATCGCGGTCAGCACCCCGAAGATCGCCGATTTGACCAGCGCCACCGCCATATCGTTGGCCACCGCGAAAGAGGCGAACGAGCCGATGAACGAACCCGGCGTACCGGATTGGGCGTAGACGTTGAACATGTAGGCGGTCGCGAATCCGACGAACACGATGAACCCGCACAGCAGCATGCTCACCACCACGGCCGCCACCAGCCGTGGCGCCACGAGTCTCCGGACGGGGTTGACCCCCATCACCATCATCGCGTCGATTTCTTCCCGGATGGTGCGCGAACCGAGGTCGGCGCAGATGGCCGAACCGACCGCACCCGCGATCATCAGCGAGGTCACCAGTGGGGCGCCCTGGCGGATGATGCCCAGGCCCGCGACCGCGCCGATGAACGTGGTGGCGCCGACCTGGTTGACCAGCGCACCGATCTGGATGGACACCACGACCGCGATCGGCATGGCGACGAAAATGGTGGGCGCGGCCGATACATTCGCCATGAACCCGCACTGTTTCGCGAACTCGGCGAAGGGGAATCGGCGGGCGGCGATGGATTTCAGCGTCTCCACCACGGCCTCGCGGCCCAGCGTGACCTGACGCCCGAGGGTTTCCAGCGAGCGCTGGGGGTGGCGCTGCCAGAGGCCCTTCAGATCGTCGAGGGCTTGTTCGAGGTCGGTGCGCTGCTCCGATTCGTTCTTTCCGGTGGTCACCATGGCAGTTCCGGTCCGGTCGTATCGAGGTCACCGCTGAGGTATTGCTGCAGCAGCACGAACCCGGCGCCCACCGCGGCAAGACCGGCGGCGAAGACACAGAGCAGGGCGAGCCACAACCCGAAGCGCAGTATCGGGTTCACTCTCGTTCGCCCACCGAGGATCTTGACGACGATCACCACGATGTCGATGAGCCATACCAGCGCCATCATCAGGTCATCGTCACGTTCGAGAAGGTGAGCACCGGCCAGCACACGATGGAGCCCAGGAACGAGATGATCACGTCCAGACCGTGCATCTCGCGAAGATGCGAGGTGTGGGTGAGCGTCCAGACGATTCCGATGATTCCGTAGGGGATTCCGAGGATGATGAGGGTGCCGAGGAACTCCGACACCTTCATCTCATAGCTGAATATGCGATCCAGCCGTTTGAGCATGCTGGGCTCCTTCCTTGTCCGGCCGCTACGCGCCCTCCCCACCGGGGAACGTCTGAGACGGTCGGGTTGGAGCGGTATGTTACGCACGATTCACGCCATGGCGGAAGGTTTTCACAAAGATTCCTGGTCGCCGATAAGGGCTTGATACCTGTTCTAGGTATGTTTACCAACCAGGCCAGATGCGCATAAGTTAGCGGCTGTTCCTTCATATCAAGTGACTGCGGGAAGAATCTGGAGTAACTTAGACCACACCGGATCCCTGGGGAAGGACACTCATGACCGCCGCAGCACACTCCTGGCAACCCGACAGTCTGCACAGCCGGCAGCCGGGGAAACAGTTGCCGCTGACCACCGAGCAGACCCGGATCCGGATCAGCACCACCCATCGCCCCTTCACCAAACGCCCCCTGCAACTCACCGACGCCCTCGACTTCTGGCAGTTCGCGGGCGCCGCCGCGAACGTGATCATGCAGATGGCCGACCCCGGCGTCGGCTACGGCGTCGCCGAAAGCAAGGTGGAATCGGGGTCGCTGATGAAACGCCCCTGGAAACGTGCCCGCACCACCACCCAATATCTGGCCGTCGCCATCCTCGGCGACGACGCGGAGAAGAAAGCCTTCCGCGAGGCGGTGAACGTCGCCCACCGCCAGGTACGATCCGACCCCGGCGCCCCGGTGAAATACAACGCCTTCGACCGCAAGCTCCAGCTCTGGGTCGCGGCCTGCCTCTACATCGGTTTCGAGGACACCTACCAGCTCCTGTCCGGAAAAATGAACCCGGAACAGAACGAGGCCTTCTACCGCTCATCGTCCTCGCTGGGCACCACCCTGCAGGTCACCGAGGATATGTGGCCGGCCACCCGCGCCGAGTTCGACGAATACTGGAACAAGGCCTGCAAAGACGCGGTCCTCGACGATTTCGTCCGCGCCTACCTCGACGACCTGCTGAACCTACGGATGATTCACTGGTACCTGCGTATCCCGTTCCGCGGTCTGCTGCGCTTCCTCACCATCGGCTTCCTCGCACCCCACTTCCGCGAACAGATGCAGGTCGAATGGACCGCTGCCGATCAGCGGCGCTTCGAGAACCTTTTCCTCTTCGTCGGTTTCGTCAACCGCTTCATCCCCCGCTTCCTCCGCCACGGCGGCAGCCACGCCCTCATGGCCGATGTCCGCCGCCGGATCCGGAAACAGAAGAACCTCATCTGAATTACCCCTGGTCACTGCCGCGACCACCCCGCCGCGTGGTTTTGCGGTAACCGGGCTGTGGTGGTCACCGGGTTTTCTCGGCCGCGCTCGCTGCGCCACCGAGCGGCTCGCGGATGGTCGGCCCGTCTCGCGCGGCCCGCCCGGCCCACCAGATGCGGACCGCCACGACCTCGCCGCCGAGAGGCCGGCCCCGGCCGAACACGACATCACCGTGCGCTCCATGGCCCCGGGCGACCTCGCGACCGAAGTCCGGCGACGCGAGACGCGGGCCGCGGCGAGGACCGGGTGAGTCGTTCGGGACGATTCACGGTCCGGCATTGGACAATCTGCTGGTACCGACGCTGTGAACCGGCCGCCGGTACCAGATCCACGGGATCTGCGATCCGGACGATTCGGCGCGAGCGGGCGCGGCGCAGGAACGAGGTGACGCGGCGTGCAGGAGCATGGACCGGCGGTCGGCCGGCGCGAGTTCCTGCGTATCGCCGGCGGGATCGGGACCTCGCTGGCGGTTCCGGGTCTCACCGGGTGCTCCGGCGATGACGATGCGCTGACATTCTTCTTCCAGGCCAACCCCGACGAGGCCGACGGCCGGCAGCGGGTGATCGACGAGTTCGCCCGCCGGTATCCGGAGATCCGGGTGCGGACGCTGCTTTCCGGGCCCGACCCCATGCAGCAGATGCTCACTTTCTGCGCGGGCGGGAAATGCCCGGACGTGCTGATGGCGTGGGAACAGACCTATGCGGGTCTCGCCGACCGGGGCGTCCTGCTGGACCTGAACACCATGCTCGAACGCGACCCGGTGTTCGCCGCCGAACTGGAAGCCGACAGTGTCACAGCGCTGTACGACACCTTCCGCTTCAAAGGCGGGCAGTACGCATTGCCGGAGCAGTGGTCCGGGAACTTCCTGTTCTACAACCGGAAACTGTTCGACGACGCCGGACTCCGCCCGCCCGGACGCTGGGACGATGCCTGGGGTTTCGACGAATTCCTGGATATCTGCCGCGCACTCACCGAACGTGAGCGGTCGGGACGGGCCGGGCAGTGGGGTTTCGCCGATACCTGGGTGCCCTACTATTCGGCCGGGTTGTTCGCCATCAACAACGGCGCCGAATGGACCAGCCCGCGGACCGTACCGGACCGCACGGCCTTCGCGGACGATGCCTTCCTCGAGGGCGTCCAGTTCTACGCCGACCTCGCCATCAAGCACGCTGTGGCGCCGACTCCGGCGGATCAACAGTCGATCTCGACCATGGACCTGTTCACCCAGGGCAAGGCGGCGCTCGCGCTGGGCGGGCACTGGCGCTACCAGACCTTTTCGGCCGCCGAGGAGCTGGATTTCGATATCACCGCACTACCGGTGGGTCCTGCTGGTCGTGGGGCGAGGTCGAATATCGGAACCACGGGTCTGGCCATATCCGCCGACAGTCCGCGGAAAGAGCAGGCCTGGGAGTTCTTGAAGTTCGCGGCCGGTCCGGCCGGGCAAGCACTGGTGGCCGAGTCCGGGCTGTTCGTACCGGCCGGGAAATCCGCGGTGCGGTCGCGCGGGTTCGCCGAAGCCCATCGGGATATCGAAAACCTGGACATTCTCGTCGAGGGACCGGCGCGTTCCGCACCGCTTCCGGTCACCGCGGCGTGGGCGCGGATCGATGCCCTGATGGATCGCTATCTGGGGCCCGTGCTCCGCGGCACCAGACCCGCTGTATCGCTGAAGAACCGACTCGCTCCCGAAGCCGATGAGGTGCTGCGCAACCAATGACCGCCACCGAGAAGACAATCCGCTCGAAACCACCCACGCCCGAACCCGCCCCGGTACGGCGGACCCCGGAACTGGCCGTGCGCCGGGCCCGGGCGGCACGGCTGTTCATCGCCCCGAACCTGCTGGCTGTGCTGGTATTCCTGCTGTTCCCCCTCGGTTTCTCGCTCTACCTGAGCTTCCAGGAGTGGGATCTGTTCGGCCCGATCCGGTTCACCGGGCTCGCGAACTTCCGCCGGCTGCTCACCGCCGACCCGCTGTTCGCCATCGCCCTGCGCAACACGATCGTGTTCACCCTCGGCACCCTGCTACCGACCGTGGCGATAAGCCTCGTCGTCGCCGCGGCACTGAACCGGCGGATCAAGGGGATCACCTTCTTCCGGGCCGTCATGTTCCTGCCACTGGCGGTGTCGAGTGTGGTGATGGCGGTGATCTGGCGTTTCGTCTTCGATACCAACAACGGGTTGCTCAATACGATGCTCGGCTGGGCCGGGATCGGGCCGGTGCCCTGGTTGGTGGACCCGTGGTGGGCGATGGTCTCGGTCTGCCTGGTCACCACCTGGAAGAGTGTGCCGTTCGCGACGGTTGTCCTGCTGGCCGCGATGCAGGGCGTGCCGGACGATCTCTACGAGGCGGCGAGAATCGACGGCGCGGGCGCGGTCCGGCGGTTCGTATCCATCACCGTGCCCATGATCCGGGGGGCGCTGTCGTTCGTCCTGGTGGTCTCGATCATCAACGCGGTACAGGCCTTCGACCAGATCTATGTACTCACCGGCGGCCACGGCGGCCCCGAGACCGGCACCTACGTCTTCGGCATCATGATCTTCCAGAACGCGTTCGCGTTCGGTGACGCCGGCTATGCCTCCGCCATTGCCTGGCTGATCTTCGTGGTGCTGCTGGCCCTGACCGGCGCGCACGTATGGTTCTCGCGCAAGAACGCCACGGACGCGTGATGCCGGCACGGTGGCGGCCGACCCGCGCTTTCGGCCGGGCGGTGGCGCTCTACCTGGCCCTCATCGCGATGGCCTGGTGCGCGCTGCTGCCGATCCTGTGGGCGCTGTCGGGTTCGCTGAAGAAACAGTCCGAGGTCACCACGCCGGCGTTGCTCCCCCGGGATCCGCAGTGGTCCAACTACGGAGCGGTTTTCGAGCTGATGCCGTTCGGCCGGATGTTTCTCAACACCATCGTGTACGCAGGATGTATCACCGCCGGACAGGTCTTCTTCTGTTCACTGGCCGGGTACGCGTTCGCCCGGTTGCGCTTCCGCGGCCGGGACGTCCTTTTCGTGGCCTATCTCGCGACACTCATGGTCCCGCTCACGGTGACCGTTGTCCCGCAGTTCCTGCTCATCCGGACCCTGGGCTGGGCGGATACCCCCTGGGCACTGATCGTGCCGGGCCTGTTCGGTAATGCCTTCGGTACCTATCTGATGCGGCAGTTCTTCCGGACACTGCCCACCGAACTCGAAGAGGCCGCGGTACTCGACGGCTGTTCCCCGTGGCAGATCTACTGGCAGGTGCTGCTGCCCAATGCCAAACCGGCGGTCATGGTGCTGGCGGTACTCACCTGGGTGAACGTCTGGAACGATTTCCTGTGGCCGCTGGTGATGATTCAGCGCGAGGACATCTCCACGGTCACCCTCGGATTGGTGTGGATGCAGGGTCAGTACGTGTCGAACTGGCCGGTGCTGATGGCCGCGTCGATACTCATCCTGTTCCCGCTGCTGCTGGTCTACCTGCTCGCGCAGAAAGCGTTCGTCCGCGGTATCACCCTGTCCGGACTCGGCGGTCGATAGACCGGATCGTCGCAGGACAACGGGGGTCGCGGGAAGTTCGCTGGGACCTTCCGCACCGGCGCCGTACCTTCCCCGGTGTTCGGCGCCGGGTGCGGATTCCCGGGGGCCGGATCGCGTTGCCGCGCCGGGCCTCCCGAGGGACCAGAGTACTTGCTCGGCGGGGCACAACCGGGGAGATCGGGCCGGGGTGTCGAAAATGGAGACGCAATATTGCACGGCGCCACTTGGTATTTCGCCCGGCCCACCCGGTGAGCTGTATCCCCGACCGATACAGCTCACCTACCAGACCGGTAGCCCCGGCGCAGGCTGTCGAAGTGCGGCGAAAGCCGGTGGCCGCACCCGCGGGCGGGCGGTCCGCAGCCGGGATTTCGTGCCGCGACGGAACAGGCGCTCCGGGCGGCGAGGCACCCGACCGGCGTACCGCACCGGAGGAAGGTACCGTAGCGGACCCGGTCGCGCCACCCGGCGGAGCTGCCTCGTTGCCCGCTGCCTACGGCCCGTCCGGTCGGCCGTTAGCGCGACAGTAGCCGGTGCATGTATCGAATAGCGCGGAGTACATCCGGGACCTCCAGTGCGCCATTGTTTCCGGGACGGGCTCAGCGCAGATGCGCCGTGGCACGTTCGGCGAGCAGCACCACCGTCGCCTGCGGACCCCGGCTCAGAGATACCGGCACCACGGACAGATCGACCACGGACAACCCCTCCACACCGTGCACCCGGCACCGCTCGTCGACCACCGCCCGGGGATCGTCGGACCGGCCCATCCGGCAGGTACCCGCCAGATGCTGAGAGCTTCCGAGGCGTTCGGTCAGCCAATGATCGGAGATCGCGCCCTCGTCCGTCCCACCGGACCAGTGCGCCGACATCACGTCCAGGATTTTACCGGCCAGTCCCACCGCGGCCCGCAGACGCGAGCGGTCGGCGGCCGTCGCGAGATATCCCTGTTCGATCAGCGGTGGCGTGAACGGATCGGAACCGGTCAACCGGAGGCGGCCCGAGCTGGTCGGCCGCATCAGGGTGACACCCATCCGGTGCACCCCGGGAGCGAAGGCGACCGTGTAGGGACGGATCTCGATATCGTCGAATCCCAGCACGTATTCCAGCGGGACCGCACCCCCCGCGGGAGCCGGATGCCGGTATTCGATTCCGATTTCGGGGTGGTCGACCGTCCACTGGCCGACCGGCGCCGAGACGACCACCGGAATCCCCAGCTCGGCGAGCTGATCGGCGGGACCGATACCGGAACGCAGGAGCAGGGCGGCGGATTCGATCGCGCCGGCACACAGCACGACCCGATCGGCGTGGATCGTCTCGGGTCTCCCCTCGACCAGGCAATCCGCACCGACGACCCGGTTTCCCGCGAACCGCAGGCGAGTCGCCAGGGTATCGCCCCGCACGATCAGGTTCGGACGCGACAGCGCGGGCAGCAGATAGGAGTGGGCGGGACCGATGCGCCGGTGCCGTCCCGAAGAATCCGGCGGGCCGATCGTGCAGGGCACCGGCCCCACGCCCGTATCCGGTCCGCCGGGCATCGAATTCCAGTCCGGTACCTCGCCGAAACCGAGATCCAGGCAGGTAGCGGCGAATTCCTGGGCCAGCCGGCTCGGCCGGGCGATCCGCCGGACCGGCACGGGCCCCGTCCGGCTGTGCCCGGCGTGGTCGCCGTAGTCCTCGTCGTTCTCGAGCGACCGGAAGAACGGCAGCACTTCCTCGAAATCCCAGGCGAGCGTGCCCGCCTCCCGGCTCCAGGCCGCGAAATCGCGCGCCGCGGCCCGGATGAAATAGCAGCCGTTCACCGCACCCGAACCGCCGATCCCGCGACCGCGCACGATCTGCCCCGGCAGTTCCGGAGTGAACGCCACGGGATACCGCCACAGCCACGGCGCGTCGCCGCCCACCGGCAGCGCGGCACTGTCGGTGAGTTCGGGCGGGAAATCCGCCGCCGAACGGCGCGGGCTACCGGCTTCCACGAGCCGCACGGTATGCCCCGGGTCCTCGCTGAGCCGCGCGGCCAGCACCGAACCGGCGCTTCCGCCACCGATGATCAGCGTGTCCACCATGGTGCCCGGCCCCGCTACCGGGGTGGGGCGGTAGGTCTCAAGGCGGCCGGGCTGCCGGCCCGCCACGCACCCAGCCATAGCCCGGTGCCGTACCCGATATCGTCGATCCGCCGGAACGCGATATAGCGCAGCGGGTCCAGCCCGCCCGGCTCACGGTGGGTGTACCAGTCGACTGCCCCCTCGGCGAGCGCCAGGGTCAGCGCGGTCTGGCGGACCCGGCGCGAGAACACCATCGCGGCGAGGGTTATCGGCCAATAGTGGCGGAACATCGCCGAAGACAGCCGCCACAACCCGGCGAAGAAACCGCGGGCCACATAGATCGCCGCGACCCCGGTCGGGTTGTCCACACCCGCGAACGCGATCCGCAGCCGGCGCAACGGCACCAGCAGGGTGAATACCGCGGCCAGGACTCCCCAGCGGTTCCGGGTCGCCAGGAAGATCGCGGACAGCGCGGTCCACTTGGGTATCTGCAGCGGCGAAACCTTCCCGGCGTGCCGCCGGCTCAGCGGCGCGGCGCCGGTGCCGTAGAACAGTTTGCGGCGAAACCATTCGCGGAACGAGACCCGATGGTCGTGTGCCACATGCGCGGCGGGTTCGTAGCGCAGCCGCCAGCCCGCGCGTTCCAACCGCCAGCACAGGTCGACATCCTCGGCCACCTGCATACTTTCGTCGAAGCCGCCCTCGGCTTCGAGAACCGTACGGCGCACGAGCAGTGCCGCACTGGGAACATAGGAGACCACACCGCCGGACTGCACGGCCGATTCCCGCCGGCCCAGGTCCAGCGATGAGCGGGTGTGTTCGTAGCGGGCCAGCGTGGTGGATTCCGGGTCCAGTGCGACGATCCGCGGGGCGACCAGCGCCACCTGCGGATCGCTGAAATGCCCCAGCATCACCTCGAGCCAGCCGCTGCGCGGCACCACATCGGAATCCAGGAAGGCCACGAACTGGGTGGACGCGGCGCGCAGGCCGGTATTGCGTGCGGCCGCCGGACCGCGCCGCTGTTCGTGGCGCAGCACCTTCACCTGGCACCGGCGGCCGTGTTCGTCGGGCACCTGGACCGGTTCGTCGGAACCGTCGTCGACCACGATCACCGTGCGACCACTCAGGGTCCCCAGGAGCCGCTGCAGACCGTCGGGGTTGTTGTGCAGCGGGACGATGACGGTGACGTCCTCCGGTTTCGGCAGCAGCCGCGGCCGGGGATTGGCGACACCGGAATCCAGTAGCCGTCTGGCAACCACCGCCGATTGCGGGCCGTTCACTTCCAGGTAGCCGTCGCCGATCATCTCCGCGGCCTCGGGAGCGAGGCGCAGCAAACGAGCGGGTGAGCCACCGATAAGGATGCGTCCCCCCGAGTATGCGCGTACCCGTGGGTCGATCCGCACCCCGAATCCGTCGGGCAGGCGATCATGGCGCATTCCACGGATGGTAACTGCCGATTCGTTACGAGACATCAGCAGTCCGGGAAAAAGTGTTTCGTTCGGGAGAAATTTGCCGAACAACGGTGGACACAGTCATGAGATAGGTCACCGGAACGGTAGCGCGGACATAAGGAACCGCCCCGGGCAACGATCCGGCTATCGTCGCTCGGGGCGGGTGTCATCCAATAATTCTCACACGAGCGGACTCTCGTCACAGGCCCGAGCCGGACGTTTCGCCGGGGGCAGCAACGTCAGCGGCACGGGTCCACCCGAACGCGACCGGCGCGGGGTGGTCTTGCGCGAATGGTCGACCGCCGGACGCGGGATGATCCGTCCGGTATCGGCCAGCGCCGCTTCCCCGTAACCCTGAACGCATTCCGGGTCCGGTCCGTCGGCGGGCAGTCCGGTGAAGAACTTCGCCGCCATACAGCCGCCGCGGCAGGAGTCGTAATGCGCGCATTTGGTGCACGCACCCCCGCCGCTGGGTTCCCGCAACTCGTTGAACAGCTCCGATTCCTGCCATACCGTGGCGAAACCACCGTCGGTGACGACGTTTCCGGCATGGAACCGTTCGTGGATCGCGAACGGGCAGGCGTAGACGTCGCCGAGCGGATCCACCAGGCACACCACCCGGCCGGCCCCGCACATGTTCAGCCCCGGCAGGGCCTCACCGTATGCGGAGAGGTGGAAGAAGGAATCGCCGGTGAGCACACCGTCGCCGTTGCGGACCAGCCAGTCGTAGAGAGTCCGCTGCTGTTCCGGCAGCGGATGCAGCTCGTCCCAGACGTCCGCACCGCGACCCGACGGCCGGAGCCGGGTGAGCCGCAGGGTGGCGCCGTAACGATCGGCGATCTCCTTGAACTGATCGAGCTGGTCGATATTGTGCCGGGTGGCCACCACGGACAACTTCGCGTCCTTGAATCCGGCGTTCGCCAGATTCTCCAGCGCCCGGATCGCCGTATCGTAGGATCCCGGCCCGCGTACCGCGTCGTTCACCTCGGCATCGGCACCGTCCAGCGAGATCTGGACGTCCACATAGTCGCTCGCAGCCAGGCGCTGCGCGACCTCCGGGGTGATCCGCACACCGTTCGTGGAGAACTTCACGCCCACCTGATGCGAGGTCGCGTAGTCCACCAGTTCCCAGAAATCCGGGCGCACGGTGGGCTCACCACCGCCGATGTTCACGTAGAACACCTGCATCCGCTGGAACTCGTCGATCAGCGCCTTGCACTGCTCGGTGCTGAGTTCGTTGGGATCGCGCCGGCCCGAGGAGGACAGGCAGTGCACGCACGAAAGGTTGCATGCGTAGGTGAGTTCCCAGGTCAGGCAGATCGGCGCCGCCAGCCCGGATTCGAACCGATCCACCAGCCGGACCGCCGGATCGGCGGGACCGACACCGGCGAACGGCGCGGTCTCGGGGAGCGCTGCCGTTTCCGGTGCCTGCTGGATCATGTCCGATTCGGCCAGATTCGCCAGTGCCTGCACATACGGATCGGCGGCGGAGTCCCCGATACCGGCGGCACGGATGGCCGCGCGGGCCGAGGTGTGCCCGGGCAGGGAGCGCACGATCTCGACGATCCGCGGATTCTTCAGGAACGACAGTTTACGAGTCCCGAAGTGGTACAACAGCGCACCGAAGGGTTCCGGGCGCAATGCCACGCGGGGATGTAACTGCCAGCGGGTTTCCAGATCGAGCATCTCCGGCCCGATCAGTAGACGCCGCACATACCGTCGATGGACACCTCTTCGATAAGGGTCTCCTCGACGATGGGAGCGTCCTCGCTCGCCTGGTTCTCGACTGTGCCGATCGGTCCGCGGTGATCGGTTTCTGCCGGTCCGAAGGAACGGTTGTCCGCCATGGCTACCTCCACTGATTGGCGCCTGCGCCGGCCAGGGGCTGCCACGACGCGTCCCGCGGTACCGCGTCGGATACCGCCGGTGGGCCGTGGCACAGTGCCGGCGCTGCGGCCGCCGGATGCGACCGCAGTCACACCATAACGTCATGCACTGACAAAAAGAAAGAGTTTTCGAGTAATGTGGACGCTCACGCCGGAACGCGACCTCTAGACTGCGGGGGCAAAAGCAGCTGAACAGAACGTGACGGGCGCATGCCGCCCAGCATGTAGAGGTGGCAATGGGAGTCGTGCGAATGCAGACCAGCGGGGGCGGGGGCGGTAACGGAAGTACCCTCTCGGAGACGGAGATCGTCGAGGCGGCACTCCGGGTCGTGCGCGCCGACGGGGTGGAGAAACTATCCATGCGGCGGCTCTCGCGCGAACTCGGCGTCTCCCCCATGGCCCCCTACTACTACGTGGCCGATAAGCGCGAACTACTCGACCTGGTCGCCACGGCCGCGCTCGCCGGGGTCCGCAAACCCCCGCCCGAATCGGGGACCTGGCAGGACCGGCTGATCGATCTCCTCGCCCAGATCGACGAACGCCTGCGCCGCCACCCCGGACTGGGCGACATTCTCATCGAGCAGATGCTGGGGAAACAGCTCGACCTGATCGCGGCGATCATGGAGATCCTCTACGAGGCCGGTTTCGAGGACCGCAATGTCCTGGCCGGTTACGCGACCATCCACACCTACCTGTTCGGCCGCCGCAGGGTGAATCCGCGCAATCTCGACACCCCACCCGATGTGGTGATGCCGGAGCGAGTTGCCCGCGCAATGGAATACCTGCCCGATCTGCGCGGCAAATACTCCTACGATTTCGGGGTCGGCGTGCTGGTCGCCGGACTCGAGGGCCAGCTCACTCGACAACAGGCAGCCGGCATAGGCTAAAATTGAAACACGTTCTAGTTTTGCCGTAGGCTGGATGCCGTCGGCTACCAGGTGTCGAGAGGACGAGATGACCACCGTCGAAGTGCCCCATGGCTCACGATCCGTAGTACTCCGGGTCGCCCAGGTCATCGCGGAAACCACCGACGCGAGCTCGCTGGTCTTCGAGGTACCGGAGCAGGCCCGGGAAAAGTTCGCCTACCAGCCCGGCCAGTTCCTCACCCTGCGCATCCCCAGCGACCGCACCGGATCGGTGGCGCGATGCTATTCACTGGCCAGCTCCCCCTTCACCGACGACCTGCCGAAGGTCACGGTGAAGCGGACCAAGGACGGATACGGCTCCAACTGGCTCTGCGACAACATCAAACCGGGCGACGAACTGGAAGTGCTGCCGCCGTCGGGCGTATTCACCCCCAAGGACCTCGACGACGACCTGCTGCTCTGCGCCGCCGGCAGCGGAATCACCCCGGTGATGTCGATCCTCAAATCCGCCCTCGACCGCGGCACCGGCCGGATCGTGCTGTTCTACGCCAACCGCGACCCCGAATCGGTCATCTTCGCCACCGAACTACGCGAACTGGCGGAGAAGAACCCGCAGCGGCTGGTCGTACTGCACTGGCTGGAAACGCTGCAGGGCCTGCCGACCGTCACCGCCCTGGCCGAACTGTTCCGGCCCTTCACCTCGCATGCGGCCTTCATGTGCGGACCGAAACCGTTCATGGACGGCGTCCACGACGCCCTCGGCCAACTCGGCGTCCCGCGTAACCGCACCCACGCCGAAATCTTCAACTCCCTCGCCGGCGACCCCTTCGCCGACAGCGCACCCGTCGAGATCTCCGCGGAGGAAGCCGCCGACGCGGCCACCGTCGAAGTCGAACTGGACGGCGAGATGCACAACCTCAGCTGGCCGCGGAAACAAACCCTGGTCGACATCATGCTCGACAAGGGTCTCGATGTGCCGTATTCCTGCCAGGAAGGCGAATGCGGATCCTGCGCCTGCACGGTGCTGGAGGGCAAGGTCGAAATGGAGAACGCCGAGATTCTGGATCCCGAGGACATCGAGGCCGGTTATATCCTCGGCTGCCAGGCGCGGCCGGTTACGGATCGGCTGCGCATCCAGTTCTGAGATTTGGAAGCGCTCTGTAATTTTGGAGCCGCTCCGCGGCTCGAGGGTGGGGCCCTTATAGGCCCGGTTCTTCACTCCTCCGCTCCTCCGCTTCGCTCCCCCGCTCCGTCGCTCCAGAACCGGGCGGGCCCCACCCGGGGAAGTGGACCATCGAATGAGGTTCGGTACAGGGCGGGCGGCCGCGGGGTGCACTCGACACGGTGGTTCGCTCCGCGCGGGCCGTGCTTGGCTCGGCGCACTCGGCCTACCTGCTTGCACTCGCCGGTCGCCTGAGCGCGGTGGGCTCGCGCCCGGATCCAGGGGTCGCAGGTGATGCTGCTAGCTCGCGCCGAGGAGGCGGCCGGGTTCGTAGGCGGTGGCGCCGGGGGGTAGCTTGCCCGGGCGGCCGCTGAGGTAGACGCTTACGGTGCCGTTTCCGCTGCCCGGGTTGCCCAGCTCGTCCATCCGGCGGACGGTTTGCGCGGCGACGGCCTGCGCGCTGTCGAACAGCCGGACGCCCTCGGGGAGTGCGGCGACGATCGTGTCCACCACCAATGGGTAGTGGGTGCAGCCGAGTACGACGCCCTCGACGCCGGCGGGGGTGCGGGCGGCGGCATCGGCGACCGAGGCGCGGATCGCGGTCATATCGCCGCGGTCCACGGCCTCCGCCAAGCCGTGGCAGGCGACCCCCGTAACCGTCGCGTCGCCGCCGAAGCGGGCGATCAGGTCGGCCTGGTAAGGGCTTGCGGTGGTCGCCGCGGTCGCCCAGACCGCGACCGAGCGGCATACCGCGGCCGCCGGCTTGATCGCCGGTACGGTGCCCACCACCGGAACCTGCGGGCCCAGATCCGCGCGGACGTGCTCGAGCGCGGTCACACTGGCGGTATTGCACGGCAGCACGACCACTTCCGCGCCCAGCTCCCGCGCGCTACGGGCGGCCGAAACCACCCGGTCGACAACCCACGCCTGCGGTTTCGGACCCCACGGCGCGCCGTCGGGGTCCAGCTGGAGCAGAAGATCCACATCGGGGCGCAGCTTGCGCAGCCACGCCGCGGTGGGCAGCAGCCCGAAACCCGAATCGATGAGCGCGACGATCACACCGAACAGGTTATTGAGTGGCGTCGAGCAGGTCCTCCACCGGGGCGGCCGCGGCGATCGCGGCACGCATCTTCATCACCCGGCCGGTCATACCGGCGCCCACCACACCGGCCAGCCGGCCTTCGCGGATGTAGTAGGCGAGGAACTTGCGGCCGTCGTCGGCGAGGATGCGGATCTCGTCGGAGGCACGCGGGGTGCCCAGCGCCTGGATCTTGAGGTCGTACTGGTCGCTCCAGAAGTACGGCACCTGCGGCGTGCTCGGTGGTTCGACGCCCAGCAGCGCGCAGGTCAGCAGTTTGGCCTGTTCGCCCGCGTTGGTCCAGTGTTCGATCCGCCGATGCTCCCCGGTCGGGGTGCGCCAGGCCGCGACATCGCCCACCGCCCAGACTCCGGGCACGCTGGTGCGCCCGGTCTCGTCGGCGAACACCCCGCCACCGGCCGTGGGTTCGGCCAGCTCGATTCCGGAATCGGCCAGCCAGTCGGTGACCGGCCGGGATCCGATCCCGGCGACCACCAGTTGCGCCGGCACTTCCGAACCGTCGGCGAGCCGGGCACCGCGAACCCGGCCGTCCGGGTCCGCCAGCAGGGTGTCGACACCGATACCGCAGCGCAGATCGACGCCTTCGGCACGGTGCAGCCGGGCCACCAGTTCGCCGACTTCCGCGCCGAGCACACCGGCCAGCGGGGCAGGCTGCGGCTCCACCAACACCACGGACAGCCCCTCCGCGCGCAGGCTGGCGGCGAGTTCGCAGCCGATGAATCCGGCACCGATGATCAGCGCGTGCTCGGCGGCGCGCGCGCCCGCCCGGATGGCGAGGGCATCGTCGTGGCTGCGCAGCACGTGGACGCCGACGACCTCGTCGGTGCCGGGCAACCGGCGCGGTGTCAGCCCGGTGGCGATCACGAGGTGCTCGTATTCCACGGCCGAACCGTCGGCCAGCCGCACCTTCTTGGCGGCGGTGTCCACACCGACAGCCGGGGTTTTCAGGCGGAGATCGATATCCTTCTCGCCGTAGAACTCCTCGGGGCGCAGCGGGGTCGCGTCGATTTCACCGCGCACGAACTGTTTGGACAGCGGCGGGCGGTCGTAGGGCGCATGCGCCTCGTCCCCGAGGACCACCAGTTTCCCGGTGTACCCGGCGCGGCGCAGTTCCTCGGCGGTGCGCAGCCCGGCCAGGCCGGCACCGGCTATCACGATCGGCGCGGACATACCGAACTCCCTCCCGCGGCCCGCTCGCGCCGCGCCTGAAACAGGTTCTAGAAAATTGTGTAGCCCACCCTAACTTGGACGGCCCGGTGGAGGCCAGCGACACCTTCCGCATCGTTTCGCCGCGTAATCGTGTCCATTGCGATATCGACCGGCCACCCTGGGGCAGCTATACCGAGGTCAGGCCCTGTCAACGGACCTGTATCCACTTTCAGGAGGCCATTATGTTCACCGAAAGCCGGACCCAGGATTTCCTGGCCGTCGTACTCGGAGCCTTCACCGCCCTGTCGCCGATCTGGGTCGCCACCAATGATCGGGCCGTCTGGACGATGATCGTGCTCGGAGTGCTCATCGCGCTGACCGGGCTCGCCCAGATGTACCGGCCGTCCATGGCGGCCACGGATTACGCCATGGGCCTGTTCGGCGCGCTGCTGTTCCTCGCACCCTGGGTCATGGACTACACCGCATACAACGGCGCCGCATGGACGTCGTGGATCGTCGGGCTCGTCACCGTGGTACTCGCGGTCGCGGCACTGCCGGCCGTGGCGGGACGAATGCACCGAGCGGCCCCGCACCACTGATCCCGCGCCGTACCGGTCTACCCGCCGGCAGTGCCGGCGGGTAGGCGATTGCGGTTCCGGGCGCTCGGCCGGCCGGAGACTCGCTGTTGTGCCATTCCCGGTATGCACCCCGGCGAGCCGAGAGCCTCGCCGGCACCATCCTCGATCCGACGATTCCGCCGAGGGATTCGCGCGGTCGGCGCATATCGCGCAGGCAATCCGGCGCAACGCACCAGCCGTTTGTAAAAATCCACTGAACTTCCCCGATCGGACACCGCGTGTCGTGTCCAGGGGCACCGACTAGGCGCATTTGCGCCATCGACACCCGAGGGAAAACCCCGCGGGCACGATGATTGACGTCCGACCCGCCTCCTCACCGAGCCGATCCTCACCGGTGCCGGGACTTCTCGCCGTCGGAGCACGTCAACACGGCATGTCCGGAAAACAGGCGGACCGCAACAGCGGTGGCCGCGGGCACGACGCCGGTGTAATCCTCGTCACCCCGGGCGCTTCGCGGGGAGATGAGGGGCTTCGCGCACTAGAACGAAGCCCACCCGGGTGGGTAAGAATGAGCGCATGGATGCCGAAAATGCCAGCCTCGGAGACGAACGCCGCGCCCGCCCGGAGGAGTACGGGCGCGGGCAGCGCAACTCCGAGTCGAGGGGCTTCGCCGGCTTCGGATCCAATGGATTCGATGCGGCGGAGGGGTCGAACGGCGCCACGAACCGGCCCGAGTCCGTTCCGGACCGTGGTTACACGTGGACCCCCGCACCACCGTCCACCCCGCACCAGAACCCGCAGAACACCGGCGGTTCAGCGGCTCTCGACCCGTTCGCCGCCTGGAACACCTCGGGTGTCATCGGCGATTCGCCGGGTGTCCAGACGATGAGCCCCTTGGAGCCCGAGCCGAATTCCCGTTTCACCACACCACCGGCCGACGGTCCCCCGTATATACCGGACGACACTCCCGAAACCACGGCCTTGCCCACCCGCTCCACGCCGGCCGGCGGGTCGCATCAGGCGCCCGGCCAGGCCGATTCCGCGGCGCTGCCGCGTATTTCCCAGCCCGGTGATCCGGCGCCCGCGCTGTCGTCGTCACCGCGGATCCCGATGTCCGCGCCCTACCAGCCCGATATGCAGCACCCCGACGAGCTGACCGTACCGTCCGGTGGCCCGGCCCAGTTGTCGGGCGCGGCGACCACACAACTGCCCACCGCCGAGCAGAACGAGGAAGGCGCTTCGGGAAAGCCGTTGCCGCCGCCCGGGGACCCCGGGTCCTATCGCCCGGCACCCACCGATACCGATTCCTTCGGTGGCTCGTCCGCCGATACCGGTTCGCTGCCCAGCTGGCTCAGCTCGATCGGCGACGAACCGGTACCGCAGGCCCTCGAAAGTGGTGGCCGACGCCGCAAATCGGCGCTGACCGAACCGGCCGAATCCGACGCCGAACAGTTCAATCCGTTCGAAGACCAGTACCGCCCCGAGGAACCCGGCGCCCGTTCCGGCGACCTCTATGAGCTCCCTGCCGCCACAGCAGATTCCGCCGAATCCCCCGCACCGGCCCTTTCTGCCCTGCCCACGCGTTCTCCGCGCGGTCAGGCTCCCGCCCCCGCGAGCACCACGGAGGACGACTCCGCCGCGCCCGCGCTCCCGGCCCGCCGCCTGCCCCGATCCGCGGCCCGGCACGCGCCCTCCGATATCGAGGACGCACCCGCTCCGGGTAACGGCGAGGCACCTGCCATTGACACAGCCGCCGCGGAATTGCCGCGACCAGCTCCGAAGCTCGAGTTCCCGGAAACCGGCGCGGCCGGAGATCTTCCGGCCCCACGCCGGATGCCGCGCTCCGCGTCCCGGTACAAACCGGACAGCGATCGCCCCGCGGGACCGGAACCGGATTCCCTCGGATTCCGCACCACAGAGCCGGTCGGCGATACCGACTCCGGCGACCAGGGCAGCGATTCCCCGCTGGAAAACGAAGCACCCCCGCGGCTCGCGCCACCGTCGGACAGCACTCCCATACTTGACCGTCTGCTCGATCCCGAACCGGTGCACACCACCGAGCCCGACGAGGATTCCGCCGCGGCCCCGGTCTCCGAAATCCTCTCCCGGATTCTGGAATCCGAACAGGACGGCCCCGGTTCTCGCCATTCGGAGGCGAGTACCCCACCCGAACCCGATACCGCCGAAGCAGCGGCCGATCCGCTGCCCGCTGCACGCCGCGGCAGTTCCGCACCACTGAGTCTGGTGCCCGACGAATCCCGCACCACGCCGGAAGCGTTGACCGGCGGCGACGAATCGCGCCCACCGCTGGAAACACGCCGCTCCCGCCGCGCCCGCGAGGCCGCGGAAGCAACGCCGCTCCCCTCCGCCGACCGGCCGGAGCCGATCGCGGCCGAACTCACCGACCCTGCGCCCGCCGAACCCGAGCGCGGTTCCGTACCGGCCGACACCACATCCCGGCACAGCCGCAGCGAGGAAGGCGCGGATATCGATATCCACCTCATCATGCGTTTGCTCACGGCAAGCGATGATCTCGAAGTACTCGCCGGGCAGGCCGAAGCCGGCGAGGTTTCGGCGGACGAGGTCGCCCGCGCTGCCCGGGAAGCTCGCTCGGCAGTGCTATCGGCGGTGACCGCCTGGTACGGCGGGCCGGCCCAGATGGTGAAGTTCGCCAACGCGCTCCTGCAGGCAGCCCGCGAATCCTGAACCGGCGCTGTACAAACTGGTGGTGCGGACCGGACACGCCGACCGGGTGGCGGCTGCGGACGCATCGCTGCGTCGGCCAGGTTGCGGGCCTCAGCCCACCGGCGCCGGTTCCGGCGGGCCGCCGATCGGCGACTACCTGGGCGTATCCGGTTCGGCCGATACGCCTGCCCATCGACTGCCGGCCGGTGAGGCCGCGGCAGCCCGGAATCTTCGCGCGAGCCGGCGGCACGCGGCTACCAGTTCCGCGGGTTGCACATCGGTGAGGTCGGTATCGAAGGTGGCGAGCAATCCGGCGATCCCGGCCCACGACCACGCGCCGACGGTGAGGCGGCAGTGGCCGGGATCGAGATGCTCGACAACCGATCCGCCGGGCGCCCAGCGCGCGACCGTCTCGGCCGGTAGATCGAGCCGGGCGCTTCCGGTGCACTCCCATGCGGCGGGGGTATCGCCGCGGTCGTAGCTGGTCATGACCAGGTGGGCGACATCGCCGCCGGGCAGTTCGCGCGGGGTGAACCGGATTCCCGTGGGCGTGTGCAGATGGAGACGGTCCAGCCGGTGCACGCGCCAGGCATCGTCGGCATGATCGAACCCGACCAGGTACCACCGCCCGGCCCAGACCACCAGATGATGGGGTTCGATGCGCCGGGCCGGCGCGAATCCGGCCGTACCGGGAACCGGGCGGGCGCCGTCGGGGCCGAGGGTTTCGGCGAGAAGCACTTCGTGGCTCCGCACGGCACTGCCCGCGACCTGTAACGCCACCGCCTCGATGGGTGGCGCCGGGAACTCCCAGTAGTTCTGCAACCTGGTGAGCCGCAGCGCTTCCACCGCCGCACGCAACCTGGTGGGCATGACCTGTTCGAGCGCGTCCAGGGCCCGCGCGGCGTCCTCGCCGAGACCCGACACGGTGTGCGGCGCGGTTTGCAGTGCCACCGCGACGGCCAGCGCCTGATCGCTGTCGAACAGCAGTGGCGGCAGCGTATGCCCCGCTCCGAGCCGGTAACCGCCGGCCGGTCCGCGCAGCGACACCACGGGATAGCCGAGTCGGCGCAGCGTGTCGACATCCCGCCGGACGGTTCGCTCACTCACCTCCAATCGGGCGGCGAGGTCACTCAGCGACCAGCTGCGCCGGGCGGTGAGCAGCGACAGCAGGCGCAGTGCGCGCCGGGAAGTTTCGGCCACCGGCTCCAAGGTAGTGGACATTCGGTGTCCACTACCGATGGCACTGTCGGTTCCCGGAAGTAATTCACCACGAGTCCAGGAGACCGATAGTGCGCATCATCATCGTCGGAGGCGGAATCGGCGGCCTGGCATTGGCCGCCGGGCTGCGCCGGCACGACTTCGAGGTCTCGGTTTTCGATCGCGATCTCGATATCACGCAGACCGGCGGCTACCACATCACACTCGACGGCCGGGCACAGGCGGCGCTCCAGGAGCTGGTGGCACCGGAGATCTTCGAACGGCTGCTGGGGGCGTCCTCGGCGTTGCGGTTACGGGCCCGCGACGCCTTCTGGGACCGGCACGGCCGGCTGCTGGGTCACGGGCCGCGGCTCGACGACAATCCGGGCGTCGATATCGACCGCATCACCCTGCGAACGATTCTGGCCGACGGGGTCGGCGCCGATCTGCACCTGGGCTCGCCGGTCACCGATATCGCCCGCACGGCCACCGGCGCACCGCAGGCAGTGTTCGCCGACGGGTCCACGGTGCCGGGTGATCTGCTGGTCGGCGCGGACGGCGCCCACTCGCTGGTCGCGCGCCGATTGGCGGGCCGTCCGACCAACCATCCGACCGGAATCATCGGCTTCTCCGGCCGCACCACCGCCGGCGACCTCGGCGTCACCGAGCGCCACCGGCTCGGATCGCGTTCGAGCATGGTGCTCGGGCCACACACCACGGCCCTGTACATCGGCTTCCTCGACCCGGCCGGCAACGCCGTCCTGGATACGCCCCGCCCCAGGGAGGCGATCACGACCGGCCCCACCTACATCTGGGGCGCCATGTTCGCAGAATCCCCCGCAACCGATGCGCTGCGCGCGCTACAAGGTACCGAGTTGCGGTCCGCGCTGCTCACTGCGTTCGATCGCGAAGGCTGGCGGCGGTCCGCACTCGAGGTCGTCGAACGCGCCGCCCCCGGCAGTATCGCGGCCTTCCGCTTCAATGCCGCATCGACCCGGGCCGAGGAACTCGCCCCGTGGCCGGCCGGCGCGGTCACCGCGCTCGGTGACGCGGTCCACGCAACCCCACCCACCGCGGGTATGGGCGCCGGGGCTGCCATCCGGGATGCCGCGAGCCTGGTCACCGGCCTGCGCGCGGTCGCGGCCGGCACGGTCACCCTGCCCGTTGCGGTGAGCCGGTTCGAGGCGGATATGCGGGTGCGCGGCAGCGAAGTACTGGTCGCGGCCATGCGCACCGTGCGTTTGATGCGCGCCACCGGTTCGCCGCTCGGCGCAGGCGCCACCACCGCCACCGCCGCGGTCCTGGCCACCGCCCAACTACTCGGGCGCAGACGCTTGGCTTCCCTATGAGAAAAACGACCAGCGCGGAGTTTCCGGAGCCGCTGATCAGGAGTGGCGCCAGAAGAGCGATCAGCAGCAACATTCGAGGCGGCACGGCGGCGGATCGCCCGGATCAACGGCTGCACGACCGATTCGGTTGTTCCCCCGGCCCGCTGCGGGCCGCGCCCGCGCCGACCGCGAGGGTCCGGGTACGTGCCCGCACGGCCGCGTCATGAGCCGGCGAAGGTCTTCCGGTAGGCGGACGGCGACATCCCCAGCCCACGCCGCATGTGATGGCGCAGATTGTCCGGCGTGCCCAGCCCCGACAGTTCGGCCACGGCCTCGATCGGAAGGTCCGCGGATTCGAGCAGTTCACGTGCCCGGTCGATCCGGCGATCACGCAACCAGGCGCCGGGCGAAAGTCCCGTCTCCGCCCGGAACCGGCGGCTGAAGGTACGCGAACTCATGCGCGCATGTGCGGCCAGCACCGCCACACTGAGCGCTTCGCCCAGGTGATCCAGCGCCCAGGCGCGGGTGGTCGCGGTACTGCGCTCATCGTGGTCGGGAACATGGTGTTCGATGAACTGCGCCTGACCCCCTTCTCGCCAGGGTGGCACCACGCAGTACCGCGCCACACGATTGGCAACGACAGCGCCGTGATCGCGCCGGATGAGATACAGGCAGAGGTCGATACCGGCGGCCAGTCCCGCCGAGCTCAGCAGGCCGTCTTCGTCCACGAACAGCACGGTTTCGTCGAGTTCGACCGCGGGGAACAGCCGCCGGAAATCGTCCGCGTACCGCCAGTGGGTGGTGGCTCGATGCCCGTCGAACAGGCCCGCCGCGGCGAGAACGAAGGCTCCCGTGCAGATGGATACGATCCGCGCACCGGCGGGCACCGTTTCCAGCGCGGCGGCCACCTCGGCAGTGTTTTCTCCGTCGAGACGCGCCGGCGGATATTTCGTGCCCGGCACGATGACCGTATCGGCGGCAGCGAGCGCATCGGCGCCCGCCTCGGCGACGATCGAATAGCCGGAGGTGGTCCGGACGGAGCCCGGCCGTAGCGCGCAGGTCACCACCTCGTAGAGCGGGTTACCCGCCTCGTCGGTGGCCTGGCCGAAGACCAGCGGCGGGATGGTCGCGTCGAATCCGACCACCGGTTCCAGGAGCAGTACGGCCACCACATGCCGTTCCGGCACAGCGCCGCCATTGGCATGATTTTCACGCATATTGTCGATTCTGCCACTGGCTCCGGAACTGCCGGTCCCGAATGCTGGATCATCGTGAGGACAGAGAGTTCTATCGTCGCGACCCGCACCTCGCGACTGCACTACGCCTGGATCGTCGCCGGCGTGAGTTTCGTGGCCATCCTGGGTGCCGCGGGATTCCGCGCGGTCCCCAGCGTTTTCATGAACCCGCTCCACACCGAATTCGGCTGGTCGCATGCGACCGTCGGCGCCGCCATCTCGGTGAACATGGTGCTGTTCGGTGTCACCGCGCCGTTCGCCGCCGCGCTCATGGACCGGTTCGGGGTTCGCCCGGTTCTCGCCGGAGCGCTCGTGCTGATCGCGACCGGAACCGGCCTGGGCCTGTTCATGACCGCCTCCTGGCAGCTGATCCTGCTGTGGGGCGTACTCGTCGGCCTCGGAACCGGCTCCCTCTCCATGGGTTTCGTCGCCACCGTCGCGACCCGCTGGTTCGTCGCCCGGCGCGGACTGGTCACCGGCGTGCTCACCGCGGCGAGCGCGACCGGCCAGCTCGTCTTCCTGCCCGTGGTCGCCGGCGTAACCGACCGATTCGGCTGGCGCTGGGCCTCACTCATCGTCACCTTCGCGGCCCTCGCGGTGATCCCGCTGGTGCTGCTGTTCATCCGCAACCGGCCCAGCGATATCGGGACCACGGCCTACGGCGGTTCCACGGACACCACCGGCGAAGCGCTACCCAACGGCACCTTCGGCGCAGCCGCGAGCGGACTGCTCCAAGGCATGCGCGTGCGCGCATTCTGGCTGCTCGCCGGAAGTTTCGCGATCTGCGGTATGACCACGAACGGCCTGATCGGCACCCATTTCGTTCCCGCGGCGCACGACCACGGTATGCCGACAACCGTCGCCGCCTCCCTGCTGGCAACGGTCGGCATCTTCGATGTCCTCGGAACGGTGTTCTCCGGCTGGCTCACCGACCGCGTGGACGCCCGCATCCTGCTGGTGATCTACTACCTCGGCCGCGGCGTATCCCTGCTCGCCCTCCCCGCGCTGCTCTCCCCCCACGCCGAACCCAGCATGTGGGTGTTCATCATCTTCTATGGCCTCGACTGGGTCACCACCGTCCCACCGACGATCGCCATCTGCCGCCGTTGGTTCGCCGATTCGACCCCGATCGTGTTCGGCTGGGTCTTCGCCGCCCACCAACTCGGCGCCGCGGTCGCCGCATTCGGTGCGGGCTACGTCCGCGACACCGACGGCTCCTACGACCTCGCCTTCCATGTGGCCGCCGGACTGTGCGTCGTGGCCGCGCTCATGTGCGCCGCCATCCGGCTGCCGGAGCGGAACTTCCCGGCGGCGAAGGCGCCGGGAGACGGCGAAGCACGCGTTCGGGAAGGTCGCGCTGCCACAGGTGGCGGCGCTACCGCACTCGACTGACCGGTACCGCCACAGCACCCCAGCCTGTTACAGGACCTGGGTCAACTGATCCATGCCATCAGGACGCCACAGACTTTCCACTCGCCGCCTTCTTCGACGAGGTCGTAGTGGACGGTTCTGATGGGTGTCGAGACGCCTTTCGCCTTCAGTTCGAGGGTGAAGGTCCCACGATCGCCGCCCGCCGGTACTTCGACTTCCGTGATCTCCAGCGTGGAGTATTCGGTCTCCGGTAGCGCGAGCGGCGGAGATCCCCCCTTTTCGGCCAGTTCGAGCGTCCTGACATCTGCTGCGCAGATAACAGCCTTGTCCACACCGTCGCTGTCCACGAATTGCTGAGCGGCAGCACGTGGGTCGCCGGAGTCGCCGCCGGTGCTGTTGCTGTCGGAGTCGCTGCTACCCGGTTTCCCGGAATCACTACTCCCAGGTGCCTCGGAGTCGATGCTGCCGGGCTCCGCCGCCTCCAGAATGCCGCAGACCTTCCAGTCACCGTCCTCTACGACGAGGTCGTACTCCACGGTCTGGCTGTGACTCTGCGTACCGACAGTCACGTCCGTCTTGACGGTGAAGGTCCCCTTATCGCTCCCCTCGGGTACATCGACATCGACCAGCTCACTCGTCGCGGCCGCACCGTCCGGCATTGTGATGGGTTCGGTAGGCCGGGCCGCGGACGCTCCGGCTTCCTCGATCTTCGCGAGATCCGACGCGCAGATCAGCTCCTTGTTCTCGCCGTCACCGTCCACGAATTGCTGGGCAACAGCGCGCGGATCCCCGGCCCCGTCGCCCCCGGACAGCAGGAAATACCCACCGACGCCGAGCCCGACGACCAGCACGACCACAACGAGCGTCACCATCACCACGGTCCCGCGGCTCTTGCCCGGCTGCGGTGGGTACGGCCCGCCGGGCTGCGGTGCGTACGGTCCCCCGGGCTGCGGCGGGTATGGTGGCGGCCCGTACCCGGGCTGCATCCCCTGCGGCGGATACTGCTGCGGCCCCGGCGGATACGGATTCTGTCCCGGCCCGTGCATACCAGGCTGCGGATGCCCACCGAACGGTTGCGCGGGTCCCCCGGGAGGCTGCGGCGGAAAGCCACCGGGCTGGTCACCGGCACCCGGATACTGCGGATTCGTCATCTATCTCGTCCTGCCTTCTTCGGACCCAGCCGCCGCCGCTCGAACCGTCTGGGCCCTGCCCGGTTACGCCGCCCGCCGTAAAACGGCGTATCCCACTGTCCGGCGCATCACCGACCGGACCTACTCGGCGAAGCCGGTTCCGGACAGGCACCGGAAGTACCAGGACGAACCGGACATTAGCCGCTCCCAACGGATTCTGTCGACCCGGCCGACTCCCGGCAACACCACCCGTGCACTACGGCAGGACGCCCTTCTTCACCGCTCCCGGTCGATCCGCCGAAGTCAGCGCAATCCGACACCATGGCGAGCGCCGCCGCGATCTCGAAGGCGTAATCGTCATCGAACGGTGGTACGTCGGATCCCTCCAACGCGAGCCGCAACGAACGGCCCGTAACCATCGCAGACGGCGTCACTGTCGCTCCTGTCCGACCATGTCCATCAGCAGTCCCGGCAGGTTGGTGAGGATGCCTGTCACGCCGATGTCGACAAGTCGCCGGAGATCGTTCTCCGGGGTGTCGGCGCTGATGTCACCGTAAAGGGTGTCTGCGCAGGTCCATACCGGCACACCGCGCGTGGTAACGCCGTCGATGAGCTGGGCGCCGGCATTGTGATCGGTAAGCAGCCAGACCGGCCAGAGACGGACGATCTCTGCGCCGGCGTCGATGAACGCCGCGATATCCGACGGGTCCGGCGGGAGGTCGGTTCGTCCGGGCACGAGGGCCAACGTGCGCAGGCGTGGATCCAGCTGTTTGAATTCGTGCAGGTCGGTGACCGTACGCGGGCCGAGGATCACCCGATGCGAGGCATCGAAATGATCGGTCAGCTCAACTATTGATTCCTTGGCTTCGACTGGGCAGTCTTTGATGTCGAGCAGTAGCTGTATCCGATGCCCTTGGACGGTCTCCAGCACTTCGCGGTAAGTCGGTACCCGTTCTGTACGGAAGGCCGAACCAGCGGAGGAACCGGCGTCGAGGGATCGGACCTCGGATAACATCAGGTCCGCGACTCGGCCGTGACCGTTGGTGGTCCGATCCACCGTATCGTCGTGCATCACGACGAGATGCCCGTCAGCTGTGACCCGGAGGTCGATCTCGATCGCATCGACACCGAGCCCGATCGCGCCACGAAAGGCAGCCAGTGTGTTCTCCGGGAACCCGGGCGCGAGCCCTCGGTGCGCGACAACGGTTACTCCGGTTGATGTAGCCACCCGCCGAGTCTGACACCTGCAGCACGGTTCTACCGAGAGCTGTGGCCCGAATGAGGCGAGCTGCCCAGCCGGTAGCTTGTCAGCCGGTCACCTCGGGCGGAATCGGATCGATCGGCCCGGGCGGTGCCTGTGGGAAGAGCTGGTACCGCACGTCGGCCCGGCCGGTGGGATTCGCATTGGGGTCGCCGGGGTTCAGCCACCGGAATGTGACGGTGATCTGCCCCGGAGCGTCACTACCGGCGACGGTGACGAATGCCTCGGGATCCTGGGTAGCTGTGCTCCCGTACTTGAAGTGGTCGAAGAGCAGGATATGTCTGGGCGAACTCCCGGTCGCTCCCTCCGGATCGACCTGCACCCAGTTCAAGGCGCAGCCGACGGACGAACCACTGCCCGTCACGTGCCAGGGCACATCCGGGAAAGCTTGTGGTAGCCGGCCGACGGCATCGTCGACCCGGTCGGCCGGAACAGCGGGGCACGATTCGGGTGTTGTGGGGTTCTCCGGCGTGGCGCCGATGGTGCCGGCGCCGACCGCCGTGGCGGCGAAGGCGAGTGACAGGGCAGCGGCAGCTCTACGTATCAAACCGAGCTCCTTCGTTCGACGTCGGATACCCGTGATATCGGCTGAGAAGTTCGAGTGTTATCGGGGCGCGCAGGCACCGGCTTTCGGTGAGCGCTCATACCTGCCTTGTTCCGTGAAACGAAAAACGGCGCCGCTCCTTTCGGAGCGACGCCGTATCCAGCGATTCAGCGAATCACTTCAGGATCTTCGTGACCCGACCGGCGCCGACGGTACGGCCACCTTCACGGATCGCGAAACGCAGACCCTCGTCCATGGCGACCGGCTGGATCAGCACGACCGACATTTCGGTGTTGTCGCCGGGCATAACCATTTCGGTGCCCTCGGGCAGGGTCACAACGCCCGTCACGTCCGTGGTACGGAAGTAGAACTGCGGACGGTAGTTGTTGAAGAACGGGGTGTGGCGTCCGCCCTCGTCCTTGGACAGGATGTAGGCCTGGCCCTCGAACTCGGTGTGCGGGGTGGTGGTGCCCGGCTTGATGACGACCTGGCCGCGCTCCACGTCCTCGCGCTTGATGCCACGGATCAGCAGACCCGCGTTGTCACCGGCCTGAGCGGTGTCCAGCATCTTGCGGAACATTTCGATACCGGTGATGGTGGTCTTGGTCTTCTCCGGCTTGATGCCGACGATCTCGACCTCTTCGTTGAGGTTGACCACACCGCGCTCCACACGACCGGTGACGACGGTGCCACGACCGGTGATGGTGAAGACGTCCTCGATCGGCATCAGGAACGGCTTGTCGGTCTCACGCACCGGGTCCGGGATGGACTCGTCGACAGCGCTCATCAGCTCGACGATGGACTCGGCCCACTTCTCGTCGCCCTCCAGCGCCTTCAGGCCGGAAACGCGCACGACGGGCGCGTCCTCGTCGAACTCCTGCGAGGCCAGCAGTTCGCGGACCTCCATCTCGACGAGCTCGAGGATTTCCTCGTCGTCGACCATGTCCGACTTGTTCAGCGCGACCAGGATGTAGGGCACGCCGACCTGACGGGCGAGCAGCACGTGCTCACGGGTCTGCGGCATCGGGCCGTCGGTGGCGGCGACCACGAGGATGGCGCCGTCCATCTGGGCCGCACCGGTGATCATGTTCTTGATGTAGTCGGCGTGACCGGGGGCGTCGACGTGCGCGTAGTGACGCTTCTCGGTCTGGTACTCGACATGCGAGATGTTGATCGTGATACCGCGGGCCTTCTCCTCAGGCGCCTTGTCGATCATGTCGAACGCAAAGCTCTCGTTGAGGTCCGGGTACTTGTCCGCCAGCACCTTGGTGATCGCTGCGGTCAGCGTGGTCTTGCCGTGGTCGACGTGACCGATGGTGCCGATGTTGACGTGCGGCTTTGTCCGCTCGAACTTCGCCTTCGCCACTGTGTGGTCCTCCTGGACTTGTTGGTGCTTGCAGTTGCAGCAGTGCGGGGGTCATCCCCACGTACGCGGGGAACTAACGGTTGTACAAACTCCCGGGAGATCCGGGGCGGGCGAGCTACCCGCCCCGGAGGGGTACTTACTCGCCGGTCGCCTTGGCGATGATCTCCTTCGACACGTTGGCCGGAACCTCCGCGTACGAATCGAACACCATGGAGTAGTTCGCCCGGCCCTGGGTCTTCGACCGCAGGTCACCGATGTAGCCGAACATCTCCGAGAGCGGAACCAGCGCCTTGACGACACGGGCACCACTGCGTTCCTCCATGGCCTGGATCTGGCCACGGCGGGAGTTCAGGTCGCCGATCACATCGCCCATGTAGTCCTCGGGCGTGGTGACCTCGACCGCCATCAGCGGTTCGAGGATCACCGGACCGGCCTTGCGGGCCGCTTCCTTGAGGGCCTGCGAGCCGGCGATCTTGAACGCCATCTCCGAGGAGTCGACGTCGTGGTATGCACCGTCGAGCAGGGTCACCTTCAGGTTGACCAGCGGGTAACCGGCGAGCACACCGTACTGCATGGCGTCCTGCGCACCCGCGTCGACCGAAGGAATGTATTCCCTCGGCACGCGGCCGCCGGTGACCTTGTTCTCGAATTCGTAGTGCGCACCGTCCTCGCCGACGAACGGCTCCAGGGCGATGATCACCTTCGCGAACTGACCCGAGCCACCCGTCTGCTTCTTGTGGGTGAATTCGAGCTTCTCGACCTTCTTGGTGATGGTCTCGCGGTAGGCGACCTGCGGCTTGCCGACGTTCGCCTCGACCTTGAATTCGCGCTTCATCCGGTCGACCAGGATGTCGAGGTGCAGCTCGCCCATACCGCCGATAACGGTCTGGCCGGTCTCGTCGTCCAGCTTCACCGTGAAGGTGGGATCCTCTTCGGCGAGCTTCTGGATCGCGGTGCCCAGCTTCTCCTGGTCGGACTTGGTCTTGGGCTCGATGGAGACCTCGATGACCGGGTCCGGGAAGGTCATGGACTCCAGGACGACCTGGTTGTTCGGATCGCACAGGGTGTCACCGGTGGTGGTGTCCTTCAGGCCGATGACCGCGTAGATATGGCCGGCGCTGACCGAGGGAACCGGGTTCTCCTTGTTGGAGTGCATCTGGAACAGCTTGCCCAGACGCTCCTTCTTGCCCTTGGTCGCGTTGATGACCTGGGCGCCGGAGTCGACCTTGCCCGAGTAGACGCGGACGTAGGTCAGCTTGCCGAAGAACGGGTGCACGGCGATCTTGAACGCCAGCGCGGCGAACGGCTCGTCGGCACTCGGCTTACGGGTGAGGACCTCGTCCTCCTTGTTGGGGGCATGCCCCTGTACCGACTCGACGTCCAGCGGCGAGGGCAGGTAGTCGATCACGGCGTCGAGCATGGGCTGCACGCCCTTGTTCTTGAACGCCGAACCGCACAGCACCGGGTAGAGCTCGGAGTTGACGGTCATCTTGCGGATGGCGCCCTTGATCTCGTCGATCGTGAGCTCTTCACCGCCGAAGAACTTCTCCAGCAGCTCCTCATCGGATTCCGCGACGGTCTCCAGCAGTTCCTGCCGGTACTGTTCGGCCTTCTCGACCAGATCCGCCGGGATGTCCTGGAGTTCGTACTTCTCGCCCAGCTTGGTTTCGCCGGTCCAGACCTTGGCCTTCATCTCGACCAGGTCGACGACACCCTCGAAGGTGTCCTCCGCACCGATCGGCAGCTGGATGACCAGCGGCTTGGCGCCGAGGCGGTCCTTGATGGTCTGCACGGTGAAGTAGAAATCCGCACCGAGCTTGTCCATCTTGTTGACGAAGCAGATCCGCGGCACGTCGTACTTGTCGGCCTGACGCCACACCTGCTCGGACTGCGGTTCCACGCCTTCCTTGCCGTCGAAGACGGCGACGGCGCCATCGAGCACGCGCAGGCTGCGCTCCACCTCGACGGTGAAGTCGACGTGCCCGGGGGTGTCGATGATGTTGATCTGGTTCTGGTTCCAGAAGCAGGTCACCGCCGCGGAGGTGATGGTGATACCGCGCTCCTGCTCCTGCTCCATCCAGTCGGTGGTCGACGCCCCGTCATGGGTTTCGCCGATCTTGTAGTTCACACCGGTGTAGAAGAGGATGCGTTCGGTAGTGGTGGTCTTGCCCGCATCGATGTGGGCCATGATGCCGATGTTGCGGACCTTGTTCAGGTCGGTGAGCACGTCCTGTGCCACGGAAATCTTCCCCGCTCGTAGCTAGTTGGGATTCTCGCCGACGACCTGTAGCGGCCGTCATCTGTTGTCAAAGCCGGAAGCCGAGCTTCCGTACGCCTCCCGAGCCCGCAGCGTGGGGCCGGACAGACATCACCAGCGGTAGTGCGCGAAGGCCCGGTTGGACTCGGCCATCTTGTGGGTGTCCTCGCGACGTTTCACGGAGGCTCCCAGACCATTGCTGGCATCGAGCAGTTCGTTGGCCAGGCGCTCGACCATGGTCTTCTCACGGCGGGCCCGGGAGAAGTTCACCAGCCAGCGCAGGGCCAGGGTGTTGGCGCGGCCGGGGCGAACCTCGACCGGCACCTGGTAGGTGGCGCCACCGACGCGGCGGGGCTTGACCTCGAGCGACGGCTTGACGTTGTCCAGCGCGCGCTTCAGGGTGACAACCGGATCGGTGCCCGTCTTCTCGCGCGCCTGTTCCATCGCGCCGTAGACGATGCGCTCGGCGGTGGACTTCTTACCGTCGAGCAGGATCTTGTTGACCAGCTGCGTGACCAGGGGCGACCCGTAGACCGGATCGTTGATCAGCGGACGCTTGGGAGCGGGGCCCTTGCGCGGCATATCAGCTCTTCTCCTTCTTGGCGCCGTAACGGCTGCGGGCCTGCTTACGGTTCTTCACACCCTGGGTGTCCAGCGAACCGCGAATGATCTTGTAGCGCACACCGGGAAGGTCCTTCACACGACCGCCGCGGACGAGCACCATCGAGTGCTCCTGCAGGTTGTGGCCTTCGCCGGGGATGTAGGCCGTGACCTCGACCGCGCTGGTCAGGCGAACACGCGCGACCTTGCGGAGCGCGGAGTTCGGCTTCTTCGGGGTGGTGGTGTACACGCGGGTGCACACGCCACGACGCTGCGGGCTCCCCTTGAGGGCCGCGGTCTTGGTCTTCGCGACCTTGTCGCGACGACCCTTGCGGACCAGCTGGTTGATGGTTGGCATAGACCGGCTTTCCTTTAATCGGTTCTGGCGGTGTCAGGTCTGTTCATCGAGCTTTCACCCGCACGTCCAACCACGTTTCTCGCGTCCCGAGGTCGGGCGTGTCGCGCACAGTTCAGGGCCCGAATTACAGGCACGCTGGAATCGTCAGCCGCTCTCGCTGGCCTACGTCTGCGCTCGAACTTGCCCGTATCCTTCCGGGCACAGCCGTCCACTGTACTCGGACGCAGATGACACGGTCAAAACAGGGTGCGAACTGTACTCCTCATCGGGCGATGTTGAGGGTGAGTTCGAGGAGTTTCTTCGCGGCGGCGCAGGGGTCGCCGGTGACGCCCGGCGACGAATTCACCCACCAGCCGATAACTCCCGAGTCGGCCGCACTGGCCGTCATACCGCAGGAGTTGGGATCGTTCGGCCGGCGGATCTCCAGGGCGATCGTGCCCTGCACCGTGGTCTTCGTACTGGTGTAGCCGAGTTTGTCGTTGGTCGCCTGCTCATTGCGCAACGATCCGTTCTCGTACCAGTTCAGCGTGAGCATCCCGGAGCCGCCGCCGATATCCCACATACACACCGCACCGAAGAACGAATCCCGGATGTAGGTGTTACCGCCGAGCGCGTCGATGATCTGCTGGTCGGTGACCACATCGCATTCGCGGAGCAGTTTGTCGATCTGTGCGGTATCGACGGTTTCGCCACCGCCGACCGGTAGGGCCGTACCGTCCACCGTGCTACCGCAGCCGGCGCCGAAGACGGCGGCCACGAGTATCGCCGCCGACGCGGCCAGCGTGCGGACCCGGCCACGGCCGGCTCGTTCACGGAAGGTCATCGTCTCACTCCAGCCGCTCGATGGTCAGTTCGGCGAGCGCGCGGCTGCGATCACACGGATTGCCACCGATATCGCTGAAGCTGCCCAGCGCGGTCGACCATTCGAAGAAATCGTCGTCGAGCTGCACCGCCAGATCGCAGATACGGCTATCGGTGTCCAGCGCCGCGAAACCGGGTCGTCCGCCGACGGTGATCGGCTCCGGTGGCCGGCCGTGCGTGGTGACCCAGGCCTTTTCCCGCTCCAGCGGACTGCCTCGATACGACGCGAATGTTATCGACGCACCGCTCAGTCCACCGGACTGCCAGTTACAGCCGACCGCGTTCTTGAACGACTGCGTGATCTGGCCGAGCCCCCCGATATCGCGGACCTCGTCGTCGGTGACGTGTCCGCATTCCCCCACGAACGGACCCAGCGCGGCCACCTTGGGAGCGGGCCCCCGCGGACCGTCGGCTTCTTCGGAGCCGGCGCCGGAACCGCACCCCGTCAGAGCAAACGCCGCGGTCAATCCGAGGACTATCGCCGACCTGATCCGCATGGTGTGAACAATACCGACGAAACCGCGGTCCCGAAGGCGGCGCAGGTCGCCCGTGGATCCTGCGCCGCCTCTTGCCTGCTCAGCGCAGCGTGACCACGACCTTGCCAGTGGCAGCACGGTTTTCCAGCGAGCCCACGGCCTGCGCCGCCTGCTCCAGCGGGAACAGCACCGGCTGCGGGGGCGCGATCTTGCCTGCCTCGAACAGCGGTCCCACCTCGGCCCACTGCTCGGTCAGGTAGCCGGGATGCGACAGCATCCATTCGCCCCAGCCGGCGCCGACGACCTCGACGTTCTTGAGCAGCAGGCGATTCACTTTGACCGTGGGGATATCGCCGCCGGTGAAGCCCACCACCAGCAGCCGGCCGCCGCGCGCCAGCGAGCGGATGCTGTCGGTGAAGCGGTCGCCGCCCACCGGGTCGAGGACGATATCGACACCGCGGTTGCCGGTGAGTTCTTTGACCCGATCGAGCCAGCCGTCGGTGAGCACCACATCGGTGGCGCCCTGGGCGCGCGCGATTTCGGCTTTCGCCTCGGTGCTGACCACCGCGATCACCCGTCCGGCGCCCAGCGCGGCCGCCATCCGCAGTGTCGAGGTACCGATCCCGCCGGCGGCTCCGTGCACGAGCACGGTTTCACCTTCGGCGAGCCGGCCGCGGTTACGCAGGCAGAAGTGCACGGTCATATCGTTGAACAGAATTCCGGCGCCCTCCTCGAAGGAGATGTTGTCCGGGAGCTTGAAAACCATCTCGGCGGCGGTGGTGGTCACCTCGGCCATGGCGTTTCCGAGCATGGTCAGGGCGCAGACCCGGTCGCCCGGTTTCACTTGCGCACCTTCCGGGGCTTCGCGGACCACGCCCGCGACCTCACCGCCGACGACGAACGGCATCTCGGGCTTCATCTGATACAGCCCGCGGGTCATCAGCACGTCCGGGAACGCGACCCCGGCCGCGTGCACGTCGATGACGACGCCGCCGGGCAGCGGTTCCGGTTCCGGTATGTCGACGATCTCGATCGCTTCGGGCCCCTCGAGTTTGCTGACCTGAGCTGCGCGCATATGCCGACCCTTTCGTTCGTTCACCCGGCGCCATGAGACGCACATGATGATATGTACCAATCCACCGATCAACCCCAAACTATCGGTCACAACAGCGGGAAGTCCATAGCAGTTGGTTCGGGGCCCGTCTCGGATCTGGACTGACGGAGCGGGGGAGCGAAGCGGAGGAGCGGAGGAGGGAAGATTCGAGACCCCCGGGGGCCCCGAACCCGCGACGCCGCAGGCGGCGCCATAGACACAGCACCGTAAAGTCTTGCTCAGGAACCAGCAGAAGTACCGCGGCGCGACCCGCCGCGCGAGGAGCGCAAGTGTCACTCGATCAGCCACTCGCCCCGCTTCCCCAGGAGGGCATGGGGTTCGTTTCGGCGTGGCCGGTGCGAGCCGGTGACGTGGACCCGTACAACCGCGTGCGTCTCGACGGTATCGCCCGCTACCTCCAGGACATCGCCTGGGAACACCTCCAGCAATCCATCCTGGAGCAGACCGACCCCAACTGGATAATCCGGCGCACGGTGATCGATGTGATCCGGCCGGTCCGGTGGCCCGATACCGTGCATCTGCTGCGCTGGTGTTCGAGTATGTCCACCCGCTGGTCGAATATGCGGGTGCGGGTAACCAGCGACCGCGGTGGCCTGATCGAGACCGAGGGTTTCTGGATCAAGATCAACGAGGCCAACAATATGCCGGCCCGGATCAGTGATGCGGGGTTGGCGTATCTGGCGCAGACCACCAATGAACAGCGGCTGCGCTGGCGGCCCTGGCTCACCGAACCCGCTCCCGCGGAATCCGATACCGATCTGCCGTTCCCGCTGCGCGCCACCGATATCGACCAGTACAACCACGTGAACAACGCCTGCTATTGGCAGGCGGTCGAGCAATACCTCGTGGACTATCCGAAACTGGCCAGCGGGCCGCACCGAGCGGTGATCGAATACGTCGCTCCGGTACTGGCCCGCCAGCACATCAGCGTCCGCAGCCGGTACGAACCCGGCGACCGCCACGCCCGCCCCACCCTGCGTCTGTGGTTCGTGGTCGACGGAATAACCACCACCATCGTCCGCATCGCGGGGCTGTAATTTTGGCGCCGACTCCGTCGGCGCGGGGTTTTGGCCCCCCTTTGCGTGGTCGTTCAGCACTCGATGCTCGCGGCTGCGCCGCATTGCATCGAGTGCTGAACGACCACGCGGGCCAAAACCTTGCAGGGCCTCGTTGGACTCGGCGCCGCCGCTGGTTGCGTCGGGGTCCGCGGGGTGGGACTTCGACAGTCTCGTGGAAAATCGGACGACCGGGGGCGATGGCCGTTGCCTCAGGGTGCGTACGTTAGCCGCACTGGGTCGATTTTCCAGTGCCTCGGCGTAGGGCGGCCGGGGCTCACCGGACACGGTGACCAGCCCCGAACACACAGGCCTGCGACCGGGCCCCGAGGGGCGGCGAACAGGTTGTGCGCGGACCCCGGATACGGCGAGTACCGGGGCCCGCGGCACGGCGCTCAGGAATCACTCGATCCACTGGCCGGTCACACCGGATTCACTCGCTGCCTTTGGCGGCCTGGAGGAGGTCGGTGTGGGTGGTGAACTTGACCCGGGGGCGGCCCGCTTCCTTCCCGGCACCGCGTTCGGCCTGATCGATGGCCTTCCAACCGACGCGATCCACCATATCCGGCTGACGTTGCTGCACCAGGGCGCGCAGGGCGTCGCGGTCGCCGGTGGGCGCGGCCAGTTTGCCGGACATGAAGTCCGCGATGAGGACCTCGACCGTTTCCTCGGAGTCGATGCGGTTCGAACCGATGACGCCGCGGGGACCGCGCTTGATCCAGCCGCTGACGTACACGCCGCTCAGCGGGGTGCCGTCGGGGCCGGTCACCCGGCCGTGCTCGTTGGGCACCACGGCACGCTTCTCGTCGAACGGCAGGTCCGGCACGGGTTCACCGCGGTAGCCGATCGAGCGCAGCACGAGGGAGGCGTCATAGCTGCCGGTCCTGTCGGTGGCGCGGGCATTGAGCACACCGTCCACGTCGACCAGCTCGTTGTGCGCGTACTCGAGCCCTTCCACATGGTCGGTTCCGAGTACGGCGGTGGGCGAGGCCAGGTATTTGAACACGATCCGCTTGTTGCCCTCGGTGGGCGGCTTCCCGGCATATTCCTCGGCCAGCGTGTACTTCAACCGCAGCGACGGCTCGACGTCGGGATCGTCGAGCACCGCCTGCGAGGCGGGGTCGAGTTTCAGATCGGCCGGATCGATGACCACATCGACCCCGGACAGGTGCGCGAGCGCCAGGAATTCCGGCGAGGTGTAGGCGGCCTGCAACGGTCCGCGCCGGCCCAGCACCACCACTTCGCGGATATTGCTGGTGCGCAGCGCGGCGAGGGCGTGGTCGGCGATATCGGTCTTGGCGAGTTCGTCGGGGTGCACGGTGAGCACGCGCGCCACATCGAGCGCGACATTGCCGTTTCCGACGATGATCGCCCGTTCCCCGGACAGGTCGAAGGTGCGGTCGGCGTAGTCGGGGTGGCCGTTGTACCAGGCCACGAATTCGGTGGCCGAATGGCTGCCGGGCAGCTCCTCACCCGGGACACCCATCCGCCGATCGGAGGAGGCACCCACCGCGTAGAGAACGGCGTGATGGTGGGCCAGCAGTTCCTCGTGACTGATGTGCTCGCCGACCTCGACGTTCAGGTAGTACTGCAGGGTGTCGCGGCGGAACGCCGATTCGAACATCCCGGCCACCGTCTTGGTACCGGGATGGTCCGGGGCCACCCCGGCGCGGACCAGACCCCACGGCGTAGGCAGGCGGTCGAACATCTCCACCTGGACATCGCAGCGGCGGAGCAGTTCGTCGGCGGCATAAGCGGCCGCCGGGCCGGCACCGACGATCGCGACCCGCAACGTCCCGAGTTCCTTGGGCGGACGCACGGGCGTGGCGATCGGATCCAGATTGGATTCCAGGGGGTGCCGCTCGAACCAGGCGGCATTGATATCCCGGTAGCGGGCCAGCGACGCGGTGAGATCGTCCTCGGAGAAGATGGCCTCCACCGGGCACGCGTCGACACAGGCGCCGCAGTCGATGCAGGTGTCGGGGTCGATGTAGAGCATTTCGGTCGTGGCGAATTCCGGCTGGTCCGGAGTCGGGCGGATGCAGTCGACCGGGCACTCGGAAACGCAGCTGGCATCGTTACAACAACGCTGCGTGATTACGTAGGCCATATTTGTGCAGATCCTCGAGACTTATGTGCGGGCTGGTGCCTTCCGGGTCACGGTGGGCAGGGCGGGACAATCGGTGCGGACCGGGATCACCGGCCCACCTCCATTGTGACGCCGCTTTCAGTTTGCCTCGAGTGTGTTGGCCCTCTCCGCACGGAGGGTGCTTACGGTGGTCGCATGACCCGGACTCTGATCTTGATGCGGCACGGGAAGTCGGCGTACCCGCCCGGAATCGACGACCACGAACGCCCGCTCGCACCGCGCGGCCGACGCGAAGCCGCATTGGCCGGGGACTGGCTTCGCGCCAGTCAGCCACCCATTTCGGCGGTCCGCTGCTCGACCGCGACCCGTACCCGGGAAACCCTCACCGCGACCGCGATCACCGCGCCGGTGGAATTCGATGCCGGGATCTACGGGGCAGAAACCGACCAGCTGATCGAACTCGTCCAGCTGACCGATCCGGCACTGTCCACTCTACTGGTGATCGGGCATGCACCGGGTATGCCGTGGACCGCGTGGGATCTGGCGGCCGACCACGATACCGACGACGCACTGCGGATCAGCCGTAAATTTCCCACCTCGGCCCTGGCCGTACTGCGCTTCGACCTGCCCTGGGACCGGATAGCGCCGGGTACGGGCGATCTGGCCGCCTTCCATATCCCCCGCTGAGCCATCGCGGCTGCTCAGCGCAGGAGTTTGCCGCCGAAGACGGCCCCGGCGCCCAGCAGCACCAGCAGCAGGAATGCCGCCCAGCCGCCGATCAGCCACCAGACCAGTCCGAATACCACCACGACCGGCGCCACCGCAATGGCGGTGATCACCGGGCTCTCTTTGACCGTGGCCCAGGCTGAACGCGCCCGGACCCGGTCGATTTCCTTAGCCATAATCCCAGGTTACGTGCACGGAACCGGAGGTGCTGGCAGCCGCGGAATTCGGTTCCGTCCGGCTCGTGCCACGGTTCAGTGGGCTGAGTACGCTGGCCCTCGGGGTCCGTCGGCGGCCGCGCCGCCGGGAGCCGGTAGTCGCAGACCGAGAGGAAGTGCGGTAATGACCGGAACAACCGAGGAGAGCACGGTCGTCCGCAACGCGGACAAAGACCGCTATGAGGTGTTCTACGGCGGCGGTCTCGCCGGTTTCGCCGAGTACACCGATCGCGGCACGGAAACCGTTTTCACCCATACCGAGGTCGATTCGGCATTCGAAGGCAAGGGGCTCGGCAGCAAACTGGCCGCGTTCGCGATCCGCGATACCGTCGACCGCGGGCACCGGATCCGTCCCGAATGCCCGTTCATCCGAAGCTATCTGGAGCGCCATCCCGAGTATGCCGCGCATGTGGTCGGCGTAGACGGTGAGTGATCTCGACCCGCATCCCGCCGAAACGCTGTGCGTGCCGGCGAGCGGCCCGGGTCCGGTGACGGAGCTCTATCCGGCCCGGGAAGTGCCGCTGGGCGGGGTGCGTGGCACATATGTCGAACGCACCCTCCCGCAGCGCGATCTGCCGACCGTCGGGGCCTGGTGCTTCCTCGACTATTTCGGCGCGCCGACGGTGACCACCACGGATCTGCCGCCGGATATCGACCCGCATCCGCATATCGGCCTGCAGACGGTCACCTGGCCGCTGGAGGGCAGGATCCGGCATCGCGATTCGGTGCATTCGGATGTGCTGATCGAACCGGGCCAGCTGAACCTGATGACCTCCGGCCGCGGGATCGCCCATTCGGAGTACACCGTGCCGGATGCCCCGGCCGGACGCGGACTGCAACTGTGGATCGCACTGCCCGACGCGCACCGCGATATCGCACCGCATTTCGAACAGCACCGCGATCTGCCGGTGCACGACGTTCCGGGTCTGCGCGCGACCGTACTGCTGGGAACGCTGGCCGGGGTCACCTCGCCGGCGATGATCTACACGCCGCTGGTCGGCGCGGATATCGAGATCGATCCCGCCACTACGACCCCGCTGCAGACGAACCCGGCGTACGAACACGCGGTCCTAGTGGTCGAGGGCGAAGTGACCGCGGCCGGTGTCGAGATGGCCCCGGGCCCGCTGCTGTACCTGGGCACCGGCCGTGCCGATCTGGAGTTGTCCAGCGCCGGCGGTGGCCGGTTCGCGCTGATCGGCGGCGAGCCGCTGGCCGAGGAACTGGTGATGTGGTGGAATTTCGTCGCCCGCGAGCATACGGAGATCGCCGCGGCACGCACCGACTGGGAGCAGCGCAATACCGCCCGTTTCGGTGATATCGCCGGTCATCCGCCCGAGCAGCGGATCCCCGCACCGCCGCTACCCGGTGGGCAGTTGAAACCCCGCGGCCGCCGCCCACGCGGCTGAAAATCTCTTCGCGCCGCTTGCCTGGAGTCCACTCCAGGTGGCTAGCGTTATCGCTGTTCGACGAGAGGACGCGGCTCGCCCCACGGAAAGGGCTGTGGCGCACTATTTTTCCGGACGAAGGTGAATTCCGTGAGTCTTTCCGCACCGACCGGCAGCGAGCCCGGCGGGGATATCCCCCGGCATACGATCGGCGCCGCCGCCCGGCACTGCGGGCTGAGCCAGGACACCCTGCGCTGGTACGAGCGCATCGGCCTGCTCTCCCATATCGGTCGCGACCACACCGGTAGACGCCGGTTCAGCGATCGTGACCTGGAATGGCTCACGCTGATCACCCGGCTGCGCACCACCGGTATGTCGGTCGCGGACATGATCCGCTACGCGCAGCTGGTCCGGGCCGGGGAGAACACCATCCCGGAACGGCTCGCCATGTTCCGCGCCACCCGCGCCGAGGCTCTCGACCGTATCGCCGAACTCCAGCAGACCGTGGCGGTCCTGGATTACAAGATCGCGCTCTACGAGGAGCACACCGCCTCCACCCCCGCCCGGTCCCCCGACAACGCCGCATCGTGAAGGGATTTCCACGAATGACCACCACCGCAACACTGCCGAGCACCCCGATGGGCCCCGAAGGGATCCGGGTCGGTATCCAGGGCCTGGGCTGTATGGGTATGAGCGAGTTCTACGGCCCCACCGACCGCGCCGAAGCCCGCGCGACCCTGGACCGGGCGCTCGAACTCGGCATCACCCTGTTCGATACCGCCGATATCTACGGTTCCGGCGACAACGAAGAATTCATCGGCGATTTCGTCCGCGCCAACCGGGAACAGGTCGTACTGGCCACCAAGTTCGCCATCACCCGTAAACCGGACGACCTGCACTACCGCGGCATCGACAACTCACCGGAATACATCCGCGCCGCCGTGGACGCCAGCCTGCGCCGGCTGGGGATCGACACCATCGACCTCTACTACATGCACCGGCGCGATCCCGAAGTACCCATCGAGGAGACCGTCGGCGTGATGGCCGAACTCGTCCAGCAGGGCAAAGTACGCGCGCTCGGGCTTTCCGAAGTCACCGGGGAAGAACTGCGCGCCGCCCACGCGGTCCACCCGATCACCGCGGTGCAATCGGAATGGTCACTGTTCTCCCGGGATGTCGAACGTACCGCGGTACCCGCGGCAGCCGAGCTCGGCGTCACCTTCGTTCCGTACTCACCGCTCGGCCGGGGATTCCTCACCGGATCCTTCGCACAAGCCGGCGAACTGAACGACACCGACTTCCGGCGGCATATGCCACGTTTCACCGGTACCAACGCGACGCACAACGCGGGCCTGCTGGCACCCGTATACGAGATCGCCGAGGAACGGGAACTCACGCCCGCACAGGTCGCCCTGGCCTGGGTGCATTCCCGGGCCCAAGAGCATGGGCTACCGATCGTGCCGATTCCGGGCACCCGCCGCCGGACCCGGCTGACAGAGAATGCCGCAGCGGCCACGGTCGCGCTGACCGCCGCCGAACTGACCCGGCTGGAACCGATCGCCGGACAGGTCGCCGGACCGCGCTATGCGGATATGTCCTTCACCTCGGCGGGCCGCGAGTAGGACACTGTCGCGGGACGCCCAGAAGGCGCCGTCTCCGAGCCATCCAAGCGTTGGGTACCGATAACGCGCAGCAGTTCCAGCTTCTCCGCGGCATCGGTACCCGGCCGCGGCCGGTAGATCAGTAGTCGCTGGGTGGCGCTGGTGGTGAGCAGGGTTTCACAGTCGAAGGCGATTTCCCCGAGTTCCGGATGCACGATGCTTTTCACATCGGAAAGCCGCACGCTCACCAGATGCTCGTTCCAGAGCTTTTCGAATTCGGCGCTGGCCGCACGCAGCGCGCCCACGTAATCCAGCACATCGGGGTCTTTCGCGCGGCGCGCCGCGGTGGCGCGCAGATCGGCCACCTGCCGGCGCGATATCCGGTCCACGTCGTCGGGCGGGCAGAATTCGCGGGCCGCCGGATCGGTGAACCACCGCCAGGCGAAGAAACGGTGCCGGCCGGGCAAGGCCGTCTGGTCACCGATCAGCAGGGTGTGCATCCGGTTCTGCACCAGGGTTTCGCCGAGATCGGTGATCACGGCTGCCGGTGTGTCGTCCAGTTTCGCCAGGACGTGCATCATTCCCGGTCCCACGTGTTTGTCCGGGCCGCTGCCACCGGGCGGAGAGTGATCGCACAGAAAGTAGACGTGGTCGCGTTCGTCACTGGTGTAGCGCAAGGCCCGGGTGAGCGCGGCCAGGACCTGCGTGGACGGCCGCGGACCGCGCGCCTGCTCCAGCCGGGTGTAATAGTCGGTGGAGATCCCGGCGAGCAACGCCACCTCGTCGCGCCGCAACCCCGGCGTCCGCCGGCGCGAACCGGGCGGTAGCCCGACCTCCGCGGGCGTCAGCTGTTCGCGACGCCGGCGAAGGAAGTCGGCGAGTTCGCTGCGTTCCATACCTCCACTGTCGCGCACCGCGGCGCCCGCAGCCAGGGATCGCCGCTCCCCCGATAAAGCGTCTCTGCCGAGAGTGCAAACGGGACACCACAGTGGAACCCATGACGAACACACAGATGCGGACCTCACGGCTGGGCCGTACCGGCCCCACGGTCGGCCGGATCGGATTCGGCGCCATGGGCCTGTCGGGCGTGTACGGGCCCGCCGACGAAGCGGAATCGGTGGCGGCCATCCACGCCGCCCTGGATTCCGACGCCGGGCTCATCGATACCGGCGATTTCTACGGGAGCGGTCACAACGAGATGCTGGTCGGGCGGGCGATCGCCGACCGGCCGCGCGAAGAAGTCACCCTCAGCGTGAAATTCGGTGCACTGATGGGCCCGGGATTCAGCTGGCAGGGTATGGACACCCGGCCGGCGGCGGTGAAGAACTTCCTGAGCTACAGCCTGCGCCGGCTCGGCGTGGACCATATCGATATCTACCGCCCGGCACGGCTGGATCCCGCGGTGCCGATCGAGGACACCATCGGTGCCATCGCCGAGATGATCGACGCCGGTTACGTCCGGCATATCGGACTGTCCGAGGTGGGCGCCGAAACCTTGCGCCGGGCCGCCGCCGTCCACCCGATCGCCGACCTGCAGATCGAGTATTCGCTGTTCTCCCGCGGTATCGAGGCCGAAATCGTGCCCACCTGCCGCGAACTCGGGATCGGGATCACGGCCTACGGTGTGCTCAGCCGCGGCCTGCTCAGCGATGCGCTGCGCGGCCGGGACGGTGCCGCCCTCTCGGATTCCCGGGCCGGCATACCGCGCTTCCAGGGCGAGAACCTCGACGCCAACCTGAAACTCGTCGACACACTGGCGGGCCTGGCCCAGGAGCGAGGTGTCACCACCGCGCAACTCGCCATCGCCTGGGTACTCGGCCGCGGCGACGATATCGTCCCCCTGATAGGCACGCGCAGCGCGCGGCGGTGGGCGGAGTCGATCGGTGCCGCGGCGATATCGCTGACCCCGGCCGAACAGGCCACGATCGCCGAGGCCGTACCGGCCGCCGCGGTGGTCGGCAGCCGCTACCCGGAGCCGCTGATGGGGACGCTGGACAGCGAGCGATGAGCCGCTGACTCCGGCCCGGACGGTGAACCAGCGGCCGGCGTGCCACGCGTCCTCGGCTCCGGTGCCGAGGACGCAGGCGCCCGCTGGTTACTTCGCCAGGAGGGCGTCCAGGGCCCGGTAGCTGGCGTTGAGCCCTTCGGCCATACCCGATTGCAGCATCCCGTCCCGCTCCTGCGGGGTGTGGAATTGGCTGACGGTGACCACCCGCGTACGCCCGTCGCCGAGATCCTCGAACGTCGCCGCGTCGATGGTGATATGCGCGGGCATACCGTCCCATTCGAAGGACTGCACGATCCGCTCCTGGGGCACGATCTCCCGGAACCGGCCCTCGAATCCGTGGGACTCGCCGTCGGCGCGTTCGACGAATCGCCAGTGCCCACCCACCCGGAACTCCCAGCGCTCGATATCGAGCTGATTACCGCGTCCCCACCACTGGGCCAACTGTTCGATCCGGCTGTAGGCGGCCCACACTCGTTCGCGCGAGGCGTTGAAAACCCGTTCGACCCGGATCTCACGGTCCGCGGGGGTGGTGACGACGGCTTCTTCGGTGGCAGTGCTCATTGTTCGTGCTCCGTTCGTTGCAGGAATTCGCCGAGACGGTCCATACGCGCTTCCAGCATCTGCCGGTAGCCCTGCATCCAGGCCACCTCCCGTTCGAATACATCGGGACCGATCCGGCAGTACCGGACCCGCCCCTTTTTCTCGGTGACCACCATCCCCGCATCCTCGAGCAACCGGATGTGCTTCTTGATACCGGTGAGGGTCATCGAGAAGTCGTCGGCCAGTTCGCTGACGGTGGCGGGGCCGCGGCCGAGGCGCTCGAGAATGCCCCGTCTGGTGGGATCCGCGAGCGCCCCGAAGGAGGCGTCCAAAAACTCATACTGAACCATCTAGTTCAGTATTAGCGCCCGGCGCAGCTGTGTCAACAAGACGCCGCGAAAAAGATTTGTAGCCCCCGACCGTCACCAGCGATAGTCGAGGAACTTGCCGTCGAAGGTGATGACGACACGGTCACCATCCGGATCCGGCCGGCGCGCGAAGTCGACCTTGAAGTTGATCGCACTCATGATCCCGTCCCCGAACTCCTCGTGGATCAACTCCTTGAGCGCGGGACCGTATACGGAGATCGCCTCGACGAATCGGTAGATCGTCGGGTCGCTCATCAGCGCCGGGTCCGCGCCGCGGGCGGGTTGCCGGCTCAGACTCTCCGCCACCGCATCGTCCAATCCCAGCAGATCGCATACTTGGCGCGCCTGCTCCGCCGTCATCGGATGCTGTCCGAGCAACGCGGCCGTCGTCCAGACCAGCGGAGCGCCGAGTGCCTCGGCGATGGCAACCCAGGTCAGCCCGCGCCGAATACGTGCCGCGACAACGAGTTCAGCGGCTGCGCTCTTGCTCATGATCGGATCCATAAAGACCTCCTGATATCGGAATCACCGGAAATATCGAAAGCCTGCCACCGCCGGGCATATCCGACCGCACGGGTATCACACTGTTTACCTCACCGATACATTCGCTTCCGGAAAATCTCGACAACACAGATACGCCAAGGGAAATGGCGGCCATGAGCACCCGGTTACACGGGTGCGTCCGGCTCGATACGACCCGGAAATCCGGACATCGCACACTTCGTCCACGAGCACTACAAGCGAAGGACGTGTCATGTCGTACCTCAAACCGGCGGAATTCGTCGGCGCAATGATCGACGCCGGTGAATCGAAAGCATTCATGTCCACGCGCGATACGGTGATCCGGGCCTTCATGGCGGGTGCGATTCTGGCGCTCGCCGCCGCGTTCGCGGTCACCATCACGGTGCAGACGGGCAATGCGCTCCTCGGCGCGGTCCTGTTCCCGGTCGGCTTCTGCCTGCTCTACCTGCTGGGTTTCGATCTGCTGACCGGCGTATTCACGCTCGTCCCGCTGGCCTGGCTGGACAAGCGGCCCGGGGTGAACTGGCGTGCGGTACTACGCAACTGGGCCCTCGTCTTCGTCGGCAATTTCGCCGGCGCATTCACCGTCGCCGTCATGATGGCGATCATCGTGACCATGGGTTTTTCGATGGATCCGAACGAGGTCGGGCAGCGGCTCGGCGAAATCGGCGAATCCCGCACCGTCGGTTACGCCGACCACGGCGCGTCCGGCATGCTCACCCTTTTCATCCGCGGCGTACTGTGCAATTGGATGGTTTCGACCGGCGTCGTCGCGGCAATGATGTCGACCTCGGTATCCGGCAAAGTGATCGCCATGTGGATGCCGATCATGCTGTTCTTCTATATGGGATTCGAGCATTCGATCGTCAATATGTTTCTGTTCCCCTCCGGCCTCCTGCTGGGCGGCGATTTCTCGGTCGGCGACTACCTGATGTGGAACGAAATCCCCACGGTGATCGGTAATCTGGTGGGCGGCCTGGCTTTCGTCGGCCTGACGCTCTACGCAACCCACGCCCGCACCGCCACCCCCCGGCCTCGCCCGGCGACCGAATCGGTCCCAGAAGCCGATGAGGCGCCGGCGGAGAGCGCCGCCCGGGCCTGACTCGGACCTCGCCCCGCTCCGGGTGCGGAGCGGGGCGAGCTGACCGTCGTGACCGGTCAGGCCAGGAATACAACCGCGAGGGCCGCCGCGGCGGCACCGAAAACCACCACGTTCCGGATCCTCTGCAGAGTCCAGGTCCACACCGGGAAGCCCGCCTCGGCCGCGGTCAACAGCGCCGCGACATCGACTCGCATCAGCTCTGGATCGTTCTTGCGGCGGAAAGCCGCGCGCACCGAGTCCACCGCAGTGAGGTTGCTGTAGACGATGACCGCATTGCCGAGCAGCACCAGAGCGAATACGCCCGTGTTCAGCGGCGCCGACCACGACACTCCGGCGAGGTTCAGGCCGGCGACGGTGAGCAGTACGGCGGCGATGCCGATCGGCGCGGCCGATTCGTGCCCGCTGGCGTCGAAGCGCATACCGTTTTCACGCAACGCCGTGGTGCGCACACCTTGGCGTGCCAGTTCGTTCTGCGCGCAGGCCATGGCCGTCGCACCGTACCGGTGCCGGACCAACGGCATGCTGACGAACGCTGCGGCGACGGCCGCGGCCAGTGTGGCGATGAGGACGTTCATGGCCGGTTCCCTTCCAGCGGCGCAAGCGGCGCCGACTTGAACTAAGTAAAAGTAACGTATCGCGCCACTTGAACTAAGTGCAATAGATCTCTTGAACTTTGTGCAAGAAGGGTCGACAGCCCGTTAGAGTCGTTTTATGCCCCGCGATACCCTCACCCGCGAACAGATCGTCGGCACCGCCATCCAACTCCTCGACGAGGAAGGCCTCGACGGACTCAATATGCGGAGCCTGGGCAAACGACTCGATGCCGCTCCCACCGCGATGTACTGGCACGTCCAGAACAAGGACAACCTGGTCCGCCTCGCCGCCGACGAGGTCTGGGCCGAAATAACCCTGCCTGACCTCGACACCATGGGCTGGCGCACGGCAGCGGAAGCCATGGCCATCGGCATGTACGAGATGATGAACCGGCATCCTTGGCTGGTACAGGCACAGGCGTCGTATCTGCTGTACGGCGACAACAAGTCCCGCCACGACGACCATGCCCTCGCCGTCTACGACAACGCCGGCTTCGCGCCCGCCGAAGCCGACCGCGCCGCGGCCACGGTCTTCATGTTCGTCCTCGGCAATGCCGTGGGCGCGGCGGCGAATATCTCGCTGCGTCGGCGCCTTTCCGCCAAAGGCGCCGATCCGGACGCGCAACTCACCGAAGCCCTCGACTCCGCCACCGAGGTCGCCCGCCGTTTCCCCCGCCTACGTGCCCGCATCGAATCCGCCGCCGGTACCGGGTACAACGAAAGCCCCGACAGCAGTTACGCATTCGGACTGAATGCCCTCTTCGATGGGCTACAGCGGTACACGACCGCCGAGTAAACCGCATAGTCCCCGCCCCCACGCCCGCTAAGCGTGCAAGTGAAACCCGGCAACGGTCCTGTACTCGCTTCTGCGACAACTGAGTACCACAGGGGCCGGATCCGCACCGGATTCACCGGCAAGCGCCGCAACCGGCTGTGGCCGGCCTCCGCTCCGGCCGGTCGGCACGAACGCAATCGGCCCCGCACCGAAACGGTGCGGGGCCGATGTGGGTGTTACCGAACGAACCGACTACCGGTAATCGCTGAACCCGTAGTCGTCCAGCGGAACCGCGGCACCGGTGGTGGCGCCGAAGCCCTCGGGGCTGTAGTAGGTGTCGTCGTAGGACGGCACCGCGTACGCCGCGGCACGGGCCTCTTCGGTCGGCTGGACCTGGATGTTGCGGTACCGGTTGATACCGGTACCGGCCGGGATCAGCTTACCGATGATCACGTTCTCCTTGAGGCCGATGAGCCTGTCGGAGCGGCAGTTGATCGCCGCATCCGTCAGCACTCGGGTGGTCTCCTGGAAGGACGCCGCCGACAGCCACGAATCGGTGGCCAGCGACGCCTTGGTGATACCCATCAGCACCGGACGGCCGGCCGCAGGCTCGCCGCCCTCGGCGACGACCCGGCGGTTGGACGCCTCGAACTCGGCACGCTCGGTGAGCGAACCGGGCAGGAACTCGGTGGCGCCCGAATCGATGATCGTCACCCGGCGCAGCATCTGGCGGACAATGACCTCGATGTGCTTGTCGTGGATCGACACACCCTGCGAGCGGTAGACCTCCTGGACCTCGTGGACCAGGTGGATCTGCACCTGCCGGGGACCCATCACGCGCAGCACCTCGTGCGGATCCGCCGCGCCTTCCAGCAACTGCTGGCCGACCTCGACGTGATCGCCGTCGGACAGCAGACGCTCGGTACCGTCGTCGTGCTTGAAGACACGCAGACGCTGACGCTTGGACAGCTTGTCGTAGACCACTTCGTCGCCACCGTCATCGGGGATGATGGTGATCTTGTAGAAGCGGTCGTCGTCCTCCAGCCGGATCCGGCCCGACACCTCGGCGATAGGCGCCTTGCCCTTGGGCACACGCGCCTCGAACAGCTCCTGCACACGCGGCAGACCACCGGTGATGTCGTCACCCGCGACACCACCCTGGTGGAAGGTACGCATGGTCAGCTGGGTACCGGGCTCACCGATGGACTGGGCGGCGACGATACCGACGGCCTCGCCGATATCGACCAGCTTGCCGGTTGCCATCGAACGGCCGTAGCAGACCGCGCAGACACCGGTGCCGGTGCCGCAGGTCAGCACGGAGCGGACCCGGACCTCGGTGATACCGGCTTCCAGCAGCGCCTCGATGGCCGGGTCGCCGAGATCGGCACCCTTGCCCACCACCACGTTGCCGGCAGTGTCCACCGCGTCGGACGCGAGCGTCCGGGCGTAGGCGGAGGTCTCCACGTGCGGGTCGCGGATCATGGTGCCGTCCGGCTGCTTCTCCGCGATATGCACGACGATGCCGCGCTCGGTGGAGCAGTCGGTTTCGCGCACGATCACGTCCTGCGAGACGTCCACCAGACGACGGGTCAGGTAACCCGAGTCGGCGGTACGCAGGGCGGTATCGGCCAGACCCTTACGAGCACCGTGGGTGTTGATGAAGTACTCGAGAACGGTCAGGCCCTCACGGAACGAGGACTTGATCGGCCGCGGGATGAACTCACCCTTCGGGTTCGTCACCAGGCCCTTCATACCCGCGAGGGTACGGGTCTGGGTGAAGTTACCCGTAGCGCCCGAATCGACGATCGTGATGATCGGGTTATCGGCCGGATAGTGCGCGCGCAGCGCCTTACCGACCTCTTCGGTCGCTTCCTGCCAGATCTTGACCAGGGCGTTGTTGCGCTCCTGATGATCGAGCGCACCACGCTGGTACTTCTTCTCGATCTGATCGGACTGCGCTTCGTAGCGCTCCATGATCTCGGCCTTCTCCGGCGGAACGAGCACGTCCGACATGGAGACGGTGACACCCGAACGCGTGGCCCAGTAGAAGCCGGCGTCCTTGAGCTTGTCGACGGTCTGCGCGACCACGATCATCGGGTACCGCTCGGCGAGATCGTTGATGATCGTCGCCTGCCGCTTCTTGGGCATCGGCTCGTTGATGAACGCGTAGTCCCCGGGCAGCAGTTCGTTGAACAGCACCCGGCCCAGCGTGGTCTCGATGGTCCACGCGTCGCCGCGCCGCCATCCCTCCGGGAACAGCTCCGCTTCGATGTCCTTGGGCGGACGCTGGTCGGTCAGCCGAACCTTGATATTCGACCGCACGGTCAGCTCACCACGATCGACCGCCATCTGCGCCTCGGCCGGCGAGGAGTACACGCCCGTCTCCGGCCCGTCGGCGGTGGCCGGCTGGTACTCGCCCTTGGCGCCCTCGTCGAAGCGGGTCAGGTAGTACAGGCCGGTCACCATGTCCAGGCGGGGCATGGCCAGCGGGCGGCCGGACGCCGGCGACAGGATGTTGTTCGAGGACAGCATCAGGATGCGGGCCTCGGCCTGCGCCTCCGCCGACAGCGGCAGGTGCACGGCCATCTGGTCACCGTCGAAGTCGGCGTTGAACGCCTCACAGACCAGCGGGTGCAGCTGGATGGCCTTACCTTCCACCAGCTGCGGCTCGAAGGCCTGGATACCGAGGCGGTGCAGGGTCGGCGCACGGTTCAGCAGCACGGGATGCTCGGCGATGACCTCTTCGAGCACATCCCACACCTGCGGCCGCTGCCGCTCCACCATCCGCTTCGCGGATTTGATGTTCTGCGCGTGGTTCAGGTCGACCAGCCGCTTCATCACGAACGGCTTGAAGAGCTCCAGCGCCATCAGCTTCGGCAGACCGCACTGGTGCAGTTTCAGCTGCGGACCGACGACGATGACCGAACGACCGGAGTAGTCGACGCGCTTACCGAGCAGGTTCTGACGGAACCGGCCCTGCTTACCCTTGAGCAGATCGCTCAGGGACTTCAGCGGGCGGTTACCCGGGCCGGTGACAGGCCGGCCACGACGGCCGTTGTCGAACAGCGCGTCCACGGACTCCTGCAGCATCCGCTTCTCGTTGTTGACGATGATCTCGGGCGCACCGAGATCGATCAGTCGCTTGAGGCGGTTGTTGCGGTTGATCACGCGACGGTAGAGGTCGTTCAGGTCGGAGGTGGCGAACCGGCCACCGTCGAGCTGAACCATCGGCCGCAGCTCCGGCGGGATCACCGGAACGGCATCGAGCACCATGCCCATCGGCGAGTTGCCGTTGGTCTGGAAGGCAGCCACGACCTTGAGCCGCTTGAGCGCGCGCAGCTTCTTCTGACCCTTACCGCTGCGGATGGTCTCGCGCAGGTTCTCGGCCTCGGCCTGGATATCGAAGTTCTCCATCAGCTTCTGGATGGATTCCGCACCCATCGCGCCGGTGAAGTACTCGCCGTAGCGGTCCTGCAGTTCGCGGTAGAGCACCTCGTCCACGATCAGCTGCTTGGGGGCCAGCTTGGTGAAGGTGTTCCAGATCTCCTCGAGCCGGTCCAGCTCCCGCTGGGCGCGGTCGCGGAGCTGCTTCATCTCGCGCTCGCCACCGTCCTTCACCTTGCGGCGGACATCGGACTTGGCGCCCTCGGCCTCCAGCTCGGCCAGGTCGGCCTCGAGCTTCTGGGCCCGGGCCTCGAGGTCGGCGTCGCGCTGATCGGTGACGGTCTTCTTCTCGACCTCCATCTCGGCTTCGAGGGTCGACAGCTCGTTGTGCCGCATCTCGTCGTCGACAGCCGTGATGACATAGGCGGCGAAGTAGATGATCTTTTCCAGATCCTTCGGCGCCAGGTCGAGCAGGTAACCGAGCCGGCTCGGCACACCCTTGAAGTACCAGATGTGGGTGACCGGGGCGGCCAGTTCGATATGACCCATCCGCTCACGGCGCACCTTGGCGCGGGTCACCTCGACGCCGCAGCGTTCACAGATGATGCCCTTGAAGCGGACGCGCTTGTACTTACCGCAGTAGCACTCCCAGTCCCGGGTGGGACCGAAGATCTTTTCGCAGAACAAGCCGTCCTTCTCCGGCTTGAGCGTGCGGTAGTTGATGGTCTCCGGTTTCTTAACCTCGCCGTAGGACCAGTTACGGATGTCCTCGGCGGTGGCCAGGCCGATCCGGAGTTCATCGAAGAAGTTGACGTCTAGCACGTAACTTCCTTTCCCCTGTGCGGGTCGAATACGAGCAAAAGTTCTCTATTGGTTCGAACGCACCAGCCGGGTGCCGAGTCGTGACTACGGCACCCGGCCGACGCCCTAGTTCGCCAGATCGTCGACGGTGGCCGCTTCGTTCCGGGACAGGTTGATGCCCAGGTTGGCCGCCGCCCGCTCCAGGTCCTCGTCGTCGCCGTCGCGCATCTCGATCGCGGCACCGTCGGAGGACAGCACCTCGACATTGAGGCATAGCGACTGGAGTTCCTTGAGCAGAACCTTGAACGATTCCGGAATGCCCGGCTCCGGAATGTTCTCGCCCTTGACGATCGCCTCGTAGACCTTCACGCGGCCCACCACGTCGTCGGACTTGATGGTCAGCAGTTCCTGCAGGGTGTAGGCGGCGCCGTAGGCCTGCATGGCCCAGCATTCCATTTCGCCGAAACGCTGACCACCGAACTGCGCCTTACCACCCAGCGGCTGCTGCGTGATCATCGAGTACGGGCCGGTCGAGCGGGCGTGGATCTTGTCGTCGACCAGATGGTGCAGTTTCAGGATGTACATATAGCCGACGGCCACCGGATACGGGAACGGTTCGCCGGACCGGCCGTCGAACAGCTCTGCCTTACCGTCGTCGTTGACCATGCGCTCACCGTCGCGGTTGGGCAGGGTCGAGGCGAGCAGACCGGTCAGCTCCTCCTCACGCGCACCGTCGAACACCGGGGTGGCGATATTGGAGTCGGCCGGGGCACCCAGCATCTGCTCGGGCAGCGCCTGCGCCCAATCCGGGCGGGTGCCGTCGGTGGCGATATCGACCTTCCAGCCCGCCTTGCCGATCCAGCCGAGGTGGGTTTCCAGGATCTGGCCGATATTCATACGACGCGGCACACCGTGGGTGTTCAGGATGATGTCGACCGGGGTGCCGTCCGGCAGGAACGGCATATCCTCGGTCGGCAGGATCTTGCCGATAACACCCTTGTTGCCGTGGCGGCCGGCCAGCTTGTCGCCGTCCTGGATCTTGCGCTTCTGCGCGACGTACACCCGGACCAGCTCGTTCACGCCCGGAGGCAGATCGTCGTCGTCCTCGCGGGAGAACACCCGGATACCGATGACCTTGCCGGATTCGCCGTGCGGCACCTTCAGCGAGGTATCGCGCACCTCGCGCGCCTTCTCACCGAAGATCGCGCGCAGCAGCCGCTCCTCGGGGGTCAGCTCGGTTTCGCCCTTCGGGGTGACCTTGCCGACCAGGATGTCGCCGTCGCGGACCTCGGCACCGATACGCACGATGCCCCGCTCGTCCAGATCGGCCAGCACTTCGTCGGAGACGTTCGGGATATCCCGGGTGATCTCCTCGGCGCCCAGCTTGGTATCGCGGGCGTCGATCTCGTGCTCTTCGATATGGATCGAGGTGAGGACGTCGTCCTCCACGAGGCGCTGCGACAGGATGATCGCGTCCTCGTAGTTGTGGCCTTCCCACGGCATGATCGCGACGAGCAGGTTCTTGCCCAGCGCCATCTCACCGTTCTCGGTGCACGGCCCGTCGGCCAGGACCTGACCGAACTCGACCCGCTGGCCCTCGTCCACGATCGGCCGCTGGTTGGCGCAGGTGCCCTGGTTGGAGCGGGCGAACTTACGCATCCGGTAGCTGCGGCGGGTGCCGTCGTCGTGCATGACGGTGATGTAGTCGGCGGAAACCTCCTCCACCACACCGGGCTTCTCGTTCACGACCACATCGCCGGCGTCGACCGCGGCGCGCAGTTCCATACCGGTACCCACCACGGGCGCCTCGGAACGGATCAGCGGCACGGCCTGGCGCTGCATGTTCGCGCCCATGAGGGCACGGTTGGCGTCGTCGTGTTCGAGGAACGGGATCATGGCGGTCGCCACCGACACCATCTGGCGCGGCGAGACATCCATGTAGTCGACCTCTGCCGGGGAGACGAACTCCATCTCCTCGTTGCCCTTACGGGCCAGGATGCGATCGTCGACGAAACGCCCGTCGGCGCCGACCACCGAATTGGCCTGGGCACGGGTGTGCCGGTCCTCTTCGTCGGCGGTCAGGTACACGACCTCGTCGGTGACCAGGCCATCGATGACCTTCCGGTACGGGGTCTCGATGAAGCCGAACGGGTTGACCCGCGCATACACCGCGAGCGAGCCGATCAGGCCGATGTTCGGGCCTTCCGGGGTCTCGATCGGGCACATGCGGCCGTAGTGCGACGGGTGGACGTCGCGGACCTCGAGGCCGGCGCGTTCACGCGACAGACCGCCCGGACCCAGCGCGTTGAGGCGGCGCTTGTGGGTCAGGCCGGACAGCGGGTTGTTCTGGTCCATGAACTGCGACAGCTGCGAGGTGCCGAAGAATTCCTTGATCGCCGCCACGACGGGACGGATGTTGATCAAGGTCTGCGGCGTGATGGCCTCGACGTCCTGGGTGGTCATGCGCTCACGCACGACACGTTCCATCCGGGACAGGCCCACGCGGATCTGGTTCTGGATCAGTTCACCGACGGTACGGATACGACGGTTACCGAAGTGATCGATATCGTCGACCTCGACCGGGACCTCGACGCCGCCGGGGACCGTCATCGTGCGATCACCCTGGTGCAGACGAACCAGATACTCGATGATGGCGACGATATCGTCCTTGGTCAGCACCGAACCGGTCACCGGGACGCCGGCGTTCACGCCCAGCTTCTTGTTGACCTTGTACCGGCCGACCCGGGCCAGGTCGTAGCGCTTCTCCTTGAAGAACAGATTCTCGAGGAGGGTCTGCGCGGATTCCTTGGTCGGCGGCTCGCCCGGACGCAGTTTCCGGTAGATATCGAGCAGTGCCTCGTCCTGGCCGGCGGTGTTGTCCTTCTCCAGGGTGGACATCATGATCTCGGAGAAGCCGAAACGCTCGGCGATCTCCTCGTTGGTCCAGCCGAGGGCCTTGAGCAGAACGGTGACCGGCTGACGGCGCTTACGGTCGATGCGCACACCGACGGTATCGCGCTTGTCGACATCGAACTCCAGCCAGGCGCCGCGGCTCGGAATGACCCGGACGCTGTGCAGATCCTTTTCGGTGCTCTTGTCGACCGACTGGTCGAAGTAGACGCCCGGCGAACGGACCAGCTGGGACACCACGACACGCTCGGTGCCGTTGATGACGAAGGTGCCCTTATCGGTCATCATCGGGAAATCACCCATGAAGACCGTCTGGCTCTTGATCTCGCCGGTGTTGTTGTTGATGAACTCCGCGGTGACGAACAACGGCGCCGCGTAGGTCATGTCCTTGTCTTTGCACTCGTCGAGAGAGGCCTTGACCTCTTCGAAGCGTGGATCGGAGAAGGACAGGGACATCGAGCCCGAGAAATCCTCGATCGGAGAGAGCTCCTCGAGGACTTCTTCGAGCCCGCCGACCAGCCCGCCGTCGCCGCGAGCGGCTGCCCGCTCACGCCATTCCGGCGTGCCGACCAGCCAGGCGAAAGATTCCGTTTGTAGATCGAGAAGTCCGGGCACCTCCAGCGGCTCCCGGAGCTTCGCGAAAGACACCCGCAACGGAGCCCCGGGGATACCTCCGGAAACTCCCAGCTTCGTATTGGCGCTTGTCTGGGTGGAGACTGCCAAGATGCGTCCTTCCAGCACCTCACGCGCGTCGCGTGGTGGTCCGCGACCGTCGCTTGTCTGCTACATTTTGGGATTCTCGCTGGTCACGACCCGAACGAGACTCGAACAGCAAACAACGGAAGCAACACCGGAAGGGTGGAACTTTCGTAGTGCGATCAAGGTATGGACAGGAGGCAGCCAGCGCAACGTCCAAACCTACACCTACCTATACGGAGGTGTCAAAGTACCACCCCCACGAACCGCTGCGCGGCTGACGCGCCGGGCCGGTTTCGCTGGCTGCGTTCCGGGCCACGGCCGGGCCGCCGAGGCAGGCGATTCGGCGTGGGTGGTCGTGCACTACCGAGGCAACTGATGCTGCCTCCAATAGCGTGACTGGTCCGGCGAAACTCGTCAAGTGCCCGTGCCGACCTGGTGGTCTGCCGGATCGCCTGTCGCACTACAAGATCACCGGCAACGGTCCCGACACGGGCCGGTGCGGCGCGAGCGCGTCGCCCGGGCGAGGAAAACGAACAGCGCGCCGGGTGCGAAACCCGACGCGCTGCTTCTCGCCAGCGAGCTGATCAGACCTTGGGGTACTGCATGGTGTCGAAGTCCGAACCCGGGAAATCGTTACCTTGATCACCCGCACCGAGTTGCTGCCCGGAGTTGTAGGACATGACCATCGTCTCGTCCGCCTCGTCGAGCGATTCGCGGATGGCGGACTGCGCGGCGTGCGGCAGGGTGTGCATGATCTCGCGCACCCGGTTCTTCCGCCGCTGGACGGCCTGCCGTACCGGCATACCGGGCTCCGCCTTCATCTGCGGGATGATGCCCTCGACCTCTTCGGCTCCGCCGTGATGGTGCCCGGCGTCCACGAGGGCCTGCTCGCGCGCCATCTGGGCTTCGTCCTTCTCCTCGGACATACCGATGGGCCCGATCATGCGACCGTTGAGGAACTGCTTCACCACCGGCTCATCACTGGTCAGCAGCACCTCACGGGGGCCGAACATCACCAGCTGGCGGCGGAAGAGCATGCCGATGTTGTCGGGTACCGTCCGCGCCAGGTTGATGTTGTGCGTCACGATCAGGATCGTGGCGTCGATCTGGGCGTTGATATTGATCAGCAACTGGCTGAGATACGAAGTACGCACCGGATCCAGGCCCGAGTCGGGCTCGTCGACCAGGATGATCTGCGGATCGAGCACCAGCGCGCGCGCCAGACCGGCACGTTTACGCATACCGCCGGAGATCTCGCCGGGCAGTTTGCCCTCGGCGCCGAGGAGGCCGGTCATTTCCAGCTTCTCCATGACGATCTTGCGGACCTCGGACTCCGATTTCTTGGTGTGCTCGCGCAGCGGGAAAGCCACGTTGTCGAAGAGATTCATCGAACCGAACAACGCGCCGTCCTGGAACAGCACGCCGAACAGTTTGCGGATCTCGTAGAGCTCCTTGTTCGAACAAGTGGTGATATCGGTACCACCGATGAAAATGGATCCACGCTCCGGCCGCAGCAGGCCGATGAGCGATTTCAGGAATACGGACTTACCGGTACCCGACGGGCCCAGCAGCGCGCTGACCTCACCGGCAGGCAGGGTTATAGAAACGTCCTGCCAAATCCGCTGTGAACCGAACGACTTGGTTGCACCCTCGGTCCTGACCTCGACGCCCACGCCAACCTCCACATTTCTCAGCGAGCTACCCACTTTGCACCGCTGACCCGGTAGCGGTGCGTCACGTCACAGTGGGTCCGGCCACTGTAACTCATGGGACCGCGGTAACACACCCGACCTGACTGAAGAGTAACCATCACCGGAGGTCCCCACACCGCAGAATCGCGGTTAACCAGCAAACAAAAAAAATGGGCGGCTCCCGCAGGAACCGCCCATTTCTGATGCCGCAGCGTGGACCGGTCAGGACCGGAGGCGGCAGCGAAGCGCCACCACGCAGGGCCCTCGCCCACGCTCAGTAGCCACAGCTCGGAATTACTTGACCGAAACCTTGGCGCCGGCGCCTTCCAGCTTCTCCTTGGCGGCGTCGGCGGCTTCCTTGGCCACCTTCTCCAGGATCGGCTTCGGGGCGCCCTCGACGAGGTCCTTGGCTTCCTTCAGGCCCAGGCCGGAAACGATCTCGCGGACCACCTTGATGACCTGGATCTTCTTATCGCCGGCACCCTCGAGGATGACGTCGAACTCGTCCTGCTCCTCGGCGGCCTCGGCGGCGGCCGGGGCAGCACCGGCGGCCGCGACGGCGACCGGAGCAGCAGCGGTGACCTCGAACTTGTCCTCGAACTTCTTCACGAAGTCCGACAGCTCGAGCAGGGTCATGTTGCCGAAGGTTTCGAGCAGCTCGTCAACGTTGGCCATTGTTGTTTCCTTTCGATAGTGAATGTCTGTGCGGGCGAGCCGGGATCGACCGTTCCGCGGGAAATGCGGAAGGTGTCACTCCGCGGCGGCGTCTCCACCTTCGGCCTGCTTCTTGTCCTGCAGCGCGGCGGCCAGGCGGGCCACCTGCGAAGCAGGAGCGTTGAAGAGACCGGCGGCCTTGGCCAGGTTGCCCTTCATGGCACCGGCCAGCTTGGCCAGCAGCACCTCGCGGGACTCCAGATCGGCGATCCGCTCGACCTCGGACACGGACAGCGGCGCACCGTCCATGTAGCCGCCCTTGATGACCAGCGCCTTGTGATCCTTGGCGAAGGTCTTGAGCGCCTTGGCCGCCTCGACGGGTTCACCGGAGATGAACGCGATCGCGGTGGGTCCGACGAACAGATCGTCCAGGCCCTCCACACCGGCCTCGGCCGCGGCGCGCTTCACCAGGGTGTTCTTGGCGACGGAGTACGTGGTGTCGGCACCGAGCGCACGGCGCAGTTCGGTGAGGGCACCGACGGACAGGCCACGGTATTCCGTGATAACTGCTGCCGTCGAGCCCTTGAACTGCTCAGTGATCTCCGCGACCGCGGTAACCTTCTCGGGTTTCGCCATACTTCGCCTCCTCTCTGATGTCGGTTCGGGATTGCCCTACCGCATCAGGGGCCGGCGAAAGAACAAGCGCCCCGAACGCAGAGCGTTCCGGGGCGCGAAAAAGTATCCGGCACAGTGATGATCCTGTGCTCACTACCGGCCTCGGCTCTCCCTGCGTGGGCCGCCGGCACTCTCGCCGGACCTTCGGCCGATCCCATACGGGACCGGCAGACCTACGGTCTTCGGTAGAACAGATTGGGTGGTGTCGAACTGGTCGACAACCTGCATAAGCGTACCTGCTGGAGCCCTGTCCTGGCAAAACGGCCCATCCGACGGCTCCGAAACGACGATAGCGGTGGGAACGGTTGTCCCGTTCCCACCGCTATCGATGTACTTGCCGAGCGCCTTACGCAGTCGCGTCCTCGTCGAGGAGGTTGCGGGTGCGGTTCGGGTCCACCGGGATGCCCGGTCCGGTGTTCGTCGAAACCGTCACCTTCTTGACGTAACGCCCCTTGGCCGTCGACGGCTTGGCCCGCAGGATCTCGTCCAGCGCGGCGCCGTAGTTCTCCACCAGCTTGTTGTCGTCGAAGGACGCCTTACCGATGACGAAGTGCAGGTTGGCCTGCTTGTCGACGCGGAAGTTGATCTTGCCACCCTTGATGTCGTTGACCGCCTTGGTCACATCGGTGGTGACCGTACCGGTCTTCGGGTTCGGCATCAGGCCGCGCGGGCCCAGGACACGCGCGATCCGGCCGACCTTGGCCATCTGGTCGGGGGTGGCGATCGCGGCGTCGAAGTCCAGCCAGCCGCCCTGGATCCGCTCGATCAGGTCCTCGGCGCCGACGGCGTCCGCACCGGCAGCCTCGGCCTCGGCGGCCTTCTCACCGGCCGCGAACACGATGACGCGGGCGGTTTTACCGGTACCGTGCGGCAGGTTCACCGTGCCGCGCACCATCTGATCGGCCTTACGGGGATCCACACCGAGCCGCACGGCGACCTCGACGGTCGCATCGGTCTTGGTCGTGGAGGTCTCCTTGGCCAGCCGCGCGGCGGCCAGCGGGGAGTACAGCTTGTCGCGATCGACCTTCTCGGCCGCGGCGAGATACGCCTTGCTTCGTTTTGCCATGTTTCTCTGTCCTTGTCCGTGGTTCAGCTGTGGTTATCGGGCCTGGCCGGCCCTCCCACCGAATGCAGGATCGACGACGACCCTCAGCCTCAGTGCCTGATGGAAGGCTTCGCTACGCCTGCGTGGTTACGCTGCGCTACCGCCTCCGGCGCTGACGCTCAGCCTTCGACAGTGATACCCATCGAGCGCGCGGTGCCGGCGATGATCTTGGCCGCCTGATCGATATCGTTGGCGTTCAGATCTTCCTGCTTGGTCTTGGCGATCTCGCGCACCTGATCCATCGTCACCGTGGCGACCTTGTTGCGGTGCGGCTCGGGCGAACCCTTCTGCACACCGGCAGCCTTCAGCAGCAGCTTGGCGGCAGGCGGGGTCTTCAGCTTGAAGTCGAAGGACCGATCCTCGTACACCGAGATCTCGACCGGCACCACATTGCCGCGCTGCGATTCGGTCGCGGCGTTGTAGGCCTTGCAGAACTCCATGATGTTGACGCCGTGCTGACCGAGCGCCGGGCCCACCGGCGGAGCCGGATTCGCCGCGCCGGCCTGGATCTGAAGCTTGATGATCCCGGCGAGCTTCTTCTTCTTGGGGGGCATCTTTCTTTCCTAGTTGTGTGGTGTTCCTTGCGCTCTGCAAGGTCCGGCCCGGGACACAACCGCCCCGGGAGGCACAGGCGCCGCCGCTAGATCTTGGCGACCTTGGTGAATTCCAGCTCGACCGGCGTCTCGCGACCGAAGATCGAGACCAGCACCTTGAGCTTCTGCTGTTCGGCGTTGACCTCGGAGATGGTGGCGGGCAGCGTCGCGAACGGGCCGTCCATCACCGTGACCGATTCGCCGACCTCGAAATCGACCTCGATGGCCGGTTTGGCCGGGGTCTCGCCGGCGGTTTCCGAAGAAGTCGCGGCAGCAGCGGGCGCGGGCGCCTTCTTCTGCTGGGAGGCCGGGACCAGGAATTTCACCACTTCGTTGATGGTCAGCGGCGAGGGGCGCGAGGTCGCACCGACGAATCCGGTGACGCCGGGGGTGTTACGCACCGCGCCCCAGGACTCGTCGTTCAGATCCATCCGGACCAGGATGTAACCCGGCAGCACCTTGCGGTTGACGCTCTTGCGCTGACCGTTCTTGATCTCGGTGACCTCTTCCGTGGGCACCTCGACCTGGAAGATGTAATCCTCCAGGTCCAGGTTCTGCACACGGGTCTCGAGGTTGGTCTTCACCTTGTTCTCGTAGCCGGCGTAGGAGTGGATGACATACCAATCGCCGGGAGCACGCCGCAGCACGGCCTTCATCTGCTCGACCGGATCCGGCTCGTCTTCCTCGGCGGATGCGGGTGCGGCCTCGTCGGCAGCCTCGGGCGCGGCATCGGACGCCGGCTCCTCGACGTGTACAGCGGCCTCCTCGGCCGTCTGATCGTCGACCGGGAACTCGTCGGTGGTGTCGTTCTCCGGGGTGCTCACTGGGCACTCGCTTCCTGTGTCGTCACGTGCATCCTCTGCGTGCCGGGTTCGGGCGCGGCGGTCTTGTCTGGCGTCCGGCCCGCGGGCGCGGATCGGGGCACCGGCGCCGATATCGCCTGGCTAGCCGAACAACCAGTCGACACCCTTGATGAACGCCAGATCCAACCCGCTGATGAACGCGACCATGAAGATCACGAACACCAGAACAACGGTCGTATAGGTGATCATCTGCTTCCGGTTGGGCCAGATAACCTTCCGCAGTTCCGCGATCACCTCACGCAGGAACTTGAACAAACGCTTGAACGGATTCCGGGACCGCTCCCGATCGGCTCGGCCGGACTTCTTCTCGTCCTTACGCGCCGCCCGATCGATGGTCGCGATCGAACCGGTATCGGACGCGCCCGACGTGGCGGACCGACCCCGCCGAGCGGAGCGCTTTCCGCTCGGCCGCTGCGCGGCGGCGGTGTCATCCCGCTCGTCGGTCACGTCGATCCTCTCTCATCGCCGGGCATCCTGGGCAGGGGCGACAGGACTTGAACCTGCAACCTGCGGTTTTGGAGACCGCTGCTCTGCCATTTGAGCTACGCCCCTTCGGCCGAACCGGACACTTGCGTGCGATCCAGCCACACTGCGGTATTCAATTATCGGTGCCGTGGTCACACAACACGCGCGCCGCTCCGGCAGATGCCGGCCCCGTCGGCGGGACCGGCTCGTCCGGTTCGACCCGAGCCTACTCAGCCCGTGCGGCCGATGCTCGAGAACCCCGCCTGGAACCAGCCTTGCAGAGCAGCGCGCATCGGCTGGTGACCCCAGAAACCCGAGTGTACGGCACGGCTGGCTACGGAAGCCAATCAGGGGCGCTCGACCAGGTCAGGACAACTGGACAGTCGCTGTGGCCCGGCCGAAAATCTTGCGTCCACCGGATTTGGCCACGATGGCGATCACCGCGGTCCGGGTTTCCGGATCGACGGATTTGATCTTGCCGCTGAACTCGACCTCGGCCGGTTCGGTAGCGCTCACGAACACCGGACTGGTGAACCGGACGTTGTACTCCTTGACCGCGCCCGGATTGCCCAGCCAGGACGTGACGAACCCGCCGCCCAGGCCCATGGAGAGCATGCCGTGGCCGACGCAGGTCTCCAGATCCACCAGCTTCACGACCTCGTCGCTCCAGTGGATGGGGTTGGCGTCGCCGGAGACACCGGCGTAGTTCACCAGATCGCCACGGGTGAGCCGCACGATCCGGGTAGGCAGCTCGTCGCCGGCGGAGACTTCGTCGAAGGAACGCGCGAACCGGGTGGCCACGGCCTTCTCCGCCGCCGGGGCCGGCGGGGCGGGATGCGAGCGGGGCGTGTGGTCCGGCATGGAGGCTTCCATCCCGTGCATCAGGACCTTGCGCACCGCATCGTTCAAGTTGGGATCGATATCACCGCCGCTGCGGCCGACCAGGGTGGTGTAGGTGGTGAGCACCACCTCGTCATGCTGATCGGTGACGATGTTCTTGGTGACGATGATGTCGCCGCCGAAGGCCTGGCGGAACGAATGCAGGTAGACATCGCAGGTCAACCGGTCACCCACCAGGATCGGGCGGTGGAATTCCAGGATCTGGTCGGTCTGCATGATCTGGCTCAGGTCGTAGCCGGTGACGACCGTCTCGAAGAGTTTGCGCTGCGCCAGGATTCCGACGAGAGAGATGAAGGTCAGCGGGGCGACCAGACCGTCGTAGCCGTACTCCAGCGCGATATCTTCGTCCCAGTGCACCGGGTGGCTGTCCTGTACGGCACGGGCGTACTCGCGGACCTTCTCGCGGCCGACCTCGTAATAGTCGTCGACGCGGTAGTGGTGCCCGACCATAGCGGCCGCATGGGCGGCGGGATCGAACTCCGCTTCCATCGCGGCCACTTCGTCTGTTCCGGTGTTCGTTGTCACGGGAGGACTGTACCTATCTGACCCCGCAGCACGGAGTCTGCTTGGCGGCTGGACGTCAGTCCAGTAGGTGGTAGCCGGCGTAGCCGAGAGGGAGACCGCACAGCCGCCCGATCAAAACCGCGGCCCATTGCCGACCGCGAGCGGGCGGGAAGGCCCGCCCAGGAGAAAACCATAGCTGTAGCGAGCCGAACAGGCGCGTCACGGCGCGGCGAGCACGACGATGCGAAACCCGCATATCGTCTCGATCGGCGCCACCCGGCCCGCCCCGGCAGGTGATGCGTCGCCACCGGAGCAGCGACGCCACATGCCAAGGGTCAGCGGGATTCGCGATGGGCGCGGTGCGTACCGCAGTTCGGGCAGAACTTCTTCAGCTCCAGCCGATCCGGGTCGTTGCGCCGGTTCTTCTTGGTGATGTAGTTGCGATGCTTGCACTGCTCGCAGGCCAAGGTGATCTTTGGCCGGACATCGGTGGACTTCGCGGCCACGATATGCCTTCTTTCCGGTCAACCAGAGGGTCAATCAGTATGGGTAGCGATGGCCGGACTTGAACCGGCGACACAACGATTATGAGTCGTTTGCTCTACCGACTGAGCTACACCGCCTTACGCGCCATCTGCAACGGCGACGTCGCGGCTTGGAACGCCGAGTCGGACACCACCGGCAATCCGGCGAGCCCCCTAACGGAATCGAACCGTTGACCTTTTCCTTACCATGGAAACGCTCTACCGACTGAGCTAAGGGGGCGCGACTTCTCCGCAGCGGAACCGGATGATCTCCCGCCCGTTGCCTCGAAGACTTGAACGAGAGTACACACTTACCGCCGACAGCACCAAACCGGGTGGTCAGAGCACGTTTTCCGGTTGTATCGGAACGGTCGGCGCCACTCCGGAAACGACAGAGCCCCCGCCGGATTTCACCGGCGGGGGCTCGTGGTGGCAGGTGTAGGATTCGAACCTACGTAGGCTTTCACCGACAGATTTACAGTCTGCTCCCATTGGCCGCTCGGGCAACCTGCCTGGAACCGCACCCGGCGATCTCGCGATCACTTTTCGAGTGCGCTGAGCAGAATACAACGAACCCGCACCCGGAACGCAAACCGGCTGGCCAGATCGCCCGATCGACGGATCGACACGATCGCCCGACCCGCTCATGCTGTGCCGCTTCGCGAACGAGGTAGCTTGCGTAGGCACTCAGGGTGATCCAACAGCGAACAGGAGCGCAGTGTGGCCGATTCATCATTCGATATCGTCAGCAAGGTCGAACGGCAGGAGGTCGACAACGCGCTGCATCAGGCCGAGAAGGAACTGAACACGCGTTACGACTTCCGGGGAACGGGCGCGGGCATCGAATGGTCGGGCGAGGACAAAGTGGTGCTCACCGCCGAATCCGAGGAGCGCGTCAAAGCCGCACTCGAGGTTTTCAAGGAGAAGCTGATCCGCCGGGATATCTCCCTCAAAGCCTTCGATGCCGGCGAACCGGTCGCGTCGGGCAAAACCTACAAGGTCACCGGCTCGCTGATCCAGGGCATCGACGCCGAACATGCGAAGAAGATCTCCAAGAAGATCCGCGACGAAGGCCCGAAAGGCGTCAAGGCGCAGATCCAGGGCGACGAACTGCGCGTGACCAGCAAGAAACGCGATGATCTGCAGGCCGTGATCTCCCTGCTGAAGGGCGAGGATTTCGGAATTGCGCTGCAGTTCGTGAACTACCGCTAGAACCGCTCAGCGCCGCCCGGCCATCTGTTCCAGCCGTGCGATCCGGTCGGACATCGGCGGATGTGTGGAGAACAACCGGGCCATCCGATCACCGGCCCGGAACGGGTTGGCGATCATGAGATGCGATTGTGCGGTGAGCCGGGGTTCGGGCGGCAGCGGCGCCGCCTGTACCCCGCGCTCCAGTTTGCGTAGCGCCGAAGCCAGTGCCAGCGGATCACCGGTCAACTCCGCGCCCGATTCGTCGGCCTGATATTCGCGGGAACGCGAAACCGCCATCTTGATCAGGCCCGCGGCAATGGGCCCCAGCAGCGATACCAGCAGCACTCCGATGAAATTCGGGCCGGAACCGCCCCGATTACCGCCGAACGCGGCCGCGAAATAGGCGAAATTCGCCAGACCGGATATCACCGCCGCCATCGCACCGGCAACCGACGAGATCAGAATATCCCGGTTGTAGACGTGGGACAGTTCGTGCCCGAGCACCGCCCGCAATTCCCGCTCGTCCAGAATCTGCAGGATACCGCTGGTACAGCACACCGCCGCATGGCGCGGATTACGCCCTGTCGCGAACGCATTCGGCGCATTCGTAGGACTTATGTACAGGCGCGGCACGGGTTGCCGCGCAGTGGTTGCCAGCTCGCGCACGATGCGATAGATCACCGGCGCCTCGAGCTCACTCACCGGCTGCGCGCGCATCGCTTTCAGCGCGAGTTTATCGCTGTTGAAATACGCATAACCGTTCATCGCCACGGCGAGTAGCACCGCGATCACCAGAATGGTGGTGTTCCGGAACGCTGCGCCCGCCAACACGATGAGCGCGGAAAGACCGACCATGAGCCCGAACGTTTTGAACCCATTCGCAAACCCGTGCCCGTGCATAGCACTCCTGTATAGGTGACGCGCTCAGACGCGCGAATTTCGGCCAGAACCGCTACACGTGCTCAACGACCGAGTCGGCGCCGGAGTTCCGGCGTCCACGCCGCGCGTCGGGCCGAACCTGTCCCGGGCCGGGCAATGCGGGCGGCACCGAACCGGCCCTGCCCAGCAGCGCCTCGAGGTCAGCGATACACGTAACAGGCCCCGAGCCGCCCGAGGCCCCACGCAACCGATTGGGGCGAGGGGTCCCCCCTCCATAACCCCGTGCGCCGACGCAACGAAGAATCGGCTCAGCCGACCCGCTCGGTCGTGTACTGGACCAGCCGCACCAAGGCATCGTTCGCCGGACCCGCGGGAAGCGCCTTCAGTTCCGCGTGAGCGATATCGCTGTACTCCCGCAGTTTGTCCTTGGCCTGCGTCATCCCCGGGGAACGGCCGAGCAGCTCGAGAGCTTCGGCCACCTCCTCATCCGATTCGAGGGGATGGTCCAGCAGGGTGCGCAAGCGGTCGCCGTCGGAGCCGGGATCCCGGAGGGCGTAAAGGACCGGGAGCGTATGCACACCTTCGCGCAGGTCGGTGCCGGGGGTTTTACCCGACTGCGCGGAGACCGACGAGATATCGATGATGTCGTCGGAGATCTGGAAGGCGGTGCCCACCGCGTCGCCGAGGCGAGCGAGACGCTCCACGTGGTCGAGATCGGCGCCGGAGAACGTACCGCCGAAGCGGCCGGAGGCTGCGATCAGCGAACCCGTCTTCTCCCAGACCACCTTCAGGTAGTGCGCGACGGGATCGGCGGCTTCGCGGGCACCCATGGTTTCGCGCATCTGGCCGGTGACCAGTTCGGCGAATGTTTCCGCGATGATGCGCACCGCATCCGGGCCGAGGGTGGAGGTGAGGCGGGAGGCATGGGCGAACAGATAGTCACCGGCCAGGATCGCCACGCTGTTACCCCAGCGCGAATTCACGCTCGGTGCGCCGCGCCGCATGGTGGCCTCGTCCATCACATCGTCGTGGTAGAGCGTGGCCAGATGTACCAGTTCGACGACCGTGCCCGCGGTGATGAGCTCCGGATCGTCGGGGCGCGGGCCGAGCTGGCCGGTCAAGATGGTGAACAGCGGGCGGAACCGCTTACCCCCGGCCCTGGCCAGATGCAGCGCGGCTTCCTGCAGGAACGACGCCCCGTCCGACAATTCCTCGACCAGTAACCCCTCCACCCGGTCGAGCCCCTCGCGCACTGTCGCGGCGAGGGCGGCGTCTCCGAGGTCCACCCCCGCCACCACCGTGCCGGCTTCGCTCACAGCAGATGTGCTCATACCTTCTCCCAAGGACGCGTCCGACCCCACGGTGATGAACCTAGCGTGTCCATGCCGCAGCGCCCATGAACACCGTCACTGTATTGACCGTACCGCCATCGACATCGCAGACCGCGGCCTGTAACTATTGTCCGCATGGGTGCACCCGAAGCCACACCAGCCGATCGCGACCGGGGGCCGCTGCCCGCACACGTGCAGGTGCTGGTAGTGGGTGCCGGACCCGCCGGTTCCGCATCCGCGGCCTGGGCGGCCCGGGCGGGTCGCGATGTGCTGCTGCTCGATTCCGCGGTGTTCCCTCGTGACAAGACCTGCGGGGACGGGCTGACCCCGCGCGCCACCGCGGAGCTCGAACATCTGGGTCTGGGTGAATGGGTGCGCGCACATACCGTCAACCACGGTTTGCGGATGACCGGATTCGGCCGCGAGGCGCTGCTGCCGTGGCCGGCCGGTTCCTTCCCGACCTACGGCAGTGCGATACCGCGTACCGAACTGGACGACAAACTGCGCGAAACTGCCGTGAAATCCGGGGCCCGGATGTTCGACGGCACCAAGGTCGTCGACGTGGTACGCGATGGTGACCGGGTCGCCGGGGTGGTGGTGCGCACCGGCGAGCAGACCGCCGAGATTCGCTGTGAGACCTTGATCGTGGCCGATGGTGTCCGCTCTCCGGTGGGTAAGAAACTCGGCCGGACCTGGCACCGCAAATACGCGTACGGGGTGGCCGCGCGCGCCTATATAGCGTCCGGGCGCAGCGACGACCAGTGGATCACCTCGCATCTGGAGCTGCGTAACGCGCAAGGCGAACTGGTCCCCGGCTACGGCTGGGTGTTCCCGCTCGCCAACGGTCAGGTGAATATCGGCGTCGGTTCGCTGGCGACCGAACAGCGGCCCTCGCATATCGCGTTGAAACCCCTGCTGGAGCACTACACCGCGCAGCGTCGCGACGAATGGGAGCTCACCGGTCCGCTGCGGGCGGTGTCCTCGGCGCTGCTGCCGATGGGCGGGGCCGTCTCCGGTATCGCGGGCCGCAACTGGGTGCTGGTGGGTGACGCCGCCGGTTGTGTGAACCCGCTGAACGGCGAAGGTATCGACTACGGGTTGGAGGGCGGGCACATACTCGCCGGTCTCCTGGACGAACCCGACCTGACCCGGTTGTGGCCGGATGTGCTGCGCCGCAAATACGGGCGCACCTACTCGGTGGCCCGCCGGATCGCCGGGCTGGCGACCCACCCGCGAATGGTGCCGGTGGGCGGGCCACCGGTGATGCGCTCGAAACTGTTGCAGCGTACCGCAGTTCGAGTGATGGGCAATCTGGTCACCGATGAGGATCTGGACCTGACGGCGCGGGCGTGGCGTACCGCCGGGCGCGCGTCGATGCGTTTCGACGAACTCGTTCCGTTCGGGTAGGCCACCATGGCAGCGCGGCCGGTACCCGAGGATCTGCTCCCGCATCTGCGCCGGGCGCGTGATCTCATCGACCGCGAATACGCACAGCCGCTGGACCTGGACGGGATGGCCGCGGCTGCGGGGGTCTCGAAGTATCACTTCCTGCGCTGTTTCGCCGCGACCTACGGCCGCACGCCGGCACTGTATCTGGCCGAGCGCCGGATCGAGCGGGCCCAGGACCTGTTCCGCGCCACCAATACGACGGTGACCGAGGTATGCCTGCTCGTCGGATACACCAGCCTGGGATCGTTCTCGCGCAAGTTCACCGAACTGGTGGGGGTTTCACCGTCGGAGTACCAGGCGAAATTCGCCGACGGCGCGCCGCGGATCCCCGGCTGTTATGTATTCATGCACGGGTTGTCCGACCGCCGCCCGGACACCGCAATTTCGGAGAAGCCACGGCGTTCGCGGCGCGCTTAGGCTCCTCTCATGACCCCGATCATCACCAACATTTCGCTGGTCACGGTGTACGTGACCGATCAGACCGAGGCGAAGAACTGGTACATCGACACCCTCGGATTCGTGGAGACGGCCGATGTGCAGATGGGCGACAACGGTTTCCGCTGGGTGACCGTGGCCCAACCGGACCATCCGGAACTCGAGGTGACCCTGATGGTGCCCGGCCCGCCGCTGGACGAAAACCTCGCCGAGGCGATCCGGCGGTCACTGGCCAACGGCACCCACGGTTCGCTGGGGCTCACCACGAAGGACTGCCAGCAGGCCTACAAGGAGTTGACGGCCAAGGGCGTGGATTTCGTACAACCGCCGGCGGAGCGGCCCTACGGTGTGGAGGCCGTTTTCCGCGACAACTCCGGGAACTGGCTGGTCATGGTCGAGCCGAAGGAGTTCGACCCGTCCGCCGCGATGGAAGCTCCCTGCGAAGAACTCTGAGGTGCGGACGCCGGTCACGGAGCGAGGCATCGACGATCGACGAACTCCGGACCCAGCCTGCGCGCTGAGGCACTATGACCTCGGCGGACCGACGCGACCGGGGTTGTGGCCCCGCGGTCCCTGCTTCCGCCCGCGATACTCACAGGCGGAAGCAGGATGGGCCGGGCAACCGGCACAGGCGTATCAGGCGTTTGCGCGCTCGGCGAACCATTTCAGGATGAATTTGCGTTCGCTTTCCACCACTCGCCGCTGCAGCTGTTCGGCCAGGGGTTCGATGGCGCCGCCGACCAAGGGGACCTTGACCTTCACCGAACCGGAGACCTCCAGTTCCGACCCGTCACCGGCGGACCGGAGCCGGTAGGTTCCGGTCATCTCCGAGGAGATCGCCGACGAGGTGCCTTCGAACGTGCCCTCGGCGGTGTCACCGGTCAGCGGCTGCCAGTTGTCCACGCGGGTGACGACCAGATCGCTCTTGAGGACCTTGCGGACGATGCCGGGGATCTTGTCCGGGCGGATCTTCTCGCTCATCGCGAGCCGGATGGTGCCCGGCCCGCCCGGATGGGTCAGGTCGAGCGTGGCTGTCTGCGCGCCGGCGAAGCGGTCGCGCCACAGTTCTTCCCCGGTGAGCGCGGCGTGGAGTTCGGCGACCGGGATCGGATAGGTCAGCGTGAAGCCGAATTTACGGGCCATGAGCGCCCACAGTAGCCGAACCTGCCGCACTCACCTGCCCCTCGCTCCAGCCGTGGACAGCACGCCACTTCACAAGCATTACCCCGCACGCGAGGTCCCGTTCGGCCATCGGAGTAACTCGACCGCATACGTCCTGTGCATGCCCCTCCGACTCGCACCGCACTCTTCCCGTGCCGCGAATCCGCCGGGTGTGGGTTACGCAATTCGCGCCGACCGGCGCGACCACCGTCGGCACGTCCGTCGCGGGACTGCCCCGAGTCCTGAAGCCGCCACCGAACCCGCAGTGGACGTGCTCGCCGCCACCGTCCACTACACCCCGCGATACCCCCCTTATTTCCGGCGACGCCGTGCTCAGCCACCGGCAACTCGACGCCCGATCCAACCGGAACCCAGGTCCGGACGCCACGCCGTTAGGCTGTTGCGGTGCCGCGACCCGGGCACCGCCTCGGCAACCGGGTCTCATGGCTTTCGCCGGCGCGGCAACCGCCCGGCACCGCCCGGTCGCGGACGCCGACAGGGATCGAATCCGGAAGGAGGTAGCGTGCCCGACCAAGCTGATGTGGCCGAGCCGCCCGATCCCGTGCACGAACTGGGTGAACCGGCCGAGCCGGAGCCCGCGGAAACCGCCCCGGCGGGGGATGTGCACACAGAATCCGCGCCGGCCGATTCTTCGGTGCGGGCCGAACGGCTGCGGCGGATACGCGTCGGCGTGCTGATCGCCGCCGTTTCGGTGAGCGTGCTGGTGGTGCTGCTGGTTCTCGCGGCCTGGCGCAACGATTACCTGATCGAATCCGACAAGGGCGAAACAACGGGTGAGGTGCTGTCCGCCGGACGATTGCGATCCGCGGTGATGTACGTCACCCCGGACGGTGTGACCCACAATCCCAAAGTGGGTGTGCTGTACCCGACCAACCTGACCGCGGGCGAACGCATCAACGTCGAATACAACCGCGCCGACCCCGACCTGGTACGGGTGGCCGGCCGCGATGTGCGGGTAGCGATACCGCCGGCGCTGTCCGTGCTCGCCACCGTCTGGGCGCTGACGCTGCCCACTCTGTGGCTGCTGTTGCGTGCGGAAACCGGTTCGATGAGTGTTCGCCGGATCTTCGATCCGGTGTCATATCGACGACGCGTCCCGGGATCCCCCGACCCCGCAGACTGACCCGTGTGCGCGTAGCCATCGTTGCCGAGTCCTTCCTCCCGAATATGAACGGCGTCGTGAACTCGGTCCTGCGGGTGCTCGATCATCTGGACCGCCACGGACACGAGGCATTCGTCATCGCGCCCGATACGCTGCGCGGGCGTCCCCCCGCGCCGCGGCACCACGGCAGATTCCCGGTGCACCGGGTGCCGGCGGTGATGGTGCCGAAGATCAGTTCGCTGCCCGTAGGGCTGCCGCAGCCGGGGATGGTGCGGATTCTGGACGATTTCGGCGCCGATGTGGTGCATCTGGCGTCGCCTTTCCTGCTGGGCGCCGGCGGTCTGGCCGCCGCGCTACGACTGGACCTGCCCACGGTCGCGGTGTACCAGACCGATGTGGCCGGTTTCGCCAAGAGCTACGGACTGGGACTGGCCGAGCGCGCGGCCTGGGGCTGGACCAGGCGCATCCACGAGGGCGCGGCCCGCACCCTGGCACCGTCGAGCGCCGCGGCGGAGAGTTTGGCCCGGCACGGGATTCCACGAGTTCACCGGTGGGCGCGTGGGGTCGACGCGGCACGGTTCACCCCGGCGGCCCGTCAGCCGCGACTACGCGACGAGTGGCTCGGCGGAAACGATCGGCTCGTGGTGGGATTCGTGGGCCGGCTGGCGCCGGAGAAACATGTGGAGCGGCTCGCGGTCCTGGCCCGCGATCCGGACGTTCAACTGGTGATCGTCGGTGACGGACCGCAGCGGCCGAAACTGGCCGCAACGCTGCCGGGCGCGATCTTCACCGGTGAACTCGCCGGCGACGAATTGGCGCAGGCCTACGCCAGTTTGGATGTGATGGTGCACCCCGGCGAACACGAAACCTTCTGCCAGGGTGTCCAGGAGGCACTGGCCAGCGGCGTTCCCGTGATCGGTCCCGACGCCGGCGGCCCACGCGACCTCATCGCCCCGTGCCGCAACGGCTACCTGCTACCGGTCGCGGAATTCACCGAACTGCTGCCGGGCGCCGTCACCGCCCTGCGCGATCCCCGGGTGCGCGCCCGGTTCGGTGCAGCCGCCCGGAAATCGGTGCTGCATCGCACCTGGCCGGCCCTGTGCACCGAACTCATGGGTCACTACGCCGACGTGCTCGGCACCGAATACCAGCTGTCGCGTTCGGCCTGATCGGCCTGCCAGGGCAACGCGGTGCCCGGCTCGCCGATCCGCGAGGAATCGACTGCCGCCGGCCGAGCGCGCAGCCGATCGGACGGCTGCACTGGGCTGGACTCCGGGTAGCCCGATAGGTGATGTAGGCGAGCTCGCCGGCCGGACGAGCAGTGTGGCCGACCGGTCGGCCACCGGACACTGGCGGCTCGCTGTCACACGCGCGCACAGCGTCCGGAGTACGAATCGCCCCGCAGCATCACCCTGATCGGCCGCCGGCAACCCCCTGATCCGACCCGCGATGTGACATCGATCGGCCCGCCGATCTGACCGCGGTCGGCCCGCCGAAGTGACAGTGGCGCCGAGTAGGGTCGGGCTGTGGCGAAAACGCAATCGGTTCGGGCCTCGCTGGACAAGCAACCGCACGAGGTCGCTTCGATGTTCGATGGGGTGGCGCGACGATACGATCTGACCAATACCGTGATCTCGGCCGGGCAGGATCGCTATTGGCGGTGGATGACCCGTAGGGCCATCGCCCCGCGTCCCGGTGAGCAGATCCTCGATCTGGCGGCCGGGACCGGTGTCTCCACCGTGGAACTGGGCAAATCGGGTGCCTGGTGCGTGGCCGCCGATTTCTCCCAGGGCATGCTCGCCGCGGGACGGTTCCGTAAGGTCCCGATGGTCGCCGGTGATGCCATGGCGCTGCCGTTCGCCGACAACTCCTTCGACGCGGTGACGATCTCGTTCGGCCTGCGCAATGTCGCCGATACCGATCTGGCGATGCGGGAGATGCTGCGTGTCACCAAACCCGGGGGCCGGCTGGTGATCTGTGAGTTCTCCACCCCGGTGATCCCGGTGTTCAAGACGATCTACATGGAGTACCTGATGAAGGCGCTCCCGCGGGTCGCGCGGGCAGTCAGCAGTAATCCGGACGCCTACGTCTACCTGGCCGAATCCATCCGGGCCTGGCCGAATCAGCGGCAGCTGGGCCGCCGGGTCGCCGACGCCGGCTGGGCGGGAGTGAAATGGCGCAACCTCACCGGCGGGGTGGTCGCCTTGCACCGCGGCTACAAGCTCGGGAGCTGACGCCGGTTCATTTTCCTCACAGCTGTGATTTTCGCCGGTGAAGTGGAATGTGATGCGGCGATAACATCGGGCAAACCCGAGGAAACGGCTCGCGGGCACCATCGGAAACATGTCCGAGGGATACGGCATGGGCGAGTCAGGCGCGGAGGCGGGCACGATCAGGACGGCGTGCTCGTACTGCGGGGTGGGCTGCGGCATCGAGGTCACCACGACTCCGGATGCCACCGGCGCTCCGGTGATCGCCCGGGTCAGTGGCGATAAACTGCATCCGGCGAACGCCGGGCGGCTGTGCACGAAGGGCGCCACCCACCTCGAACTGATGCGGACGCCGGGCCGGATGACCACCGCGTACCGCCGGCCCCGGCGCGGGACCGAACCGGAGCCGGTGGGGGTGGACGAGGCGGTGGCCGAGGCCGCGACGCGGTTACGGGCGATCCTCGACGAGCACGGGCCGGACGCGATCGCGCTGTATGTCTCCGGGCAGATGTCGCTGGAAGCGCAGTACCTGGCGACGAAACTCGCCAAAGGGTATCTGCGGACCGTGCACATGGAGGCGAATTCCCGGCTGTGTATGGCGAGCGCCGGCACCGGATACAAGCAGTCGCTCGGGGCCGATGGCCCGCCCGGTTCCTACGACGATCTCGACCACGCCGACCTGTTCTTCGTCATCGGCGCGAATATGGCCGATTGCCATCCCATCCTCTTCCTGCGCATGTCCGAGCGGCTCAAATCCGGCGCGAAGCTGATCGTGGTGGACCCGCGGCGTACCGATACCGCCGCCCGCGCGGACCTGTTCCTGCAGATCCGGCCCGGAACCGATCTCGCGCTGCTCAACGGACTGCTGTACCTGCTGGTCGAGGAGGGTGATATCGACGAGCAGTTCATCGCCGAGCACACCGAGGGCTGGGCCGCAATGCCCGATTTCCTCGCCGCCTACACTCCGGATCGGGTCGCCGCGATCACGGGCCTGGCCGAGGCGGATATCCGCACCGCCGCCCGCTGGATCGGAGCGGCGGGCGAATGGATGAGCCTGTGGACGATGGGGCTGAATCAGTCCACCCACGGCACCTGGAACACCAACGCACTGTGCAATCTGCATCTGGCTACCGGCGCCATCTGCCGCCCGGGTAGCGGGCCCTTCTCGCTGACGGGGCAGCCGAATGCCATGGGCGGCCGGGAAATGGGGTACATGGGTCCCGGGCTGCCCGGCCAGCGCAGCGTGCTCTCCCCCGCCGACCGGACATTCGTGGAAACGGCGTGGGATCTACCGCCGGGAACCATTCGCGCCGAGGCCGGACCGGGCACCGTGGAAATGTTCCGGCAGCTCGCGGGCGGCACGATCAAAGCAGCGTGGATCATCTGCACCAATCCGGTGGCCACGGTGGCAAATCGCAAAACGGTGATCGCGGGCCTGGAGGCCGCCGAACTGGTGATCACCCAGGATGCCTACACCGATACCGCCACCAATACCTATGCCGACCTCCTGTTACCCGCCACACTGTGGGCCGAGGCCGATGCCGCGATGGTCAATTCCGAACGCACCGTGACCTTGCAGCGGCAGTCGGTCGAACCGGCCGGCGCGGCGCGCCCGGACTGGCAGCTCATCGCCCAGGTGGCGACCGCCATGGGCTTCTCCGGTTTCGAATACGGCTCCGCGGCCGAGGTGTTCGACGAGATCCGTGGCTTCGCCAATCCGGCCACCGGTTACGACCTGCGCGGGATGAGTCACGACGAGCTGCGCGAGGGCCCCATGCAGTGGCCGTGCCCGGACCCGGCACAGCGCCGCAACCCGATCCGCTACCGCAACGACGGGTCCGGCGGGGAGCCCTTCGTCGACGACACCGGGCACCGGCCACGCCTGGCCTTCCCCACCTCTGGCCGGCGAGCGGTCTTCTGGCCGCGCCCGCATATGTTGCCGGCGGAAATGCCGGATGACGACTACCCGTTCCTGCTCAACACCGGTCGCCTGCAACATCAGTGGCATTCGATGACCAAGACGGGCCGGATCGACAAGCTCGGCAAACTGAACCCGGAACCGTTCGCCGAGGTCCATCCCGACAACGCCCGCGAACTGGGGCTGGCCGCGGGCGACCAGGTGGAGATCACCTCCCGGCGCGGCCGCGCCGTTCTCCCCGTGCGGATCAGCGACCGGGTACTTCCCGGCGGATGTTTCGCGCCCTTCCACTGGAACGACGAACAGGGCGAATACCTGACCGTCAACGCCGTCACCAACGACGCGGTGGACGCCGATTCGCTGCAACCGGAGTTCAAGGCCTGCGCCGTCGCGCTGCGCCGGGTCGCGCCGGTGGTATCCGCCGAAACGCCCGCGATTACCGACAGCCGGCAAGAACTCGCGGCGAGCCCCGGGGACCATCCGCTCGCGACGATTCTCGGGCTGGATGCGGCGACCTCCCCCACCCTCAGCGAAACCGAGCGGATCTACCTCGGTGGATATCTCGCGGCGCTGCAATCCTTGCCGGTGGCGGGGCAGCCGGTGCTCCCGGAGACCGCGCCGGTGTCGCGGCAGAGCCGGCTCTGGGTGGACGGACTGCTGGCCGGTATGTATTCGCGCGCCGGCCATCCGGATTCGGCGGCACCGGAACCACCGAGCCCGGCCGTGACGGTGCTGTGGGCCTCGCAGACCGGCAATGCCGAGGAATTCGCAGCCACCGCGGCGCAGCGGCTCACCGCATCCGGGTACCGGCCGCGGCCGATCGATATGGATTCCTGCGACCTCACCGCGCTGACGGGCGATGTCCTGGTGATCAGCAGTACGTTCGGCGACGGCGGCCCGCCGGACAACGGCGCCGATTTCTGGACCCGGCTCGACGAGAGCGCGAACCGGCTCACGGGCGTACGTTTCGCGGTGTTCGCCATGGGCGATTCCTCCTATGACGATTTCTGCGGCCACGGCCGGCGGCTCGATACGGCGTTCGCCGAACGTGGCGCGACCCGGCTGCTACCGCGGGTGGACTGCGAACCGGATTTCGCCGGGCCCGGTTCGGACTGGCTCGACGAGGTGATCGCGGTACTCGGCGGCGCCCCGGAGCCGGGCGGCGGCAGCGGGAACTCCGGTGCGGAGTTCCCCGCACGCACGGTCACCCGATCCGGCACGCCCGCCGCCGGTTTCGGGGCGAGCGCGACCGGGTCCGCGGGTACCGAATACGGCTTCGCCGCGGTCACAGCCGGCAGCGTCGGAGGCCGAGCTCCCGGGGGCGACATCCTCGCGCGGCCGGAGGGAGGGTTCGCCGGCGCGAGTCCGAGCGGGCGAACCGGTTCCGGCGTGGCCACCGCGACGGGTCTGCTGGAGCGCGGGGCACCCGTACACCCCGGGCATCCGGCGCCGGCTCCGTTCACCAGGGCACTACCGGTCCCGGCACCACTGGTCCGCAACGAGGTGCTGACAATTCCCGACTCCACCAAGGAGGTCCGGCGGATAGCCTTCGATCTCGGCGATACGGACGCACGCTACGAGGTGGGTGATTCACTCGGGGTATGGCCGAGCAACTGCCCGTCGCTGGTCGGTGAGTTCCTCGACGCGGCGGGTTTGGCGGCCGGGCGGACCGTCACCGCGGGCGATACCGAGATGCCGCTGGAACAGGCGCTGCGCACCCATTTCGATATCGCCCGGGTCTCCCGGGACCTGCTCGAATTCATAGCCGGCCGCAATCCCAGCAACCGGCTGGCCAAACTGCTGCGCCGCGATAACCGCAACGAACTGGCCGGCTATCTGTGGGACCGGCAATTGGTGGACGTACTGCGCGATTTCCCGATCCACGCCGACCTCGTGGAGTGGCTCGACATTCTGAAAAAGCTGCAACCACGCCAGTATTCGATCTCTTCCAGCCCGCTGGTCAGCCCGCGGGAAGTAGAGCTGACCGTCGGGATCGTCCGCTACGGCGATCCGCGGATCGCGGGCTCGGCGGCCCGGCGCGGCGGCGTCTGTTCCACTTTCCTGGCCGATCGCGCCGCCGCGGCCGTACCGATCTTCCTGCAGCGTGCCCCGCATTTCCGGCCACCGCTGGATCCGAGCGTGCCGATGATCATGGTGGGCCCGGGCACCGGTATCGCGCCGTTCCGGGGTTTCCTGTACGAACGCCGCGCCCTCGGCGCCACCGGGAAGAACTGGTTGTTCTTCGGCGACCAGCACGCGGCGCAGAACTTCTACTACCGCACCGAACTCGAGGATATGTTCCGGACCGGCCATCTCTCGCGGCTGGATCTGGCTTTCTCCCGTGATCAGCGCGAACGGATCTACGTGCAGCACCGGATGATCGAACACGGTGCGGAACTGTGGTCGTGGCTGCGCGAGGGCGCCCACTTCTATGTCTGCGGTGACGCCGCCCGGATGGCCAAGGATGTCGACGATGCCCTGCTGCGCATCGCCCGCGTCCACGGCAAACTCGACGAGGACGGCGCCCTGGCATTCAAGAAGCAGCTGGTGGCCGAGAAGCGTTACGTCCGTGACGTCTACTGAACCGCTGCCACCGGCACGGCGGGCGGGTTCAGGCGGGTGAAATCGGGCAGGCGGTAGTAAGGGTAGTAGGGATAGGGCGGAGTGAGTGCGCTGGCCGCGTCCAGCCGCGCGATCTGATCAGCGGTGAGTTTCCAGCCGACGGCGCCGAGATTCTGGCGTAGCTGCTCCTCGTTGCGGGCACCGACGATCACCGTGCCGACCGTCGGACGGGAGAGCAGCCAGTTCAGCGCTATCTGCGGGACCGTCCGGCCGGTTTCGGCGGCGATCTCGTCCAAGGCGTCGACGACGTTGTAGAGATGTTCCTGGTCCACCGGCGGGCCGGCCTCCGCCGTGCGGTGCAGCCGGCTGCCCGCGGGCAGCGGTTGGCCGCGGCGGATCTTGCCGGTCAGCCGGCCCCAGCCGAGTGGACTCCAGACCACCGCGCCCACACCTTCGGCGACACCCAGTGGCATCAGCTCCCATTCGTAGTCGCGTCCGGCCAGCGAGTAGTACACCTGGTGGGCGATATAGCGGGTGAGCCCGTGCCGATCGGCGGCGGCCAGCGATTTCATCAGCTGCCAGCCGGCGAAATTGGAGGCGCCCAGGTAACGGATCTTGCCGGCGCGGACCAGATCGTCGAGCGCGTGCAGGACCTCCTCGACCGGGGTCCGGGCGTCGAACGCGTGCAACTGGAACAGGTCGATATGTTCGGTCCCGAGCCGGCGCAGCGCGGCTTCCACGGCGCCGATCAGCCGGGTCCGGCCCGAACCCGCATCGAACGGGCCGGGTCCGGTGGGCAGGCTCGCCTTGGTGGACAGCAGCAGGCGGTCGCGCCGGCCGCGGATGGCGGCGCCGAGCACCTCCTCGGAGGCTCCGTCGGAGTACACATCGGCGGTATCGAACATCGTGACGCCGGCGTCCAGGCTGATATCCACCAGGCGGCGGGCCTGTTCGACGTCGGTATCGCCCCAGGCGCCGAACAGTTCCCCGCGACCCCCGAAGGTGCCGGCGCCGAAGCTCAGTGCGGGGACGATCAGGCCGGAGGCTCCCAGGCGGCGGTATTCCATCTCGACTCCTAATGGGTCTACAGTGTCATTAATACTCGAAGATACACCGATAGACGACTAAATGAAACTGGAGTTCCTTTATGACACTCGAGGAGGCCGGTCCCGGATCGGTTCGCCCCGGCGGCCGCACCGCCCGCGTCCGCGCTGCAGTACTCGAGGCGGCCGGCGACCTGCTTGCCGAACACGGCTTCGCGCGGCTCGACCTGGCCGAGGTCGCCACCCGTGCCGAAGTAGGGAAGACAACGGTCTACCGGCGCTGGCGCACACCGGCCGGGCTGACCGCCGATCTGCTCGTCGATATGGCCGAACAATCACTACCGCGCGCGGATACGGGCTCGTTGCGCGGCGACCTCGCGGCGAACGCCCGCCTGGTCGCCGAAACCCTCACCGACCCCCGGCAGAGCCGCCTCTTCCGTGCGGTGATCGCCGCCGCGAGCGTCGACGAAGCCGCAGCGGTTGCACTCCGCCGTTTCTACGATGTGCGGCTCACCGAATGGTCACCTTGTATCGCCGACGCCATCGACCGGGGCGAGGCGCCACCCGGCACCGACCCCCGCGCGGTGCTCACCGCCGTTTCGGGACCGCTGTACTACCGTCTGCTGGCCAGTGGCGACCAGATCGATGACCAGGCGGCACAGGTCGCGGCGGAGGCCGCGGTACACGCGGCCGCGGCAGGGGTATTCGTGCGCAGCGGAACCTGATCGCCTGCCACCGGCCGGCCTGCCCGTCACCAGAGATGCTCGTAATCGAGGGCCGCGGCCCCGATCAGGCCCAGCCCCAGCAGGACGAAGACGATACGCACCGACAACGGGCCATAACTCGTGACCACCCGCAGAACGGATCGGTACACACGCTGAGCCCGCCGCGTACGCCGGGTCGCCAGGGCGAGCACCACCAGCGGCGGTAGCAGCGCGAGCGCGCAATAGGCGATGACGATCAGCGGCCACACCGCCGGCAGCGGGTCCCGGGCCGAAATCAACGCCAACCCGGCCAGGTACGGAATTGCCGTCGGCGCCTGCGCCAGGCCGATGACCATACCTGCCATACCGAGCAGCCAGGGGCGCCGCCGGATGGTCACCGTCCACGCCGGAGGTTCGGCCTGCGCACCGGCAGGCACGGCGGCGATCACGAGCAGGACGAGACCGAAAGCCAAAGCCCCCCAGGTACGGATGGTCGGGGTGAGCTCGAAATCCACCAGATCGGTGAGGAAATCGATCCCCAGCACCGCCAGCAGCCCGAAAGTCGTGGTGACCGCGAAAACCCCGGCGATGAAACTCGCCCCACCGGGTACCGGTGATTTCCGGGCAAGCCTGCTGTCCACGACGATCGCCGCGGTAACCCCCACCAGCAGGAGATCGAGCGAATCTATGAACGCGAACCCGGCGAGGGCGAGCAGTAGAGCGATCATGGCGCCGCCAGCCTACGCGGTCACGCACCGGTATCGCGCGCCGCCGGTAACCGCCACAGGCAGCCCGCCGGCCCACCTCGGGCACAGTGATCCGTGTTTCGCCGGCTATCGCGGCTGCCGACGGCACGCCACAAGCCCCCGCCGTGGTCGCGCTGCCCCCGCGCGGTGCCGTTCGGGGGCTCCGATCCCGTGGGCGGCCGAGCAGCGGCAGTGTCCGTGGTCGGTCGACAGCCGGATCCCGACAATGCCCCACCGGCTCGGCGGACTTCATTACAGCGACAGAAATCCGCGGCCCGCCGCGCAGGATCGCCGGCCCACCCCCGCGGTCTCCGGAGTCCTCCGGCGCGCAGACGCCATATGCGCCGCAGCTCGGGTGGTCACACGCCCGGAACCTACCCCGAGACGCGGTTCGTCGACTCGCCATGCCGAGGGAGCCAGAAGGGGTCTCGCCCGGTGAATCCCAGTACCCGGTGCAATACCGGCGCCGTGGACCCGATCGGCACGATCGGGCCGAAGAGGCCGGGTGTGCCCTCCACGGGTGTGTCCTTCAAGAAATCCAGCAGAACGGCTAGATCGGAATCGCCCACTTTCAGTTCCTGGCCGGTGGCGCGCGCCAGATCCCAGGCGTGGATGACGATCTCGTCCAGGGCGACCCGGGCGGCGACGGGCGCCGGCATCGTGACCCCACCCGCTTCGGTATCCCCTTCCCACGCCGAGGGCTCGTGCCAGGCCTGCGCGAGTGCCCGCAGCCGAGCCGGTACGACAGTCCGCCACTCGGCGGAAAGCGCAGCATCGGAACCGAATTCGGGCGCGGCCGAGGCGCCGAGTGATTCCTTGGCGGCCGCGGCGCGGAACGCCTCCGCCAAACCGTCCACATGCTCGAGCAACGCGCGGACGGGGATATCGGCGGGCGTGGGCGCGTCGAGCTGGGTGTCGTCGATCGCGGTGACGATATCGGCCAGCGCGTCCGCCGCGGGCGACAGGTCGAATTCCGGGTGCATACGGTCTCCTCGATCCGGGGCTGCTGTAGTCCAGACGAGACCGCGGACACAAACTCATCGGCCGCGCGCCGGGGCAGTTCGTGAATCAACCCGACCGGCGGCAGCACCGTTTCGGGTAGCCGGTTCGCGTCGAACAGGTCACGGAGGCTTGCCTGCTACCTGCGCTTCGATCCTGCGCGCCGTACGGGTTATCCACCGGACACAGCAGCGCGACCACGAAACGGCCGTCGAGTCCGTGTTCCGCTCGGGCGCTGCGCGGTCCCGAGGCCGAGCTCGTCCGCGCGGGGTTCAGGAATCGATCCTGGCGCGGACCGCGGCGTGCAGCTCACGGAGCCCGGAGCGATCGGTGAGGACCTCGAGCACGCGGAAACCGGACCCGGAACCCGCGAGTTCGGCGGCCAGTTCGTCCGGGCCCACCTGCCGGTGCGGGATCCGGTACGCCGCGCAGAGTGCGGAGAGGTCCATCCCGTGCGGGGTACCGAAAACCCGTTCGAAAACACCGGCGTACTGGGGGTCGCCCTGTTCGAGGAGTTCGAAGATACCGCCGCCGTCGTCGTTGGCGACCACGATGGTGAGGTCGTCGGGGCGGGGTTCACCGCGGCCGATCAACAGGCCGGACGCATCGTGCAGGAAGGTGAGGTCACCGATCAGGGCGATGGTCCGGCCGCGGTGGTGCAGGGCGGCGCCGACCGCGGAAGACACCGTTCCGTCGATACCCGCGACGCCGCGGTTCGACAGCACGCGCACGCCCGGCTTCGGCGCCGCGACGAGCGCGGCATCGCGGACCGGATTCGAGGCGCCCAGCAGCAGCTGATCGCCTTCCCGCAATGCGTCGGTGATCACCGCGGCCACGTGCAGCCCGGTGGGTTTGGGATGGCGATCCAGCTCGTCGCGCACCACGGCGCGGGCCCGCCGGTCCAGTTCCCGGCAGCGGTCCAGCCACTGCGCGGTCGGTGCGCCGCTGGTCACCGCCCGGGTGCCGGTGCCGACCACATTGCCCGAGACATCGGGCCAGCGCGGGCCGGTGGTCAGCGCGTACACCGTCACTTCGGGGTCGGCCAGCACCTTCGACACCTGCCGATGCAGAGTCGGGCGGCCGGTGATGATCGCCTGCCGCGGTTTCAGCAGCGGCAGCGCCAGCGGGTGCAGGGCCGGGCCGTGCACGGGGGCGGTGGGTTCGGCCACCGTGGGCAGATCGGCGAGCTCGGCGCGCAGTCCGGCGCCGTGGCCGGAGATCACGACGGTATCCGGGGTGAGGTCGATATCGAGTGGAACGTCGAGGGTCGCGTACTGGGTGGCCGTCCACGGCTGGTCCACACTGCGCCCGGCCGGGGTGGATTCCGTGCCGCCCGGCTCCGGGACCAGCGGTTCTCGCAGTGGGATATCGAAATGGACGGGGCCGGCGTTGCCCGAACGGGTGCCCCGCGCGGCGGCCAGTACCCGGCACACCGCGGATCGCCACACGCTGTTCTGCCGTGGATACTCGGCACCGAATTCGGTTTCGGCGAGGCCGAGGCTGATGGTCGCCCGGACCTGGCTGCCGAACAGGCCGAGCTGTTCGACGGTCTGATTCGCGCCGGTACCGAGCATTTCGTAGGGCCGGTTGGCGCTGAGCACGATCAGCGGGACCCGGGCGTAATTGGCCTCCAGGACCGCCGGGCCGAGATTGGCGACCGCGGTGCCCGAGGTCATCACCACCGGCACCGGGGCGCCCGAGGCGACGGCCAGGCCGACCGCGAGAAATCCGGCCGTCCGTTCGTCGACGCGCATATGCAGCCGCAGCTGCCCCGCCGCGTCGGCCGCCTGCAGTGCGAAGGCCAGCGGAGCGTTACGCGAACCGGGGCACAGCACCACTTCCCGCACCCCACCACGGGCGAGTTCGTCGACGACCACCCGGGCTTGCGCAGTTGACGGATTCACGACTCCAGACTGTCAGACCCCGGCGGCCGCGTCTGCGTCACCCTGCTCACATCGGCGAGGCCGCTCGCGGACAGAACCCGGCCTCCCGGAACCCCCTGGAATACCCCCCGTTGGGGACCTCGTCGTCGAGGCCCCCACGGGCCGCGCTGACGCGCGGCCGGATCGCTACGCGCGGAAAGTTACCCGGCGTGCTTCTGCACCAGGTCGCCGACGCGCGGCAGCGCCTCGATGACATTCTTCTTGGCCGAGGAACGCATCGAGTTGTACACCTTCTGCAGGGCGGGCCGGCTGGAGGCCGCGGCACGCGCATCGGTGACGGTCAGCAGGGCCTCGGCAACCTCGTCGCCCTTGGCGGCGAGCAGTTCGCCGAAGCTGCCCGATGCGCCGGCCTTGTACTCGTTCCAGTACGGCTCCAGCTGCTCGAGCAGTTTGGGGGCCAGCGATTCCAGGGCGTCGGGAACGATGGACGGGCTGATCTTCTTGACCGCCGCGTACCCACCCTTCACGGCCAGACCCGAGGCACCACCCTTATCGGAGACCTCGGCGTCCAGGACCTGGACGGCGTCGGCGAGGAAGGCCGGGCGCGTAGCCTCGTCAAGCAGTGATTCAGACAGTGCTGCAACCAATTTAAGGATCCTCCGGATCAGTACTCGTATGGACGGGCAACGCAACTATACGCATCGCCCACACGAATGCATTTCCGCCCGTAACTGTCTACGGAGCGTAGGAGGAATACTCCGACGTTCGACCGAACCAGGTGCAGCAGCAAGCGATCCGGCAACACCGCGGCCGATGGTCCGAACCGGCCGGGTCAGGGCTGCCAGGGCAGGAGCTGCACCATGAGACCTTCGCTGTCGGCCAGGACGGTCCCCTCCTCATCCACCAGTTCGGCGCTGATGAAGGTTTTGCGCCCCTCGATGCGCTCGACCCGGCCGCGCACTGTCAGCGGAGTGTCGAGCGGGGTCACCTTGCGGTAGTTCACGTGCAGGAAGGCGGTCCGGCTGATCGGCCGCCCGGCGTAGTGGACGGTCATCCCGAAGAGGTCGTCGAACAGCAGCGGCAGGACACCGCCGTGCGCGGCGGAGTTCCCGCCGAGATGGAACCGGCGGAACACACCCTTCATCACGATGCCGTCGGGTCCGGCCGACACCGTCTTCCAGGGCAGCAGGAGCAGGCTGCCGCGGCCGGGCAGTTCGACGGCCCGGCCGGCGGGACCCTGCTGTTCCGGCGCGCGATACGGTTCGAGCAGTTCGATCAGTGCGTTGACCCGGTCGCGGGCTTCGCGATAGACCTCGTCCGTGGCGTCGACCGAAACCGTCAGGTCCTGCAGGGTGCGCATACCCGCCACGAATTCACCGTATTCCGGGCCGACCTCGGCCGGGACGATCTTGGGAAACCCCCCGTGCCTCTCGTACCGATCCTCGTCGACAGCGGTTTCGTCGATCCTCGGTCGGGTCTGCTCGGTCATATAGGCACCGTAACCCGGGATTTTACGGCGTCCAAACAATTCGGCCGAACTGTGGTGAAGTCAACGCCACACCGGCGGCCCCACCGCGCCTGATGTAATCACCCCCATGACGTTCAATCCGACGCTGTGGCGCGACGTGGCCGGGTTCGCGGGCCTGACCGATATCACCTACCACCGGCATACCGAACAGGGCACCGTCCGGATCGCATTCGACCGTCCCGAAGTGCGCAACGCCTTCCGGCCGCATACGGTCGACGAGCTCTACGCGGTACTCGACCACGCCCGCACCACCTCCGATGTCGGCGCGGTCCTGCTCACCGGTAACGGTCCGAGCCCCAAGGACGGCGGCTGGGCCTTCTGCTCCGGCGGAGACCAGCGGATCCGCGGCCGCAGCGGCTACCAGTACGCCAGCGGCGACACCGCCGAAACGGTCGACAAGGCCCGCGCCGGACGCCTGCACATCCTCGAGGTGCAGCGGCTCATCAGGTTCATGCCGAAAGTGGTGATCGCCCTGGTCAACGGCTGGGCCGCCGGCGGCGGGCACAGCCTGCACGTGGTCTGCGACCTCACCCTGGCCAGCCGCGAACACGCCCGGTTCAAACAGACCGACGCCGACGTCGGCAGCTTCGACGGCGGTTACGGCAGCGCCTACCTGGCCAAACTGGTGGGCCAGAAGTTCGCCCGCGAGATCTTCTTCCTCGGCCGCGCCTACACCGCCGAGGAAATGCACGCCATGGGCGCGGTGAACGCCGTCGTCGACCACGCCGAACTCGAGGACGTCGCCCTCGAATGGTCCGCGGCGATCAACGGGAAATCGCCGCAGGCGCAGCGCATGCTCAAATACGCGTTCAATCTCGCCGACGACGGACTGGTCGGCCAGCAGCTCTTCGCCGGTGAGGCCACCCGGATGGCCTATATGACCGACGAAGCCGTCGAAGGCCGCGACTCCTTCCTGGAGAAACGCGCCCCCGACTGGAGCCCCTACCCCTGGTACTTCTGAACCCACGGCACGCAGGGCATTCGGGTAGGACGGTGGCCTACCCGGATGTGCGTGAGGTCCGGCGGCAACGGCCGGTCTGCCCCTAGACTTGCCGGTGATGGACATCCTCAGCAGCCGGATAATCCTGCGCCCCCGCGATTACGCCACCACCCTGGCGTTCTATCGCGACTCACTGGGGTTGGCGACCTTCCGGGAGTACCCGGGCGGCACGGTGTTCTTCGCCGGGCAGTCGCTGATCGAGGTCGCGGGCCACGGCGCCGCGGAGACCGATCCGCAGGGTTTCGCGGGGGCGATCTGGTTGCAGGTCCGTGATTTGGGGGCTGTCGCGGTCGAGTTGACGTTGCGCGGGGTCGCGATCGAGCGCGCCCCGGTGACCGAGCCCTGGGGGCTGATCGAGATGTGGCTGAAGGATCCGGACGGCGTGCCGATCGTGCTGGTCGAGATCCCGGAGGAGCATCCGCTACGGCGGGACAACCGCTGACCGGGACCCGGCTCCGGTTTTCTGCCGGGTTGCCAACTCATGGCCCACCGAGCGACGATACGATCGGATGGCCGCCCGATCACCGACGCCCGGTGCGACCGCTTTCGTACCGTCCGACGAGTGAATCGCAGTTCCATGCCTGGCCCAGCCCCATACCGACATCCGGCTCCGGCGCCCTGCACCGGCAGCACCGGCCCCTCCTGTCCGCGGCCCGGCCGACGTGACACCATCGCAGCCGTGAGCGAGTACAGCGAGCGCACCATGGTTTTCCGGTTTGCCGGGGACAAGGCGCGGCCGTGACGAAAACCCTGCGTACCCTGCCCATACCCACCGGCGGTGGGGTCAGCGATGTGCTCCCGCACCTGCGGCAGGTGCTCGACGACAGCGGTTCGGCCGCCTGGCTGCCGGTGCCCGCCAGTGATCGGCGCGAGGCCCGCCGGCTGGGTGACGCGCTCGCACCCGGCGAACCGATCGACGACGATATCGCGCTGGTCGTCACCACCTCCGGGACCACAGGTGTACCGAAGGGCGCCATGCTCACCGCATCCGCGTTACGCGCCAGCGGCGACGCCACCCACGAACGGCTCGGCGGCCCGGGTAGCTGGCTGCTGGCGCTGCCCACCCATCACATCGCCGGACTGCAGGTATTGCTGCGTTCGCTGCTGGCAGGTACGGAACCGACCGTGGTGGATGTCTCCGGCGGCTTCCTGCCCGAGGCCCTCACCGGGGCGATCGCGAGTATGCGCGGGGAACGCCGCTACACCTCGCTGGTACCGACCCAGCTGGTCAAGGTCCTCGATGCCCCCGCCGCGACCGCCGCACTGGCCGAACTGGACGCGGTGCTGATCGGCGGCGCCGCGACCCCGCTGCCGCTCTACGAGCGGGCCCGCGCCGCCGGAATCAATATCGTCCGCACCTACGGGATGAGCGAAACCTGCGGCGGCTGCGTCTACGACGGTGTCCCGCTGCGCGGTGCCCGGGTGCGCATCGAGGGCGGCCGTATCCTGCTCGGCGGCGATATGCTGGCCGCCGGTTATCGCAATATGCCCGACCATCCCGCCTTCGCGGAGCCCGGCTGGTTCCGCACCGACGACGCGGGCGTTTTCACCGACGGTGTCCTGAAGGTTCAGGGCCGGCTGGACGAAGCGATCTCCACCGGCGGCCTGCTGGTGCTACCGCAAGTCGTGGAGGCGGTCCTGGCGACCCATCCCGCGGTCTCCGAATGCGTGGTCCTCGGCCTGCCCGACGAGCGCCTGGGTCAGCGGGTCGTGGTCGCGGTGGTGCCGGTACCGGGTGCCGCGCCCACGCTGGACGAACTCCGCGACCACGTGCTGGCGGAACTGGATACCGCCGCCGCGCCCCGCGAACTCACGCTCGTCGACGACATCCCACTGCTGGGCCCCGGTAAGCCCGACCGCGCCGAGCTCCGCAAATACCTGCTCGCGGGATCGGCGTCCTGAGCGGACCGGTTCCGCACCGCGTACCGAGCTGAAACGCGACGGCTCACGCAGCCGGCCTTCCGTTGATCGCCGGCGCCTCACGGGGCCGCCCACATGGGAACCAGGCCGTCGGCGACCAGGATCAGTACTCCGGCGCCGGATCGGTCCACCCGATAGACGTGGCTCCACGCAATCTCGGGCCACGGGTGGCTCTGTTCCGCGGCGCCCTGCTGGACGTTCGAGCAGACCCCTGGCGGATTTCGCCGACGATGCGGGGCACCGACACCGTCTGGGCGCTGTAGTGCGTGCCCGTCGAGCCCGGCGGGCGGTAACGAGTCCGCCGTTCGTCTACCGTGCCGGCTCGCGCCCGGCCGCTCGCGATGAACACAGCTCAGCGTCTCTGGCGCAGCCCGTCAAGGCTCCTCGTCGGCGTAGGCACCGTCGTAGTCATCGCCCATCGGCACCGGGATGGACTGTTCGGCGATATCGACTGGGTCCGCGTTCCATACGTCCCGGGTGCCCCCCGAGGGCGCCACCGCCTCCTCCGGCACCGGGATATCGTCCGGGACCGAACGCGGGTCGATATCGGTGTACGGGGCGTCGTCGGGGTAGGCCGGTGCGTCCTGTTCGGCACGATCGGCCTCGGGCACCGCATCGAAGGTACCCGGTCCGGCCGTCCGGGAAAGCTTGCGCTCCGCCATAGTGGCTCCTCTCCTCCGTTATGGCCTCGCCGGGCGACTACCCGCCGAGTGGAAGATCAGTCCAACGAACTCGACAATGCCCTCGTACGGCCGATCCGGCAAGTACCGTTCCGGCGGCGCACCGGATTAGGCTTCGGGGATGGCTACCGCAGCACAATGGATCGAGGGCGCCCGGCCCCGGACTCTGCCGAACGCGATCGCCCCCGTTCTCGCCGGAACCGGCGCCGCGGCCGCCATCGACGGTGCGGTCTGGTGGAAAGCGCTGCTGGCGCTGGGAGTTTCGATGGCGCTGATCATCGGGGTGAATTTCGCCAACGATTACTCCGACGGAATCCGCGGCACCGACGACGAACGCGTCGGCCCGCTGCGCCTGGTGGGCTCCGGCGTGGCCTCGCCCACAACGGTACGCGGCGCGGCGGTCGCGAGCCTGGCGCTGGGTGCGGTATTGGGCCTGATCCTGGCCGTGTTGTCGGCCTGGTGGCTGATCCTGATCGGTGCGGTCTGCCTGGCGGGCGCCTGGTTCTACACCGGCGGCAGCAAACCGTACGGCTACCGCGGTTTCGGGGAAATCGCCGTTTTCGTGTTCTTCGGGCTCGTGGCGGTCCTCGGCACCCAGTTCGTCCAGGCCGGGCGGGTCGATTGGGCGGGGTTCGCGCTCGCGGTGGGAGTCGGGGCGTTCTCCAGCGCGGTACTGGTGGCGAACAACCTGCGCGATATCCCGACCGATACCGAAACCGGGAAAACGACCCTGGCCGTGAAACTCGGCGATACCCGCACCCGGACGCTACATCTGGCGCTGCTGGCCGCACCGTTCGTGATGACCCTGATACTGGCCGCCCGCACCCCCTGGGCACTGGTGGGACTGCTGGCCGTCCCCCTGGCCGTCCGCGCCAATGCCCCGGTCCGGGCGGACAAAGGCGGACTGGAGCTCATCCCCGCCCTCCGCGATTCGGGTCTGGCCATGCTGGCCTGGTCGGTGCTCAGCGCCCTGGCCCTGGGGTTCGGCGCCTGACCGCTCAGTCGTCCGGCAGGATGATGCCGATCGCCCAGTTCACGATGGTGATGATGATCGCCCCCAGCAGCGCGGCCCAGAAACCGTCGATACGCAGACCGTAATCGGTGGCCTCGGTGATCCACGCCGTGAGCCACAGCATCAACGCGTTGATCACCAGCAGGAACAAACCGAGGGTCACGATCACCAACGGCAGCGACAACAGTTTCACGATCGGCTTCACGAAGGCATTCACCAGCGTGAACACCACCGCTACCGCGAGCAGTACAACGATTTTCGCCCCGTTGCCCTGATCCGGGGGTGAAGCGATCTCGATTTTGCCGACCCACAACGCGGCCAGCCAGATGGCGAAAGCGGTCCCGATCAACCGGAGCACAAGCTGCATGCCCCATGCTAACTGTGCTTGTCTTGCGGCGCCTGCGGCGCCGCGGGTTTTGGCTGTGTTGATGGCGCCGCCTCCGGCGGCGCGGGGTTTTGGCCCCCCTTGGTCCCTGCTGTCAGCGCTCGATGCTCGCGGCTGCGCCGCATTGCCTCGAGCGCTGACAGCAGGGACGGGCCAAAACCTTTCAGGGCCTCGTAAGACTCGGCTGCGCCGCTGGTCGCGTCGGGTTCATTCGTGGGCCGAAACGTTTCAGGGCCTCGCTGAACTCGGCTGCACCTTTGGTTACGTTGGTTGGTCGTGGGTCGAAACCTTTCAGGGCCTCGTAGGACTCGGCGGCGCCCTTGGTTACGTGGGGGCGCCCTCGACCGACTGATTCGAGCCGGTGTTGCGGGCGCTGGGCCGCCTACTCGTACCGAGGTCGAGCCGCGATCGTGGTCGCCGGTGAAGTCCCCGCGGGGGTGGGGTGGCCGGTTCAGGCCGCTCGGTCCAGGTGGGTGTGTATCTGCTCGCGTAGCCCGGTGAGTGCGTCGGCACCGCCGAGGAGTTCAGTGGCGGCGGGGGTGGGGGCGCGCAGGATGGCGAGCAGGATATGCCCGGACTCGATGGTTTTGTCCTTGCGCGCCACGGCCTCTCGCAGCGAAAGTTCCAGGGCTTTCTTGGCATCGCGGCTGAACGGGATATGCCCGAACCGCATACGGCCGCGGGATTCCTCCGGTGGGATGGCACGGTCGAGGGCGTCGGCGCCGAAATTGGCTTCCAGGCTTTCGCGTACCGCGTCGAGGTCGATCCCGATGGAGCGCAATGCCTCGGCGTCTTCCGCGCCGAGCGGTTCGGCGCGGGCCGCGGTGGTGAGTTCGTTCAGCGCGGTGTCGTGGGCGATCCCGTTACGCTCCAGCAGAGTGCGTAAGGCCGGTTCGGCCTCGTCCAGCAGACCGAGCAGCAGATGCTCGACGCGGATATCGGGCGACCGCAGTTCGCGGGCGTGTTCCTGGGCCGCGACGACCGCCGACCGGGCACTTTTGGTGAATCTCTCGAACATCTATCGGCTCCTGCCTTTCCGGTTGTACTTCTGGTGAACCGCCTGTTTGCTGACCTCGAGTGCGTCGGCGATGGCCTGCCAGGACCAGCCCTGATCCCGGGCGTTGCCGACCTGGATGGCCTCGAGCCGGTCCAGCAGCCTGCGCAGCGCCAGAACCGCCCGTAACCCCACCGCGGGGTCCGGGCTGCCCGCCGCCGCGGCCAGTGTGGTTGCTTCCGTCATGCGTCAATTTTGATTGACGATTCGCCCGATGTCAACAAAAATTGACGAAAGGCCGCCGCAATCGCCGCGCAAGGGCCGTGCAAGACGGGGACGCAACCGTGGTCACCATGACGAATCACGTATCAGCGGCGCCGCTCGCCATCGAGGCGACGGGCCTGGTCAAGGTGTTCGGCACCCAGCGCGCCGTCGACGGAGTGAGCCTGGCGGTACCGCAGGGCTCCGTCTACGGCGTCCTGGGGCCGAACGGCGCCGGTAAGACCACCACCATCCGCATGCTCGCAACCCTGCTGCGGCCCGACGGCGGCAACGCGCAGGTTTTCGGTCACGATGTACTGCGCGAACCGTCCACCGTCCGTTCACTCATCGGGGTGACCGGCCAATACGCCTCGGTGGACGAGGACCTGACCGCCACCGAGAACCTGATGATCTTCTCCCGGCTACTCGGGCTGAGCCGGCCCGCGGCTCGCCGCCGGACCGCCGAGCTCCTGGAGGAATTCGCGCTCACCGAGGCCGCCGGAAAAGCGCTGAAGAACTTCTCCGGCGGTATGCGCCGCCGGCTGGACCTGGCCGCCGGCCTCATCGCGACACCCCCGCTGCTGTTCCTCGACGAACCCACCACCGGCCTGGACCCGCGCACCCGCGCCCAGATGTGGGAAACCATCCGCAAGCTGGTCCGCAACGGTGCGACGGTGCTGCTCACCACCCAGTACCTCGACGAGGCCGACCAGCTCGCCGACCGGATCGCGGTGATCGACCACGGCCGGGTGATCGCCGACGGCACCGCCGACGAGCTCAAATCCTCTATCGGCGGTTCCTCACTGCATCTCACGCTGGCGGTGAGCTCCCAGCTCGATACCGCCCGCCGCATCATCGCCGAAGTACTGGGCAGCGAACCGCAGCCCACCCCCGAGGCCGGCCGGCTCACCGCCGCCCTGCCCGACCCCAACGACACCACCGAACTGCTGGTCCGGTTGCGCGAACGCAACATCGCGGTCGACGAGATCACCGTGAGCAAACCCAGTCTCGACGAAGTCTTCCTCACCCTCACCGGCCACCCGGCCGATACCGATACCGAACGGACGGCGGCATGACCACCACCCTCATCGAACCCACCACCGCGCCGGCGCGGCCGGTGCCCCCGCCGACCGGCCGGGTCGGTCTGCGCCGGACCGTGGACAACACCTTGACCATGGCCTATCGCGGGCTCCTGAAGATCAAACACAACCCCGAACAACTCTTCGACGTGGTCATCCAGCCGGTGATCTTCACCCTGATGTTCACCTATATCTTCGGCGGCGCCATCTCCGGCGATGTCCAGAGCTATCTGCCGGTGATCATTCCGGGCATTCTCGTGCAGACCGTGGTGATGACCTCGGTGGTCACCGGAGTACAGCTGAAGGAGGATATGGAGAAAGGCGTATTCGACCGGTTCAAATCCCTGCCCATAGCGCGGATCTCGGCACTGTCGGGGGCACTCACCGCCGATATGGTCCGCTACGGTATCGCCTCGGTGCTGACCGTCGTCATGGGCCTGCTCATGGGGTACCGGCCGAATGCCGCGGGTGTCGCGGCGGCCGTCGCGCTGGTCGTCGTCTGCTCGTTCGCCACGAGCTGGATCTGGGCGTTCTTCGGTGTCATCGCGAACAAAGCTTCTGCGGTGCAGGGCTACTCGATGCTGGTGATGTTCCCGCTGACCTTCGCCTCACCCGCGTTCGTCCCGAAGGAGACGATGCCGGGCTGGCTGCAGGCGTTCATCGACGTCAACCCGGTCTCGCATCTGGTGTGGGCCTGCCGGGAGCTGATGAACACCGGGCATATCGGTATGCATGTGGTCTGGTCGCTGGTGGGCGCCGCGGTGATCGTCGCGATCTTCGCGCCACTGACCGTGCGGTCCTATATGCGCCGCGCCTGACCGCCGTCCCGGACCCGTTCAGCCTGCCGCGGGCCGGGCGAGCGGGTCCGGTAGATGCGTGCTCACCTCGCGGATCAGTTCCACGATCCGTGCGGCGGCCACGGCGCGGCGCAACCCACTCGCGGCGGTGACGGCCCCGTTCAGCCGATCGGCCCCTACCCGGTCGCGCCACAGGTCACGGTGCCGGTCCCACCGCAGCACGGGATAGTCCTGCCGGGACACCACCCGCGGCGCCAGTGCCAGCAGTTCCACCCCGGCCGCCTCGTGTTCGCCCAGCATGAGCAGACCCGAGCCGGCGGCACAGGCCACCGCGCCGAGCTGCGGCAGGTCCAGCACATAACCGAATCGTCGCGGCGCCAGATCGATGAGCTCGGGCACCAGCCGCGCGACCACATCACCGCGCTCGTACAGCACATGCGCCGCCAGCGCCGCCGACCCGGTCAGCAACAGACCCGGGCCCGGTGTGGTTTCCTGGACCGGCCAGCCGATCAATTCGAGCGCACGCCGGAAATGCCGCAGTCCGGCATCGATTTCGCCGTCGACGAGCTCGATCCCGGCCAGTACGGCGGCGATCGTCGACAATCGGTGATTGCGGTGGATCCCCGGATCGTCGACCACCGCCAAATCTGCCCCACCGGAACCGGAGAACCCCAGCGCGGTGGCGAGTTCCCGCCGGGCCCGCGCCGGTTCGCCGCTGCCGGCCAGCGATGCCGCCAGATACGAATGGACTTCCAGGCTTTCCTCGTAGGCGCGGATCCGGTGCAACAGCTCCGCCGCTTCCTCGTAGAACGCAACCGATTCGCGATACTGCGCGACCTGCCCGGCCAGTGACCCCCGATGCTGGGCGAGCATCGCCCGGCTCCACACCTCCGCTTCGGTCACGGCCGGCACGGCCGCGCGGGCGTCGCGGCTCGATTCGTGGATGCGGCCCATGTTCTCCCAGATATTGGTGCGGGCCATCAGCGCCAATGATCTGGTGTGCCGGTCGGGCGAACGGGTCGCGCGCGCCAGCAGCCGGGCCAGCCGGAGCGAATCGGGCGGGCAGGTCAGCAGCTGGGCGAGAAACCGGAACGACGCACGCAGGCCGGTATCGCCCCGCAGCAGTAGCCGGGCCCGGCTCCGCACCAGTGCCAGCTGCCGGAGACTGCGGTCCATGAAGGCCAGATGCATGGCCACCACGACGTGGCAGGCTGTTTCCAGTTCCGCGTACACCCCACGGGAAGCCACCGGTGGCGCCATCGCGAGCACCCGGGGGATCCAGCCCATGAGTTCGAGGTTCGCCCCGTGCATGATCCACCGCATGGCCGCGACCGGGAAGACCACATACATGGTCTGCGCGTCGCCGGCCGATTCGGCGCGACGCAGGACGGTGACCAGATTGTCCAGTTCCACCGCCACGGTCAACGCCGGCCCCAGCTCGTCACCGCGGCCGTAGCATTCGGCCATCAGCACCGCGAAATCCCGCGCCCAGCACGCCATCCGGGTTTCCACCAGATCGATTTCCGACCCCGGCCCGGTATCTGCCGCCACAAGTTCTTGTTCACCGAATTCGCGGACGGTTTCCAGCATCCGGTAGCGCAGCCCGGCACCCTCGGCCTCGACGACGGTCAGCAGTGACTGCCCGACCAGCCCGTCCACCGCCGCCGCGATATCACCGACCGGTGTTGCATCGCCGGCGGCCGATATCGCCCCGGCACCGGCCGCCGCCGGGGGATCGCCGGCCGCCGCACCGCCGGCGACCGTTTCGGCTGCCGCGAGTGTGAAACCCCCCGGAAAACGGCACATCCGGCGCAACGTGACCTGCTCGTCCGGTTCCAGCAGATTCCAGCTCCAGGCAATGACCGCGTGCAGGGTGCGATGGCGTTCCGGTGACGTCCGGTCCCCGCTGCGCAGCAACGCGAAACGCCGGTCCAGCCGCCGCTCGATATCCTCGACACTCATCGTGCGCACGCGGGCGGCGGCGAGTTCGATCGCCAGCGGCAGCCCGTCGAGTGTGCGGCAGAGCCGCGCTACGACTTCCATATCGAGACGTACGGACGGGCGCACTGCCCGCGCCCGTGCGCTGAACAGTTCGGTGGCCGGAGAACCGGCGGCATCGCTGGCCAGCGGCCCCAGCGGATACACCGTCTCGGCGGTGATGGCCAGCGGCGCCCGGCTGGTGGTGAGCACGGTGAGCTGCGGGCAGCTGCCCACCAGATCCGCCACGACCGTCGCCGCAGCGTCGACCAGATGCTCGCAATTGTCCAGTACGAGCAGCATGGGCCGGGCCGACAGCGCGTCCCGTAATCGCCGGCGGGTATCGGGCCGGGCAACCGGCGACGGCAGTCCCGGCTCCCGCCTGACCTCACCGAGCCCCATGGCCGCGGCCGTGGCCGATTCGATATCCACCACAGCCTCTGCCGTCGAACCACCGGGCCGGACCGAGGCCAGTTCCACCAGTACCACCGGCTGGTTTCCGGCTTCCCGGTGCGCGAGCTCGTTGGCGACCCGTGTCTTCCCGGCACCACCCGGCCCGAGCACGGTGGTGACCCGGGAACCCCGCAGCAGCCGGGACAGTGCGGCCAGATCGTCCGCCCGGCCGAGCAATGCGTTGGGCGCCGCCCGTACGCCGACCGCCGACGGCACCCGGGCCGCCGAGCCGGTGCCGGGCGCGGACGAAGTCTCCTGCCGCGGTGTGAATCGACCGCGCAGAACGGCGGTATTCAACTCGGTGATCGCGGGCCCGGGGTCGGTGCCGAGTTCACCGGCGAGCGCTGCCCGCAGATCGGCGAACACCCCGAGCGCCTCGCTGTCGCGACCGGCCGTGGCCAGCAGCCGCATGAGCGTATGCGCGACCGCCTCGGCGGTCGGCCGGCGGCGCAGTTGCCGCCGGGCCACCGCTATCGCGCCGTCGAGATCGCCTGTTGCCGCGCGGGTCTCCCGCTCGACCTCGTCGAGTACCTCGCCCTGCGCCGCGGCCGCGGCGGCCAGTTCGCCGGCGAGCGGGCCGGCGGGCAGATCCGCACCCGGTTCCCCCGACCACAGCGCGCGGGCCCGGTCGATACTGCGCTGGGCCGCTTCCACCTCGCCTGCGGTCAACTGGGCGCGCGCCTGCCCCGCCAGCTCCCGCACCGCGGTGAGGTCGACCTGGTCCGCGCGCAGCGCCAGCCGGTAGCCGCCCGGCCCGGCCTCCAGCACCCCGTCCGGTAACGCCGACCGCAACCGGGAGATCTGGGTGTGCAGCGCGTTCGCCGGTGCCCGCGGCGGTTCGTCTCCCCAGACCTCGTCGATGAGGGCGGCGGCGCTACGGGTCCGGCCCGGCCGCAAGGCCAGTGCGACCAGCAGCGAACGCGCCCGATTGCCCGGTACCTCCACCAGCGTGGAGTCGCGGCGCAGCGCGATCCGGCCCAGGAGGGTGACCACGAGCGGATCGTCCGCCGATACCGGCGTCACGGCATATCGGCCGCCCGAGCGGCCCGGATCGAGAACCATACCGGTGTCATCGTATGCGCCTGCCCCCGCGGCGAGCCGCGCCCGAGCCCCACCACAGCGGGCTGCGCCTGCATTCACCGCAGCGGACCGCGCCGAAATCCGGGCGGCGCTCCGCGGCGCACGCAGGTATCAGCCGGACCAGCGGCCGGTCGCGACGAACTCCTCCAGCGCCGCCGTAGGGCCCGCCAGATCCCAGCCCTGGGCGGCAACCCATTCGTCGTCGTAGTAGGTACCCGCGTACCGTTCGCCGCCGTCGCACAGCAGTGTCACCACGCTGCCGCCGCGTCCGGCCGCCCGCATCTCCGCGATCAACGCGCACGCACCCCAGAAGTTCGTACCGGTCGACCCGCCGGCCTTCCGGCCCAGCCCGGCACTCGCGAACCGGGCCGCGGCGATCGATGCGGCGTCGGGTACGTGGATCATCCGGTCCACCACCTCCGGGACGAACGAGGGCTCCATCCGCGGCCGCCCGATCCCCTCGATCCTGGAGGGCAGGCCGGTCGTGTAGTCGCGGGCCCCGGTTTCGTAGGCGCCGTAGAACGCGGAGTTGTCCGGGTCGACAACGGCCAGCCGGGTCGTATGCCGGCGGTAGCGCAGGTAGCGGCCGATGGTCGCGCTGGTTCCGCCGGTTCCGGCGCCGACGACGATCCATTCCGGGACGGGATCGGTTTCCAGCCGCAACTGGTCGAAGATCGATTCGGCGATGTTGTTGTTGCCCCGCCAGTCGGTGGCGCGTTCGGCGTTTGTGAATTGATCGAGGTAGTGACCGCCGCATTCGGCCGCCAGCCGCGCCGCCTCGGTGTACATATCCGGGGGGCGTTCCACATAGTGGCACCGCCCGCCCTGCGCTTCGATGAGGGCGATCTTCTGCGGCGAGGTACGCGCCGGGACCACCGCCACGAAATCCAGCCCGAGCAGTTTGGCGAAGTACGCCTCGCTCACCGCCGTCGATCCCGAGGAGGCCTCCACGATGGTGGTGCCCTCGGTGATCCAGCCGTTGCACAGTCCGTACAGGAACAGCGACCGCGCCAGCCGGTGTTTCAGGCTGCCGGTGATATGGGTCGATTCGTCCTTGAGGTAGAGCCGGATATTCCACTCCGGTGGCAGCGGGTAGCGCAGCAGATGGGTATCGGCGCTGCGCTGCGCGTCGGCGTCGATGAGCCGTACCGCGTTATCGGCCCAGTCCCGCGGGTTACCGCGAGTGCAGGTTTTCACGCCGCACCGCCGGTGCCGCCCGGTTCCTCTCCTTCGGCCTTACCTTTCGGTGGTTTACCGGATGTGCCGGGTTCGGTTTCACCCGTCCCGGCCGGGTCTGCTTCGCCGCGCAAGCGGGCCCGCAGTTGCGCCTTGTCCCGGCGGCGGCGTTCGTCGACCGCAGCGATATCGGAGTTCACCTGTACGCGCAGCCCCTTGAACAGGGTGAGCGAGAGCGGCATGGCGATCACGATGGCGAACAGGATCGCCACGATCAACGGCACCTGTACCGAAACCACCCACGCACCCGCCATGATCACGGCGGTGAGTATCACGACCAGTACCAGCCGGGCCAGCGTGTAGAGCGCCAGGTTGCGGGCGAGTCGCCGGCCGGGCGACGTCCCGGGCTGCGGGGCGGTCGATTCCTCGGAAGGGTTCGCGTCACTCACCTGACCAGCGTAAGCGACCGGCCTGCACCCGCCGCACGGGCACATCCGATTTGTCCATTACCTCCGCTTTACCAACAGTAGGTGGTTCGAACACCCGGGGGTCGCGGTGCCACTATGTCGGAATCCGATGAGAAAACGTGACGAAACAGAAAGGTTTGCCATGACCGCGATTGCCGTCGGGGCCCAGGAGAACCTGCTGACCCCCGGCCAGGTTGCTTCCCTGTTCCACGTAGACCCCAAGACCGTCACCCGCTGGGCACACGCGGGACGGCTCGGTTCCCTGCGCACTCCGGGTGGCCATCGCCGGTTCCGCGAATCGGAGGTGATGCGATTGCTCGAATCGCTCACCACCGAGGCAACCGTGCAGGGCGCCTGATCCGGATACGCACCGCACCGGAACGGGGGTGACTCGGCCGGCCGGCAGTGGCGCGGCCGAGTGCGACCCGTAGCGGTTCCTCCGGTGTGAGCCGCCCGCCGTGGGCGGCGAACTCACCCTCCGGCAGTTCCGGAGTTAACCTCGATAGAGGAGGTGAGCCACGTGATCTACGTGTTGGCACTCATCGCGATCGTGGTGATCGCAGTGCTGTGCTGGAAAGCATTCGGCCCCGCGGGCCCCGCATCGGCCCCGGGACCCGCCCGTAAACGTGTGGTCGGACCGGATGACGATCCCGAATTCCTCTGGCGTATCTCGCGCCCGCAGAAACATACGGACGGCGATTCGGATTCCACCGAGCATTGATTCCGCGCCGAGGACAAAGACACCGGGAATCGGTCCGGACAGCCGATGACGCGCGCCTAATCGGCCGTACTGTCCAATTGCGGTAAACCTTCCACCGCCCGTAATTTATCGGCAACTCCGGCCAGGCGATCCAGCGCCTCGGCCGGCAGCCCGACAGCGGTCTGTACCAATCTCACGAGGGAATCCGGCTCGAGACCGCAGATGATCGCGGAGTTCGCAGAGTTCGCGGTCTCGGATGTACAACAATCCACGTCGACGCCGGTATCCGAACTGATATTCTCCGAATCCACTGCCGCTCTCCTCACTGTTCGACGCGGCTTTATCCGCGTGGTGGAGGGGAAATGACCGTTCACACCCGATTTTCGCGAGAGCTACCGGGCTGTATGCAATTCAGCTGTTACCGACGGAACAATAGCAACTCAGCATTGCAGTGGAGTAACGATCATCGGCGCGGTAATGCCGTGTCGAATGAAGGCGGTTCGAATCGTTACGGAAGTGCGGGCCGAATCAGGTCAGGCCGGAGTAGCTGTGCAAACCCGAAACGACCAGATTGATGATGAACAGGTTGAACAGCATCGCCACGAATCCGGCCACATTGATCCACGCAGCTTTCGTATCCCGCCAGCCCGACGTTGCCCGGGCATGCAGATACGCGGCATACAGCACCCAGGCGATGAACGAGCACGTTTCCTTCGGGTCCCAGCCCCAGAACCGTCCCCAGGCCGCCTCGGCCCAGATCGCGCCGAGGATGACACCCGCACCGAAGAGCGGGAAGCCGATGATCGTGGTCCGGTAGGCCAGCCGATCGAGGGTGCGCGCATCGGGGAGCCGGCGCGCCACGGCACCGAGGATATTGCCCGATTCCGCCCCCTCGGGCTGCCGCAGCCGGTAGAGGAACAGCAGGCTGGCGATACCGGAAACCAGGAACACCCCACTGCCGATACTGACGATCGTGACGTGCAACGGCAGCCAGAACGACCGCAGCGCCGGCACCACGGGCGCGGCATCGGAATAGAGCACCGTTCCGGCGAGGAACATCAGGATCAGCACCGGCACCAGCAGGAACGCCCACATAGCGCGGTAGCGCTGGTCGCGCATGAACACGAGCCCCACCACCGCGGCCGCGGCAGTCGCCATGGATACGAACTCGTACATATTGCCCAGCGGGAACCGGCCGGTCGCGAAACCACGCAGCACGATCGAGGCGATCTGCAGGCCGACCGCCACGAACAGCACCGAGAAGGCGATATTGCCGAGACGCTCGGACAGCGGCGTACGCGGCTCCTCGCTGACCTTGCCCGGCGTATCACTGCCCGCGGCGACTCCCCCGGCCGGGACCAGTTCCCGTTCGCTCACCTGGCGGGCCCGGGCGGAGGCGTACTGCACGATCAGCAGCAACAGCACCAGCGCGTACACAACGGTCGCCGTTTCATAGGCGAGGTCGCTGTAGCGTGCGAGAGTGTCGTCGATCGACATCCTTGTTCTCCCGTGTTCGTACCGCGGTGCCTTACGGGCACCGACGCCTGACCTGCATGGCGTGGCGCGCCGACTACCGCCGGGCCCGCGTTCACCTGTCGGACGTGTCCAGCAGGCGGTGCCGCAGGCGATCGAATTCCCCGCCCCAACCGGCCTGGTCGGTGCGGGCGAGCCCACCCATCTCTACTACGACGCGTCGTTGGTCCACGGTACCCTCCGGAGTCACCCGCAGCCAGACCCGCCTCCGGGTAATCAGCAGGGATACCAGCAGACCGGCCATCATGACCACCGCGCTCACCAGCACCCACTGCTGCGCCGGATCGTGCGAGACCTGGATATTCGCGAACTCCTCGGCCCCGTCGAACCGGACCTCGGTGCCGTTGGACAGAGTGGTCGATTCACCGGGCCGCAGGTTCACCCGGGCCTCTTTGTCGAGCCGGCCCTGCCGCACCATTTCCTGATCGAGCGCGAAGATCGACTGGGGCCGGCCGGTATCCAGACCGGTGTCACCGCGGTAGATATCCACCGCGACCGCCGGATCTGTCATAGCCGGATACACCGAGGTGAGCAGCTTCCCGTGGAAACTCGCGGTCGGTGCGAACAGGCCCTCGATCGCGATCTGGTTCTGCCGCCGCTCCGCATCCGTGGCATACATCCCACCGGGCGGATCGATACGCAACACACCGCTGGACAGGAAGGTGGTGGCGTCGTTGGGCGCCCACTGCACGGTCTCGGTGCGGGTCTCGCCGTTCGGGAACGTCACGGTGAACGTCGGGGCGTACCCGTGTCCCTGCAGATAGACCCGGTCGCCGCCGACCCGCAGCGGATGGTTGACCTGGATGGTCGTATCCCGCCAGGTATTCGTCGCCAGATCGTCGCCCGCCTGATACGAGATATCGGAGGTGAACATCTCGGCCTGACCGTTTTCCAGATAGTCGGCACGGAAATTCTTCACCTTGACACACATCGGGGTCATCCCGGTGCCGTCGTTGACGTTGCCGGTGCGGAACGAATCGAAAACCGCCGGCGAGGTCGTGCAGAAGCCCGGCCCGCCGTTGGCGATCACGATCACATTGCCTTCGTAGCCGAACAGTTTGCCCACCGCGATGGCCACCAGCAGCGCCACCAGCGCGAGATGGAAGACCAGATTGCCGAGTTCGCGCGTGTAGCCCTTCTCCGCCGAGAGCGTCACCTCACCCTCGCGCTCCCCGGGGCGGATCTCGGTGCGCCAGCCGCGTAATCCGGCGCGGGCCCGGTCGGTGATCTCCGCGGCGGTACCGTCGACGACCACGCGATGGTGATGCGGTAGCCGGGCCAGATTGCGCGGTACCCGCACCGGCGGGGTGCGCAGAGCGCGGTAGTGGTCCACGGTGCGCGGCAGGATGCAGCCCACCAGCGAGATGAACAGCAGCACGTACACCGCGGTGAACCAGAAACTGGAGAACACATCGAACAGTTCGAACCGGTCCATCCACTCCCCGAGGACCGGGCGGTCGGCGATGTACTCGTCGACCTTCTGCTCGTTCAGGCTCCGCTGCGGCAGCAGCGCACCGGGTATCGCGGCCAGGGCCAGCAGGAACAGCAGCACCAGTGCGGTGCGCATACTGGTGAGCCCACGCCAGGTGTTACGCACGAACGCCCAGGCACGGCCCAACGGGGACTGCCGGGGCGGACGGGGGGTCGCCTCGGGTAGGTCGGTCACGGTCATATCGGCAACGTCACCTCTGCGACGAAACCGTCGCGCACCCAGCCGACGAACAGATCCCACGCCCCGGTCACCAGCGCCACCCCGACCGCCACGAGCAGCAGCCCGCCGACCACCTGGATGGTCCGGGTATTGCGCCGCAGCCAGCCCACACCGCGCAGCGCACTCGCCGACCCGAACGCCAGCACCACGAACGGCAACCCGAGCCCGGCGCAGTACGCGACGATCAGCGCGACCCCGCGCACGGCGGTGGTGCCTTCGGTACCCGCGGCCACCGCCATCACACCGGACAGGGTCGGCCCCAGGCACGGCGTCCAGCCGAGCGCGAACACCCCACCGAGCAGCGGGGCACCGGCGATCCCGGTGAACCGGCGCGGCGCCATCCGGGTATCGCGCTGCAATGCCGGGATGAGCCCGAGGAAGGCCAGGCCCATCACGATGGTGACCACACCGCCCAGCCGCTGCAGCAGCTCACGGTTCACGTTCAGCGTTTGGATGAGCCCGAAAACAGTGGCCGTGGCCAGGACGAACACCACGGTGAAACCGGCGACGAACAGCCCGGCCGCACCGGCCACCCGCAAACGTCCCGTATCCGGCGCGGGACCGGTTTCCTCGGGTGCCGCGGTTCCGGTCAGCACGGCGGTGGAACCCGAACCGGTAGCGGCCGCGGCGCGGTCACGACGGGCCTGGTCGACCGTCACCGGCGGCGCCTGGGCGCCCACCAGACCGGCCAGATACGACAGATACCCCGGCACCAACGGCACTACGCACGGCGAGGCGAACGACACCAGACCGGCCAGCAGGCAGGCGCCGAGGGCCAACAGCAGCGGCCCCGTGGCCGCTGTCTGCTGAAATGACTCCCCCACTCCTGCCAGCACAATCAACTCGAACTACGCTCCGGTTCCGATTCGGGATTGTTCGCCCGCCGGTCGCCGGCCCGGCCGGCCGGCGCGGTCGAACCACGCGCGCCCGAGGGCCGCGAATTCGCCACCTTCCGGTCGCTACCGGTGGTTTCGGCCGGCTGTAGCTCCCAGGAGCCCAGCGACGATTTCACCAGTACCTCGGCACGGACGCCGCGCGGCGGGCGGGTCGCCCCGTACCGGCGTACGCCTCGAGACCGCAAACTCCTCATGATGCTCCCTCCGCGGCGATGCGCTGCACCACCGGCATAAGATCCTCGGCAATTAGGGCGCGCAGGAACACCGCCGCTACCCGATGGTCCCGATCCAGCACCACGGTGGTGGGAACGACGCTGGTCGGGATGCCACCGAGCGCCAGCAGTGAGCGCATTGGCGGGTCGTAGATCGACGGATAACCGATGTTGTTGTCGGTAACGAAATCGCGAGCCTTGTCCCGATGATTGTCGCGGACATTGATCCCGAGGAAAGCAACCCCGAGATCCTTGGTCTGCTCGTAGACCTGTTCGAGCGCGGGCGCCTCGGCACGGCACGGGCCGCACCACTGCCCCCAGATATTGATCACGACCACCTGTCCGGGGAAATCGTCCACCGAAATCGTCTTGTCGTCGTCCGACATCAGATCCGGTCCGGAAAGGTCGCCGATGGTGCCGCGAGCAGACGGCGGATCGTAGAAGATCTCGGTCTGCCCACCGGGTGAAACGAATTCGAACGTGCCGCCGCCCGTCGCGACCGCGTCGGTCCCGGTCGAACAGGCCGGAACCATCGCGAGACACACCAGCGCGGCGAGGGCCGGCAGCAGCCGGCCGCGGAGCGCCGAGGCGACCTTGTTCATACGCCGGACCCACTCATGCTGTATTCATTGCGCATGACCGCGGGCCCTGCGTGGTTACGCTGCGCTACCGCCTCCGGGCCTGACGCGCTCATGCTGTGTCCATTGCGCATGACCGCGGGCCCTGCGTGGTTACGCTGCGCTACCGCCTCCGGGCCTGACGCGCTCATGCGCCGTGCACCGTCGGGTCCGACCCACCGGCGGGCTCGGAGTAGACGATATCGACCAGGGTGTCACCCCGGTAGACCAGCGATGTCAGCGACGCCAGACCGCACTGCCGGCTGCGCGGATCGTGCCACAGCCGCTGACCCTGCAGGAACCGGCGCAGCGTCCACACCGGAAGCTGATGCGATACCAGCACCGCTTCGCGGCCGGTCGACTCCACCCGCGCCTTGTTCACCGCGGCGAGCATCCGGTGCGCGATCTGCAGATACGGTTCGCCCCAGGACGGGGTGAACGGATCGCGCAGCTTCCACCAGTGCCGGGGTTTACGCAGGGCGCCGTCGCCCACCGAGACCCGCAATCCCTCGAAGGTGTTGCCGGCCTCGATGAGGTTCTCGTCGGTACGCACGGTCAGTCCGTGCCGGCCCGCAATCGGTTCCGCGGTCTCCTGCGCGCGCTGCAGCGGGGACGCGATGACCAGCGCGACATCGTGATCGGCCAGGGACCGCGCCACCGCACCGGCCTGGGCGCGTCCGGTCACCGACAGACCGAAGCCCGGCAGCCGCCCGTACAGGATGCCCCGCGGGTTGTGCACTTCGCCGTGGCGCAGCACGTGCACGATGGTTTCCACGGATTCGGCGTCGTCGGCGCCGGAGGTGGGTGGTTCGGCGGCGATCCCGCTCCCGGCCGCGGTCGCGGGGGTCGCGGAGTCGATACGGTCGGGCGAGTCCGCCGCTTCGGCGGGGCCGGCGGAGACGCGCTCGGAATCGGATCGGCTCACGCTGATGTTCCTTCTGGTGTGGCAGCGGCGGCCGCTGCCGCGGCGGCGGGCAGCGCAGCGGCTATCCGCTCGAAGGCGTCGTCGTCGAGGGCCGCGGAGACGAACCAGGCCTCGAAGTTGCTGGCCGGGGCATACACCCCGCCGTCCAGCAGCCCATGGAAGAAGGCCGGATATCGCCAGGTCTGGCTCGCCTTGGCGGCGGCATAGTCGAGGACCGGAGTTTCGGCGAAGAACACGCTCACCATATTGCCTGCGAACTGCACCTGGTGCGCGACCCCCGCGCCGGTGAGGGCCTCGGTGAGCAGAATGCCGAGCCGTTCGCTGTTGCGGTCCAGGGCCGCATACACCTGCTCGTCGGCGGCGCGCAGCGTGGCCAGCCCGGCCGCCACCGCCACCGGATTCCCGGACAGCGTGCCGGCCTGGTACACCGGACCGAGCGGAGCGAGCCGGTCCATCACCTCGGCCCGGCCACCGAACGCCGCGGCGGGTAGTCCGCCGCTCATCACCTTCCCGTAGGTGTAGAGGTCGGCGGCCACGGATTCGAGCCCGTACCAGCCCGCACTGCTCACCCGGAACCCGGTCATCACCTCGTCCATGATGAGCAGCGCGCCGTTATCGGCGGTGAGCCGGCGCAGTCCGGCATTGAAATCGGGCAGCGGCGCCACCGCACCCATATTTCCGGCTGCGGCCTCGGTGATCACGGCGGCGATCTCACCGGGATGCTGCTCGAAGGCCGTACGCACGGCGTCCAGATCGTTGTAGGGCAGCACGACGGTGTCCGCGGCCTGGGCGCCGGTGACACCGGGCGAAGTCGGCAGCCCGAACGTCGCGACCCCGGATCCCGCGTCCGCCAGCAGCGCGTCGACATGGCCGTGATAGCACCCGGCGAACTTGATGATCTTGGACCGGCCGGTATAGCCGCGAGCCAGGCGCACCGCACTCATGGTCGCCTCGGTACCGGAGTTCACCAGGCGCACCTTCTGCACCGGAGCGATCCGTTCCACGATGAGTTCGGCGAGTTCCACCTCCCCGGCCGTGGGCGCACCGAACGACAACCCGTCGCCCGCGACCGCGCGCACCGCCTCGACCACCGCGGGATGCGCATGCCCGAGGATCATCGGCCCCCAGGAGCACACCAGGTCGACATACTCGTTACCGTCCGCGTCGACCAGATGGCAACCGCGGGCGGACGAGATGAACCTCGGCGTGCCGCCCACCGAACCGAAGGCCCGCACCGGGGAATTGACACCACCGGGGACAACCGCTTCGGCTCGCTGGAAAAGCTGACTGGAGGCCGGCACCGCCGTACCGGCCACGCGCAGAGAACTCACGGCCTCCAGTTTGGCAGCCCATCCCCGCGGCGTCGACGACAGGGTGCGCCATAGGTGACCCACGCCGCCGCCCCGACACTTGCCACACCAAATACACCGAGGGTTCGCCCGGAGTGCGTACTGTTCTGTTCCGTCGTAACAACTCCGTGAATCACCGGCCGGGGAGGTCGTTTTGCGTATTGCCATCAGAGGTTCGGCACTGGCCGCGGTCTCGGTCGCGTGTGGTGTCCTGGCGACCGGATTCGGCGCGGGAACGGCCGCCGCGGCCGAGCCGGTTGTGGATCCCGACAACGCGCGCGCCGGCCTCCGGCTCAACCAGGCCGAAACCGCGGCGCTGGCCGGTGGCCCGGTCCCGGCGCTGGTGGACCAGGTCGTGCCCGCTTCCCGGATCGGCGCCGGTCTGCACAGCGGCACCCGCCTCTACCGCGACGAAGACGGCGGCGTGCACGCCTCGCTTCGGCAGGTGATGCTGGAATCGGTCGACAACGGCGGTTCGGTAATCGTGTTCGTCCACGTCCCGGGCGCCCCGCACGGCCGCGTTTTCGATATCTACCAGCAGTGGGACTGACCCGGTCCGCTCAATTCCGCATGGGGCGCAGGAGCCGGGCGGCGGCGTCGATGACGGCGAGTCCGGCGCCGGTCACCAGTACCCCCGCGAGGAAGAGCCACGGCGCGACGTAGCGGGTCGCGGTGTAGGCGGGATAATCCCCCGTGGCGGGGAGGTCGGTGGTCTGCAGGCCCTGCGCCCAGCACAGGGCGGCCAACCCGATCGCGAGCACCGCCACCGCGAGATCGACAGCCGGTACGACAAGCGATCGGTTCACGGGTCTCCTCGTCTCTTGTTGTCTCGACTTCTCGGTTCTTACGACTCCCCCGCTACCGGAGAGGCCGCGGGGCATTCGCGATCTCGCCCGGCCGTGACCACCGATGCTGCCCGCGCGCGGGCCGATAATCAATCGCCGCGGGCTGTGTCGCCTGCCGAACCGCTGCCGGCCCGGGCGATCGCTTCGGTCAGCGCGATACGCAGGGCCCGGTGGTCCTTCGCCCAGGTGCGGACCAATTCGCCGTCGGTACGCCGCAGACCGACGGCAGTGCGCCGGCGCGGCACTCCGGTCAGTTCGCCCAGCGCCCGGCCGTCCTCCCATGGGTCATCCGAATCGGCCGGAAGTACCGCGGCGATGGACCGGATCGGGGTCGTCTCCGCGCCGTTACGCAGGAAACCGCCGGTTACTTCCACACTCACGTGCGTGCGGGCCGCATAGACCTGCAGAACCGCGAACCCGGTGATCAGCGCGGCGCAGAACAGTAGAGCGAACCAATGGGGAGTGACACCTGCGGCGAGTTCGACCGCCAGCAGGACCGCGCAGATCAGTGGGCCGTAGGCCACCGCACGCCACCGGGCGCCCGGTTCGGTGAAGAGCACCTCTGCGGTATCGGCTGCGGTGCCGGATCGTTCAGACATACCGGCGCGAACCGGAAACCGAGAACACTCGAATCAGCCGACGATACTGGGAATCAGCAATACCGCGACGGTGAGAACACCGAACAGGATCAGAAGAGTCAGGACGAGCATATCCCGCCGAATACTCTGCGGCTGCTGGATCACCACTCGCATCGTTGCCTCCGATCCCCGGAAAACCGGCCCGGGATTTCGTCCTACTGGACGGGTACCCGTGACCACCGGTTCGCATGTCGTCTGTGACAGCCCTCACCATACATGCCGGAATACCGGGAACAAACTCGACGTTCGTTATGTGGATGCGCCGCCTACCCGAGGACGGTATCGAGCTGCAGGTCAGGAAGCCGGTCGGGAGATTTCACAACTTTCCGGGCGCACCCGGACCGGGCGGTATGAACCATTTCGCGGCCTCCGGCCGCTGACACAGATAGATCGCTCCGCCCGCCAGGACGGCCTGCAGGATGGACACTGCCCCGGACAGCACCTGACCGGCACTCTCCACCGCGCCGATGGAGAACAACGCGGCGACGCCCATGATCACCAGCCAGATCCCGACGAAGGTCAGCAGCGTCCGCGCCCATAGCTTGCCCTTGCCCAGCTGATGGACGACCGCGACCCCCAATGCGGCGATCAATGCCCCGAGCACCACACCGAGCACAGCCCCCACGGTGACGAGTAGATCGATCGTCGCCGGCGCGAACTGCTGATCCGCCGACTGCATCCGTTCCCGGAACTCGGCAGTGAACCGCTCGCGGTTCAGCAAGGTATCGGCCAGCGAAACGAAAAGCTGGACCAGACCCAAACCGATTACGCCCCACCACAATTGCCGCGCGGTGACCACATCCGCGGGCGGATTCACGACCGACACAGCCAGCGCGCCGCCTCGGTCGCCCAGTAGGTGAGCACAATATCCGCACCGGCGCGGCGGATACCGGTGAGCGATTCCAGTATCGCCGCGCGCCGATCGATCCAGCCGCGTTCGGCGGCCGCCGTGATCATCGAATACTCCCCGGAGATCTGATAGGCCGCGACCGGTACGGGCGAACGGTCCGCCACATCCCGCAGGATATCCAGATAGGCCATGGCCGGTTTCACCATGACGATATCCGCGCCCTGCTCCAGATCCAGGTCGAGTTCGTGGATGGATTCGCGCCGGTTCGCGGCGTCCTGCTGATAGGTGCGCCGATCGCCCTGCAACGAGGAGGCCACCGCCTCCCGGAACGGGCCGTAGAACGCCGAAGCGTATTTCGCCGCATACGCCAGAATCGCGGTATCGGTACGCCCGGCCCCGTCCAGGGCCTCCCGGATCGCGCCGACCTGCCCGTCCATCATCCCGCTCGTCCCGAGCAGATCGGCCCCGGCCTCGGCCTGCGCGAGCGCCATTTCCACGTAGCGCAGCAGGGTGGCGTCGTTATCGACCGCACCCGCCGCGTCGAGCACACCGCAATGCCCGTGATCGGTGAATTCGTCCAGACAGGTATCGGCCATCACCACGGTCGCGTCGCCCACCTCGGCGGCCAGCGCCCGCAACCCGCGATTGAGGATGCCCTCCGGCGCGGCCGCCTGACTACCCTCCGGGTCCTTGTCCTCAGGTTTGGGTACCCCGAACAACATCAACCCGCCGACACCGGCCTTTGCCGCTTCCACCGCGGCCTTACGCAGCGAATCCGGCGAATGCTGGAAAACACCCGGCATCGAACCTATTTCCCGCGGCTCGGACAACCCGTCCGCGAGGAACATCGGCAAAACGAGATGCCGCGGCTCCAGACTTGTCTCGGCCACCAGCCGCCGCAGCGCGGGGGTACGCCGCAACCGCCGCGGGCGCTCGATTCCGCTCATGGGTCGAGTCTATTGGCGCGCTTTCGGTGCGCGGGTTCGGCCCCCTCGGCCAAAACCTCTCAGGGCCTCGCCGAACTCGGCACCACGGTCGTGAACCTTCGATGAAGGTCGGCCCGATGGGGGTGTTCTGCGGACGCACGTCATCGCAGAATCGGTCGGCCCCGACCGGCAGGCTCGGTCAGTCGACCTCGACGGGGTAGAACCGGGCGCCGCAGAGCGTTCCGGGAAACGGGACCGCGTGCGCCCGGCGCAGCACCTGCTGCGGCCGCTGTTCTTCCGGGGCGGGGGTAGCAGACCCCCGGCCCGGAGGCGGGCGGCGTGTTCGGCGAGGGCTTCCACCAGCGGACCTCGTGCTGCACGTCGACATGCAGCACGAATCCGCTTACGGTTTCCGCATTTTCGAGTCGATGCAGGCCACGACCGTGCGGGCGTGCGGTTTACCTGCGATACCCACCAGGTTCGGGCCCGTGGAGCTCGACGAACAGGGCCGGGCGGCGTGGAGCGCTCCGGGGAACGGACCCACGCGCGCCCAGCAGATCACCTGCTGCGGCGGCTCTTCTTGCGCGGGGGCGGCAACAGCCCCTCGGCACGGAGGCGGGCGGCGTGTTCGGCGAGGGCTTCCACCAGCGGGCCCACCTGGGCGACCTCGGGCTGCACGTCGACGCGCAGGCCGAATTCGACCGCGGTTTCCGCAGTTTTCGGGCCGATGCAGGCCACGATCGTGCGGGCGTGCGGTTTACCTGCGATACCCACCAGGTTGCGGACCGTGGAGCTCGAGGTGAACAGGACCGCGTCGAAACCGCCGGTCTTGATCATCTCGCGGGTCTCCGCGGGCGGCGGGGAGGCGCGCACCGTGCGGTAGGCCGTGACATCGTCGATCTCCCAGCCGCGTTCACGCAGACCCTCCGCGAGGGTTTCGGTCGCGATATCGGCGCGCGGCAACAGCACGCGGTTCACCGGATCGAACACATCGTCGTAGGGCGGGAAATCGGCGAGCAGACCGAGCGAGGACTGCTCGCCACTGGGCAGCATCTCGGGGTTTATACCGAAGGAACGCACCTTGTCTGCGGTTGCCTCGCCCACGCAGGCGATCTTCACACCGGAGAACGCCCGGGCGTCCAAGCCGAACTCGGCGAACTTCTCCCACACCGCGCGCACCGCGTTGGTGGAGGTGAACACCACCCACTGGTACCGGCCGTCCACCAGCCCCTTGACCGCGCGTTCCATCTGCGCGGGGCTGCGCGGCGGTTCCACCGCGATAGTGGGTACTTCCTTCGGGATGGCGCCGTGGGTGACCAGCCGTTCGCTCATCTCCCCGGCCTGATCCTTGGTGCGCGGCACCAGAACCGTCCAGCCGTAGAGCGCCCGCGATTCCCACCAGGACATCTTCGACCGCTGCGCCACCGCCTTACCGATGGTGACGACCAGCGGACCGACCAGTTCGGAGGCGGTGCTGTTCAGCGTGGCCAGGGTGGCCTCGATGGTGCGCTGCTGGCGGGTGGTGCCGCGCACGGTCACCGCGACCGGGGTCTGCGGTGCCATACCGTGCTCCACCAGCGCGCTCGCGGTCTCGGCGAGGTGGCCGGAGGTCGCGTGCAGTACCAGCGGGCCGGGGGCGGCGGCCAGCGCCGGCCAGTCCACCTCACCGCGCACATCGGCCTCGGTATGCCCGGAGCCGAGCGCGATACCCGCATAACTGGGCACCGCCGAACCGGACGGCAGACCGGGTAGCACCTCGAAAACGATATGCGACCTGGTGACCGTGGTGACCTCGGCGATCACCGCATCGGTGGTCAGCGGATCGCCGGAGACCACCCGCACCACATCGTGGCCGGCCTTCGCCTCGGCGATCAAGGTCTTGGCGACCTCGGCGGGGTCGCCGAGGGCGGGCCGCACGTCCACGGGGCGCTGCCCCTCGGCGTCGGCTTCCACCTCGGTGCCGATCAGGGCGAGTACTCCGGCGTCCACATCGGGATCGGTGAACGCAAGGGTGGCCCGGCACAGCACTTCGCGGGATCGGGTGGTCAGCAATGCCGGGTCCCCCGGGCCCGACCCTACGAACAGGATCCGCCCCGGATGCTTCTTGCTGGCTCGACTCATCGGTTGTTCTCCATTGGACTGGGTTCGGTGAAGTCCGTGGCGGTGCTCGTTCCCGCTGCGGCGGAGCCGCCTGGTGGCGCTGCGGTAGTGCCGCCCGATTCCGGGGCGGCAGCGCTCGAATCCGCTGCGGCGGTGCTCGTTCCCACCGGGGTGGTGAAGCTCTCGGCCGGCGCGGCGGGTGAATCCGCGGTGCCGGGTTCGGCAGCGAGTAGTTCGCGTGCGCCCAGCTCCAGCAATTCGCGGGCCAGTGCGCGGCCGAGTTCCGCGGCCTGCGCCGGTGCTCCCACCGTCGAGGCCCTTATCACATCGGAACCGTCCACCGCGGCGGCGCAGCCACGCAGTGACAGTTCCTCGACGATGCGTCCGTCGTCATCCAACGATTCGACGAGTTCGGCAATCGCTCCGACGGGCGCCGTGCAGCCCGCCTCGAGTTCGGCGAGCAGGGCGCGTTCGGCGGTCACGGCGGTTCTGCTGCCGTGATCGTCGAGCGCTGCCAGCAGCTCGATCAGTTCGGTATCCGCGGCCCGGCATTCGACGGCCAGCGCACCCTGAGCGGGCGCGGGCAGCATCTGCACGGGTTCCAGCGCTTCGGTGACGGCGTCGAGCCGGCCGATCCGGGCGAGTCCGGCGCGGGCCACAACCACCGCGTCCAGCTCCCCTTCGGTGACCTTGCCCAGCCGGGTGTCCAGGTTGCCGCGCAACGGCTGGATGTCCAAACCCAGGCCCAGGGCGCGAAGTTGCGCGATCCGGCGAGGCGCGGAGGTACCGACCACCGCGCCCGGCGGAAGTTCACCGAGCACCATGCCGTCCCGGGCGACCAGCGCGTCGCGCGGATCCTGGCGGGCCGGCACCGCGGCGAGTACGAAACGCTCATCGGCGGCGGTGGGCAGATCCTTGTACGAATGGACCGCGATATCGATATTTCCGGCGGCCAGTTCGGCGCGCAGGGCGCTGGTGAAAACTCCGACGCCGATCTCTTCGACCGGCCCGGTGGACAGATCACCCGGCGTTTCGATCAGCACCAGTTCGGCCGGCTGCCCGGCCGCGACGAGTGCCTCGCGCACATCACCGGCCTGGGTGCGGGCGAGCAGACTGGCGCGGGTACCGATCCGCCACGCCGGCCGGCCACCGGCGCCGGGGCCCGCGGCGGGGGCGCCTTCGCCGTGCAGGACTGTCATGTCGACCGCTCCTGTTCGTCGTCGTGGCTGCCGGGGGTGAAATCGTCGGCCAGGGCGACGTCGCCGTCCAGGCCCATCCAGCCGGCGCCGTTGTGTTCGGGGCGGCTGATCTCCATGGGTGCCGCCACGGCCTGGGCCGCTCCAGGCTTCAGTTCGAACAGCTCGCGCAGGGCCTCGGCATAGCTGTCGCCGCCCGGTGTGGTGGCCAGCTGCTTGACCCGCACCGTCGGCGCGTGCAGCAGTTTGTCCACCACCCGGCGCACCGTGCGGGCCACTTCGTCGCGGTCCGGATCGGCGAGTCCGGGCAGGCGGGAATCCAGCCGCAGCAGTTCGGCCTCGACCACCTCCGCGGCGCGCTGCCGCAGCGCGGCGACGGTCGGGGTGACCTCGGCCATCCGCTGACCGGCCAGGTATTTGGCGAGTTCGTCGGCGACGATGGTCCGGGCGGCGGCCGTATCGTCGGCTGCCGCGCCCGCGGCCGGGTCACGCTGGAGGGTTTCGATATCGATCACGGTGACACCGGGCAGCCCGGCCACCGCGTGATCGACATCGCGGGGTAGCCCGAGATCGCAGAAGACCAGCGGCCGGCCCGTACGGCGTTCGGAGTGCGAGAGCGCGTTGTGCGCATCGGCCAGGGTCACCACCGAACCCACCGCACCCGTGCAAGTGATCACCACATCGGCGGCCACCAGCGCCTCGGCCAGCCGGGACAGTTCGTAGGCGCGGGCCTTCACGCCGTGCGATTCGGCGGTCGCGGCCAGCCGTTCGGCCCGCTCGATGGTGCGGTTGACCACCAGGATCTCGTCGATTCCGGCGCGGGACAGATGCGCCACCGACAGCCCGCCCATCGCACCGGCGCCGACCACCGCCGCCGTCCGGCCGGCCAGCGGGCCGAGCACGGTGGCCGCGCGATCCAGCGCCACCGACACCACCGAGGCACCGGCCCGGTCGATCCCGGTTTCCGAATGCACCCGCTTGCCGACCCGCAACGCCTGCTGCGACAGTTCGTGCAGGGTGCGCCCGATGGCCTGCTGGGCGTCGGCGGTGGTGTAGGCGCTGCGGATCTGGCTGAGCACCTGCTGTTCGCCGACCACCATGGAATCCAGCCCGCTGGCCACCGCGAACAGGTGTTCGGCGGCAGCCTCGCTGTAGCGGACGTAGGCGTGGCGGGTGAGTTCGGGCATGGGCAGCCCGGAATGCGCCGTCAACAGTTCACCGACATCGGCGAGACCGCCGTGGAACGCGTCGACGACGGCGTAGATCTCCACCCGGTTGCAGGTCGACACGATCATCGCTTCGGAGATATGGCTCGAAGCCAGCATGCGGTCGATCAGTTTGGGCCGATCGGCATCGGTGATCGCCACCTTCTCCAGCATCGCAACAGGTGCGCTGCGATGGGAGATCCCGACGAGAAGAACGCTCATGGTGTGACCACCGATCCCTTGCTGGTTGGCTCCGTTGCCGTAGGCGAGGTCGTCTGGGCGGCCTGCGCCGCGCAATGGGACAGTCCGGCGGGGCCCGGCGTCGGGTGCGCGGGCACCCGGCGGGCGATCCGGCCGGAACCGGTCAGCGGACGGGCGGCCGGTACGGCACTGTTCGGTACAACGTCGGCAGCACCGGATTCATTCGCCGGACCGGTGGCGGTCTCCGCCACATTCGCGGTGGTAGAGCCCTCGGCCGACTCGTCGGGATCGGCGTTGCGGACCCGTTCGAACGAGAGCATCTGCATTTCCACGGCGAGATCCACCCGCCGCAACTCGACCCCGGCCGGCGCGGTCAGCTGGCACAACGCGAAACTCAGGATCGACTGCATCCCGGCCGCCACGAGCTCGTCACATACCTGCTGGGCACTGTCGTCGGGCACGGCGATCACCGCGATGGTCGGGCGCAGCAGCGCGATCTCGCCGGCCAGATCGGCGGCGTCGCGCACCCGCAGGCCCTCGACCTCCAGGCCGATCACCTCGGGATCGTTGTCGAAGATGCCCACCACGGAAAATCCGCGCCGCCGGAAACCGCGATATCCGACCAGTGCACGCCCCAGATTGCCGGCACCGACCAGCACCACCCGATGCCCGTCGGACAGGCCCAGAACATCTTCGATCCGGGCCCGCAACCTGGCCACGTCATAGCCGACACCGCGCACCCCGTTCGGGCCCAGGAACGACAGATCCTTACGGAGTTTGGCCGAATTGACACCCGCCGCGACAGCCAGCTCCTCACTGGATACGATGGCGACACCGTCATCGGTCAACAGGGCGAGCACCCGGAGATAGGTGGCGAGCCGGGCCACCGTAGCCTGGGGGATGTCCTTCTGCGGTGTTCGAGTGGTGACGTTGGGAGCATCGCCGGAGACGCCGCGCGTCTCATGGTGCTCACTCACGTCCTCGGCTCCTCGTCCGGACCGCCAGACGGCCCGGGATGCTCGGCGACCTCGGCCATGATTGATGTGCCTGGGGTCGGATATCGGGTTGATTCACCTGCTACCGGCGGCCGGATACTCGCCCCGGCCTGCGGTTCGCGTGCCACCACCGTAACTGCTTGTGAACCCATGCACAAAGTCGGTGAAATTCGCCTCATTTTGTGTCGAGCCCGAGCCTTGTACGATCTGCGCCCACAAATTGCGGAAGGTCAACGACCGAGGTCGTTGCGTAAACGTGTCTCGTCCACATCGAAATAGCTGTGTTCCCGGCCGTCGAGCAGCACGACGGGGAGCCGGTCACCGTATTCCGCGCGCAGCGCCGGATCGGTGCCCGCGGCGGCATCCACATCCACCACACCGGGGGTGAGACCGAATTCCGCGCATATCGTTCGCAGCTGCTCCAGCGCCCCGTCGCACAGCGCGCAACCGGCGCGGGTCAGCAGTGTCACCTCATGAGTCCTCGGGTTGATCATAACCGCTATTCAACCCGCCCGGCGGTACCGTTCGCGCCACTGCGGTGGGTCCGGGCGAGCGCGTCCGGTTAGTGTGGACGTGATTCGCGCGAACAGGCGGAGGTACTGGTGCCGGAACGATCGAAGGTGGGGAAAACCGGGTTCATCGCGGGCCGGTTCGGAGAACTTCCGGTGCGCTGGAATCTGGGGCCGCTCGGCCAGGGCCTCACCGAACAGCTCGCACGTATCTCGCGCAGCCCGTTCGGGCCCAGCGAGGAAGAGGTCCGCGCCAACGTCGCCGGTGAGGCCAGCGCCGACGCGGCGCTGGCGCTCCAGGACGCCGAACGGGCCGGCGCCGGTGATACCGGTATCCCCGAGGTACCGCGCGATCTCACCGCCGCCGCATTCTTCGACGTCGACAACACGATGGTGCAGGGCGCCTCGATCGTGCATTTCGCCCGCGGGCTGGCGGCGCGCAAATATTTCCGCAGCGCCGATCTGGCGGATATCGCGTGGAAGCAGGTGAAGTTCCGGATCACCGGCAAAGAGAACAGCACCGATATGGCCACCGGTAAAGAGAAAGCACTGGAATTCATCGCCGGCCGCTCCACCGCCGAACTCGCGGCGCTGGGCGAAGAAATCTACGACGAGATCATCGCCGACAAGATCTGGCCCGGAACCCGCGCCCTGGCGCAGATGCATCTCGACGCCGGCCAGCAGGTCTGGCTGGTCACCGCGACCCCTGTCGAACTCGCCCAGGTGATCGCCAAACGACTCGGCTTGACCGGCGCCCTCGGCACAGTCGCCGAAAGCGTCGACGGGAAATTCACCGGCCGCCTCGTCGGCGATATCCTGCACGGCCTCGGTAAGGCGCATGCCGTGCGCGCGCTCGCCATCCGCGAGGGCCTCAACCTCAAACGCTGTACCGCCTACTCCGACAGCCACAACGATGTGCCGATGCTCTCGCTCACCGGCACCGCGGTCGCTATCAACCCCGATTCCGACCTGCGTGAGGTCGCCAAGGCCCGTAGCTGGGAGATCCGTGATTTCCGCACGGGACGCAAGGCCGCGAAGATCGGCGTCCCCACCGCTCTCGCCCTCGGCGCCGCCGGCGGTGCCGTCGCCGCCGCCGTAACCCGCCGGCGCCGGTAGTAGCGCCCGGCCGCGCGTACGCGGGCCGGACGGAGCAGACCGGACGGAGCGGGGCCGGATGTGATCGTGTCTCGACCCGCCTCGACCGAATCCGTCGAGCAGCGGGCCGACGACCCGCATCGAACTTCCGAAAAGCGGCCGAAGCGGGCCCGCTACCCACCGAAAACCCACCCGAACCACTACCCACCCCAACGCGGCAACGCTGGACCCACTACCCGGTCAGCAAGCCGATGCCGGACCCACTACCCGACCCCAACGCAACCAACGGCGGCGCCGAGTCCAGCGAGGCCCTGAAAGGTTTTGGCCCGTCCCTGCTTTCCGCGCTCGATACAATGCGGCGCAGCCGCGAGTATCGAGCGCGGAAAGCAGGGACCAAGGGGGGCCAAAACCCCGCGCCGACGAAGTCGGCGCCAAAGATTCAGCCCATGAAGGTGTTGCGGCGTTGGATCAGCAGTTTGTAGAGGGTCTGCTGGATGGTTTCGCGGACCTGGTCGGTGACCTCGAACATGAGCATCGGGTCGTCGGCGTCCTCGGTTTCGTATTCGGCGGTGCTGATGGGAGTGCCGAATTCGATGTACCACTTGGAGGGCAGCGGGACGGCGCCCAAGGGGCCGAGGTGCGGGAAGGTCGGGGTCACCGGGAAATACGGCAACCCCAGCAGCCGGGCGAGCGGTTTGATATCGGCGAGTTTCGGATAGATCTCCTCCGACCCGACGATGGAGCACGGGATGATCGGCATCCCGGTGCGCACCGCGGCTGCCACGAAGCCGCCGCGGCCGAAGCGTTGGAGCTTGTAGCGGTCGGCGTACTGCTTGCCGACACCTTTGAACCCTTCCGGGAAGACCCCGGTGATCTCGCCGGACCGCAGGAGGCGTTCGGCGTCCGGGCGGCAGGCCAGAGTGTGTCCCGCCTTGCGGGCGAGCGAGCCCACCATCGGCATCTCGAAGACCAGATCGGCCGCCAGCAGGCGCAGGGCCCGCTGTTTGGGGTGGTGATCGTGCACGGCGAGCTGCAGCATGAGCCCGTCGAGCGGGACGGTACCGGCATGGTTGGCCACGATCAGCGCGCCACCGGCTTCCGGAAGGTTCTCCATACCGTTCACCTGGACCCGGAACCAGTTCTCGGCGAGCGGTCGCATGGCGGGTAGGAGCACCGATTCGAGCAGATGTTCGTCGAAGCCGAACTCGTCGACCTGATAGTCGCCGGTGAGCCGGCGACGGGCGAACTCGGCGGTACGCCCGATCTGTTTGCCGACGGCGTCGCGCAGCAGATCTCCGAACGACCGCGGCGGCGGAGGGGTGGGGGGAGTCAGCCGGTCGGTCAGTGAGGTGACCGACCGGTCGGCGGAATCGGCCCACTCCCGCGCGGACGGCCGGGGCCGCGGCACGGCGGAAAGATCTTGTAACCGGATAACTTTGGCGACGTCGTTCATGTATGTGCTCCCGTACCGGCCCTCAGCAGGCCGAGCAGTTTGTTTTCTGCGGCGTCGATCCACAGTGGATCGACTACGGGCCGCAACGCTGCGCCCCCGGTGAAGTCGTCGAACGCCTGTACCGTCGTCCAGCGCGGCTCGAACCCGAGTTCGGCGCGCATACGCGTCGTGTCCAGACCACAACCGAAAAGGAAATAATCGAGCTGCTCGGAACTGAAATCACGCATCACCGGGCCCATCAGGGTCCGGCCGACGGTGCGGAACACCGACCACGGTACCGGCATCGCGACCCGGCCCGCACGGCGTATCGCCTGAGAAAGTGCCAAGGCTCCGTCGCCGGCGATATTGAAGGTACCGCCCGGCCCCGCCGCGGTGGCATGGACCAGTGCCGCTACGGCGTCTTCCTCGTGCAGGAACTGCATCCGCGCATCCCGGCCGAGCACGGTCGGCGTGATCGGCGAACGCAGTAGTTGCGCGGCCCGCCCGCCCAGGCCGGGGCCGATGATCGGCGCGAGGCGCAAGGTGGTGGTGGTGATATCCGGCCGACGCCGGGCCAGGCCGCGGGCGAAACCCTCGACCTCGATCGTATCCCGGGCGAACCAGCCGCCCGGTGGTGTGCGCGCGCTCATTTCTTCGGTGAATTTCGCGGGATCCTTCGCACTGCCGCCGTATACCCCGGAACTCGAGCGCAACACCACCCGGCGCACAGTCGGTGATTTCTGGCAGACCGCGAACAACTGCATCGCGCCGAGCACGTTCATATCTTTCATCGCCGCCCGGCCGCCGCCACCCGACGGCGGTTGCGACAAAATCGCGGTATGTACCACGGTATCGACGCGATAACGTTCGATAACCTTACGAATCAACGGGTTCCGGATATCGGCGCGCACGAATTCGGCCCGGCCCATCCGGCGGCGCAGCGGCGGGCCTGGGGTGAGTACATCGACTGCGACAACACGTTCGATATCGGGGTCGGCCGCCAATCGGCAGGCGACATTTCCGCCGAAGTATCGGCTGGCGCCGGTCACCAGCACCACCCTGGGCCTGTAGTTGCCGTTCACATCAGCGTCCACCTGCACCGGACCGTCCCACCTCGAGCATCGGATCCCCCGCTCAATGTTCCACGTACCAGACTAGCGGCCGTGACCGCGATCCCCGCCGCGCTTTACGGGGATCTAACCCCAACTTCAGCCCACCGAAACGCAATGAAAAACCCGCCACCGAATGGTAGCGGGTTTTTCCGTATACGAGGCGCGCTCGCGCTTACTTGCCGAGTTTGCGCCGCTGCACGCGGGTACGACGAAGCAGCTTGCGATGCTTCTTCTTCGACATGCGCTTGCGGCGCTTCTTGATCACAGAACCCATAGGGTGTCCTCGCGTTCTCTCCTCGGCGCGTCACGCGCGCGCTTACGTCAACTATCCGGCCGTACGCCCGGTTGCTCGCGGCTGAGCACTCAGCCCTGGACGCGGCGGCCGGCCACGACCGCCCGAAGGCAGGCCGACAGCAGCCACCGATCCAACACAGCGAGGGTTGATGTTACCGGCCCACCGGACGGGGCCGGTAACCGCCTTCACCCGGCATCGAAGTAGGACGTCTCCAGATATTCGTGCACCGCCTTCGCGTGCACTCGGAACGATCTGCCGACGCGTACCGCCGGTAACTCGCCCGAATGCACCAGCCGGTACACCGTCATCTTCGATACTCGCATCAGATCTGCCACCTCGGCGACGGTGAGAAATTGCGTCCCACCACCGAGTATTGATTGTCCTGGCGACGAACCACCGCCGCCACCAGCGGACATCTTGTTAGAAGACATCATCGCACCACTGACCTCCGGCACGTCCGCGCCGCCGGCTTCCCCACCGGCGGAACAGACACGCACGTGCTCCTTGAAGCTTAGCGGGACCAGTGGGATTACTGCGACGGGAGTGAGAAAACAGGTTCATACGCTGGGGGTCATCCGGTCATTCGGCGGACCCACCCTGTTCCGCCGAACGTCGTTTTGCCGCATGCAACGCCTCCAGGAAGGCCGATCGCAGCCCCGACCGCTCCAGTTCACGCAGTGCCGCCGCGGTCGTTCCGGCCGGCGAGGTGACCGCCGCACGCAGATCCACGGCGCTCTGGCCCGATTCCGCCAGCATGGCCGCCGAACCCAGCATGGTCTGCGTGACGAGCTGGGTGGCGATATCCCGGGTGAGCCCCAGTCCGACGCCCGCCTCGACCATCGCCTCCACGACGAGGAAGAAGTAGGCCGGCCCCGAGCCCGATACCGCGGTCACCGCGTCCATCTGCGATTCGGGCACCACACAGACCTGGCCCACGGTGCTCAGCAGCTCGGTCACCAGTTCCAGCTGTTCACCTTTGGCATAGCGCCCCGCGGCGAGCACACTCATCCCCTCACCGACCAGCATCGGAGTGTTCGGCATGACCCGGACCACCGGGAAGCCGGCCGGGAGTTTGTTCTCCAGCCGGGCCGTCGGCACCCCCGCCGCCAGCGACACCAGGATCTGGTCCCGTTCACCACCGAGATCGGCTTTTCCGAGTTCGGTGAGCACCGCGTCCACATCGATCGGTTTCACCGCGACCACGAGCAGATCGGCACCGACGGCCGCATCGGCGACTGTATCGGTCACCCGCACCCCGAATCGTCCCGCCAGCAGTTCTGCCCGGTCGGCATGGGTTTCGACGACCACGAGGTCTTTGACGGCTCGCCCGGCCTCCAGCAAGCCGGCAATCAAGGCCTCACCGATCCGGCCACCGCCGATCACCGCAATACGTGTCATGAGGACAGTATCTATGCGCCGCCTCCGGCGCCGGGGGTTCGGGGCCCCCTCGGCCTCGAACCATGGAGGTGATCTCCGGATCGGCGGTGTATCGGGTGGTACCGGCGACAGCGGGTTCGGGCGGTCAGCGCTTCGGTGAGGGCAGGAGGGCAAGCTGGCGGCTCTGCGCCACCAGCGCGCCGGTGGAATCGACGACTATCTGGTCCGAATCGAACATGCCCCCGCTCACCTCATGGGTGGTGGCGATGATCCGCAACCACCCCGGCGCCGGGCGCCGCCGCAGATAAGTTGTCATCTGCACGGTCGGTGACCAGCCGAAATAGCCGAGGTTGGTGGGTACGGGCGGGCACATATCGGCGGCCATCATCGCGATATAGGACGCGGTCTCCGGATCGGCCTGATCCTGCGGCCGCGGCCGCAGCCACATCCGCAACCGGGGTTCGCCCTGCTCGTTGTCGATGAACCGCGCCCAGTCCCGGTCGAGGAACGCGTCCATACCGCGGGCGACGTGCACGATCCGGCCCATCGAGGAACCCGGTTCGTAACCGATCGCGTCCGCGGCCGGTTCGACCGGCAGATCGGTATGGGTGGGTGTGTACAGGGGGACCCGCTCGGGACCGTCGAGATGACCGAACGTGAACGCCGTACGCACCAGCGGTCGCCCGCGCTGGTTCAACGTCACATCCACCAGGCAGATCTGCCGGCCCACCTTACGGATGGACACCTCGTAGAGGACCTCGCCGGGCTCGGGCGCACCCAGGAAATCGGTACTACCCGACAGCGGCGCCATGGCCGCCCGATCCGGTTCCACGGTCCGCAACCAGCGGGTCGCGGCCGCGGCCGAACCCGCGACCATCGTGCCGCCGTGCACCTTCGGCCCGATCGTCCAGATCTCGTCGACGACGCCGCGATAGCGGCCGGCGCCCGGTTCGTCGGCGGCGAGCTCGGTCAGAGCACAGACCCGGCTGAACGGCGCCTCCGCTTGCACCAGGTCGATATCGGTGCCGGGCTCCGTTTCCGTCGTCATCAATACTCCTGTGTTTATTTGCGGCGCCTGCGGCGCCGCGGGGTTTCGGCCCCCCTTGGTCCATGCTTTCCGCCCCGCGATACTCGCGGCTGCGCCGCATTGTCTCGCGGGGCGGAAAGCATGGACGGGCCGAAACCCTTCGAGGGCCTCGCTGGACTCGGCGCCGCGGTGGTGCCGTTCCGAGGGAACAGCCTACGGGTGATTTCCGAGGGACCTGTGAGAGGTGTATGCCTTCCTGTCCGGAAAGCCGCCCGTTGTATGACGCCCCTCACGATGACAGAGCTCCGCGGGCGGCCGCCAGGCTTTCGGAGCGCGGATCAACACAGCTGTTCGCGAGCGAAGTCCAGGGTGCGGGTCAGCATGGCCGCACGGGCCGCGGTGGTACGAGCTTCCTGGGTGTTGATCTCGGCGACCACGTGCCCGGTGAAACCGTTGCCGACCAGTGCGGCGCAGACCTCTGCGCAGGGCTGCGTCCCCTCGCCGGGGATGAGGTGTTCGTCGTGGGCGGCGCCGCGGCCGTCGGCCAGGTGCAGGTGGACCAGGCCTTCACCCATACGTTCGACCAGGTCCAGCGGGTCGGTGCCCGCGGTCGCGGTATGCGAGAGGTCCAGCGTGTAGTGCTGGAAACCGATCTCGGTGGGGTCGTAGCCGGGGCTGAACGCGGTCAGCGCCAGGCCGGGGCCGCCGCGGCGTTCGAGGCGCCGGATATCGCCGGACCGGCGGCCGAACAACTTATCGGCACGCATCGGGAACATATTCTCCACGGCGACGGCGACCGAGCTCTGCCCCTCCAGATCGGCCACCTGTTCGGCGAACCCCTCGGCATAGCGGCGCTGCCACCGGAACGGTGGGTGTACGACCACGGTATCGGCGCCGAGAACTTCGGCGGTGCGCACACTGCGGGCGAGTTTGGCGACCGGGTCGGCACCCCATACCCGCTGCGAGATGAGCAGGCACGGCGCGTGCACCGCGAGCACCGGCACCGAGTATTTCCGTGAATACCCACGCACGATATCGATACTCTGGCTGGCCGGTTCGGCCCACACCATCAATTCGATGCCGTCGTAACCCAATTCGGCCGCATAACGGAAGGCGGCCTCGGTGTTCTGCGGATAGACAGAGGCAGTCGACAGACCGACCTTGATCCCCCCGTCCCGCGGCCGGGCCGCGGGAGTGTTGCCTGCCATCGTTGCCCTCGCTCAGCCCGTACTGAGTAGAAATGCCAACGGCCCCAATGTCACGAACACACCGACGACCACGGCGATCACGGTACTGAAGATATCGTCGGTGCGGCGCAGGATCCGTACCAGGGCCACAAGACCGAGGATCACCACGACGGCCAGCGCGAGCGCTGCCAGTGGCTGCATCTCCCACAGCATTTCGAAACCCTTGAACATCAGCATCCCGGCCAGGGCCGCGCCGACACTTTGGACACCCAGCATGACCCATTGCTTGCGGGGATCCGCTGCTTCCGCATCGTCACGTTCCCGCCCACCGGTGGCCAACCGCGCGCGGGCGGCGGCAAGTTTGCCACTCGCCCCACCGAATTTCGTACTCGCGGTGCCCGGTTTGCCGGTACGGGAGAGCCGGTTGCGCCCCTTGCGGGGCTCGTCGTCGGGCTCGTCCTCGGGGAGGGCGTAGAAATCGGAGTCCGGATCGAAATCGCCGGTGTCGGTGCCCTGTTCCCGCGGCATGGGACCGGGCGCCGGCGGCATGGGGCCGTGCACATCCGTGACATACATATCGGTATTGCGGAAACCGTCGGCTGCCGCGAAATCCGAAGGCAGCGGGCCGGGCTCGGGGAAACCCGGCACCGGGGCGCCGGGGGGCTCGTTGCGTTTCCCGCGGCGCCGGTCCACCTTCTCGAGCGGCGGGGCACCGAGAACCGGTGGGCCCGACGGTGCTCCCTGGTTCTGTTCGGCCAGCGACCACACCGCGGTCGCCTGGTCCGCATTCGCCGGCTCGCCGGGTTGCCCCGGAGCGGGTTCCGGCCAGGGTGCCGGTTCGGGCAGTGGGCGCGCACCGCGGCGGCGGCGTTCGAGCTTGGGCCGCGGATCGTCGGCGGGTGCGGGCGCGGGCCAGGCCTCGGTAGCAGGCGCGGGCGCGGGCCAGGCCTCCGTGGCGGGTGACGGCGGGCCCAGGCGTGGGGGTCCGCTCTCCGGCGCCGGCCAGGGCGGACCCATATCGGGATGCCCGAACTCCGGCGGCGCGGTCGGTGCCGGCGCGGGGAATGGACCGAAACCACCGGCGGCGGGGGGCAAGCCGTACCCCGCCGGCGCGTCCGCAGCGGGGGGCGGGGAATCCTCCACCACCGATGCGGCCTCGGCGGCTTCCGCTGCCCGTCTGCGCGCCGCCCGGCCGCCGCCGGGCGGCGGTGGGCCGGTCTCCCAGGGTTGATTCGCCGCGGCCGGATCGGCGCCCGGATAGGCCTCGGCCGGAGGCTCGTCGTCGTCCGGTTCTGCCCGCCGGCGCCGGCCGCGGCGCGGTGCGGCCTCGTCGGCCGGGTACGAACCCGGCTCACCCAGGCGCGCGGGCGGGCCGTCGTCCGGGTGCGGGGCCAGCGGGTTGTACACCGTGATCGGCCCGGACATCGGCGACTGGCTCGGCTCGCCGCCCGAAACCTGTTCACCCGCATAGTCGTGCGGCGCGTATCCGTTACCGGCGGACGAATAGCCCGCAGGCGCTCCGGCCGGATCCTCGTCCTCGTCGGCGGCCGCGTGCGCGGTACCGCCGTCGACGACCGGAAGATCACCGGTCAGCTCGGAAACCGAAACACCGCGGCCTCCGCGCCGCCTGCGTCCGCCGCCGCCGGAGCTCGGCTGCTGGCCGTTGCGGGCCAGGAGTTCGGCGACCGACAGCTGATTGGAGTTCCTGCTCATGAAGGCACCGTTTCGACCGGGCCCGCCGACGTACTGCCACCGGGCGCCCAACCGTTACCGGCCGCCGCGTTCGGAGCGTTCGTTGTCAGTGGTCCACCATCCATATCGGTATCCAGTTTGCGCAGGATCAGCCCTTCGCGCAGCGCCCACGGACAAATTTCCAGCGTATCGAGGGAAAGCGCGCGCATGGCGGCCTCGGCGACGAGGGCCCCGGCCACCAATTGCTGCGAGCGATCGGCGCTGACCCCTTCCAGTTCCGCGCGGTCGGCGGCGGTCATCCGGGAGATGAATGCGATCAGTTGCCGCAGTCCCGAACTGGTCAGCGTCCGCCGTACCCGCGGCCCCGCGCCCGAGGGGGCGGCACCGGTGAGCCGCGCCAGCGACCGGAAGGTTTTGGATGTGCCCACTGCCAGATCGGGCTTACCGGGCACCAGTAGCTGTTTGGCGGGGTCGACCAGTTCGGCGGCGAGCCAGTCCCGCAGGATGCCGATCCGCCTTTTACTCGGCGGGTCCTCGGGCAGCCATTTGCGGGTCAACCGGCCGGCCCCCAGTTGCAGCGACAGTGCGGCATCGGCTTCCTCGTCGACACCACTGCTCATCTCGAGCGAACCGCCACCGATATCGAGATTGAGAATCCGGCCGGCGCTCCAGCCGTACCAGCGGCGAGCGGCCAGGAACGTCAGCCGTGCCTCGTCAACCCCGGCCAGCACCCGCAGATCAACGCCGGTCTCCGTACGGATCCGCGTCAGTACCTCGTCGGAATTGGTTGCCTCGCGGACCGCCGAGGTGGCGAACGCCATCAGTTCCGCGCAGCCGGAGGTGATCGCCAGATTGGCCAGATCGGCCACCGTATCGACGAGTTTCTGCGCCCCTTCGGCGGTGATCCGCCCGGCGTCGTCCATGCTCTCCGAGAGCCGCAGCGACTCCTTCGTCGAGCTCATCGGCATGGGATGACCACCCCTGTGCGCGTCCACCACCAGTAGGTGAACGGTGTTGCTGCCGACATCGAGGACACCTAGACGCACACGGACACGGTACTTGGTCAACCTGAACGGCAATCGACCTGGTCGTGGTGTTAGCGTTAGGGGTTGTGACGTCTGGCGCAGCCACGAACGACTCGGTGCCCACCCCCGCGGGGCACACTCCGACCGATCTTCCGATGCCGAAGATGCGGCCGAGCCGGGAAGTGCCGCTCGACTTCCCGCGAGAGTGGCTGGAGTTCGTGGATCCGGCCGACGAGCAACACCTGATCGCCGCCGATCTGACCTGGCTGCTCTCCCACTGGACCTGCGTTTTCGGCACCCCGGCCTGCCAGGGAATTCTCGCCGAACAACCGGACGCCGGCTGCTGCACACACGGCGCCTTCCTCTCCGACGAAGACGATCGCAAACGACTGCGCAAAGCGGTGAAGATGCTGACCGCCGACGACTGGCAGTTGATGGATGAAGCCCGTAACGACAAGGGCAAGATCAGCCGCAAGTCCTACCTGGAAACCGACGAACTCGACGGCGAGTCCGCCGAACGGACCCGGCGCCACAACGATGCCTGCATCTTCCTCAACCGGCCGGATTTCCCGGGCGGGGCCGGATGCGCACTGCACATCATGGCCGTACGCCGGGGCCTGGAACCGCATACCGTCAAACCCGACGTCTGCTGGCAGCTCCCGATCCGCCGGACCCAGGAATGGGTGACCCGGCCGGACGGTGTGGAGATCCTGCGGACGGTCCTCACCGAATACGATCGGCGCGGCTGGGGGCCCGGGGGGATCGACCTCGACTGGTACTGCTCGGGCTCCCCCGACGCACATATCGGCGAGCGGCCGGTCTGGCAGGCCTACCGCGCCGAACTCATCGAATTGCTGGGCGAGCCCGCCTACCGGGAGCTGGAGCGGCAGCTGCGCCGCCGCGAGGGCACCCCGATCATCGCGGAACACCCCGCGACGACCGAGGCCCGCCGCAAAGTCCGGGCGCGTCACAACGGTTTACCGCCCGGGCCGGATAAAATCCGGGGACTCGAGCTGCGATAACCCCCACCATTCGGAGGCCGCGCCATGAAAGTCGGGCGATTCGCTGCAGCACGGCGACCGGCATTTCCACCTGCGGCACCAGGTTCGGCCGACCGCAGGAAACCCATCGCGTCGGCTGCCTCGATAACCCGCGCCTTGTTCCCTGTCGTCCTCGTCGCGGCCGGCCTGACCGCCGTCGCTGCCGGGGCATACGCACAACCGGCCGCGGACCCGCATCAGTTCTCCGACCACACCGCCGAATTCATTCCGCTGGGTGCCCCGAACGCGCTGGCCGCCCGCGATACGGGCAAACAGCTGGTACTCAGCCCGCACGGAACCCGGCGCAGTATCGTCTGCCGCGGCAACGGCACCACCGTGCCCCTCTACGACTGCAGCCAGGAGGACGGCCTGGGCTGGGCGCCACTCCACCGCAACGACACACCCGTGGGCGAGGTCTGGATCTACTTCCCGTGAGGGTTACTACAGGACTGCCGGGGCCGGGCCCGCTCGCTCAGGCTTCGAGCTTGTACCCCAGGCCGCGCACGGTCACCAGGTGTTCGGGGCGGGCCGGGTCGCCTTCGATCTTCGAGCGCAGCCGTTTGACGTGCACATCGAGCGTTTTGGTATCGCCGACATAGTCCGCACCCCACACCCGGTCGATCAGCTGGCCGCGGGTGAGGACCCGGCCGGAGTTGCGGAGCAGGTATTCGAGCAGATCGAATTCCTTCAGCGGCAGGGTTACCGGGTTGCCGTTCACCAGCACTGTATGCCGGTCCACATCCATCCGTACCGGACCGGCCTCCAGCACACCGTTCTCGCTACCGGCATCCAGTTCGTCGCCGGCACCGCGGCGCAGCACCGCCCGGATGCGGGCGATCAGTTCCCGCGCCGAATACGGTTTGGTGACGTAGTCGTCGGCACCGAGTTCCAACCCGACCACCTTGTCGATCTCGCTGTCACGCGCGGTGACCATGATCACCGGGACACCGCTGCGGGTGCGCAACTGTTTGCAGACATCGGTACCGCTCATCCCGGGCAGCATCAGGTCCAGCAGGACGATATCGGCGCCGGAACGGTCGAACTCGGCGAGCGCCGAGGGGCCGTCGCCGACGACCGTGACCTCGAAACCTTCCTTGCGCAGCAAGAAGGCGAGCGGATCGGCCAGCGATTCCTCATCCTCGACGATCAACACACTCGTCATCTGCGTGCCTCCACACCATTCGATCGGCCCGGGCCGGACGGCCGCGGGCTGGGTTCTCTCTTCGTCAACGCGGGCAGACCGGCGGCGCCGTTACCGTCGGCCTCCTGGTGCGCGGGTATGCGCAGGGTGAATGTCGAGCCGGTGCCGAGCTTGCTCCACAGCGTGATCTCACCGTTGTGGTTGGCGGCCACATGTTTCACGATAGCCAGGCCCAGGCCGGTTCCTCCGGTCGCGCGGGAGCGCGCTTTATCGGACCGGAAGAAGCGTTCGAAAACGCGTTCCTGGTCGTCCTTGGCGATACCGATCCCCCGGTCGGTGACGGCCATCGCCACATAGTCACCGCGGATCGAGCGGCTGACCGAAACATGCGAGCCGCGCGGTGAGTAGTTGATGGCGTTCTCCACCAGATTCGACAGGGCGGTGATGAGCAGGGTTTCGTCGCCGCGGACCTCGAGCCCGCTGGGCCGGTCGGTGCTGACCGTGATCCCGGCGGCTTCGGCGGCCGTACGCGAACGGTCCACGGCCTGGCTGACCACCGTATCGACATCCACGACCTCGAGTTCGGGCAGTTTCTCCGCCCCCTGCAGGCGCGACAGCGCGATCAGCTCGGTGACCATTTTCCCGAGCCGGTTGGATTCGCCCAGGACCCGTTCCCCGAAATGCCGGACGGCCTCGGGATCGTCGGCCGATTCCAGCAGCGCTTCGGCCAGCAGGCTCATCGCGCCGACCGGGGTCTTCAGCTCGTGGCTCACATTGGCGACGAAATCGCGGCGGGTGGCTTCCATGCGGGCCTGTTCGGAATCGTCGTCGGCGAACAGGACGGTGAAACTGGTTTCCTCCGGGGAAAGCGGCCGGGCCAGTCCGCGCACCGCGATCCGGCCCCGGCCGGGTGTGGGTTTGTCCGCGGTGAGATCGAATTCCGCCGACTCGGCGGTGGACAGTACCTTCTCCACCGCTTCCCAGGCGCGTTCGTCCAGCAACCGGTTGCGCACCAGGCCGAGCTCCTCGGCGCGCGGATTGACGAGCACGACATCGCGGTATTCGTCCACGACCGCGATACCGCTTTCCGAGGCGAGCACGATCAGGTCGAGAACTTGGGACATGGTGAGACCCGAGTCGGCCTGGCGGCGCTGCGCCGTCCGGGCGTTCACGTACGGGATCACCAGTCCACCGACGGCCAGTCCGACGACAGCCGCCAGGACTGCCAGCAGTACGGCCTGGGGAACGCTCACATCAAGAATCGTACGGTCGACGACGCGTAAACAAACCCGGGGTCGGTGAAGTTTCACGCAGGTCACGGGCGATTACGGCGGCGTTCGCCGGGCGTTTACGCATTGTTGGGCATGGACCGGGTTTCGAATCGATCCGGGCGTGTTCCACCCCCCGATAACGACGAACCCCGTTGCGTCTGGGACACAACGGGGTTCGCATCGTTCGGCGTCGCCGGGTGATCACCAACCGGGGTTTCCGCGCACCGGCACGTTGACGAAACTCGGCCGGTTCGGGTCGAGCTGCAGATGCTGCGGTTTGAACCCGGTGTCGAGGAGCATCGGCAGCGGCGGCACGCCCTTCGGAGGATTACCGGCATAGACGTCCACCCGCAGCCGATGCCCGGGCTCCAGCCGCGCCTCGATCGCGGGTACCGCGATATCCAGTGTGGTGACCTCACCGGGCACGGTGAGCCGCCGGTTTTCGATCGTGACGAACGGCCGCGGATCGGTGTAGTCACCGTTGGCCGACCGGCTGCTGCGGGATTCGTCGATCTCCCGCAGGGAGGCCATCAGCTGCCCGGACGACAACACCCGCGACTGCCCGTCCGGCGCCACATCGTTGACGGTCACCGACCAGTAGCCGTCGGCCGCATCGTGGACGGTCTCCAGATGCACCGCGATCGGCCCGGAAACATCGACGGCCTCGGCGACCGGCGCACTGGTGAAGGTCAGCCCGTTCGATTCCTGAATCCGGGAATCCGCACCGCAGGCATTGATGATCGCGATAACACCCGCGGTGGCCTGGGCGGCATCGTTGGAGCACAAACCGGTGAGGCCCGGCGCGACAGTCAGCCGCGCGGAGCTGTCGGCGACGGTGGTCAGCGACCCGTCGTGCACGCTGTGGCCGCCGGTCCCGCTGGGCGCCGCGGAAAGATACATCCGGCGGTGTTCGGCCTGCTGACCGGCCGGGGCACTCTCCCCGAACCCGTCCCGGGTGACCCAGCCCCCGCCCTGCTGCCGCAGGGTCACCGGCCCGTACCTATCGATCCCGTTGTCGATACCTTTCAGCCACCTGTCGAACCAGGCGCGCTGCAGCACGTCCAACCGCGGCGGCAACCCGGGTTTACCCGATTCACTACCCGAATTGATGTGATAGGTATCGCCCATGAGCAGCTGCTTCTGCCCGGGCGCGAGCGGCATCTGGTTGTAGATCTGCGATTCGGAGTAGGTGAACAGATCGTGCCAGCCACCGGTAACAAAGGTCGGCACCTCGATTTTCGACGGGTCTCCCAGCCAGGCCTGCCGGTCGGGGCTGTCACCGCGGATCATCTCCTGTAACCGCGGATCCAGATCCTCCACACGCGGGGTGGTGTAGGCGTTGAGGAAAACATCCAGGTAGGTGAACGGCGAGGACAGCCGGTCGTGCAACCACCGCGGATCGAAGGTGCCGTTGACTATGGATTCCACATTCGGCACCCATTTGGTCGCGTTGATACCCATCATCCACAGCGGGATGAAGTTGAAGCCGAATCCGCCGCCGGGCATGAGCACGTCCTGGGCGAGATCGCTGCCCGGCACCACAGGGAACAGCGCCTTCAGCGCGGGCGGATGTTTCTCGGCGGCCTGGAGCTGGTTGATCCCCGAATACGACATGCCGGTCATCCCGACCTGACCGTCGGACCAGGGCTGCCGCGATGCCCAGTCGATCACCTCGACCGTATCGGCCTGTTCCCGCTGCCGCAGCATGTCCCATACACCCTGGGAAAACCCGGTACCCCGGACATCCACCACGACCTGCACATAGCCGCTCTTCACCAGCTGCCGGTCCACGGCGAAGTTCCGCATCGCGCCGCCACCGAGTGCCTTGGTGAGATCGGTGAGCCCGGACAACGGGGTCCCGGTCATATCGATATCTCGGGCCAGCTGGGTCACGGCATCGGACAGACCCGGCACCGAACCCATGTGGTCGACGAGGTTGGACGCCAGCTTGGTGTAGGGCGTCATATTCACCAGCACGGGTGTGCGGGTGTCGATCGGCCGCGACGCGGTATCGGCGGGCCGGTACACATTCGCCTTCAGCACCGTGCCGTCACTCATCGTGATGGGCACATCCCAGGTGATGTGGATATTCGGGTACTGCTGCGGCCCGTCATGGGTGGCTGCCCACTGCGCCCCCGCCGCTCCCCCATCCGGTCCTGTCACCACCGGCGTTGCCGCGGCGCCGCCACCCAGCAGCGGCACCAGCAGCGCGACGGCGGCCATTGCCACAGTGGCGCGTAACACGAACTTCATAGGTCGTGATCCATCTCTCGAGCCGGTCGAATGATCGAGAGCATACACAGCGTTACCGGCGAGTAACGAGAGTTTCTGGGACAGATTCCGCCCGAAACCGATTTCGCCCGAAACAATTCGGTATCCAGCCACAAAACAATCGCGCCCCACCGGGAAGTTTCACAAACACTCCGGATCACGGGTGGGGCCCGCCCGGTTCTGGAGCGGGGAGCGAAGCGGAGGAGCGGAGGAGTGAAGAACCGGGCCTAAAAGGGCCCCACCCTCGAGCCGCGGAGCGGCTCCAAAATCACAGCCCCACCCTTAACCGGACCGTCTGCACCGACAGCAGGGTCTACCCGAAGAACAGCATCTACCCGACATTACGGTCTACCCGGTCTACTCATAGAACAGGGTCTACCCGACAACACGACCCACCCTGAGCTGATCGCGAACCGGTAGTTCACGACGAGCACGTCATTGCGTGCCAGCGTGTCGAACAAGGCCGATCCCCCAATGTGGAACAGACCGACGATTCCACCGCCCCCACACCACCGGCACAGCCAGAAAACCAAAACGCCGCAACCCGTTACAGGCTGCGGCGCTTTTCAAAAACTCTCAGCGACCGCCCTGACTCGCCACCGCAGCAGCCCCGGCAGCAGCGGCTTCCGGATCCAGGTACTCCCGCGGACGCACCGGCCGCATATCCTCGTCGAGCTCATAGCGCAACGGAATCCCGGTCGGGATGTTCAGCCCCGCGATATCGTCGTCGGAAATCCGGTCCAGATGTTTGACCAGCGCACGCAGTGAATTACCGTGCGCGGCAACCAGCACCGTCTTGCCGGTCTTCAGTTCCTGCGAGATCGTCGACTCCCAGTACGGAACCATCCGGTTCACCACATCGAGCAGGCATTCCGTGCGCGGAACCTCGATATCGGCGTACCGCGGGTCGCCCGACTGGCTGTATTCGTCGTCGAGGTCGATCGGCGGCGGCGGGGTGTCGTAACTACGCCGCCACAGCATGAACTGGTCCTCGCCGTATTCGTCGCGGATCTGGGCCTTGTTCTTACCCTGTAGCGCGCCGTAGTGCCGCTCGTTGAGCCGCCAGTCCCGGACCACCGGAATCCAGTGCCGATCGGCGGCGTCGAGCGCGAAATTCGCGGTCGAGATGGCCCGCCGGAGCAGCGAGGTGTAGGCGATATCGGGCAGGATGCCGTGTTCGGCCAGCAGTTCACCGGCGCGTTTACCCTCGGCGATGCCCTTGTCGGTGAGGTGCACGTCCACCCAGCCGGTGAACAGGTTCAGGGCATTCCATTCGCTCTCGCCGTGGCGCAGCAAAACGAGGGTGTAGGTCATACGGGTAATCCTGCCATGCGGTGTATAGGACAGCGGCGCGGGCCGGGGCCGCGGGCCGGGGCCGGTGGACGTCGGCCACTGGTCTCCGGGGAGAGCATCTGGCTGGTCTCTAAACGGATCAACCGGCCGGTTCTCAGGGTGGACCATCCGACCCGTTCTCGGGGTGGATCAACCGGCCCGTTCCCGGGGCAGACCAACCAGCCCGTTCCCGGGGCAGACCAACCAGCCCGTTCCCGGGGCAGACCAACCAGCCCGTTCCCGGGGCAGACCAACCGACTGGCCCCTGGGATAGACGTTGCTACCGCGGGGGCCATCCGCGAAGGGGCGGGCTGTGATTTTGGAGACGCTCCGCGTCTCGAGGGGTGGGGCCCTTGGGGGCCCGGTTCTTCACTCCTCCGCTCCTCCGCTTCGCTCCCCCGCTCCGTCGCTCCAGAACCGGGCGGGCCCCACCCCGGGGGGTGGTGAACCATCCGGGAGTGGTGACCTGAGCTCGTGCCGGTGTTGGGGCTCGGTCGCCTCGAGTTCGGTGCGGCCCGATTGAGGGCCGATCGAACGAGAGTTACCTCTCCTGAATAGCCGGGGCCTCGGCACCGAACGGGTTCGTTTCCGAGTGGGCGAGAACGCCGGCGCCGACCAAGGTGGCCCCGCCGTCGAGCCGGGACAGTTCGACCCGGAGCCCGCGCACGAAGTTCAGCCGGGCGTGCCGCTCGACCGCTGCGCGCAACGGCCGCCAGAGTGGTGCGCCGGAATGGGCGAAACCGCCACCGACGACGACCGTATCGATATCCAGCAGTCCGGCCGCGGAGCTGATCGCCTGACCGAGCGCGGTACCGGCCCGCTCCAGCGCGGCCAGGGCGATCGGGTCACCCGCCCGGGCGGCCTGCGCCAGCTCGGCACCGGTCTCGCCGGTCCAGCCGCGTTCCCGCGCCCAGCGCGCCGAAGACATCCCGCTCGCTACGGCTTCCACACATCCCACGCCACCGCAAGCGCAGGGAACCTCCCAGCCGGGCACGACGATATGCCCGATATGCCCCGCATTTCCGGTGCGGCCCAGCGAAACCCGCCCGTCGACGAGGATCCCGCCGCCGATCCCGGACGATACGGTCATCGCCAATGCGTTGCGGACGCCGCGCAACGCGCCCGAATCCCGTTCGGCGAGAGCCAGGCACGCGCCGTCGATCGCGAATCGTACGGTCGCGCCCGGGAAGAGCGCTTCGACCGCGGCGACGATGCCGAATCCGGAACGCCACTCCGGGATATTGAGCGGAGCAGTGATCCCGGACGGAACATCCACCGGCCCCGCCGATCCGATCCCCACCGCCGTCACCGTGTCACCGCCGGCAACTGCCAGCAGCAGGTCGCGGCACACTTCCCACACGTCTACCACCGGCACCGACGCCCGCCGGACCGCGTACACACGCCCCTTGTCGTCGACCGGCCCCGCCGCGAATTTCGTCGCCCCGATATCGAGCGCCAGAACTGCCACCCTGCCTCCCAACCAGCCCGTCCGCGGCGCCGGCCGGCTCCCGCCCGGGCGTCTCACGAGATTCCGATTCGCCGATTGTCACCCACCCCCGCCGGATGGTCGACGGCCGGCCGGAACTTCATGCGTGGCCGCGGTCCAGCGGCCCGGCGATCGGTGGTGGCGGTAGCCCGCTCAGGAGTTTCCGTCGACCAGATGCTCGAACGCGCGCAGGTTCTTCAGTGATTCACCGCGCGAGACCCGCCACTTCCATTCCCGGCGAATGGATTCGGCGAAACCGAGTTCGAGCAGCGTGTTGAAGTCACCGTCCACCGCTTCGAGGATCTGGCCGAAGATACGGTCCAGTTCCTCGGCCGTCACCGAATGGGTTGCGGCGCGGCCGACCAGGTAGATATCGCCCACCTTGTCCAGCGTGTAGGCGACACCGTAGAGCCGCCGGTTGCGGCGCAGCAGGAATTTGTAGACGCCTTCGAAGTTCTCGTCGGGTTTTCGGCAGACGAACGATTCGAACCGCACTCCGTGCCCGCCCACGGTGAGCATCACATTGGTTTTCAGTTTCCGCTCGCCGGGCAGCACCGCGACGAACACATCGTCGGCCGGGCGGGTGTATTCGATCTCGCGGTCGCGCAATGTCTCCTCGACGATCCGCGCGGTCTCCGGCACCTCGCTCATCGAAGCACTCCCGTCCGGCGCCGCCACAGCGCCCGCGATCTGGCCTGGTTCTCGCCGAGGATAGTGGGAGCACGGCCGGAGCCGGACAATGCGGCGGTATAGCTTGCGAGCAGTTTCTCCGCGGTATGCGCCCAGGAGAAATCCGCGGCATGCGCCACCGCGCGCTCCCCCATCAGATTCAACCGGACCGGATCGTCCAGCAGGTATTCCAGGGCGCCGGCCCAATCGGGTATGCGATGTCCCGCCACCAGCAGCCCACTGTGCTCGTGCCGGACCGCGGTACCCAGACCGCCGACCGCGGCCGCGAGCACCGGGGTTCCGGCGGCTTGCGCCTCCAGTGCGACCAGACCGAACGATTCGTTGTAGCTCGGGACCGCCACCAGATTCGCGGCCCGATAAACCAGCACCAGCCGGTCGGCGGGCTGTGGCGGCAGGAAAGTCACATGGTCGCTGATACCGAGCTGGTCCGCGAGTTCGATGAGGGCGTCCGGGCGTTCCAGCCCCGTACCCGACGGACCGCCGACGATCAGCGCCCGCAGTTTGCGGCCCGGCCGGCGCCGGATCGCCTCGGCCACCGCGCGGACCAGCACATCCGGCGCCTTCAACGGCTGGATGCGGCCGACGAAGGCGACGATCTCCTCGTCGGCGGCCAGACCGAGTTCGGTCCGCGCGGCCGCGCGGTCGCCGGGGCGGTAGCGGGTCAGGTCCGCACCGGGCGGCACGATATCGATACGTTCGGGCAGCGCACCGTACAGCTCGACCAGCTGCCGGGCCTCCCGGGCAGTGTTGGCGGTGAGGCGGTCGGCCTCGGCGATCACCTGCTTCTCCCCGATCTCCCGGGTCACCGGCTCGGGCGAATCCCCGTCGGCCAACGCGGCGTTCTTCACCGCGGCCAGCGTATGCGCGGTATGCACCTGCGGTACCCGCCAGCGATCCCGCGCCAGCCAGCCCACCTGACCGGACAACCAGTAATGCGAATGCACCAGGTCGTAATAGCCGGGTACCTGCCGGGCCTCCTGGCGCAGCACCTCCGCGGTGAACGGACACAGCTGGGTCGGCAGATCGTGTTTGTCCAGGCCCTCGAACGGACCCGCCACCACATTGCGCACCAGCACACCGGGCGCAGCTTCCTGCACAGGCGGCAGATCGGAGGAGGTGGCCCGGGTGAAAATCTCCACCTCGGTTCCCCGCTGGGCCAGTTGTTCGGCGGTCTGCAGCACGTAGACGTTCATACCGCCGGCGTCGCCGGTGCCGGGCTGGGCCAGTGGTGAGGTGTGCACCGTCAGTACGGCGATACGGTTCGGCCGTCGGTCCGGGCGTTCACTCACGATGTCCATATTGCACGGTGCAACACAGCGACCCGGCGGCTCCTTCCCGCGAGGTGAAAGTGATCACAGATACCGGATTTCGCGCCGTTTACGCGCGCCCCATGTGTATCGGGGCCGACGGCGATCAAGCACCGCACTCCCGGATGAAATCGCGGACCTCGGTGACGAACCGGTCCGGATCCTCGATGAACAGCCCGTGCTGAGCGCCCTCCCAGATCGAGGCCCGGCCCCTGGGCGCGGTTTCGGCGATATAGCGGCCGTCGGCGGCCGGTACCACCGGATCGGCCGAACCGTGCAGCACCAGCACCGGGATTTCCAGCCGGCGCAGTGTCTCGGTGTTGTCGGCCGACCGGTAGAACAGGGCCTTCCGGACGAACGGTGGGGTCGCCAGGCTCGCCCCGTACAACCGTTGCGCGTCCGCGCCCTTGTCCGCGCCTGGCCCGGTATTGGCATTCCCGAATGCGGAGAACCCGCGCATCGCCCGCCCCGGGCTCTCCTCGAATACACCCGGGATCGCCTGCTGCATGGCCTCGCCGACCTCGGCGCCCGGCACACCCCGGCCGATATTGGCCATGGCCCCGGTGTAGACCACGCCCGCGATCGCACCGCTGCCGTACTCGGCGAGGTAATCGCTGAGCACGATCCCGCCGTAGGACCACCCCAGCAGCACCGCACCCGAGTCGATCGATTCCGCCGCCAGTACCGCTGCGATATCACCGGCCCAGTTCTTCGGCTCGTCGTAACCCGACTCCGGCGCCCCCGAATATCCGTGCCCGCGCAGATCCACCGCGATCACCCGGAAATCCGCGGCGAACTCGTCGAACACCCGCCCCCAACAACGCAGATCCGCCGACCAGCCGTGCACCAGCACCAGCGGCGGCGCGTCCACGGGCCCGTCGATCCGATAAACGATGCCGGTCCCGTCGATACTGCGCGCTTCCTTGATCACAGTGCTATTTTGCGCCGCCTCCGGCGGCGCGGGGTTCGGGGCCCTACGGGTCTCGTTCTTCACTCCTCCGCTCCTCCGCTTCGCTCCCCCGCTCCGTCGCTCCAGAACGAGACGGGCCCCGAACCATTGGGGTGGGCCGCTGAGGCACTGGGGCGGAGGGCGGTAATTAGGATCGGGGCCATGGGTATACGCACCGCTGTTGTCACCGGGGCCAGCTCGGGGATCGGGGAAGCCACGGCACGGGAACTCGCGAAGCAGGGGTACCACGTGCATGTGGGGGCTCGGCGGGTCGACCGGCTGCAGCAGCTGGCGGCCGAGATCGGTGGTACCGCGCTCGAGCTCGATGTCACGTCCGACGAATCGGTCGCGGCGTTCACCGAAGCGGTCGACAGCGCGAACGTCCTGGTCAACAATGCGGGCGGCGCGAAAGGGCTGGCCACTGTCGCCGAGGCCGATCTCGACGACTGGCGCTGGATGTGGGAGACCAATGTGCTGGGCACCCTCCGGATGACCAAGGCCCTGCTACCGAAACTCATCGCCTCCGGCGACGGCCTGATCGTCACCATCACCTCGGTCGCCGCGTTCCACGCCTACGACAACGGGTCCGGCTACACCTCGGCCAAACACGCCCAGGCCGTGCTGCACCGCACCCTGCGCGGTGAACTGCTCGGGCAACCGGTCCGCCTCACCGAGATCGCGCCCGGCGCGGTGGAAACGGAATTCTCCGTGGTCCGGTTCGACGGTGACACCGAGCGCGCCGCGAAGGTCTACGAAGGTATCGACCCGCTCGTCGCCCAGGACATCGCCGAAATCGTCGCCTTCGCCGCGAGCCGCCCCCCGCACGTGAACCTGGACCAGATCATCGTCAAACCCCGCGACCAGGCCGACCCAGGCCGCTTCGCCCGGCGTAGCTGACCCGCTCCGCAGGCGCGCGGCGACGCTGTTGAACGGAGCGGCCGGCACGAGGTGCGTTCCCGCTCGCGCGTAGGCCGGCCGGCGGGCGTCAGATTTCCACGCCGACCGTTACCGGCTCCGGTAGCAGGGTTATCCCGAACCGGTCGGCCACACCATCGCGCACCGTGCGAGCGAGCGCGACGATATCGGCGGCGGTGGCCGCGCCGCGGTTGGTGAGGGCCAACGTGTGTTTGGTCGACAGCCGGGCGGCGGCATCCGGGCCTGGGAAGCCCTTGGCGAAGCCGGCTCGTTCGATCAGCCAGCCGGCCGAGAATTTCACCCCGTTGTCGGCGGGAAATTCGGGGACCTTCACCTCACCGAGCTGTTCGCGGATCGTGGCGCGCACCCGGTCCACCCGGTCGTGGGCGATCACGGGGTTGGTGAAGAAGGAACCGGCGCTCCAGGTGTCGTGGTCGGCGGGATCGAGCACCATCCCCTTCCCGGCGCGCAGGCCGAGAACCGTTTCGCGGACGGCGGCCGCCGGGCGGCTCTCACCTTCCGCAGCGCCCAGCCGCTGTGCGAGTTCCCGATAGCGCAGCGGGGCACTGACCCCACTGGGGTCGAGGGCGAACTCCACCGCCAGCACCACCGCATCGGATCGGTGTTTGAGCCGGCTCGTCCGATATCCGAACCCTAGGTCACCGGGTTCGGCCCAGTGGGTTTCGCCGCTCGCCCGGTCCAGCAGCTGCACCCGGCGCAACAGATCCGCGACCTCCACGCCGTAAGCGCCGACGTTCTGCACCGGCGTGGCCCCGGCCGATCCCGGAATCCCCGACAGGCATTCCAAGCCCCCGAACCCGGCCCGCACGGTTTTCGCGACCACTGCGTCCCAGTTCGCACCCGCGTCCGCTGTCACCGAATCGGCGCCCAGTTCGACGCCCTCGGTCGCGATCCGCACCACCACCCCGGGCACCTCGTCGTCGGACACGAGCAGATTGGATCCGCCGGCGAGCAGCAGCACCGGAACCCCGGCCGCGTCCAGCGCACGGACGGCCGCCACCAGGGCATCGGTGCCGGCGCATTCGGCGATCGTGGCCCGGCCCCCGACCCGCAGCGTCGTCAGCTGCGCCAGGGGTACCGCGGGGCGCACCAGCGCACCCGTTCCGGCCAGCAGCTGCCGCAGTTCGTCCGCGGAGACAACCCGAGAAGTTCGCACGACCAGACGGTAGCGTGTTCGGTCATGGCTACAGCGCTGGCGTATACGGCTCGCTACTCTCACCCGGTTGCCGCGGTGCGCGAAGCGTTCCGCACCGAGAAGTACTGGCAGGAGCGTATCGCCGCGGTGGGCGGGCCGGGCGCCCGGTTCGTTTCCCTGAATCTGGACGGCGAACAGGTTCGTATCGAGGTCGTGCAGTCCATTCCGGCCGATCTGCTGCCGCCCGCCATCACCGCCGTGCACCCCGGCGATCTGATGATTCCGCGCACCGAACTGTGGTCCGGGACCACCGGTAGTTTCGAGGCCCGGGTGGAGGGCGCGCCCGCGGAGGTGCGGGGCACCATCACCGCCACCGACGAACCCACCGGCGCCGTCGCCGAGATCTCCGGGTCGATCGAGGTGAAGGTTCCGCTGTTCGGTCGCAAGATCGAAGAGGCCATCGGGGAACGTCTTACCGAGCTGCTGGCCGAAGAGACCGAATTCACCAACGGCTGGATCGCCGAACAGGGGTAGCGGCGGCTGCCCGGCCTCTCCGCCCGCACCGGCGCAACCGGACGGTAACCTACCGCGCATGGCTCGCCGACTGGACTATTCCGCCCGCTACCCGCTGCACACCACCAAAGACGTGTATGCGGCGCTGAAGAACCGGGATTACTGGGAAGCCCGGATGGTCGAAATGCGGAAGTACTCGCCCAACGAGGTGGTCTCGATCGACGCGAGCGAGGACGGGATCGATGTGGTGCTGCATCACATCCTGCCCCGCGAAATGCTGCCAGAGGTCGCGCAGACGGTGATGCGCAAAGATATGGTCATCACCCGCAAAGAGAGCTACGGCCCGTTCGGCCCGGAGGTCGAAGGCGAGTACTCCGCCTCCATCCCGGCCGGCCCCGGCAGCCTCACCGGGACCATGCGCCTGTTCCCCACCGATACCGGATGCACCATGCGCATCTCCTCGAATGCGAAGGTTTTCATCCCGATGATGGGGCCGCGGCTGGAACAGCTCATGCTGGTGAATCTGGTCGATCTGTTCCGCGCCGAGGCCGAAGTGACCCAGAAGTGGCTGGACGACCGAAAACTCTGAACACCCCCCTCGGCACGGTCACCCGGGGTACCACCGGAACGAACCGGCTTCGCCGTAGTGACCGCCGGCTCGTCCACGATCCGCAGATCACCGAGGTACTGCACCGCGCCGCCGACCCGCTCGTGGTGGATCTCGGTTACGGCGCGCAACCGTGGACGACGCTGGAACTGGCCGCGCGCCTGCGCACGGTCCGCACCGATATCCAGGTGGTGGGCCTGGAAATCGACCCGGCCCGCGTCGTACCCGCCCGCGACGGTGTGCGGTTCGCCCGCGGCGGCTTCGAATTGGCGGGCCTGCGGCCGAATCTCGTGCGCGCATTCAACGTGCTGCGCCAATATCCGGAATCGGCGGTCGCCGAGGCCTGGGCGACGATCGTGTCGGGCCTGGCACCGGGCGGGCTGCTGGTCGAAGGGACCTGCGACGAACTCGGCCGGCGTTGCGCCTGGGTGCTCCTCGACGGGGCGGGCCCGCGCAGCCTCACGCTGGCGTGGGACCCGCTGACCGTCGAACGCCCGTCCGACCTCGCCGAACGGCTCCCCAAAGCGCTCATCCACCGCAATATCCCCGGCGAACGCATCCATGCGCTGCTGTCGGCGGCCGACCTGGCCTGGGCACATACCGCACCGCTGGCCGTATTCGGCCCGCGGATCCGCTGGCGCGCCGCCGCCGAACTGCTGCGCGAACAGGGCTGGCCGGTCCACGACCGGCGCCGCCGGATGCGCGACAACATCCTCACCGTCCCCTGGACCGCCGTCGCGCCCACCTGACATGCGAGCCACGCCGTGTGTCCCATTTCACAAACCCTGCCGCCCAACCGCCGCTGACGTCGCCACGTTCACCATCTGCCCACACCCGGGCCTCAGAGCCGGCACAGAATAATGCGGAACAATCGCGTGCATGCCCACCAAGAACCTATCGGTACCGAAGGTCAGTCGCCGGACCGCGGTCATCGCCGTGATCACCGCCGCGGTACTGGTGGCCGCCGCGCTGATCGGCGGTGAAGCCTATGCGCGGCACCGGATCGCAAGCTGTATCAGCAGCCAGTTCGAGAAGGAGATGGGCTCGCAGATCAACGTCGGCTTCGGTGCCAAACCCCTACTCGTCACCATGGTGGACGGGAAGGTTTCGCGCATGGACGTCGACAGCGAAGGAGCCGAATTCGGCCCCGCGGTCGATATGCAGGTACACGCGCAGTTCCACGATATCCAGATGCCGGAGGGCAGTAACAGCGGTAGCACGATCGGCAGCTCGAACGCCGACGTCAGCTGGAGCAACGAGGGAATGACCCAGACGCTGCAGGGCCTCGTCAGCGAGGTCCGGTCCGATCCGGACTCCGGGAAACTCACCATGGCGGTGCTGGGCGGGCTGGGTGAACTCCAGATCACGCCGCAGATCGTGGACGGGAAAGTGCAACTGGAGGTCGGGCAGGCGCAGTTCCTGGGGATCGGGGTACCGGAGGATCTGGCCGAGGGGGTGGTGAACCTGCTGACCGAGAGTATGCAGGTCTACCCGCTGGGGCTGGAGCCGACGGAGTTGCGGGTCACCGATAACGGTGTCGAAATCGACCTGAAGGGTGGGCAGGCGGAATTGCCGGCGCCGCCGGAGGGTAGTACTTCCTGCTGAGGGTGAATTCGGCGGCGCGGGGTCGGGGTGCGGCTGCCCCTGGCACCCGGGATGGACGATCCGTTATCAGGTGGTGCGCTGTGATTTTGGTGACGCTCCATTACGTGGGCTGGAGACCCCGTGAACCTGTTATCGGGGCAGACCATCCGTTGAGGGGCGGGCTGTAATTTTGGAGACGCTCTGTAATTTTGGAGACGCTCCGCGTCTCGAGGGGTGGGGCCCTTATAGGCCCGGTTCTTCACTCCTCCGCTCCTCCGCTTCGCTCCCCCGCTCCGTCGCTCCAGAACCGGGCGGGCCCCACCCCCCGGGGGGATGACCCATTCGTGGAAGAGGGCGTCCGTGGCGGGTGTGACCGCGGTGGTGGGGAGGTTGCCGGGTTCGTGGGCCACGGCTTGGGGTGATTACAGCGGCGACGGCGATTTCATTCGGGGAAGCCGTCCAGGACTGCTCGGCTGCGGGAAAGCCCTAGACGGGTGGCGCCTGCGGTGATCAGTTCGGCGGCGGCCTCGGCGGTGCGGATGCCGCCGCTGGCCTTGATTCCGAGGCGGCCGCCGACGGTTTCGGCCATCAACCGGACTGCGTGGGGGCCGGCGCCGCCGGCGGGGTGGAAGCCGGTGGAGGTTTTCACGAAATCGGCGCCGGCCTGTTCGGCGGCCCGGCACACCTCGACGATCGCTGCGTCGGTGAGCGCGGCCGATTCGATGATCACCTTCAGCACCGCGCGCTGGTCGATCGCCTCGCGAACCACAATGATATCGGCGAGCACGGCGGCGTAATCGCCCGCGACCGCCGCGCCGATATCGATGACCATATCGACCTCCGCCGCCCCCTGATCCACCGCGAGCCGAGCCTCTGCGCCCTTGATCAGCGAATGGTGTTTCCCGGACGGAAACCCCGCGACCGTGGCCACCACCACGCCGGGCGCCCGCACCGGCAGCATGGCCGGCGAAACGCATACCGCGTACACGCCGAGCTCCCGGGCCTCGGCCACGAGGGCGGTAACATCCGCGCTGGTCGCTTCCGGGGCGAGCAGCGTGTGGTCGATCATTGCGGCCACCTCGGACCGGGTCAGCGATACGGAATCGGCCATGGGACGAGAGTCTGGCACACCCGGTCCGAATTCCGTTGCGGGCCTCTTATTCGTCGGGAACACTCGTATCGCAATCGGGCACATATGAGAGGACGACGTTGCTGATCCGTCGCGAACGTGGCGTCGACACCACCGCCGTGGCCGCCGTACACCGCAGCGCGTTCGCTGCCCAGTACGCCACCTCCGGTGGAGGTGGTACGCAGGATCCTCCCGAAGTGGCGCTCATGGCCGAGTTGCGCAGCGATCCCGGCTGGATTCCGACACTGTCCATGGTCGCGGTGTCCGGCGATACGGTGGTCGGCCATGTCTGTGTCACCCGGGCCACGGTGGGCCCGTTCCCGGTGCTCGCGCTGGGCCCGATCGGGGTGCTCGCCGACCGGCAGCACCGCGGTATCGGTTCCGCGCTCCTGCATGCGGTGGTCGGCGCCGCCGACGCCCTCGACGAACCCCTCATCGGCCTGCTCGGCAGTCTCGACTACTACCCGCGTTTCGGGTTCCAACCGGCCGAACGCCTCGGCATCATCCCCGACCAGCCCGAGTGGGCCAGTCATTTCCAGGTGCGCCCGCTGACTGCCTACGACTCCCAGATCCTCGGCGAGTTCCGTTATGCCGACCCGTTCTACGCCCTCTGAGCGCAACCGGCTCGTACCGGGACGAACCCGCTGATCGGGCAAGACGGCCGCACCTCGGCCGGCACCGGCACACAGAACCGGCGCACCACCGCTGCGAACCCCGCGGTCCTGCGGAGTTCAGTGAAACCCTGCACAGTTGCTGCCCGCGCGCCGCGGGAGCGTCGGACGACACGGCTAGGCTCACCTCATGGTTTCCGCCGTGTCCGACGATCGCCGATATGTGCTGACCCTGGGCTGCCGTGACCGCCCGGGCATCATTGCCGCCATCACCTCGTTCATCGCCGAGTTCGGCGGGTCCATCCTGGAGGCCGGTTATCACTCCGACCTGGAGACCGGCTGGTTCTTCACCCGGCAGTCCATCAAGGCGTCGACCGTGCCGTTCGGGGTCGAGGAACTGCGGGAACGGTTCGGACACATCGCCGATGAGCTCGGCCCGGACACGGAATGGCAGGTCCACGATTCGGGGCTCCGCCGGCGGGCGGTGGTACTGGTCAGCAAGGAAGGTCACTGTCTGCACGATCTGCTCGGGCGCGCGACCTCGGGGGAACTACCCGCCACGATCGAGGCGGTGATCGGCAACCATCTGGATCTGGCCGCCATGACCGAAGCCCACGGCATCCCGTTCCATCACGTGCCCTTCCCCAAGGATCCGGCCGAACGCGGACCGGCTTTCGAGCAGGTCCGCGAGCTGGTGGACAAACACGATCCGGATGCGGTGGTGCTCGCCCGGTTCATGCAGGTGCTACCGGAACGACTGTGTGCGCACTGGGCCGGGCGGGCCATCAATATCCACCACAGTTTCCTGCCGTCCTTCGTCGGTGCCCGCCCGTACCATCAAGCCTTCGCGCGCGGCGTCAAACTGATCGGCGCCACCTGCCACTATGTGACGGCGGAACTGGACGCGGGCCCGATCATCGAACAGGACGTGATCCGTGTGGATCATGCCGACGGAGTGAGCGATATGGTCCGCCAGGGGCGCGATATCGAACGGGTCGTACTGGCCCGCGGGCTGCGCTGGCATCTGGAAAGCCGGGTACTGGTGCACGGCAAGCGCACCGTCGTCTTCTCCTGAGCGGACCTGCCACCGGTGCGCGCGGTCAGCCGACGGCTTCTTCGGCCGGCGCACGCACCGAGGCGAGCACCTCACCGAGGATCTCGTTGAAGCGATCGATCGCTTCGACAGTGCCCAGATGCCCGGTGGGCAGCAGTACGAACCGGGCAAGGTTGCCCCTTTCCCGCAGCCATTCCGCGATCTGCTCGGCGTGTACGGCGGGTGTCATATCGTCGGCCGTACCCGCGACGACGGTGGTCGGCACCATCAGTTGACGGGCAGCATCGCCGAGATCCATCTCCGCCAGCAGCCGGCCGAATTCCGACCGCACCCAGGAGCGGCAGGACCGCACGATATTCAATCCGAAGTCGATGGTTTCCGGTTCGGCGTCCAGGCTCATGATCTGCCGCGCGAACACCCAGCGGACCGGCGCGATCGGCGGGAAGACGATCCGGGCACTCAGACCGCCCCGCCCGAGCCACATCGGCAACGGCACCTTCCGGTTCAGCAGCGGTAGCGGCCGGTTGAAGAACGGCACGACGGTGGTCTCGTCCACCAGGGCATACGGCCCGGTGTTGGCCAGCACGACTGCCACGGCCTGATCGAGCACTCGCTGTGGATATTTTCCGGCCCATGCCTGCACTGTCATCGCGCCGAGGCTGTGCCCGACGACCACCGCCCGCTGCCCCGGCCGCAGCACGGCGTCGAGGACCGCGCAGAGATCGTCGGCGAGCAGGTGGCAGTCCAGCTGATCGGGCCGGCCGAATTCGCTTTCCCCGTGCCCGCGCAGATCGAAGGCGATCACCCGGTACTCCCCGGCGAAGGCGTTGATCTGCGGGTTCCAGTATTCGAGGCAGCAGGTCCAGCCGTGGATCAACACCATGGGCTGCGCGTCTTCCGGACCGTAGGCGTGCACGCGCAGCCGGGCTCCGTCGGCGGCCCGCACGTCGATGACCTGATGTTCCGTGCTCGGCGGGTTGAGCGCGGGGTTGCGGTATCCGCCGCGGCTGCGCAGGCCGGCCCGGTGCACCTCGAAGATTCCATCGATTTGATGAGCGAGGGCGCCCCAGAATTCCGACATCATCGCACGCATCGACACTCCTTTGTGTTACTAACTGACACAGTAACGCGCAGGAGTGGACCTCGCCAGCCGGACACCTACCAGCGGGGACCGCGCTGAACCTCGTCCACCTTCGGCCGCACATCGGCGAGGTAGATACCGGTCGCGATAATGGCGATGAACGCCAGCAACCCCAGCGAGGGGAAACTGAGCAGCATCAGCAGCGCGGCCGCGCCGAGAATGCCCAGCCAAATCGGTTTCGTCAGTTTGTCGACCGCGGTGAACGCGTCCGAACGCTGGCGCACGGCATGCACCAGCGCGAACACAGTCGCGCTGATCGCCAGTAGCCACAGCGCGGCCATGATCCACCCGGTCAAGCCATACACCTGCTGCACCCCACCATGATAGGAGCAGCGCCCCCGTACACCACAGGTGCACGGGGGCGCGAGCCCACATCGGCAGGTCAGACCGACTTGGGGGCGGCTTTCTTGGCCGGCGTCTTCTTCGCGGCGGTCTTCTTGGCCGCGGGCGCCTTCTTCGCCGGTTCCGGAGCCGGAGCCGGTTCGGGCGCGGGGGCCGGCTCCACCACTTCGGCGTCGACGACGTCGGGTGCGGAAGGAGCTTCCGCCTCCACCACCGGCGCAGCCTCCGCCGGAGTCTTGCCGGACCGGGCGATCAGGCCCGACACCCGGTCGATCACTTCCTCGGCCCGGCCGCTGGCGTCCTTGTAGAGGCTCTCGACCCGGCCCACCTGCTCTTCGACCAGATGGTTCGCGCGCAGCCGCTCCACGGTTTCCTCACCGCGGACGGCCAGATCGGAGTAGAGGTCGAGCACCTGGCGGTAGTACTGCTCGGCCAGTTTGCGCAGCTCCTCGGAAGTGAACTTCTCGCGCAGCTCGGCCAGATCCTCGGGCAGTTCCGAGGGCAGCTCGGAAAGCCGCGCCCGGATCTGCTCGAACTGGGTCTGCACATCGGCGGGCAGGCCGGCGAACCGCTCGCGGGCCTCGTCGACACGGCCGTTGACGTCGGTGGCGCGTTCCCGCACCTGGGTCACCGCGTCGAGAACAGCGGCGTAGACGGCGTCCGTGGCACCGACGGTGGCGAACAGCGGTTTCACAGTGGTGTTCTTCTCGGTCATTTATCGTTCTCCTGGCGTGGCGGAGCGTCGGTGTTCGGTGGTGGAACAACGCTGTCCCGGGCGATCGTTTCCTCCGGCCCGTTCTCCCGGCGGAACGATTCGTAGATGTCCAGGAGGACCTGCTTCTGCCGCTCGCTGATCGCGGTATCGGCCAGCAGGGCATCCCGGACGGGACTGTGCGCCCGCTGCTCTAGGAAGCCGGCGCGCACGTACAACACCTCCGAAGAGACCCGCAGCGCCTTGGCGATCTGCGTGAGCACTTCGGCGGAGGGGTTTCGCAAACCGCGCTCGATCTGGCTGAGATACGGGTTGCTGACCCCCGCCAGCTGGGCGAGCTGTCGCAGCGAGACCTGCGCGGCCTCGCGTTGTGCCCGGATGAACCCGCCGATGTCCTGCGCCGCGTTCACCACGCGGGCTGCCTTGTCGCCGCCGCCGGCGGTGGCCGCCGGATCGTCGGTGTACTGAGCGGAAACGTGGGGCTCTTCGGCCATCACTCACCTTCTGGCTTGTACGTACGCAACGATAGAACAGGGTGCTAGCAATAGCAAGCACTTCTGCTAGCAGAATCCGAATACTCCCGCGCCGGCGTCATCCGCCGAACATCAGATGGGAGACGGTGTAGATCAACAGACCCGCGAGACTGCCCACCACCGTGCCGTTGATACGGATGAACTGCAGGTCACGACCCACCTGGACCTCGATCTTCTTACTGGCCTCTTCCGCATCCCAGCGGGCGACGGTATCGCTGACGATGGTGGCGATCTCGTCGGCATAGTTGGCGGCCAGATAGCGGGCCCCGCGTTCGATCCACCCGTCCACCTTGGCGCGGGCATCGGTATCGTCGCGCAACCGCTCACCCAGCTGCTGCACGTTCTCCGCCACCTTCCGGCGCAACGTGCTGTCCGGATCGTCGGCGGATTCCAGGATCAGCCGCTTGGCCGCCCGCCAGGTGGCCTCGGCCAGGCCGGTGATCTCCTCCCGCCCCATGATCTGGGTTTTGATCCGCTCCGCCTTGGCGATCATCGCCTCGTCGTACTGCAGGTCATGGGCGAATTCCTCGAGGAACCGGTTCGCAGCCAGCCGGACCTCGTGATCCGGGGTCGAACGCACCTTCCAGGTGAATTCGACGAGCTCGCGGTACACCTTCTCCGAGAGCAGCACGTTCACGAACTTCGGCGCCCACTGCGGGGCCTCCCCCATGACGATCCGGTCGACCGTCTCCTGACTACCCAGCGCCCACTGGTGGGCGCGCTCGGCCAGCAGATCCACCAGCGGCAGCTGGCGGTTGTCGGCCAGCAGTTCGGCCAGCACCCGGCCGATCGGCGGACCCCACTGCGGTTCGGCGATCCGTTTCACGATCGTGTTATCGATCACCTGCTCCACGTCTTCGTCCCGGAGCACTCCGACCACCGCACGCAGAATCGTCGAACTCTCGTCCGCCACCCGCGCGGCATTGGCCGGATTCGCCATCCAGCGCCCTACCCGCCACGGGATCTGGGCGGAGTTCACCTTCGCGGTGACCACCTCCGGCGAGAGGAAATTGGTGCCGACGAAGTTGCCCAGACTGGCGCCGAGCTGGTCTTTCTTACGCCGGATGATCGCGGTATGCGGAATCGGCAGGCCCAGCGGATGCTTGAACAACGCCGTCACCGCGAACCAGTCGGCCAGCGCGCCCACCATCCCCGCCTCCGACGCGGCCCGCACATAGCCCACCCAGTCACCGGCACCACCGCGTGACTCCAGCCAGCGGCACACCAGGTAGATGACGGTCGCCACCGCCAGCAGCCCGGTGGCCACGACCTTCATCCGCCGCAGGTCACGCCGTTTGGCCGCGTCATCGGTGAGTGTCGAGAAGACGCCCGGTGGTTGCGCCGAACCGCCGGGGCCGGGAGTCGCGGGAGCGGAATCGAGCACCGCACTGCTGCCGGTCGCTTTCTGCATACCCCCCATTCTGCTGTTTGTTCGCCGGCGGCTCCGGCAGCGCGGGGGTGGGGGGCTCGTGATGCCGGTCTCGGAGTAGACCCTCCGTCTCTCGCAGTGGAGCATCCGCGAAGGGGCGGGCTGTAATTTTGGAGACGCTCCGCGTCTCGAGGGTGGGGCCCTTGGAGGCCCGGTTCTTCACTCCTCCGCTCCTCCGCTTCGCTCCCCCGCTCCGTCGCTCCAGAACCGGGCGGGCCCCACCCCGGAGTCGTGACCCATACGGATGCTTGGAAAAGGGGGAGATCAAGGCTTCCCCTGGAACGAACCACGTGAACGTGACCAACGGCGGCCACCGAGTCCAGCGAGGCCCTCAGAGGTTTTGGCCCGTCCATGCGTTCAGCACGCGAGACAATGCGCCGCAGGCGCGAGTATCGCGTGCTGAACGCATGGACCAAAGGGGCCAAAACCCGCGCGCGCCAGCGCGCCGAAATAACACAGCCTACAGTGGAGGCACCGAACCGTACGGACCTAGGAGCCCACGCTGTCCACCGATGACCTGCTCGATATCGGGAATCCCGCCGATCGATCGGCGCCGGTGCGTGCCCCGCGGACCGACGGGCGGAAACGCCGCTGGCGCCAGCACAAGATCAATCGGCGGGAGGAACTCGTCGACGGCACGCTGGCGGCGGTGCGTACCCGCGGCGGTAGTGCCGGGATGGACGAGATCGCCGCCGAGATCGGCGTCTCCAAAACCGTCCTGTACCGCTATTTCGCCGATAAGAACGATCTGGTCAATGCCGCTATGCAGCGGTTCATCGAGATCACCCTGATGCCCCGGGTGTACGGGGCGATCAGTTTGGACGCCGACGAGTACCAGCTGGTGCGTTCCGCGCTGGCCGAATACGTGGGTGCGGTCGACGAAGACCCCGAGGTCTACCGGTTCATCATGGGCACCGGTTCCGGTGACCCGTCCTCGCTGGCCGATTTCGAGCGGCTGTTCGCCGAGGTGGTGGCGGCCGCCATCACCGAACGCGGCAGCGCCCTCGGTATCGAAACCGAGGGGGTGATGCTGTGGTCGTACGTGATCGTCGGCGGTATCCAGCTCGCCACCCACTGGTGGACCACCAACCAGTCGATGGATCGCGACGAGGTGATCGACTACCTCACCATGATGGTGTGGAGCGCCATCGAGGGGATGGCCCGCGCCGGCGGTTCACGCGACAAGTTCGGCGCCCAGGAACACGTGCTGCCGCCGATCCCCTCCGGCGACCAGGCCGTCTGAGCCACCCGGCTCGCCGGGCTCGACAACCCCGCCGGTTTGGCTAGTCTGATTGCCGTGCGGCGGCGGAGAACCGGCTGAGTTCTCCGGCCACCGTAGGCGCGCGTCGGCACCAACGGAGGTACCTCGATGGCGAAACAAGTGCCGACTTCCCGGCTGGCCCGCGGCACCAAACTGGGCGCGGTCGCCGCGGGGTCGATGGTGCGCACCCAGCGCGCCCGGCTCTCGATGCGCGGCCGCTCGGAGGCGGTGCGGGCGCGGATGGCCGAGGAGTCGATTCTGCGCAGTACCGAACAGCTGGTCATGGTGCTGGGCACCATGAAGGGCGTGGCCATGAAGCTGGGCCAGATGATGTCGGTGCTCGATCTCGACCTGGTCCCGCCGGATCACCGCGAGCGATTCCAGAAACGGCTGGCGGTTCTGCGTAATGCCGCGCCGTCGGTGTCGTTCGAGGCGATGCGCGCGGTGATCGAGGAGGACTACGGGCAGCCGCTGGACGCGGTGTTCGCCGAGTTCGAACCGGAGGCGATCGCCGCCGCCTCGATCGGGCAGGTGTATCTGGCGCGGTTGCACGACGGCCGGCAGGTCGCGGTGAAGGTGCAGTACCCGGGGATCGATGCCGCCGTGCGGGCCGACCTCAAGAATCTGACCATGTTCCGGCGGGTCCTGCAGTCGGCCATGCCCTGGGTGACCCCCGCGGTACTCGACGAGCTGCGGCTGAACATGGAATCCGAGCTCGACTATCACATCGAGGCCGAAACCCAGCGCGATATCGCGGCGCTCTACGCCGGCCACCCGTTCATCGTGGTTCCACAGCCGGTGCTCGAGCACAGTACGCAGCGGGTGCTGGTCACCGAATATCTGGCCGGAACGGCCTTCGAGGATATTCGCGCCATGCCGCGGGCCGAACGCGACCGCGTCGGCGAGATCATCTACCGCTTCTATGTGGGTTCGCTTTTCACGTTCAACGAATTCTGTGGCGACCCACATCCCGGGAATGTCCTGCTCGCCGAGGACGGCCGGGTCGGTTTCCTGGATTTCGGGCTGTTCAACCGGATGGATCCGGAACATGTGCGGTTCGAGGCGATCTGCCTGTGTGCGGCCGCGGAGGATCGCGGTGCGGATCTGCGGGATCTGATGGTCCAGCGCGGGGTCATCGATTCGACCGACGAGATCGGCGTCGAGGAATGCCTGGAATATGTGCTCTCGGCATCCGAATGGTGTCTGGTGGACCAGGAACTCACCATCACCCCGGAATTGGCCAGCGGTGCGTTCCTCCTCGCCGTCGACCCGCGCTCGAGCGAATTCACCGGGATGAAACAGCAGAATCTACCCCCGGAACATCTGTTCTCGCGGCGCGCCGATTTCCTGACCTTCGGGATGCTGGGACAGTTGGAGGCCACGGCGAACTGGCATCGGATCGCCCGGGAATGGTTGTACGGCGACGAGCCGGTCACCGAACTCGGCCGGATCCACCGGGAATGGCTGGACCGGCGCCGGCCGCGCAAACGCGGTAGGCGCCGCACCGGCTGACCGCGTCCACGACAGCACATCCACGAGGGGTTCATTTCATGACGGATACACGCGAATTCGACCTGGTCGTTTTCGGCGCGACCGGTTTCGTCGGCAAACTCACCGCCCAGTACCTGTTGGGCGCCGCCCCAGCGACGGCGCGGATCGCGCTGGCGGGGCGCTCCGAACACAAGCTCGCGGCCGTCCGCGACGAGATCGGCGCGCACGAGTGGGGTCTGGTGGTGGCCGACAGTACCGACCAGGATTCCCTGGACGCGCTGGCCGCCCGCACCACCGCGGTGATCACTACGGTGGGCCCGTATCTGCGGTACGGGATGCCGATGGTCGCCGCCTGCGCGAAAGCCGGCACGCATTACGCGGACCTGACCGGTGAACCGCTGTTCATCCGGGAGGCGATCGACTCGTATCACGACGAGGCCGCGCGCACCGGCGCCAAGATCGTGAATTCCTGCGGCTACGATTCGGTGCCGTCGGATCTGAGTGTCTACCAGCTCTACCGTCGTACGGTCGCGGACAATACCGGCGAACTCGGCGATACCACGCTGATCGCCACCCTGCGCGGCGGGGTGAGCGGCGGCACGATCGATTCGGGGCGCGCGATGATGGAGGCTGTCGCCGCGGACAAATCCAAGGGCGCGGTCCTGAGCCATCCGTATTCGCTGAGCCCCGATAAATCCATGGATCCCGAGGTCGGCCGGCAATCCGATCTCGTCCTGGAACGGGCCCGCGAGATCGACCCGAGTCTGAACGGCTGGGTGGGCACATTCGTCATGGCCGCCCACAACACGAAGATCGTGCGCCGCAGCAACGGCCTGCTCGGCTGGGTGTACGGCAAGAACTTCCGCTACCGCGAAACCATGGGCGCGGGTAATTCGCGGCTGGCGCCCGTGGTTGCGGCCGGTATCTCCGGCGGTGTGGTGGCGGGTATCGCGGCCGGTGGCCTGCTGTCCCGGTTCCGCGCCGGCCGCGCCTTGCTGGACCGGATCCTGCCCGCGCCCGGTACCGGTCCCGGCGAGCGGACCCGGGAGAACGGCTGGTTCCGGATGCGCACCTATACCCGCACCACCTCGGGCGCACGCTATCTCGCGACCTTCGCCGGCCAGGGCGATCCGGGTTACAAGGCGACCGCGGTCCTGCTCGGCGAGAGCGGGCTGGCGCTGGCGTTCGACCCGAAACCGGATATCGCGGGCATCCTCACCCCGGCCGCCGCCATGGGCGATGTCCTGACCGAACGCCTGCGGGCCGCCGGAATGACCATCGATGTGGAGCCGCTGGTATGAATCTCGCCCGGCGCACGATGAACGCCCCGGCGCTGGCGGCGGTGTACGAACGGGCCTGGCGGCCCACGCTTTTCTACCTAGCCTCAGGTCGCAGCACCGGGGCCGATCGCCGCTTCGCGGTGGAATCGCTGCGGCTGGGCACAGCCCGGCGCGTTCTGGATATCGCCTGCGGACCGGGTAATTTCACGCGTTATCTCAGCGAGCACGTGCCCGCGGACGGATATGTGACCGGTATCGATTACTCACCGCCGATGCTGGCCCGCGCACTGGCCGACAATGCCGGGCCGCGGGCAGGTTATGTGCGCGGCGACGCCCGGTATCTGCCGTTCGCGGACGGCACCTTCGATGCCGTCTGCTGTTTCGGCGCTTTGTACCTGATCCCCGACCCACTGGACGCGGCCCGGGAGATGATCCGGGTGCTGGCCCCGGGTGGCCGGCTGGCGGTCACCACCAGCTACCGCCCCGATAACGCGTTCGGCGAATTGACCCGGCGCACCGCCGCGGTCAGCGGTTTGCGCATGTTCGGCGGCCAGACCTTCCCCGATCTGTTCGCCGCGGCCGGGCTGGTCGATATCGATCAGCAGATGCACCGGTTCCTGCAGTACCTCACCGCGGTGAAGCCGGCGGCCGGCGCCCCGCGGCACGAGGGACGGTCCGCCACCTCGAACAGCGGGGTCTGACGCGGCGACGCGGCCGCGCTGTGCAAAACACCTGTCTCGTGCGCCATTTCACAGTGCGATCCCCCGCCACGGCAGGTCTTCGCGGGCACCGCGGGCTACCCGTCGGTAGAGTCACGGGTCGTACCACCGGTCCGGAAGGGAGATTCCAGATGTCGCTCCCGGAACTGGGCCAGGGTGTGGCCCGGCGGTTGTACGCCGCGGCCACGGCCGGCGGCACGGATTCCTTCACCCTCACCGACGATGTCGCCCTGCGCCTCGCGGCCGCCTGCGATGCGCTGGTCTCGGATCTGGAAGCGGCCCGGGCCGGGGGCCGGCAACTCGCCGCGGCCCCCGGTACCGCGGGTTTTCCCGATCTGCCCACCGGGCACGCCCTCGCCGCCGGCTTCGCCGGTAAGTCCATCGAGTACCTGGACACCCTCACGGCATTGCAGGAAACCGCCCTCCGGTTCAAAGCGGCCTATCTGGCGGCCGCGGGCCGGCTCACCGAGGCCGATCTCGCGAACCGGGCCGCGCTCGCCGTCGCCGCGCAAGCCGAAGGGAGTGGAAATGGCTGAATTCGCCGAACTGGATCCGCCTTTCGCGCCCGAACGCGAATGCTTCGGCAGCTTCACCCATCAGGAGATCTGGGACCGCGTCCACGAGGTACTCGACCCCACCGCCCTCGGCGCATCGGCCACTGCCTGGAAATCGAACGCCGACGCCGTGGCCGCAGCCTTCGCGACCTTCGCCGACACCGCGCGCCGGGAATTCGGCGGCTGGTCCGGACACACGGCGACCGCCGCGTGGCAGGCCACCCAGGATTTCATCCGCACCGGTGAGGCGACCCACAATGTCTGCCGGGCGCTGCAGCGGATCATGACGGGTAATTCCGATGCGGCGCAAACACTGCGGGCCGCGCTGGTCGCTCCGCAACCGTACCGCCCGCTCGACGACCCGGCGGCCGAGGCCGTTCACGGCGGCCGGCGGCGGATGGACCACGATATCGCCTCGGCCGCGGCCACGGCCGACGCGCAGGAGGCGATGACCACCATCTACCTGTCCACACTCCCGGCTTCCGGGGATCGGGTGCCCAGGTTCCCCGATACGTCCACCGGCGCCGATCGTGGGAGCCCGCACCGGTGAAATGGATATTCACCCCCGACGAATTCAGTTACGTCTGGGCCGCCGAGACGGGCCTGGAGCGCCGGCCCTACCCGGTGAACCTGGCACCGGCCAGCGTTGTCCGCACCGAATCCGAACTGGCCGCCCTGCGATTACCCCAGCGGTTCGCCAGACAGGCCGACCCCGATCTGGCAGCCGCGCTCATGCTCTGCGCCCGCCCGGACGCCACCGCCGTCACCCTCTCCGGAGAACGCTCGGTGCTCCCCCGTAACGGCGAATCGCCGGAAACCGAGCAGATCCTCGGCTTCGCCGCCGTGATAGAGCACCACGCCGCCGTCCTACACGCCACCGCCACCAGAGTCACCGTGCAGATGTGCCAAGCGCACGAGCTCGGTGGCCGGCTGGTCGCGCTGATCGGTTCGGCCCGCCGCGGCACCCACGGACCGCTGCGCGAACCGCAGGAAGCAGTACTCACCGATGCGCCGATTCCCGGTCGCGACGCAGCCGGTGACGCGGCGCTGTTCCGGAAAACACTGCGGGAACCGGTGGATTCCCGGGGTTTCCTCACCGTCACCGTCGCCCCGGACGATCCGATGTCGCCGCCCACCCGGCATCGCAGCTGGCTGGATATCCGCGGTGACGGACGCTATCTGCTGACCACCGCCGACGTCCTGATCCTGGACCCGGTCGGCGATACCGAATTCGCCGGGAAACTGCTCGGTCTGGCCGGTATCCGCGCCAGAACGCCCCGCCTGTGATACTGCTGCGATGGCCGAGTACTGGAACGAACCCGCGAGCCGGGCACTGCGCGCCGACGGCCTGCGGATCGCCGGCCTCGACACCTCCGCCCGACCCGGTTTCCAGGGCGACAAGCCGGCGGGTAAACGGCTGCTCACCGAACGCGGCCGGGTACTGGCCGGCGAACAGGAGAAGCTCTACGCCAACGGGCGCTCCGGTGATCGGCGCAGCGTGCTGCTGGTCCTGCAGGGAATGGATACCGCCGGCAAAGGCGGGATCGTGCGCCACGTGATCGGCTCGGTGGACCCGCAGGGCGTGGACCACGCCGCCTTCGGTGTGCCCACCGAGGAGGAGAAACAGCACCACTTTCTGTGGCGGATCCGCCGCGCCCTGCCCCGCGGTGGGCAGCTGGGCGTGTTCGACCGGTCGCACTACGAAGACGTGCTGGTCGCGCGGGTGCACGGATTGGTCCCCGAGGAGGTCTGGCAGGGACGCTACGAGGAGATCAACCGGTTCGAACGGGAACTGGTGGACAACGGTACGACGCTGGTGAAGGTCGCGCTGTTCGTCTCCCTGGACGAACAGAAGGCCAGGCTGCGGCAACGCCTGCAGCGACCCGACAAATACTGGAAGTTCAGCCCCGGCGATATCGACGAACGCGGCTACTGGCCCGCCTACCAGCAGGCCTACCAGGCGATACTGGACCGCACCGGCACCGAGTACGCACCCTGGTACGTGGTACCGGCCGATGCGAAATGGTACGCCCGGCTGGCCGTCACCGAACTGCTGATCGAAGCCATGCGCGGACTGGACCTGAACTGGCCGCCCCCCACGTTCGATCCGGCGGCCGAATTACGCCGCCTAGAGCGCGCCTGACCGGACCGCACGCGGCGGGTTGTGGAAACTCTCAGCAAGCCGGGCAATGATGGGGGCGGTGCGCCGGGTATCCGGCCGCCCCCGCCGGGCCTACCACCGGGTGGGGCATCCAGGTAGCGAAAGGCGTGGTGAACGCACGGTGAGCAAGAAACCCGGGCGGCCGAATCCGCTGGCGGCAGCCCAGCGCGCGGAACGCAATCGCAAGATCGCGATACAGGTCGGCGTCACCGCGGTCCTGGTGGCACTGGTGGCCGCGATCGGGATCGGGTTGGCCGTGCGCAACTCCGGTTCCGACTACGACGGACCGGTACCGGCCGCGGCCACCGAGAACGGCGCCATCCGGATCGGGCAGCCCGAGGCCCCCGCGACGGTACGCATCGTCGCCGATATGCAGTGCCCGGTCTGTCAGCAATTCGAAGCCGATCACAGCGAGCTACTGAAGCAGTCGGTGGCCGACGGCACCGCGCAGATCGAATACAACATCGTCGGGTATCTGGACAAGATGTCCAGCACCAACTACTCCACCCGTTCGGCGAACGCGTCCTACTGCGTCGCGGACCAGGGCACCGAAAAATACCCGGACTGGCTGGAGCTGATGTTCCGGAATCAGCCGCCCGAGGGCGGGGCGGGCCTGTCGGACGAGCAGCTCATCGATATCGCGCACCAGGCCGGTTACACCGACCCCGCGGTCGACAAGTGCATCAGCGACGGCACCTACAACGACTACGTCGCGGAGATGTCGGACCAGTCGTTGGCCGAGGGTATCGATGGAACGCCGACCGTGTTCGTCAACGGTGAGCAGGTGAATCTCACCCTCAACCAGGACAAGACCGGTTTCGACACCGCTGCCTTGACCACCGCGATCCAGGCGGCTGCGGGCCGGTGATCACGACCTCGCCGCGGGCCGCCTGGATCATGCTCCTGACCGGCCTGGCCGGCTGGGTGGCGTCGCTGGTCCTGCTGGTCGAAGATTTCAAACTGCTCAGCGAACCCGGGTATGTCCCGTCGTGCAGCCTCAACCCGGTGCTGTCCTGCGGGTCGGTGATGGTCACCGATCAGGCGCAAGTCCTGGGGTTCCCGAACCCGATCATCGGCGTGGTCGGGTTCTCGGTGGTCGTCACGCTGGCGGTGCTGTCGGTCGCCGGGGTCGGCCTGCCCCGCTGGGTCTGGGCGGGTCTGTGGCTGGGGACGGCGGCGGGCACCCTGTTCATCTGCTGGCTGATCTTCCAGAGCCTGTACCGGATCAACGCGCTGTGCCCGTACTGCATGGTGGTCTGGGCGATCATCACCCCGCTGCTCGCGGTGCTCACCGGACAGCTGTGGGGTAACGACCGCGGGGCGCTGCGGGTGGTCGCCGAATGGCGCTGGACCTTCGTGGCCGTGTTCTACGCGCTGGTGCTGGTGCTGGTGTTCCTGCGATTCCAGGACTACTGGCTGTCGCTGTTCTGATCACCGGCCGCGGGCGGGCCCTATCCAGGCGCCAACCGCACCGATACGACCCGCTTGTCACCGTCGGTTTCCAGCACCCCCAACCGCACCACCTCGGCCGGCCGGCGCGTATCGATGGCCGTGCGCAGCGCCCGGGCGCTGGTAACCGCCCGGCCGTCGATGGAGGTCACGATCTCACCGCTGGCCAGCCCCGCGCTCTGGCCGGGTAGTCCCGGGATCGCCATATCGATGCGCGCACCGCGCGGGCTCGCATCGGAAATCACCACACCGAGGGTCGCGGCGGGGCCGATATGCACCGATTCGGTGGGCGTTCCCGACCGGATCTGGCGCACCACCCGCATGGCCGCATCGATCGGGACCGCGTACCCGTTCGGTGGGTCGGCGGCATCTCCCGGCGGCGGCTCCCGCTCCCCGGAGGCCGCGGCGATCACGCCGACCACCGCACCGGTGTGATCGGCCAGCGCACCCCCGGACTGCCCGGAGGTGACGGGCGCCTCGATCTCCAGCATCCCGGTGAGCGCCTGGCGCGAGAAATCCTGTTCGTTCACCGCCATGATCGTGCTGTCCAGATCGCTGACCCGGCCGGGAACGGCGGTGGCGGTACCGCTGCCACCGGCATTGCCGATCGCCACGACCTCGTCCCGGACCCGCAGATCGGACGAGCTGCCGATCCGGGCGGACGCCAGGCCGGCGGCTCCGGTGAGCGAGAGCAACGCGATATCGGCGCGGGCGTCGTACCCGAGGACCTGGGCGTTGTACACCGCCCCGTCCGCGACCCGGCTGACCTGGACGGCTTTCGCACCCTTGACGACATGATGACTGGTCAGCACCTGGCCGTCGCCGGTGAGAACGATGCCCGATCCGGCCGCTGCCGCCCCGAACGCCCGGGTGGTGGCGGTGATGTTCACCAGCACCGGCGAGACGTCCCGGGTGACGTCGTCGGTGTCCATCGGCGGCCGCGGCATCGGCCGTGCCGGAGCCACCGCCACATCCGGCCCCGGGCGGGCGAGCCCGGGCAGCTCACCCCGGTACCCGAAAAGAGCCCCGAGTGCCAGCACGACGGCGAACACGGTGACGAGCACACGCCCGCCGCCACCCGGCCGCCCGGGCCCGGTGCCCTGCCACTGGTCGTCCAACGAGCCTCCTGTGTTTATTTGCGCCGCCTTCGGCGGCGCGGGTTTCGGCCCCCCTTGGCGTGGTCGTTCAGCACTCGACACTCGCGGCTGCGCCGCATTGCATCGAGCGCTGAACGACCACGCGGGCCAAAACCTTGCAGGGCCTCGTAAGACTCGGCGGCGCCGCTGGGCGCGTTCGGATCGGGCGAAGCCATGGCTCAAGTGTCTCCCAAGTCGGCGGGCGCCGGGAGGATTTATTCGGTCGAGCCGCGCTACTACCTGCGGGTGGAGAAGTTATCCACAGGCTTCCCCAGTTATCCACAGGGGGGGTGACGCCTGAGCACAACCTGCGGCCTGACCTGTGGATTCGTTATCCAGACGCCGGCCACGGTCACGCCCGCGTCACAGCGGTGGGCCGGCGGTGCACGGCAACGGCGGCCGAAACAACCCGCTGACAGGTCGTTTTCCCGTACGGAAAGCGAGAAAAAGCCGGGGCGGAAATCGCGCCCCGGCCGTTATCCATCGGTCATCGAATCAATAGATTCACGGTCTCGGCCCTCGAATGCCCTCGGAAATCCATCCACAACTACGCCCGCCCATCCACAAGCCCGGCGGGGTTTTCCACAGGCTTCTCCACATGTGGAGAAAGGCCTCCGTGGAGAAGCCCACATTGTTCGACAGCGGTCGATCCAGGCGCCCGGGGCCGGCCGAATTCACCCCGGGCCGGGCATCATATGGTCGCGGTATCGATCACGAATCGGTACCGCACATCACTGGCCACAACCCGCTCATAGGCACCGTCGATCTCGTCCGCGGAAATAACCTCGATTTCCGCACCGATTCCGTGAGCGGCGCAGAAATTCAGCATTTCCTGTGTTTGCGCGATACCGCCGATCATCGACCCGGCCAGCGACCGCCGCCGCCCGGCCAACACCTTCGGCTGCACCGTCAGCGGCTGCTCCGGCAGCCCCAGCACGACGAGCGTGCCGTCCAGGCGCAGCAGTTTCATATAGTCGTTGATCGGCAGATCGGCGGAAACGGTGTTGATGATCAGGTCGAAGTGGCTGCGCAGATCCCGGAAGATCTGTTTATCGCTGGTGGCGTAGTAGTGCTGGGCGCCGAATCGTTTCCCGTCTTCCTGTTTGCTCAGGGAATGGCTGAGAACCGACACCTCGGCACCGAGCGCCGCGGCAATCTTCACGGCCATATGCCCGAGACCGCCCATTCCGATAACCGCAACCCGCTTACCCGGCCCGGCCTCCCAATGCCGCAGCGGCGAATACACGGTGATCCCGGCGCACAGCAGCGGCGCTGCCACAGACAGGTCGATACCCTCCGGAATTCCGAGCACGAAGTTCTCGGTCACCACGACCTGAGTGGCGTAACCGCCCAGGGTGTGCCCGCCGGGCTGCACCTCTTCGGGGACGCGGCTGTTGTAGGTCATCACCGCACCGCGCAGGCAGTACTGTTCCTCCTCCTGGAGGCACGGTTCGCACACCCCGCAGGAATCGACCATACAACCGACCCCCACCCGGTCACCGACCTGATGACGGCTCACCGCCGACCCGACCGCCGCCACCGTACCGGCGATTTCGTGCCCCGGAACGCATGGATATCCGGCGCCACCCCATTCATTACGCGCGGTATGGATATCGGAATGACAGATCCCGGCGTAGGCGATATCGATCAGCACATCGTGCGGCCCCAGTTCCCGGCGCTCGATGGTGACCTTCTCGAACGCGGCATCGGGCCCGGCCATGGCATACGCGGCAACACTACTCATGCTGTAATTTTGGCGCGGCCTTCGGCCGCGCGGGTTTTGGCCCCCCTTTGCGTGGTCGTTCAGCACTCGATGCTCGCGGCTGCGCCGCATTGCGTCGAGTGCTGAAC
>NZ_JBHXMZ010000004.1:270537-323481 GCF_042719915.1 Nocardia sp. NPDC058499 | reverse complement strand
GGAGGGGGGTGCGGGATTGGGGTCGGGGGGGGGTGGGTATCTTTGTGGTGGGTGCGGTCAACGGGGGAGGCTGGGGGGTGATTTGGGGGGCGTCGAGTGCTGAACGACCACGCGGGCCAAAACCTTGCAGGGCCTCGCTGGACTCGGCACCGCCGTGGTTGCGTTGGGTTTCGGGTGGATCCTCTGGGCCGGAAGGTGAGCCCTTCCTAGCTGCTTTCTGAAGGGTTCACAGGCCGGCGTAAGGCCGCAACCATTGCCCGTCGCAATGCGACCACCCATGCGGCGACGGGCAGCGTTGCTACTGCTCGGTTTCCCGCAAGCGGCGCCGGACCCGGCGGGCGGCGGCGACCATATTGCGCAGGGCCGGATCGAGCTGCCAGTGATGGCGGGTTTTCAGGCCGCCGTCCGGGTTGGCCCACAGGCGTTCGGGGCCCACGGCGGCGGCTGCGGCGGTGAGCAGCGCATCCAATTCGTCGATATCGGGTATCCGGGCCGAGCGGCTCTCGTACACACCCGGCCCGACACCGTGGCTGAGACCGTGCCCGGAGGCGTAGTCCTCCTCCAGCGCCTTGAGCACCCATTCGATGGACCGCGTGGCGACGATCGCGGTGACATCGGCGTCGAGCTGGTCGATGGCCTCCACGATCTCGGTGCGGCCCGAGTACGGGATATGGGTGTGGATCTGAGTGTCCGGACGCACCCCGGAGGTCGCCAGCCGGAACGCGCCGATCGCCCAGCGCAGGTATTCGGCGCGCCCCTCGGGCCGGGCCGGCCACAGCTCACGCAGGGCGGGCTCGTCGACCTGGATGATGCCGATACCGGCGCGTTCCAGATCCACCACCTCGTCGCGGATGGCCAGCGCCACCTGGTCGGCGGTTTCGTAGAGCGGCTGATCCTGCCGGACGAAGGAGCGCGCCACCATGGTGACCGGGCCGGTGACCATCCCCTTGACCGGTTTCTCGGTGAGCGATTGCGCGTAGGTGCTCCACTCCACCGATATCGGGGCGGGCCGGGACACATCGCCGTAGATGATCGGCGGCCGCACGCAGCGCGAACCGTACACCTGCACCCAGCCGAAATGCGTGGTCGCGAAACCGTCCAGCAGTTCGGCGAAGTACTGGATCATATCGTTGCGTTCGTGCTCGCCGTGGACGAGCACATCGAGGCCGATATCCTCTTGCAGCGCGATGGTCGCGGCGATCTCCGATTCGATTTTCTTGCGGTATTCGTCGTAGGAGATCCGGCCCTCACCCAGATTGTGGCGGGCCTGCCGAGCTTCGGCGCTCTGCGGGTACGAACCCAGGGTCGTCGCGGGCACCGGCGGTAACTGCAGTTTCTCCTGCTGCGCGGCCCGGCGCACCGGATAGGGTTCGCGTTCGCGCATCTGCGGGGTGATCGCATAAACGCGCTGACGCACGGCGTGCTTCTGTTTGAAATGCACTTCCCCGGGGCGTTTACGCCATTTGTCGGACGGCCCCTCGGTGAGCGCCTTCGCCAGCGAAACGACCTCGCCGACCTTCTGCTTCGCGAAAGCGAGCCGGTCGGCCACATTTCCGTCGATATCGTATTCGGCGAGCACGTCGTAGGGCACGTGCAGCAGCGTGGTCCCCGTGGAGACCACGAGGTCCGGGCACACCTTGGCGAGCTCGTTCAGGTATTCCAGGGTGACGTGGCGGTCGGCCCGCCACACATTCGTCCCGCTGATCACGCCCGCATACAGCCGTTTCCGCCGGATACCGGGGATGGCAGCCAGCACCTCGGGACGGATCCGGTAAGAGGCCAGATCGAGGCCGATCGCCTCCACCCCGGAGGCGGCGAGAATGGTCAGCGCCTCGCCGAAATCACCGTACTGACCGGTGACCAGGATCCGCGGCCGCAACGGCGCCTTGGACAGCCGGTCGTAGGCGCGTTCGAACGCGGCGAGTTCGGCCGGCGAACGCTCGGCGGTGAAACACGGTTCGTCGAGCTGAATACAGGTGGAACCGCGCTGCGCCAGGATGGCGAACAGCTCCTCGTACACCGGCAGCAGTTTGTCCAGCAGTTCGATGGTGTCGAAACCCGCGGATTCGCCCGGCACACTGCCGGCCTTGGACAGCAGCAGCAGCGAGACCGGCCCCAGCACCACCGGGCGCAGCTCGATATCGGCCGCCATCGCCCGATCCCATTCGTCGAGCAACGCCTCGGGATGTAGCGAGAATTCGGTATCGGCGTCGAGTTCGGGCTGGCGGTAGTGGTAATTCGTACCGAAGAAACGCACCAGTTCCAGCGGCGGCAGATCCGGTCGGCCCCGCGCCATCAGGAAATAGAAATCCAAGGGGTCCATCTCGCCCTGGTGTTCGGCGAACCGGGACGGCACCGCACCGAAAAGCAGCGCGTTGTCGAGCACATGGTCGTAGAAGGAGAAGGTGTTACCCGGAACCTGGGTGAGCCCGGTCGCCGCCAGTTCATAGAACTGCTGCTCCTGGATATCGCGCGCGACCGCACGCAACTCCGCTTGCGTGATCGCTTTCCGCCAGTACGCCTCGAGTGCTCGTTTGAGCTCCCGGTGCGGGCCGATCCGCGGATATCCGAGCACACTCGACCCGAACCCCTCGCTGACATTGACCATTTGCCGACCTCCGTGTCATTTGGGGCCATTACCGCCGACGGTACGGGCCTCGCCCCTGTCCTATCCACGCATCAGAGCTGCCGCTTCCGGCATCATGAACTGCCTACCCCGAACCACCCACATCACCCCAGCGCCACACCTGTCGAGTTTCACCCGAATGTCCCACCAACCGGCCGGGGACCGAACATCGAACGAACTGCTCACCGACACCGACCCCAACGCAACCAACAGCGGCACCCAGTCCAACGAGGCCCTGAGCGATGCCGGCTCACCGATCCCGACATCACCAGCAACAGTGCCGAGTCCAGCGAAGCCCTGAACGATGCCGGCTCACCGATCCCGACGTAACCAACGGTGGTGCCGAGTCTTACGAGGCCCTGAAAGGTTTCGGCCCACGAACAAAATCAACGCAACCAAAGGCACAGCCGAGTCCAGCGAGGCCCTGAGAGGTTTCGGCCCGTCCCTGCTGTCAGTGCTCGATGCGATGCGGCGCAGCCGCGAGTGTCGAGCGCTGACAGCAGGGACCTCAGGGGGCCGAAACCCGCGCCGCCGGAGGCGGCGCCAAAGACTCAGTACTGGTAGAAGCCGGCGCCTGTCTTCTTGCCGAGCAGGCCGGCCTCCACCATGCGCATCAGCAGCGGCGGGGCCGAGTAGAGCGGTTCCTTGAATTCGCCGTACATCGAATCGGCGATGGATTTGACCGTGTCGAGGCCGACGAGGTCGGTGAGCGCCAGCGGGCCCATCGGGTGGGCGCAACCGAGGACCATCGCCTTGTCGACGTCTTCCTTGGTGGCGAACCCGGACTCGACCATCCGGATGGCGGACAGCAGATACGGCACCAGCAGGGCGTTGACCACGAAACCGGAACGGTCGGAGGAACGCACGACCTCTTTGCCGAGGATTTCGGCGGCGAATTTCTCGGCGCGTTCGGAGACGGCGGCGCTGGTTTTCAGCGTGGTCACCAGCTCGACCAGCGGCAGCACCGGTACCGGGTTGAAGAAGTGCATGCCCACGACCCGCTCGGGGGTGTTGGTCGCGACGGCGATCTTCATGATCGGAATGGAGGAGGTGTTGGAGGCGAGCACCGCATTCGGGTCGGTGACCACTTTGTCCAGTTCGGCGAAGATCGAGGTCTTGACCTTCTCGTCTTCCAGGACTGCCTCGACCACCAGCTGGCGGTCGGCGAAATCACCCAGGTCGGAGGTGAACCGCAGCCGCCAGGCCGTCTGCTCACGCTCACGTTCGGTGATCTTGCCGCTGCTCACGCCGCGGTCCAGCGACCGCAGGATGCGTGAACGGCCGGCGGCGGCGAGCTCACGGGTCTGCTCGTACACCAGCACATCGACATGCGCCCGGGCGCACACCTCCGCAATGCCGGCACCCATCTGTCCGGCGCCGATGACACCGACGCGCTGAATCTTTTCGCTGCTCACGTCCCGCTCCTGATCAGTTTGTGGTGGGTCGGTGGGAACGAAGGTGTTGCTCTGGTGTGAGCGGAGCCTTCGATTCGAAGTTCGTGATGAGAAGTCTGTCGTACTTCACGGTAGAGGCACCGAAGCCCCCTCGCCGGGCTGTTGCGAGGGGGCGGCGGGTACACCCCTACCGAGGTAGTGGTTGCCGGTATCCGTCACGGATACCACGTCCGGTCCGGGCGAACCCGGAACCGGGCCGGTGGGGTTGTGGCTCTCGCGAGCGGAAACCACAACCCCGCGGCCGATGGCTCAGTGGAACTGGCCTTCTTCGGTCGAACCCTTCAGCGCCGCGGTGGAGGTGTTGGGGTCGACTGTGGTGGCGATGGTGTCGAAGTAGCCGGCACCGACCTCACGCTGGTGCTTGATGGCGGTGAAGCCACGCTCGGCGGCGGCGGCGAACTCGCGCTCCTGCAGGTCGACGAAGGCGGTCATACCCTCGCGGGCGTAGCCGTAGGCAAGGTCGAACATGCCGTAGTTCAGCGAGTGGAAGCCCGCCAGCGTGATGAACTGGAACTTGAAGCCCATGGCGCCCAGCTCACGCTGGAACTTCGCGATGGTCGAATCGTCCAGGTGCGCCTTCCAGTTGAAGGACGGCGAGCAGTTGTAGGCCAGCAGCTGGTCCGGGAACTCGCTGCGGACGGATTCGGCGAACTTCCGCGCGACCTCGAGGTCCGGCACACCGGTTTCCATCCAGATGAGGTCGGCGTAGGGGGCGTAGGCCTTGGCACGGGCGATGCAGGGCTCGATGCCGTTCTTCACGCCGAAGAAGCCTTCGGCGGTGCGGGTGCCGTCGAGGAATTCACGGTCGCGCTCGTCGACGTCCGAGGTGATCAGGGTGGCGGCCTCGGCGTCGGTGCGGGCGATGATCACCGAGGGCACCTGGGCGACGTCGGCGGCCAGCCGCGCGGAGGTCAGGGTGCGGATGTGCTGCTGGGTGGGGATCAGCACCTTGCCACCGAGGTGGCCGCACTTCTTCTCCGAGGCCAGCTGGTCTTCCCAGTGCACACCGGCGGCGCCGGCGGCGATCATGGCCTTCTGCAGTTCGTAGGCGTTGAGCGCGCCACCGAAGCCGGCTTCGGCGTCGGCGACGATGGGGGCCAGCCAGTTCTCGACCGAGGTGTCGCCCTCGACCGTGGCGATCTCGTCGGCGCGCAGCAGCGCGTTGTTGATGCGGCGGACCACGTTGGGCACGGAGTTGGCCGGGTAGAGGCTCTGGTCCGGGTAGGTGTGCCCGGAGAGGTTCGCGTCACCGGCGACCTGCCAGCCCGACAGGTAGATGGCCTTGAGCCCGGCGCGGACCTGCTGCACCGCCTGGTTACCGGTGAGAGCGCCCAGCGAGTTGATGTAGTCCTCGTTGTTCACCAGGTCCCAGAGGATCTCGGAGCCACGCCGCGCGAGGGTGTGCTCTTCGACGACGGTGCCCTGCAGCTTCGACACCTGCTCGGCGGTGTAGTTGCGGGTGACGCCCTTCCAGCGCGGGTTGGTGTCCCAATCCTTCTGGATTTCCTCAGGGGTCTTCGGGGTGCCGGTGGTCGACATCTTCGACTCCACTTCCTTGGTCGGTCGGTCCGTCGGCCCGCGTCGACGGTGCGTTTCCGCACCGCACTGCTGGATCGACGATTTGCAGGCTTGCAATGCCCAGCGGGGGTACTTGCACACCATGGCACACGATCAAAACGTCGTCTACCTGTTGCTTCTGTGAATCTGAGCTAGGATCGACCACAAGATTGTTAAGTCTGCGAAAGTAGCCAGCACATTGCCCTCGCGAAATCTACTGACGAGTAGTGCTGACATGGGGTTTCAGCGTAACGCCCGTACTGTTAGCCGAAGCACCTATCCCGGCCGCCCCCACCGAGCCCGGACACCCGCTGTGAGGACGTTCATAACTGAAGTCACCCGCCAGCACTCCCGACGGATAGAGAGAGCAGTACTCCTAGCGGGCCCGGCTACAACGGCGCCGAGTCCAGCGAGGCCCCCAGAGGGTTCGGCCCGTCCATGCGTTCAGCCCGCGAGACAATGCGGCGCAGCCGCGAGTATCGCGGGCTGAACGCATGGACCAAAGGGGCCGAACCCTCGCGCGCGCCAGCGCGCCGACAACACAGAAGTTTTTGCCACCCATTCATATGCTCGCCGGATGAGATTTTCGCAGCCGTGCCAAATTCTCACCGAACAACGCTAGGGTGTCCGTCACGTGCGCGGTCATCGGTGACAGGTGCCGATGGTGAGCGCCTGCCCTCCGCAGCACGGTGGGATCGGAGCTGTTGATGCGCGATATCGTCGACGACCTGCTCGAAGTGTGGCGTTCGGGCCGGACCGGCGGGCTGGCCACCATCGTGCGCACGGGTGGGTACGTGGATATTCCGGTGGGAACGGCAATGCTCGTGGATCCGGACGGAATGATCTACGGATCCATGGCGTCCACCGGTATCGAGGACACCGTCTACGAGGCCACCGTGCAATCGGCACGGACCGGTCAGCGCTCTTTACACCGGCTCACTGTGCCCGGCGCCGAATCGGCGGGCGACGGCGGGATCATTGATGTGTTCACCGAACCCTTCTCGCGCGGCCATTTCCCGGAATTCCCGGCCGTGGCCGCCGAAATAGCCGAACATCGGCGGGTAACGGTTTTCACCGTGGTCTGGAATCCGGAGCCCGGGATGATCGGGCAGCATCTGATCACCGATAAACGGCATGCGACCGAGCTGGTATCGCTACCGCAGTCCGATATCTTCGTCGCGTCGTTCGCCCCGCCGCCACTGCTGGTGATCTTCGGCGCCAATACGACCACCGCCGCGCTCGCCGCGCAGGCCCAGCTACTGGGCTATCGGGTGGCCATCTGCGATCCCCGGCCCGCATTCGCCGTTCCGGAATCTTTCCCGGGTGCGGAGGTGGTCTGCGATTGGCCGCACCGGTATCTGAATGTGCTGGTCGCCGAGGGCGAAGTGGACGCCTCGACCGGAATAGTGCTGGCCACCCACGATCCGCAGTTCGAGATTCCGCTGCTCACGGTGGCGCTGCGGCTACCGGAAATCGGCTATATCGGGGTGGCGGGGTCGGCCCTCACCTGCGCGCGCCGCCTCGACGAGCTACGTGCCAGCGGGTTCGACGAGGCGATGCTGGCGCGGTTGCACGCACCGGCCGGTATGGATATCGGCCCCGCGACCGCCACCGAGACCGCGCTCGCGGTGGCGGCGGAGATGGTGGCAGCCCGGAACGGCCGGCTGGGCCGCATCACCGTCGCGTTCCCCGCGGAGGCGGCGATCTGATTCCGTACTTTCCGCGCCGGAGCCGGGGCGGCCGGCGGCCCACCTCATCCGCGCCCGCCGTCCGCCCGGATTTGCGGCGCGCCGACTCTCGTGGACAGTGGTTCTCGTGATCCTCACCGTGACAATGAATCCCGCATACGATGTGACCTACCGGGTCGAGAATTTCACGTGCGGCCGGACGCATCGGGTCAAATCGGTGGAGCAGCGTCTCGGCGGCAAGGGCATCAATGTGACCCGGGTGCTGAATCAGCTGGGCCGCTACGCCCGGGCCACCGGTTTCGCGGATCATGCGTTCGCCGCCGCGGCCGAGGCCGAGGTGCCGGTGGATTTCGTGCACGCACTGCCGTGGGTGCGGCGCACCGTCGTGATCAGCGAATCCGATACCGGCACCGCGACCGCGCTGCGTGAGCCGGGCGCCCGGGTCGCCAACCCGCATGCTTCCGAACAGCTCGAGGTGCGGGTTTCGGGCATGCTGCCGCATATCTCGGGGCTGGTGATCGCCGGCTCGCTACCCGAAGGGATCGATCCGGGTCTACCCGCCCGCATCGCCCAGGCGGCGCTCGAGGCGCGGGTGCCCACGGTATGCGATCTGGACGGGCCCGCGTTGCGGATGGCGTCGCGGGTGCCCGGTGTGGTGTTGCTGCCCGGGCTCGCGGAGTTCGAGGAGCTGACGAAATCCGGCGCCGAGACGCCGGCCGCGCTGGTCGCCGCGGCCCGGCCGCTGGTGGATCGCGGAGCCGGGGCGGTGATCATCACCCGCGGCCCGCTGGGCATGGTGGCGGTAACCGCCGACGGCGCCTGGGATGCCCATCTGCCCGAACCGCTCACCGGAAACCCCACCGGCGCAGGCGATACCGTCGCAGCGGCGGTGATTGCCGCCCTGGCGAATGCGAACCCGCCCGATTGGCCGGCGATCCTGGTGGACGCGGTCGCCACCTCGGCGGCGTCCGTGGTCATTCCGGTGGCCGGCGAGATCGACCGCCGCCTACGCGGCCACCTCGCCCCCACCGTCGTGGTTTCCGAATTGGGAACGCCGAGTTCTGAATCGCCCCGGGCCTGAGCAACCGCCGGCCTGCGCCCCGTAGGCGAGACACGAAACGGAGCAAACCGCCCGGCGGCGCCGAGTTCAGCGAAACCCTCAACGGTTCCGACCGAGGAGACCCAACGCAACCAACGGCGGCGCCGAGTTCAGCGAGGCCCTGAAAGGTTTCGGCCCGTCCCTGCTTTCCGTGCTCGATGCGATGCGGCGCAGCCGCGAGTGTCGAGTGCGGAAAGCAGGGACCTCCCGGGGCGGAAACCCGCGCCGACGGAGTCGGCGCAATTATTTCAGCACGTAGGGCGATACCGAGCTGCGGTGTTCGCTGATATCGAGGGTTTTGCCCAGCGGTGGGAAGGCGCGTTGCGGGCAGTTGGCGCGGTCGCATACCCGGCAGCCCGCGCCGATCGGGGTGGCGTTGACCTCGCGCGTATCGATTCCGTCCGCGTACACCACCCGTGCGGCGTGGCGGATTTCGCAGCCCAGGCCGATGGCGAAGGTTTTGCTCGGCTGCCCGTAGCGGGTGGCGCGGCGTTCGACGGTGCGGGCCACCCACAGGTATTTGCGGCCGTCGGGCATCTGGGCGATCTGGGTCATGATCTTGCCGGGGAAGGTGAAGGCTTCGTACACGTTCCACAGGGGGCAGGTGCCGCCGCTGGAGGAGAAGTGGAATCCGGTGGCGGACTGCCGTTTCGACATATTGCCGGCGCGGTCCACCCGGACGAACGAGAACGGCACCCCGCGGAGTTCCGGTCGCTGCAGGGTGGACAGCCGGTGGCAGATCGTCTCGTAGCTCTGGGTGAAGAACGCCGAGAGCCGTTCGATGTCGTAGCGGAAGTCCTCGGCGACTTCGTGGAAGTAGGTGTAGGGCAGGACCGTCGCGGCCGCGAAGTAGTTCGCGAGGCCCAGCAGTGCCAGGCGGCGGGCGTCGGGGCCGGAGAAATTCCCTTCGTCCACGAGTTTGTCCAGCAGCGGGCCGCATTCGAAATAGGACAGTTCGGCGGCGAGTTTGAACAGGCGCTGCCCGCCCGAGAGGTGCGGGGCGATTTCGAGCACCTGGTTTTCGGTATCGTATCGGTGCAGGACGCCTTCGCCGAGGTCGATCCGTTCCATGATCCGCACGCCGTGGCTGCGCAGCACCTTGGGGATTTCGCTGTGCGCGTCGCCGCCGTGGAAGCGGATCCGGTTGGCCAGTTCCTCGGCGGCGGTATCGAGCTCGTGAATATAGTTCTGCCGCTGATAGAAGTAGTCGCGGACTTCCTCGTGCGGTTTGCTGATCGTGGCGCTGCCCGAGCCGTCGGCGAACCGGTCTTCGGTGGCCGCGGCGAGCTGGGCGCTGGTGTTGCGGTAGCGGTTGTGCATATTGACCAGGGCGCGGGCCATGCTCGGATGGGCGGAGACCATTTCCGCGATTTCGCGGGCGTCGGCCTCGATGCCCAGTTCCTGGTCCATCACGACTTCCTGCAGTTCGGCGATGAGCCGGGTGTCGTCCTGCGGGGAGAAGAAGGTCGCCTCGACACCGAACACCTCGCTGATCCGCAGCAGTACCGGCACGGTGAGCGGACGGACATCGTGTTCGATCTGGTTCAGATAGCTCGCCGATATCTCCAGCTGCTGGGCCAGCGCCACCTGGCTCAGCCCGCGTTCGGTGCGCAGTTGCCGGAGCCGGGCGCCGACATAGGTCATGGCCATATGTCCAGTTTAGAAGATGTTCGCAAGCTGCGATAGCAGGGTTAGCAACTTCGCGAGCGCGGGGCGCCGGATGTCATTCCGGCCAGTCGGGCGGATCCAGACGGGACAGCACGCGCTGCGCATCGGTATCGGACGGCATCTCGTCGGTGACCTTGGTGATCATCACGCGGATATCGATACGGTCCAGCCGGTGGGCGGGGGAATTCAACACCTCGGCCGCGATCTGCTCGACCTCTTCGTCGGTGAGCCGCCGTCGCAGCAGCGCGACCAGCGGAATGTAATCCGCCTCCGGCACCCCGTCGGGATACCCGCGCCGCAACCAATCGATCACAGCGTGCAGCATCCGGGGCATCATTGCTGCTGGTCCCCCGGCGCCGGGGCCGGTGCGGCCAGCGGCCACCCGCCGGCGGCCAGATGCGAAGCCACCCGCGCGATATCCTCGGGACCGGCCTGTTCCTTGGCCACCCGTTGTACGGCCGCCTCGATATCGGCGTGCGTGATCTCCTGCCGTTCCACCCGGTCGCGCAGTACCTCCTCGGCCACGAGGAGAACCTCGTATTCGGTGAGGTCGCGATGTAGTACCGCGAACAGCGCGACATAGTCGGTCTGCGGCACACCCTGCGGGTATCCGGCCCGCAACCAGCCCACGATCCGCGACAGCAGACCCTGCCGCGGCGGCTGCACCTCGTCGGTGGCCATCAGGACTCCCCGAACAGGTGGATACCGAGCCGGTCGGAGAGGAAGCCCTTGGCGACGAACAGCACCCCGGCGACCACCACCGTCAGCACGATCAGCAGGCAGAGGCAGGCACCGGCCAGTGCGACCGGGTTACGCCGGACGGTCCCGTCCGGGCCGGTCACCTCGGCGCCCGACCACCAGCGCACCCCCAGGGCGAACAGCATGGGTACGGCGGCACCCAGGACGAGCGCCGCCAGCGTGACGTCGAACAGTGCCCGCAGCTGGGTCAGCAGAGTGGACATCTCATGCCTCCTCTCCGGCAGGGGTCCGGAACGCGGCCCGCGGTTCGGGCGGCGCCGGTGCCGCGCCGGGCGGGGGCGTCGAGGGCGGTGCCGGATCGTTGACGTTGTGGCTGGAGACCCGGTCCCGCAGCGAACGCCGGTACATGAGGCCCGCCAGCCCCACGAGCAGCGCGAAGACGATCAGGACCCCGGCGAGCCCGCCGATGTAATGTGCCAGCGCCCAGCACACCGCGCCCACGATTCCGGCGGCCGGCAGGGTGAGCAGCCAGGCCACCGCCATCCGGCCCATCACACTCCAGCGCACTTCGGCGCCGCGGCCGATTCCGGTGCCGAGAATCGCACCGGTGGTCGTCTGGGTGGTCGACAGCGGCAGCCCGAAATTGGCGGAGGTCAGGATGATCGCCGCCGAGGCCGATTCGGCCGAGAATCCCTGCGGTGATTCGATCTCCACCAGGCCTTTGCCCAGGGTGCGGATGATCCGCCAGCCGCCGAGGTAGGTGCCGGCGGCGATGGCGATCGCGCAGGCGGCTATCACCCAGATCGGGATTTCCGTATCGGCGGTGACCGTACCGTGCGCGACCAGCGCCAGGAAGATCACGCCCATCGTTTTCTGCGCGTCGTTGGTGCCGTGGGCCAGCGATACCAGTGACGCCGATCCGATCTGTCCCCACCGGAAACCGGTGGTCACCTTTCCGGGTTCGGCGCCGCGAGTGATCCGGTACACCGACCAGGTGCCGAGGGCCGACACCATTCCCGCGATGACCGGCGCGAGCAGGGCCGGCAAGACGATCTTGTAGAGCACACCGCCGCCCTCTTCGGCCCAGACCACCCCGGTCCAGCCCAGCGAGGCCAGGGTGGCGCCGATCAAACCGCCGAACAGCGCGTGCGAGGAACTGGAGGGCAGGCCGAACAGCCAGGTGAGCAGGTTCCACAGGATGCCGCCGACCAAACCGGCGTACACGATGATGAGCAGCTCGTGCCCGGAAACCGCGTCGAGGCGCACGATCCCCTCGGCCACCGTCGCCGCCACAGCCACCGACAGGAAGGCACCCACCAGGTTGAGGACCGCGGACAAGGCCACGGCGATTTTGGGGCGCAGCGCCCCGGTGGCGATGGATGTCGCCATCGCATTGGCGGTGTCGTGGAATCCGTTGGTGAAGTCGAAAGCCAGCGCGGTGACAATGACGACAAGCAGGATCAGCAGCTCTACTGTCACATCAGGCATTGTGCACGCCGGGCGACGTCCCACCGGAAACCGGTACGGCGTCGTTGCCGAAGTGTTCGGGTTCGGGCACGGGACCGGCGTTACGCGCCACCAGCCGGGCGAGCACACCCAGTACGACGGCGACCACGATCGATACCGCCATCGGGATGCCGGTGCCCGGACCACCGAGTCCGACGAGGGGGGAGACCAGCGCACCGAGACCGAACTGCAGCGCACCCATCAGCGCAGAGGCGCTGCCGGCAACATGCCGGGCGCGGCCGATCGCCAGCGCGCTGGCGGTACCCATGACCATCGGGGCCGAGATCACCGTCAGGAACAGCACCGGCAAAACCGCCACGGCGGGAGCACCGGCGGCCAGTAGCACCAGCAACGCGAGCCCACCGGCCAGGGTCACGGCCTGCCCAGTGCGCAGAATGGGCTCCGGACCGAACCGGCCGAGCAGCCGCGAACTCACCGTACCGACGAGGACCATTCCGGCCGCGTTGATCGCGAAGATGAGCGTGTACGCCCGATTCGACATACCCAGAACATTCTCGACCACGAACGGTGAAGCCGAGATATAGGACATCAGCGCGGCGAACCCGAAGCCGAACGCGAAGATATAGCCGAGGTAGCCGCGGTCCGCCGTCAGGCGGCCGAGCGTCCGCAGCGTCCCGGCGAATCCGGCGGTCTGCCGATTCTCCGGTGGCAGCGATTCCGGGACCACCAGCAGGGCTCCCAGGAACATCAGCGCGAAGATCACGCTCAGGGCCCAGAACTCGGCCTGCCAGCCGAAGGACACCAGCGCCCCGCCGAGCAGCGGCGCCAGCACGGGCGCGATACCACCGATCGCCGAAAAGAGGGTGAACAGTTTGGCGGTGGCCGCCCCCTCGGTCCGGTCGGCGCCGACCGCGCGGCCGATGACCAGACCCGCGGAGGCCGACACGCCCTGGACGAACCGCATCGCGATCAGCAGCCAGATGGTCGGGGCGAGCGCGCAGACCACTGTCACGACGACGGTGATCGCCGTCGCGAGGATCAGCGGCGTGCGCCGGCCGTACCGATCCGACAGCGGCCCGATGAACAGCTGTCCGACGGCCAGCCCGATCAGGAACGTGGTCAAGGTCAGCTGCACACTGGCGGCACTGGTGCCCAGATCGTCGGCCAGATCGGTGAAGGCCGGCAGGTACATATCGACGGCGAACGGCGCCGCCGCCGACAACAAGGCCAGCACCACCAGCAGCAGACCGGACACTCCGGGGCGGGTTGTGATCGGCATTTCGGCGCACCTCCTCCAGATACTTACTTATGGAAACATAAGTTACCTGGCGGCCCGAGGCGCCGGCCGGGACCTCCCGGAGGTCAGAAAGCATCCTCCGGGAGCGCCATGATGTCGGTATCGAGGTTCTCGATAACGGTCCTGGTGGCGGTCAGTGTGGGCAGGACGTTCTTCGCGAAGAAGCTCGCCACCCCGACCTTGCCCGTATAGAAGGGCCGGTCACGGTCCTCGGCGGCGCCGGCCAGCGCCCCCGCGGCCACCTCGGCCTGCCACAGCAGCAGCCAGCCGATCAGCAGATCACCCACCGCGAGCAGGAAGCGCACCGAACCCAGGCCGACCTTGTACAGCTCCGCCGGGTCGGTCTGGGCGGCCATCGCATACCCGCTCAGCGCCGCGGCCATTCCCTGCACATCGCCCAGCGCGGTGCGCAACAGGTCGCGCTCGGCGGTCAGCCGCCCGCCGGGCGCATCCAGGAATTCGTTGATCTTGGTAAAGATATGTCCCGCCGCGACCCCGTTGTCCCGGATGATCTTGCGGAAGAAGAAGTCCTGCGCCTGGATGGCGGTGGTGCCCTCGTACAGCGAGTCGATCTTGGCGTCGCGGATGTACTGCCCGATCGGGTAGTCCTGCAGATACCCGGAACCGCCCAGGGTCTGCAGCGATTCGGTGAGGTACTGGTAGGCCCGCTCGGAACCCACACCCTTCACGATCGGCAGCAGGAAATCGTCGACCCGGTGCGCGGTAGCGGCATCGATACCCGAAACCAGTTCGGCGACATCAGCGTTCTGGTGGACGGCGGTGTAGAGATACACCGCACGCAGCCCTTCCGCGTACGCCTTCTGGGTGGCCAGGCTGCGCCGCACATCCGGATGACGGGTGATGGCGACCCGCGGCGCCGCCTTATCCGACATCTGGGTCAGATCCGCACCCTGGACACGCTGTTTGGCGTATTCCAGCGCGTTCAGATATCCGGTCGAGAGGGTGCCGCTCGATTTGACGCCCACCATCATGCGCGCGTTCTCGATCACCTTGAACATCTGGGCGATCCCGTTGTGGGTATCGCCGACCAGCCAGCCGACGGCCGGCTTGTCACCGCCGAAGGTGAGCTCACAGGTCGGCGAGGATTTCAGGCCCATCTTGTGTTCGACGTTGGTGACGTACACACCGTTGCGCTCACCCAGTTCCAGGGTCTGCGGGTCGAACAGGTACTTCGGCACGTAGAACAGCGACAGCCCCTTGGTACCGGGTCCGGCGCCCTCGGGGCGAGCCAGTACGAGATGGAAGACGTTCTCCGCGGTATCGCCCACATCGGCACCGGAGATGAACCGTTTCACGCCCTCGATATGCCAGGTGCCGTCGGCCTGTTCGGTCGCCTTGGCCCGGCCCGCACCGACATCGGAGCCCGCATCCGGCTCGGTGAGCACCATCGTGCCCTGCCAGTGCCGTTCGAAACCGGCCGCCGCCCAATGCTTCTGCTGCTCGTTGCCGATCCCGTACAGCACCTGGGCCATGGCCGCGCCCATATCGAAGAAGATCGCGGCCGGGTTGGCGCACGTGATCATCTCGCTGACCGCCCAGATCAACGCGGCGGGCGCGGGCATCCCACCCATTTCCTCGGGTTTACCCAACCGGTTCCAACCGGCTTCGCGGATGGCCAGGATCGTCTTGGTCAACGGTTCGCCGACCTCGATGGAATGGGTTTCCGGCCGGAATTCCACCGGCTCCCGGTCGGCGGCGGCGAACGATTCCGCGACCGGCCCCTCGGCCAGCCGTTTCACCTCGGCCAGTATCGCGCGGGCGGTATCGGTATCGAGGTCGCCGTACGCACTGGTATCGAGGAGTTTGCCGAGTTCGAATACTTCGAACAGGTTGAATTCGATATCGCGCAGATTTGCCTGGTAGTGGCCCACCGGTGGTCCTCCTGGTCGATTCCCTGGCGGCCGGGCGGACCGCTTGGTTACAGGCGTTTGGACATCGTACAAACCGCAGCCTGCCGGACCGCACAACGGCTACGCAACCGTAGCCTTACCAACCGGTAGCCACCCCGGACCGGGCATTCCCGGCCTATTCAGCAATCCGCCTGCAGCGGCCAGCACTCCGCCGGACCGGTCGGCGGCGGCACCGTCGGGTCGGCACTGCTACTGGGCGCCGCAGGTTCGGCGGCGGGACCATCGGTGATCAGGGACCCGGCGATTGCCCCCAGCACGATGAGCATGCCGAATACCGCGACCGCCAGCACCGCCCAGCCGATCAGATCGTGCGCGCGCCGCGAATCCGGGCGCCGCAGCGGCCATGTGCGCGGCTTCTTCGGCGGCTCCGGCAGTTTGTCCTCGAACCCGGCGGCGATCAATTCGCCGCGGTCGGGCGCCCAGCCGGTGAGCGCCCGGGTCGCCGCACAGACCCGGCCGAGCGTCCAGCGCGGCGGCCCGGGAGCGAAATTCTCCAGGAAGATCCGCAACTCGGTGGGCTCGGCGGTATTGCCCACCACCACATCGAGACCCGGTCGCAGCGTCTCGCGTGCCGGGCGTAACACCGCACCCCGCTGCGGGATCAGCGCCACCGCACCGCACAGGTGGCCGGGGTCGTAGGAGGCACGTTCGAACGTGAACTGCACCTCCCGTAGGGCACTCTCCACGCGGCGCACCGGGTCGGCCCCGAGTTCCAGATCCAGGTCGGCGGCGATGTCACCCACCCGCCAGGGACGTTCGGTGGAGACGGCCAGCATTCCGCTCTGCTTGCTGCGGAAACCGATCACCTCCACCACGAGGATGCCCTGTGGAGTCCAGACCACCGCACCGATCTGCTTGGTGCCGCGCTGGGTCCCCACTCTGAGGTCGACGATCGCCAGCCCGGTCGACGGCAGTTGCCGCAGGCATTCCACGAATTCCCGCTCGGCAGCGGAAAGTTCCGCCCGATCGTCGACCTTCACCAGCATCGTGTTCCACCTCTGCTGCGTGCCGTTGCTCCCGGTACCACCACTGACCCCCCACTGTCGATCTTCACCCACCAGCCCCTTTCGTACCACTCCTATGGGCTACGGCTCGGGTGAATCAGTAATCAGTGGCCGATATTCCGGGATATCCGGCCGGTCGGGGATCAGTCGACCCACTGCACCAACTGGTAGACGATGCCGTTCGGATCCGTTGTCTGGAAATAGCGTTCACCCCATTCCTCGGTCTCGATCGGCGTGACGATCGGTGCGCCCGCCGCCTGTAGACGCGCGTATTCGGTATCGATATCGGCCACCACGAACGCCACGAGCAGACCGTCGCCCGCGGCCCCCGCGATACGGGCCGGTTTGAACGTGGACAGCCCGGTGCGCAGGTAGATGAGGTTCACGCCGGCATCGGGATGGGACAGGGAGACGAATCCGTCGGCCGACATCTGCTCGGTGAACCCGAAATACGCGGAGACGAAACCCGCCGAGGCGGCCGGATCGGCGACGTTGAGTGAAATGGCGGTTCCGGTTGTGCGCATGCGGCCTCCACGTGCTCGAAAACTACGTACATCGTACGTAGTTATTTCTACCTGACGGACCCGCGCGTTACACCGTGATCTGCTTCACATGACCGGGGCCGGGCGTGCCGCGTTTCCGCGGGCCACCGAACCGAGCATGCGGTTCGAGTTTTGGCTAACCTGCTGCCATGCCCGACGCCGTATCGCACCGAGAAACCACCATCGCCCTGGTATTGGGAGGCGGTGGACCCGTCGGAATAACCTGGCTGGCCGGCCTCGCCCATGGATTACGGGCGGCCGGAATAGATTTGGCGCGTGCCGATCGCATCATCGGCACCTCGGCCGGAGCGGTGGTGGGCTCGGCCATCGCCGCCGGCACGGATCTCTCCAGCCTGCTCACCCCACGCCCAGACTCGGCCGAACCGCCCGCAGCGGCACCCGCGCACGACTACGGCGTACTGCTCGAGATCACCACTCTGCTGCGCGCCGTCGATCAAGACCGCGACCTCGCCCTGCAGCGCGTGGGCGAACTGGCGCTGGGCGCGGATACCGGCGATCCCGCCGAACACCTGAAACGGATCGGCGCACTGGTGGATTTCGCCGATTGGCCCGACCACGATCTGCTGGTCACCTCCATCGATATCGGTTCGGGTGCGCTCACCGCCTGGACCCGCGACGATGCCGCCACCCTCGTGCAGGCGCTGGCCGCCAGCACCGCGGTCCCGGGTGTTTTTCCGCCGATCGAGATCGCCGGACGCCACTACATCGACGGCGGGGTGCGCTCCACCATCAACGCCGACCTCGCCGCCGGTTACGACGCGGTGGTGATCCTCGAACCACTCGCGCACCTGTACCCCCGGGCCCGGGCCGATCGGAACGTCGGTGCCGTCCGCGAGGTCACGATCGCGCCGGACGAGATCGCGGTCGCCGCCTTCGGTCCCGACCTTTTCGGCGCGGCCGCACTGGTCCCGTCCTACGAATCCGGGCTGCGCCAAGCTGCCGCGGCCGCCACGGAGCTGCGGGACTTCTGGCCGGGCGCCTGAGCCCGGTACGGCATACGAGTCGCGCCGGCCGCGGATTCCGCAAACCCGGCCATCCGGCGTCCCGAACGATCCGCCCCGGAGTCCACATCGCTGTCGGCGGCCGTGCCGATCGGAGTTGCCGGATACGCCCTCACAGCGTCCGCGGGCCGCGAGCCGCCCGCATTGCGGTACGAGCGCTCTCCCTACCGGCTTCCGCCGGATGCACGGGCGGCGCATCCACACCGATACGCCGCGCGAACTCGCCGAGCCCGGGGGTGCGGTGATCCATGCTGAGCAGATCCACAATCGTCGACCGCACCGACCGCTGCCGGGCGAGATACTCCGGGGCGAGCGCCTCCGCGTCGAGGAGCAGGGCCAGCGCACGGTCCGGCCGGCGCCGCTGCGCCCACGCTCGAGCGGTATCGACCAGCAGCCGGGCGCGGGGGAAATCCGGAAGGCGGTCCGTATTGATCTGGGCCGCAAGCCGGATCGCGGTCCCCGCATCACCGAGTTCCACCGCGGCGGCGACCTCGTGCAGAGCGACGGCGGCCGGGCCGAATTCGATCCGGTACTCCTCCCGGTCGGCCCCGACGGCGCTCGCCGCCTTGTGGGCGCTGTCCAGCAACTCGCGAACGCGCTCGGCGTCCTCCATCCGGGCAGCGATCAGCGCGGACTGCAGTGTCAACGCACCGTAGACGACCAGCGCTTGCGATGCCGGTTGGTTCAGCAGTACTTCCAGGGCGGCCCGCGCACTATCGGCTGTCTGCCGGGCGAGGTCGAGACGCTGCCCACGCTGGAAAACAATGGTGCGCCGGAATGCGCAGGCCGCCATGAGCACCGGATCCGCGCGACGCTGCGCCACCCGCATCGCGCGTTCGGCGGCGGCCCAGGCGGCGTCGAACTGCTGCAATTCGGCCAATGCGACCGCCCACACCTGGCAGGTTTCGGCCAGGAGTTCGTCGGCCCGACCGGGATCCCGAGTCGCGGTAGCAGTTTCGAGTTGCGGCAGCAGATCTTCGAGCAACGTATACAGTTCGGCGTAGCGCGCCCGGCGTGCGCAGGTCCAGACCTCGTCGACCTGTTCGGCAAGCCGGTCGAGATCGGGCCGCACCTCCGGCTCTGCCACGGCCGCTGCGAGGACATGGTCGGTGACCAGCAGCAGACGCAGGGCCCGGGTATGCGCCGGAACCGGTTCCACCCGGGCAGTGGGCGCGCTCGGCGCCAGCTCCGCCACCGGCATATCCAGGACGTCGGCGATCCGCTGCAGCACATCGAGTGCCTTGACGGGCCGCACCCCGCGTTCCACCTGTGACACCCATGCCTCGGACCGTTTGATCAGCGGCGCGAAATCACGTTGGGACAATCCTTTTCGGGCCCGGTAATAAGCAATCCGGCGCCCGATCCCGGATTCGTGATCAGTCATCAGTGGGATGCGCCTTTCGCTGCGACCGGATGCAGTTCTCCGACCCTGGGCCGATAGTAGGGCCCGCACCACGGCCGGGTACCGATCGGCGATACCGATTTACCGCATAGGGACGGTGGGGAATGCGGTTTTTCCGGACCGGACCCACAGGGACGCGTTTTTTCCGTACAGCAACCCGGGATTACGGAGAAATTCGGGCACGCGAAACGGCCCATTCCGCATCGGCCCGGCCGGAGACATCACGCGACCGATCGGCGCAGCGGCCTCGACCGGGACACGAGACGAGGTGCCGGTAGCGCGCTCGAACCCACTCGACTAATATAAGTAGCAACTTATCAAAGGAGGACAACGTGGCCATGCTCATCGATCCCGTCACCGTCGCCGGACTCGTGACCCGGGAAGTCCGCACCGGCGAACGCCGAGGTACGCCGACCAGGATCGCCGTCGCCCGGCGCACCTACGGCACGGGCCCGGACGATCTCTGGAATGCGCTCACCGATATCGGCCGGATACCGCGCTGGTTCCTGCCCATCAGCGGGGACCTGTCCGTAGGCGGCAGATATCAGCTCGAGGGAAATGCCGGCGGTACCGTCGAAGAATGCGAGCCGCCGAAACGGTTCGCCGTCACCTGGGAAATGGGCCCGATGATCTCCTGGCTGGAAATCCGGCTCGATCCGGCCGCCGAGGGAACCACTTTGGAATTGCTGCACGAAGCGCCGGTGGATCCGGATATGTGGACACAATTCGGCCCCGGAGCGGTGGGCGTGGGCTGGGATCTGGGCCTCATGGGGCTGGGCCTGCACCTGGACACCGGCGCGGGCGTCGACCAGGATGCCGCCCTGGAGTTCCCGGCCACTCCCGAGGGCAAAACGTTCGTGCGCACCGCGGCCACCGCATGGGCCGAAGCGGCGATAGCCGACGGCGACGACCCCGCCCTCGCCCGGCCGGCCGCCGAGGCGACACTGGCGTTCTACACCACCGTCCCGGAGGAAGATCAGCAGTCCTGATGTCGAGTCCTGTTCCGCCCGCCGTATTCGAGGCACTCGCCGACCCGGTCCGGCGCACCATCCTGGCTCTGGTAGCCGCCGGTGAACAGCCGGCCGGTGCGCTCGTGGCCGGGGTCCGCGCGCATACCCCGATCTCCCAGCCCGCCGTCTCGCAGCATCTCAAAGTGCTCCGCGCGGCCGGGCTGCTGCGGGTACGACCGGCGGGAACCCAGCGGATCTACACGCTGGACCCGGACGGTATCGCCGCGGCCCGGGATTGGCTGGCCGCCCTGCTCGATCCGATGGCGCCGTTCGCACAGCCGCTCGACGCGCTCGCCACCGAAGTCGCGCGCGGTAAACGCGAGCGCCGCCGGCAGCACCCCGGCACCGGCCGACCGGACCGCGATACCCGGTCCGCTTGAGCCACCGGCCCGGCCCGGCCTGGCGCGCACCTGGTGACGCGGCGGCCGGTAACCGAACCTGCCGAATGGGTTTCTTCTTCACCGGCCACAGCAGCTGGCGGGCCTTGTCCAGGTTGCCGGCTGTTCAGCGGCCGCGGTGCACGTCAGACGGCGCCGGCGAGGGGACGCCGGCGCGTGCACGACCACCCGGGATGTCCGGCTTTCCGAGTGGTTCGCGCGCAACACTCCTGGTATATAGCTTGGATGCGGCGGTGGATGATCTGGGCGGCACTCGGTCTGGTGACGGTACTGGTGGTGCTCGCCGGCGGATACTTCCTGATGAATTCCCGCACCTACCAGCTGGCCGGACGGCTGGTGGACCGGGTGGAGACGGACGAGAAAGTAGTCGCGCTGACCCTGGACGACGGCCCCAGCGAACACGCCGGTGCAGTACTCGATCTGCTCGCCGCCGCCGATATACCCGCAACCTTCTACCTCAACGGCCGCGATCTGGCCGCTCGCCCCGAACTGGGCCGGGCGATCGCCGCAGCCGGTCACGAGATCGGCAACCACACCTACAACCACCGCCGCATGGTGCTGGTCTCGTCCGGAACGGTCGCCGACGAGGTGGAACGCACCGATACCGAGATCCGCAAGACGGGCTATCAGGGCGACATCACGTTCCGTCCGCCGTACGGCAAGAAATTGTGGGCGCTGCCGAATTACCTGTCCGACCACGACCGCACCACAGTCACCTGGGATGTGGAACCGGAAGCCGGGAACAGCTCCGCCGCCGCGATCGTGGCCTCGACCCTCGACCAGGTTCGGCCCGGATCGATAATCCTGCTGCACACCATGTTCGGCAGCGGTGCCGCGTCGCGGGCGGCGATCGGCCCGATCGTCGAGAAACTGCGGGCCGACGGCTACCGGTTCGTCACGGTTTCGGAGTTGATCGGCGCCGGTTCCGGCAAGCCGTGACCCTTCGAGACAGGTAGGTTCGCAGGCAACCGCACGCTGCCGGAATCCGGTAGCGGCAGATAACGACTTCCACCGAAAGGGGCAGAATGATGGTTTCGGCGTCGCCACCCCGGATCGCCCCCGGCCGCCTGCGCGAGCTGGGACCGATCAACTGGGCCGCCTGGCAGGTACTGTCCCGCGCCTCGGGCACCTCGGACGCGCAACTGTTCAGTACCCTCGGCCGCACCGGCCGCCTGTTCCGCGGCTGGCTGCATTTCTCGGGAATGCTGATGCCCGCCGGCCGTTTGCGCCGCCACGACAGCGAACTGGTGATCCTGCGCGTCGCCCACCTACGCGACTGCGCCTACGAAACCGACCACCACATCCGCCTCGGCCGCCGCGCCGGAGTCACCCCGGAAATCCTGGACCGGATCCGCCAGGGCGCGGGCGCGGACGGCTGGACCGATAAACACCGAGCCCTCCTGACCGCAGTAGACCAACTGGTGCAGACTCGCGATATCGACGACTCCACCTGGAACCACCTGGCCACCTACTACGACGATAAACGCCTGATCGAAATCGTCCTGCTGGTCAACCAGTACGAGGGCCTCGCCGCCACCATCCAGACACTCCGCGTCCCCCGCGACGAATTCTGAGCCGGCCGCTCACCGCCAGGGAGCGTGACCGGTGCGGCCGGTCAGGCCCGCCGCCGCGCACACCACTTGTTCGTGCCGGGCCAACGATCCGGCCGTCCGCACCGAGCAAGGACGGCTTATAGAGGCTGGTGAACGCCGCAAACTGCCGGGCCGACATCCTTTTGAACAATCTGTCCGGCTCCACGGTCCACCTGACATTCGTTACCGGGCTTCACCACCGCTTGCCGACTGAGCCTGCGGGCACGAGGTACCTCGTGCCCGCAATCGAACTGAACCTCGTCGTCTGCCGATGGGCGAGACGATCAGTCCAGAGAGCGCCCTCTGCCCGAAAACGCATAAGGCCCGGAGCGGTGGATTCCACTCCGGGCCTTCTGGCCGAATCGACCGGAATACGATCAGAAGTTGATCATATGGCCGGCCAGGCCGTGAATGGCCTCCTGCAACGCCTCGCTCAGCGTCGGGTGCGTATGCACGTTGCGGGCCAGTTCGTTCACCGTGAGGTCCCACTTCTGGGCCAGGGTGAGTTCCGGCAGCAGTTCGGAGACGTCCGGGCCGATCAGATGCCCGCCGATCAGCTCGCCGTACTTGTTGTCCGAGATCAGCTTGACGAAACCGGTGGCGTCACCCAGGCCGTGCGCCTTGCCGTTGGCGGTGAACGGGAAGGTCGCGACCTTCACGTCGTAGCCCTCGTCGCGCGCCTGCTGTTCGGTGAGCCCGAAGCTGGCGACCTGCGGCTGGCAGAAGGTGGCGCGCGGCATCATCCGGTAATCGCCCAGGGTGAGGGTTTCCGCGCCGCCGATGGTCTCGGCCGCGACCACACCTTGGGCTTCCGCGACATGCGCGAGCTGCAGCTTGGCGGTGACGTCGCCGATGGCGTAGATATGCCCCACATTGGTGCGCATATTGTCGTCGATGGCGATGGCGCCACGCTCGGTGAGCGCGACCCCGGTGTTCTCCAGCCCGTAGCCCTCGACGCGGGGCGCGAACCCGACGGCCTGCAGCACCTTGTCGACCGTAACCGTCTCCACCTGGCCGGACTTGTTGTCCTTGATCGCCACGGTGACCTTCGAACCGTCGTCGTCGATCGACTGCACGGCGGCACCGGTGGAGATGGTGATCCCCAGCTTCTTGTACGCCTTGGTGATCTCCTTGGACACATCGGCGTCCTCGTTGGGCAGCGCGCGGTCCAGGAATTCCACGATCCGCACGTCCACGCCGTAGTTGCGCAGCACGTAGCCGAACTCCATCCCGATGGCACCGGCGCCGACGATCAGGATCGAACCGGGCAGGTCACGGGTGAGGATCTGCTCCTCATAGGTGACGACATTGCGGCTCAGCGAGGTACCCGGCAGCAGTTTGGTCTCGGTGCCGGTGGCGATGATGACATTGTCGAAGGTGATCGACTCCGTACCGCCCTTGCTGAGTTCCACCGCGATGGTGTTGGGATCGGTGAACGAGCCCTTACCGTCGTATTCGGTGATCTTGTTCTTTTTCATCAGGAAGTGGACGCCCTTGACCCGGCCGTCCGCGACCTTACGGCTCCGATCGAACGCCGCCCCGAAATCGAACGACGCCTCCCCCGTGATACCGAAGGTTTTCGCTTCCTTGGTGAAGATATGAGCCAGCTCCGCATTGCGCAGCAGCGCCTTGGACGGGATGCAGCCCACGTTCAGGCATACGCCACCCCAGTATTTCTGCTCGACGATCGCTGTTCGCAGGCCGAGTTGAGCGGCGCGGATCGCGGCGACGTAACCGCCGGGACCAGCACCGAGAACGACGACATCGTAGTGGGAAGTCACGGTGTCGAGCCTAACTCTCTCCCCGTGGCCGGGCCCACCCCACCCGTGCCGGGTTTCAGCCCAGGAGGAAAGCGACCAGAAAACCCGCCGCGGTCGCGATACCGACCCACCAGCCGCCCTCGCGATAGGCCTCCGGCATGAGGGAATCGGCGAGGACGGCGACCGTGGCGCCACCGGCGAAGGCCTGGATGGCACTGATCGGGGTCGCACCGAGATGTTCGGCGAGCATATGCCCGGCCACGGTGACCACGACCAGCGCGACCCCCGTCGAAACCCACAGACCGAACGCCTTGCGGGTGGAGACATCGCGTTCCCGGCGCAGCAGCGCGGATCCGCCGATCGCCTCGGGCACGTTGCCGACCGCGATGGCCACCAGCAGCGCCAGCCCGCCACCGGACCCGAGCGTGACCCCGAGTGCCGTGTTCTCGGGAACACCGTCGAGGACGGTTCCGAGCATGAGGGCCCAGCCGACGGCCGCGCCGCCGCCCTTTCGTTCGAGGAATCGGTTGGCCACCACGTAGACGGCGGCACCCAGGAACAGTGCGGCGCCGGCGGTGACGGCGCCGGCCTGGAGGAAGGCGGGTTCGAACAATTCGTTGGAGACCGCGGCGATCATGGTGCCCGCACCGAAGGCCATCAACGAAGCGAGCAATGGTTTGGGCAATGTGGTGCGCAGCCCGATGGCCGCACCGATCACCAATGGAATTGCCGTACCGAGTCCGTACAGGAGTGCGGTTCCCATAGGGTTGACACTATGTGTTTCCCGGTAATTACCTCGACTCCACGCGGCTACCGAGAATTATTCTATTATTTCCCTCTAAAATGCGGCATCCGGACCTCGACCCGGTAATGTCCGGTTTGGCGGTTTTACCGGCGACCATGCCTGCGAGCAGCCAACTTTCGGCAAACCCGCGGGCTCCGGCCGGTGCGCTGCGAAAGGCCCGATCGATGACGAGGGGATCGGGCTTTTCGGTATTGTTCTGCGCGATGTCACAGGAAGCGAATTCGGGACGAAGGTATGCCGGCCAGCCCGTAGAAGATCGGCAACGCGAGCGACGCGCACGTTTTCTCGAATCCGGCCTGACGGTTTTTGCCCGCGACGGGTACGCCAATAGCTCGGTCGGTGCGATTTGCAAAGACGCGGGGTTGTCCTCGCGTCAGTTCTACGAGGAGTTCACCGGCCGCGAATCCTTACTTCTCGAACTCTTCACCCTCATCGACCGCGAATCCCGGTCGGCAGTGCTGGCATCGCTGGACCACAGCGCCGAACAGAGCGCGATCCAGCGGATCGATGCGGCCGTCCGGGCGTACGTACATTCCCTCGGGTCCGATATGCGGCGGGCCAGGGTGGTCCTGGTCGAGGTCGTCGGCGCGGGCGCCAAAGTCGAGAAGATACGCACCGAATCGCGCCGCGCCTGGAGTGCCGTCCTCGCCGGCGCCGCCGAGGACGCCGCGCTGCACGGCGAGATCCCGACCGGCGACTACGACCTGCGCATGCTCGCCATCATCGGCGCCGTGAACTACGTGATCGAGGAGTGGAGCGGAAACGAACCCCAGCGACCGTTGGACGAGGTCATCCGCGTGCTGAGCCGCATCATCATCGGCGCCATCCGCGCGTGACGCGCCGCCACGACCGCGCGCGTCCACTAGCGTTGACGCCGTGGAAACCGTTGCCATCCAGATGCCGGACGGTAGCACCGTCCCGGTGCGGCTGATCCCCGCCACCGGACCGCACCGGCATCCGATCACCCTCGACCGGCCGCGCCCCGTGCTCGTGCTGATCCCCGGGCTCGGCGTGCCCGGGGAGTACTACCTGTACTTCGCCCGGGAACTCGCGCGCCGCGGCGTGGATGTGGCGGTCGGCGAACTCCGCGGCAACGGTGCCAGCACACCGAAACCGAGCGCTACCAGTTCCTACGGCTACCACGAACTGGCCGCGGTCGATTTCCCGGCGATCTTCGAAGCGGTGCGCACCCGGTTCCCGGACAGCACCCCGTACCTGCTCGGCCACAGTATGGGCGGGCATCTCTCGGTGCTGTACGCGGCGCGGGTCCGAGGACGGCTCGGCGGGCTGATCCTCATCGCCTCCGGCACCCCGTACTACCGCGGATTCCGCGGCATCCTGGGCCCGGGATTGCTGCTCGGCACCGCCGCCGTCTCGCTCACCGCGAACCTCGCCGGTGTCTGGCCCGGCGACAAACTCGGCCCGAACGGGTTCGGCCGCCAATCCAAGGTCCTGATCTCGGATTGGGCGCGGCTGGCCCGCACCGGCCGGTTCACGCCGGCCGGTGCCGATATCGACTACGAGGAACGAATCTCCCGGCTGAAACTCCCGGTACTGTCGATCACCCTCGCCGGCGACGAACTGACGCCGCCGGCCTCGGCCCGCCACCTGCTGGAAAAGCTTCCCGCCGCTGACAAGACCAGCCGGCACGAACCCCGGAAGCTCGGCCACAACGGCTGGATCTCCGACCCGGCCCCGGTGGTGGACAGCATCGAGAAATGGCTGCACGACCGCTGAAGCGGCTATTTCGAGGTACGGCCCTCGATCAGCATCTGGGTGAAGAATTCGTAGATGAGCGCCGCCTGGAACGCCGATTGCTTGTTGTCCGCGGCACCGCCGTGCCCGCCCTCGATGTTCTCGTGATACCAGACGCGATGCCCCTGCTCTTCGAGCAGCGCCGCCATTTTCCGCGCATGCCCGGGATGGACCCGGTCGTCACGGGTGGAGGTGGTGAGCAGAATCGGCGGATACGTCGCGCCCGCACCGTTTTCCATCGCCTTCTGATACGGCGAATAGCGGCTGATGTACTCCCATTCCTCCGGTATATCGGGGTCACCGTATTCCGCGACCCACGACGCCCCGGCCAGCAGCAGGTGATACCGGCGCATATCGAGTAGCGGAACCTGGCAGACGAGGGCGCCGAACAATTCCGGATACCGGGTGAGCATCACACCCATCAGCAAACCGCCGTTACTGCCGCCCACCGCGCCCAATTGCGGTGCGGTGGTGATCCCCCGCTCCACCAGATCCCGCGCGATCGACGAGAAATCCTCGTAGACCTTGTGCCGGTTCGCTTTCTGTACCGAGGTATGCCATTCGGGCCCGTATTCGCCGCCACCGCGGATATTCGTCATCACCCACGTGCCGCCCTGTTCCAGCCAGCCCATACCGGATGCCCCGCTGTATCCGGGGGTGCGGGAAACCTCGAATCCGCCGTAGCCGGACATCACCGTCGGGGCGGGCCGGCCGCGATTATCGCGATGCCGGATCACGAAGTACGGGATCATGGTGCCGTCGTCGGAGCGGGCGAAGAACTGTTCGGTTTCGATCCCGGTCGCGTCGAAGAAGGCGGGCGCCTGTTTCAACTCGGTCGCCGGTGCGCCCACCACACCCGACAGCAACGTTGTCGGCGTGGTGAAACCACTGGTCATCAGCATGAAATCGTCGCCGCCTTCGAGCGGGTCGAGATTCATGACGCTCGTGGTGGCCATGGCCGGGGTATCGGCGAGGGGCTCACTGCGCCAACCGCCGTCGCCCGGAGTGAGGACATACAGTTTGGTCTGCACATCTTCCAAGGTCACCAGCAGCAGATGGTTCTCGGTCCAGCCGTAACCGTGCAGCGCGGTATGCGCATCGGGTTCGAACAGCACGTCGAAATCGCGTTCGCCGGAAAGGAAACGGTCGAAATTCGTCACGATCAGTGATCCGGCTACGTACGTGCGCCCACCGGTCTCCCACGGCGATTTCAACCGCACCAGCAGCCACTCCTTGTACCAGGATTCGTCCGCGTCGGAAGGGGTTTCGAGGCGGACCCGGGAACCGTCGGCCTGCAGCAGGTAGACGTCCTCGTTGTAGAAATCGGTCGCCTGCCCGACATAGTGGCGCTCGTAACCGGGCGTGCGATCGTAACCGGCACTGATCGCAACATCCGTCGCCGCGCCCTCGAAAACCGTTTCCGCGGTTTCGAGTGCGGTACCGCGGTGCCAGCGTTTCGCGATCCGCGGATAGCCGGAATCGGTGAGCGAGCCGGGCCCGAAATCCGTACCCACATACACGGTGTCGATATCGATCCAGCTCAGCCGGGATTTCGCCTCGGGCAGGAAGAATCCGCCGGCCTCGGGCGCGACGAATTCCCGTGTCCCGAGATCGAATTCGCGCACGACCTTGGCATCGGCGCCGCCCCGGGAAAGACTTATCAGGGCGCGGGATTGCTCCGGCCGCAACACCCCCGCCCCGCCCCATACCCAGTTCTCGTCCTCGGCCGCGGCGACCGCATCGAGATCGATGAGGACATCCCACTCCGGCTCGGTTTTCCGGTACTCGGCGAAAGTGGTCCGTCGCCACAACCCTCGCGGATGCTGTGCATCACGCCAGAAGTTGTACAACCATTCCCCGCGCCGGCCCGGAAACGGAATTTTGGCATCGGTATCGAGCATGTCCAGGATCCGCCGCTGTAACAGGTCGAAGCGGTCATCGGCGGCGAACCGCTGCATCACCACTTCGTTGTTCGCCCGGGCGAAATCCAGCGACCGCTCGCCGGCGACCTCTTCGAGCCACAAATAGGGGTCGGCTGCGCTGTCCGGTGCATCGCTCATCCGACCATTCTGGCCCAGCAGGACAGGAGGGTGCGCTGCCGGTCGGCGCCCGACCCCGGCGCGCGGCCGGCGGGCAGACGTCCAGTTCGCTCGATCTGCATGCCGGGCCGGCAGGCTGTGGCCGGTGCGCGCCGATGTCGTCACCGGTTATCCCTGCCGCCGCGGTCCGGATGGGCGCAGGTTCAGGTTCGGAAGCGGGCAGGTACTTCTGCGCGGGCAGTGTCGAACAGGTCGGCGCAGCGGCTGAGCAACCGGAACAACGTTTCCCGTTCGGAATCGGTGAACCCCTCGCCGACGGACCGCTCCACGGCAATCGCGCGCGCATCGGCATCGTGCATCACCGATTCGCCTTTCTCGGTGAGCCGGGTTTCCAGCACATTCCGGTGCCAGGGGTGCGGGGTGCGTTCGATCAGCCCGCGATCGACGAGGTTGGTGAGCACGGTGTTCATGGTGGGCGGCGTCACCCCGCAGAGCCGGGCCAGCGCCGCGGCGGAAATCCCCGGGTTCTCGGTGAGGAACAACAGCGCCGCGTACTGCGCCTCGGTGACCCCCGCCGGCTTCAGCACGGCGAGTTTGGCCGCGGTGCGGGCTTGTTCCGCGCGTTTCACGTACGAACCGATGCGCTCGCCGGCGGGCATGGAGGTCATGCAGGCATGGTATCCAGCCCCTTCAAGATTAGACCCTTGACGTTCATTAGAGCTCTAATCTATATTCGTATTCAAATTAGAATTTGCCCTCTATCGCATAGCAACGGAAGGCCGGAAACCCGATGCTCGATCCACAGAAATTCCGCTGGTCAACCACACTTCTGGCGGCTGCCGCGGGCCTTACTCTCACCGGTTGCGGCGATACAGCCCCGGCCGCATCGCCACCCCGAGTCGAGACGGCCTTCGCACTTCCGGGCGACCGGGTCTACCCGGAAGGCATCGCCCTGGACGAACGGACCGGCGATATCTACGTCGGCTCCTTTGCCGACGGCACCATCTACCGAGCCACCCCCGGCACCCCACGCGCCGAGGTCTTCCTGCCCGCGGGCACCGACGGCCGCCGGACGGCCAACGGGTTACGCGTGGACCCCGCCGGCCGGCTCTGGGTGATCGACTCCACCACCGGCGTCACCGTCTACGACCTCACCGCACGCACCCTGCTGGCCCGCTTCGACGTCACCGGCCCGGCAGACCGATTCCTCAACGACATCGCCCTCACTCCCGACGGCACGGCCTATCTCACCGACAGCCGCCGCTCAATCGTCTACCGGATCACCGCCGACGCCCTCACCCATGCCATGAGCACCGGCGGCCACGGCGAACTCACCGAATCCTTCGACCTGACCCCCTCCCTGGAACCCCACGATCCAGGCGCCTACACCCTCAACGGCATAGTCGCCGACCCCACCGGGTCCTACCTGCTCACAGTCGACTCCACCGGCGGCGACCTCTACCGAATCGACCTCACCACCACCACAATCAGCAAAGTAGCCCTCGACGGCGGCGACCTCACTCTCGGTGACGGCCTCGACCTCCACGCCGGTACCCTCCGGGTCGCCCACAACACCGAGAACACCCTCACCCGCTGGGAGTTGTCGCCCGACGGCACCACCGCAACTCGCACCGGCCGCCACCACGACGACACCCTCGCCACCCCGACCACCCTGGTCCGCGGACCGGAGACGACCCTGGTCGTCGCCTCGCAATTCGACAAAGGCGGCCCGCTCGGGCCGGGCAGCCCCACCACCCCGTTCCGGGTATCGGCGGTATCCGGATTCTGACAACCCCGCGCAGACGCGACCCCGCCGAGCCGGCGATCAGGTGGGGACGTGCACCCGCTCGGCGTCGATCCGGGCGATACGGTCGACACCCCAGCGGCCGAGCGGTTCCAGCGCGGCGTTGAGCGCGGTCCCGTCGGCGGTCAGCGAGTACTCGACCCGCGGCGGCACCTCCCGGTACACCTCGCGGTGCACAATCCCGTCCTCGGCCAGCTCCCGCAATTGCTGGATGAGCATCTTCTCGGAGACCCCGGGCAGCCCGCGTTTGAGTTCACCGAACCGCCGGACGCCTTTCTCGTGCAACTCCCACAGAATCAGCGATTTCCATTTGCCACCGACAACGTCCATCGCGGCGTCGATACCGCAGAAGTACGGACCGCATCGCTTATCGCTCATTCGTTCGACCTCACTACCTGCATACATACTATTTGGTAAGTACCGGACCATAAAGTAGGTACTTGCCGGAGCAACAGTACCCGGGGGACGCTCGGTGCACGCACAAACGACGTGCCGAACCAGTGCTCGAAAAGGAGTAACCCCCGATGGGACAACCCGCACCGACCCCTGTCACCGTGCTCGGACTCGGCGCGATGGGCAGCGCCCTCGCAGCCGCTTTCGTGAAGGCCGGACACCCCACAACCGTCTGGAACCGAACCCCCGGCAAGGACGCCGAACTGATAGCGGCCGGCGCGCTCGGCACCGATTCGGTCGAAACAGCCGTCGCCGCCGGAGAACTGGTCATCGCCTGCCTGTTCGACCACGCATCGGTCCACGAAACCCTCGACCCGGTGACCGGAATACTGGCCGGCCGTGACCTGGTGAACCTCACCAGCACCGAACCCGCCGGCGCCCGGGAGCTCGCCGATTGGGCTGCCCGACAGAGGATTCCGTTCCTGGACGGTGGCATCATGGCCACGCCGCCCATGATCGGACAACCGGGTTCCGCATTGCTGTACAGCGGCGCGGCAGAGGTTTTCGACCGGCATCGGAAGGTTCTCGAACTACTGGGCTCCGCGGAGTATTTCGGCGCCGAACCGGGAAAGGCCTCACTCGTCGATTTCGCACTGCTGTCCGGGATGTATGTAATGTTCTCCGGCTATTACCACGGCGCCGCGATGGTGCGTTCGGCCGGAATGTCCGCAACCGAATTCGGCCGCCGCGCCGAAGCATGGATGGGCGCCGTTCTCTCGACCTTGACCGCCGCGGGCGAGCAGATCGACAGCGGCGACTACTCGGTGCCGTTCCAGAGCCTGAACTTCACCAAAGCCGCCGTCGACACTATCGTTTCCGCCAGCCGCGACGCCGGCGTGGACCTCGACATCATCGGCCCGGTGAAAAACCTCATCGACCGGCAGGTCGCCGCCGGATACGGCCACGAAAGCTCCGAGCGAATGTTCGAGAGCCTGCACCCACCGGTCCGACCCGCAGGGTAGCGTCCAGGAACAGGGTCCGGGTGGGCACGCCGCGGGTGGACTCGGATAGAACTGCGAGAGTATGCGCTACTCGGTGGTGTAGTACACCGTCATCGAACGGTCCACATCGCCATCATCAATCGGCGGGTTGAAGACCACGGTCTCGATCGTCGCATCACTGAGGCAGCCGACAGTTTCGTCGGCGAACTTCTTCAGAAGGTCAGCTGTCCCGGCCCGGCCGGTACCTGCCGGATGAGCCTGCGAAGCGTGGTAGACGACTTTCGAGCCCGCCGGAACCGGGCCGGCCCCCTCGACGTCGTTGTCGTAGTACACATCAATTATCGGCCTGAATTCCGCGTTATCGGTGAGCACCGTATGGAATGTCATGTTCGAGATCGTGCACTCGCTGGACGGTGCATCGCGTCTCAGTCGTCGAGCAGTTCGGAGCGCATGAGCACCAAATTCTCCGCGTCGCGGCGGTAAAGTAGGTACGTATGGCAGCGGAGCGCAGCCTGGGGGAACTTCTCGCCGAGCGACGGCGGCATCGTTTCGTGGGCCGGACGGCGGAACTGGCGTTGGCGCGAGAGACGCTCGAATGCGATGAACCGTTGCTTTCGGTGCTGTACCTGCACGGGCCGGGTGGGATCGGCAAATCCAGCCTGCTCGATATCATCGCCGAATCGGCGGCCGCGACCGGCGCCACCATCGTCCGAATCGACGGCCGGGAGCTCACTCCGACTCCCGCTGACCTTCTCGACGCGCTCGCCGCCTCGGTGGATGTGGCCGGTACCGGCCGCATCACCGCACCGAACCGGCTCGTCCTGCTCATCGACACCTATGAGCGAATGGCCCCGCTCGATGGCTGGCTGCGCCGCCGATTACTGCCTCGGCTACCCGCGACCGCATTCGTCGTGATCGCGGGCCGGCCGCCGCCGGACCCCGCGTGGCGCGCGGAGACGGGGCTCGGTGGGCTGCTCCGGGTGGTGGCGCTGCGGAATCTGAGCCCGGCCGAGTCGCGCGAGTACTTGCTGGTGAACCAGGTGGATCCGGAACATCACGGCCGGATCGTGGACGTCAGCCACGGGCATCCCCTCGGGCTCGCCCTGCTCACCGACCTCTGCGCGCACGGCACCGGCCCGCTGGAGGATCCGCTCCCACCTGATCTGGTGGCGATGCTGCTGCACCGCTTTGTCGACGTAGTGCCGTCCGAGCGGCATCGGCAGGCACTCGAGGTGTGCGCGCTGGCCCGGGTGACCACCGAGTCATTGCTGCGGGATGCGCTCGGCCTCGCCGACGCGCACGAACTGTTCGCCTGGCTGCGTGACCTCTCATTCGTGTACCCGGGCGGCGACGGCCTGTATCCGCACGAGTTGGCCCGCGACGCCTTGGACGCCGACTTGCGCTGGCGCGATATCGACGGTTATCAGCGAATATTCCACGGAGTGTGGACGCATATCCGGCAGGCGCTGCGCAGCACCTCCGGCAGGGCCCAGCAGCGCGCCATCTTCGATCTCAAGTACGTATTCCGGAATCTTCCGGGTGTACTCTCGCCGGTCGACTGGGAATCCTGGGGCGGCGCCTATCCCGAACCTGCCGTAACTGCCGACCGCGCGACCGTGGTTGCCCTGGTAGCGGCCGCGGAGGGAGACGAGTCGGCCGCCATCGCGGCGCACTGGTTCGACCGGCAACCCGGCGGCTTCCACGTGTTGCGCGAGCACGACGGCGAGGTACGTGGTTTCCTCGCCCTGCTCGAACTCACTCGGGCCGATCCCGGTGATATCGCCGCCGACCCGGGAGCGCGAGCGGCATGGGCCTTCGCCACCCGAGACGCCCGGTTGCGGGACGGGGATGTGGTGACGCAAACGAGGTTCGTCATCGACCGCACGGCATATCAGGCCCCCTCACCCACCCTCAACGCCACACCGATTCTCACTATGCAGCGATACCTGTGCACACCCGATCTGGCCTGGGATTTTCTCGCTCTCGCCGAGCCCGACCAGTGGGACGCCTACTTCGCTGCCGCGGATCTGCCCCGCGCGACCGGCGCCGACTTCACGGTGGGGGGACGCCGATACGGCCTGTTCGCGCACGATTTCCGGCGGATACCGGTGGACAGCTGGCTCGAATTCGTCACCGAACGCGCACTGGCACGCGATTCCACTCCGGTAGCGCGACCCGCCGAGCCGGAACTGCTCGTCCTCTCGCAGGCCGAATTCGCCCTGGCGGCCAAACAGGCGCTGCACGATCTACGCGCGCCCGCTGCCCTGGCGCGGAATCCGTTGCTCCGCACGCGGTTACTGCATGAGTACGCGCACGGCGAACCGGATGCGGGTGCGTTGGAGCGATTGCTCCGCGATGCGGTGGTCGCCCTGGGTGAGGAGCCGCGGGGTGACAAATCGCTGCGCGCTGTCGACCGAACCTATCTACGCCCCGCCGCGACCCAGGAATCGGCGGCCGCGCTGCTCGGCCTGCCGTTCAGCACGTATCGCCGTCATCTGGGCCACGGAACCACCTGGCTGACCGCATGGTTGTGGGAGCGCGACGTACACGGGTTCTCAGGCGGCGGACGCACTGAACAAAAATGAGCAGCTTTCGGCCTGGCGACTGAGTAGTCGCCGGGGACACACTCCTCACATATCGAGGAGGTTGCCATGAACGACAGTGCTATCAGCGGCGGCGACCGGGCCGTCGTACTCGGCGCCAGTATGGCCGGACTGCTCGCCGCGCGCGTTCTTGCCGAATCGTTCCGTGAGGTGGTCGTCGTGGAACGTGACGAGCTACCGACCGGGCCCGCACATCGGCGGGGAGTACCGCAGGGCCGCCATATTCACGGTTTGATGGGTCGCGGCCAGCAGATTCTGGAGGAACTCTTCCCTGGCTTCGGCGCCGACCTGAGCGCGTGCGGGGCCCCGGTGCTGGACCAGTCCGGTGATGCCAGGCTTTTCCTGGGCGGGCAGCGGCTGCGGCAGGCGCCCGGCGGCGGCACCGTGATCAGCGCCTCCCGCCCACTACTGGAAAGCTATGTGCGCGAACGCGTTCGGAGGATGCCCGGAATCGTCATCGCCGACCGGCACGACGCGCTCGGGTTGCGGACTGCGGACAGCCGAGTCACAGGCGTCGAGGTGATCGGCCGCGCAGATAGCAGTGCCGCGGAAATCATCGACGCCGGACTGGTCGTCGACGCCACGGGCCGCGGTTCCCGCACTCCGCGATGGCTGGCCGCACTCGGGTACCCCGCGCCGGCGATACAGCGGATCACCGCCGATATTGCCTACACGACCGTGGTGCTGCGCTTACGCAAGGGTGCGCTCGGACAGGATCGGGCGATCCTCGCACCTCCGGCGCCCGGACAGACCCGGGGCGCGGGCGTGGCCGAGATCGAGAACGGCTGTCATATCGTGACCTTGATGGGACTGCTCGGAAGCAGACCGCCCGTCGATATGGACGCCTTCGTGGATTATGCGAGATCGCTGCCGGTACCCGATATCTACGAGGCCATCCACGATGCCGAACCGGTCGGCGAACCCGCGCGTATCCGATTCCCCTCCAGCGAGCGACACCGATACGAGCGACTCTCGCGCTTCCCGGATCGGCTGGTCGTCATGGGCGATGCCCTGTGCAGTTTCAACCCGATCTACGGCCAAGGTATGAGTGTTGCGGCGATGGAGGCCGACGCCCTGCGTGCGGCGTTGACAGGTGGCCACATACCGCGAGCTCGGCAGGTTATGCGGCGGATAGCTACGAGGGTCGACATTCCGTGGCAACTCGCCGCGGGCGGTGACCTCGCCTTCGATGGCGTCGCGGGCAAACGTACGCCCGCGGTGCGGCTGGCGAACAACTACATCCGCCGGCTGCACGCTGCCGCGGCGTACGACTCCAGGCTCACCGTGGCGTTCATGCGCGTCGCCGCGTTGCTCGATCCGCCCACGGCCTTGTTCCGGCCCGCGACCGCGGCGCGGGTGCTGGGCGGGCGTCGCGGGTCAGCCGGGTTCCTGCACGTAACGCCGGTGCCCCGCGACAAACGAACCGTGGGCCGGCCCACCTGACGGTGGACCGGCCCACGGTTCGTAAAGGGTTGCCGGGAGGCTGGACTCAGAAGTCCATGCCGCCCATGCCGCCGGTCGGGTCGGCCGGCGCGGCGGCCGCCTTCTCCGGCTTGTCGGCGACAACGGCCTCGGTGGTCAGGAACAGGGCCGCGATGGAGGCCGCGTTCTGCAGGGCCGAGCGGGTGACCTTGACCGGGTCGGCGACACCGGCGCCGAGCAGGTCTTCGTAGTCACCGGTCTGGGCGTTGAGGCCCTGGCCGGCCGGAAGGTTGGAAACCTTCTCCGCGACCACGCCGGGCTCGAGGCCGGCGTTGAAGGCGATCTGCTTCAGCGGAGCCGACAGCGCCACCTTCACGATGCTGGCGCCGGTCGCCTCGTCACCCTCGAGCTTCAGGTCCTCCAGAGCCGGAGCCGACTGCAGCAGGGCCACGCCACCACCGGCGACGATGCCCTCTTCGACGGCGGCCTTGGCGTTGCGCACGGCATCTTCGATGCGGTGCTTGCGCTCCTTGAGCTCGACCTCGGTCGCGGCACCGGCCTTGATGACCGCAACACCGCCGGCCAGCTTGGCCAGGCGCTCCTGCAGCTTCTCGCGGTCGTAGTCCGAATCCGAGTTCTCGATCTCGGTGCGGATCTGCGCGACGCGGCCCTGGATGGCCTCGGCATCGCCGGAGCCCTCCACGATGGTGGTCTCGTCCTTGGTGACGACGACCTTGCGGGCCTGGCCGAGCAGCTCGATGCCGGCGGTCTCCAGGTTGAGGCCGACCTCTTCGCTGATGACCTCGCCACCGGTGAGGATGGCGATATCGGCGAGCTGGGCCTTGCGGCGATCACCGAAGCCCGGGGCCTTGACGGCAACGGACTTGAAGGTGCCACGGATCTTGTTCACGACCAGGGTCGACAGGGCTTCGCCCTCGACGTCCTCGGCGATGATCAGCAGCGGCTTACCGGCCTGGATGACCTTCTCCAGCAGCGGCAGCAGGTCCTTGACGGTGGAGACCTTCGAGCCGACCAGCAGGATGTACGGATCCTCGAGGACCGCTTCCTGACGCTCGGGGTCGGTGACGAAGTAGCCCGAGATGTAGCCCTTGTCGAAGCGCATCCCCTCGGTGAGTTCCAGCGACAGACCGAAGGTCTGCGCCTCTTCGACGGTGATGACGCCTTCTTTGCCGACCTTGTCCATGGCCTCGGCGATCAGTTCACCGATGGACGGGTCGCCCGCGGAGATACCGGCGGTAGCGGCGATCTGCTCCTTGGTCTCGACCTCCTTGGCGGAGTCGAGCAGCTTGGCGGTGACGGCCTCGACGGCCTTCTCGATACCGCGCTTCAGGCCCAGCGGGTTCGCGCCGGCCGCGACGTTGCGCAGACCTTCGCGCACCAGCGCCTGGGCGAGCACGGTGGCGGTGGTGGTGCCGTCGCCCGCGACATCGTCGGTCTTCTTGGCGACTTCCTTGACCAGCTCGGCGCCGATCTTCTCGTACGGGTCCTCGAGCTCGATCTCCTTGGCGATGGACACACCATCGTTGGTGATCGTGGGGGCGCCCCACTTCTTCTCGAGCACGACGTTGCGGCCCTTCGGCCCCAGCGTCACCTTGACCGCGTCGGCGAGGCTGTTAAGGCCCCGCTCGAGGCCGCGACGGGCCTCTTCGTCGTACGCAATTGTCTTGGCCATTGCGGTGAGATCCTCCAAATGATGAGGCTGACACACAGGATGACCGCCTTGTCGGGTCACCCTTAGCTACGCTGTGGCCAGGCTCGGTGCCCGCGACGGACGACCAGGGGTGTCGTGTACCCGATCTCACCGTCCCGACCTAGCACTCTCGGTTCGAGAGTGCCAAAGCCATTTTTAGCACTCGCCGATAGCGAGTGCAAGGTCGATGAGTACGGAGACCGCGAGAACCCAACCGCTCCACCCGTCGGAAATACCTCAGAGGCTGTCGGTGACACGAAGCGCGAGCGCCAGGAAAGCGTCCGCGCGCCGCTCTTCCGGGCTCCGGGGCTCCCCCTCGTCGATGGTGACGAATTCGGCATCGTGCAGGAGCAGCTCCGCTTCGACCCGCATGATCGCGCGGATGAACGGCGGCGCGACCTCGGGCGGCAGATCACCGTTGACCACGTAACTGCCATCGGACAGAGATTCGGTGGAGACGTAGGTGAGCGCGCGCAGCAGATCGTCCCGGTGTTCCCCGGCGACCAGATCGGGGTCCGTTTCATCCGCCATTGCTATAGGTTACCGGGACTACCACCCGCACCGGGAGCGCCGACGCGAACGCAGACGACGCGCCACAGTTTCACCGACCGCGACTGCGACGCCTACCCGTGACCGATTTCTGCTGGTCAAGCCATTTATCGGGCACGTCGCCGCTCGCGGACTACTGCTTACCGGCGACGATCTGCTGAAGGATCTCGATCAACCGCGCTTCGAGCGCATCCTTACGAAGGCCCGCACCGGACAGGATGCCCGTCCCGTTCTCCTGCTCCAGGATCGCCAGCAGGACATGTTCGGTGCCGATGTAGTTGTGTCCGAGTCGCAGCGCTTCCCGGAACGTCAGTTCCAGCGCCTTCTTGGTTTCGGCGTCGAAGGGCACGAGTGCGCCCATCTTGCCGCTGGAGGTGGCGGCCTTCAATTCTTCGGGCGAGATCGGCGCGCCCGGTTCCGCACCAGATGCCGCGATGGCGGCGGCCGCGAGATCGGCCGGCGAGACCCCCCGGTCGGCGATGAGCCGGACCGCCAGGCTGTTGGACTCGCTGAGCAGGCCGAGGATGAGATGGGGAAGGTGGATTTCGGCACTTTCGGCACCGCCGGCTGCTTCCTGAGCGGCGACAACCATGGTCCGAGCCCGTTCGGTGAATTTGGCGAAGCCCGCGTTGGGGTCCATTTCGGCCGACGGATCCCCGGGCGGCTTGGGAACGAAACGTTTCTGCGCGGCCTGTTTGCTGACACCCATACTCGCCCCGATATCGGTCCACGAGGCGCCGGAGCGGCGGGCCTGATCGACGAAATGGCCGATCAGGTGGTCGGCCACATCGCCGAGGTGTCCCGCGGCGACCACCGCGTCGGACAGCTGTTCCAGGGCGTTGTCGGGACGGGCTTTTTTGATGACCTCGATGAGGTCGTCCAATCGCACTGGTGAGTTCATGCGTCAACTATAGGTTGACGCCCTATCATCGTCAACCAAGGGTTGACGATCTCAGTTCCGGCCGCTCGGCCGCCGCAACCGCAGGCGGGAATCCCCACGCAGCACCGGCCGCCGGATCTCCGGCCGGCGCAGCACCGGCATCCGGCGGCCGGCCCGCCGTTGAGCCCGCCGTTCGGCCGGTTTGTACTGCCAGGTCTCGGGCCGGGCGGCCACCCAGCGCTGCGAATACCAGGCGAACGGGATATGCCCGATATACAGCACGATCAGCACCAGCAGCAGCACGATCGGGTAGGTGATCAGCGCGGCACCGGCCAGCGCGACCAGCACCAGCAGCCCCGCAGCAGCCTGCGGGGCCACCGAAACCGATTTCATGGCGAGCGTCGGAATCGTGCTCACACACAACGCCGCGGTGAACACCGTCCAGGCCGCCACGATCGGAAAACTGGTCCACCAGCCGTCACCGAACTGGACGAACAACGCGATCGGCGCCATGGCAATCAGCGCACCCGCGGGCGCGGGGACGCCGACGAAGTACTCCCGCGCCCAGTCGGGCCGAGTGTCGTCGTCCATCAGCGTGTTGAACCGTGCCAGCCGCAGCACGATGCTCACCGCGTACAGCAGGGCGATGATCCAGCCCGCGCTACTGCTCTCACCGTCGAACAGCACGACATAGATCACCAGCGCCGGCGCCACCCCGAACGAGATGGCGTCGGATAGTGAATCCAGCTCCGCACCGATCTTGGTGGTGGCCGACAGCAACCGGGCCAGCCTGCCGTCCAGGGTGTCGAGCACCGCGGCGGCGCCGATCATGGCCAGCGCGATCTTCAGTTCGCCTTCGAGACCGAACTTCACCGCGGAGAGCCCCGAGCACAGCGCCAGGATCGTGACGATACTGGGCAGCAACCTGATGGACCGGCGCCGCCTGCCTTCGATGACCTGCTCCATCACGAACCCGCCGACGGCAGAACCGCCAGCACCGTCTCCCCTCCGATCGTCCGCTGCCCGGTGTTCACGAGCAGTTCGGTACCGGCCGGGAAATACGTATCAACCCGGGAACCGAAACGGATCAGGCCGTAGGTGTCGCCGATGGTGATCCGGTCACCGGGGGCCGCATCGCAGACGATCCGCCGCGCCAGCAGTCCGGCGATCTGGACCACCACCACCTGTTCCCCGGATTCGGTGTCGATCAGCATGCTGTTGCGCTCGTTGACCGCGCTGGCCTCGGGGAGGTCGGCGGATTTGAAGCTGCCGCGCTGGTATTGCACCTCGCGGACCACACCGGAGACCGGTGTCCGCTGCACGTGCACGTCCAGAACGGACAGGAAGATACTCACCCGCGGCAGCGGCCGATCCCCGAGACCGAGCTCGGCGGGCGGGGCGGCGGTATCGACGAGCGCCACCTCACCGTCGGCAGGCGCCACCACGACGCCCGGCCGGTTCGGCGGCACCCGGTGCGGGTGCCGGAAGAATGTGGCGCTCGCCGCGGCGGCGGCCAGTCCGGCCCGCCGTAGCCAGGGGCGACGCCGTCCTGCCAGCGCCACGGCCAGTGGCGCGGCTACGAACGGCAATCCGGCCGGATGCATCGGCGGGACCGCTTTGCGCACCAGATCGGCCAGATGGCCCGGCCCGGTACGTTCCGGGGTACCGGGCGGAGTGGGACGGCGTGCCACAGATTCCTCTTTCATACTCGATTCGATCCACTCGGACCGACGGTACGGTCGGACACCCGTGGCGTCCCGGCCGATCCTGTCGGCGCAAGCGTTCACACCTTACGCCGAGCAGGGGTATTCGTGCCGGGTGTCGCCGCAGGCTTACCTCCTGACGACCAACTTCACCAGGAACAACAGGATGACCGCGCCGGCCAGGCAGGTGAAGAAGCTGAACCACCAGCCACCTCCCGCGACGTCGACCCCGAAGGCCGCGAGCAGGAAGCCGCCGAGCAGACCACCGACGACACCGACCACGATATTGAGCAGGATCCCCTGTTGTGCATCGGTTTTCATGATCTTACTGGCTATCCAGCCGGCGATCCCGCCGATGATGATCCAGCCGATGATGCCGAGACCGAGCATGAGTGTCCCTCGCTATCTGTTCGGTTGCGCGCTCGCGGTGGCGAACGCCTATCCGGGCGATACCCGGGCACAGTCCGGATAACCCCTGGATGAAAATCGGATATGAGCTGCCATCGCGCGAACACCGAGCTAATATGAGGGTGCCTCATGTCTTCGGATTGCCCGGCAGACGTCAGCCGACGCCGGGCGAGGAATCCACATCGAATCGGGTCAACCCTCGCGGCGATGCCGCCGCAGGTACATAGGAGAAGCACCATGGCTACTCAGATCGCCCAGACGACCGGGGCGCAGTTCACCGCGATCCTGGGACTGGGCGTCTATCGCCCGGCCCGCGTCGTCACCAACGACGAAGTGGCCGGGCCGATCGATTCCAGCGATGAGTGGATCCGTACCCGCTCGGGTATCCGCACCCGACGATTCGCCGACGATTCCGAAACCATCCACTCGATGAGCGTCGCGGCCGCGCGGGGCGCCCTCGAATCCGCCAAGATCGCGGCCGACCAGGTCGACTGTGTGATAGTCGCGACCTCGACCCACCTGTTGCTCACTCCGGCCGCCGCGCCCCGCATCGCCACCGAACTGGGCGCGGGCGGCGCCGCGGCCTTCGATATCTCCGCCGGCTGCGCCGGTTTCTGCCACGGCCTGGCCATGGCCTCGGATCTCGTCCGCGCCGGTACGTCGTCGCGGGTGCTGGTCATCGGCGTGGAGAAACTGACCGACACGATCAACCCGGCCGATCGCAGCACCGCATTCCTGTTCGCCGACGGCGCGGGTGCGGTCGTGGTCGGCCCGGCCGACGAACCGGGTATCGGCCCGACCGTATGGGGGTCCGACGGCACCCAGCACCAGGCGATCCGGCAGGACAAGGATTGGATCGAGTTCTTCACCGAGATCGAGGAGAAGGGCCTCGACGCCGTGCGGCCCTACCTCGCGATGGAGGGCACTGCGGTGTTCCGGTGGGCGGCGCATTCGCTGGAGAAGGTATGCCGCGACGCGGTCGACCGGGCCGGGCTGGCCATGGACGACCTGGACGCCATGATCCCGCACCAGGCCAACGGCCGGATCATCGAGATCATGGCGCGGGTGCTGAAACTTCCGGAGAACTGCGCGCTGGCCAACGATATCGAGGAGGCAGGCAACACTTCGGCAGCCTCGATTCCACTGGCCATGGAGACCCTGTTGCGGACCGGCGAGTCGAAACCGGGCGATACCGCGCTGCTGATCGCCTTCGGCGCCGGACTCTCCTACGCGGCGCAGGTCGTGAAGCTGCCGGAGTTCAGCTCGCCTCGACCGCTTTCTTGATCTGCGCCAGCGATTCGTTCATCCCGCGGACCAGGCTCTCCTCGAAGGCCTCCTCGCCACCGAGCATCGCGTTCACCAGGGTGCTCGAGACCCAGGTGGTGCCGTTGGGAACGTCGCGGCGTTCGATGAGCCGGGTGCCCTCCGCGGTCGGCTCGAGCGTGTAGGTCCAGACCGTGCGGTTCTGGCTGACCCGGAACGCCAATGCGCTGTTCTTTTCGTAGCGCAGGATGCGGGATGTGGTCGGCCAGAACTTCCAGCCGTCGCGGTTGAGGTTGACGGTGATCACACCCGCCTTCGGCTTGCCGATCGGGATCATGCGCACGCATTGCGGGCTGAACTCCGGCATCCGGCGCGGGTCGGCGAGCACCGTCCAGACCCGGTCCGGCGCCGCGGCGATATCGATACTGGCTTCCAAGTTCTTCGGCACCACTGCCTCCAGATAGCTGACACTCCAAGTATCAGAAAGAGTAGCGATCGGCTTCGTCTCGGTCACGTTTTCCCGGCCGGCATATCGATAGCGTGGATCCGGAAGCAGAATCGAGGTGTAAGACCCGCCGGTTCAGTTAACGCCAACGCAAGGACGACACGACGCCAGCAAACACTCAGCTACGGTAAGGTGATGGGCCGTGAACCTTCGCTCGCTATTACGCCGCCAGAACTCTGAGGGGCTACCCAAGTTGCCCGCGCTCGAACCGGAGGACGCCGTCGGCGACGACCGCGTCGACGAACGGCTGGAACGTCTGCTCACCCCCACCGAACTCGATATGGTGCGCAGACACCGGGTCTGATCCGGCCGGCCCCTGATGGTGCGGCACAAAATGCCCCCGCAAACCCGGCGTTACGCAGGCAGCGCCATAGACACAGAACCAACCTCCCACGACGGTTCACCTCGATGGTTGGATGCCCGTCTCGAACCTGCGGCGACTGCACCCGAGCAACGCTGCGCTGCCACCACGAATCCAGCCGCTTCGATTCTGATCACCTCCATGGTTCGGGGCCCGTCTCGTTCTGGAGCGACGGAGCGGGGGAGCGAAGCGGAGGAGCGGAGGAGTGAAGAACGAGACCCCTAGGGCCCCGAACCCCGCGCCGCCGGAGGCGGCGCCAAAATTACAGTACGCTGCTGGTCGCGCCGGAGGCTCCGGCGTGGCTGATCTCGGGGAATGCGTTATGAAGCGAATTTCAACTGTTGTCCTGGCCGCTACCGCCACCGCGGCGCTGATGCTGACCGGTTGCTCGTCGGAAGAACCCGCCGAAGCGTCCGGGCTCCGCAAGAACACCGCTACCGGGCAGACATCGCCGCAGACCGAGTCCGAGACCGGCGCCACGAACGAAACCCCTGCACCGGACGAAAGCCCCGAAGCCTCCGAGTCGCCCGCGCAGACCTCCGCCGCCGAAGAGGAAGCCCCCGCCTCCGAACGAGCGTCCGACACCACATGCGCCCAGTTCGCCCAGCTCGACGAACCGGAGCAGCAGCAATTGGTGCAGACGATTCTCGCCGAGAACCCCGATTCCACCTTCGTCGGCAACCCGAATGCCGCCCTCGGTACCGCGAAACTGGTCTGCAATTCCAGCAAACTCGCCGATCAGAAGGTCGCCGTGGTCTCCGGGATCGTCGTCAACGGGTGAGGCTCCTTTCTCCGCGCGCAGAATAGACACTGTGGCTGAACTGGCTTTGACCGTCCGACTGAATTCGTCCGCCGCGGATGCCCGGCGGGGGGTGATCCGCCTGCACCCGGAAGTGCTGACCGCGCTGGGGCTACGCGAATGGGATGGGATCACGCTGGTCGGCGCCCGCCGGACAGCTGCCGTCGCCGGTCGCGCCCCGGCCGATACGCCGGCCGGCACCGCCCTGCTCGACGATGTGACCCTGTCCAACGCGGGGTTGCGGGAGAACGCCACCGTGGTGGTCTCGCCCGCGGCGGTGCACGGCGCCCGGCATATTTCGGTGAGCGGGTCCCGGCACGCCACACAGTCGATACCGGCCGCCACCCTGCGGCAGGCGCTGCTCGGCAAGGTCGTAACCGTCGGCGATACAGTCTCACTGCTGCCCCGCGATCTCGGCCCGGATATTCCGTCGTCGGCGGCCAGCCAGGCCTTGTCCCGGGCGTTCGGCATCGCCTGGACCTCCGAACTGCTCACGGTGGTTGCCACCGAGCCGCCCGGCCCGGTGAGTGTGCAGCCGAATTCGGCGGTCGAATGGACTGCGGGCGCGGTCGCCGGGAGTCAGCCGGCGGTGGTGCGGGTCAACGGGCAAGCCGGGCCGGACCAACCGCTGGTACCGAGCCATCTCGACACCGTCTGCGAAACCGACCTGCCGGGAGCCGTACCGGTGACCAGCACACCCGCCACCGGAGTCCGCGTGGAAGAACTGGCCGGTGCGCGCCAGCAGGCCGCCAAACTCGAGGAATGGCTGAGCCTCGCGCTCGACGAACCCGAGTTGCTGAAAGCGCTGGGCGCCGCGCCCCACCTGGGCGTTCTCATCACCGGACCGGCCGGGGTCGGCAAGGCCACGCTGGCGCGGGCGGTGGCCGCACCGCGCCGGGTGGTGGAGTTGGACGGCCCCTCGGTCGGCGCCGCCGAGAGCGGAGCCCGGTTACGCGAGGTGGCAGCCGCTGTGGCCGCAACCTCGGGTAAGGGCGGCATACTGCTCATCACCGATATCGATGCCCTGCTCCCGGAACCGGCCGAACCGGTGGCCACTCTCATCCTGGATCAGCTGCGCGCGGCGGTGGCCGAACCGTGTGTGGCATTGCTGGCGACCACCGCGCATCCCGCGGCGGTCGATTCCCGGCTGCGCGCGCCGGACCTGTGTGATCGCGAACTCGCGCTGACCCTGCCCACGGCAGCCATTCGTAAGGCCCTGCTCGAGCAGTTGCTGGCGAAGGTGCCCACCGGTGAACTCCGGCTCGAGAAGATCGCCGCGTCCTCGCCCGGTTTCGTGGTCGCCGATCTCGCGGCACTGTGCCGGGAGGCGGCGTTGCGGGCGGCGGCCCGGGCCTGCCGGGATGACAGCACCGAACCCCGGCTGGAGCACGAGGATCTGCTGGGGGCATTGGAGGTGATCCGGCCGCTGTCCCGGTCGGGGACCGAGGAACTGGCGATCGGCAGTCTCGGCCTCGACGATGTCGGCGATATGGCCGAGACCAAACAGGCGCTCACCGAGGCGGTGCTGTGGCCGCTGCGGCACCCCGATTCGTTCGCCCGGCTGGGTATCGAACCGCCGCGCGGAGTGTTGCTGTACGGCCCGCCGGGATGCGGGAAAACTTTCCTGGTCCGCGCGCTGGCCGGCAGTGGGCAGCTGAGTGTGCACACGGTCAAGGGCGCGGAGTTGATGGACAAATGGGTCGGCTCGTCGGAGCGGGCGGTGCGCGAGCTGTTCCAGCGCGCCCGCGATTCGGCGCCGTCGCTGATCTTCCTGGACGAAGTGGACGCGCTGGCGCCGCGCCGGGGGCAGAGTTCCGATTCCGGGGTCGGCGATCGGGTGGTCGCGGCCCTGCTGACCGAACTGGACGGGGTGGAACCGCTCCGTGACGTGGTGGTGCTGGGCGCCACGAACCGTCCGGAACTCATCGACCCGGCACTGCTGCGGCCGGGTCGCCTCGAACGTCTGGTGTTCGTTCCACCGCCGGACGCACAGGCCAGAGAGGCGATTCTGCAGACGGCGGGGCGCTCGGTTCCGCTGACCGAATCGGTGGATCTGACCCGGCTGGCCGCCGACCTCGACGGTTTCTCCGCCGCCGACTGCGCCGCACTGCTCCGCGAAGCCGCGCTCGCCGCAATGCGCCGCGATGTACTGGCCGCCGATGTCACCGCCGACGATATCGCCGCCGCACGTCAGGCCGTCCGGCCTTCACTCGACCCGGCTCAGGTCGAGGCGCTACGCCGCTATTCCGAACGGTGAAATACTGCTCGCGGTTCACGACAGCTCCGGCGCAGCGGATATCGCCGCTTCCGGTCCATGACCTTTACGTGCCCCGACGGACGCACATGGAACAGGGCGGCGCCACCCACCTTCGATCCGGCCCCCGACGGACCTCACCATCAACACCGGGCCGGGCAGTGCCCTCGGACCGGCCGGATCGCACCGGGGGCAGGCCGGGCCGAGTCGAGGCCGCATACCGGTCGCCGCAGCACCCTGTCCGTTATGTCTGACCTGCAGAAATCGTTGCCGGACGGTAGCCGAATACGGACCGAGGTCCGCATACGTGTACGATTGTGCCAGTTCGTGCTCGCATATGATGAGCGCGCATACCCCGCCGCCCCTGATTCCGACGGAGGTAACGCTTGCTCGCCATCCTGCTTGCACACGCCCTGGCCGCGCTTGTCGCGCCCGCAGCCGTGCGAGTAGTAGGGCGTAACGCGTTCTACCCGCTGGCACTGGTACCGCTGGTCTCCCTGGGGTGGGTGATCGCCGGATGGAACGACGTCCAGCAGGTCAGCTACGCCTGGGCACCCACCATCAACCTCTCGCTGCAGTTGCGGTTCGACTCCCTCGCCACCGTCATGAGCGCGCTGGTACTCGGTATCGGCGCACTCGTGCTCGCCTACTGCGCCCGCTACTTCGACGACGACGAACCGAAACTGGGGTCCTTCGCCGCCTGGCTGGTCGCCTTCGCCGGAGCCATGTTCGGACTGGTCACCAGCGACAACATGCTGCTGCTGTTCGTCTTCTGGGAGATCACCACGGTGCTCTCCTTCCTGCTGGTCGGGCACAACTCCGACAGCGCGGCCGGGCGCCGGGCAGCGCTCCAGGCGCTGCTGGTCACCGGCGCGGGTGGGCTGGCCATGCTCGGCGGCATCGTCGTACTCGGCCAGACCTACGGCAGCTATCTGCTCTCCGATATCCTCGCCGCCGAGGCGCCGGGCGGGATCGCCGTCCAGGTGGGTCTGGTGCTGGTCCTCATCGGCGCGCTGAGCAAATCGGCCGTGGTACCACTGCATTTCTGGCTGCCCGGCGCAATGGCCGCGCCCACCCCGGTCAGCGCGTATCTGCACGCCGCCGCCATGGTGAAAGCCGGTGTCTACCTGATCGCCCGGCTCGCACCCGCCTTCGCGGAGGAACCGGTCTGGCGGCCGCTGGTACTGACCCTCGGAGTGGCCTCGATGCTGCTGGGCGGACTCCGCGCCATGCAGGTCACCGACCTGAAACTGGTACTGGCCTTCGGTACGGTCAGCCAGCTGGGCTTCCTGGTCACGATGGTCGGTATCGGTACCCCCGCCGCGGCGCTCGCGGGTATCGCCCTCGTCGTTGCGCACGCCCTGTTCAAAGGATGCTTGTTCCTCGTCGTGGGCATAATCGACCACGGGGCGGGCACTCGGACCATCGGCGAACTGTCCGGCCTCGGCCGGCGCGCGCCCGCGCTGATGATCATCTCGGTGCTGGCCGCGGCCAGTATGGCGGGCATCCCGCCACTGCTGGGGTTCGTGGGTAAGGAGGCGGCGCTGGGCGCCGTCCTGGACGCGGAACAATTCAGCACCACCGGCCGGCTGCTGCTCGGTGCCGGGCTGGTGCTGGGGCTGATGCTCACCACGGCCTACAGCGCGCGTTTCCTCTGGGGAGCCTTCGCCGACAAACCGGGCGTCCAGATACCGGACTGGCATCCGCCCAAGATCTCGCTCATCGGGCCCCCGGCCCTGCTGTCGCTGGCCGGTCTGGGCACCGGGCTGGCGGCAACCTGGGTCGACGGACTACTGGCCCCCTACGCCGAATCACTGCCCGGCGCACTGACCGGCCACCTGCAACTGTGGCACGGCTTCACAGTGCCGCTGCTGCTCACCGTGGTCGCCGTGGGCTGCGGTGCCGTGTTCTTCGTCCTCCGCGACCGGTTCGGCGAGTCGACCACCCTGCTCGGCAATGCCGACCGCGGTTACGATGCCGCCCTGCGCGCCATGGACCGGGCGTCACTGCGGATGACCGGTTCGGTGCAGCGCGGTTCCCTCCCCCTGAACCAGGCCGTCATCCTGGGCACCCTGGTGATTCTCCCGGCGACGGTGCTGGCCCTCGGCACCCGCACGGGAGTCGAGCTGCGGCTCTGGGACCGCCCGCTGCAACTGGTGATCGGCGCGATCATGATCGCCATGGCCCTGGGCGCCACCGTGCTGCGCAACCGCCTGGCAAGTGTGCTGGTGGTCGGGCTCACCGGTTACGGCTGCGGCGTGATCTTCGCCCTGCACGGCGCACCCGACCTGGCGCTGACCCAGTTCCTGGTGGAAACCCTGACACTGGTCGCCTTCGTCCTGGTCCTGCGCGCTTTCCCGGCCGAAATCGGGCCGGAACAGCAGGCCGGCTTCCAGATCGGCCGCGCCGCGATCGCCCTCGCCGCCGGTATCACGGTGCCCGTGCTGGCGGCCTTCGCCACAGCCGCGCGCAGTACCGAGCCGATCTGGGAACGGATCCCCGCGGCCGCCTACGAATTCGGCGGCGGTAAGAACGCGGTCAACGTACTCCTGGTCGATATGCGCGCCTGGGACACTCTCGGCGAGATATCGGTCCTGCTGGTGGCTGCCACCGGCGTGGCCTCGCTGGTGTTCCGCAGCCGCCGGTTCGGCCTGCCGCCGCGGGCGGCCGACGCACCGAACTACAACCCGGGGAAAGTGGGCTGGTTGCCTGCCGGCCGGCTGGTGGACCGCCGGGACCGGTCGATGGTCCTGCAGATCACCACTCGCCTGGTGTTCCCGACGATGATGGTGCTGTCGGTCTACTTCTTCTTCTCCGGCCACAACGCCCCCGGCGGCGGTTTCGCCGGCGGGCTCATCGCCGGCCTCGCGCTGGTCCTGCGCTATCTGGCCGGCGGACAATACGAACTGGGTGAGGCACTACCCGTCGATGCCGGTCATCTACTGGGCGCCGGCCTGATCCTGGCCGCCGGAACGGCCACCGTTCCGCTGCTGTTCGGCGCGCCACCGCTGCACTCGGTGATTCTGGAGGCCACTCTGCCCGTGCTCGGCCACGTCAAGCTGGTGACCTCGCTGTTCTTCGACCTCGGTGTCTACCTGATCGTGGTCGGGCTGGTCCTGGACGTACTGCGCAGCCTCGGCGCGCGACTCGACGACGAGCTGGTGCAATCATGAGCGCGAACCTCACCCTGCTGACCGTCGTCGGAGTCCTGGTGGCCTGCGGCGTCTACCTGCTGCTCGAACGCACGGTCACGAAGATGCTGCTCGGCATCCTGCTGGTCGGCAATGCGGTCAACCTGCTCATCCTCACCATGGGCGGCCCGGACGGTGCGCCGCCGATCCAAGGCGCGACCGATACCGTGCGCGACACCATGGCCGACCCGCTCGCCCAAGCTCTGATCCTCACCGCCATCGTCATCACCATGGGGGTCGCCGCGTTCGTCCTGGCCCTCGCGTATCGCTCCTACATCCTGACCACCAGCGAAAAGGTCGAGAACGACCCGGAGGATGTCGGGATCGCCGAGCGCGAGCCGGAGGAACCCGAAGAATGACCCTTCCGCAGACCCTGCTTCCCGTCCTGGCACCGCTGCCGGTGCTCATCCCGCTGCTCACCGCCGCCGCGACCCTCATCGTCGGCCGCCGGCCCCGCTTCCAGCGAGCCGTCGTCATGGTCGCGCTCACCGCCGCCGTCGTGGTGTGCGCCTTCATGCTGTACCTGGCCGACCGCGACGGTACGGTCGCGGTTCAGGTCGGCGGCTGGGAGACCCCGATCGGTATCACCATCGTGGTGGACCGGCTGTCGGCGGCGATGCTGCTGGTCTCGCAGATCGTGCTGCTCGCCGTCGCCGCCTACGGCGCCGGGCAGAATATCGGCGACAGTAAGGTGCGCCAGCCGACCTCGATCTTCTGGCCCACCTATCTGGTGCTCAACGGCGGTGTCTCGATGGCCTTCCTGGCCGGCGACCTGTTCAACCTGTTCGTCGGCTTCGAAATCCTGCTGGTGGCCTCGTTCGTCCTGTTGACCCTCGGCGCCACCGCCGAACGCATCCGGGCAGGTGTGTCCTATGTGATGGTGTCGATGGTGTCGTCGCTGATCTTCCTGATCGGTATCGCCGTCGTCTACGGGGCCACCGGCACCCTGAATCTCGCGCAGCTGGCCATGCGGATGGATACCGTCCCCGACGGTATCCGCCAGGCGGTCTACGCCGTCCTGCTCGTCGCGTTCGCCATCAAGGCAGCGGTATTCCCGCTGTCCAACTGGCTACCCGACTCCTACCCCACCGCTCCCGCACCGGTCACCGCGGTCTTCGCCGGCCTACTCACGAAGGTCGGTGTCTATGCCATCGTGCGCACCCAGACCCTGCTGTTCCCCGACGGCGGCTTCGACAATCTGCTGCTGATCGCCGGCCTGCTCACGATGCTGATCGGCATATTCGGCGCCATCGCGCAGAACGATATCCGCCGGCTGCTCTCCTTCACGCTGGTCAGCCATATCGGCTACATGATGTTCGGTGTGGGGATCGCGAGCAAGATCGGCCTGGCCGGCGCCGTGTACTACATCGCGCACCACATTCTTGTGCAGACCGCGCTCTTCCTGGTCGCCGGTCTGATCGAGCGACAAGCCGGGTCGACCTCGCTACGCCGGGTGGGCGGAATGGCAGCGGCGAGCCCGATATTGGCCGCGTTGTTCCTGATCCCCGCACTCAACCTCGGTGGAATACCGCCCTTCTCCGGTTTCATCGGGAAGGTCGCGCTCCTGCAGGCGGGCGCCCAGGACGGCAGTGCGCTGGCCTGGATCCTCGTCGCCGGATCGATCGTGACCAGCCTGCTCACGCTGTATGTGATGGCCCGGGTGTGGAGCAAGGCCTTCTGGCGGCCGCGGGAACAGGCACCGGACGGCCATCTGGTCTCCGCGACCCTGCCCTCGCTGGTCGAGGACAACACAGACATGCTCTACGACGAACGCACCGACCCCGGCCGATTGCCCGCCATGATGGTGCTGCCGACCGCCGCACTGGTCGCGGTGGGTGTCGCGCTCACGGTCTGGGCCGGGCCGGTACTGGGTATCGCCGACCGCTCCGCCGCCGAACTACAGGACCGCGGGATCTATATCGGCGCCGTCCTCGACGGGGGTACGAAATGACCCGGCTGCGGCTGGCACTCAGCCGCGACAACATCCATCGCCTCGGCGTACTGGCCTGGCTGACGGTCGTGTGGGTCGCGCTGTGGGGCCAGATCAGCCCGGCCAACGTGCTGGCGGGCCTGGCGGTCGGCACGGTGATCATGGTGGCGCTGCCGCTGCCCCGGATCCCGGTACGCGGCCGGCTGCGAATATGGCCGCTGCTGAAACTGCTGGGCGTGAGCGTCTACTCCGCGATCGAATCGAGTCTCCAGCTCGCCTGGTTCGCGCTACGCCCCGGACCGGCGCCCGTATCGGGTGTGCTCGAAGTCCAGTTCGCGTTCCGCTCGGACTTCGTGATGGTGCTGTGCACCAACCTGCTGAACCTGATCCCCGGCACCATGGTGCTCGAGATCGACCGGGAACGCTGCGTGGCCTACGTCCACGTCATCGACGTCAGCAGCGATAAGGCGGTCACCAGCTTCTACCGCACCATCCGGCAGATCGAAGCACTGCTGATCGCGGGCCTCGAGAACCGCGCAACCCCGCTGCCCACTCAGGAGGTGAAGCCGTGATCGTCGTAGCCGTAGTGGCCGGCATCCTGCTCTCGGCGGCCGCATTGATCACCGGGTACCGGATCCTCGCCGGCCCCGGCACCCTCGACCGAGTGGTCGGCATCGACTCGATCATCGCGATGGCGATCTGCGGTCTGGCGGTATGGGCCGCCTACAGCCGCGACACGTCCGTGGTACCCGCCATCGTCGCGCTCTCCCTGGTCGGTTTCCTGGGATCCGCGGCCGTCACCCGCTACCGGGTCCGGGACGACCGATGAGCACGATACTGAACTGGCTGTCGGGCACCCTGATCATCATCGGCGCGCTGATGGCACTCACCGCGGCCATCGGGATCGTCCGCTTCCCCGACACCCTGCTACGTATGCACGCCGCCACCAAACCCCAGGTGATCGGCCTCAACCTGGTACTCGCCGGAACCTGCCTGCGGGTCTACGACGACCCGAACGTCTGGATGCTGGTCCTGGTGGGCCTGTTCACCCTGCTCACCGCCCCGGTGATCGCCCACCTCATCGGCCGCACCTCCTACCGGGAAGGGCGCTACCGCGCCGACCTGCTCGTAGTCGACGAACTCGGCGACAAACTCGACAAGTAGTGGTGCCCGCCCAAACGGGTCACCAACAGACCCGCGAACCCTCGTAGCATCCGAACTCGAACCGCACCGAACCCAATCGTGAGAAACGGCGGTGCCGAGTTCAGCGAGGCCCTGAAAGGTTTCGGCCCGGGGGGGGGGGGGGGGGCGGAGGAAAAGAGGGGGGAGGAAAAGAGAGAGGAGGTGAGAAG
>NZ_JBHXMZ010000004.1:0-270527 GCF_042719915.1 Nocardia sp. NPDC058499 | reverse complement strand
GGGGGGGGGTGGGGGGGGGTTGTGTTGGGGGGGGTTGGGAATCTGGGGGGGGGGGGGGGGAAGGCGGAGGGCGGGGGGCACAACCCACCCACGCCAAAGGGGCCGAAACCCGCGGCGCCGCAGGCGCCGCAAAAAATTACAGCGTTATCGTGATTCGACCGGCTCGACCGGCGAAACCGGGTCGACAGCGGAGGCGTCCGGCGGCATTCCCGGAGGATCCCCCCGGACAACCGAGGTTTGCTTCCGCATGGATACCGCGCTCGGTCGGGAGATCCAGGTGTCGCCCGAGGCGGTCAGGAACCGGTCCGTTCCGGCCGCGTCGGAGCCGGCGGCCAAGGGTAGACCCGCACGGCGGCGGGCGAACCAGGTCGCGTGGAAACCGGCGGCCACCGCCGCCAGCAGGGCAAGCACGATCGACCCCGCCACCACCGGATGGTCAGCCATCTGCACCGCCAGATATCGGTACCCGAGCAGCAGCGTCAGCAGGACCAGTACGCCGCCGCCGACCAGGCGCACCCGGAACCAGCCCCAACCGCGTTCGGGTTCGCGCAGCGCCGATTCGACCGTCAGGCAGAGCACCGCACCGGCGACCAGATCGACTCCGTAGTGGTAGCCGAAACCGAGGGTCGCGGCCAGGGTGCACAACAGCCAGAACGTGCCGCCCCAGCGCAGCCAGGTGGGGGCCAGGGTGCCGTCGGCCCGGCGGCGCGTGTGCAGGAACAGTGCCAGCGCCCAAGCGGTATGCATCGAGGGCATGCAGTTGCGCGGGGCCAGATCGGAGAACAGCAGGGCCTCCGGACTGCGGTCCAGCGGCGGCACCACCCCGGGCCAGAAATTGCCCACCTGGAAACCGTTACCGTCCACGCCGTAGACGAACATGGGCCCGACCACCGGGAACAGGATGTACACCAGCGGACCCACCAGACCCAGCACCAGGAAGGTACGCACCAAATAGTGGTTCGGCCACCGGCCACCACGCGCCACCGCCCGCAGTTGCCATACCGCCACCACGATCGCCGCCGCGGGCAGTTCGATGTACACCCAGTGCAGAACGGCCTCGGGGATCGGGCCCAATACCTCCAGCGCCCGGCCCATCACCCAGGCCGGGTCGCCGAGCGCATGGTCGGCGAGCATCACATACTGGTCGAGCACGCGCGGCCGCAGGTCGACGGTGATATGCAACCAGACATCGCCGACCTTGGTCGCCAGGATCAGCAGCGCACCCAGCGCCGCCGCATGCAATGCGGTACGCCGCCGCTCGCCCGACCAGCGCCACCAGGCCAGCACCGCCAGCCCGGTGAGAACCAGTACGGGGCCGTTACCGACGGTGAACGGCCCACCCAGCGCCAACCGCACCCCCGCGTAGACGAGATCGATCGCCACGGCCGCCGCGAGCGCGAACACCCGGTGCCTGATCCCGATCCCGACCAGCGCAAGAACCAGACCCGCCCAGGGCACGGTCATCGACTTGGGAGTCCCGGCGTAATCACGGAACAAACTCTCCAGCGGGCCCTCGAAACCCCGCCACAACGCCACCCCCTGCAACACCACCAGAAGAACCGGCACCGCAAGCACAGCGAACAACCGAACACGGCGGTGCGCGAACACCCGAACCCCCCGATGCGGCGCAGGTCTTCGCGCCGCGGCTCCAGCTCCCATATTCGGGTTTTCGACTAGCACCCGCTCATCGTAAACGGCACGTGAACAGAGCACCCACGGACTATTGAACAGCAGGTGCTGTATCTATGGCGCCGCCTCCGGCGGCGCGGGGGCTGTGTCCATGGCGCCGCCTACGGCGTCGCGGGTTCGGAGCCCTGTAGGTCTCGTTCTTCACTCCTCCGCTCCTCCGCTGCGCTCCCCCGCTCCGTCGCTCCAGAACGAGACGGGCCCCGAACCTTTGAGGTGGGCCGCACTGAGCAATACCTTTGAGGTGGGCCGCACTTAGGACTTCAGGCATCTGCAGGTACATACGGGCCGGGTGCCGATGCCGCTACGCCAGTTGCTCCAGAACACAACCGGAAACCACACGCACTCGGCGTCCCGCATATGTCCTTTTGACAAGTCACCTCCCATGGGCGGGGCCCGCCCCTGGTCTGGACTGACGGAGCGGGGGAGCGAAGCGGAGGAGCGGAGGAGGGAAGACCAGGGGCCCGTAGGGCCCCGCCCTCGAGCCGCGGAGCGGCTCCAGGGCCCCGCCCTCGAGCCGCGGAGCGGCTCCAAAATTACAGCCGGGATCAGTCCAGATCCGAGAACGGCCCCGAACCGTTCAGTTCTCGCACAAGGGCATCTACTACGGCAACCAGGTCTCCCTGTGCCGCGGCGGCGGTTTGGCGCTGGCGTTGATAGTTCGCGCCGCGGCGTGGGATTTCCGCCACAGCCGCGAGCTCGTCGGCGCAATCCAGCCGCCGCGCGGTCGGTTCCAGCCGGTTCAGCAGATCGTCGAGATCGTCGGTGACCAGGCGTTCGGTGTTGTCCGAGCCGACGATGACAATGGCGTCCAACCCGTAGCGGGCCGCCCGCCACTTGTTCTCCTGCACATGCCAGGGCGGCAGGGTCGGCAGATCTTCGCCGCGTTCCACCCGTTCGTCGAGATGCACGATAAGACAGTGGATCAGCGCGGCCAGCGCGGCGAGTTCGCCGCGGTTGGAGATCCCGTCGCAGATCCGCACCTCGATGGTTCCCCATTTCGGTGCGGGCCGGATATCCCAGTGCATACCGCCGAGCTGTTCGAACACACCGGTTTTCATCTCGTCGTGTACGTAATGCTCGAACTGGGTCCAGTTCTCGAACTGGAACGGCAGGCCCGCCGTCGGCAACTGCTGGAACATCAGGGCCCGGTTGCTCGCGTAGCCGGTATCCGAACCGGACCACATCGGCGAGGACGCCGACAGTGCCAGCAGATGCGGGTAGGACAGCAGCAGCGAGTTCAGGATCGGGAAAACCTTCTCCCGATGCGATACTCCGACGTGCACGTGCACACCCCAGATCAGCATCTGCCGGCCCCACCACTGGGTGCGTTCGATCAGCTCGTCGTAATGCACGGAACGCGTGAGCTGTTGGGTCGACCACTGCGCGAACGGGTGGGTGCCGGCGCAGAACAGATCCACACCGAGCTCGTCGGCGGCCCGGCGCACGGTATCCATGGTGACGGACAGGTCCTGCACTGCCGCCCCGACGGTTTCGTGCACCCCGGTGACCAATTCCACGGTGTTGCGCAGCAGTTCCTTGGTTACCTGCGGGGTGCCGTCGTGGGCGCGGAGTTCACCGACGGCGTCGAAGACGGCGGCCGCGGTATTGGATAGGTCACGGCTCGCCTTGTCGACGAGCGCTATCTCCCATTCGATCCCGATGGTCGGCCGGGGTGAGCCACGGAAAGGTACCGGGTCGATCCGTGCCCCACCCATACACGCCTCCGTCGCGGGTCGACAGCTACCCGATGACGCCGCAGCCGACGCGGCCACCCGCGTCACCGGTGCTCATCGTCTGCTCGTCCGGGCCGGTGCCACCCTCGCGGGAGTAGCGGTCCGGGATATTGGCGAAGTTGTCCGAGCCGGCATGGATGATGATGGCCTTGCCCTGGATATCGGACATGGTGACCTTGTCGGTGGTGGTCACCAGGTAGCCGTGGCCGTCCTCGCGCACCTGCAGCGAGGACAGATCGCCACTGGCCGGATGCCCGGTGGCACCGCCGACCTGCAGATGCCCACCGGCGGACAGGAAGTCGCCGGGCGCGCCACCGGCGGGCGGCGCGGAATTGGCCTCGCATTTGCCTTGCTGGTGGATGTGCAGCCCGTGGAAGCCCGGCGTCAGGCCGGTGGCCTCGACCGTGACGCGCAGATGGTTGCCGTCCTCGGTGAAGTTCGCGGTGCCGATCTTCGCGCCGTCCGGCGACTTCAGCTCGACCTCCGTACCGGAACCGGCCGGGGTGTCCTGCTCTTCGCCGTGCCCACCGTGCTCGCCTTCACCGGCCGGGGCGGGTGACGAGGTGAAGACCGGTGGGGTCGTTCCCGGCGCGTCGCTGGATTCCTGACTGTTCGTGCAGGCAACGAGGCCGAAAGCCGCGACAGCCAGCACCGGGGTCACGCTCCGCCAAGACGGGCGACGAGATGTGGACGGTGCCATCAGGGAACTCCTTTACGAGTACCGAGTTTACGGGTAGAGCGTTTCGACAACGATCATTCGACGCAGATGATGATGCCACGCCCGTCGCATCCGCCCGGGACGCCCCCGACCTCCGGCCGTCCGGGTCACCGGCCGGTGACCACGACGACCACGCCCGCGCGTTCGCCCAGACCGGGCGGCATGGGCGCGGTGGTGGCACCGAGATCGGCGGCGACCGCGGCCGCGGCGGCCTCGTCGGCCGGGGCGGAACCGTAGTAGACCGTGGTGGCCGCGAGGGTGTTGGCGGCGTAGTTACCGGTCGAGGTGTTGGTCCAGCCGCGGGCCGCGAGTTCGTCGGCCGTGGTGGCGGCCAGACCGGCGACCAAGCTGTTGTTGAGCACGCGGACCGGGGTGGCGCGGTCGACCGCACCGGCGGGGGACGTGGTGGTCGCGCCCGGCGTTGTGGTCGCGCCGGCGCTGGTGGTGGCGCCCGCGGAGGGTGCGCCGACGGCGGCTGTGGTGGGCGCTGCCGCGGTGGTCGTGGCACGCGGGGTGGTCGGCGCGGCGGATGCCGACGTGGTGCCGGCACCCTCGGCGTTGTCACTGGTGTCGGAATCCGCACTCGACAGCGACATCGCGCCCAGACCGGCGAAAACGATCGCCAGGGCGATCAGAACCATTGCGGTCGCACGCAGCGGCGGACCACCGGAGCCAGGGTTCGAATTGCTCACCCGCCCGAGCCTAGCGGGAGGCGGCTACCGCGCGCTTCCGGCGCGCGGGTTCGGCGCCTCGCGAACAGCACGCAGGTGCGTGAGTGGGGTTTACACCTGGAAGCCGAGGCGGCGGGCGGCCCGGGATTTCTGGCGGCCGGCGCGTAGCCGGCGCAGGCGTTTCACCAGCATGGGGTCGGCGGCCAGGGCCTCGGGCCGGTCGATGAGGGTGTTGAGGACCTGGTAGTAGCGGGTGGGCGAAAGCGCGAAGAGTTCGCGGATCGCCTCCTCTTTGGCGCCCGCGTATTTCCACCACTGCCGCTCGAAGGCCAGGATCTCGTGTTCGCGGCGGCTCAGGCCGCTCTCGGGATCATGGGCCGGTTCGGGGAATGTATTCGTATTGGCCGGAGGACTGCCCTGGATTGCGGAAAGCTCCCGCGCTGCTGCGCCGTCCATCTTGCTCCTCGCCGAGTTACCACCGGATGCGATCGAATCGTGACCGAACGCGTCACCGTGTTACTGCCTTGCGATATTCAACCATGACACCCGGTCGGCCGCTGCCGAGTCCGCCCGGGCGTGTCCGGTACACCAGTACCAGAAATACTGGCATCGACCGGTGGTCCGGCCGCCATCGCGCCCGCGTCGGCCACGGACAGGCCCTTTTCCGGCCGCGACACGCGTCCCCATAAGCTCATAACCATGTCAATCCTGCCCATCGTGATCGTCGGTGATCCCGTACTGCATCGCCCGACCGAGCCGGTCACCGAAACGCCGGCCGAACTGGCCGGGCTGATCACCGATATGTACGAAACGCTGGACGCCGCCAACGGCGTGGGCCTGGCCGCCAACCAGGTCGGAGTGTCCAAGCGGCTCTTCGTCTACGACTGCCCCGACCCGGCGGCGGACGGCACGGTGGCACGACGCCGCGGGGCCGTGATCAACCCCGTACTCGAGACCTCGGCGATCCCGGAGACCATGCCGGACCCCGATGACGACGAGGAGGGCTGCCTGTCCGTACCCGGCGAACAGTTCCCCACCGGTCGCGCCGACTGGGCCAAGGTCACCGGCACCGACGAACACGGCGAACCGGTCGAGATCGAGGGCACCGGTTTCTTCGCCCGGATGCTGCAGCACGAGGTCGGGCATCTGGACGGCTACCTCTACATCGATGTGCTCATCGGCCGGCACGCGCGGGCGGCGAAGAAATCGGTGAAACGCAACGGCTGGGGTGTTCCCGGCCTCAACTGGCTACCCGGTACCGATCCGGATCCGTTCGGATATGACGACTGAACCGCCGGAACCCGGACAACACCCGGCCGAACCGAATATCCCGGTCGGTGAGCGGGTCGTTGTCCGGTACCGGCTACCGGAGGGCAGCGAACCGCCGCTGACCGATGTGATCGGCGAGGTGGTTTCGACCAACCCGCTCACGGTCATGGGCGCCGACGGCCATCCGGTGCTGATTCCGGCCGCCCGGGTGGTCGCATTGAAAACGCTGAGCCCCCGGCCGATCCGCAGTTCCGAGATCCGCGCGCTGGAATCCGCGGCGGCCTACGGCTGGCCGGGCACCGAGTACGCCTGGGTGGACGGCTGGCTGCTGCGCGCCGGACACGGCTATACCCGCCGCGCCAATTCCGCTGTTCCCATCGGTGATTCGAACGGACCGGCGCGGGTCGAGGCGGGAACACTGCACCGCATCGGCGCCTGGTACGCGGCCAAGGGGCTACCGCTGCAACTCGCGCTCCCGGACCGGCTGGCGACCGTACCGCCGGGCTGGAACAGCTGGGGCGAAACCCAGGTACTGGGCATAGATCTGGAGAATTTCGTCCTCCCGCAGGGTCCGTCCATGGTCCGGATCGCCACCGAACCCGATATCGCCTGGCTCGAGATCCACCGCCACCGCGGCGACGAACCCAGCGGTCACACCGCCACCGTTCCCCTGCCGGAGGTGCTGTGCGCGGTGCACGAAGGGCAACTGGGATTCGCGTCACTGGGCCTGCCCAGCCCCATCGCCATCGCCCGCGGCGCCCTCACCACCGCCTCGGACGGCCGGCACTGGGTCGGGCTGTCCTGTGTGGCCGTACTGGCCGCGCACCGCCGCCACGGACTGGCCGCACTGGTCTGCGGAGAACTACTGCGCTGGGGCCGCGACCGTGGCGCAACGCACGCGTACGTGCAGGTCGAGGCCGGTAATGTGGAGGCACTGGAACTTTTCGGCGAGCTGGGTTTCCTCGACCATCACAGCTACCGCTACGCCGTGCCCGGCGGTTCCGTACCGGCGCCGTAGCCGCGGCACATCTCAACACAGACGGGAATTCAGTTGCGACTGGCCACCTGGAATGTCAATTCGATCCGCTCCCGGCAGGATCGCGTGCTGGCCTGGCTGGACCGCCAGGACATCGATGTCGTGGCATTACAGGAAACCAAATGCCGCGACGACCAGTTCCCGTTCGAACGGTTCACCGAGGCCGGTTACGAGGTCGCGCATGTGGGGCTCAACCAGTGGAACGGGGTGGCGATAGCGTCGCGGGTCGGGCTGGAGGATGTGGAGATCGGCTTCCCGGATCAGCCCGGATTCGACCGGGATGCCGCGGAGGCGCTGATCAGCACGCCCACGGTCGAAGCACGTGCGCTCGGGGCCACCTGCGGTGGTGTCCGGGTGTGGAGCCTCTATGTGCCCAACGGCCGCGCTCTGAACGATCCGCATTACGAGTACAAACTCGCCTGGCTCGCCGCCCTGCGCGACAACGCCGCCCGCTGGCTGGCCGAGAACCCGGGAACCGAGACCGCCCTCGTCGGCGACTGGAATATCGCACCCACCGACGACGATGTGTGGTCCACCGAGTTCTTCAGCGGTAAAACCCATACCTCCCAACCGGAACGAGATGCGTTCACGGCCATTACCGCGACCGGTTTCACCGATGTGATGCGGCCCTTCGCACCCGGGCCCGGGGTGTACACGTACTGGGATTACACGCAGCTGCGTTTTCCTCGTAAAGAAGGTATGCGTATCGATTTCGTCCTCGCCTCCCCGGCCCTGTCGGCGACCGTGGTGGACGCGGGAGTGGACCGGGAGGAACGCAAGGGCAAGGGTGCGAGTGATCACGCGCCGGTGATCGCGGAGTTCGATATTCGACGCGAGCAGTTGGGCGACTCAGGTCCAGTCGAGTAGGGCGTCGGTGGCGAGGATGACGTTCAGTGGCTCGGGGATTTCGATATCGGTGCCGAACGGGAGGGTTACCCGGGAGGCGTACCGCCCGTCGTCGGGTTCGCTGAGGATATTGATCTCCGCGGAACCGCGGTCGATGAGCAGGTAGAGCGGGATACCGGTCGCGGCGTACAGGAACGGTTTGTCCAGGCGGTCCCGGAGTTCGGTGTGCTGCGCCCGGGAGGTGACCTCGATGGTCATCAGCACCGGTTGCGGATCCGACCATTCGCCATCGCCGGCGAACGCCGAGGCGGGCGCGAGAATCGCGTCCGGGCGGACGCGGCTGCCCCCGCCGCGCCCGGCCCGCAGGCCGCGGTCGGCGAAAAGCCACAGTTCCGATCTGCGCGGTACGAGGAACCGGGCCAGCCACTGGATGACCCGGCTGTGGTTCGCGTCCGGGCGCGCCTTCGCCGCGAGCAGGCCGTTGAGGTATTCCAGCCGCAGTCCCTCGGATATGCGCTGAGCCGCGGCGTCGAGTTCTTCGAACTCGTCCACGGTCATCAGCGATCCATGCGAGAGCGTCACCGTTCGACCCTATCGCCCACATCCGCTGAAACCCGCACGAACACCCGGGCGCGAAGAGTTCGCCACCGGCCGGTCGCGGCCCGCCCGGTTCTGGAGCGACCAGAGGGAGGGAGCGCAGCGACCGACCGGCGGGAGTGAAGAACCGGGCCAAAAGGGCCCCGACCCCGCGGCGCCGGAGGCGACGCCATAAATACAGCGACGCCATAAATGCAGTATGGTCGGCGGTGGAAAATTACACACCCACGGGGGCTCGCACCAGCGGGCTGAGAGGACGGCTAGCCCATCCGGGCGTTCAGGGCCGTCGACCGTATGAACCTGACCGGGTAATGCCGGCGTAGGGAGCAAAAATGACGGTTACATCTGTCGATTCCGTGACCACGGGTCCGATCGAGGGCAGCGTCAAGCACTACCGGGACGTGGACGGTCTGCGGATACCGGTTCGCCGGATCGCGCTGACCAACGGCGAGAATTTCGATGTGTACGACACATCTGGGCCGTATACCGATACTTCGGCGACCATCGATCTCGAGGCCGGACTACCGAAGTTGCGCGATACCTGGGCGAAACCGGATGTCGCCGGCCCGCGCACCCAGTTGGCGTGGGCCCGGGCCGGGGTCGTCACCGACGAGATGCGTTTCATCGCCGCGCGTGAGGGCGTCGAGGCGGAAGTGGTGCGTGCGGAGGTCGCCGCCGGACGCGCGGTGATCCCGGCCAATCACCGGCATCCGGAGCTGGAACCGACCGTTATCGGCAAGAAATTCCTGGTGAAGATCAATGCCAATATCGGTAATTCCGCGGTGTCGTCGTCGATCGCCGAAGAGGTCGAGAAAATGGTGTGGGCCACCCGCTGGGGCGCCGACACCATCATGGATCTGTCCACCGGTAAGAACATTCACGAAACCCGCGAATGGATTCTGCGGAACTCACCGGTCCCGGTGGGGACGGTGCCGATCTATCAGGCGCTGGAGAAATGCCACGGTGATCCGGCCGCGCTCACCTGGGAACTCTACCGCGATACCGTGATCGAACAGTGCGAGCAGGGCGTCGACTATATGACCGTGCACGCCGGTGTGCTGCTGCGGTACGTGCCGCTCACGGCGAAACGGGTCACCGGGATCGTCTCGCGCGGCGGGTCGATCATGGCCGCGTGGTGCCTGGCCCATCACCGGGAATCGTTCCTGTACACGCATTTCGAGGAACTGTGCGAAATCCTGGCGCGTTACGACGTGACATTCTCGCTCGGCGACGGTTTACGGCCGGGTTCCATCGCCGATGCGAACGACGAGGCGCAGTTCGCCGAACTCCGTACACTCGGCGAGCTGACCAAGGTCGCGAAATCGCACGGTGTGCAGGTGATGATCGAGGGTCCGGGGCATGTGCCGATGCACAAGATCGTGGAGAACGTCCGGCTGGAAGAAGAGCTGTGCGAGGAGGCCCCCTTCTACACGCTCGGCCCGCTGGCCACCGATATCGCGCCCGCCTACGACCACATCACCTCGGCCATCGGTGCCGCGATGATCGCGCAGGCCGGGACGGCGATGCTGTGTTATGTCACGCCCAAGGAACATCTGGGCCTGCCGAACCGCGACGATGTGAAGACCGGCGTGATCACCTACAAGATCGCCGCGCATTCCGCCGATCTCGCCAAGGGGCATCCGCACGCGCAGCGACGGGACGACGAATTGTCGAAGGCCCGTTTCGAATTCCGGTGGCGCGACCAGTTTGCATTGTCACTGGACCCCGATACCGCCCGCGAATACCACGACGAGACGATGCCCGCGGAGCCGGCGAAAACCGCGCATTTCTGCTCGATGTGCGGTCCGAAGTTCTGCTCGATGCGTATATCCGCGGATGTCCGCGAGTACGCGGAGCGGAACAATCTGACCGATATAGCGGCCATCGAGGCGGGGATGGCCGAGAAATCCGCCGAATTCGCCGATTCCGGAAACCGGGTGTACCTGCCGATCACCAGCTGACAAGGGCCGGCGCCCGCACCTGGGTTGGGTGTGGGCGCCGCCTGTCTCCGCGGTCCGGGCGCTCTGCTTGCCGGGCCGGTGATCCCGGTGTTCTCGTGGACCGGTGATCGATCCAAGGTTCGTCTTTCTCGGCGCTGCCCTCAGCATGGTAGGAACGCTCAGTTACGCCCTGCTCACCGTGCGTGGCGCGGTGAAACCGAACAGGCTCTCATGGTTCCTGTGGGCCGCCGCGTCGCTGACCGGGTTCGGCGCCCAGCTCGACGACGGTGTGGGCCTGCCCGCGGTTCTCACCTTCTCGATGGGCGCCGGCCCGGCAGTGGTGTTCCTCGCGTCGTTCGCGAACAGGTCGAGCTATTGGCGGTTGTCTTTCGCCGATCTGCTCTGCGGTGCCGCTTCGGTGATGGCGCTGGCCATCTGGCTGGCGTGGGACGATCCGCAGACGGCGGTGATCTTCGCCGTGCTCGGCGATCTGGCCGCGGCCATCCCGACCTTCCGTAAGGCCTGGTCGGCGCCCGGTACCGAGAATCCGCTCGTTTTCGGGCTTGTGGCGGTGAACGGGATCATCACCTTGCTCACGATCACCGTGTGGGAGCCCGCGGTATGGGCCTTCCCGGTCTACGCGACCACGTTGGGGGTCGGCCTCTGCCTGATCATCGGGCTCCGGCAGCGCATGGTCCGGAGCCCGGACAGCGTCACCTAAATGAAAATGGTTATCATTTCCCAGTGACTCGTTCTGCGCTTCCCCGCCCGCTGCCGGTGACCGTGCTGTCCGGATTTCTCGGCGCCGGTAAGACCACCCTGCTGAACCACATACTCGCCAACCGCGAAGGACGCCGGGTCGCGGTCATCGTCAACGATATGAGCGAGGTCAACATCGACGCAGCCCTCGTCGCCGGCCAAGGACATCTGGACCGGACCCGGGAAAAGCTGGTAGAACTCAGCAACGGCTGTATCTGCTGCACCCTGCGTGAGGACCTGATCGAGGCGGTGGGAAAACTCGCCCGCGAGGGCCGCTTCGACCAGCTGGTGATCGAATCCACCGGTATCTCCGAACCGATGCCGGTGGCAGCGACCTTCGAATGGGAATTCGAGGACGGCTTCTCCCTCGGCGAACTCGCCCGCCTCGACACCATGGTGACCGTGGTGGACGCCTCCACCTTCCTCACCGAGATCACCCGCGGCGAAACCCTGGCCGCCCGCAACCTGGAAGCCGGCGTGGGCGACGAACGCGGTATCGCCGATCTACTCGCCGACCAGGTGGAATTCGCCGATGTACTGTTGATCAACAAGACCGACCTGGTGAGCCCGCAGATCGTGGGCGCCGTGGAAGCGGCCGTGCGGCGGATGAACCCGCGGGCCGAACTGATCCGCACCAGCAACGGCATCGTGGACCTGAGCGAGGTACTCGGCACCGGCCGCTACGATCCGGTGACCGCGGCGAACACCGAGGGCTGGGCGGACGAGCTGACAGGCGGGCACATACCGGAAACCGAGGAATACGGAATCAGCAGTATGACCTACCGCGCCGCCCGGCCGTTCCACCCGCAGCGCCTGGCCGACGCGCTGACCCAGGTGCGCCGGCTGTTGCGCAGCAAGGGGTTCTGCTGGATAGCCAGCCGTCCCGGACTTGCCGCCATCTGGTCGCAGGCCGGCCCGAACCTCACCTTCGAACCCGCCGCCTGGTGGTCGTCGCTGGAGATCCCGGCAGGTCAGGAAATCGTTTTCATCGGAGTACGGCTCGATCGCGCCGCCCTGCGGGACATGCTGGACGGTGCACTTCTCACCGACACCGAATACGCGGCCGGGCCGGGGGTTTGGAGCACCTATCCGGACCCGTTCCCCGCGTGGGACACCGTCCACGAACACTCCTGAAACCCCGTACAAGTCCTACTGCCCGGCTGCGGTGCACTCCGGCCGAGTTCAGTTGGACAGCCCCGGAGCCCGGTGCACATAGGTGCGGTCGGTGACCTGATCCAGCAAGAAGTCCGCGATATCGGCCCGCGCGATCTTCAGGTCGAGTCCGGTTACGTCCGGGCCGAATCCGTGGCGGTAGGTACCGGTGCGGGGGCCGTCGGTGAAAGCGCTGGGGCGCACGATGGTCCAATCCAGGTCACTGGCCCGCACGTAGCTCTCCTGCTGCTGATGGTCGGCGTACGCGGGTCGCAGCAGCAGGCCGAACATGATGTATTTCCACACGAAGTTCAGGTTTCCGCGGCTGTCGCCGGCGCCGAGGGTGGACTGGCAGATGAGCCGTTTCACCCCGGCCCGGTTCATCGCCTCGATCACCGTCCGGGTGCCCTCGGCCCGCACCACGCCCTTACGGCCGTTACCGAGCGCCACCAGGACCGCGTCCTGGCCGGTGACGGCTCGTTCCACCGCGCCGGGGTCGAGCACATCGCCTTCGACGATGTGCAGTCGTTCGTGTACCCGGCTGATCCGGGCGGCATCCCGGGTGAGCGCGGTGACCTCGTACCCGCGTTCGAGCGCCTGGTCGACGATATGCCGCCCGACAGTGCCGGTGGCTCCGAAGATCGCGATTCGCATATTCCGCTCCTGGTCGAAAACTGTTGGCTGATGACTGAATCCAGTACAACCGACAGCAGCGAGACGGAACATCGCTCGAACGCTCTCCTACATAAGCGAGCGTCTACATCGGTCCTACGGCGCGCGGAAGGCCCGCGCCGTCGCCTCGTCCGCCGGGTAGAAGGCCTCGATATGCAACTCATCGATCGTCACATCGGTGGCCGACATCGCCGATGTGGTGACACTGAAGAAGGAGAACTCCGTATCGCCCATGCTCAACCGCAGCGGCACCACCACATCCGCCCGCGCCGCTGTCCCCGTATCCCGGCAGGGGTAGGCCGACACCTCCGCCAGCAGTGACCGCAAGCGCGGATCCCCGGTCGCCGCCAGCCGGGACCGGATCTGACTCAGCAGATGCCCCCGCCACTGGCCCAGGTTACGGATCCGCGGCGCCAGGCCGTCCGGATGCAGGGAGATCCGGATCGCATTGACCGGCGGTTCCAGCAGCTCCGGCGCACACCCCTCGAGCAGCACATCGGTGGCGGTATTGCGATCGACCACGTCCCAGCAGCGGTCCAGCACCAGCGCCGGATGCGGCAGGTGCGCGTCGAGCAAAGTGCGGAAGGCATCCATCACCGCGCGCAATTCGGGTGCGTCCGGATCACGCTGGCCGTAGCGCGGCGCATAACCCGCCGAGAGCAGCAGTTCATTGCGTTCCCGCAGTGGTACGTCCAGATGCGCCGCGAGCCGCTCGATCATCTCGCGGGTGGGTCGCGACCGGCCGGTCTCCACAAAACTCAGATGCCGCGTGGACACCTCCGCCTGCGCGGCCAGCTGTAACTGGCTCAGCCGGCGCCGCTCCCGCCATGCGCGGATCAGGCCGCCTACCTGGGATTCGGTGTCCACTGTCGCCACACTTCAAAGGCTAGCCGTTCCGGTAGCCGATCCCATTACCTCCGAGGTAATCGTCAGCACGCCGGTTCGTGGCGATGCTGTGAACACAACATCACCCCGACCCGGAAGGATCACCCGATGAACGACATCGTCCGCACCTACCTGCAGACCTGGAACAGCACCGACCCGCAGGCCCGGACCGCTCTGCTCACCGAACACTGGGCACCGGAGGCCACCTACACCGATCCGCTTGCCGACGCGGCCGGCCGTGACGCCATCGCCACCACCATCGGCGCCGTGCACGAACAGTTCCCGGGATTCGTCTTCACCCAGGTCGGCGAACCGGACAACCACCACCGCCAGGTCCGTTTCCAGTGGGGTCTGGGGCCGGCCGGCGCGGAACCCGTGATCATCGGATTCGACGTCCTGGTCACCGACGAACAGGGTCGTATCGACACAGTGCTCGGGTTCCTGGACAAGGTTCCGGGCTGAGATGCCGGGGCGGCCGCCGGTTTGACGGGTGCCGGGTCGGCGGACACGGGCATTCGGACGGCCTCCGCTCCAGGTTCTGCCGACCGGCTCCTGCGTCCGTTCCACCGCCCGGCACGGGCCGGCGCACATAACCCTGTTCCGGCCCCCACGGGGCAGGACGAACTCAGGGCAGGTCGAGGCGACACAGACGGGCGTTGAGATAACGCTGTTCCGGCAGGCTTGCCGTAAGCGCGGCGGCACGACGGTAACTCACCCGTGCCGCCTCCGGGTCGCCGGCCATTTCGAGCAGGTGACCACGGACCGCGTAGGTGCGATGATGGCGTCGCATGGCAGGTTCGTCGAGCAGCGGCTCGGTCAGCCGCAGCCCGGCTTCCGGGCCCGCCACCATCGCGACCGCGACTGCCCGGTTGAGGGTTACCGCAGGGCTCGGCGCCACGCGGTCGAGCATGGCGTAGAGCACGACGATCTGCCGCCAGTCGGTGCTCTTCCAGGTGAGAGCTTCAGCATGGACGGCAGCGATCGCAGCCTCGAGCTGGTAGCGACCGATATGCCCGCGGGGCAGTACCCGTTCGAGAATGCCGACCCCCTCCGCGATCGCCTTGCCGTTCCACCGGCCACGGTCCTGCTCCGCCAGCGGCACAAGTTCACCGCGCGCATCGGTTCGTGCGGCGGCGCGGGCGTGGGTGAGCAGCATGAGCGCCAGCGCGCCCGCAACCTCGTCATGATCGGGGACCGCCCGGTGCAGAATCCGGGTCAGCCGTATCGCCTCCGCCGCCAGGCCCGGATCATGCACGGACGCACCGGCGCTGAGGGTATGTCCGGCCGTGAACATCAAATGGCAGGTGTCGAGCACCGCGGCTACCCGGTCCGGCAGATCCGCCGGACCGGGTAGTTCGAACCGGGCGCCCGCTCGGCGCAATATCGCTCGCGCCCGGGTGAGTCGCTGCGCCATCGTGCGTTCGGGGACCAGATAGGCGGCCGCGATCCGATCGGCCGGTATCCCGGCCACCGCGTGCAGCGTCAGCGCCACCTGGGACGACCGGGTGAGGCTCGGATGGCAGCACAGCAGGAAAAGCCGCAGCGTATCGTCAGCGGATTCGGATCCGGGAAGGTCGGCGGCGGGCGCGAAACCGGTATCGGCCGGCTGCACCACGGCCGCTGTCACTTCGCGGCCGGCCCGCGCATGCTCGGCGCGTACCCGGTCGATGAGACGCCGCGATGCCACCCGGATCAGCCAGCCCCGCGGATTGTCCGGTGCCCCGTCCCGGGCCCACTGCACCGTGGCCGCCTCGGCCGCCTCCTGCGCGGCGTCCTCGCATTCACCGAGGTCGCCGTGGCGGCGCAGCAGCGCGGTGAGGATATGCGGCGCCTCCCGGCGCCACACCTCGGCCACCGCCAGGGTATCGGCGGTCACCTGTCGTCGCCTCCCGGCCACATCGTGGGCCGCAGTTCCACGGTCTCGCCGGGTCCCGCGAACACTGCCGCGATCTCCTCGGCCCGCGCGTGATCCTCCACATCGATGAGAAAGAACCCGGCCAGATGCTCCTTGGCCTCGGAGTAGGGGCCGTCACCGGCCACCGCCCGGCCGGCATCCCACCGGTACAACTGCGCGGCATCCGGCGAGCCCAGCGCCTCACCGCCCAGCAACTCCCCCTTCTCCTGCATCTCGGTGAGCAAACGTTCGAAATCACCGCTGATACGGTCCTGCTCGGCCTGCGGAAGCGCCTGGAATTCGGCCAGGTAGTCACCGGTCGGGTGGCCCCACGGCTGCGGGTTCGAATGGATCAGGATCACGTATTTCACGACCTACTCCTCACTCGGTGGTGGACGGACCCGTCCGATCCATCCTCCCCGGGAACGTCGGAGCCGGGCTCGCGTAGTCGACATCGATCCGGCGCCGATTTCGACCTACTGGCCCGGCAACGCCGTATCAGGCCCGGCCGAGGGCGAGGGTGACGTTGTGCCCGCCGAATCCGAAAGAGTTCGTCAGCGCGTACTCGCAAGCCTGCGGGCGCGCGGAGCCGTGCACGATATCGAGGTCGGCGTCGGAATTGTCGAGGTTGAGCGTGGGCGGGACGACCTGTTCGCGCACTGTGAGCGCGGTCAGGATCGTTTCCAGCGCACCGACCGCACCGATGGAATGGCCCAGCGCCGATTTGGGTGCATAGACGGAAGCTTCCGGTGTCACCGCGGCAATCGCCGCGGCCTCGGACGCGTCGCCGATCGAGGTCGAGGTGGCGTGGGCGTTCACATGCCGGATATCGGTGGGCTGCAATCCCGCTGTCGCGATCGCTTTACGCATGGCCCGGGCCGCGCCCACGCCGGCCGGGTCGGAGGCCACGATGTGGTACGCGTCGGAGGTGATACCCGCCCCGAGAATCCGGGCGTGGATACGGGCGCCGCGGGCGCGGGCGTGCCGCTCCGATTCGAGGACCATCAGGGCGCCGGCCTCACCGAACACGAAACCGTCGCGGTCCCGGTCGAACGGGCGGGAGGCCCGCTCCGGTTCGCCGTTACGTGTGCTCATCGCGCGCATCATGGCGAAACTCGCGATCGGCACGGCGTGGATATGGCCTTCCACACCGCCCGCGACCACGACATCGGCCTCTCCGGTGACGATCAGCCGCCATGCATGAGCGATCGCCTCGGTTCCCGAGGAACACGCGGAGACGGGGGCGAAAACCCCTGCTTTCGCGCCGATTTCGAGGCTCACGGTCGCCGCGGGACCGTTCGGCATGACCATCGGTACCGACATCGGTGAAACCTTGCGATACCCGCCCGCCCGCATGGCATCGACCGCGTCGATGAGCGCATCGCCGCCACCCAGCCCGGTGCCGATACAGACCGCGAGCCGCTCACCCTCCACCTCGGGGTGGCCCGCCGCGGCCCAGACCCGCCGGCCCAGTACCAGGGCGAGCTGCTCGACATACGAGTGCCGCCGCTGTTCGACCCGGGTGAGCTCGGCGCCGGGATGCGATTTCAGTTTGCCGCCGATACGTACCGGCAGGTCGTATTCGGCGACGAAATCGTCGTCGAGGGTGGTGATACCGGTTTCGCCGCGTAGCAGCGCGGCCCAGGTGTCGTCCATATCGTCGGCCAGCGAGGTGGCTCCCGCATAGGCGGTGACAACCACGTGGTCGGAAACCGGCCGAGTTCCTGAAGCGATCGGTACATTCACGGGGTTCATCAATACCTGTAGCGTTCGCTACAGTCAACCCATGGCCCGCCCCCTCGACCACGCCAAACGCGCCGAACTCCTCGACGCCGTGGTCCGCTATATCGCCGAACACGGCCTCGCGGACCTCTCCCTCCGCCCCCTGGCCGCCGCGCTCGGCACCAGCTCCCGCATGCTGATCTACTACTTCGGCACCAAAGAAGAACTACTGGTCCAGGCCCTGTCCACGCACCGCCCCGACCTCAACGCCGTATTCGCCGATATCCACGACGCCACCGCGCTCCGCGAACGCCTGTGGGGCTTCTATCGCTCCAACGCCGCCGGTCCCGAAGCCGTCAGCAACACCGTGATGCTGCAAGTCCTCGGTGCAGCCTGCGCCCCCTCGGCCCCGTACGCCCGCTATGCCGACCAAGCCATCGCGACCTTCACCTCCACCCTGACCACCCGGCTGCGCGAACTCGTTTCGCTGGACGACCCAGAAGTCGTCGCCACCCTGCTGATCTCCGGCCTCCGCGGCATCCTCCAGGACCGCCACATCACCGGCGATACCGAACGCACCGACCGCGCGGCCCGCCGCCTCATCGACCAGACCATCCGCTGACGGGAAGGAGGAAATCATGACTACCGAGGAGTTCGAGGAACTCGCCCGGTTGGCCGGTCTGTGTTCATCCTGGCTCGGCCCGAACTGTTCCTCAGCATCGAGCAGGGCTTGCAGGTCGAGGCATACCGCAAAGGCAGGGCCCGGCCGGACGGTGTCCTCGCCGATGCCGACGCATTCGTCGGACAGGGCGAATGGGCCGCCCCGGTCGGACTCACCCTCGACACCGAACCGATCAAGGCCTGGGTCTGACAGCTACCGGGGACGAGGCCGGTCACCAACCGCACTGCGATCAGCTCGTTCCGGCCACCGGCTCGGGTGGGCCGTCGGCACCGAGCCCGGCCGCGACCAGGCCCACGTAGGGTGACTGCGTGAATTTGTTGCCGTTGACCCCGCCGGGACAGACCCCGGTGCGGGTGCTCACCATCGCCGGGACCGATTCGGGTGGCGGTGCCGGGATCCAGGCCGATACCCGCACCATGGCGCTGTGTGGAGTGCATGCGCTGGTGGCGGTTGCCGCGGTGACCGTGCAGAACTCGGTGGGGGTGAGCGGGTTCCACGAGGTCCCGCCGCAGGTGGTGGCCGATCAGGTGCGGTCGGTGGCCGGCGATATCGGCATCGATGCCGCCAAGACGGGAATGCTGGCCTCCAGCGCCATCATCGAAGCGGTGGCCGCGGTCTGCCGGGAGGTCGGGATCGGGCGCGACGGCTCGGCGCCGCTGGTGGTGGACCCCGTCGCGGCGTCGATGCACGGCGACCCGCTCTTGCACACCGAGGCCCTGGACGCGGTGCGCTACACACTGTTTCCGCTGGCCACGATCGTGACGCCGAACCTGGACGAGATCCGGCTGCTGACAGGGGTGCAGGTCACCGATACGGCCTCGGCACGGACGGCGGCCGAGGCCTTGCATGCGCTCGGCCCGCAATGGGTGGTGGTGAAGGGCGGGCATCTGCGCACCTCCCCCGACAGCACCGACCTGCTGTTCGACGGTGAACGCTTCCTGGAATTCCGGGCACCCCGCATCGCCACCGGCAACGACCACGGCGGCGGCGACACCCTCGCCGCCGCCCTGGCCTGTGCACTGGCCAACGGCTACTCGGTACCCGACGCCTTCGAATTCGCCAAGGAATGGACCCGCCGCTGCCTCGACGCCGCCTACGACCTGGGCAAAGGGCACGGTCCGGTGTCCCCGCTGTGGCGGCTGCACTGACCCGAACCTGTCGGTGCCCGCGCGCATACTGAGGGCGTTACGGAGCAGAACCACAACGGTGTGGCGAGAACAACGAGGTTCCACCTGATCCGTAGCCGATTCGCCGATGCATCGGCCCTCCGACAACTGAAATGCCCCCCGCGCGGCACGAGTTCGGTCCGGTCGTAGGAGTCGCGGCCGGCCGAAGCTCCGTTGTTCCCGCGCCGGTGAGCGCGACAACGGGTCGAGCCGCCCGGCGCGGAATGTGCACCCCCGACGCGGAATGTGCACCCGGTGCGGGATGTGGCCGGGGCGGCCGGGTCCTCAGTCTTCGCCGCCGGTCACATGCGCATGGATACCGTCGAGCAGATAGTCCAGACTCCGGTTGAATGTGCCGTCCCAGTCGTCGGCGAGCATATAGCCGTGCGCGGCGAGGGTCGGGTAACTGTCGCCGTGTTCGGACAGGTGCTGTTGCGCCTGCACCCGCTCATCGGCGGGCATATACCATCCGGCACGTGTCACCACCGAGCCCATGACGTGGTTGTACAGCCCCCAGGTCGCCGCGGCGAGGCGAGTATCGGTGAGCCCGGCACGCAACAGGGACGCCTGCAGGAACTCCATGCGCGCCAAAATGTTCGGTCCGATCATCGGCCGGCCCACCAACGCGGTCGACCACCGGTGCCGCAGCATCACCGTGCGCCAGCCGGTGAGCATCTCGGTGATCTCATCGCGCCAGTTCCCGGCCGGATCGGGTAGCGGCACCTCGTCGTAGATGGCATCGAGGCACAGGTCGAGAACATCGTCTTTGGTGTCGACGTGCCAGTACAGAGTTGTCGAACCGTGCCCGAGACGTTCGGCCAGCCGCCGCATGGTCAATCGCTCGATGCCTTCGCTGTCGAGTAGCGCGATGGCTTCATCGACGATCCGGGCGCGATTGAGCGTCGGTTCCTCTCGCGGTGCGCGGGCGGCCTTGAGCCAGACGTTGCGCGCGCCCTTACCCGACTTCAGACCCCCCTTTCCGGCAGTACGTGTGATCTGCGTCTCTTCGTCGGCCGCACTCATGGCCTCACTCTAGTACGGTGATCAATCACTAGATCAATGTTCTAGACCTAGACCAACGTTCGGGAGCGAGAGTATGAGTTCGACAGAAAGTCCGGACAGCCCGGCGCCTGGCAACCATCGCTGGTGGGCACTGGCCGTGATCGCCACCGCACAGCTGATGGTGGTGCTGGACGCGACGATCGTGAATATCGCGCTCCCGTCGGTGCAGGCCGAACTGGGCCTGTCCGACGCGAACCGCCAGTGGGTGGTCACCGCGTATGCCCTGGCCTTCGGTGGGTTGCTGCTTCTCGGAGGCCGGATCAGTGGGGCGATAGGCCACCGGCGCGCCTTCGTGATCGGCCTGGCGGGGTTCGCCGTGGCGTCGGCGCTCGGCGGGGCGGCCGAGGGCGCCGGATTGCTGTTCACCGCCCGGGCCGGCCAAGGAGTTTTCGCGGCACTGCTCGCGCCCGCGGCACTGTCGTTGCTGACCGTGACATTCGTCGAGGCGCGCGAACGGAGCCGGGCTTTCGGGGTGTTCGCGGCTGTCGGCGCGGGCGGGTCGGCGGTCGGCATGGTCGCCGGCGGGATCCTCACTGAACACGCCAACTGGCGGTGGTGCTTGTACGTCAATATTCCCATCGCGGCAGCGGCGCTGCTCGGAGCCTTTTTTCTGCCGCGGGGTACTGCGCGGCCGGGTCTGCGGAGCTTCGATATACCCGGCGTGATCACTAGCGCCGCCGGCCTTGTCGCCTTGGTGTACGCGTTCACCCTCGCGGAGGGACGGGGCTGGGGTGATCAGGTCGTACTGCTGCTCCTCACGGCGGGAGCGGCGCTGCTGGGATTGTTCGTTCTGGTCGAGTCACGCATATCGCTTCCACTTCTGCCACTGCGGATCATCACCCACCGCATACGCGGTGGCGCCCTGCTCACCATCGGTCTCACCCAGGTGGCCATGTTCGGCTTCTACCTGTTCATGACCTATTACATGCAGGGAGTGCTGCGGTATTCGCCCGTACAGGCAGGGGTCGTATTCCTGCTCACCGCGGCCGGTATCGCGGTCGGCGCGACCGGGGTCGCGGGAACGCTGCTGCCCAGGATCACCCCGCGTCTGCTGATCGTCGCCGGACTGGCAATCACCGCCGCGGGGATGCTGATCCTCACTCGCCTGACCGCCGATACGGACAATGTCTTCGCGTTGTACCTGCTGCCCGCGCAACTGCTGATCGGCCTCGGACTCGGCTGCGTTATGACGCCCGCGACGAGCCTGGCCACCGCCCAGGTCTCGACCACCGACGCCGGTATCGCCTCCGCGGCATACAACGCCGTCCAGCAACTCGGTGGAGCGCTCGGGACAGCGCTGCTCAACACCCTGGCAGCCTCGGTCGCCGCTGCCGCGATAGTCGCCAAGGGCGTGTCGGCGGATTCCGCTACGGTACAAGGTTTTTCGGTGGCACTGACCGTCGCCGCCGGTGTGCTGCTGGCAGCTGCGCTGATCGGGTGGCTGGTCATCGGCAACGACCGTCCCCGAACCACAACCGACCTCGACAAAAGGGAGCTGAACACACTGCCGAACTGATCCATTGCCGGCTACGACCACAAGGAGACATCAGTGCCCACCGATTTCGACCACTCATCGCCGATCACCCTCGTCGACGACTACGTTCCAGTAATCGACCTGTCCACCAGGGACACTCCCGAAGGCCGGGCGGCCATAGCCCGGGCCATCGGGACCGCGTGTGCGACCTCCGGGTTCTTCGTCGTCGTCGAACACGGCGTGACCACCGCACTCATCGACCGCATGTACACGACCACACTGGAATTCTTCCAGCTCCCCCGCGAGGAAAAGGACCGTGTCCTGGCCACAGCCGAAACAGGAGGGCTGCGGTATCAGGCAGGCAGCGCCGCGAAGAGCAGCGGCCTCGATACGCCCGCCGACCTCTGCGAGATCTTCAGCTGCAATGTTCTCGGCGATGGCAGCCCCGAGTTCCGGGCACAGTTCGACGACGCCGCGCCGTGGGCGAGGTCCAATCTCTGGCCGCACGAACCGGCCGGGTTCCGCGAGACCTGGTTCGAATACATATCTGCCATGGAGGGTTTGGCGGCGGACCTGATGGAACTGTTCGCCCTGACCCTCGGCCTGGATCGGCATTTCTTCGCCGACAAGATCGACCGGCACATCTCGACCATCGTCGCGAACTACTACTATCCGCAGACGCGTACTCCGCTTCCCGGGCAGCTACGCAAGGGAGAGCACACCGACTGGGGTAGCCTCACCATCCTCTACCAGGACGATATCGGCGGCCTGCAGGTACGCCGCGGCGATACCTGGCGGGACGTACCGTTCGTCCCGGGTGCTTTCGTCATCAATATCGGCGACATGATGGCGTTCTGGACCGGCGGCGCCTGGGTTTCCACGCCGCACCGGGTGGTCAACCCCGCGCAGGCCGGTTCCGGCGCGCGCGTATCCATCCCGTTCTTCCACCTGCCCAACCACGACGCATGGATCGAACCGCTGCCGCGGCTCGGGTCGCTCCACCAAGGGTCGGGCACCACGACCGGGCAGTGGTACCAGGACAAGATGGCGGCGATCTATTCCTGATACGAACTGCCGGGCCGTCGATCTACCCACCGCCGCCGCGGCGAGTAGATCGGCGGCCCCTCGGGTTCCACGCCGAACTGGTCAGAGGGTGGCCAGCAGGAGATCTTCACCGCTCGACGGGCGCAGGCCGTCGGTCCGGCCGGAGAAGTAGCGGCCGGCAAGTGAAGCGCCCGAAACGTGGCGGGTTTCGGTGAGCCCGGCCGCGCGGCCGAGTGCCGTCATTTCCGCGGGGGTGTAGAAGCTGATGAACGGCGTTCCGGAGCTTTTGGCGCCTTCTTCGCTGGTCCGGAGCCCTGGACGGTCCGCATCGTCGAGGAGTTCGGGGGGCAGGAGGAAGGTCATCGCGAATATCGATCCGGGGGCGAGTCCGGCGATCTGACGCAACGTCGCCGCATTGGCCTCTTCGGTGAGGTAGTGCGAAACACCGGCGGAGACGACGACCGCGGGCCGATGCGGGTCGAAACCCGCGGCGGGGAGTTCGTTCCACCAGTTCTCACTCGCCTCGAAATCAACCGGCACCAGGTGGAGCCCGTCGGTAATCCCATAGCCGAGTTCGAGTAGCCGGCGGCGCTTCCAGGCTTGCGGGCCGGGCTGATCGACCTCGAATACCTGGAGGCGGCCGACCAGCTCGGGTCTGCGCTGGGCAAAAGTGTCCAGGCCGGCGCCCAGGATGACGTACTGCGCAACGCCCTTGTCCACTTGCCCGGCAACGAGATCCTCGATGAACCGTGCCCGGGCCACAATGGCTGCCCGGAAGGTACTGGTGGCCTGCGGGTTCATATCGGGACGGGAACGCCATCCGCCATCGGGTGCGAGCAGTTGCAGGCCTATCTCATCGGCGAGCACATGCGGCGGTGGGTCGACCTGCAGGTGCATCGCCCGCCAGAGGGCGACCCGTTCGGCGGTGTTCTCCGGTGCCTCGACCTGATCAGCCGGCATGATGTTCTCCCTCGTCGGGTGCTTCGCCGGGCGGAGCCTGCAGGCTCCAGAGGCGTCCGTCGGGGTCACGCACGGTCATCTCGCGTGTTCCGAAGTGGGTGTTCTCGAATGGTGTGACCACCTCGACAGCGGGGTCGAGCCGGAGCGCATCGGCATCGGGCACCTTCAGTACGAGCTGCGTCCGGGGCTGTTTGTCTGCGGGCACCTCGGCGATGAATACATAAGGCCCGGTGCTGCTCCGGAATTGCCCGGATGCATGGTCGGTTTCGAATTCCAGGGTGTAGCCCAATGCCTGGAAGAACTTGGCCGCTCGGCCCCAGTTGTGTGTCTCCAGGAATACAGCTTCGATGCCTTCGATCGACATATCTCTTTCCCTTCTCCGGACCCGGACGTCATTGCTCTTCTTCGGTCTCGAGGTAGGCGCGTAACGCGTCGGCCACCAATGCGGACAGGGACTGCTCGGACTCGATGGCGCGGTATTTGACCTGCTTGATCAATCCGACCGGCAGGTACACGTTGAACTGTTTGACGTCTTCATCGCCCACCCTAGTATGCTAGCATACTAGCTGACGGGGACACAGGAACCTCCCAGGTTGGCTGGAGCCCGGCCCCAGCTCGCCGGTCGAGTCTGGTCGATATGACCGAGACCGTGACCGTCGCCGGACCGGCGGAACAAGTCGACGGCCCATCATCGCCCCCAGTGCTGGATGTGGTCGTCCCCGTGTACAACGAAGAGACCGACCTCGGCGTCTGTGTACGCCGCCTGCACGAATATCTGGGTAGCGGATTCCCGTTCCCGGCCCGCATCACCGTCGCCGATAACGCCAGCACCGATGCCACGCTCGCGGTGGCCGAACTGCTCGCCGCCGAACTCGGCGATATCCGTGTGGTGCATCTCGAGGCCAAGGGCCGCGGCCGGGCGTTGCGAACTGTGTGGCAGGAGTCGGATGCGCAGGTCGTCGCCTATATGGATGTCGATCTGTCGACCGATCTCGATGCCCTGCTCCCGCTGGTCGCGCCGCTCGTTTCGGGCCATTCCGATCTGGCGATCGGCACCCGGCTGAGCCCCGGCTCCCGGGTCGTGCGCGGACCCAAACGCGAATTCATCTCCCGCAGCTACAACCTGCTGTTGAAGGCTTCGCTGCGGGCCCGTTTCTCCGATGCCCAATGCGGGTTCAAAGCGATGCGCACCGAGGTGGCGCGCACCCTGTTGCCGCTTGTCGAGGACGGTGAGTGGTTCTTCGACACCGAACTGCTGGTACTGGCCGAACGCGCCGGGCTGCGGATCCACGAGATCCCGGTGGATTGGATCGACGATCCCGACAGCCGAGTGGATATCGTCGATACCGCCCGCAAGGACCTGCGGGGGATCTGGCGGATGGGCCGGGCATTGACCACCGGATCACTACCGCTGGCCGAGCTGCGCCGCGCGGTGGGCCGGGAGCCGCTGGTCCCGGGTGTGCCGTTGGGCATGGTCGGTCAGTTGATCCGGTTCGCGCTGGTGGGTGCCGGTTCCACGCTCGCGTACGTGCTGCTCTATCTGCTGATACAACCGGTGACCGGCGCGCAGATCGCGAACTTCGCGGCCCTGCTGATCACCGCGCTGGCGAATACCGCCGCCAATCGCGCATTCACCTTCGGGGTGCGCGGACAGCGCGGGATGGTATCGCATCAGTTCCAGGGCCTGCTGATATTCGGATTCGGGCTGTTGGTGACCAGCGGATCGCTGTTCGCGCTGCATCACTGGGCCCCCGCGGCACCGGTCCAGCTGGAACTGTTCGTGCTGGTCGTGGCGAACCTGATCGCGACCCTCATGCGTTTCGTCGGACTGCGCTGGGTGTTCCGCGACACCACCCGGTCAGCACAGCACGCGGTGGGGGCCGGCCGATGACTCTCACCGTCGTGCCCCCTTCGACCACAGAATCTGTCCCCGCCCGCAACACCGGGCCCTCCCGCGCCGCCCGCTGGGAGTATCCGGCGCTGGCGGTGCTGCTGCTCGCCACAGGACTCTCCTACCTCTACAACCTGGGCGCGAACGGCTGGGCGAACTCCTTCTATTCCGCGGCCGTCCAGGCCGGTTCGCAGTCGTGGAAGGCGTTCTTCTTCGGCTCCTCCGATGCCGCGAATTCCATCACCGTGGACAAACCACCGGCCTCGCTGTGGGTGATGGAACTGTCGGTCCGGCTGTTCGGCATGAACAGCTGGAGCATGCTGGTGCCGCAGGTCCTGCTGGGCCTGGCGACGGTCGCGCTGCTCTGGGCGACCGTCCGGCGTTCGTTCGGCCCCGCCGCGGGACTCATCGCCGGTCTCGTCATGGCAGTGACACCGGTGTTCGCCCTCATGTTCCGGTTCAACAATCCCGATGCCCTGCTGGTGTTGCTGATGGTCGCCGCGGTGTGGGCGATGACGCGCGCACTGGACGACGGCCGCTGGCGCTGGCTGGTGCTCACCGGCACCTGTATCGGTTTCGGTTTCCTGGCCAAACAGTTGCAGGTCATGCTGGTGGTGCCGGTGCTCGCGCTGGTTTACCTGTTCGCGGGCCCGCCGAAACTCGGTAAGCGGGTCGCGCAATTGTTCGCCGCGGGCGCGGCCATGGTGGTCGCGGCCGGGTGGTGGCTGCTGACGGTGGAGCTGTGGCCGGCCGATTCCCGGCCGTATATCGGTGGCTCGCAGAACAATTCGATTATCGAGCTGACCCTGGGCTACAACGGGCTGGGCCGGTTGAACGGTAACGAGACCGGCAGCGTGGGCCCGGGCGGCGAATTACCGCCGGGCGGAAACGGAATGTGGGGGCAGACCGGGATAACCCGGATGTTCGATCACGCCCAGGGCGGGCAGATCGCCTGGCTACTCCCCGCGGCACTGATCGCGCTGGTCACGGGTCTGCTGCTGCGCGGCCGGGCGGCACGTACCGACGCCGCGCGGGCCCAGGTGCTGCTGTGGGGCGGGTGGCTGCTGATCACCGGACTGGTGTTCAGCTTCATGGCGGGAATTTTCCACCAGTACTACACGGTGGCACTGGCGCCCGCGCTCGCTGCGCTGGTGGGTATCGGTGCGGTGTTGTTCTGGCGCAACCGGTCGCGCTGGTGGGTGCGTACGGCGGCGGCCGCTGCGGTCGGGGCGACCACTGCGACCGCGTGGCTGCTGCTGTCGCGCAGTGCGGATTTCCTGCCGTGGCTGCGCTGGACGATCCTGGTGGGCGGCATCATCGCGACCCTCGTGCTCCTGCTACCGCTCCCCCGGCGCGCTGCTGTGGCGGCAGCCCTGCTCGCCGCGGCGGTGGGGTTGGCCGGCCCGACCGCCTATACCGTCGACACACTGAATTCCACCCACAGCGGTCCGATCCCGACTGCCGGCCCGAGCACCGGGATGTTCGGGGGTATGCGGCCACCGGGTATGCCGAACGGCGGTACCGGACCGGGCGGGGTGCCGGGTATACCCGACGGAACACCCGGTGCGGCGGACGGAACCGACGGCGGGCCGGGCGGGGCGGCCGGCCTGCCCGCTGTGCCCGGCGGAACCCACGGCACCGGGACCGGGGATTCCGGGACTGCGGGTAGCACCGGCGACGGCGCTGCCGACCCGACCGATGGGATCACCGGCGCGGCCCGCGGCGACGGCGCGCCCGCGGGCGACGGGACCTCACGCAACGGCGGAATGAGCCGGCCCGGCGGGATGGGCGGTAGCCCCGGCGGCGGCGTGATGGGGGCGAGCGAACCGAGCGACGCCCTGGTCGCCTTGCTGACGGACAACGCCGAGGCCTACACCTGGGCCGCGGCCACCGTATCCGCCAACAGCGCGGCCGGATACCAGCTGGCCACCGAAGAGCCGGTCATGCCGATCGGCGGTTTCAACGGCAGCGACCCCTCGCCCACCCTGGAACAGTTCCGGCACTACGTCGAATCCGGGCAGATCCACTACTTCCTCGCCGGTAGCGGCGGCGGACCCGGCGGCCGGACCGGGACGGGTGCGGACATCACGCAGTGGGTGCAGGAGCATTTCACCGCACAGGAGGTCGACGGCATAACCGTCTACGACCTGACCGCACCGAAGTAGGCAACGACAGGCGGCCCCGGGCATATTCGCCCGGGGCCGCCTGTGCCGGGGCTGGGATCAGCCGGCGAAAACCTCGGTGAGATCACCGTAGAGGCGCTGTTCGGTGATCTTGTTGTCCGCGTTCACCGTCGCGTACACCGCGCCCGGGATATCGACCTCTTTACCGCTCTTCAGCCAGTAGTGGATCCGGATCTCGAACATCACCTCGGTGACACCGTCGGTCGCCGGATGCGGTTCGATCCAGTGCACCACCTTGTGTTCGATCTTCGTGGTCTGGTCGAGTACGTACTGGATGGACGCGGTCGCCGCATCCCGGCCGGTCACCGGTTCGGCGTTCGCAAAGGTCAGCTTCACATCATCGGTCATCAGCGCGGCCGCCTCGTCGAGCCGCCCGGAGTCGATGAGCTCGTAGTATTCCTCCGCCAGTTTCCGTACCGCCATCAACCACTCCTTGCCGAGTTACCCACGTGGGTAACGCTTTTCCGTAATGCGTGCCCAGGGTAGTCCAACATCGCGTCCCGCGCGCCGGATGAGCGCAACTCGGAACCCGCTCTCCAACTGCTGATGAAAACGCCCGTAAGAATCTGTGGATTGGACACGCCCCGACCTCGAGGCGCGGAGTGGCTCCCGAATTCAGCGCGCGGCGTAGCAGGTGTAGGTGATCCCGGACCGGAAGGATTTGCTGTCGGTGAGCCGCAACGCCGGGGTCGAGTACCCGTCCGGAAAGAGTCTGCGCCCCCGGCCCTGAACCACGGGATAGGTGAACAGCCGATACTCGTCCACCAGCCCGGCCGTGATCAGCGTATGGCATAGCGTGATACTGCCGGTGACAACGATATCGGCCCCCGGACGCTGTTTGAGCGCGGCGACCTCGGTGACCGCATCGCCGGTCAGAATCGTCGAGTTCTCCCAGCCCGGGTCGGTGAGAGTCGAACTGACCACATACTTCTGCACTGTGTTCAGGTATTCGGTGATGCCGGTGGGATCTTCGGTCTGCTGCGGCCAGTAACCACGCAGGTCCTCGAAGGTCTGCCGGCCGACCAGAAATCCGTCGGCCGCCCGATCCTGGCGGTGGGTCTCGTCGAGTAGCTCCTTGTCGTCCCCCTGTTCCTGCGGGTCGAACCAGTCATCGAGCATTTCGATCGCACCGTCCACGGTGATATTCTGGGTGATCGCGAGCGTGCGCATGACACCTCCTGGCAACGGTCGTACATCGGACATCAGGGCAACCGGGCTCACCGATTGCCTCCATCCAATGCCGACGAGGCCGGAGGACGGAAATCATCGCCGGACGGCAGCCACTTATCGACGCGGCGGCGGCAGGAGTTCACCGTGGCGTTGTCCGATGGCCGAACTGCGCTGTCAGAGTGGGGCGATATGAGCGTTCTGCGTCGGGCCGCGTCCGGGTGCGCTGTCGCGTTGAGTGTCGTCCTGCTGGCCGGGTGTTCCGGGAACGGTGAACCCGCGCCGCCCGGCGCCGTACCGCTGGTTTCGACCGGTGACCTCCCCGCGGCCCGACCGGGCGAAGTGCATCTGTTCGGTTTCAACGACCTGCACGGGCATCTGGCACCGCCGGAGGCGAGCAACGGCTCGATCGGCGAATACACCGCAGGCGGGGCTGCCTACCTCGCTACCCACTTGGACCGGTTGCGTGCGACCTATCCGGACAGCGCCGTCCTGTCGGCCGGCGACAACATCGGCGCCAGTCCGCTGGTGTCCTCGCTCTTCCATGACGAACCGACCATCGCGTTCCTGAACGAGATCGGAACCGAGGTTTCGGCGGTGGGCAATCACGAACTCGACCACGGCGTGCTCGAATTGGCGCGGCTGAGCAAGGGTGGTTGCGCCCTGGATGGCTGCTCTCCCGGTGCACCGTTCACCGGCGCGGATTTCGATTTCCTGGCCGCCAACCTGACCGACGCCCGCGGCGAGCCGCCGCCGGAGGTCCGGGCCTGGACCATGCTGGAGGTCGGCGGGCACAAGATCGGCGTGGTGGGCACGGTAACTCCGGATACGGTGAACCTCGTCTTCCCGGAGGGTATCCGTGGTTACACCTTCGGTGACCAGGCCGAAGCCATCAACAGCTACGTCCCGGAAATGAAGGCTGCCGGCGCGGAAACCGTGGTCGCGCTGGTCCACGACGGTGGCAGCCAGGGCACCCCGGCGAGAACCACCGACTACAACGGATGCGCCGAGATCAGCCCGGACGTCCCCGCGCTCGCCGCCCGCACCGACCCGGCCGTGCAGGTCATCCTCACCGCCCACAGTCATCAGCCCTACGTCTGCGAATTCGACGGCAAGGTGGTGACCCAGGGCTCCTCCTACGGTCGGCTCATCACTGATATCACCCTGCGTTTCGACGACGGCCGAGTCACCGCCGACGCCGTGAACCGCGTGGTCACCCGCGATATCGAACCCGACCCCGCGGTCACCGGACTGATCGATTTCTTCGCGAGCCAGGCGGCTCATCGCGCCGGACGAGTGGTCGGCACCGCCACCGCACCCCTGGCCCGCGCGAGCGCGACCGGTGAATCCCCACTGGGCGCAGTGATCGCCGACGCCATGCTCGCAGTCACCGGCGAATCCGCCCGGGCCGTGGCGGCATTCATGAACCCGGGCGGCGTCCGCGCCGATATCGACCCCGGCCCCATCACCTACGGAAACATCTACGAAACTCAGCCTTTCGGCAACCAGGTAGTCACCCTCACCCTCACCGGCCGTCAGATCCTCGACCTGCTCGAACAGCAGTGGGCCAACGCGAGCAAACCCGCAGTGCTCTCCGTATCCGGTCTCTCCTACACCTACAACGACACCGCACCGCCCGGCGAAAAGGTGATCGATGATTCGGTCCGCATCGGCGGCAACCCGCTGAATGAAGTCGCGGTCTACCGGGTGAGCACCAACAATTTCCTCGCCTCTGGCGGCGACGGTTTCACGACCTTCACCCACGGAACCGACACCACGGTCGGCCCGACCGACCTCGATGCCCTGCAAACCTATCTTCGGGACCGCGGGCCGGTGTCACCCCCCGAACCCCGGATCCAGCGCCGCTGACCCGGCCGGGATACCAGTACAGGATCTGTTTCGCCCGGCATACCGGCGCTGCACATCGTGTCGAAATAACCGACTACCACTGACCGCACCCACCCCATGAGGTACACGAGATGAACAATCCACTGGCTTCGCCCATCCACCCCGGCGAGATCCTGGTCGCAGATTTCCTGGAGCCGTTCGGGATCACCGAGCACCGGCCGGCCGTCATCACCGGAGTTCCGCCCCGGCGGATCAACGAGATCGTGCACGGCAAGCGTTCCATCACTGCCGATACCGCGCTGAGGCCCGGGAAAGTGTTCGGTAACAGCGCTCGATTCTGGCTCAACCTGCAGGATCGCTACGATCTCGACGTAACCGCCGACAAGCTCGGGGATTCCCTGGATCGGATCGTTCCACTGTCGGCCTGATACCCATTCACGGGGTGATCGATGCGCGCAGCACTCCCCGCGGTGTGGGTTCCAGAACCGCGCCGATCGCATCCAGGGCGACCGGGTCGGCGACCAGCTCGTTCCAGGGCATGGCGCCGTGTGTCCGGGCCAGGAATTCGACGGCCCGGATGAGATGGCGGGGTTCGTAGTTGTGCACACCGGTGATGGTCAGCCAGCCGCGGACCACAGCCTCCGGGTCGAACGCGACGGCGGGGCCGGGGGTCACCGAGCCGGCCAGCGCCAGCCGTCCGCCGAGGTCGAGACGGGTGAGAGCGCCTGCCACGGCGTCGGGTGAACCGGAGAAGTCCAGTGCGATATCCACCGTCCCGCCAGGGTCCGGGGTCGCGCCGAATCGCGCCGCAAGTTGCTGTCGCTGCGGGTGCGGGTCACTGATCAGCACCTCTGCACCCCGTTCCGTACAGGCTCCGACAGCGGTGATACCGAGCATGCCCGCACCACAGATCAGGACGCGGCGACCTTCCATATCGCCGGCCGCCTCGAGCACGGCCATGACGGTCGCGGTCGCGCATCCCGCGGGTGCGGCGACCGCGTCGGGAACCTGCTCCGGAACCGTGACCGTGCTGACTCCGGCGGGGAGCAGGATGTGTTCGGCGTATCCGCCGGACAGCGGCCAATCACCCGTGAACGCCTCGTGCCCGACCTTGCGCACCTGCTCGCATTTGGCGGTGAAGCCGCGCCGGCAGCGCCCGCACCGGCCGCAGGTTGCGGTGACCGACCAGACGATCCGCTCACCGATCTCCCGTTCGGCTCCGGGGCCCGCGGCCGCCACGTGTCCGACCGCTTCGTGTCCGAGGATCGACGGTGACGGCGCCGGGCGGCGCCCGGAAACGGTGTGCAAATCGCTACCGCAGACGGTGGCCAGGTCCACCCGGACCAGTAATTCCCCCGGGCCGGGAGTGGGTAGCTCGACGTCGCGGACCCGGACCCCGTCGGCGGACCAGACGGCGGCGCGGGTCAGACGACGAGTGAGCGTATCCATCCGGAAAGCCTTTCGATGGTGTAGACGATGACGAAGACGACCAGGACGATCGCGCCCGCGATATCGAAGTTCAGTGTCCGGATGGCTTCGAACAGCAGGTATCCGATACCGCCCGCGCCGACGATGCCCAGCACTGTCGAGGTGCGGATATTGACGTCGAGCAGATAGAGGCTGGAACCGATCAACGCCGGGACGGCCTGCGGGACGACCGCGGCGAACAGGGTTTTCCACCAGCCGCCACCGACCGCGCGTACCGCCTCCATAGGCCCGGGGTCGATCTCCTCGACCGCGTCGGCGACGAGTTTGCCCAGGAAACCGATGGATCCGATGGCCAGCGCGCAGGTTCCGGCGATCGGGCCGAGGCCGAGCGCCGCCACGAACACCACGGCGATGATCAGTTCCGGTACCGCCCGCACCACCAGGATCCAGGTTCGGGCCAGCCAGTACAGCGCTGGATGCGGTGCGACATTGGCGGCACCGAGAATCCCGAGCGGGATCGAGAGCACCACCCCGATCGCGGTCGCCACCAGGCCGATGGCGATGGTCTGGAGGGCGGCGTCGAACAGGTCGGCGCCGAGCGCGCCGAAATCCGGTGGGATCATCCGGCCGAATACCTCGAACGACGGCCACGGCCAGGTGAACAGCGCGAACGGGTCGATATCGAGGACGACCAGCGACGCCAGGCAGGTGAATGCGAGGAGCGCACCGAAGGCGCAGCGTGTCTGCCGGTCTCGGCGCGGACCCGCCTTCGACGGGGTCAACAGGGTGCGGCGAATGACGATGGTGAGGACTTCCATGGCCGCGATGATCACCAGGATCACGGCGACGATGCCGAGCGCGCGCGGGTAGATCAGGCCGCGCAGCGCGTCCTGGAGGGCGAAACCGATACCGCCCGCGCCGACGAAACCGAGTACCACCGACATCCGCAGATTGATATCGATGCGGTAGACGAAAGTGCTGATCCAGGAGGGAATCGCCTGCGGGACCACGGCGTTCAGCATTTCCCGGAAGTATCCGGCGCCGGTCGCACGGACCGCTTCGCGCGGGCCCGGGTCGGTCTGCTCGATGGCATCGGCGAACAGTTTGCCGAGCATCCCGATCGAATGCAGCGCCAGCGCGAGAATGCCGGGCAGCACACCGATTCCGAGCGCGCGGACGAACAGCGCCGCGAACAGCAGATCCGGCATGGCCCGGCAGAACGTGATGACGGCCCTCGCCGCACCGTAGACCACGGGATGAGGAGTGGTGTTACGGGCGGCGAGGAACGCCAGCGGCACCGAGACCAGCGCGGCCAGTACGGTGCCGAGTATCGCCATCAGCAGGGTTTCGACGGCGAGGGAGGAGATGCGGCCGGGGTCGTCGAGCCGCGGCGGCAGCATCCGTTCCAGGAGCGCGGCAATCTCGTCGAGACCGTCGATCAGGGTGGCCGGCGCGAAATCGATGTACCAGGCACCGGCCAGGGTGGCCAGGACCGCGGCCGCGGCGCAGGCCCGCAGCAGCACGGTGCGAATGGTGTTCGGTACCGGTGGTTTCGCGGCCGGCCGGGTCGGGGCGAGCAGCGCATTCATCGCGGTTCGACCGCGTTCGCCCCGGCCACCGCCGGTTCGACCCGCTGATAGATCTCCATGACCTCGTCCCGGGACAGACCCACCGCGGGGCGGTCGAGCACCTTCGCCCCGCCTCGTAACCCGATCAGCCGGTGCGCCCAGCCCATCGCCAGATCCACCTGGTGCAGGGTGCACAGCACCGTCAGCTTCTCCTCGATGCACACCCGGAACAGCAGATCCATCACCACACCCGCGTTCTCGGGGTCGAGGGAGGCCACGGGTTCGTCGGCGAGCAGCACCTTGGGTTGCTGCATGAGGGTGCGGGCGATCGCGACCCGCTGCTGCTGGCCGCCGGAGAGCGTATCGGCACGGCGTTCGGCGAGATCGGCCAGCCCGACCCGGTCCAGATGCTGGAGCGCCTCGGCCCGCATCCGTTTCGGGTAGGTGAGCGCACCGTAGCGGGGCAGCGCGATCCGGCCGAGCCCGCCGATGAGCACGTTCTCCAGGCAGCTGAGCCGCCCGACCAGGTTGAATTGCTGGAAGACGAATCCCACGTCGCGCCGGAGTGCGCGCAGGCGGGCCCCGGAGGCGAGGTCGACGCGGGTCCCGCCGACCTCGACCCGGCCCGAGCTCACCGGGTGCAGGCCGTTCAGGCAGCGCAGCAGGGTCGATTTACCGGAGCCGGAAAGTCCCAGTAGAACAACCATTTCGCTGCGATGCACCTCGAACGACACCTCGTCGAGCGCGGTGGTTTCGCCGAATTTCTTGGTGACCGATTGCGCGGAGATGACGGTGTCGTCGCCGGCGACGGTCGGACGGTGCGGCGCGGGAGGCATCGAATCAGCCCTTGCACTTCTCGGAGCCGGTTACTTCACAGACGTGGCGTACGCCGTTGTAGTCGGCGTCGGTGGCGGGGACGACGCCCCACACCCGTTCGTCGGTGATCCGGCAATCGCCGGTGCACAGACCTTCGCCGAGCATGTAGTCGGCATTGACCTTCTCGGTGAAGATGGTGCGCAGTTTGTCGACGGTTTCGGTGCCCAGATCGTTGTTCGCGGCGAACAGGGAGCCGGCGATGGTTTCCGATTTCCAGACCGTCTTCAGCTGATCCGGTTTCAGGTCGCCCTTCTCGATCAAGGTTTTGTCGACCATGGTGTCGAACGCGAACCCGGCATCGCAGTCACCGGCCGCGATGGCGAGCGCGGAGGCGTCGTGGCCGCCGGCGTAGATCGGCTGCAGACCGGCGGAAAGATCCGCCTCCGCCCCGGACTCGATCACCTTGTTCTCGATCAGCCCGGCTGTGGGATAGAGGAATCCGGACGTCGAACTCGGGTCGACGAAGCAGACCTTCTTGTCCTTGAAGTCGCCGAGTTCGTTGACCTGGTCGTTGTCGGCGCGGGCGAGGCCGTAGGACTGATAGCCGGGCGGTGTGCCCTTGTCCTGCACGACCGCACCCAGCGGGGTCATCTCCGCGCCGTTCACCCCGGCCACGACGTAGGCGAACGGGCCGAAGAACGCGAGGTCGACATTGCCGGCGATAAGTCCCTCGACCACCCCCGCGTAGTCGGAGGCCTGCACGAAGTCGATCTCCGAGCCGGTTTCGCGCTCCAGCAGGGCGATCACCGGTTCGTAGCTGGCCTTCAGGTCGGTGGAGTTCTCGGCCGGGATGGCGGCGAGCGTCAGGGTTTCGGGATAGCCCTGTTCGTTCAGCGCCTCGGAATCGGAGCCGGAACAGGCGGACAACGTGAGTGCCAGGCCGGCGAGTACGGCGGCCACGGTATGACTGCGGCGGAAGAACATGGAACGTCCTCGGAGGAGTCGGGGTCGAACGGGATCAGGCGGATAAGAGCAGGTCGGGAAGTTCGGCAACGGTGTCGAGGAGGTGGGTGGCCCCGGCCTCGCGCAGGGTCTGCGCGTTGTGCGCGCCGGTGAGGGTGCCCGCCACGATGGCGGCGCCGGCGCGGAGGCCGGAGGTGATATCGCTGGCGGTGTCGCCGACGACTGCCACTCGGCGGACATCGTCGACCTCGGCGCGGAGCAATGCGGTGAGCACCAGGTCGGGGTAGGGGCGGCCGCGGCCGGCGTCGGCGGGGGCCAGCACCAGGTCGGCTACTTCGGTCCAGTCGAGGGAGGTGAGGATGCGGCGCTGGGTGGAACGGCTGAATCCGGTTGTCAACGCTACTTTGATACCGCCCGCGCGCAATTTCGCGATGGCTTCTGCGGCACCAGGAATCGGCGTGATCGCGCCTTCGTCGACGTAGCGTTCGTAGGCGGATTCGAAGGCCGCGTTGGCTTCGGCTGCCTTGTGCTCGGAGCCGAAAAGTGCACGAAACACCACGATTTTGGATTGCCCCATTGTGTCGAGCACGTAGCGGCGGGCGTGGTCGCGCTCGGGGCCGGTCGCCGGCAGGCCCACCGCGGTGGCGGCATCGTCGAAGGCCGCGATCACGGCGCCGTCGTCGGCGACCGTGGTGCCGGCCATATCCAGTACTGCCAGGGCGATATCGCTGTTGTCTTGCACGGGACCGAGAATGCCATGCTGGTATAGACCAGAGGGCTGCCGTTGAGCGAACCTTGGGTTAACAGCTGGTATAGACCACCATCGCGGTAGGGTTGGACCGTGACGTCGACCGTCGAACCCCGGGTTCTCAAACACCAGATCGTGCGCGCGAGCATCGAAGAGCTGCTCGACGGGCTGGACGTCGGCGACACGGTCCCCTCCGAACGCGATCTCGCGGTGCGCTTCGATGTGGCCCGGGAAACGGTGCGGCAGGCGCTGCGCGAACTACTCGTCGCCGGACGGATCGAACGCCAGGGTAGAACCACCCTGGTGGCCGGCCCGAAACTCGTTCTCCCCCTTGCTCTGGGCTCCTACACCGAAGCCGCCCGCGCCGAAGGCCGCACCGCCACCCGAATCCTCGTCGGCTGGACCCGGCTCACCGCCGACGCGGATCTCGCCGGCCAACTCGCCATCGCCCCGGGCGATCCGGTGATCCAGCTCGAACGTGTCCTCACCACCGACGGTGTACACCTCGGTCTCGAAACCACCCGGCTCCCCGCCTACCGCTACCCCGGGCTGATCGACACCTTCGATTACACCCAGTCGCTGTACGCCGAGATCGCCAGCCGCGGAATCGCTTTCGCCAAAGCGGTGGACAGCATCGAAACAACCCTGCCCGACGCCCGGGAAGCCGCCCTGCTCACCGTCGACACCCGTACCCCGATGTTCCTGCTCAAACGCGTCTCCTACGACCCGGCCGGGATCCCCATCGAACACCGCCGCTCCCTCTACCGCGGCGACCGCATGACCTTCACCGCCATCCAAACCCCCTGAACCGGCCCAGCACGAGCGATCCACGGCATTGCCCTTGATGCCCGGTGGGCCGATATGGGCCGGTCGACTGCCCATATCGGCACGGCCGAAGCCGTTGACAACCCCGCTTACCAGCCCGCCCACACGCGCCTATTGAATGTGCCGTTATCTAGCGGTACGGTACTGAATGTATCGATAACCGCGCCCGAAGGTGTAACCGCCCGAGGCACACGGGGCGCGACGAGTGAGGACACCACCGATGAACCGAAACCCCGAACAGCGCACCCGCCGCATCGCCGCCCGGATCGCCGCGATCGCGGTTATCGCCCTCGCACCCCTGGCCGTCACCGGCACCGCCCTCGCGGACCCGGCAGGCGCGGCACAGATCAGCGACCGCGATTCCCATAGTTCCGGCGGTCGCGACAACGACGGCGGCCACAACTTCGGCGACAACCGGCTGGGCGACAGCACACCCGGCGACTACGGCATCGGCGATAACGACTTCGGCTGGGACGACAACGGCCACTATGGATACCGCGACCACAACCGGCAGAACTACGACGGCTGGAACGACCAGTTCAACAGCGGCCACACCGACCGCGGCAACCGCGATTCGCACGCCGGGTACGACGGGGGACGCGACCACGACGGGCCGGCCGGCCATGGACACAACAACGGCGGCGGCACCCAGAACCAGACCTGGAACATGCCCAACCCGTATATCCCGCCGCCCCCGCCGGCTCTGCTGCCGGCGATCCCCGCGCTGCACTTGCCGTCGCTGCCGCACCTGCCCCTGCCGATGGCCGGGCTGCCGGGCCTGCCGGGCACCGGCAGCGCGTTCTAACGCCTTAGATATCGCGCCGTTATTCAACGGTTCGTCTTGTGATGACTCTTTGGAGTACGGCCGGGTCTGCCGACCGTGGGCCCGGCCGAAGCCCCACAGAAACCGACGCCGAGAGTGATCGGACCCCACGCCAGGATCCGGATGCCCGACATATCGGCGCCGGCGGTTCGACTCGGTAACCACCATGAGTTGGAGACTTGACCGGAGATTCCGCCGAGTTTCTCCGCTCAGGTCTCAACCGTTGTTTCAAGGATACGATTCACATACATGAGTCGAACCGCAAGCAAGACCGCGCCCACGTCGACCGAGGCCCGAGCCGTGTTGTATCCGGCCGTCACCGAAGCGGCCCGCCGGGTGAGCGCGAGCACTGTCGGGCTCATAAGCGTGGGTTGCGGTGCCGGTTTCGACCTGACCGTAGATCGCGTGGGCATCACATACCGCAACGGCCACCTGCTGGGCCACCCGCATTCTCCTGTCCAACTGTCGTCCGCGGTCGTCGGCCGACGCCTCGTCCCCATGCAGACCATGCCTCCGGTCCGCACCCGGATCGGTATCGACAACGATCCGATCGACGTGACCGACCCGGTTGTAGCGCATCAGCTTCGAAACTCCGTCTCGCCGGACCGGCCCGAACATCTGGCTCGGCTGGACGCCGATATCGCGTTGACCACCGCGACCACTCCGCTACTCCTGCACGGCGACCCCATCGACCTGCTACCCGACGCCATCGCCCGGATACCTGCGAACACCCTGCCCGTCGTCACCACGACATGGAGCCTGTCCCGCTTCCCGCGGGAACGCCGCCTGCGCTTCCTGCACCGACTGGACGAATCGGCCACCGGTCGCGCGGTGGCCTGGGTTTCGGCCGAAGGCGTCGGCGTGGCCCCGGCCGTCCCGACACTCGGCGATCGGCACGCTTCCGGCCACAGCATCATCGGCCTGGCGATCTTCGACGGTTCGACCCTGCACACCGAGGCCATCGGCCGTTGCTGGTCCCGCGGCCGCATGCTGAGCTAGCTGACGGACTCCTGACTCAACCGGCCACTACGTGGTCGGGCCGGATGTGGAGGATCACCCGCTCGACGCCGCGCCGCTCCGCATACGGGTAGGTGTCCCGATCCAGGTACTTACGCGCCAACCTGTCGAGGAAAGCCTTCTGCGGGTCCGGCTCGATATCGACCACCCGGCCGCGCACTTCCAGGTAGCGGTAGGGATCGTCGGGATCGAGGATCGAGACCGAGACTCGTGGGTCGCGCCGGATATTGCGGTATTTCTGCCGGTCGGTGCCGGTGGATATGAGCAGCTGTCCGTCCGCGGCGTCGTACCACACCGGGTGTGACTGTGGCGCCCCGTCCGGACCGAGCGTAGAGAGGTGAGCGAAGCTCACCTTGTCGAGCAGATCGATATGGCTGTCGGGGATTTCGGCAGTACGACCCCTGCCGCTCCCGGTCAGCCTTTTTATGCTGTCGACATCCTGATCGGCATCGCGAATGATCTCGGCCATCATCCACTCCTCACTGTCATGGACCGGACGAGTTCCGTCCGGCGGGCATGGACGGATTCTCACCCGAGCCACCGACAGGTAACCGAGATCAGCTGTTCCAGTCGCTCCACACCGGTGCCGGGCCGATGAAGAAAACACCGTAGTCCTCCAGGACGTTGGTGTTCGCGTCGTCGTGACGGGCGTCCGCCGAACCGACGCCGGTGAAGTACCCCTCCAGCGCGCCCGGGGTATTACCGATCAGCACCTCGGCGGTTTCGGTGATCGTCTGAAACGTGTGCGGGACATTGCGTGGACCGAATACGAAGGCGCCGGGGTCGGCTTCCTGCACCGCGCAGCTCTCCAAGGTCGATCCGCCGAGCCAGAACCGCACCCGTCCCGATACCACCGTCCAGAATTCGTCTTCCCGGGTGTGGAAATGCAGCGGTGGCGCGGATTCGGGGTTGAGGGTCATCCGCATCATGGTCAGTTGCCCGGCGGTGTCCTGCACTGTGAGCGACTGCTCGAATCGGGTGTTGTAGTAACCGTATGTCGGCTGCGTCCACGGATTACGGACGCCACCACGACCGATCGCTGTCATGATCAGCCCTCTTTCGTCTTGCCGCACCGGCGATTCCGCCGGCCCCACCGACTTTAACGGGCCGTCGGCGACGCGGCAGGCGAACGCAGCTACCGACGAGTGCCGACGCCGGTCAGGGTGGTGGCGTCGAGTTCGCGAATTCCGGCGGCGTCGAGAGAGGACAGGTAGGCATCGCGGACCGCAGCTCGTTGCCCCTCGTCGAGTTCGGCCAGGGCACCGGCGTATCCGGAGCCGGTGACGAGCAGCCAGGCGATCTCGGGCGTCATCGGAAGCCGGAGTTCGTGCTCGGTGACGGTGACCTCGGTGAGTCCGCGGGCGTCGAGCCAGTCGCGGAACGGGTCCGGTTGGTTGAGCTCGTCGACGAGATGCGGTGGCCGCGGCGGTGGCGGTGTCGCGCCGGTGACCGCGGCAACCGCCGCACCCAGATGCTTACCCGCGGATTCGACAGCACCACGACGCCAGATCGTGAACCCGGCCCGGCCACCGGGACGCACCCGGCCGATCAGGTATTCGGTTCCGGCGGTCATATCCGGGAAGAAGAAAATCCCCAGCACGACCTGCACCAGGTCGTAGCCGTCGTGCGGCCAGGCGGTGACGTCACCGATATGCGGGTGCAGCTGGGGATAGCCGGACGCCCGCTGCCGCAGGACATCGATCAACGCTGCGGACAAATCGACCGCGTCCACCTGTCCGGCCGTCCCGACGCGCTCCGCGGTGGGCAGCGCCGACGCACCGGTACCGCAGCAGGCGTCGAGCACACGCTCACCGGACGCCGGGGCGGTGTTCTCCAACGTCGCCGCGGCAATCGGCTGCCACAGATACTCACCGAGGCGGTCGAAATCGGTGGCGGCGGTATCGAAGGCCCGAGTGGAGCGGTCGTTGACAGACATAGCCGTAACGATAATGGTTTTCAACTATTCCGGCTACACCCCGCAGCAGCGGACCGTGCGCACCCCCGCGCATGGACGATCACACAGATCGTCTGGCGTTCCACCTATGGATTCAGGCCGGCAAATGCCGTTGACTCGCTGCCATGAGCGACGACTCCGGCCACCTCACCGCCGCCGATCTCGAATTCCTCGCACGCCCCCTGCACGGTTTCCTGTCCGTCGCCGGGGCCACCCAGCCGCCGCAACCCCGGCCCGTATGGTTCGAGGCCACCACCGAGGGAACTATCCAGCTCTTCACGGAACCGGACTCGCTGAAGGTGCGCCGGCTGCGCCGCGACCCCCGCGCCTCGATCGTCGTCGCGGCACCGGTAGGCGAGCTCGAACGCTGGGTGTCCATCTCCGGCAGCGCCACCGTAGAGCCCGGCGGCGCGCACGACCTGTGTTCCCGGCTCGCCCAGCGCTATTGGGACCTCAACGACCAGTCCCGAGCCGGCACACTCGCCGAGATACTCGCAGGCGACCTGCTCCGCGTGGTCATCCACCCCGATAAAGTGCACCGTTACGCGCTCTGACCACGCACCTGCCCGACCAGAGGAATCAAGATCACCGCCGTCGACTCAGCGACAAACCAGGCGGCCCACACGAGCCGAGATAGTACGCGTATATACTGCCCGGTGTAGGATGGATAAGTGAGCTTTCGACTGGAGATGGTCGATGACGTGCGCGAATGGTTACATCGACTGAGACACGAAGACCGAGCAAGCGCCCTTCTTGTAGGCCAGGCACTAGCCGCTCTACTGGACGAAGGTCCTGCACTGGGTCGGCCACTGGTGGACCGGATCAAGGGCTCCCCACTGCTGCACAACCTCAAAGAATTGCGTCCGGGATCGACCGGTGCCAGCGAGATCAGAATTCTTTTCGTCTTCGACCCGGACCGCAATGCCGTACTGCTAGTAGCAGGCGATAAGGCTGGACGATGGACGAACTGGTACCGAGAGGCAATACCGGAAGCCGAGCTCCGGTACGCCGAGTACTTGGAAGATAGGAAACGCTCATGAGCACACATTCTTATGACAAGGCGAGCTTCCTGGCCGAGTTCTTCCCCGACGAGAACGATCGAGTCGAGGTCGAAGAAGGCGCTCAGCACATGGTCGCACTCAGCCGCGCCACCCGGCTCGCGGAAATGCGTAAACGCCTGGGACTCACCCAAGCCCAAATCGCGGACCGAATGCACGTTCGCCAGGAACGGGTTTCCGCATTAGAACGCGCGGATATCACTGCCAGCGAGCTACGGACCCTCGCCGCCTACATCGAAGCTCTCGGCGGACGGATGGAGATAGTCGCCGACTTCGGCGGAGAGCGCCTCGTCGTCGGCTGATCCGGGGCGGCGGCTCGCGGGCTCACTGGGTCGATATCGACGACCGCAACAGAGAAGAACATGATCGCCTTCATCGGCTTGTCGATGGCAGTTGCGGAAGGCGTACGGACCACGATGAAGCCGTTCTGCTGCGTGATCTCGCTACCCGGTTCTGCGAATCGCAGTCCGGGGACGACAACCAGGAATGAGGAATTCCATGCCCGATATCGCCTACACCGCCGAAGCGATCTCCACCGGCGCCGGCCGCAACGGCCGTACCCGTACTCCGGACGGGCGGATCGACCTGCAACTGGCCATGCCCGAGGAGATGGGCGGCAGCGGTGACGGGGCCAACCCGGAGCAGTTGTTCGCCGCCGGTTACGCCGCCTGCTTCCACTCCGCGCTGCAACTCGTGGCCCGCACGAAGAAGGTCGAGATCGGCGACTCCAGTGTCGGAGCCCGGGTCGGTATCGGCCCCAACGGCAGCGGTGGATTCGGCTTGGCCGTCACCCTCGAGGTCGTCATCCCCACCCTCGACCATGCCGCTGCCCAGGAACTCGCCGACGCCGCGCACCAGGTGTGCCCGTACTCGAACGCGGTGCGCGGCAATATCGACGTCGACGTGGTCGTCACCGACGACTGAGCAATGCCCGGGATGATCAAGGACCCGCCCGGCGCAGGCTTCGTATAGTCGCGCCGGGCGCAGTTCGCGATGACGACTGTGCCGAAGGGTCGCCGGGACCGGCGGAGCCCGATACCGTCGGGGTCATGAGTTCCACCCATTGGACCGCGGCCGACCTGCCCTCGCTCGACGACCGCACCATCATCGTCACCGGCGCGAACAGCGGCGTGGGGTTCGGTACCGCCACCGCATTCGCCCGCGCCGGGGCGCATACCGTGCTCGCCGTCCGTGACCTCGACCGTGGCGCCGAGGCCGCACGGCGGATCGGTGGAAGTAGCGAGGTACGACGACTCGACCTTGCCGATCTCGCCTCCGTGCGAGCGTTCGCCGAAGCCTGGGACGGGGAGATCGCTGTCCTCGTGAACAACGCCGGGGTGGCGATGGTGCCCGAATCCCGCACGGCCGACGGTTTCGAAATGCAGTTCGGCACCAACCATCTCGGACATTTCGCGCTCACCAACCTGCTGCTGCCGCATATCACCGACCGCGTGGTGACACTGTCCTCCGGTTTGCACCGCTCGGGCACCATCGACTTCGATGATCTCGATTTCGCGAAACGTGGATACAACCCGGTGAAGGCCTACGCCCGCGCCAAACTCGCGAACCTGCTGTTCACCCTCGAGCTCGAACGCCGGCTGCGGCGGGCCGGTTCGGATATCCGCTCGACGGCGGCGCATCCCGGGTACGCGGCCACCGAACTCGGTACCCGGGACCGCAACAAATACCTGGTCGGGATCGTGCACCTGGCAGGCCGGATCCTTGCCCAGACACCGGAGCAGGCCGCCCGGACCACCTTGTTCGCCGCCACCCAAGACCTACCCGGAGCGAGCTATATCGGGCCGGACGGCCGCGGCGAACTTCACGGTTATCCCACATTGGTCGGCCGTTCGGCCGGTGCGAGTGATGTGCGCACCGCGCAACGGCTGTGGGAGGTCTCCGAGGAACTCACCGGGATCCCGTTCGGCCTGGCCTGAATCGGCCGCCGCACCCGGCGACGCGGTCCGACTGCGCCGCGGACCACGTCACCGGCATGCGGGCTGCATCACTGGGCAGCTCAGATGAATTCGCAGATCTTCACAGGTCGCCGGACATCCGCCCGTACACGACCAGCAGGATCACATTCGACACCGCGATTCCGATGGAAGCCACCCACTGGCGCGGCCTCTCCCTGCGCAGCACCAGCACCGAGGCGGTGACACCCGCGGTACCCGCCGCGCAATACCCGATCCGCCATCCCACGTGTTCGGATGTCAGTCCCATCACCAGGGTGAACAACGACAGCACGATGGACGCAACCAGTAGTTCGTGGCGTAACCAGCCTTCGGAAAGCCTGGCGCCCAATTCCCTGACCGCGGCGACGACTCGATCGGTATGTCTAGAACGTCGTGTATCAGCCATGCACGCCCCTTCTCATGGGCGGGGCCGCAATTCGCATGCCCCGCTGCGCAACGAACCCGAACTACCGAAAGCACCGTTCGCGAACGCCGATCGTGATCGAACAACGGCGTGAGCCGGGGCGCCCCACCTGAGAGACCGAACCGCCTCACAAACTACCGACCACGCTCGCTACCTGGGCCTTCTTCGTGTTCTTTCGTTCGGGGCCGCTGCGTGTTACCGATATCGGCACATCAGTCCCTGGCGATCGCGGCGAACGCTCGGGCGGCCGCGGAATGGTATGCCGCTGCGCGGCGCAGGAGTTCGACAGTTCGCGTGGGCAGGGGCGGGGTCAGGGCGATCGGCTGCAGATCGGGACGCTCCCGGGCGATCGCATCCGGAAGCACGGTGGCCGTCGAACCGCGGCGCACGAATTGCAGTAGGGCACTGATGGAATTGGCTTCGACCGCTACATACGGGGTGATACCGGATTCGGCGAAGTATCGGTCGATGTGCAGGCGGGTGGCGAAATCGCCGGTGAGCAGACCGAGTGGCTCACCGGTGAGTTCTTCGACCGGTAGTGGTTGCGGCGCGGTCGCCAGGTGGTGCTCCGACCCGACCACCAAGCTGAGTTCTTCGGTGAACAAGGCGATGTGGTCGATTCCGGTGGCGTGTTCGCCGGCGAAGGCGATGCCGAGGTCGAGGCGGTCGGCCATCAGTTCCGCTTCGATGCGGTTCTGGGTCATCTCCGCCACGGTGAGCGTGATACCCGGGTGCGCGGCCCGGAACCGGTGGACGAGCGGGCCGATGAGGTAGGTGGTGAAGGTGGGTGTCATCGCTATCCGCAGGTGCCCGCGGGAGAGATCCTGGACATCGTGGACAGCGCGTTCGGCGGCGTCGAGGTCGCGGAGCGCGAGCCGGGCGTGCCGGGTGTAGGCCTCGCCCACATCGGTGAGGCGCACGGTGCGGCCCGAACGGTCGAGCAGCACCACCCCCAGGGATCGCTCGAGTTGTTTGATCTGCTGCGACAGGGTCGGCTGGGAGATATGCAGGGCAGCGGCGGCCCGGGTGAAGTTCCCGTGATCGGCGACGGCGAGCAGGTACCTGATGTGGCGCAGCTCCATCGAGCAACTATAGATGCTGCCTATCGAAACCATGGAAAGCAACTCTTGGACACTATCCCTCCGGTTGGGCACGGTGGAATCGACCGCTCGACCAGGAGGAACCCATGAGGCACACCGTGCGCCCCGGCGCAGCGCTTATCGCCGCGCTCGCCGCGGTATCCGTCGGGGCTGCGGCGTGCTCGACGGCCCCACCACCGCCTGGTCCACTCGCCGGCACCGCTACGCCTGCCGAGCACCCGGCCGCACCGCCGGTGTCACCGCACCCCGCGGTCGCCGATCCCGCGCTCGGCGCGCAACTGTGGCAGGCGGCCGCCGACGACGACGCGGCACAGGTCCGGGAGCTGATCGCGCGGGGCGCCGACCTGGAGACCCGCGGCGAGCACGGCCGCACACCGCTGGTTGCCGCCACCAAGAATCGTGCCACCGCCGCCGCCCGGGCTCTCATCGACGCGGGCGCCGACGTCAACGCCACGGACGACCTCGCGGATTCGGCGTACCTGTATGCCGGCGCGGAAGGTCTGGACGAGATCTTGGAGATGACGCTCACCCACGGGGCCGATCTGCGCAGCCTCAATCGTTACGGGGGAACCGCGCTCATCCCCGCCTGCGAACACGGCCACATCGAGACGGTACGGCGATTGATCGAGGCGGGTGTGGATGTAAACCACATCAACGACTCGGGCTGGACCGCGATGCACGAGGCGATCGTCTACGGCGACGGGTCGTCGCGGTATCGGACGGTGGTCGCGGCGCTGCTCGCGGCGGGTGCCGATCCGTCGATCCGCGACGGGGCCGGCCGCACCGCACTGGACAATGCCCGGCGGCTCGGGCAGCCGGCGATCGTCGAACTACTGAACAAGGACTGACACCATGAGCATTCTCCGTAATCTGCTGATCCTGGTGGCCCGCGTGGGCCTCGGTATCGTTTTCGTCGCCCACGGCTGGCAGAAGTTCTTCACCAACGGCATTGCCGCAACCCAGCAGGGGTTCGAGTCGATGGGCGCCCCGCTACCGGGCCTCTCCGCGATCATCGCGGCCACCATCGAACTCGTCGGTGGTGCCGGTCTGATCTTCGGTGCCATCACACCGGTTTGGGCGGCGCTGCTGTTCGCAAATATGACCGGCGCTTACCTGGTCGCGCATATCGGTAAAGGGCTGTTCGTGAGCGAGGGCGGTGGCGAACTGGTGGTGGCACTCGGCGCCGGTGCGCTGCTGCTGCTGTGCACCGGCGCGGGCCGGTTCAGTGTGGACGGAATACTGGGCCGGCGAGTCCCGTGGCACCGCCTGTCGACGGTGCCGGCCTGACATGCGCCGCAGCCGGTTCGGGCGACGGATCGAACGGCGGCGCTATCCGGCAGTGGGGCGAGTGCCGGGATACCAGAGGAACTGGATACGTTCCATGACCTTGCTGCGTTCGGTGTTGTGGAATGCGGCGACTCGCCAGCCGTCGTCCTGCCGTACCAACATGTAGGACTGGACTTTCGCGAGTGAATCCGGCACGTCGCCCTCGTAGGTATCGCCGCGGGTGACCAGCAATGCGACCTCTCCGGTGAGGAACCGCAAGCTGAGATACCGGTCCGCCAACTCGGTTCCGGCCAGCGGCCCCTCGAAGAGCGCGCGGTGGCTGCGCACGATATCGTCGCGGCCCGCGTAGTGTGTGCCGACCCATGTCGTGTACGTGGCGTCGGGGGTGAACCAGGCGCCGTACGCCGCTGCGTCATTCTGTCCCCAGGCTGTGACGAGGCCGGCCATGGTGGCGCAGATATCCGCGAGAGCCCGACTGTCCGGCGGTGTGCTGCCCCAGCTCACCGGAACTTCTTCGCAGGAGCCGACTCCCGGGTTCGCCACCGTGGCGGTGGCGCGGAGCCAGCCATAGGCACCCGCCCCCGCCAGCACGATCGCCGCGGCGACGGCACCCGCGACGTAGGGCCACCTGCGGCGCGCGCGTTCGGGGAGCAGGGCCGTCTTCCCGGAATCTGTCCGGGGCTCGCGCGAGTTTGATTTTGTGTGCATGCATGCAATAATTGCTTCCATGCAATCGAATGTCAACGGTGCCGTCGGACCGGAGATCTATCGCCGCTACCTCGCCTCGGTTGTCCAATTCCACTTGGCCGCCGCCGAGGCATGCGGGCTCGGTGCCACGGATTACCAGGCCCTGAGCCTGCTGGATCTGGACGGACCGATGACCACCGGACAACTGGCCGAACGACTGGGTTTATCCCCGAGCGCCACCACCCGCGCAGTCGACCGCCTGGCGAACGCCGACCTCGCCGAACGAGTACCCGACGAAGCGGACCGCCGCCGGGTACTCGTACGCGCCACCGGCCGGCAGCCAGATCGACTGGGCGAAATACTGGCCCGCGTGCAGGCACCGATCGCCGCCACGATCACCGAACTCACCCCCGCACAGCACGATGGGCTGACCGCCTATTTCACCGCCGCCACCCAGGCGTACCGCGAAGTGACGACCGGCCTGAACGCCTGAATCGGTGCAAGTCAGCTGAGGCGACCCCGGTCAGCGGACGCAGGCCTGGGCGATGGAGACGCTGTTCTCGTAGAGATGGTGGCGGGTGATGCGGCCGTTCTCGACGGTCAGCCGCAGGGCGAAAGGGCCTTCGAAGGTTTTTCCGGTGGCGCGTACCCGACCGGCGACGTGACCGAACAGAACCGCATCCACTCCCTCGACCAGGAAGGTATCGATCTCGGCCCGGGCGTCCTCGGGGACGACATGCGCCATCAGGTCATCGAACTGGGCGGCGCATTCGGCGGCGGTGCGGCGGGGCTTGATCCAGGGCACTACGGGGTTCGCGGCCAGCTGCCAATCGACCTCGTCGGCGAACAATGCGGTGAGAGCTGCGGTATCGGCGCTGGAGCGGGCCGCGAGAAACCTCTCGACGGTGGCGCGGGTGGTGTCGGCAACAGCGGTTTCGGTCACTGGGTTCTCCTGGTTCGTTCCGTGTCAGCCGATATTCGCAGTGCGCGGTGCGGTGTGGCGATTACCTGGGAGGTAAAGGAATCCGTGCAGGAGGGAGGTGACGACAACCCGCCGCCGGCTACGACCCGGCCGCTCCGGAGTTACCGCCGAGCCTCGAGGGCTTCGTGCAGGGTGCCGGCCCACTGGTGGACGATTTGTTTACGGCGGGCGGAATCGTCGGTGAGGACATCGGCCAGGCCCAGGCCGCGGGCGAGGTCGAGGGTCGCCTGGACGAGGTGGTGGGTTACCGGGTCGGAATCGTCGACGCCGAGGGCTTCGACGGCGCGGCGGTGGGCGCCACGACCGAAACGGGCCTCCAGTGGAACTATCCGTTCGCGCAGCGCCGGGTCGGCGGCGGCGTGGGTCCACACCTGTAGAGCCGCTTTGAAGAGGGGGCTGGTGTAGGACTCGACCAAGCCCGCGACGACCGCTTCGGTGCGGGCCGCGCCGGGTTCGGTGACCGCCGCCTTCATCGCCTGGTCCGTGCGGGTGTCGAACATGTAGGTGAGGGCGGCGGTGATCAGGTCTTCCCTGGTGGGGAAATGATGCTGCGCGGCACCGCGGGAGACCCCGGCCCGTTCGGCGACCACCGAAACCGTCGCGGCAGCCCAGCCCTTTTCGGCCAGACAGTCGATGGTCGCCTCCAGGAGCCGCTGCCGGGTGGCCCGGCTGCGGTCCTGTTTGGGTTCATTCGGTGTCGCCATAACCGTCTATTCTGCCGAGCGCGATTCCGCGGCCCGGTCCGCGGAGTCGGCGGAGTCCTGTGGCGACGGGGTCTGTTGTGCGGTGGCCGGCTCGGCCGGCGGCGCGCTCGGTTCGGCCGCCCACCGGGGTGGCCGGCGCTGCAGAAACGCCGTCATTCCTTCGATCACCTCCGGGGTACCGAAGAAACGACCCGAGCGCTGCGCCAATTCCTCCGCGCTGCGGTCGAATTCGGCAAGCACTCGGGCGGTGGTGAGGCGTTTGCTCTCGGCAAGGCCCTGAGGTGAGCCCTGCCGGAGTTCGGCCAGCAGACCGGCTGTCGCCGCCGCCGGATCATCGGCGGCGAGGGTGATGAGGCCGATACGTTCGGCGGTATCGGCGTCGAATTTCGCACCGGTCAGGAAATAGCGGTCGGCGGCGCGGGCGGTCAGCTTGGGCAACAGGGTCAGGGAGATGACGAAGGGCGCCAAACCGAGCCGGGCTTCGGTGAGAGCGAAACTGCTGCCGCGGCCCGCGACGGCGATATCGCAGGCCGCGAGCAAACCCATACCGCCGGCCCGGACATGGCCGTCCACCCGGGCGACCACCGGTTTCGGCAGCTCCAGGACCGTGCGCAGTAACCGGACCATCCACTGGGTGCGGATATCGGCCGCCGCGGCCGGGTCGGCATCCACCGCCTCCTTCAGATCGGCGCCCGCGCAGAAGGTGTTGCCGGTGTGGGTGAGCACCACACCGCGCACGGCCGCATCGCCGGCGGCGCGTTCGAACCCTTCCAGAAGCTGGGTCACCAGCGCGGACGAGATGGCGTTGCGGTTGTGCGGGGAGTCGAGCGTGAGGGTCGCGAACCCGTCTTCGACTGCGTAGCGCACCACCTGGTCGCGGGATTCGGTCACGGGAGCCTGCCTTTACTCTTCTTCTGACCGGCCGGTGGTCGGCCGGTCCTCAGTAGGACTTCGGCAGTCCCAGCGAATGCTGGGCGACGAAGTTGAGGATCATCTCGCGGCTCACCGGGGCGATACGTGCGATCCGGGCCGCACCGAGCATGGCGGCCAGGCCGTATTCGTTGGTGAGCCCGGAACCGCCGTGGGTCTGGATGGCCTGGTCCAGTGCTTTGATACTGGCTTCCGCGGCCGCGTATTTCGCCATATTGGCGGCCTCGGCGGCGCCCATCTCGTCGCCGGCGTCGTAGAGGGTGGCGGCCTTGAGCATCATCAACCGGGCCAGTTCGACCTCGATTTTCACCTGCGCCAGCGGATGCGCGATCCCCTGGTGGGCCCCGATCGGGGACTTCCACACGGTGCGTTCCTTGGCGTATTCGACGGCCCGGTCGATGGCGTAGCGGCCGATTCCGACGGCCATCGCCGCGCCCATGATGCGTTCGGGGTTCAGGCCCGCGAACAGCTGCATGAGGGCGGCATCCTCCTTGCCGACGAGGGCGGTGGCGGGGAGCCGGACATCGTCGAGGAACAGGGTGAACTGGTGGTCCGGTTCGATGATGTCCATTTCCTGCGGGGTCTTCTCGAACCCGGGAGCGTCGGTGGGGACGATGAACAGCGCGGGCTTGAGTTTGCCGGTCTTGTGGTCTTCGGTGCGGGCCACGATCAGCACGGCCTCGGCCTGATCGACTCCGGAGATGAAGATTTTGCGGCCGGTGAGCAGCCAATCGTCCCCGTCACGGCGCGCGGTGGTGGTGATCTGATGCGAATTGGAGCCGGCATCGGGTTCGGTGATACCGAAAACCATTTTGGCCGAACCGTCGGCGAGTTTCGGCAGCCATTCGGACTTCTGCGCATCGGTGCCGTATTTGGTGATGATGGTGCCGCAGATGGCGGGCGACACCACCATGAGCAGCAGGCCGGCCCCCTGGGCGGACAGTTCCTCCATCACCAGCGCCAGCTCGTACATACCGGCGCCGCCGCCACCGTATTCCTCCGGCAGGTTCACGCCGAGGAAGCCGAGGCCGCCCGCCTCCTGCCAGAGTTCGTCGAGTGGTTCGTTGTTACGCGCCTTGGGCAGTACATAGTCGCGGTAGCTGTATTTCGCGGCCAGCGCGGCGACAGCGGCCCGCAGCTCTTTGCGTTCGTCGGATTCGATGAAGCTCATTGCTACTCCTGGTTTCCGGGCTGTTCGTGGTTCTCGGCGGCGGGATCCACCACGGCGAGTACGGCGCCGACATCGACCTGTTGACCGACCGCGACGTTGACCGCGCTGAGCACGCCGTCCGCCGGGGCGGCAATGGTGTGCTCCATCTTCATGGCCTCCAGCCACAGGATGGGCTGACCGGCGCGGACAGCGCTGCCGACCTCGGCACCGAGCCGGATCACGCTGCCCGGCATGGGAGCGAGCAGTGAACCGGTGGCGACCTGGTCGGCCGGGTCGGTGAACCGAGGCAGTCGCCGTACCGTGACCGGGCCGAGGGCGGAATCCACGCAGACCAGGTCGTCGTAGCGGGCGACGGTGAACTGACGGCGTACCGGCCCGTGCGCACCCGGCACGGCGAGGACCACCTGATCGGGTGTGGCCGAGATCAGTTCGAGGCCGTCGAACCCGGCGACCGTCACACCGGTACGGGTGAACCGGTAGTCGATCTCGTGGGTGCCGCTCGTCCGGCTCTCGTAGGACTTGCGTTGCGATTGCGAGGGCAGGTTCCGCCAGCCGCTGGGCGCACCCGCGACCACGGTGGCACGCGCCCGGTTGACGGCGGATTCGGCCAGCGCGGCAGCGACGATCGACAATTTCTCGTCGTCCGGGCTCACCAGGGGCTCGGACAGGGTGCCCAAGCCGTGGGTGGTGAAGAAGGCGGTATCGGTATCACCGGCCAGGAATGCGGGGTGGCGCAGCACGCGGACCAGCAGGTCACGGTTGGTGACCAGGCCGTGGATCCGGGCCCGCTGCAGCGCGCCGGCGAGCAGCCGGGCGGCTTCGTCGCGGGTGCGGCCGTAGGAGATGACCTTCGCCAGCATCGGATCGTAGTGGACGCCCACCACCGAGCCGTCGGCGACACCGGAATCCAATCGGATACCGGGACGTTCGAGCAGATCGAACTCGGTTGCCACGGCGGGGATCTCGATGCGCTGCACAGTTCCGCTCTGGGGCTGCCAGTCCTGCGCAGGGTCCTCGGCATAGAGCCGGACCTCGATCGAATGACCGCGCATGAAGGGCGGTTGCGCCGGGAGCGGCCCGCCCTGGGCGATTTCCAGCTGGAGCTGGACCAGATCCAGGCCGGTGGTGCATTCGGTGACCGGGTGCTCGACCTGCAGCCGGGTGTTCATCTCGAGAAAGAAGAACTCACCGGATTCGTCGGCCAGGAATTCGACGGTACCGGCGCCGGTATATCCGATTGCGGCGGCTGCCTGACGGGCCGCTGCGTACAGCCGGCCACGCATACTTCCGTCTGCCGGTGTACCCGCTCCCACCCGGTTTCCGTCCCTTGCGACCGGCGGGGCGCCGCCGAAAGCAGCCGAGTCCGCTCCACCTGTGAGCGCAGAGTCCGATGGTCCGCCCGGCACGTGCACTTGCGCCCCGACCGTGGAATCTGCGAGAGGAGATCCGTACGCATCACCGAACCGAGCGGCATCGATGCGCTCGACGAGCGGCGACGGCGCCTCCTCGACGACCTTCTGGTGTCGGCGCTGGATCGAGCATTCGCGCTCACCGACCGCCCAGATCGTGCCGTGCGTATCGGCCATCACCTGGACCTCGATATGGCGGCCGGTTTCGAGGTAGCGCTCGCAGAACACCGTGGGGTCGCCGAACGCCGATTCCGCTTCCCGGCGGGCACCGGCCAACTGCTCGGGAAGTTCGGCCAGGGTGCGCACCACACGCATCCCGCGCCCGCCACCACCGGCCGAAGCCTTGATCAGAACCGGCAGTTGATCCTCGGTGACCTCGCCGGGATCGAGTTCGGCCAGCACCGGCACCCCGGCGGCGTCCATCATCTTCTTGGCCGCGACCTTGGAACCCATCTCTTCGATAGCGGTGACGGGCGGCCCGATCCACACCAGTCCGGCCGCTTGTACCGCGCGCGCGAATTCCGCGTTCTCGGAGAGGAAACCGTAGCCGGGATGGACGGCGTCGGCGCCCGCGGCCTGCGCTGCGGCGATGAGGAGGTCGGCGCGCAGATAGGTCTCGGCGGGGGTGTTTCCGGGCAGGCGGACCGCCGCGTCCGCCTCGGCCACGTGCGGGGCTTCCGCGTCGGCGTCGGAGTACACGGCGACGGTGCCGAGTCCCATCCGGCGGCAGGTCGCGAAGACCCGGCGGGCGATCTCGCCGCGGTTGGCTACCAGGACACTGGTGATGAGCTGTGGTTCGGTCACGACCGGCCTCACATTCGGAAGACGCCGAAGCCCTCGGCGCCCTGGACAGGTGCAGTGTGGATGGCCGACAGGGCCATACCGAGCACTGTGCGGGTATCGCGCGGGTCGATGACACCGTCGTCGTAGAGCCGCCCGGACATGAACATGGCCAGCGATTCGGCCTCGATCTGTGCTTCCACCATGGCGCGCATCCCGGCATCGGCTTCTTCGTCGAACGCCTGCCCGCGGGCCTCGGCGGAGGCGCGGCCGACGATGGAGATCACGCCGGCCAGCTGCGCACCGCCCATCACCGCGGATTTCGCGCTGGGCCAGGCGAACACGAAACGGGGGTCGTAGGCGCGGCCGCACATACCGTAATGCCCGGCGCCGTAGGAGGAGCCCATGAGCACCGAGATATGCGGGACCTTCGAATTGGAGACCGCGTTGATCATCTGGGCGCCGTGTTTGATGATGCCCTTCTGCTCGTATTCCTTGCCGACCATGTAGCCGGTGGTGTTGTGCAGGAACAGCAACGGAGTGTTCGTCTTGTTGGCCAGCTGGATGAACTGAGTGGCCTTCTGCGATTCCTCGGAGAAGAGCACACCGCGGGCGTTGGCGAGAATACCGACCGGGTAGCCGTGCAATTCGGCCCAGCCGGTGACCAGACTCGAACCGTAGAGCGGTTTGAATTCGTCGAAATCGGAGCCGTCGACGATACGGGCGATCACCTCGCGCGGGTCGAACGGGATCTTGAGGTCGGGCGGGACGATACCCAGCAGGTCCTCGGGGTCGAAAAGCGGTTCCAGCACCGACGGCCGCGGCGCGGGACCCTTTTTCTGCCAGTTCAGCCTTTTGACGATACGCCGCCCGATCCGGATGGCGTCCTGTTCGTCGAGCGCGTAGTAATCGGCGAGACCGGATACGCGGGCGTGCATATCGGCGCCACCCAGCGATTCGTCGTCGGATTCCTCGCCGGTGGCCATTTTCACCAGCGGCGGCCCGCCCAGGAACACTTTGGAGCGTTCTTTGATCATCACCACGTGGTCGGACATACCGGGAATGTAGGCGCCGCCCGCGGTCGAGTTACCGAAAACCAATGCGATGGTCGGTATCCCGGCGGCGGAGGCCTGGGTGAGGTCACGGAACATCCGGCCGCCCGGGACGAACACCTCTTTCTGGGTGGGCAGATCGGCGCCGCCGGACTCCACCAGCGAGATCACGGGTAAGCGATTCTCGCGGATGATGTCATTGACGCGCAACGTTTTTCGTAGCGTCCACGGATTGGAGGTACCGCCGCGCACAGTGGGGTCGGGGGCGACGATCATGCATTCGACGCCCTCCACGACGCCGATTCCGGCGACCGTACTCGCGCCGACCTGGAACTCACTGCCCCAGGCAGCAAGTGGGCATAATTCGAGGAACGGCGAATCCTCGTCGATGAGCAGTTCGATCCGTTCCCGGGCAGTCAGCTTGCCACGTTTGCGGTGCCGGGCCAGTTTCTCCGGGCCGCCGCCCGCGACAACCTTTTCGAACTCTGCGGAGACCTCGGCAAGTTTGGCCGTCATGGCCTCGGCCGCGGCCGTGTACTCCCCGGTGGTGGTGTCGAGCGTGCTGCGCAGTGTCGTCATGCCTGATACCCCAATCGTTTCGCGGCCAGGCCGGTGAGGATTTCGGTGGTACCGCCGCCTATCCCGAGAATTCGCATATCGCGGTACTGGCGCTCCACCTCGGATTCGCGCATATAGCCCAGGCCACCGAACAACTGGACGGCCTGATCGGCGACCCACTCCCCGGCATCGACAGCTGTGTTCTTGGCGAAACAGACCTCGGCGATCAGATCGGTTTCCCCGGCCGCGGCGCGGGCGGCCACGTCACGGGTGTAGACGCGGGCGACGTCGACGCGGCGCGCCATCTCGGTGACGGTGTTCTGCACGGACTGCCGGCTGATGAGCGGGCGGCCGAAGGTCTCCCGGTTACGCACCCAGTCCAGGGTGAGGTCCAGGCAGCGCTGCGCACTCGAATAAGCCTGTACGGCCAGGCCCACCCGCTCGCTGACGAAGGCCGCCGCGATCTGCAGGAATCCGGAATTCTCCGGACCCACCAGATTCGCCACCGGCACGCGCACATCCTCGTACGACAGCTCGGCGGTATCGGAGGCGCGCCAGCCCATCTTGTCCAGTTTCCGGCCGACGGTGAAACCGGGCGTGCCCTTCTCCACCACCAGCAGCGATACCCCCGACGAGCCCGGTCCGCCGGTGCGCACGGCGGTCACAACGAAATCGGCTCGGCAACCGGAGGTGATGTAGGTCTTGGCGCCGTTGACGATGTAGTGGTCGCCGTCGCGGCGCGCGCTGGTGGTGAGATGACCGACATCGGAACCGCCACCAGGTTCGGTGATGGCCAGGGAGCCGATCTTCTCGCCGGCCAGGGTCGGTTTCACCCACCGATCGATCTGTTCGGTATCACCCGCGGCGATCAGATGCGGGACGGCGATACCGCAGGTGAACAGCGAGGCGAAGAGTCCGCCGGAAACACCCGCATAATGCAGTTCTTCGCAGACGATCGCCCCGTCGATGCCGTCCCCGCCGGCGCCGCCCGCGGCCTCCGGGAACTGGATTCCGAGTAGGCCCAGCGCCCCGGCCTTCTTGTGCAGGTCCCTCGGAATCTCGCCGTCACGCTCCCAGTCGTCCAGATACGGCAGGATCTCGCGTTCGGCGAAAGCGCGGACGGTGGCGCGCAATTCGCGGCGTTCGGGCGTGTTCCAGACAGTGCTCACGGCAACAGCTCCCACGGTATATCGATATGGCGGGACCGCAGCCATTCGCCGAGGCCCTTGGCCTGCGGATCGAAACGGGCCTGATAGGCCACGCCTTCGCCGAGCAGACCGGTGATCAGAAAATTGAGCGCCCGCAAGTTCGGCAGAACATGCCGGACAACCGCCGAGCCGGCAGTTTCCGGCAGCAGTTCACGCAGGCGGTCGACGGTGAGGGTATGCACCAGCCAGCGCCACTGCTCGTCGGTGCGGACCCATACACCGATATTGGCATCACCGCCTTTATCGCCGCTGCGGGCCATCGCGATACTGCCGAGCGGAACACGTTTCGTGGGTGCGGCCGGAAGCGGCTCGGGGAGTTCGGGTTCGGGCACCTCCGCGAGTTCCCGGGTTTCCGAGGGCGCACCCACCAGAACCCGGTAACCGGCCGGCCGCACCGCGGTATGCGGAACCTCGGCAGCGTCGACGAAACCCGGGCGGTAGACACCGTAGGGCGCACCGTTACCGGGTGGAGTGGTGAAACTACAGCCCGGATAACTGGCCAGGGCGAGTTCGACGGCGACGCTGGAGAAGGCGCGGCCCACCTTGTTCGGGTCGGGGTCGCGGACCACGCAGCGCAGCAGGGCGCTCGCCTGTTCCTCGGTCTCGGCATCGGGGCGGTCGAGCCGGGCCAGGGTCCAGTCGAGTTCGGCGGGGCGCTGCGGTAGCCAGGATTCCAGTTGCCGCTGCGCCAGTTCGGCTTTCGCGTCGATATCGAGTCCGGTGAGAATGAATTCCATCTCGTTGCGGAAACCACCCAGTGTGTTCAGCGAGACCTTGAGCTGTGGCGGAGGCGGCTCACCCTGCACTCCGGTGATCAGTACCCGATCCGGGCCGTCGGCCGTCAACTCGACGGTGTCGAGCCGGGTGGTGACATCGGGTCCGGCATAGCGCGCGCCCTGGATCTCGTACATGAGCTGCGCGGCGACCGTATCGACCGTGACCGCACCGCCGCTGCCCGCATGTTTGGTGATCACACTGCTGCCGTCCGCCCGGATCTCGGCAAGCGGGAAACCGGGCCGGCCCAGATCGGGCAGTTCGGTGAAGAACGCGAAGTTACCGCCGGTGGCCTGGGTGCCGCATTCGATCACATGACCGGCCACCACCGCACCGGCGAGCCTGTCGTAATCGGTGCGCTGCCAGCCGAAATGGGCGATCGCCGGGCCTACGACCACCGAGGCGTCGGTGACCCGGCCGGTGACCACCACATCCGCGCCGGCGGTGAGGCAATCGGCGATACCGCAGGCACCGAGGTAGGCGTTGGCGGTCAGCGGGGAGCCCAGTCCGAGTTCGGTGGCGCGGTCGAGAAGATCGTCGCCCTCGACGAAACCGACCCGCACGTCCAGCCCGAGCCGGGCCGCCAGTTCGCTCACCTTCTCCGCCAGCCCGGCCGGGTTCAGGCCCCCGGCGTTCGTCACGATCTGCACCTTGCGTTCCAGCGCCAGGCCGAGGCAATCCTCGAGCTGGCGGAGGAAGGTTTTGGCATAGCCCAGCCCGGAATCCTTCATCCGGTCGCGGCCCAGGATCAGCATGGTCAGTTCGGCGAGATAGTCGCCGGTGAGCACGTCGAGCTGCCCGCCCTCGAGCATTTCGCGCATGGCGGTCAGCCGGTCACCGTAGAACCCGGAACAGTTGCCGATCCGGATGACGTCCGGATCGTCGGCCAGAGCACTCATCAGCGGTTGCGCCTCCTACCGCTACGGGCGGGGAAGCGCGCCCGGGCTGGTCGTGTACGAGTTCAGCATCACAGGCGGCCGGAAAAAAATCAAGCACGCGTGCTTGTTAAATCCGCAGGCTCGTGCCGGGCCGCGCCCACCCGGGACGACCAGGCACAATGGGTTGCCGTGTCCACCGATGTCGCCGTAGTGCTCTTGTTCACCCTCGCCGGATTCCTGATCGGCGGCGCCTACTCCACCTGGAAGACCACCCGCCCACTCGCGATCAGCCTCGCCGTGGCCGCGGTACTCGCGGCGGCGGGCGCGGTGCTCTGGTTGCTGTGACGAGGCTGCTGCCCACTCCCGGCGGCCGGTAGAGCCGAGCCGGCGCGCCCCCGGCACCGAACGAGTGTGCGGCCCGGGCACTGTGCTCGGTCCACGAGGCAGCGCAATCGCTGCTGTGAGGTTTCCGGCGGCGGTCAACGGGGCAGTCATCGACAGGTGTCCCGGAACCGCTTCGCCGCCATCGGCGACAGGTGGTTTCCGGCCCTGCCGATACGCCGGTCCTGCCCATCTGCGCCGGGCGGGACCGGCGTGCCGCCACAGTCGCCGGTCGAGAAGTGCCCGGCTGTGTATACCGAGAAGCGGCCCGGCAGTAAGTGGCAACACCGCCGACTGCTTCGGGAGCAGACCGGTACGCGGACGCCCAGTTCGATCAGTCCACCAGCAGGGCGGACTTCAACTCTCGTGCTGCCGCCTCCGGATCATCGGCGGCCGTGATCGCCCGTACCACCACCACCCGCTCCGCACCCGCGGCCCGGACCTCCGGCAGTGTCGACCCGTCGATACCGCCGATCGCGAACCACGGTCGCGCCGGCGCGGCGATGGCCGTTTCCCTTACCAGTTCCAGACCCGCCGGTTCACGACCCGGTTTCGTGGGCGTCGCCCACACCGGACCCGTGCAGAAGTAGTCGAGATGTTCATCGGCGGCGGCCAGGCGAGCCTGTTCACGGTCGCGAGTGGAGCGGCCGATCACCACATCCGGGCCCAGGATCCGGCGGGCGTACCAGGGCGGGAGGTCCTGCTGACCCAGGTGCAGCACATCGGCCGCGGCGGCCAGGGCGATATCCGCGCGGTCGTTCACCGCCAGCAAGGCGCCGTGGCGGCGGGTGGCGGCCCGGAGTTCGGCGAGCGCCGCGAGTTCGCCCATGGCCTCCAGCGGACCGAACCGCTGCTCCCCGGGCGACCCCTTGTCGCGTAGCTGGATGATATCGACACCACCGGCCAGCGCCGCATCCGCGAACGCGGCCAGATCGCCCTTTTCACGGCGGGCGTCGGTGCACAGGTACAGCCGGGCGGTCGCGAGGCGATCGCGCGGCGGAAGCTGTCGGCGAGCGGAGGACGGTTGCACAACTGCCACCGTAACCGCGCTAACGTGGAAATGTTGCAGGAGGTGGAACGTAGTGCGAACATCCGCGACCGTCGCCGTGGTCGGTGGCGGTGTGATCGGGCTCGGCGTGGCGTGGCGGGCCGCGGAAGCGGGCTGGTCGGTCACCCTCTTCGATCCGGCCGTCGGCAGCGGCGCCTCCTGGGTTGCCGGTGGGATGCTCGCACCCCTGTCCGAAGGCTGGCCGGGTGAGGACGATGTGCTCGCGTTCGGGGCGGCGGCGCTGGCCCACTGGCCGGATTTCGCGGCCCGGCTGGCGGCGGTCACCGGGGTCGATGTCTACGTGGCCGGGGAAACGCTGACCATCGCCCAGGACAGCGCGGACGCCGCCGATCTGCACACCATCGCCGACTGGGTGAACGGGCACGGACACGATCTGCGGCTTTTGGATCGCGCCGGGGTGCGGGCGCTGGAACCCGCGCTGGCCCGCACGGTGCGGGCCGGGTTGCTCGCCGGCGCCGAACCCGCCATCGACAACCGGCGGCTGGTCACCGCGCTGCGCAAGGCCGCCGATGAAGCGGGTGTCACCGTACGTCCGGAGCGGGTGCACGATCTCGCCGAACTGGACCACAGCCGGATCGTGCTCGCCGCCGGGGCCGCATCGGCGGCGCTGTGGCCGGGCCTGCCGGTGCGGCCGGTGAAGGGTGAGATCCTGCGTCTGCGGCAGCGTCCGGGGACGCAACCGCCACCCACCCGCGTGGTGCGGGCCCGAGTCCACGGGCGGCCCGTGTATTTCGTCCCGCGCGACGACGGTGTGGTGGTGGGCGCGACCCAATACGAAGCGGGTTTCGATACCGCCGTCACCGTCGCCGGGGTCCGCGATCTCATCGCCGACGCCGAAACCGTGCTCCCCGGGATAGGGGAATACGAACTGACCGAGGCGAGCGCCGGATCCCGGCCGGGCACCCCGGATAATCTCCCACTGATCGGCCGGCTGTCCGACCGCGTGATCGCCGCCACCGGGCACGGCCGTAATGGCATGCTGACCAGTGCGCTCACGGCCGATGCTGTTCTCGCCGAACTCGGCGGACAACCGCTGACCGAAGTCGCGACGGCCGATCCGCACCGTTTCGGTGCGTCCACATCTTCAGGAGGTAATCGATGACAGTGTCATCAGCATCGGGATCACCCACGGCCGGATCACCGGTCCCGATCGGTGTCACGGTGAACGGGACCGATCACGAATTCGCCGCCCCGCTCACCGTCCGGGAACTGCTGGAACGGCTGGAACTGCCGTGCCAGGGTGTGGCGCTCGCGGTGGACGGTGCGGTGTTCCCGAAATCACGCTGGGACGAACCGGTCGGTCGCGGCTGGGAGATCGATGTGCTGACGGCGGTCCAAGGTGGCTGACGAACCGTTGCGGATCGCCGACCGCACCTTCGGCTCCCGGCTGATCATGGGCACCGGTGGGGCGGAGAACCTGACGGTGCTGGAGGAGGCGCTGCTGGCCTCCGGAACCGAACTGACCACGGTCGCCATGCGCCGCGTCGACTCCGCCGGCGGAACCGGGGTGCTCGATCTGCTGAAACGCCTCGATATCGCCCCGCTGCCCAATACCGCGGGCTGCCGCACCGCATCCGAAGCGGTGCTCACCGCTCAGCTGGCGGCCGAGGCGCTGGGAACCAACTGGGTCAAACTCGAGGTGATAGCCGATGAGCGCACCCTGCTGCCCGACCCCATCGAACTCCTCGACGCGGCCGAACAGCTGGTCGACGCCGGGTTCACGGTGCTGCCCTACACCAACGACGACCCGGCCCTGGCGCGGCGGCTCGAGGATGCGGGCTGCGCGGCGGTGATGCCGCTGGGCGCGCCGATCGGCACCGGCCTGGGAATCGGGAATCCGCACAATATCGAGATGATCGTGAGCCGCGCAGAGGTGCCGGTGATCCTGGACGCCGGGATCGGCACCGCCAGCGACGCCGCGCTCGCCATGGAACTCGGCTGCTCCGCCGTCCTGCTCGCGACCGCCGTGACCCGGGCCCGGAAACCGGCTCTGATGGCCGCCGCAATGGCGGACGCAGTACGGGCCGGATACCGGGCGCGCGAGGCGGGCCGCATACCGAAACGGTTCTGGGCACAGGCGTCTTCGCCTGGACTGTAGAACCGGCGCGGCGGCCGGACATGCGGCATCGGCAATGGAACGCGGCAGTTTTGCCATCCTGCTCGCGACCCGCGGTGCCCGGGCAGGCCTGGCAACCGTCCTCGATAGCCGCCCGCTGTGGCGAACGCAGCGGGCGGGGCCCCACCGGACAAGGCAGTGGTTGCGATTCAGTTCGGGGGCCGCGGCCCGCGCCTTCCCGAGGCGGGCCAGCGCTCGCTGCTTGTTCCCAGACAGCAGTCTCGGACTCGTTGCGATCGAGCCCCGTAGTTATCCGCGGATTACGATCTCGATGGAGTCGGCGGGGACGCCGTAGGTTGCTGCGAGCCCGGCCTTCGCCTGCGCGATCGTGAGTCCGGCCGACGGGGCGGCGGTCGCGGTACGTTCCAGCCTCTGGAACTCCACCCCCTCCAGGTCGATACCCAGAGTAGCGAGATTGGTGTAGCGAACCGGATTACGTTCACCGCCCCACACGTGAGACTGGTCGAGGCGGGCGTACTCGCCGACCTCGATAAGCCAGCGATCTGCATCACCGGGGTCGGTGGCTGGGCTGATACGCAAGATCCGCCCGATGAGGAAGGCACTGCCATGGTCGGCGACACCATCGGCGTAGTCCTCGTAGTTACGGGCGTTCTGGGTGCACACGAGCCATTCGCACTTCCTGGCCCGCGAGGGGTCGAGCTTCCATGCCTGGGAGCCACCCTCTCGCAGAATCTTCTCGAAGCTCTTCCCGGTGAAGACGACGACCGTGTCCTCATTTCTATCCATCAAACTATAATAGCAACTATTCGAGAAGTATTCGAAAGTATTAATGAACTATCAACCGTACATGTGATTGCCATTCTCCGTATGACACGGAATACGGGTATTATCCGAACATGCCTGGTCAGGAGCTTAAGCCACCGAAGAACGAGCGAGAGGCGATCGCAGCTGCCGCGAACGCCATCCGGGAACGGCTACCGCGGACCTGGGACGTCTGGGTCGGCGACACGCCTAGTCATCCCAGCGACCGCAGATACGACGCAGAAATCAGGCTGTACGCGCCGAACGGGCTCGTCCTCGTTCTACTCGTCGAAGCCAAGAACACCGTCTACCCCAAGGACGTCGGGCGGTTACGCGAGCAGCTCACCGCAGCCACCTCACAGCATCCGGGCAGTATCGGTCTCGTGTTCGCACGGCACCTGTCCACTTCGACGCGGCAACACCTTCAAAAATCAGGGATCTCCTACGTGGATGCGACCGGCAACATGTTGGTGCGCGCCGACGAGTCGGCCCTGTTCCTTTCCGCGGTCGGCGCCGAGACCGACCCGTGGCGCAGCCCAGAGCGTCCCCTCAGCACTCTCAAAGGGGAACCGGCCGCGAAGCTCGTCCGCGCGCTGCTCGATTTCCAAGGGCCGTGGAAAACCCGCCATCTCATCGAAGCTGCGGAAGTCGCCACCGGTTCGGCCTATCGAGTGCTGGACTTTCTGCAACGTGAAGCGCTGATCACACGTCGGGCGAACGGTGTGCTGGATGTTCCGGACTGGGCAGCACTGCTACGTCGCTGGAGCGAGGACTACCAGTTCCTGCACACCAACACGATCACGCCCTGGATAGCGCCTCGCGGGCTGCCCGCGTTCCTGGACGACATCCGACTTTCCGAGGTCACCGACTACGCGATGACGGGATCGATCGCGGCCGCGACGTGGCAGTCCTACGCGCCACCTCGATCAGCGATGGTGTTCGTCACCGATCCCGAACGAGCCGCCAAGGCTTGGCGATTGCGCCCCATCGACGCCGGAGCCAATGTGCTGCTCGCCGTACCCGCGTATCCTGTCCTTCTCGCCCGCAGTGGAAAAGGGTTCCAGGACATCAGAATCGCGGCACCCACCCAGGTGGCTGCCGACCTGATGACCGGGCCGGGGCGAGCGCCTTCGGAAGCACAAGAACTGCTCAACTGGATGGGGACAAATGAACAATCCTGGCGCCGCAGCTGACGACCCGTTCGAACTGCTCGCCCGGACACGCACCGTGCTGCTCGACGCGCTCGAAGCACTGGTCGAGCACCGGGATGTCGTGATCGTCGTCGGCGCCCAGGCAGTCTACCTACACACCGGAGGAATCGAGGTTGCCATCGCCGAGGCAACCAAGGACAGCGACGTCGCAGTCGATACCCGCGACCTCGGAGGCGACCCGACGATCAACGAAGCCATGGAGAACGCGAGATTCGTCCTCGACCCAACGAAATGCCAGCCCGGTGCCTGGCTCAGCCCGGACGGGATCCCCGTGGACATCATGGTCCCCGAAGCCATCGCCGGAGGAGGCAAGAGCAGACGCAGCGTGCACCAGCCACCCCACGACAAGATGGCGATGCGACGAGCTCGCGGCCTGGAAGCAGCAATAGTAGACAACAGCGAGATCGTCGTTCGACCGCTAACGGAAGATGACAGCAGGGCAATCAGCGCCAAAGTCGCCGGCCCCGCGGCCTTGATCGTCGCCAAGTGCCACAAGATCCACGAGCGCGTCGACGGTCCGAACCCCGATCGCCTCAAAGACAAAGACGCCCACGACATCTACCGGATCCTGATGGCGTTCGAGCCCGAGCAACTGGCTCCCGCCTTCATCAGACTGCTCGCCGAGCAGATCAGCGCCCAAGTGACGAATGAGGCGGTCGATATCCTCCAGAATCTGTTCGCCGCCGGGCCCGACGCGATCGGATCTGCCATGGCCGGCCGCGCAGAAGAAGGAGTGGGCGATCCCGAACAGGTCTCGGCCTCGATCAGGTTCCTGGCCGAAGACCTGATCAACGCAATTCAAGTCACCGAGCAAGTACGCTGACCTGCGATGATCTGGAGTGATCGTCGCTGAACAGCGATAATGGCACCTACCGGCGCCCAGGAATGCATCGTTGACGACGCACACTGTTCCGCTCGATCGTTGTGGCTGGTGGGGATGGGGTCGGACCGCTGGAATGTGGTTGCTGGATCCATTGAAACGCAGGCGTCGTCGCCTGAACTGTTATCCGGTCAAACCTTGATATTCGCCCACTTCGCGAAGCGGGTCAGGGGATCGGTTCCCCGGCGAAAACGAGCCAGCGCGCGCACGGTCTCGTGTACCTGGGGGTGGTTGCGGGTCAGTTCGGGGGCCGCGGCCTGCGCCTTCTCCAGGCTGGCCAGCGCTCGCTGTTTGTTCCCATGCAGCAGCCATGCCCTGGACAGATCGATGTAGTGGTGCCCGACCCGGGACGGCGCGACCGAGGAGGGTAGTTGTATCCGTTCGGCGCGGGAGACCGCAGTCGTGTAGTTCGACAGTTCGACCGGGACGGCTACGGAATGAATGTCGACGTTCGATGGACGAAAGCCGGTTCCGTAGTTGCGGTAGCTCGTCCCGGTGACAGCTGCCGCAATGCTCCGGGCCTCGCTCAGGTGTGATTCCGCAGTGTCGGAGTCGAGCGCACGAGCGGACAGAATCGCCCCCCGTAGGTGCAGCGCGCCGCGTACAGCCAGCAGATCCGGCGTGGCCTCCAGTCGCTCACTAGCGGAGTAGGCACGCTCGATGATCCGTTGCCCGCCTGTGTAGGCACCGGACGACAGCAGGATCAACGCCCGGTTGTACTCGGCTGCGATCGTCCACACCTGGTCCCCGCTGCGGTCCGCAGCCCATACGCAGCGTTCGGCAGCGAGCCCGGCAAGGTCGAGGTAGCCGTATTGGTAAGCGAACAGCATTGCTTTGCTGTAGGCGTAGGCCAGAGCCGAATGGATTTCCTCGAGGTGGCGGCCCGGAGCTTCGTCGGCGGCGAGGAGGTGCAGGCCGCGGATAACGTCGGGAAGATCGACAGTGAGGTCGCTGTATCGGGCGCGGCGCATTCCCTCCCGCACACGGTCCAATGTGGTGATGACCTCACCGAAGGTGAGCGGTATCGCGGGTGAATCGTCGTCGAATGCCACGATTGCGCGCCGTAGCTCCGGGATGGTGGCGTGAGCACCCGCATCGCTCTGCTCGGGTCGGTACGGCTGGCCGGTCAAATCTGCGATTCCGACGCCCAGGATACGAGCCACGGCGGCAATGAAGGCAGGAGAGGCCGGCCGGGAACCTTGTTCGACCTTCCGCAACAGTGACAGCGATACGTTCGCTTTCATCGCGAGCTGCGGCTGTGTGAGTCGCGCGAGCTTGCGTGCCCTGGCAGTCCGCGCGCCGACGCTCACGTCGTCCATGTATCAAAGGTGCCACAGGTTGTGGCACTTCGCAGGCGCCCCGGCAGACAGGGTTGAACCAGCCCCGCCGCTGGATAGGCCCCGACGCCCCGGCGGGCGCAGTCCAATCGAAGGGTCGGGGAACACAAGGGGTGTGCGGTGGTCGGGGAATGGCTCACTGATTGGCGGACGCTACGTCGCGTAGCCGCGGGATTGCGGCGGCTGGAGATCTATCCGGCGGCGTGCCGGTGGACGGACCCGTTACGTGGCCGATCCCACGCCCACCACGTCATGGCGATCCACGCCGGGCACCGCTGCCCCCGGTACTCCATGGCCGCCGAATACGTCGAGGCGGTGAATTGGTGATGCCCAGGATGCAGCGAGCGGTCGCGATGATCCGGCGGGACCTACAAGGACATGGGGCCGACGTGCATGAGGTCGCCGAGCAGCACAGATTCCGGGTGGTGCACACGCTCTACCTCGACACCGGACCGTTGATCTCGGCACTGATCGTGGCCGGTGCCGTCGCGGAGCACGACGCGGCGGCCGTCGCGGTCCCGTCGTTCGAGCACGCCGACCTGGTGCGGCATGCGATCACCGAGCACGCCGCGCTCGCTACACCTCTGTGCCTGTACCCAAAGGGATATCGGTGGCCGGTGGTCGAACTGTGATCGCCGATCTCGTCCTGGTCGCCCTCGTGGTCGGGTTGACCTGGCTCACGGTGGCGTTGTTCCGGAGTCCCTGAAAACCGCCCGCCGGGTGTCGGGACTTCGGGTACGACCAAGGGTCGTAGGTGCCCGGCGCATCCCCTGGTCACCGCAGCTGCGCGGAGATCGCCTTCATGTCCAGCTCACGAACCGACCCCGTACGGGGATGTACCCATTGGGACAGTCGCCGGTCATCCTCGAGGATGACCGCGAGTCACGACCATCGGGCGACGCGCGCACTGCGGGGATAGGGCATGCTGGTCGGCATGATCGAAGTCCGGGGCTTGACCAAGCATTACGGGCAGACCGTCGCGGTCCAGGACCTGACCTTCACCGTGCGACCGGGGCAGGTCACCGGTTTCCTCGGACCGAACGGCGCCGGTAAATCCACCACCATGCGGATGATCCTGGGCCTGGACCGGCCCACCTCGGGTACCGCGTTGATCCACGGCAAGCCGTATGCCGAGCTGAAGCATCCGTTACGCGAGGTCGGCGCGCTGCTCGACGCGAAATGGGTCCATCCCAACCGCTCCGCGCGCGCCCATCTGGAATGGATGGCCGCCTCCAACGATCTGCCGAAATCGCGGGTCGAGGAGGTGCTGCGGCTGGTCGGCCTCTCGGAGGTGGCCGGGAAATCCGCGGGCGGATTCTCGCTCGGGATGTCGCAGCGGCTGGGTCTGGCGGGGGCGCTGCTCGGCGACCCGAAGGTGCTGCTGTTCGACGAGCCGGTCAACGGCCTCGATCCGGAGGGGATCCTGTGGATCCGCCGGTTCATGCAGCGGCTCGCGGCCGAGGGGCGCACGGTTCTGGTGTCGAGCCATCTGCTGTCGGAGATGGCGCAGACCGCCGATCATCTGGTGGTGATCGGGCGCGGCCGGCTCATCTCCGATTCCACGACCTCCGATTTCATCGAACGGGCGTCGGAGGCTTCGGTGCGGGTGCGTAGCCCGCAACTCGACGAACTGCGCAGCCTGTTGACCTCGCACGGGATGACGGTGAAGGAGAACGACGGCAATGCCGACGGCGCGGCGCTCATCGTGAACGGGGTCACCAGCGATGCCGTCGGGACGCTGGCCGCCGAACATCAGATCACCCTCTTCGAACTCGCCCCGCAGCGCGGCTCCCTGGAGGAGGCGTTCATGCGGATGACCGGCGGGGACGTGCAGTACCACGGCGAGATCGGATCACCGGCGGACGCCACCGTGATCACGGACAAACCGGCGGATTCGGAGCCGCTGTTCACGGGAGGTACGAAGTAATGGGCGTGATCGCCGCGGAACGTATCAAACTCACCTCCACCCGTTCGCCGTGGTGGTGTTCGGTGATCGTGGTGGCGCTGGCCGTCGGGTTCGCCGCCCTGTTCGGTCTGATCGGGCGGATCGCCGCCGACGACCCGCAGGCCGCCGGCCCACCCGTCATCACTGTCGATACCGCATTTCTCGGTGTCACCGGCTTCGGCATCCTGGTCTTGTCCATCATGGCGACCCTGACCGTGACCAGCGAATACCGGTTCGGCATCATCCGGACCACGTTCCAGGCCATCCCGAACCGCACCTCCGTGATGGGCGCGAAAGCGATTCTGGTGGGCCTGTATGCGGCGGTGCTGACCACGGTGCTGGCGTTCGCCGCCTACGCCGTCGCCAAGGCGGTCGCGGGGGACGCGGGCACGACGCTGGTACTCGAAGGAAACTGGCGGGCGCTGTACGCGGTACCGATCCTGGCCTTCCTCAATGTGGTGCTGGCCATCGCGATCGGCGTGCTGGTCCGGCAATCCGCCGCGGCGATCTCCCTGCTCGTCCTGTGGCAATTGATCATCGAACCCTTGGTCGGCGCACTGGGTAAAGTGGGACGTGAGATCAGCGCGTTCCTGCCGTTCCAGAACGCGAGCCGCTTCGCGACGATGGACGACTCGCTGTCCTCGGCGAACTGGCATTGGGGTGTGTGGGGCAGCCTCGCCTACTTCACCGCCTTCGTCGTAGTCGTCGCGGGCATCGCGGTCCTGGTGGTGAACCGGCGCGACGCCTGACCCCGAATCGCCCGAGCCGCTTCCCTCGCCGCTCGGGTATCGGGTGCGTGACCTTGTCGGGAGAATTCGCGCACCCCGCGCCTCGGCGGCCACTGCCCGGCCGCCGGGGTGCTCTACCACCGGTCCGGTGCGCCCACGCACCGGACCGGTGGTCGTTATCACAGCCTGGACGTCCGACCTGATCATCGATCCGTGGCCGGCGCGAACGCCCACTATCGGTAACCGGGAGTTCACCTCCTGCCCCGCGGCGCTGGCTACTATCGAACTCGAGACCGACGAGGTCAGGCACCACACGTTTTCCATCGGCGGACCCAACGGCGTGCCGCACTCCTCCGATAGAGAGGTGACAGGTGACCATTCTCAGCACTCCCACCACGGCAGACCCCCTGAGATACCCTCGGGACGTGAACGAGAAACCCTCCGGCAGCACCGCACCGGAGCCGGAGGTCGACAACGACGCCGCGGCTCACGCCGGCGACGAGGGCCCGACCATCGACCCCAGCCCTGCCCGGAAGAACGGTGCTACGGCGACCACGCGGTCACGTCGAGCGCAGCGCCGTCGACACGGTGAAACGACCGGGTCGTACACGCCGACCGAGTACGCGGGCAACACCACCGCAGAGGGCACCGCCGGCGCCCCGGACAGCTCCGAGTCCGGGGACGCCGATGAACCCGTCCGTCCCCGGATCGGTCCGCTCTCCGCATTCATGTATGCCGCGAACAACCGTCCTGATGTGATCGATGTCCTGCGTAAGGCCCGCAGACAGCTCCCGGGCGATCCCGCCTTCGGTGATCCGCTCTCGGTCAGCGGCCCCGGCGGCGCCCGGGCCGTAGCCCGCGCCGCGGACCGGCTGGTCGGCGACAGCCCCAGCGCTGCCCGCGAGATCGGTTTCGGCGCCTTGCAGGTCTGGCAGGCCGCGCTCGAACGCTTCGGCCGCGGTAAGGGCACCCAAGAAATGACGGTGATGTTCACCGACCTGGTCTCTTTCTCGTCGTGGTCGCTGACCGCCGGCGACGAGGCCACCCTGGACCTGCTGCGCAAGGTCGCCCGCGCCATCGAACCGCCCATCGCCGAACGCGGCGGGCAGGTCGTGAAACGGATGGGCGACGGTGTGATGGCGGTGTTCCCGTCCGCCGACCGCGCGGTCGAAGCCGCGATCGCGGCCCGGCGCAACCTCGCCGATATCACCGTGGGTACCTACCGGCCCCGGATGCGGATCGGCCTGCACACCGGTTCGCCGCGCGAGATCGGCGGAGACTGGCTGGGCGTGGACGTGACCATCGCGGCCCGGGTGATGGAAGCGGCGGGCAACGGCCGGATGATGATCTCCGAATCCACTCTCGCCGCCCTGGAACCCGAGACGCTGGCCGACCTCGGGCATACCGCCCGCCCCTACCGGCGCAGTTTCTTCGCCGCGCCGCTGAGCGGGGTTCCCGAGGATCTGCGCATCTACCGGGTCAGCTCCGGTTAGCGACGGATCCGGCGGTCGGCGATGCCGCCGCGCCTGTTCGTCGCACGGACCGTCGCTCCCCGGCGACCGGGTGCGCGCCCACAGTTCAGGATTCGGTGGCCGCCCGGCGGCCCGGCGGCTGAGTCCACTGCGGCGGTACAGGCGGGCAGCGGGCCTGCGCTATTCGACGGCGCCCGACTTACCGGCGGGCGGTTTGACGACACCGACCAGGTCCGCGTTGCCCATCTGGTAGCTGTTGGACCGCAGCTGGTTGCTGGAATTCCCCTCGATGGTCGTAATGGTGCTTCCGTTGACCGATTCCACGATGCCGATGTGATCGGGGTTCCCGTCCCCTTGCCAATCGAAGACGATCAGATCGCCCGGCTCGGCCTGGTTGGCGGTGGCGGTCTCGAGGTTTGCCTTGGCGTCGTTCCAGATCGCGGGCACGTAGTTCTTGTTCGTCCAGTCGACCTCGTAACCGGCCTTCTCCCAGACATAACTGGTGAACGAGGCGCACCAGGCGTCGCCGATGTTGTACGGGGTGTTCTTTCCGGTATCGGTGTAGTACGCGGTATTGGAACTGCCGCCCCGCTCGGCCACACCGCGACCCAGTTCGTCGCGGGCAATGCCGAGGATGCTGTCCCGGGTCGCGTCGCCTGTCACGGTGAACGTCATGTTGCTGGTCGGCGAACGGTCACCCCAGATCGTGTTCGGGTCCCCGCTGTTGCCGGGAGTGAGGCGTTCGATTCTTTCGGCCCCGGCGTTGTACTCGGCTTGGACACCGTCGACGAGTTCGATGACCTCGGCGAGTGTGTTCAGGGCACTGCCGACGGCCTCGGCTTCCGCGGAGATCGGCATATGGTCATTGCCGTCGACGTCACCGTCGCCGTCGATGTCCACGGCGCCCGGCAGCCCATCGAAGACTTCCTGCAGCGCCCGGACCTTGGACATGATGTCCTGGAAGGTGTGATTCGTGGTTTTGAACGCCGCGTATGTCTCCGCGTCGACCGAATCGTTGTTGGTTTGCATATCCGCGGTCCTGTTTTCGATTTCACCGCGGCGCCCACCGTAATTCTCGATCATGACGGACTCGCCCTCCGGGGCATCGAGCCCTTTCGGGCTGAGCATGCCCCGATCGTCCAGCCAGCTCACCATATCCGGGTCATAGGTCGTTTCGTTCGACGCCAGCAGCAGAACCTGCGACTGAATGTTCTCCTCGACGCCCTCTATCACGGCCCTGGCGCCCTCCCGAATCCCCTCGGGCGGTGTCAGTTCGATATTCAGCTTGCCGTGGTCTTTATCTGTCATAGGAACGCCCGTCTCATGCCGAGGCGGACGCGACCGACCAACGAGCGTTCGACCCTCATCAGCACCTCACGACACACTCGCACGAGCCGCCGAAAACGCATCGGCAGTTCGTCACCACAGATAGCCTCGAGTATCGGACATTCCCGGCATTGGTGATACGCGGGGACCGCCGCCCCCGTTACGAGCAGAGCAAACCACGGACCCGTCACGTCTCCGAACCAGGTACTGCCACACAATTATCCGGACCGAGGAGGGGGCGGGTCGGCAGTGAACCTGTCGGGGTCGCCCAGCGTCAGCAGCCGTCACCCGCCCGCGCGCACGAGCCGGTCCCTGTTTCACAACATGAACAGTGCTCTGTCGCTGTCCGGTATCCAGCAGCCGCGCGCGATATCACGGTTGAAGTTGTCGCGGAAATAGGCGACCAGGTTCGCGATGACCGGATGCAGGTCACCGGTGTCCCACAGCAGCGCGTGCGGGTACGCCGGGGTCGGGTCGACAACGGGCACCCGGCGGATATTCGGATGCCACGGGGATTCGAAACCTTCGGCGCTGAAGGTGGCCAGGGAATCCGAACCGGCGATGAGTTCGATCAGCATCTCGATCGGCGCCGGCCCACGTTCGGCGGGAATATCCGGGAACAGTTCCGCCCGCCGCCGGCTGTCGATCACGACCCCGCTGTACCGGCTCAGTTCGCGGTAATAGTCCGCCCATTCCGACTCCACCGATGTCCCGGGCACCCAGACCGTTGCCCCGGCGAGCTCGGCGAGTGGGACCGCCGCGCGCCCGGCGAGCGGATGGTCCTTGCCGACCAGCAGATGCAGCGGGTCCAGAAGAAATGGGGTCGCCGCGATCCGCGGCGGCAAGGAGCTGGGTCCACCGTGTGCGCGGGCGAAGGCCGCGTCGACTCGTCCGGCCATCAGAGCGTCGCGCGACGTGACGAACGGGTTGGTCAGCACGATCTCGATATCGTGGTCGGGGTGACGGCCGAGGTAGTACCGCATGGCCCGCATTTCGGTCGCGCGCTCTCCCAGAACCGCCACTCGCAGCGGCCGGGGCTGTCGCAGCACCCTGGCCACGGCTTCGTCGGCGACGGCCAGCAGCGACCGCGCGTGCGGCAGGAACCGGACAGCGGCCGCCGTGGGCGTGGCGCCGCTGGGTACCCGGTCGAACAATTCGACGTCGAACTGCTTCTCCAGCCGCGCGATCCGCTTGGACACCGCCTGCTGGCTGATGCCGAGCAGTGCTGCCGCCGCGCTGAACTGACCTTCGTCGGCGACGGCGACGAAAGCCCGCACCGTCGCCAGATCGAGGTCACCCACCTCACCTCGTAGTACATCCATTGGTTGTTACAACCTTCGTGTCGATTGTTCGACCTACCGCATTTCACCTGGTCATATGTAGCCGAATCAACCTTATCGGCCGACCCGGCTAGACAACCGGACGGCCCGGACACGGCTCACGGCGCGGGGTTCACCGATGACGAACGCATCTTTCGTGCATCTGCACAACCACACCGAGTACTCGATGCTCGACGGGATGGCCAAGGTCGATCCGCTGTTCGCCGAGGCCGAGCGGCTCGGTATGCCGGCTGTCGGGATGACCGACCACGGGAACATGTACGGGGCGGCGGAATTCTTCCGGCGGTCCCGGCAGTCGGCGGTGAAACCGATTATCGGGATCGAGGCGTATATCGCTCCGGAGTCGCGGTTTTCCGGCGAACGCGTGCGGTGGGGTGACCCGTCGCAGAAATCCGACGATGTTTCCGGCTCCGGCGCCTACCTGCACATGACGATCTTCGCCCGCAATGCTGTCGGCCTGCGCAATCTGTTCCGGCTGTCGTCGCGGGCGTCGTTCGAGGGGCAGTTGGGGAAATGGCCGCGGATGGATGCCGAACTGATCGCGGAATACGCCGAGGGGCTGATCGCCACCACCGGCTGCCCGTCCGGGGAGGTCCAGACCCGTTTGCGGCTGGGGCAATTCGATGCCGCCTATGCGGCGGCCGGCCGGTGGCGCGATATCTTCGGCCCGGAGAATTTCCTGCTCGAGGTGATGGATCACGGGCTCACGATCGAACGGCGGGTCCGCACGGATCTGCTCGCTGTCGGGGAGAAGGCCGGGCTGACACCGCTGGCCACCAACGACTGCCACTATGTGCTGCGCGGGCAGTCGGCTGCGCACGAGGCCATGCTGTGCGTCCAGACCGGGAAGACGCTGTCCGATCCCACGCGGTTCCGGTTCGGCGGCGACGGCTACTACCTGAAATCTCCGGCCGAGATGCGGGCCTTGTGGGACGACGAGGTACCCGGCGCCTGCGACGCCACCCTCGCGGTGGCCGAACGTATCGAGCCCTACGACGAGGTGTGGGATTTCCGCGACCGGATGCCGGTGTTCCCGGTGCCCGACGGTCATACCGAGGACAGCTGGCTGCGGCAGGAGGTGGCGGCCGGGTTGCGCTGGCGCTTCCCGGGCGGGGTGCCGGACAGCTACCGCCACCGCGCGGATTTCGAGCTGGACATCGTCCGCGACAAGGGTTTTCCCGCCTACTTCCTGGTGGTGGGTGACCTCATCGCCTATGCGCGCCGGGCCGGGATCCGGGTGGGGCCGGGACGCGGTTCGGCGGCCGGTTCGCTGGTGGCGTACGCGCTGGCCATCACCAATATCGACCCCATCGAGCACGGGTTGCTGTTCGAACGTTTCCTCAACCCGGAACGTCCGTCCGCGCCGGATATCGATATCGACTTCGACGACCGCCGCCGCGGCGAGATGATCCGGTACGCCACCGAGCGATGGGGTGCGGACAAGGTCGCGCAGGTGATCACCTTCGGCACCATCAAAACCAAGGCCGCCCTCAAGGACGCGGCGCGCGTGCAGTTCGGACAGCCCGGGTTCGCCGTGGCCGACCGGATCACCAAAGCGCTACCGCCGGCGGTGGCGGCGAAGGATATCTCGGTCGCGGGTATCACCGATCCGGGCCACGAACGCTACGGCGAGGCCGCGGAGGTGCGGGCGCTCATCGATGCCGATCCCGATATCCGCCGGATCTACGACACCGCGGTGGGTCTGGAAGGGATGGTCCGCGGCGCGGGGGTTCATGCCTGCGCGGTGATCCTGTCCAGTGAACCGCTGCTCGACGTGGTACCGCTGTGGAAACGCCCGCAGGACGGGGCCGTGATCACCGGATGGGACTATCCGTCGTGCGAGGCCATCGGCCTGCTCAAGATGGATTTCCTGGGGTTGCGGACGCTCACGGTGATCGGCGACTGTCTCGACAATATCCGCGCCAACCGGGGTATCGAGATCGATCTCGACACCCTGCAACTCGACGACGAGGCCACCTACGCGATGCTCGCCCGCGGCGACAACCTAGGTGTTTTCCAGATGGATTCGGCCGGGATGCGGGAACTGCTGCTGCGGATGGCGCCGACGGAATTCAACGATCTGGTGGCCTCCAATGCCCTGTACCGGCCGGGGCCGATGGGGGTGGGCGCGCACTGGGCCTATGCCGACCGCAAGAACGGCCGCGAAGCGGTGACACCGATCCACCGCGAACTCGACGAGCCGCTGCGTGAGGTCCTCGCCGAAACGTATGCGCTGATCGTCTATCAGGAACAGATCATGCAGATCGCGCAGCAGGTCGCCGGATATTCACTGGGGCAGGCCGACCTGCTGCGCCGCGCCATGGGCAAGAAGAAGCCCGAGGTACTGGCGAGGGAGTTCGAGAATTTCCGTAACGGTATGCGAGGCAACGGGTACAGCGACGACGCGGTGACCGCGCTGTGGGAGGCCGTGCTGCCGTTCGCCGGATACGCCTACAACAAATCCCACGCCGCCGGATACAGCCTGGTGATGTACTGGACCGCCTATCTGAAGGCGAACCATCCGGCGGAATTCATGGCCGCGCTGCTCACCTCGGTCGGCGACGACAAGGATAAATCCGCGACCTATCTCGCCGACTGCCGCAAACGCGGTATCCGGGTACTCCCGCCGGACGTGAACCAGTCCGCCGCCACCTTCACCAGCGTCGGCGCCGATATCCGCTTCGGCCTGGGCGCTGTGCGCAATGTGGGCGAACCGGTGGTGCAGGCGGTGATCCGCGCGCGGAAACCGGGAGAGTTCACCAGCTTCTCCGACTACCTCACCAAGGTCGACACCACCGGCTGCACGAAGAAGGTGGTCGAATCACTGGTCAAGGCAGGCGCGTTCGATTCGCTGGGACATCCCCGCAAAGGGCTGTGGACCGTCCACGGTGAGGCCGTCGACGCGGTGATGCACACCAAGAAAGCCGCCGCACGCGGGCAATTCGACCTGTTCGCCGGCGACGGCGCCGATCCGGGCCACGACACCGGCGTTTTCGATATCCCGGTACCCGATCAGGAATGGGAGACCCGGGAGCGGCTCGGCTACGAACGCGAAATGCTCGGGCTCTATGTTTCCGGCCATCCGCTGGACGAGATCGCGACTGCGCTCGCCACGGTCGGCGACACCCCGATCAGCGCGCTCACCGAAGGCCGGGTTCCGCACGGACGGAAGGTCACGGTGGCCGGCATCATCGCTGCCGTAGACCGCCGCGTCACCAAGAAAGGGGAAACCTGGGCGATCGTGCGCCTCGAGGATCTGGAAGCCGGGGTCGAGGTCCTGTTCTTTCCGGCGGCCTACGCCGGTGCCGCCACGCTCCTGACCGAGGACGCCGTCGTGGCCGTCGGCGCACAGGTCAGCATCCGCGAGGGCCGGCAGTCGCTGCTCGGCGATCAGGTGCGTGATCCGGAACTGACCGCCGACGGGTCCGGCCGGGCCATGACTCTCACCCTGGCCGCCACCGCGTGTACACCGCGGTCGGTGCGCGCCCTGCGAGAAACGCTGCAGCGACATCCCGGCGCCACCGAGCTCCGCATCAACCTGATCGGCGCCCGCGGTCCCCGGCTGCTCGCGCTGGACCCCCGGTTCCGGATCACCACCTCACCCGCCCTGATGGGTGAATTGAAAGCGCTGTTCGGGCCCGCCTGCCTGCAGTGAACACCACCGCGCACGAAAACGCCGCCGGGTGGTGGTCCCGGCGGCGTCGTTCGAGGTCGACGTCCAACAAGCGCCTCTCGGCGAGTGGTCGCTCGTAGCGACAAATGGGGTGCGGCCCGGGGCTGTCCGAACGCCGACATGGGTAATCAACCCGGGCACCCGGCGAGCTATTTCCCGCCACGTTGTGATGCGCGCTACCCGGCGCAGTTCACAGCTCGAGATGCCGGTTCATCGACATCGCGGCCTCGGCCAGCTCCGGGAGTTCCAGCACCTGCACCCCGTGCTCCCGCAGTCTCTCCACACCCACACAGTTCACGACGAACGTCGCCGGTTCCCGCCAGGCGATCACCACGGCCGGGATACCCGCCGCGAGCACCCGGTCGGTACACGGCAGCCTGGTCTTGGTGGCCCGCTCCGAACACGGTTCCAGGGTGCTGTACAGGGTGGCGTGGCGTAACCGCGGATCCGCCGGATCGAGTTTGGCCAGTGCGGCCTCCTCGGCATGATTCTTGGGATCGGCCTCGCGGGAGAAGCCGGTGGCGAGCTCGACCCCGTCGGCGACGATCACGGCACCCACCGAGAACGCGCCCGGCACCGGTGGACTGCGCCGCGCCAGCTCGATCGCCCGATTCATCCAGTGGTGGTGGTCGGATTCGGGCATCGGGCCTCCTGGGGTCGATAACGCAACACTGCCATATCCCCGAGCTGCGCTACCCCGAGCAACGACATGCGGTGGGCGGAGCCACCCGGGAATGCGGCGGGGTACAGGAAACGCGGTGCCTCCGGGTCGCCGACCAGGGTGGGGCCGAGGGCGAGATGGAGTTCGTCGGCCAGACCGCCGGCCAGGAACGCGGTGTGGACCCGGCCACCGCCCTCGACCATCAACCGCGCGATTCCACGGGCAGCGAGGTCGTCGAGCAAAGCCGCGAAGTCCAGGTCGGCGCCCAGCGCGACGATCTCCGCGGGCGCGGTCAGACGTTCAGCCAGCCGCCGGGCGCCGGATTCGGTGGTGTAGACGAGCGGTGGTTGTCCGGCCGTACCGTGATGCCAGAAGCGAGCGGCCGGGTCCAGGTCCCCGCGGGCGGTCACCGTGACCTTCCGCGGGAACTCGGGTTTTCCGGCGGCGACGCGGGCCCGACGGCGACCCTCGTCCTTCACCAACAGCCGCGGATTGTCGCGGCGCACGGTTTCGGCCCCCACCAGAATCGCGTCCGACCAGGCGCGCAGCTCGTCCACCCGGTCGAAATCGGCCTCGTTCGACAGCAGCAGCCGGTCGTCGGCGGTGTCGTCGATATATCCGTCGACACTCGCCGCCACCGAGAGCAACACAAAGGGCCGGGGCCCGCCGGGAGGGTCCACCGGCACGTCCGAGCCCGCGGTACCGCCGGGCCGGTTCTCGTCCGCGGCAACCATCACGCCTCCGGGCCGAGCACCCGGCCGCGCGGGATACCCAGCACCCTGGCCTCCGCCGGGACGACCGCACCCGGTTCCGCGGCAGGGCCACCGGCCGCCGATACCGCTGCCGCCGCCTCGCTGTCATCGGCCCGCTCGGCCGGATACGGCGGGTTCAGCAGGACGGCACGCTCTCCGGGGCCGGCGGGGTCGGCGTGCAACCAGACGAACTCGACACCCAGATCGACAGTGCGGGGCAGGGTCGCGGCCAGATCGGTGATATCGGTCTGCGGGCATTCACTGGTATCCATTCGCGCCGGCGTCGCGCGCAGATCCGGCCATGCCGCGGCGAACGCCGCGTGCAGCGGCCGCTGGTCCACCTCGTGCTCCGGCACCCAGGCCAGTTCGACGCTTTCCATATTGGGCTCGACGGGCAACGGCTTACCGGCGTCGGCGATCACGGTGGTGTAGGTCCAGCCACTGGGTGCGACGGCCGTGACCCGTTCGGCGCGCACCTGGATATCGGCGGCCTTGATCCCGGCTTCCTCGTCGGCCTCGCGCACCGCGGCGTGCACCGCGGTCTCGTCGCTGTCGCGGGCCCCGCCGGGCAGCGCCCAGGTACCGCCCTGATGACTCCAGGGCGCCCGGTGCTGTAGCAATACCGCCACGCCACCTGCCCCGATCGGGGCGCGCAGCAGCAGCCCGGCCGCACCGAATTTCCCCCAGTGCCGTACCCCACCGGGGCTCACAGCCCACCCGTCTCCATCACCGCGCATCTCGCACCGTCCTCGTCGACCGTCCCCTTCCATCCTGCCGTACCCGGCTGCGGGGATGGTCGTTGTGGCCGTCGAAGCGCGAGCGGGCACAATACCGAATACGCTCAGGACAGCGGTGTGAGCGGGATCGCCCACATACCGCAGAGCGATACAGCGCACACGGCGCCCAGAGTTGGAGGGTGGACATGACGCGGTCGGCGGTGGATCGGGTGGTCTCCGAACCAGACCGGCCCGAACCGGACCGGCCGGAACCCGCGCCCACGACCGGGTGGTCGGGCCTTGTCCGTCCCCGGGTCGAAACGGCCTGGAAATGGCTGGATCCCACGCGGCTGCGTCAGTTCGCGCGATCGTCGCCGGGGCGGCTCATCGGGGTCGGACTGCTACTGGTGGTGCTGTGCCTGGGGTCCGGGGCGATCACCGCGGCCGGCGTGCACGACCGCCAGCGCGATCTCGACATCCTGCTCGCCGGTACCGAACCCGACGCCAATGCCGCACACCGGCTCTACACCTCGCTCTCGGTCGCCGACGCCGCCGCGGCCACCGCCTTCATCTCCGCAGGCCTGGAACCACAGCAGGTGCGCGACCGTTACAGCCAGGCGCTGGGCGAGGCGGGCGCCGAACTGGTGACCCTGTCCGGGGAGGGCGCCGAAGACGATCAGCAGCGGATCGGTATCGGTTCCGGGCTGCCGGTCTATTCGGGTCTGGTGGAGACCGCGCGGGCGAACAACCGTGAAGGTCACCCGGTCGGCGCCGCGTATCTCAGCGAGGCGTCACACCAGATGCAGAGCGAATTGCTGCCGATGGCCGAACAACTGTATGTCCGCCGGGCGGATGCCGTGGACGAGGCGCAGGACCGGCATGTGCGGCCGCCGCTGATCTCGATCGTCGTGCTGCTGGCGGCGCTGGCCGCGCTGGTCTGGGCGCAGCGGCTGATGGCGCGGCGCTGGCACCGGACGTTCAACCCGGGCCTGCTGCTGGCCTCGGGTGCGGTGCTGATCCTGTTGCTGTGGACGGTGATCGCCGGATCAGTATCGGCGTCGGCGATGTCGGGCGGGCGCTCCGACGGCACGGTACCGGCCGCCCGGCTCACCGAAAGCCGGATCCTGGCGCAGCAGGCACGGTCCGCGGAAACCCTGAAACTGGTGCGGCGCGACACCACCGGCGATTACGACCACACCTTCGACGCCAACATCACCCGGCTCAACGAGCTACTCGCCGGGCACACCGACCGCGCGACCACCGACGCCCGAGCCGCCCTGCTGCACTGGCTGGCAGCGCATCAGCGGATGAACGACACGCTGAATCGCGGCGAATTCGCCCGCGCCGCTACGATCGCCACCGCGCCCGGCGCCGAAAATGCCACGGTGCACGTCGAAGCCCTGGACAAGGCCCTGGCCACCGGTATCACCGAAACCCGGGACGCCCTGCGCAGCAATATTTTCCACAGCGCGCGGGTACTCGACTACCTGGCGCCCGGTGCGGTGATTCTCGGAATCGCCGCCGCGGCGTATATCGCCTTCGGAATCTGGCCGAGACTGCGGGAGTATCGATGAGACCTGCGACCGACCCGCCCCGACCGGCGGCACGGCCCCGGCCGCGCCGAACCGGCCGCGCCCTGCCCCGCTCCGGCGTGCGGTCCTGGCCGCTGCGCAGTGCCATCGTCTGCACCGCACTGCTACTGGCCGGCTGCGCCACCGGCCCCGGCCCGCACAGTGAAACACCGCACGGCGACTACGCCGAACCGCCGCTCCCCGCCCAGGCGACCGCGATACCCAGCGACGTCCCGGTACAGGTACCCGACGACCCGGACTGCGGCGACCCCACCGCGAGCCTGCGCCCCACCGGCCCCGCCGCCACCGGGCCCGCCCTGAACCGGATCCGTGCCCGCGGTCGCCTCGTGGTCGGGCTGGACACCGGCAGCAACCTGTTCAGCTTCCGCGACCCCAACAGCGGTGTCATCGTCGGATTCGACGCCGATATCGCCCGCGAGGTGGCCCGCGACCTGTTCGGCGACCCCGACCGGATCGAATACCGCAGCCTCGGTTCGGAAGAACGGGAAGATGCGCTGATCGACCGCCGCGTCGATATGGTGGTCAAAACGATGACCATCACGTGTGCGCGGCTACAGCGGGTGGCGTTCTCCACGGTGTACCTGCAGGCGCATCAGCGCGTGCTCGCGGTCCAGGACTCCGGCATCGAGAGCCTGAAAGACCTGGCGGGTAAACGGGTCTGCACGATCCGCAGCACCACCTCGCTGGAACATATCCGGCGGATCCAGCCCAAAGCCTCCATCCTCACCGTCCCCACCTGGGCCGACTGCCTGGTGGTGCTGCAACAGCGGCAGGTGGACGCGGTGAGCACCGACGATTCGATCCTGGCCGGCCTCGCGGCCCAGGACCCGCATACCGAACTGGTGGGCCCGAGCATCAGCCAGGAACCGTATGGAATCGGAATCCCGAAGGGCGACGAGGATCTGGTGCGCTTCGTCAACGGAACCCTCGACCGCATCCGCGCCGACGGCACCTGGAGCCGGCTCTACAGCCAGTGGCTCTCCGCCCTCGGCCCCACCCCGGCGCCCCCGCCGGCGACCTACCGGGACTGATCGGCGGTGGCGACGGACGAGTCCGGTAACCGCCTCGGCTCCGGAGACGACCCGGAGCCGCCGGAAACCCGCGCCGTCGAACCCACCCGACATCGCGACCGAACCCTCGGAAACGCCGAGCCGCCTGACACCGGTCCTGGTGAGAAACCGAGCGGCGAGACGACCCCTCCCCGCGACACCGACACCGACACCGACACCGGAACATCCGAGCCCGGCGACTCCGTTGTCACCGCGCTGCCGGGTACCACCGCGTTCCCTCGCCACAACGCGGCCCCCGGTACAACGGCGGGACCCGCGGCCGGTGACGCCGCCGGTGCCGGTGGGGCGGCGGTCTCCGACACGGCCGCGGCGACCGCGGTACCCGATACGACCGCAGTACCCGGCACAGCGGCGGTTCTCGGTACCGCTGCCGTGGAGTCCGGCGAACTGCGCGCCGGGACCAGTCTCGGGTCGGGCCGGGGCAGTGGCGGCCAGGTGCGGACCGGGCGGAGTACCCGGACCGTCCGTTCCCGGCCCACCGTGCGCACGCTGGTGGCCGGGCTGGTCGAGGTACCGCGCGTCGAACCCGCCGACCCGGCCGCGGCGGTCCTGACCGATCCGGTGGTCGCGGAGGGAAAACGGTTCTGCTGGCGATGCGGGAACCCGGTGGGCCGGGCGAGTGCGAGCGGACCGGCGACCACCCGCGGGGACTGCGCGAACTGCGGTGCCCATTTCGACTTCCGGCCGAGTTTGCGCCCCGGCGATATGGTCGCCGGGCAGTACGAAATCCAAGGTTGCCTCGCGCACGGCGGACTGGGCTGGATCTATCTGGCGATCGACCGCAATGTCAGCGACCGCTGGGTGGTGCTCAAGGGCCTGCTGCACGCCGACGATATCGAAGCGCAGGCCGTGGCGGTGGCCGAGCGCGAATTCCTCGCCGAGGTCGCGCATCCGGGGATCGTGAAAATCCACAACTTCGTCGAACATCGCACCCCGGCGGGTGAGCCGATCGGGTTCATCGTCATGGAGTACGTGGGGGGCCGCTCGCTGCGCAGTATGCTCGACGACCACCGCCGTCCCGAACGGATTCCGGTGGCGCAGGCGATCGCCTATGTGCTCGAGGTGCTGCCCGCCCTCGATTACCTGCATGCCACCGGGCTCACCTACAACGATCTGAAACCCGACAACATCATGGTCACCGAGGATCAGGTCAAACTGCTCGACCTGGGCGCGGTGGCGCCGATCGAGGCTTACGGGAATCTCTACGGCACCAGAGGTTTCCAGGCTCCGGAGATTGCTCGCACCGGGCCCACCGTCGCCTCCGATATCTATACGGTCGGGCGCACGCTGGCCGTGCTGACCCTGAACATCCCCACCGAGCACGGCGCCTACCGCGACGGCCTACCCGCCCCCGGCGACGAGCCGGTCCTGGCCGAATACGAATCGTTCCATCGCCTGCTGCTGTGCGCCACCGATCCCGAACCGGACCGCAGATTCGGATCGGCCGGTGCGATGGCCGACCAGCTGGCCGGGGTGCTGCGCGAAATCCTCGCCCTCGATACCGGGGCCGAACATCCGCATCGGTCAGTGGTTTTCGGTAAACAGCGCACCGCTTTCGGCACCGAGCAGCTGATCGGCCTGACCGACGCGTACGCCGACGGCGCCGACCACGACACCGCCCTCGCCGCCACGGATATCGCCGCCGCGCTCCCGGTCCCGCTACCGTCGCCGACCGACCCGGCCGCCCGCCGCCTGGTGGATATCCTGCAGGCCGAACCCGATCAGGCGCTGGCCGCCCTGCACGAAGCGCGTGAAGATCTGACACGCGACCCGGCGGCCGCCCCCGAGAATCTGGAACTGGAGTTACGGCTGGCCGAAGCCCGCATCCTGCTCGATTCGGAGCGGGTCGGTGACACGGGCGAACTGCTGGACGCGATCCCGCGCGCGGGACGCCGCGATTGGCGGATCGACTGGTATACGGGGCTGGCCGGGTTGCGCGAAAACGACTACGAGAAGGCCTATTCCGCCTTCGATGCCGTACTGCGTGTGCTGCCGGGCGAGCTGGCGCCCAAACTGGCACTCGCCGGCACGGCCGAACTCGTACTCCAGCATTGGCACCCGGACGAGACCAAGGCCTGGCGCGCCTACGCCGAGAACTTCTACGCCACCGCATGGCGCACCGATCACGGCTTGGTGAGCGCCGCGTTCGGCCTGGCCCGCCTCCTGTCGGCCACCGGCCGCTATGCCGAGGCGGTTACCGCCCTGGACGAAGTGCCCGGATCCTCCCGCTATTTCACCACCGCCCGGATGACCGCGGTCCTGCTGCTGCTCACCAGCGCCCCCATCGGCGATCTACCGGAACACACGATCCGGCATGCCGCGCAGCGAGTGGACGCGCTCCCGCCCGACGAACGCCGCGCGCTGCAGCTACGGGTCATCGTCCTGGGCAGCGCACTCGCCTGGTTGCAGACCGGCAACACCCCGACCGCCCCGAACCCACCGCTCATCGGTATCGCCTTCACCGAGAACGCTCTACGCGACGCCACCGAAAAAGGCCTGCGCACCCTCGCCCGGCGAGCCCCCGGCCGCCGCCACCGCTACGCCCTGGTGGACCTGGCCAACTACATCCGCCCCACCACCTGGTTCTGAACGCCCGTTCGCCGCCCGCCCGGCTCCGGCCATCAGGTCAGTCGATTCGCCGAACTGGTCAGCCGGTCAGGCGCGCGTGGAAACGCTCACAGTGGAAGGACAAGGAACGGCCGGTTCGGTCGACAAACCTCGAACCGGCCGCCCTGTAGTCAGTCCGCCCAGACGGAATCGATCGGGGTCGACTCGGCGGGTGGCGGGGCCGGAATTCCACTGGGGGTGCGGGAGAAGCGCGGCGCGGGGGCGTGCTGAGTGACGTTCTCCAGTTCGAGCAGCGAGCCGCGGGCGGCGATGTGCTCGTTCTCGGTGGCTTCTTCGAAGGTGAGGACCGGGGTGACGCAGGCGTCGGTGCCGGCGAAGACCTCGGCCCATTCGTCGCGGGTCCTGCTGCGGAACTTGTCGGTGAAGAGTTTCTTCAGCTCGTCCTGGCCGGCCGGGTCCATCTGGAACGGCAGGCCCTCGGGATCGATTTCCAGGCCGGCCAGCAGCTGCGCGTAGAACTGCGGTTCGATCGCGCCGACCGCCATGTACTTGCCGTCGGAGGTTTCGTAGGTGTCGTAGAACGACATACCGGTGTCGAGCAGGTTGGTGCCGCGTTCCGAGCTCCACGCGCCCATACCGCGGAAGGCCCAGATCATCTGCGACAGGGCCAGCGTGCCGTCGATCATGGCGGCATCGATGACCTGTCCCTTCCCGGAGTTCTGGCGTTCCACCAGGGCGGCGAGAACACCGAACACCAGGAACATAGAACCGCCACCGAAATCGCCGACCATGTTCAGCGGCGGCACCGGGCGTTCGCCCTTACGGCCGATGGCGTGCAGGACACCGGTGAGGCTGATGTAGTTGATGTCGTGACCGGCGCGGTCGGCCAGTGGACCGAACTGGCCCCAGCCCGTCATCCGCCCGTAGACCAGGCGCGGGTTACGTTCCAGGGCGGCGTCGGGCCCCAGCCCCATCCGTTCGGTGACGCCCGGGCGGAACCCCTCGAGCAGCACGTCGGCCTTCTCCACCAGGCCGAGCACCTTCTCGATATCCGCCGGATCCTTCAGGTCGGCCTCCACGACGGTGCGGCCGCGCAGCGTCGGGCGATCGGCGCCGCCCGGGAGCTGGCCGGCCCGCTGGATCCGCACCACATCGGCGCCGAGGTCGGCGAGCAGCAATGCGGCATGCGGCCCCGGCCCGATCCCGGCGAGTTCGATCACGCGAATGCCCGCGAGCGGGCCCTGCTTGGTGGCGGTGGATGGTGTGCTCACGCCTTACCTCGGTTCGTCGTCGATCCAGTGTCTGCCCGCGGCCGCCCGCGGACATATTGACAGTATGACAACAGGTGCGTCACGTCACGGTGTCGCCCGCGATCGATCCGGTTTCCGCAGCTGTCGGTGGGCGCGGGCAGACTATGGGCATGCCCGGCACCGCTCCATTCGACGCGACGGATTTCGATACCGCAATCGGCCGCTGCGCCATCACCTGGCGCGGTGACGCGGTGGTCCGGTTCCGGCTGCCCGGGCACGACCCGCTGACCACCCGGCTCCCGGACGACACCCGCCAGGTCGCCACCCCCGAAACCGGCCCCCGCGCCGCGGTGCTCACCCGAATCCGCGCCCATCTCGACGGCGACCTCGACGATCTCCGCTGGATCCCGCTCGACCTCACCGGCCTGCCGGAATTCCACCGCGCGGTCTACACCGTCACCCGCGCCATCGACCCGGGCCGCACCCTCAGCTACGGCGAGGTCGCCGAGGGTATCGGCGCGCCCGGCGCCGCCCAGGCCGTCGGCCAAGCACTCGGCCGCAACCCCATCCCCCTGATAGTTCCGTGCCACCGGGTACTGGCCGCCGACCACGCCCTGCACGGGTTCTCCGCACCGGGTGGTATCGACACCAAACAGCGCCTGCTCGCCATCGAACGCACTGCGGGCTTCGGCGAACCGACCCTCTTCTGAACACGCCGACGGACAACCCGGCGCGAACAGCTCACCCGCACTCGCGGGAACGGAACCCGATGAGGTCGATCGAGCATTCCGCCTCGAGGTCGAGGGGCCATGGTCGCGGGGCCGATTCGCCTCCTCGGTGACCGACGCGGCTTCACCGCGCGCAGCTACGAATACGGCCCGCGGTAATCGAGACGCTAATGCGCTGGAGGGGTGGGGACGACTTTTGCGAGAGTATGCGCATGCCGTTGTTCACCGATCTGCCGCCCGCGAGCTTCCGATCATTCGACGGGACCATGATCCGCTACCACCGTGCCGGGGACGGGTCGCCGGTGATCATGATCCACGGTTCCGGCGGCGGGCTGCATTCCTGGCAGCCGGTGGCCGAGCACCTGCCGGACCGGTTCGATCTGTGGTTGCCGGCCCGGCGCGGCTATGCACCGAGCGGGCCCGGGCACGCGCCGAAACATTTCGCGGACGAGGTGCGCGATCTGGGGGTGATCATCGACATGATCGGCCGGCCGGCCCACCTCGTGGGCATGTCGTACGGTGCGACCGTGGCCCTGCACGCGGCGGCATCCGGGCTGGCGGTCCGCTCGCTGGCCCTGTGGGAGCCCCCGCTGTACGCGGCGGGCGCGGAGCTTGCGCCCGTCCTGTCGCGGTTCGAGCTGCTGACGGCGAACGGGGACCACCCCCGAGCCCAGCGGTTACTGGCCGAGAAGGTGGCCCGGGTTCCGGCCGCGATGCTCGACCTGCCGGAGCCGATGGAGGCCGCCGCGGACGCCCCCGACGATTCCGGCGGTTGGAGCCGCGACCTGGAATCGATGGTCGGCGACACCAGCTACCTGGACCGCTGGGCTTCGGTGACCACGCCGACTCTCCTCATGCGCGGCTCGGACACCTGGCAGCCGATGCCGGAAACCATCGAACGGCTCGCGGCGGTGATGCCGGGCGCCCGCCTCGAAACCCTGCCGGGACAGATGCATTTCGCACCCTCCACAGTGCCCGCTGATGTTGCCCGTATCCTCACGGACTTCCTCTACTGACGCCCCGGCCAGTGGCCGACTCAGACTGCCACCCGGTCGTATGCCGGCTGCGCGCGCTGAGCCATCTCGGCGCCGATCTCGTACCCCCGGGCGATCAGTTGCTCGTGGACTGCCGGGTCCTTGGATTCGGTGTCGTAGAGGAATTCGATCGATGCGTCGCCGATCCGGGAGTAGTCGGCGATACCGTGCATCGTCTGGGTGGTCAAAGCCGCCTTGTATCCGTGCCGGTCGAACGTTCCTTCGCCCAGACCGGCCAGTGCGACGAGATGAAGTTTCCGCACCGCGCTCGGGCTACCGTGCGAAACATCGTCGTAGGCCCCGAAAACCCGGTCGAACCAGCCTTTGGCGAGTGCGGGCATGGACCACCAGTAGACGGGAAAGAGGACGACGGTCACCTCCGCCGACTCGAGGAGTTCCTGCTCACGCCTGACGTCGGCAGGCAGTCCCGACAGCCCTCGGTGATGCGCCAGATCTGCTTTTCCGTAGACCGGATCGAACCCGGACGCCACCAAGTCATGGATTGTGGCGGTGGTACTTCCATCGGACCGGATGCCCTGCTCGAGGGCCCGCGCAATGCCCCAGGTCGCCGAGTCGTGGTCCGGGTGCACGACTACGAGTATCACCTTCGGCCGACTGTTTTCGTTCGTCATACCGGCGAAACTAAGCTATAACACTAACGTCAATGTCAAGGAGAGGGCAGGCGGATGCGGATACGCGATTTGAGCGTTGCCACCGGGGCGAGCCCGCGGATGCTCCGGCACTACGAGGGTGCCGGGATCCTCTCGCCCGAACGCGATACCAACGGGTACCGGAACTACCGACCCGAAGATGTCCAGACCGTGGACCACATACGCTGCCTGCTCGCGTCCGGTCTGTCGCTGTCCGAAGCCTCCGCGATACTGCAGGTCGCTTGTATCGACCCGGCCGGTGCCTCCGATGCCGACCGGGCAGCCGCATTGGCGCAACTCGACGAGCGGACAGCGCAATTGGACGCCGGAATCTCCCGTCTCCAGGCCCAGAAGGCGGAAATTCTCGGACTTCGCGCGAGCATCGAGACACCGGCAAGTCCCACAACGGACTGATTCGACAGCAAACGCCACCGGCCGGGCTCCATGGCCTGCCCGGCCGGGCCGGTAGATCAGGCGGTCTCGGTACCCGAACCGAGCCGCGGGAAGGGATCGGTGGAGAAGATGACCTCCACCGCCACCTCGAAGTACGCGGCGATCCGCAGTGCCAGATGCAGGCTGGGACTGTATTCGCCGCGTTCCAGGTATCCCACGGTCTGATAGTGGACGCCCAGCGCCTCGGCCAGCTGCCGCCGCGAGATTCCGCGCTCGGCGCGCAACATCGCGATACGGTTGTAGATGACCTCAGAAGGCACGCTGCATCGCCTTCTCCCGCCGGGCGGCCATACTCGACCCTGATTCGTGACGCGCCATGCGTCGCAACACTACCGGCGCGATGAGCAGGCCCACGACGGCCCATGCCCCCAGTACCGCGGCGGTTTCGAGATGCCTCCAGGACTGGTCGATCTCGATGGTCACTGTTTCGGGCGGCAGCAGCGCCGACCGCATACCGAGGCCCGCCCAGTACATCGGGAAGGCCTGGGCCACGGCCTGCAACCAGCCGGGCAGTGCCGTGATCGGGTAGAAGATGCCCGAGATTGCGATGAGCCCCATCAGTGGCATGGTCAGCAGGAAGGTCGCGCGTGGCCCTTCCAGGACGCCGCCGAGGAGCGCGCCCGCCGGCAGTGTGGCGAGCAGGCCGAGCAGGACGACCCAGCCGAACGTGAGCCACGCTCCGGGACCGTCCAGTGACGATCCGCCGATGATCAGCATGCCGGCCGCGAGCACCACGAGCACCTGCACGAGAACCGATCCCGCCGCGGTGGTGATCTTGCCGACGAAGTATCCGACCATGCCGTTCGGGATGGCCTTGGCCCGCAGGAGTGTGCCGTCCTCGCGGTCGAGCACCAGCACATTGGTGATCGCGAACAGGCCGTTGAAGGCGACGATACTGCCGAGCAGGCCCGGTAACGCGAGTTCGGCAATCGACAGTCCGGTATCCGCGTACTCCCGGTTGCGCAGTAGGTAGAGCGCGCACAGCGAGAGGGCCGGCGTCAGGAACTGCCCGACCAGTTCGGGCGCGTTGAGGTACATCTGCCGCAGTTCGATCCAGGCGCGGGCGAAACCGCCGCGTACGGCGGTGACGGTGGGATTCATCGGGTGACCTCCGCGAGAGTGTTCACCGCTGCCCCGGGATCCCCGGATTCGTGGCGGCGGACCAAAGTCATATAGGTGTCTTCCAGCGACGCCCGGCGGACCTCCAGATCACCGATCCGGTCGCCGTGCTGTTTGAACAGTTCGTGCACGTATTTCGTGGATTCCGTGGTGGTGTGCACGAAGCGCTGATCGCCCACGGTCCAGCGCACCTCGGCTTCGCCGGCGATACTGCGGGACAGCTCATCTGCCGAACCGTCGGCGATGATCCGCCCACCGGCCAGGATCAGGATCCGGTCGGCGAGCTTTTCCGCTTCGTCGAGGTCGTGGGTGGTGAGCAGCACCGTGGTGTCCTCGAGATCGGCGAGACGGTGCACGAGATCGTGGAAATCGCGCCGGGCCGCGGGGTCGAAACCCGCCGTGGGTTCGTCCATGAACAGCAATTCCGGCCGGCCGACGATCCCGATCGCCACATCCAGCCGCCGCCGCTGCCCACCGGACAGGGTGGAGATCTTGGCACCCGCATGCTCGGTGAGGCCCACCAATTCGATGAGTTCAGCGGTATCCCACGGTTTCCGGGTTCGGCTGTCGGAGTAGGGGCGGTAGTAGGCGCCGAGATGCGCGAGCAGTTCCCGCACCCGCCATTTGGCATGGTCGCGCCAGGACTGCAACACCACACCGACCCGCGCCCGCCAGGCTTCGTCGCCGTGCGCCGGGTCGACGCCCAGGACACGCACCTCTCCCGCCGAACGTGTGCGGAACCCCTCCAGGATCTCGAGCGTGGTGGTCTTACCCGCCCCGTTGGGTCCGAGCATCACCAGGACCTCCCCGCGCCGCGCCTGGAATGTCACATCGCGCAACACCTCGGTGGTGTCGTAGCGCATTCGCAGCGCGCCGACATCGAGTACTACGCCGTCACCCGAAGTCATGAGACCTCCCAATTGCTCAACTTCGACAATTTGTAGCATACGTACTACATATCGGCGCGGCAATACTCCACCGCCAGTTCGGTGCGGATAGTGCTTTGCGCGGCTCCTCAGCTCTCGTCCATGCCGGGATCGACACCCGGAAGCCAGCTGCGACCCGGTTCGGTCCACTGCCGCTGTTTGATCATTCGGCGGGCCTCGCGGCGGTTGCGGCCGAGCAACCTGTCCAGATAGAGCCGACCGGCCAGGTGGTCGGTTTCGTGTTGCAGGCAGCGTGCCAGATAGCCGGCGCCTTCGACGGAAACCGGGTCACCGTGCATATCGACACCGCTGACCTGCGCGCTCTGCGCCCGGCCGGTCGGAAACCATTCACCCGGCACCGAGAGACAGCCCTCGAGATCGTCCGGGTCGGGCATGGTTTCCGGAATCGCCGAGGTTTCCAGGACCGGATTCACCACGTGGCCGCGGTGGCGGCCGTCGGCGTCCACGAGATCGTAGACGAACGCTGCACGCGGGTCGCCGACCTGGTTCGCGGCCAGGCCCGCACCGTTGGCGGCGGTGAGGGTTTCGAACAGGTCCTCGACGAAAGCGGCCAGTTCGTCGTCGAACACGGTTACCGGGGTTGCCGGGGTGACCAGGCGCGGGTCACCGGCTATCAGGATGGGTCGGACAGTCATGCCACAGGAGAGTACTCAAATACGAGTAGTCGTGTCAGACTGACATGGTGAACGAAACCCGGTTGTTCGTCCTGGCCGCACTCTCCCGGCGGGGGCCGATGCACGGCCACCAGATCCGGCGGGACGCCCGCCTGGACCGCGCCGACCTGTGGTCACAGGTCAAACCCGGCTCGCTGTACGGGGCCCTGCACCGCATGGCCGACGAGGGCCTCATCCGCCCCCTGCGCACCGAACAGCAGGGCGCGCTGCCCGCACGCACCGTCTACGAGATCACCGACGAGGGTCACCGCGAACTACGCGCACTCCGCGACGAAGCCTTCACCGAAGTCGACCTGCGCCCGGACCCGGTCGATCTGGCCCTCGCCGTCAGCACCGACCTCGACCGCGAATTGCTGCGCGGCTACCTCGAAGACCGGATCGCCGCCCTGCGCGCCCGCGGCTCCCGCATCGAACACCAACTCGACCGCCGCTGGCCGGACCAGAACATCGCCGACGACCTGATCGTCGAACACGCCCGCATGCGCATCCAGGGCGAAATAGACTGGCACGAACGCGTACTCGCCGATATAGACAAACTCACCGCACCGCGCTGATTCCCGGCCACCACCGGACACGCGCTCGGCCCGGCACGTTCCGCACCGCTGTTCGGCACCTGGAGACCGGCCCGCGGGCTCGGCCGAAGCGTCCCGAACATCCGAGCCGAATCACGTAGACGGCTCGAACGGCGCCGGAATCGCCCGGCTGTTCAGCCGGTGAGGGACGTTTCCCGACGCCGCACTTCCTCGATAGCGCACCGTGGCTGCTTCGACGGCCGGAACAGGTGCTATTCGCGCGCATCCGCCTCGGCCGCGAATGCCCGATCGCCGCCTGGAAGCCGGCGGATGTCACACTGCCCGCCCTCGCGTCGTCGACCTGTCGACACACAAAACGCGACGCAGAGTCGCACAGGCGCAGGGAGACACCGTGACCACAATCAATCAGCAATCCGCGGCGCCGGTTCTCGTTCGTTCCGGGAACGCGGCAACGGTGCAGGACGGCACGCTGAGCCTCATCACCCTGCTGGCCGATGCCGGCGATACCGGTGGTGCGCTCACCGCCAACAAGGCGACCTTCTCGAAGGGATCGCCCGGCGCGCCCGCGCATTTCCACACCGCGGCCACCGAAATGTTCCTGGTGCTCGACGGGTCCATGCGGTTCCTGCTCGGCGACGAGATCGTCCGGCTCGAATCCGGCGATTTCCTCACCGTGCCGCCCACAGTGCCGCACGCATTCGCCCCGGCGCCCGATTCGGAAGCCGAACTACTCGTGGTCTTCACACCCGGCCTGCACCGGTTCGACTACTACCGGCTGCTGGAACGGGTATATCGCGGCGAGGCGACCGTCCAGGAGATCCGGGACAGCTCCGAGCAGTACGACAACCACTATGTCGACAGTCCGGTCTGGCGCGATGAGATCGCCGCCCCCTGAGCGGGTTCAGGGCTCCACCCCCTGCCGTACTCGCAAATAGCGACTGTGCGCACTGCCCCGCCGAATCGATCGGATTCGTACAGGACCCGCGCCGCCCCCGAGGCACTCGCCGGCTGTCGACAGGGGATCCGGCGCATGGCACGACGCCCGGTCTCCGCACCGGCGGGGTGACGGCCGTGGGCGCTGCGCGGGTCCGGCGAACGAGACGGATCTAGCCGATCACCAACCGGTCTCCGGTGCGGATGGTGCCGCCTTGCAGCACTGTCAGATACACCCCGGCGCAGGGCAGCGCGCCGCGACCCGGGATGGCGACATCGACCCGGTTCTCGGCCATCGGGCGGCGGACCGCCTCGGGTGAGCGGGGAAGGTCACCGTGCTCCAAGGTCGGCACCGCGCAACGGGGGGTGGCGGTGATCGCCGCCAACCGCACCTCGCCGATGGACAATTCCTTTCCGACCCACTCGTTTTCGCCGTAAGCCGGGAACTCCGGGGGCGTGTGGACGATCAGGTTCGGCCGGTAACGCACGGCTTCGACTTCGAGCCGGTCGAGGGTGGCGGTGGTGATCAAGTGCAGCGGAGCGTAGTCGACGAACGATGTTCCCGGCGTGGCGGCGGCCACGGGTCCGGTGACATAGTCCGACGCCGCATCGACTCCTCGGGCCAGTACCTCTTCGGGGTCGGTTTTTTCCATTTCGATGCCGTCGAGACGCTGGTCGGCAAGGCGGACTTCGCGTTCCAGCAGTTCGCTCAGCAGTCGGGCGGTATCGCCCGCACCGGCCTCGACGGTCTGTCCGTCCGGCAATGTGATGCGCACCCGGCCCGGATCTCCGGTGGCCGAACACTGCAGCAGCCGCCGCCACGACCGTGGTTGCTTGGCGGTGGCGACCCGGCCGGTGGCCACGTCGATCACCGCCAGCGCCCGGTCGCCGGCGGCCCCGCGCTCGTCGACCGCCAGCTCCCGGACGTCCTCGCCGAGCATGGATTTCACCGGGTACCTGCGCAGAGTCGTGACCTGCACCAGCTGTCGACCTCCTCTAGTCGGTTACCCGCGCTGCGGGTCCGATCATCTCGGAACCCGCGATTCTATCGACTACCCAGCCGGCGGGGTCGAGGCCGATCGGCAGGGCCGTGCGGGCGACCCGGCCTCGCGCAGCCGACCGGCCAGATCATTGCTGTCCGCGCTTTCCGTGTGCCCGGCACAAAACCCGGACCTCGGGCTACGTTGGTGATGTGAGCGTATGGGGTGAAATCATCGTCGGCCTGGTGATTCTGGTCGGCCTGGTCGGTATTGTGGTGCCGATTCTGCCGGGGGTGGTCCTGATCTTCGCGGCGGTCGCGGTGTGGGCATTCCTCACCGGCGGGACCGTGGCATGGGTGGTGCTGGGGATCAGCACCCTGCTGCTGGTGATCTCGGGGGTGGTGAAATACACGTGGCCCGGCCGGAATCTGAAGGAGGCGGGGATTCCGAACCGGACCCTGCTGCTGGGCGGTCTCGCCGGGATCGTCGGATTCTTCGTGATCCCGGTGGTCGGCCTGTTCGTGGGTTTCGTGGTCGGGGTGTATCTGTCGGAGATGGCGCGGATGCCCGACAACCGGCAGGCGTGGGCGTCGAGCAAGCATGCGATCAAAGGTGTGGGGCTGTCGATTCTGGTGGAGCTGCTGGGCGCCCTGCTCGCGACCGGGGTCTGGGTGATCGGGGCTGTGTTATAGGCGCCGCCTCCGGCGTCGCGGGTTCGGGGCCCTACGGGTCTCGTTCTTCACTCCGCCGCTCCTCCGCTTCGCTCCCCCGCTCTGTCGCTCCAGAACGAGACGGGCCCCGAACCACGGATGCGGGCCAGGAGCCGTCTAGGCCGGAGCACCCGGACAACGGCCTTCGCCGGTCAGTGCGGACCTGAGAATCTTCCCGGTCGCGGACCGAGAATGGGGAGGGGGCGGGTGGTGCCGTCGGTGGCGGGGCGGCGGTCGATATCCCGCTGGCGTGGGATGGACAGGGGCAGCGTGGGGGTGGGGTCCTCGAGGGTGCGGTCGATGGGCGGCAGACCGTAGAACGCGCGGGCGTTGTCCTCGAGAACCGCGTGCATATCGGTGCCCACCACATCGGCGATCAGCTCCACATCGGCTTCCCGGAAGGGACGGCCGGCGCGGGTGCCGGGCAGGTCGCTGCCGAACATGAGCGCTTCGGGATTCACCGCGTGGATCCGGCGCAGGGCGGTCGCAACATCCATATCGACCCGCCCGAAACCGGTGGCCTTCACCCGGGCGCCCCGATCGACCAGGTTCAACAGGTAGGAAAGTCCCTCCTCCGACATTCCGAGGTGATCGACGGACACCTTCGGCAATTTCAGGATCACCGGCTGCAGCGAGGCCAGCATCTGGCCGTCGACGTAGATTTCCACATGCCAGCCCGCGAGTTCGTGCGCACGCAGGGCTTGGCGGGTCATTCCGGCGATATCGGCGGCGGCACGTTTGAGGTTGAACCGCACCGCCCGCACCCCGGCCTCGTGCAGGTCGAGGATTTCCGAATCGGAGGCGTCCAGATCGAGCCGGGTGACTCCGACCCAGCCCGGCCCGAGTTCGGCCAGCGCGGCCCGCAGGTAGCTCTGGTCGTTGGCCTGGAAGGAGGCGCTGACCACTGCGCCACCGGCGACCTCGAACCGCGCCATCCGGCGCCGGTAGTCGGCGATGGTGTACGGCTCCGGTAGGTAGCCCTCGTTCTCGATCAGCGGAAATCGCGGATCGATGATGTGCACATGGGCATCGAACACGGATACAGAATGCCTGATATGTCGTGGTGGTGCCCGCTCCGGGAAGTACTGCCCCCGGAGCGGGCTCGAGAGAATTACACCTTGTGGGGTTCGCTGGCGCGCAGCATATCTTCGCGTTCGACGACCTTGACCCGTTCCCGGCCCTCGGGCTCGCCCAGCGAACGCTCATGCGCATCCAGCCGGTACCAGCCCGCCCAGGTCGTGAACGGGATCCCGCGGCTCTCCAGGAAATCGGTCACCGCATCGAGCTCCGGGCTCTCCGCCGCACCGAAGTTCTTGCTGTCGTCCAGCAGGCAGGCCACCGTCTCGTTGGCATCACCCTTGGTATGACCGATCAGCCCGACCGGGCCACGCTTGATCCAGCCGGTCACATACGTACCCGGCATGTACCGCGCGGAACCATCAGCGCCCTCGTCGACCAGCACGCGACCGGCCTCGTTCGGGATGACCCCGGCCTGATCGTCGAACGGCAGTTCCGAGATGTTCTGCGACAGATATCCGACGGCCCGGTAGACCGCCTGGACATCCCAGTCCCGGAAGTTCCCGGTGCCCTTCACGTTGCCGGTGCCGTCGAGTTGGGTGCGTTCGGTACGCAGCCCCACGACCTTGCCGTCCTCCCCCACGATCTCCGAGGGCGATTCGAAGAAATGCAGGAACAGCTTGTGCGGGCGGTTGCCCTGATCCCGGATCGCCCACTGCTCGAGGGTGTTGGCGACCATATCGACCTGCTTGGAATGCCGCCGCGCGGCCTCCGAACCCTCGTCGTAGTCGATGTCCTCCGGGTCGACGATGACCTCGATCGTCGGCGAATGATCCAGCTCTCGCAGCTCGAGCGGGGTGAACTTGGCCTGTGCGGGACCGCGGCGCCCGAAGACGTGGACCTCGACGGCCTTGTTCTCCTTCAACCCCGCGTAGACGTTCGGCGGGATCTCGGTCGGCAGCAGTTCGTCACCGGTCTTGGCCAGCACCCGCGCCACATCCAGTGCCACGTTGCCCACACCGAGCACCGCGACCTTCTCTGCGTCCAGCGGCCAGACGCGCGGCACATCCGGGTGCCCGTCGTACCAGGACACGAAATCGGCCGCACCGTAGGAGCCGTCCAGATCGATCCCCGGGATCGGCAACGCCCGGTCGGCGTTGGCACCGGTGGAGAAGATCACCGCATCGTAGAAACGCCGCAGGTCCGACAGCGTGATATCGGTCCCGTAGTCGATATTGCCCAGCAGCCGCACCTGGTCCTTGTCCAGCACCTTGTGCAGCGCGGTGACGATGCCCTTGATCCGCGGATGATCGGGCGCGACACCGTAACGGATCAGCCCGAACGGGGCGGGCATCCGCTCGAACAGGTCGATCGAGACCTCGGCATCCGACTTCATCAACGCATCAGCGGCGTAGATACCCGCCGGACCAGCCCCCACGATCGCGATCCGAAGCGGGCGATTCGCTTCCTTCTGCTCGGTCATCTGTTTCGCGCACCCTTATCGGTCGAAAGAATCACTGGCGTTGTACTTAGCTTAGGCTAAGTTGACGCGTGGCTTGTATGCGCCGTCATCGCGCCGTACCGGTCGGCCGGCACTACGTCTTCCCACGTCCCCGCGGCGACTGCTGTGCCGTCCACCCGCGGTCACTCCCGATTCTATCGGGGTGCGGGCACACCACCGATCCCGGGACCAGGGATGATCATCGGTATGAGCGATTCCGGACCCACCGACGAACCGGCGCCCACCGACCCGGCGGACACCCCACCACAGCGCGCGATCACGCCGTTCGTCGTGGCCGCGGCGATCGCGGCCGTGATCCTGGGCGGCATCGTGCTCACCGGCTGGCTGGCGCCGGTTGAGAAAAATGTCACAGATTCCGACCGGATCGCGGGGGCGGTCCGGGAGTTCGCCCAAGTGAGCAGCCGCTACGGGCCGGAGCCACCGGAGGAAGCGGTATGTCCCGGTTTCGTCCCGGCACGCTCCCCGATGGCGGGACGGCTGCAACCCGGTGAGACCGGAAAAGATATCGAGATCACGAAGTTCGGGCCGATAGAGATCAACGGCGAGAACGCGACCATCGAGGTGACGAGCCGCGTCGAAGATCAGGAAGCGACCTCGACCTGGTGGTTGTTCCGGTCCGACGGCGACTGGAAGGTGTGCAACCAGCCGGTCGAATGACTTCGGGCCGGACGTCAACCGGGGTTTGACACGGCCGGGCCGCGCCGGGCAATCTCATTGATTAGGTCATGAGCACCAGCGCCAAGCCCCGGCTCGCTGGTCGGCAACCCTCCTCCGCGGTGGGGTGCTCCGGGTGACGACCTGGCGCGCATCGAACGGATGCGGCAAGTGCGGATTCGCAGGAGGTACCACGTTGAGTTACGCAGGCGATATCGGTCCACAGCAGGCCTGGGAACTGCTGGCCGATAACCCGGACGCCGTCCTGGTGGATGTGCGCACCGAAGCCGAATGGAAATTCGTCGGTGTCCCCGACACCAGCTCCGTCGCCACACCGACGCTGCTGGTGGAATGGGTCGATTCCACCGGCGCCCGCAACACCGGGTTCCTGGACCAGTTGCGTACGGCACTGGGCGACCGCCCCGCCGACGCCCCGGTGCTGTTCCTGTGCCGCTCGGGGCAGCGCTCGGCGCATGCCGCCGATATCGCGACCGCTGCCGGTATCGCACCGTCCTACAACATCTCCGACGGCTTCGAAGGCCCGCTGGACGAATTCGGGCATCGCGGCGGCGCCGGCTGGCGGGCCCTCGGCCTGCCCTGGCGGCAGTCGTGATCAGCGGCGGCGCGTTCGAACGCGTCCTACCCGACGGTGTCGGCCCGGCCACGCTCGGCGTACGCGGCGGCCTGAACCGATCCGGTTTCGAGGAGACCTCCGAGGCCCTGTACCTGAACTCGGGGTTCGTCTACGCCAGCGCCGAGGCCGCCGAGGCCGCGTTCACCGGTGATTCCCCGCATTACGTGTACTCCCGCTACGGCAACCCCACCGTGGCCACCTTCCAGGAACGGATGCGGCTGCTCGACGGCGCCGAAGCATGTTTCGCCACCGCCAGCGGCATGGCGGCGGTCTTCGTCGCGCTCGGCGCCCTGCTGCGCGCCGGTGACCGGCTGGTGGCCGCGCGCAGCCTGTTCGGATCCTGTTTCGTGGTGTGCAACGAGATCCTGCCGCGCTGGGGTATCGAAACGGTTTTCGTCGACGGTGAGGACCTCGACCAGTGGGAGGCGGCACTGTCCGAACCCACCGCCGCGGTGTTCTTCGAAACCCCCGCCAACCCGATGCAGACCCTGGTCGACGTGCGCAAAGTCTGCGACCTCGCCCACGCGGCGGGCGCGAAAGTGGTGCTGGACAACGTTTTCGCCACCCCACTGCTGCAACGCGGATTCGAACTCGGCGCCGATGTGCTCGTGTACTCGGGCACCAAACACATCGACGGCCAGGGGCGGGTGCTCGGCGGCGCGATCCTCGGGTCGCAGGACTACATCGAAGGCCCCGTCAAAACGCTTATGCGGCACACCGGTCCGGCGCTCAGCCCGTTCAACGCGTGGACGCTGCTCAAGGGCCTGGAAACCATGCCGATACGAGTCCGGCAGTCGACCGAATCGGCGCTGCGGATCGCGCGCTACCTCGACGAGCATCCCGCGGTGAGCTGGGTGCGCTACCCGTTCCTGGAAACGCATCCGCAGTACAAACTGGCCACCGACCAGATGAGCGGCGGCGGCACCGTGGTGACCTTCGAACTGAAAGCCGCCGCGGACGCAGCCAAGAAGCGCGCCTTCGAGGTGCTCAACGGGTTGCGGATCATCGATATCTCCAACAATCTCGGCGACGCGAAATCGCTGATCACCCATCCGGCGACCACCACCCACCGGGCGATGGGGCCGGAGGGGCGGGCGAGTATCGGACTGTCGGACGGGGTTGTGCGGGTTTCGGTGGGGCTGGAAGATATCGAGGACCTGCTGGGCGATCTGGACCACGCGCTGCGCTGATCGGGGTATACGCCGATCTCTCGGGTTTTGCCGTGGTGGTTCGCCGGTGGGACAGGTGAGCCGGACGGTCACGCTCGCCGTGCCACCGGACCGCCGCCTGTTTCGGCGGTATCGACGCGTGAAGGGTCGATGTGGGGTGGTTCGCGGAGGTGCTGTGTTTTTGGCGCGCTGGCGCGCGCGGGGGTTTGGCCCCTTTGGTCCATGCGTTCAGCCCGCGATACTCGCGGCTGCGCCGCATTGTCTCGCGGGCTGAACGCATGGACGGGCCAAACCCTCTGGGGCCTCGCTGGACTCGGCGGTGCCGCTGGTTGCGTCGGGTTTCGGGGTGGGCTGATGGGTGGATTGCTGAGCTCAGCGGTACGGCTGGTTGTGTTGGTTTCGGGTGGGCCGATCGGTCGATCCCTGAACTCAGCGGTGCCGCTGGTTGTGTTGGGGTCGGTGTGTATCGGGCTGTGTAGGGCCGGGCGAGCAAGGTGTGCGGAGTCAGATCTGTTTCGGGGCGGGTTCGGTAAAGGGGGTTCTTACTCGTCCGACCAGGTCGGCCACCGAATCCAAGACCATCGTGGGGCGGTAGGGGTAGTGCTCGATCGAATGCCGGGTGGAGATACCGGTGGTGACCAGGATGGTGCGCATACCGGCCTCCATCCCGGAGATGACGTCGGTATCCATCCGGTCGCCGATCATCACGCTGCTGCGCGAATGGGCATCGATACGGCGCAGCGCGGATCGCATCATCAGCGGGTTCGGTTTGCCGATGTAGTACGGGTCCCGGCCGGTGGCGCGAGTGATCAGCGCGGCCACCGAGCCTGTGGCGGGCAGTACGCCGTCACGCGAAGGGCCGGTGGCGTCGGGGTTGGTGGCGATGAAACGGGCACCGCGCTCCACCAGCCGGATGGCGGTGGTGATCGCCTCGAACGAGTACGTGCGGGTCTCGCCGAGCACCACATAGTCCGGATCGACGTCGGTGAGCACGTAGCCGATTTCGTGCAGCGCGGTGGTCAGGCCCGATTCACCCACCACGTAGGCGGTGCCACCCGGCCGCTGCTCGTTCAGGAAACTGGCGGTGGCCAGCGCGGAGGTCCAGATGGACTGCTCGGGGATATCGAGCCCGTTCTGGCGTAGGCGCGCCTGCAGATCGCGCGGTGTGCGGATCGAATTGTTGGTCAGCACCAGGAACGGGATCTGCTCGGCACGCAACTCGGCGAGGAATTCGTCGGCGCCGGGCACCAGATGCTCCTCACGCACCAGCACCCCGTCCATATCGGTGAGGTAGGACAGAATCGGTTCGTCGGTACTCACCCGTCAATTCTGCGCTTCGCGGCGCCGCCGATGGGTATGCCGCGCCCGGAACCCGCGATGTGGGCCCGGTGAGCCGGACCACCGGGCGCAGTCGTCCGCGGCGCTGGCTATGGTCGAATCCGGGCCGGAAACGGTGGCGAACACAACGCGACAGGAGTGGCGCATATGGGTGAGCTGAAGCTCGGATACAAGGCGTCGGCGGAACAATTCGGACCGCGGGAACTGGTGGAACTGGCGGTGCTGGCCGAGGAACACGGCCTCGACAGCGCGACGGTGAGCGACCATTTCCAGCCGTGGCGGCACAAGGGCGGGCACGCACCGTTCTCGCTGGCCTGGATGGCGGCCGCGGGTGAGCGCACCCAGCGGATCATGCTGGGCACCTCGGTGCTCACCCCGACCTTCCGGTACAACCCCGCGGTGATCGCGCAGGCCTTCGCGACGATGGGCTGCCTGTACCCCGGCCGGGTGATGCTGGGCGTGGGCACCGGCGAGGCACTGAACGAGATCGCCACCGGGTACGCCGGGGAATGGCCGGAGTTCAAAGAACGGTTCGCCCGGCTGCGCGAATCGGTGGATCTGATGCGGGCACTGTGGACGGGCGCGCGCACCGATTTCGACGGCACCTACTACCGGACGGTCGGCGCCTCGATCTACGACGTGCCCGAAGGCGGGATCCCGGTCTATATCGCGGCCGGTGGCCCGGTGGTGGCCCGGTACGCGGGCCGGGCCGGCGACGGATTCATCTGCACCTCCGGCAAGGGGATGGACCTCTACACCGAGAAGCTCATGCCGGCGGTGGCCGAAGGCGCGGCGAAGGTGGACCGGGAGGTCAGCACGATCGACCGGATGATCGAAATCAAGATCTCCTACGACACCGACCCCGATCTCGCGCTGGAGAACACTCGTTTCTGGGCGCCGCTGTCGCTGACCGCGGAACAGAAGCACAGCATCACCGACCCGATCGAAATGGAGGAGGCGGCCGACGCGCTGCCGATCGAGCAGATCGCCAAACGCTGGATCGTGGCCAGCGATCCGGACCAGGCGGTCGAGCTGATCAAGCCGTATCTGGACGCGGGGCTGAACCACCTGGTCTTCCACGCCCCCGGACACGACCAGCGGCGGTTCCTGGACCTGTTCCAGCGTGACCTGGCACCGCGCCTGCGCAAACTCGGCTGACCTGCGCCGCCCGGCGGTACTCCAGGTCCGGTGGTGAGCCGGGCCGGGAAGGCCCGCGCGTCGATGCGCTGTGTCCGGCGCGTCGGCGCGCACAGGATTCCGCCCCCGTTGAGTCCCTGCTCGTCGCAGGGACAGGTCGGCTCCTTCCCGGCCTTGCAGCGTTCGGTGGGCCGCCGGGCACATGGGGTCCGCAACCTCGCCGGGCCGCGCTGAAACCGGTCGGGCCGGGCGCGCTCGGTGCGTGGCGAGCTGCGCTGCCATCCGCCCCCAGGGCGCGGAACTCGACGGGTGGCTGTCCAGGCCCTCGGTACTCGCCGGACGCACCCCTCCGCTGAGCCGTCGCGCCGCTCCGTGTGCTGTGGCGCGCCGCTGCACCCGCGCGGGACACGCAGCTGGTGACCGCGGAGCGGAGAACGGGTGCCGCGTCAGCCCGGCGGGGACACGCAGGGTGGGCGAGCGGGTACCGGCGGCGGTTGCGCCTGGTCCGGGCGGTCGATGTCCGGCGACTCGGGACCAGATGGGGGGCACGTCAGGTCACCCGGAGGGGCTCGTTCCGCGCACACCAGGGGTGCGCCCATAGACTCGGCCCATGGCCGAGGTTGCTGCGTCCAGTGTGTACATCGCATCGCCGGAGGGTGATACCGGGAAATCGACCGTGGCGCTCGGGGTGCTGCAGATGTTGTGCGCGACCACCGCGCGGGTGGGGGTGTTCCGGCCCATCACCCGTTCGGCGACCGAACCGGACTACATCCTCGAACTGCTGCTCGAGCACAGCACCGTCGATATCGACTATCAGCAGGCGGTGGGGGTGAGCTACGAGCAGGTCCACGCCGACCCGGACGCCGCGATCTCCGAAATCGTCATGCGCTACCACGAGGTGGCGGCGGCCTGTGATGCCGTGGTGATCGTCGGCAGCGACTACACGGATGTGGCCAGCCCCAGTGAGCTGCGGTTCAATGCGCGAATCGCAGTGAACCTGGGGGCGCCGGTGCTGCTGGTGGTACGGGGGGCGCAGCGGTCGCCGGACGAGGTCGAACAGTTGGCCGAGCTGTGCGCGGCGGAACTGGCGAGCGAGCACGCCCAGCTGCTGGCGATCATCGCGAACCGGTGCGCGCCGGACGATCTCGAACCGGTGCGGGAGCGGCTCGCCGGATTCGGTGTCCCGCGCTGGAGCCTGCCGGAGGTGCCGTTGCTGATCGCGCCCACCATGGCCGAGCTGCGGGATGCGCTGGGCGGCGAGATGTACAGCGGCGACCCCGAACTCCTGCATCGTGAGGCGCTGGGTGTGATGGTCGGCGGAATGACCGCCGAACATATTCTGGAGCGGCTTTTCGACGGCGCGGTGGTGATCGCACCGGGCGACCGGTCCGATGTGCTGCTGAGTGTGGTGAACGCGCACGAGGCGGAGAGTTTCCCATCGCTGGCCGGGATCGTCATGAACGGCGGCCTGCTCCCCCATCCCGCGATCGCCCGGCTGATCACCGGGCTCAAACCCCGATTACCCATCCTGACCACCGCTTCGGGCACCTACGACACCGCCGGGGTCGCGCACCGCACCCGCGGCCGGATGTCCGCCGACAATCCGCGCAAGGTGGATACCGCGCTCGCGCTGATGGAAACCCATGTGGATGCCGCACAGTTCCTGCGCCGGCTCGAGGTGCCGTTGACCAGCGTGGTTACTCCGCAGATGTTCGAGTACCAGCTGATCGAACGCGCCCGCGCGGATCGCAAAACCATTGTGCTGCCCGAGGGCGACGACGATCGGGTGCTGCGCGCGGCCGGGCGGGTACTGCAACGCAAGGTCGCCGATCTGATCATTCTGGGTGACGAGACGGCCGTCCGGGCCCGGGCCGCGGAACTCGGGGTGGATATCACCGGCGCGCAGGTGCTGGACCCGCAGGCTTCCGAACACCTCGAGGATTTCGCCCGCGAGTACACCGAACTGCGCAAGCACAAGGGCATGACCTTCGAGCGGGGCCGCGAAACAGTCAGCGATATCTCCTATTTCGGCACGATGATGGTGCATCGCGGGCTCGCCGACGGCATGGTGTCCGGTGCCGCGCACACCACCGCGCACACCATCCGGCCCTCCTTCGAGATCATCAAAACCGTTCCGGGGGTTTCGACGGTTTCGAGTGTTTTCCTGATGTGCCTGGCCGACCGGGTGCTCGCCTACGGCGACTGCGCCGTCGTCCCCGACCCGTCCTCGGAGCAGCTGGCCGATATCGCCATCTCCTCGGCAGCCACCGCGTCCCGTTTCGGTATCGATGCGCGAGTGGCGATGCTGTCCTATTCCACCGGTGAATCCGGTAGCGGCGCGGATGTGGACAAGGTGCGGGTCGCCACCACACTGGTCCGGGAACGGGCGCCGGAACTGCTGGTGGAGGGCCCCATCCAATACGACGCCGCAATCGAGCCGACGGTTGCCGACGCCAAACTCCCCGGCTCCGAAGTGGCCGGGCGGGCCACGGTTTTCATCTTCCCCGACCTGAACACCGGCAACAACACCTACAAGGCGGTGCAGCGCAGCGCGGGTGCGGTCGCGATCGGGCCGGTGCTGCAGGGCTTACGCAAACCGGTGAACGACCTGTCCCGGGGCGCGCTGGTCACCGATATCGTGAACACGGTGGCCATCACCGCCATCCAGGCGCAGCAGCAGTGACGCGGTCCGGCGAACAGGAGACGGCGGTGGAACCGATTCGCGTACTCGTGGTCAACTCGGGTTCGTCCTCGATCAAATACCAGCTGATGGAACCGGATTCCGGCACGATCATCGCGTCCGGCCTCGTCGAGCGGATCGGTGAGGAAGGCGGCGCGATCGAGCACACCGCCGGTGGTCGGACGCTCACCGAGCAGCAGGAGATCCCCGACCACACCGCCGGGTTACGCCTGGCCTTCGCCAAATTCGCCGAAGCCGGCGACGATCTCACCACCGCCGGAATCACCGCGGTAGGCCATCGCGTCGTGCACGGCGGCGACATCTTCTACCGGCCCACCCTGATCGACGATGCGGTCCTGAACACGGTGCGCGAGCTGAGCACGCTCGCGCCGCTGCACAATCCGGCCAATATCCGCGGGATCATGGCCGTACGCGAACTACTGCCCGATACACCGCAGGTCGCGGTATTCGATACCGCGTTCTTCCACGGTCTGCCGGCCGCAGCAAAAACCTATGCGATCGACAGTCAGGTCGCCGAAACGCATGGGATCCGCCGCTACGGCTTCCACGGCACCTCCCATGAATACGTTTCCGGTCGCGCCGCCGAATTCCTCGGCCGCCCGCCGGCAACGCTGAACCAGATCGTCTTCCACCTGGGTAACGGCGCTTCGGTATCGGCCCTGCGCAGCGGACGCCCCGTGGACACCAGTATGGGGCTGACCCCGCTGGAGGGCCTGGTCATGGGCACCCGGCCCGGCGACCTGGACCCCGGGATAATCCTGCACCTGATGCGGACGGCACATCTGGATGTCGACGGTATCGACAGATTGCTCAACCGCGGGTCGGGGCTGCGGGGGATGGCCGGGGTCAACGACTTCCGGGAATTGCGCCGCCGGATCGACACCGGCGATACCAGCGCTCGCGCGGCCTACGACGTCTACGTGCACCGACTGCGCCACTATCTCGGCGCCTACCTGATCGAGCTGGGCGGGGTCGACGCGGTCACGTTCACCGCGGGCGTGGGCGAGAACAACCCGGACGTGCGCGCGGACGCTCTGGCGGGGCTGCACCGGTTCGGGATCGTGGTGGATCCCGAGCTCAACACCGCGAAATCCCGCGAGCCCCGCCGGATCTCCCCGCCGGAATGTCCAGTGCAGGTTCTGGTGATCCCGACGAACGAGGAACTGGCCATCGCCAGGGCCGCGGTCGCGGTGACCGAGAACTCGTGAATCGCGCGGCCCGGAGAACAACCGTGCTCGGGTCGGATGGCCCCCGAGGCTCCGCAGATCCTGCTCACGGCGCTATCGAGGCGCTGTCCGGTCCCGAAGGCCGGGCTTGTGTGCGACGTTTCCCGGTCAATAGCAGGTGAGCGGCTGTAATTGGTCTCCGGCTCGCGGCCCCAAACCGTCGTAGGCGGCCGAAATAGCCGTTACGGCGCGGCGGAGTTCGTGTTCGGGGTTCGTATAGGGCAGGCGTAGAAAGCGTTCGAACGCGCCCTGCACACCGAACCGCGGCCCCGCCGCCAGCAGCACGCCGTGATTCGGGGCAGTGGCGGCCAGCGCGGTCGAGACCGGGGCGGGCAGTTGCGCCCACACCGACATTCCGCCCACACCGGGCAGCACATACCAGTCCGGCAGTTCCTCGGCCATCGCCGTCAGCAATGCCTCCCGCTGATCGCGCAGCAGTTTGCGGCGCCGCGCGAGAATGGGTTCGGCATGTTCGAGCAGATGGACCGCCGCGAGTTGATCCATCACCGGCGTGCCGAGGTCGACAGTCGCGCGGGTGGTGAGCAACCGGGTGATCAGCGATTCCGTGGTCCGGATCCAGCCGACCCGCAGCCCGCCCCAGAACGATTTGGACGCCGACCCGATGGTGATCACCTCGGGCCCCTTCGCGAACGCGGCGACCGGCGCGACCGGGGCCCTGTCGCCGAGCGACAGGTTCGCCATGGATTCGTCGATGATCAGCATCATCCGGGTCTCCCGGGCGATGGCCGCCAGTTCGGCGCGGGCCGGCTCGTCCATCAGGAACCCGGTCGGGTTGTTGTGATCGGGCACCAGATAGGCCAGGCTCGCCGCCGTCTGCCGGGCGGCGCTGCGCACACCATCCAGATCCCAGGCCGAATCCGGATCCTCGAGCCGTAACGGCACCGGCACCGGACGGGCACCGACGTCCCGGATCGCCTCGATCGCATTCGGGTAGGTGGGGTGGTCGATGAGCACCCGGGCCGAGGGCGGCGCGAGCACGTTCAGCAGCAGCCGCAGGCCGTGCTGGGCGCCGAGGGTCACCAGGATCTGGTCGGCCGCGGTCGGCAATCCGCGTTCGGTGTAGCGGCGGGCGATCGCTTCGCGCAGCGGCAGGATACCGACCGGGTCCATGCCGTGTGTGCTCAGATACGACGGAATTCCCTGTAACGCAACAGAATAGGCGTCTTCCATCTCCGGCGGCGCGGTCATCGCGGCATACGTCAGGTCGACCGCGGGCTGGGCGCCGGTCGCCATGGTGGCCAGAATCCCGCGCCCGGCCCGGCCGCCGTCGTGCGCGATTGCCGGCGGCAGCGCGACGGTGGATCGTGAGCCCTGCCGGGTGATGAGGTAACCGTGTTCGCGCAGCAGCGAATAGGTGGAGGTCACGGTGGTGCGGCTGACCCCGAGGGTGGCGGCGAGATCGCGTTCACTGGGCAGGGCGATTCCCAGCGGGGCCCGGCCGTCGTGGACGAGCAGCCGGATCCCCTCCGCCAGAGCGAGGTAGGCAGGCCGGGCGGGCCGCCGGGCACCCCCGTCGGCGGATGCCGGGTCCGGGCCGCGCCACTGCCCCAGATCGCGGACCAGCCCCGCGGCGCCGAGCACTCTCGTCGACATAGGTCCAGTATCGACCGATTGGCTCTTTATCGGCAAGTCCACTCGGGTGATAGTGGGAATATGACACTCTTTGTGGCGCTCGTGGGAGTGGGAACCTTCGTCTATTTGGCTTATCAGTACCTGGTCACCGAATCGCGACTACCGGAACTCCTGGAGCGGTACCGGCCGCTCGGTTCGGTCACCGAAGAATCGCTGACGCGGTACGACGCCGAGCGCGGATACCGGGACCTGAATGCCGCACGCTCGCACCGGGAAGCGCCGACCCTGCACTCCCGGACGACCTGAACCCACCCCCAGGAAACCTGAGACAGGGACCCTGATCCGGTAACCCCGGCCGAGCCCGGACCCCGGAACCGTCGCCGGACAAGCCCGCCCGCCGGGCCCATGAGGCGGTCAGAGGCCGACGGCGACACGATCCGGCATTGTCGATATCCCGACAGGAACCCCTACCAGTCCAGTTTTCCAACTGGACTGGTTTCGGCTATTTCAACGGATGCTGCCGGTAGAACTCGCACGCCTCACCCGACAGCAAACCGTCCTCACAGGCGAAATAGGTCTGGATACAGGAATTGGTATCGCACCCCAGCCGCACCAGCTCGTCCCGGATACGCACACTGCGCTCCTGCGGGGTCTCGGCCGGCATCTGCGCCACCACCGGAGCCGCGGCCGTGGCATGGCCGCCGGTGTCCTGCGCACACCCGTAGAGCAGCGCCGTCGCGGCGCACAACGATACGGTCGCGGCGAATCGGACGGCGGATTTCCTGCCCATACGCACCTCCACATCCCCCGGGGTGTTCGACGAGCGGTCAGCGTAACCGATCCGACAAGGACCTGGAAACGCCTGTCGAACCGGAGACGCCCACTACCGCCCCCAGCCCGAGGCCGCCTCACCGCACCGGGTGATCCGGTTCAGCTCCTCGACCGGACCGGTGCCGTGGGACGCCGGTGGACCGATGGAGTCGAGGCAACCGGCCCGTGAATCGCCACTGGGCCCGTCCGGGTGCCCGGCGCCGGCGCGCCCGGACCGGCCCGCCAAGCCCAGGCCAGCGATTCCCGCAGATGTCTTTTCAACTGGCGGGTGCGCGGATCGTCGGAGTCGCGCGGGCGCAGCGCCGCCCCCACCAGTTCGAGGAACCGCTGCCGGGTCACACCGAACTCGAGGAACAGTTCCTCGGCCCCCGCGCCGCCGAACGGTGCCCAACGGACGGCGAATCCCACCAGGGGCAACACCTTGGCATCCAATGCTCTGCCCATCTCCAGCGCGCGGCACTGCTGCAACGCCACACGTACCCAGGAGGTACCAGGGGAAATTCCCAGGTCCGGCCGCTCAATCGACGGCATGGGCGGGCTCCGATCCCTCGCTCCTCCGGTGCGCCCGCCCGCGGCGAACCGCCGGGCCGACGGTTTCCGGCATCACCGCGAACACCGGGAATCTGTCCTCTCGGTGCCGGGGCTGGAATCGCACCCGCACCGGGGTGACCGGCGCCAGGGGGATCTGTCCTTCGATCGAGGTGTAGACCCACGGTCCTTCGTCGAGTTCGACGATGCCGATGATCAACGGTGCCGCGGTGCCGGTCAGGCCGCGCTCCGCCACCCGCCAGGACAGGATGGAGCCGGCACCGGTCGACGGTACCCATTCCAGTTCGCTCGACGCGCACGACGCGCAGTCGACGGTGAGCGGCGCGAACAGACGGTCGCAGCGCACGCAACGCCGGATCATCAATACGCCCGGCACACGCTCTACGGTGGCGGGACCGGTACTGCCGGGACTCTCGGAACGGAACGGATACATGGCTGCCTTCGCGGCGATATCGACGGGGTGGGACCAGCCTGATCCGCGCGGCGCGGGCACGCGTCGGCCGAACGACCCGCGGCATACCTATTTCTGCTCCGTACCGCCCCGGACGCAACCTGGGGCAACGCCTCGGCCGACCACCGGTGATGGCCGAAACCGGACCCGACCGATGCGGCGCGCCTCGGCCCCGCCACCTCCCTCACCCGTTGGGCAGCGGCGACACGGCCTCACTGGGCCGAGTTGCCGCGCAGTAGTGCGGCGAGCGACTCCCGATCGGTGACGTCGAGCTTGGTGCAAGCCCGATACAGGTGCCCTTCCACCGTCCGGACCGAAACGGTGAGCCGGTCGGCGATCTGCCGGTTGCTCAGGCCCGCCGCCACCAGATTCGCGATCTCCCGCTCCCGGGCGGTGAGCGGGAGCGGCTGGGCGGCGTCGCGTAGCGCCGGGGTCGACGCACCATCGCATGCGGCGGCCAGCCGGTTGGCGTGGGCTGCCGATTCCAGCAGTCGTCGCCGATCGCCTGCCCGGTCGTGGGCGGTGGCGGCCTGCGCTGCGGCATCGGCGGCCGAAAGCCGGGCACCCAGGCTTTCGAAATCGGCTGCTGCCGCGTCCAGCTCGGCGCCGTCGCGCCGGGACAGTGCCACCGCGTGCCGCGCCTGCGCCCGGACCAGTGGCCCGTCCACCCGGTTCGCCAGATCGGCCAGCCGTGGCGCCACCGAACCCGCACCGAACCGGGCGGCGGTGTGCAGTGCCAGTGCCTCCACGGCGCGCTGGCCGGCGCGGGCGGCGGCGTCCGCGGCGCGGAGGGCGCGCTCGACGGCGGTGCTGACCGTGCCCTCGGCCGCCGCCAGGCAGGCGCGGGCGATCTCGAGTTGCGGTTCGTATACGGCGCTGTGCCGGCCGCCGCGAGCATCGGCTTCGGCGATCGATTCGGCGGCCTCGACCGGGCGGCCGAGCGCCGCGTAGGCCTCGGCGAGCCGGATCCGGGCGGGGAACATCCAGGCGGCGGCGCCCTCCGCGGTGAGCGCGGCCAGTGCCTGCTCCAGATTGTCGATACCGGCGCCGAACCGGCCGTGCGCCACATCGACGGTGCCCTGCAGGATCTTCGACATACCCCACGCCAGGTATTGGCCGGGCGCGGAATACCCGAAGTATTCGGTGGCCCGGTGACCCGCGGCTGCCAAGTCGCCGGTGAGGACGAGCGCCAGCACCTCGGCATGGGTCGACATGAACCGATTCAGGCCGTCGATATGCGGTTCCACTGCGCGACCCCGCTCCGCGTAGTCCCTTGCATCGGCCGCGCGCCCGAGCAACGCCGCCGCGAGCCCACCACCGAAGGCCGCCCACCACACCGCCCACGGCGGCGCGTCCGCGGCCCGCATCACCTGTTCGGATTCGCGCAGCGCATCGCCGAGCCGGTTCTCGCTCACCGCGCAAGCGGCGGCCAGACCGGTCGTGATCAGGGCGATCTTCGGATGCGGGATACGCGAGCGCACCAGCGTCAGCACCTCGTCGGCCTTATCGGCATCGCCCATGGCCCACAGCAGGTTCGACACCCGGGTACTGCCCCAGCGGGCCAGCTGGACCTCGTCGAGATCGTCGGCGTCGAAACTGGCCAGCGTCCGCTCGGCCTCGATGCGGTGCCCCTGCCACAGCAGCGCCCGGGCCAGCAGATCCGCGGATTCCACCCCGCCGCGGCGTTCCACCGCCGCCCGCGCGAACCGTTCACCCAGCGGTAGATTCGCCAAGCCGATCGCGTCCTCGGCGGCGGATTCGAACAGTTCCAGATCGGCGGATTTATCGCTGTCCAAGGCGAGTTCGGCGAGCCGGATGCGATCGGCGGCGGAATTGATCCGGCGCTGTTTGAGCGCGGAGTACAGCTTGCCACGTAACCGTCGCGAGGTCGCGATACCCAGCCGGCGCCGGATCACCTCACCGAACAGCGGATGGTTGTACCGCACCACCAGATCGCGGCCGTCCTCCACCACCCGGATCACGCCGCCGTTCTCCGCCGCTTCCACCGCCTCCTCACCGGCGAGTTCGGCCATCACCTCGAGATCGGCCGGTTCGCAGAAGGTGAGCAATTCCAGTACCCGCAGCACGGATTCGGGCAGCTGCTCGACCCGGTCCTCCAACAGCGCGGCCAATTCGGAGGTGACCGCGGCCCGCCCCCGCAACTGCCACACCCCGTTCACCTGCCGCAGCGAACCCGCCTCCAGCGCGCCCTCCACCAGATGCCGCAGGAACAGGGCGTTACCGCCCGAGGACTCCCACATCAGGTTGGCGGTGAAACCCTCGAGTTGCCCGCCCAGCATCGATTCCACCAGGGCCACGCTCTGCTGCTGCGTGAACGGGGGCAGGTGGATCCGCAGCAGATGGCCGTCTTTCCACAGCGTGGTCACCGCGTCCGGCACCGGAACACCGTCGCGCACGGTGGCGACGATTCGCGCGGCCTTGTCGATCGCCAACTGCAGCAGCAGGGTCGCGGAGAGCTGATCGAGCAGATGCGCGTCGTCGACCCCGATGATCGTGTGTCCGTCGGCGAGCAACGCTTCCCGGGCCGCGGCCATGAAGGTCACCGGATCGTGCGCGGTGTACACACCGACCATATGCGCGAATACGCCGAGCGGAATACTGCGCGCCGATTCGGTTCCCGCGACCCAGCGGATATTTCCGCCACCCGCTGTGGCCGCTCGTCGTGCGAGGGTGGTCTTACCGACACCGGGTTCCCCGATGAGTACAGCGCCCACGTGATCGGAGCCGGTGAGCGTCGCGCGAATCGCTTCGAACTCGTTCGCCCGTTCGATCATCGGCCAGTTCCGAGCCATATACCTACTGTATAGGCCGCATTACCGAGAAATCGCGACGAACTGTGCACTGCGACACCGCCGCTACGGGACCGGAACTGGAAAGCCGGTCAGTTCTCGCCTACTTCGCAGGCCAGACCGTCACCGTCTTCATCGAGCCGAAACGAGTATCCCGGCTGCCCGGCGAACAGCGGAGTATGGGATTCGCTGCGGGCGTGAACGCAATTCATGTAATAGGGGTACTCGTCGTCCTCCGCCTCGTCGTCCGCTCGATCCGCGGGCAGCGGATGCGAATCGTCGACCCGATTCGATGAGGTCTGGGTATCGGCGGCGGCCGGTGCCACGGACAGGACGGTCAGCGCGCAGCCGGCGACGACAAGGCGCGCGAGGGTTCTGGGTGTCTTCATCACGGGAGTCCTTGATGCTGGGGTACTCCCATCCTCACGCGCGGCCGGGAAAAGTGAAAGACACTTGTCCCCGGCCGCGCGTGCACGGTCTCTACTGAGCGCCCGCGGGCGGGTCGCACACCTTCCAACCGGAATCGGTTTCCTGCAGGTCGAAGGTGCGGGTGGTTTCCTCCGCATCGGCCTCGGTCTGCACCGTGACCTGTGCCAGGGCCGTGCGATCGGTGATCTTGACCGCGTCGACACCGGTGACCTCGGGAATACTGCCCTCGCTCACCGCCTGCCGATGGACACCGGCGAACTGCTCCTCCGACAAACCCTGGTAGTAGTCGTGCAACGCACCGCAGGTGGCATCACGCAGCGCCGGCAGATCACCGCTTTCCAGCGCACCGGTGTAATCGCCGATGGCCGCGCTGATCCGGGCCTGCGGAGAATCGTCGCCCGACCCGGCGCCCACCAGAATCGCGATCAACGCGACCACGAGCGCCACCGCGACCCCTCCGGCGATCAGCCATTTCTTGTTGCTCTCGCCCGGTGTCGCCACGGGGGCCGGCGCCGGTTCCACCCGCTGCGGCTGGGCCCGCTGCGGCGGCGCCTGCGCGACCCGCTGTTCGGCCGCGGTGGGTTTCAGGTCGGCGGGTGAGGGCGCGGTTCCCGGCCGCGGCGGCGCGGGTTGCGGGCGGCCGCCCTGCCGCTGCCCCGGCGGCGGACCACCCGGACGCTGCGGCGCGGGCTGATCGGGCCGGCCCGGCGCCTGCGGCCCGGGTCGTTTCGGACCCGGCTGCGACCGCGGTGTAGCGGGCGGTTTCGACAGCGCCGGCGCTCCCGGCCCGACGCGATCGGTCCGGGCGGGCCCCTGCGGGCCACCCGGCGGCTGTCCCGGCCGGCCGGCCTTGCGCACCTGGTTCATATCGATGCGCGCGGTCGCGTCGGGGTCCGGCTTCTGCGCCGGCATCGCGACGGTGCGTGCCTCGTCCGGCCGCTGCTGCCGCGGGATCACCACCGTCCGCGCCTCGCCGTTGTCCGGCCCCGGCCCGGACTCACCGGACGAACTCGCTGGATCCTCCGCATCCGAGTCACCTGCGCCGGCCCGGTCGTCCTCGCCGCCTTCCGCTGCGGCACCGGTTTCCGAACCGCCGGCAACTACACCGCCGGATGCCGCCTGCCGGTCACCCGGTTGTCCGGAAGCACTGCCCGTATCACCGGGCTCCCCATCGGTACCCGCCGCCGATTCGCCGGAACCAGTCGCAGGAGCCGCCGCTGCGTCCTCCTTGCCACCCGCTTCCGGGCCACGGCCCGCATCGCCGGACTGTGCACCGGCACCCATCTCCGCCCGCCCCGCGCTGCCCCCGTCGACCGGCCGCGCCGCCTCGCCCTTTCCGGCGATCGGCACCCCCGCGCCTTGCTTGCCGTCGGCCTGTTCCGGCGACCTCCCGGCACCGCTGAACTCGGTCTCGTCAGCGCCATCCGATTTGCCGGAACTGTCCCCCTCGGCCGATCGGGTCGCATCCTCCCCGCTACCGGCCTGCCCCTCAGGATCGCCGTCTCGACCGGACGCTCCCCCGGCAACTGCTGCCGATTCGCCGGTACCGGCGGACGTCCCCGCTGCGCTCGCCGCCACGGCGGCGGTGCCAGCCGCGGCTGCGGCACCGCCGGAGGCAGCCACCTTCTTCAAGGCTTCGGTCGGTGCTGCCGACTCGGGCTCGGCCGCACCGGCATCGTCCTGTTCCTTCTCAACAGCCGATTCCGGATCGACCCGGCCTTCGGCACCTGAAGCACCCGCGGCCTGGTCGGCGCCCTTGCCTGTAGATGTGGGCTCATTTGCCGGAGTCTGCCGCGGCTCCGCGGCATCCGAGTCCGAGTCGAAGGCCGTCGCATCATCCGGAGTACCGGGCGGCCGGCCCGAGTCCGCGCGACCGTCGGCGTCCTTCGCAGCGGGTTCCGGCGGTCCGCCTGCCGCTCGTCCTGCGCCCGCTTGCGCGGTACCGCCGGCCGATTCGCCGGAAGCCGCCGGCGCGGCGCCGTTCGCAGATTTCGCGGGGCCGGACGCTGTCGGTGTCTTGCCGGCAGGCGTGCCCGCTGCCGCTGCAGTGGCACTGTCGCTTCCGGCGGAAGCGTCTGTACCGGCCGGCCCCTCGGGAGCGTCGGTACCGGACGAGGCACCCGGCCCCATCGAATCGGTGTCTGCTGCGGTTCCATCGTCTTCGGCCGGTCCATCAGCGTTGTCCGGCCGATCAGCTGCCTGCTCGGGGGGCTTCGTGCCGAGGGGGGCGGCCCCGCCCTCGGACCGCTCATCGTGCTCGGCCGGCGAATCCGACGCGCCCTCCGGGCGGTCACTCTCCGCCGGCCCGCTGCCCGAATCCTTCTTCCCGCCCGCCGGCCCGGCACCGCTCTCCTCGGCCGAACTCGCACCTACCGCGGAAACATGTGCCCGCTCGGTCTTTTCATCCGATCCGTCGGCGCCCCGTTCCGACCCCGGTGCATCGCCCGCAGACTCACTGCCGACTCCGGCAGCGGAACCCGCTTGCTCCGCGGACGAGGTCCGGATCGCCTCTGTCTCGACGTCACCTTCCGCTGCCTCGCCTGCGGCTCCGGCGTCATCCGAGCCGGCTGCCGACGCCCGTGGGAGGGCCTCGGTGGGGGCGTTGCTCTCCCCGGGGGCGGGTTCGTCACCCGAACCGGCCTCGCTGTCTCGACCGAGCGCCCGGCGGATCCGGGAGGTCACCGCGTCGGCTGCCTGCGACAGCTGCGTTCCGGTGTCCGTCGTATCCGGCGTCGCGGTAGGCGAGCCGGGGCCGGATTCGGAACGCTTCGGTTTCTCGTCGTCGGTCGGGTGCGGCACCTGTACCCCTCGTTGCTGGCAGACAGAAAATGTGACGTAGAAGGCCAGCCTATCGAGCATTCCCGGTAGCCGTGCACAATGAACCGCATGACCTCGTTCGGTGATCTGCTCGGACCGCAACCTGTACTCCTTCCTGAACTGCACGATGCGGAAGACGCGCTCGACGCGGGCACCGATCCGGTGCAGGTGGCCGCGGAGAATCCGGCCGCTTCGATCGCCTGGGCGGCGCTCGCCGAGGCCGCCCTGGAGCGCGCCGCGGACGCCGCGGAACCGATCAATCACGATGTTGTCGCCGCCTACGCGTTCGCCCGTACCGGCTACCACCGTGGGTTGGATCTGCTGCGTCGCAACGGCTGGAAGGGTTTCGGCCCGGTGCCGTGGGAGCACGAACCCAATCGCGGTTTCCTGCGCAGTGTGGGGGCCCTGGCGAAGGCGGCGCGGGCCGTCGGCGAAACCGACGAGTACGCCCGCTGCCTGGATCTGCTCGAGGATTGTGATCCGCGGGCGGCCGGGGAACTCGGTCTGGACTGAACGTTTTCGCGCCCGTGAGCGACCCGACCTCTCGAATGTCCCGAGCCCGGGACCGGGGCACCGAGCGCCTGCGACGTTCCTGGACCCGGTTGCGTCTGTCGGCGCTGCCGATTCTGCAGTGCTCGGTGGCCGCGGCTCTGGCCTGGTTCCTGGCCAAGGATGTGGTCGGGCATCCGCTGCCGTTCTTCGCGCCCATGGCCGCGATCGTCTCGATCGGTACCGCCTTCGGGGCGCGGTTGCGCCGTTCGCTCGAGCTCGTGGTGGGGGTGGCGCTCGGGATCGGGGTCGGCGATCTGTTCATTTCCCAGGTCGGTACCGGGGTGTGGCAGATCGCGCTGGTGGTGGCTGCGGCCATGTCGCTGGCGATCTTCCTGGACGGTGGGCCGATCATCGGTATCCAGGCGTCCGGTTCGGCCGTGCTGGTGGCGACGTTGATGCCGCCGGAGTCCGGGGCGGGTCTGTCCCGGATGGTCGATGCCCTGATCGGTGGTCTGGTGGGCGTCGTCGTTGTTGCCGCGTTACCGCTTCATCCGGTGCGCCGGGCGCGGGAGCAGGCGGCGGCGATTCTCGGGGTGGTGGGCAAATCGCTCACCGACTGCGGGCAGGGGCTGCTGGAACAGGATCCGGGCAAAATCCGCGATGCGCTCACCGCGGTCCGCGCCACCCAGCAGCAATTGGATTCGCTGCGCAAAGACCTGGAGGGCGGGCGGGAGGTGATCCGTATCTCGCCGCTCTACTGGAATTCCCGGGGCAGGCTGGAGCGATTACGGGCGGCGGCCGATCCGCTCGACAACGCGGTCCGCAACACCCGAGTACTGCTGCGGCGTTCGCTGACCTTGGTGCGGGACGACGAAATCCTCAATCCGGGGCTGATCGACGAGGTGGAGCGGCTGGCAGAGGGGGTCGACGTGGTGCGGCGGATGGTGCTGGCCGATCGCGGCGAACAGCCCGACCGGGCCGAAGCGGCGCGCGTCCTGCGGTCGGTGGCCAAACAGGCTCGGCCGGAACTGGTTGCGGGTGCCGGATTGTCGTCGCATGTGGTTTTCGCGCAGATCCGGTCGACCCTGGTGGATCTGATGCAGGTCTGCGGGGTGCAGCGGATTTCGGCGATGGCGCTGCTACCGCCGACCGTGCCCAACCCGTATGTCATGCCACAAAATTGAGTGCGGTGCGGCGCCGCTACGCGGATCGGTCGCGCGGGGGCAGCGGTTTTCCGCGTAGTGGACTACCCGTTACGACGCGCGGGGTCGTGAACTAATGTGAAACATGGCCGAATCGGTTATGCCGGTACGGTCGGGACCCCACCCGCACGCCGCGTTGCCGACGGACGGCGCTGCCGCGCGCCGCACGTTTCGGATACCCGGACCGGCTTCGGGCGGGGTATCCGGGCCCGTCCGGCCGGAGCCGCGCCGGGCGGGCCCAGCTCCTCCGGGTTACGCCCAGAACCGGGTCAGATATCCGCCGTACCGCGACCACTGTTCCGAGACCCCGGAAAAGTCGTACAGGGCGTAGACCGCGTCGAAGAACACCTGGTTGATCGCGGGGGTGAACAGCAGGGCGAACAGGATGAGCATGCCGAACGGTTTGAACTGATCCAGACCGCGCCGGGTCTGATAGCTCAGCGAGGGCTCCACGATCCCGTATCCGTCGAGACCGGGTATCGGTAACAGATTCAACAGGGTCGCCGTCACCTGGAGAAAGGCCAGAAAGCTCAGTCCGAACCAGAACGCCGAATTGTCCTGCGCGCTGCCGAACAGCCGCACGATCAGCAGCAGCACCACCGCACACAGCGCATTCACCGCCGGACCCGCGGCGCTGATCAACCGCTGAGTTCGCGGCGGCACCTGATGGGCGTGGATGTACACGGCGCCGCCGGGCAGTCCGATCCCGCCGAGCGCGATGAACACCATCGGCAGCACGATCGACAGCAGCGGATGACTGTATTTGAGCGGGTTCAGCGTCAGATACCCGCGCAGCTCGACCTCACGGTCCCCGGCGCGCCAGGCTAGATAGGCGTGGGCGAATTCGTGCAGGCACAAGCTCACCACCCAACCAAAAACGACCAGGACGAAAACCCCGGCCTTCGCCCACACCGAATCCAATTCCGCGTTCCAGGCGAGCGCACCGCCGGCCACCGCCAGCAGCACCACGAGCAGGAAGACCGGGCTGGGCCGGATCGCACCCCGGCGCAGCGCCGTGACGCCCCCACTCATCGGACCAATAACCACGGCTCGTGGTGACGGTAGAAACTCGACCGCGGCACCGTCCGGTCGCTTTGCACACCGTCGCGATTGATCACGGCGGCGGGCGTACCGAGCTGAGCGGCGCGCCCCGCGGTCCAACGGCGGCGCCGGAAACGCCGGGGCACACCGGCCCGCACTCCGGGCAGCTCGAGGGTGGGGGACACGAACATCGCCCGGACCTCGCCGGAGAACAGCCGCGTTTCGTCCACATAGGCCTCACCGGTCAGCGGCATTCCGTTCACACCGGTGATCTTGGCCCGGCCCACCAGCACCGTGCCGGTGTCGTCACGGATCAGCGGCACCTCTTGGGCCGTCCCCTCCAGCGCGCGGCGCGCCGCGGCGCTCCCCGTTCCGAGTTGATAGGCCCGCGCCGCGTAGGTGTGATCCGGCGGCACATAGCCCACCTCCACATGCAGACGCTCGGTCCGCATCAGATGGGTCAGGACCGCCGCCAGTGCGGCATCGTCACCGAGCACGATCAGCCGCGGCAAACTATCCGCCGCCAGCACCGGCAACAGCTCGTCGATCAGCGCGGTATCGGGAACAGCCGCAGTTTGGCTGGTGGGCTGGGCGGCGAGCGCAATGGGCACCGGAGCATCGGCACAGCGGAGAACATGGGTACTCAAACGCCCAACACCCTCCTCGGACCGGTCACCCACGAGTGTAGAGGGTGCGCCGCGCCGACTCGCACAACGGGCCTGGTACAACGGCCGTTCCCGGCGTCCTCCGGTGCCTCGAGTAGACTGTGCTCCCGGCTTCCTCCCCGTTACGGCAGGTAGCTGCAGCACGAGGTGCGTGTTGCGCGTCGACCCGTAGGAGACACGACCATGCCGGCAATCGTCCTCATCGGCGCCCAGTGGGGCGACGAGGGCAAGGGCAAAGCCACCGATCTACTCGGCGGCCGCGTGCAGTGGGTAGTGCGGTACCAGGGCGGCAACAACGCCGGCCATACCGTAGTGCTGCCCAACGGGGACAACTTCGCACTGCACCTCATCCCCTCCGGAATCCTCACCCCCGGCGTCCGCAACGTCATCGGCAACGGTGTCGTGGTCGACCCCGGTGTGCTGCTGGACGAACTCGCGGGGTTGGCGGAGCGCGATGTCGACACCTCCGGCCTGCTGCTCTCCGCCGATGCGCACCTGATCATGCCGTACCACGTGGCCATCGATAAGGTCACCGAGCGGTTCCTCGGCAACAACAAGATCGGCACCACCGGCCGCGGCATCGGCCCCTGCTACCAGGACAAAGTCGCGCGGGTCGGGGTCCGCGTGGCCGACGTGCTCGACGAAAAGATCCTCACCCAGAAGGTGGAGGCGGCACTCGAGTTCAAAAACCAGGTGCTGGTGAAGATCTACAACCGCCGCGCGCTCGAACCGCAGCAGGTGGTGGACGAGGTGCTGGCCCAGGCGGAGAAATTCGCGCACCGGATCAGCGATACCCGGCTGGAACTCAACCTGGCGCTCGAACGCGGCGAGACGGTGCTGCTGGAGGGCTCGCAGGGCACGCTCCTCGACGTCGACCACGGCACCTACCCCTACGTCACCTCCTCCAACCCGACCGCCGGCGGTGCCGCGGTGGGCGCGGGAATCGGACCCAACCAGATCGGCACGGTGCTGGGCATCCTCAAGTGCTACACCACCCGGGTGGGCTCCGGCCCGTTCCCGACCGAACTGTTCGACGAATCGGGCGCCTACCTGGCGAAAACCGGCGGCGAGGTGGGCGTGACCACCGGCCGGGCCCGGCGCTGCGGCTGGTTCGACGCGGTGATCGCCCGCTACGCCACCCGGGTCAACGGCATCACCGACTACTTCCTCACCAAGCTCGACGTGCTGTCCAGCCTGGAAACGGTCCCGATCTGTGTGGCCTATGAAGTGGACGGGGAACGGGTCGAGCAGATGCCGACCACCCAGACCGGTTTCCACCACGCCAAACCGATCTACGAGGAAATGCCGGGCTGGTGGGAGGACATCTCCCAGGCGCGCACCTTCGAGGAACTGCCCGCCAACGCGCAGGCCTATGTGCACCGGCTCGAGGAACTCTCCGGGGCGCGGATCTCCTGCATCGGTGTGGGGCCGGGTCGCGAGCAGACGATCGTCCGCCACGACATTCTGGGTTAGGGGCCGGCGCTCGGACTTACTCAGCGTTCGGGCCCGCCGGGGTTGCAGGCGGCGCCGACGGTCTCGTCGTAGCCGACCGGCCGCCGCCAGGGTTCCGGATTCCAGGTGGGCTTATCGGGCGCGACCATCCGTGGAGGGGCGGGCTGTGATTTTGGAGCCGCTCCGCGGCTCGAGGGTGGGGCCCTTCCGGGGCCGGGATGAACGTGCCGGCCAGGCGGAGCCAGAGCACGCGGTGGACACCGCGGATCCCGGGGGCAACGGTCGACCGTTACTTGCGGGCGAACGGGGCCGGGGCTCGCGGTGAACCATCCGAAGAGGTGGGATACGCGGCGAGTGCAGTGGTTCGTAGGTGTACGGGTGAGGCGCTCGTGACTGTTGGTTGTGGCGAGAAGGCGTACCGGACGCGCCTCACCCGGTGGGTCGAGCGGTACTCGGGCGGGGGAGGACCGGGGTGTTCAGCGTGCGGCTTGGAAGGCGAGGACAGTTGTTCCGATGCGGATCGCATCGCCGTCGGCGAGTAGCGCGGTATCTATCGGCTCGTCGTTGACATAGACCCCGTTCGCCGAATCCAGGTCTTCGATCAGCAGTCCGGCCCGGCCCAGTTTGATCTGGGCGTGGTAGCGGCTGGCCTTGGGATCGTCGAGGATCAGATCGTTATCGGTCATCCGGCCGATCTTGAAACCGCCGTGTGCGACCAGCACCAGCCGTCCGTCGGGCAACCGCAGCTGCCCGCTGCGTACCGAGCGCGGCACCTCGGTGACCGTATCGGTCATCGCCGCGGCCATCCGCTCGGCGGTTTTGAACTCCACAGTGTTCAGCGGCTCCTGCCGCAGCACCCGGCGCTCCAGTTCGACCAAGGCCGGCCCGGGGTCGATCCCGAGTTCCTCGGCCAGAACCGAACGCACCCGCCGGCAGGCCTCGAGCGCGTCGGCATGTCGTTCGGAGAGGTAGAGCGCGGTGATGAGCTGCCCCCACAGCGGTTCGCGCAGCGGATGCTCATTGGTCAGCGCGACCAGTTCACCGATCACCGCGGTGGCGCGGCCGCAGGCGATCTCCGCGTCGAAACGCGCCGACACCGCCAGCAGCCGTTCCTCTTCCATCGCGGTGGCGAAACTGTCCGCGAACGCCAGACCGGCCAGGTCCGAGAGAGCGCGGCCGTTCCACTCTCGCAGTGCGGTGGTGAACAACCGCGACGCCGACGCGTGATCGCCGGCGCCCGCGGCGCGGTTACCCGCATCCCTGGCCGCCTCGAACCGGCCGAGATCGCAGGCGTCGTCGGCGATCTCGAGCCGGTACCCGGCAGATTCCGTACGCAATACCGCGGCCGGATCCACCCCTGAATTCCGCAATGCCTTGCGGATATTGGAGACGAACACCTGCAGGCTCGCGGCGTAGGCGTCGGGCGGGGCCTCGTTCCAGACCATATCGGCCAGGGTCGCCGAGGCCACGGCACGACGCCGGTTCACCGCGAGCGCGGCCAGCAGCGCTCGCGGTTTGGGCCCGCCGACGGCGACCGGCTCACCGCCGACCGATAATCGGACGGGCCCCAGCACGCAGAGATCAAGCGTCATCTCGCAGTGAGCGCGACGGCGCGATCAGGCACTGATCGAACGTCCCGCGGAGTGCAGATCCTCGCAGGCCTGCACCACTCGGGCCGCCATCGAGAGCTCGGCCTTCTTCAGGTAGCTGCGCGGATCGTAGGTCTTCTTGTTGCCGACCTCGCCGTCGATCTTCAGCACACCGTCGTAGTTGCTGAACATATGCGCGGCGATGGGCCGGGTGAAGGCGTACTGGGTATCGGTGTCGACATTCATCTTCACCACGCCGTAGCGCAGCGAATCGTCGATCTCCGATTTCAGCGAGCCGGATCCGCCGTGGAAGACGAAATCGAAGGGCTGCGCGTCGGCACCCAGGCCCAGTTTGGCGGCGGCGACCTTCTGGCCCTCGGCCAGCACCTCGGGCTTGAGCACCACGTTGCCCGGCTTGTAGACGCCGTGCACGTTGCCGAAGGTGGCGGCGAGCAGGTATTTGCCCTTGTCGCCGGCACCGAGCGCATCGATGGTCTTCTCGAAATCGGCGGGTGAGGTGTAGAGCTTCTCGTTGATCTCGGCCTCGACACCGTCCTCTTCACCGCCGACGACGCCGATCTCGACCTCGAGGATGATCCGGGCGGCGGTCGCGGCGGCCAGCAGTTCCTGGGCGATCGTCAGATTCTCGTCGATCGGCACCGCCGAACCGTCCCACATATGCGACTGGAACAGCGGATTCTTACCCGCGTTCACCCGCTCCTGGGAGATGGCCAGCAGCGGGCGGACGAAACCGTCCAGCTTGTCCTTGGGGCAGTGATCGGTGTGCAGTGCGATGGTGACGCCGTACTTCTCGGCGACCACATGCGCGAACTCGGCCAACGCGACGGCACCGGTGACCATATCCTTCACACCCTGGCCGGAACCGAATTCCGCGCCACCGGTGGAGAATTGGATGATCCCGTCACTGCCCGCCTCGGCGAAACCCTTGATCGCCGCGTTGATCGTCTCCGACGATGTGCAGTTGATGGCCGGGAAGGCAAACGAGTTCGCCTTGGCCTGACCGAGCATTTCGGCGTAGACCTCCGGAGTCGCGATCGGCACTGTGAAGACCTCCGTGTAGTGCGGCAGACGGGATTGTCTGTTTCTGCACATACCCTAAGCCAGACGGATTCCATCCGGTATAAGGGGATTGTTTGCGCCGCTGCACCCTGCGGGCCCGGCGCCAACCGGTACTGTGGGCCGGGTGATTGCGCTGGCAGCTACCGACGCGGTGACGAGCAATCTGGCTCTGACCGAACTGCTCGACCCGATGCACCTGTTGACCGAAACCTGGCTGAAGAACGCGGTGCTACCGGCGATCCTGGTAATCGTCTTCATCGAAACGGGGCTGCTGTTCCCGCTGCTGCCCGGCGATTCGCTGCTGTTCACCGGTGGCCTGCTGGCGGCGCAGGAGAACCCTCCGGTGTCGATCTGGGTCCTGCTTCCCGCGGTCACGGTCATCGCCTTCGCCGGCGATCAATGTGGTTACTGGATCGGCCGCGCGATCGGCCCGGCGCTGTTCAACAAAGAGGACACCCGCTTCTTCAAGAAGAGCTATGTGACCGAAACGCACGAATTCTTCGAGAAACACGGCCCCAAAACGATCATCCTCGCCCGATTCGTCCCGATCGTGCGGACCTTCATGCCGGTACTCGCCGGGGTGTCGAAGATGAGCTACCGGCGCTATGTCGCCTTCGATATCGTCGGGGCCGTCGCATGGGGCGGCGGAGTGACCGTACTCGGTTATTTCCTCGGCAATGTGGCCTTCATCCGCGACCACGTCGAGGGCATCTTCCTGCTCATCGTGTTCGTCTCGATCCTGCCGGGTATCAGCGCGGTGGCCAAGAAGCTGCGCCACCGCAAGGCCGAGGTCGCGCCGGTCGACCACGCCCTGGTCTCCACCGCCGAACTGCCGGCCGTGGACCCGGCGAGCCCGGTCACCAGCACCATGCCCCTGCCGGTTGTGCCGAACCACGTGACGGCCGGCACGAACGAGATCCCCGTCCGGTAAGTGGTGTCCGCCTCGGCCGAGCCCTACGCGATGGGCAATTTCGAACCTTTGATCTCCGCCGGTCCGGCGCTGGTCTGGACGGTGGTCCTGACCTTCGTCTTCCTGGAATGCGCATTCATCCTCGGGCTGTTCCTGCCCGGCGATTCGATGCTGCTGACGGCCGGGATAGTGATGGCCTCGCATTCGAGCGGGGAAACGCAGGTGTGGCTGTTGTCGGTGGGCGCGATGCTCGCCGCGATCGCCGGTAACCAGGTCGGCTATGCCGTCGGGCGCAAAACCGGGCATAAACTCGTCGCCCGGAAGAACGGGCGCTATATCAATACCCAGAACCTGACCAGAGTGGCGGAGCTGCTGCAAAGGCACGGTTTCTTCGCGGTGCTCATCGCCCGATGGATACCGTGGGTGCGCACACTGTGCCCGATGGTGGCGGGGGCCGCCGAAATGGACCATCGCCGCTACACGGTCGCCAGCACCATCGGCGCGATCATCTGGGCACCGGTGCTGCTGTTGATGGGCTACTACGCCGGTAATTTCATCCTGCAGATCTCTTGGCTGATGCCCATGGTGGTCGGTTCGCTGGTGGTGTTCCTGGTGGTGGGCACCGTCATCGGTATCCGGCAGTACCGCCACGAAATGGCGCAGCCCGCCGAGGATTTCGAACTGGATTCCGCCACCGCCGACACCACACCGCTACCGGCGCTGGGCGGCGGGGAACATGAACCGAGGCCGCGCTCGTACGGCACCGGTGCCCAGCGGTGGGAGCTACAGCCCCGCCGCGGTGACCATATGAGCAGCCTCCATGAGCATCCAACCCGAGAGCTGTACCGATAGGTCGCGTTCCGGGACCCGCGAGGAGGTCACCGCGCCGTTCGAGTTGACGCCGCCGGCGCCCGCGGTACCACCCGGCAACTGAGCCGAGCGGGTCCAGTCGTGCCCGAACAGCGGTTCGCCCTCCACATCGAGCCGGTTGGCCCAGGCCGCCGCCGCGGACTGCTCGACGATCCGGGCGGCAATGCGCCGATCGGCGAGTTGTTCGTGTTCGGAACCGGGCAGCATGAGCGCGACCAGGGCGAGATAGCGGACGAGGATGCCGTTGAACAATCCCCCGTCACCGCCGGAACCACCCCGGATCACCCCGTCGGCGGTGAGGTTGACCTCGACGGCGTCGAGGAGCCGGTGCACCCGGTCGAGATGGACCGGATCACCGGTGTGTACCGCGAGCTCGGTCTCCAACCCGAGCACGACGCCCTGACAGTAGGTGTAGATCGTTTTCTCGAGCGTGCCGGACGGGAGATGGATACCGTCGAAGATCAGGCCGGTCTCCGGATCGCGCAGCGTGGTATCGATCCAGTCGGCCATCTCGGCGGCCCGCTCGTAGCGGCCCAGCCGAGACAGCGCGATACCGGCCGGGCCGTTGGCCGGGGCATTGTAGAAATCGTCCCCGGCCCGCCACGGGATACCCCCGCCCACCGCCGGGTCCCAGGCACCGAACAATTTCTGTTCCAGTGGCCCCAGGCCACTGCGCGCTTCGTCGTTGTCCTGTACCCGGGCCGCCCGTTCCAGGGCGATGGCGAGCCAGGCCATATCGTCGTAGTAGCGATTGGTCCAGCCGGTGATATTGCGCATTCGATGCGAGCGGACCAGTGCACCGATCCGTTTACGCCGTTCGATGGTCGGCGCCCGGTTGGCCGCGTCGACCGCGCAGTCGATGAGATGGGCCTGCCACCAGTAATGCCAGGTCAGGAAGAAACGTTCCCGCCGGGTGGAGGGCCAGCCCACCACACCGAGGGCGGTACCGGGGAGAAACCACACCGGTTCGATATGCCGCGACACGATGGCCGCCTCGGCCATATCGGCCCGGTCGGACCAGAGTGATGCGGGGTTGCCCTGCGGCCTGCGCTGTTGCCCGGACGCGCGCCGGGGAACGTCGAGATCGTCGCTGGGCGAGGTCATGCACCCATATTGCCAGGAAAAACGGAATTCTCGCCGCTCAATTGTTACCGAGTCGAGGCGGAACCGTTCGATTCACCGGCGTTTGCGTCGGATCCGCGGTGAATTGCCGCCGGACAGAGCATGGAGCAATGCCCGCACACTATGTCAAGGCTGGTTAACAAAGAAGCCGGATTGCGCGCGTGCCCCTCGGGCGGCAACCAGGCCCGGCAGTAAACCGAATCGGCACAGGCAATTTCGATCGGACCAGGCCGAACAGCGGCCCGCCCCGCGCACCGAACTACGATCGTGCCGTGACGAACGCAGCGCCATCGGCCGGCCCGGACCCCGACCATCGCCCGACCGAGGCCACCGCGGCGATCGCACCGGCCCCGGATCCGGACGCACGGCGCGACGACGATACGGCAGCCGAACCCCTCGAGAACGAACCCGGCCCCACGGAATGGGGCGAGCACCCGCACGGCGCCGGCCCATGGGCCGAGGAACACACCGCCCCGCCGCCGGAGGACGACCGGCTCGATCCGGTACTGCTCGCGGAAGGCGATCGACGCAACGTGGTCGACGCGTATCGATATTGGACCCGGGAGGCGATCGTCGCCGATATCGACCGGCGCCGCCACCCCTTCCATATCGCCATCGAGAATTTCGGGCACGACGCCAATATCGGCACCGTGGTGCGTACCGCCAACGCCTTCGCCGCCGGCGCGGTACATATCGTCGGCCGCCGCCGCTGGAACCGGCGCGGCGCCATGGTCACCGACCGCTACCAGCACATCGTCCACCACCCCGATATCGAAGCGCTGCTGGAATTCACCAACTCCGAGGACCTGAGTGTGGTCGCCGTGGACAATGTGCCGGGCTCGGTGCCGCTGGAAACGGTGCGCCTGCCGCGGCGATGCATGCTGCTGTTCGGTCAGGAGGGCCCCGGGGTGAGCGACGGCGCCCGCGATGCCGCGGTACTCACCGTATCCATCGCCCAGTTCGGGTCCACCCGCAGTATCAACGCGGGTGTCGCGGCAGGTATCGCCATGCACACCTGGATCCGGCAGCACGCCGACCTCACCACCGCCTGGTGAGGATCACCGGCCCCGAGCTTCCGTGAACCGGCCGGCGGATATCAGGCCGAAGCCGCCCCGATGATCGCCAGCACGATGAAGAAGACGACCGCGAGCAGATACAGGATCAGCACGACCGATGTGACGATGCCGAGGACATAACCGATCATCACATTGCTGCGGCCACCGACGGTGCCGCCGGAGGCGTCGATCTCGTTGAGCGCCTTCTTACCCATCACCCACGCGAACGGACCGCAGATCGCGCAGAACAGACTGACGATCCCGAGGACGAGCACGGTGGTGGTCTGCGGATGGTCCGGCGGCGGCGGACCGTATCCGGGATATCCGTACCCGGGCGGCGGGGTGGGGTAACTCATGCGTGGATAGTAACCGCACCGGTCGACACCGCACGACCGGAAAACTGCAGGCGGAGGCTCGGTATCGCGACTGCCCCTCGAGCTCGGTCTCGCGAGCGCGCCTCGGGACCGGTACGCGAGCGCGCCTCCAGCTCAGTGCGGAGTGTGTGCCCCCGGAACACCACCGAGCGTGCACCTCCAGCTCAGCACCGAACATGTTCCCCCCGGAACAGCACCGAACATGCGCCTCCGGAACAGCGTCGAACGTGCACCCCGGGTCAGCACCGAGCATGCGCCCCGGAACAGCGCCGAACGTGCACCCCAGGTCAGCACCGAGCATGCGCCCCGGAACAGCGCCGAACGTGCACCCCAGGTCAGCACCGAGCATGGGCCTCGGATCAGCGTCGAGTGTGCGCCTCGGGGTCAGCGAGCAGGAACTGGGCGCCACCGTAGGTCGCCAGAATGATCCCCTCGATAACCCGGCGCGATCGCTGCCCGCGGGCGAACAGCCGCCGCACCACGATGAGACCGTCGGAAACCGTGAACAGCAGGGCACCCAGGCCGAGCCGGCTGCGCGGATCGGCATCGGGAATATTGAGCCCGGCAATATTTTTCGCACCCGGCGCCAGCGCCGGATCGGAGGCCAGCACCGCCGCGCTCCCCAGGGTGAGACCGTAGGCGCTCAACGGCGCGGCGAGCGCCGGAGCCTTGGTACGCAACATCCCCGCGGCGCCTGCCCAAGCCAGTACGCGTGGAATGACGGTATTCGCCCGCGGACGCGCACCCCGCCGCCACCACAGCGTCGCGTACCCGCTCTGCATCACGGCGAACGACGAGGCACCGGCGATCAGCCGGCGATCGTCGTCGGGTTCGATGAGCAGCACATCACCGACGGTCGCGGCGCCGAGCGAACCCAGCAGCAGGGTGCGTTCCGGCGGCGCGATATCCGCTGTGCTGGTGGCGATATCGGCCGCCAGCAACGGCATCATCAACGGTTTCGCCGCCCACTGCAACGATTGCCGCCCGGTCAGCGCACCCGCCACGGTGACGGCTGTCGCGACCAGATACCCCGCGCGGAAGGGCCGCATCACTACAGGCTCGCCTCGGCGGGCGCGGGCGGCAGGGTCACGACCTGCCCCGCATAGCTGAGTCCCGCGCCGAAACCGAGCAGCAGCGCGAGCTGCCCACCCTTGGCTTTACCGGTCGCCAGCATCTCCTCCATGGCCAGCGGAATCGAGGCCGCGGATGTGTTTCCGGTGTTCTCGATATCGCCCGCCATCGGAATATCGTCGGCCAGGCCGAGGTTCTTCTTCATCAACTCGTTGATCCGGGCATTCGCCTGGTGCGGGATGAAGACCTCGATATCTTCCTTCGATACCCCGGCCATATCCAGCGCGGTGGACAGTGCACGCGGCAGAGTAACGGCCGCCCAGCGGAAAACGCGGGGGCCCTCCATCCGCAGCGCCATCCGGCCGACCGGCTCCACTTCGGGATCGGTGCCCTGCAGGTCTTGCGCCCGCTGCATGTAATCGATGAAGTTGACGTCCTGTTTGATGGCGTCGGCGTTCTCTCCGTCGCTGCCCCAGACCGTCGGCGAGATCCCGTTCTCCTCGCTCGGCCCGATCACCACCGCGCCCGCACCGTCACCGAAGATGAACGCCGTCCCCCGGTCGGTGGGGTCGATTCCGATGGTCATCGTCTCGGCACCGATGAGCAGGACGTATTCGGCGGAACCGGCGCGGATCATATCCGCGGCCACACCGAGCCCGTAGCCGAAGCCGCCGCACCCGGAGGTGAGATCGAAGGCGGGAATACCGTTCATTCCCAGATCGCTGGCGACGATCGGGGCGCCGTGCGGGGTCAGCATCGGCCAACTGGACGTGGCCAGGATGAGGGCGCCGATCCGCGAGGGATCCACTCCGCTGTTGCGCAGCGCCCGCCCGCCGGCGGCCACCGAGATCGACCGCAGCGATTCGTCGCCGCTGATCCAGCGCCGGTTCCGGATACCGCTGCGCTCGAAAATCCACTCGTCCGAGGAGTCCAGTACCTGGCATACCTCGTCGTTGCTGACCACGCGCTGCGGCCGGTAGGCACCGATTCCGAGCATCGCGACGTTGTCGTGCCCCTTTTTGCCCGCAATGCTCACCACGACGCTCACGACCCTTCACTCACTGTACTGACGGATTCCCAGGCTAACGGAGCCGGATACGACGTCGAACAGCCCGTCGGTTCAGCCCAGTGCCAGATCCTTGAGACCGAGTATGGAGCGATAGGGCAACCCTTCGTCGGCGATCACGCGATCCGCGCCGGTTTCCCGGTCGACCACGGTGGCCACCCCGACCACCGTCGCGCCCACCTCGCGCAATGCGCGCACGGCGGTCAGCGGGGAATTCCCGGTGGTCGTGGTGTCCTCCACGACCAGTACCCGTTTGCCGACCACATCGGGCCCTTCGACCTGCCGCTGCATCCCGTGGGTTTTCGCGGCCTTGCGCACCACGAACGCGTCGATGGGCCGGCCGGGTGCGTGCATCACCGCGAGTGCGACCGGATCGGCGCCCATCGTGAGCCCGCCGACCGCGTCGAATTCCCAGTCCGCGACCAGTTCCCGCAGCAATTTGCCGATCAGCGGACCGGCGCGGTGGTGCAGGGTCGCCCGCCGCAGGTCGACGTAGTAGTCGGCCTCTTTTCCGGAAGACAATGTCACCTTGCCGTGCACGACGGCTAAATCGCGCACCAGCCCGGCCAAGACATCCCGGTCGGTCGTTGCCTGGTCGATCATCGGTGTCCTTCCGCCCGTGGAGGCGAGTCGCGGCGAGTACGGTCGCGGCGCATGCTCGGCGCCTTGCGAGCAGAATACGGGGGCGCCGCCACGGTGGTTACCGCAGGTCGCGAGTCATCGCGGAGCTACTGCGGCACCGGCCCCTGGTAGGGGCGGAAACCGGGGTGGAAGGGCCCGCCGGGCAGCCGGGGGGCGTGCTCGTCGTCGGCGACGGAATCACGGCGGCCGGGGGCGGGCCGATCCGGTTCCTCGGCTCCGCCGGACCGCGCACCGGCCGGTTCGGGGCGCGGGGGGCGATTCGCGGGCCGGGCATCCGGGACCACGGCCAGGCTCGGCCGGCGCGGCGGTACCTCGTCACCGGGAAGGCCTCGGTCATCCTGGTCGTCGACTTCTTCGTGAGTGTCACGGCGGTAGCGGACGTTGGGCCCCGGGTGACCGTAGTCGTCGTCGCCGTCGGCGGGGTACTCGTCGTAGTCGTCGTAATCGTCGTATTCGCCGTCCGGTCCGTCCGGAGCATCGTCGTCGTACTCCGCCGAACGGATCCGGGCGCGGGGATGCGCGGGGCGGGGATCCTGCTCGTCGTTGCGGTTCTCGTTGACCGGCGGCAGCACGTGCAGCAGACCGGACAACCGCAGGACGGCGTCGATACCGGTCTCCCAGTCCTTCGGGGATGTGCCGACGGGGAGCATGCCGAGGGTCCAATTGCCCTCACTCCACAGCATCTGCACCGTATCGGACAGCGATTCGATGAACGCGACCATTCGCTGATCCACCGCGTGCCGGGCGATCTCCGGATTGGTCGCGAACACCACCCGGTCGCCGATGGCACCGAGCAGTTCCAGATCGGCGTCCTTGGGCGGATTCATCGTCTTCACCCGCATATCGACGTCGATATCCGAGCCGATCTGCCGGCGCACCGCGACCAAGGTCGCGGAATCCTCCAGATCCAGTAGCACGAATTTCTCGCCCTTGCGGATACCGGTCACCACATCGACCGCCGTCAGGTACCCGAGCTTGGCCAGCGCACCGCGCCGCCAGGTCGAGGCGAGCGCCGGTTCCACCGACACATAGGTGTATCCCTGGGCTTTCGCCCACACCTGCCGCGCGTGACCGGTCCGCTGCCGCTGGCGCCGGTCGAAATAGAGCAGCACGATCGCACCCGCGAGGGTGATTGCCGCCAGCCCGAACCACATTGCCGTCATCGTCGCCTAGCCTATCCACCCGCCCGGCGTAATGCCGGGCACCCACACTGCGCGCCGCGGTTTTCTCATCGGCCGCCCCCGTCGAGGGCGGTGCTGATGATCACCTCGGCCTGAATGGATCCGTCCGGGCTCTGCTGCCCCTGCACGATCACCAGATCCCCGGCGGGCAGCGCGTCGACCGTGGCGCCCGCCAGCGATATCACCTGGGTGGCCTCGGTCGTATGCACCGTGACCTCGGTGCCGGTGAGAGTGCTCAGGGTCAGTGTGCCACCACTGTTGGAGCTGATCGTGCCCATGGTGGTGCCGCCGGCGTTCGGATCCCCCGAATCGGGCATACCCGGATCGCCCGGCAGGGGCGGTAGCTCGGGGAACGATTCCTCGGGCAGCGGCGGAACCTGCCTGCCGAGCGTCCGGCTGGTTGTCGTGTCGTCGCCGGCGGTGGATTGTGAATCGTCACCGCTGAACAGCATTCCGGCGCCGACACCGGCCAAGCCGATCAACACGATCGCGGCCAGTCCGACGCCCAGCCAGATACCGGTTTTGTTCGACGGGGGCCGCGGCGGTTCCTGCCCGGGCGGGGGGCCACCGGATTGCCCGTAGGGGTCGTGCGGGCCCGGGCCACCGGCACCCCATTGCGGGTTGCCGTAGGCGTAGCTGTCATAGGTCGGCATTTCCCGGGTCGGGTTGGGGCCCTGGCCCCAACCGCCGTAGGGATCGGTACCCGGGTAGGCCGTGGTCGGCTCCACGAAGCCCGGGCCGTCGGCCGTGGGCATTTTCTCGGTCGCCGATTCTCCCGGCTGACCCAGGCGCTGGGTCGGCTCGTCGTCCGGCCGCCTTGCCCAGGGATCGTTCGGGTTGGTCATGCCATCCAGACTAAGCGGTATCTCCGCGGCCGTTCGGGCCCTGCGCATAAACATGCCGACACCTCGCCCCGCACCGCGAGCCGCCGTGCATCTCGGCGAACCCGTGCTCAGGCCCGTGTTCCGACCCTCCGCCCCGCCGACCCCGGCCCCTGCTCATCGCGGGGGCGAGCAGGGCTGCCGTGCGCGACTCGCTGTCGTCCAGGTCCGGTATGCCTGCACACCGGAGCATCACCGCGCCCGGGTACGGTGCGCTGCCCACGCCGGGCCCCGGCACGGCGATGCGCCGGTCCGGGGCAGTTACCGGGCCGCAGTGCCGCCCGCGCTCGCGGCGCTCGGTTCGCGCAGCCGGCGCCCGACCATGAGACCGTCCCCGTCCGGACTCACCCCGACCTCGACGGTGTCGCCGTCGGCGACCTCCCCGGCCAGTAGTTCCTTGGCGAGGGTGTCGCCGATCGCCTGCTGGATCAGCCGGCGCAACGGGCGGGCGCCGTACACCGGGTCGTAGCCGCGGACCGCGAGCCAGAACCGCGCCGAATCGCTGACGTCCAGGGTGAGTCGCCGCTGGGCGAGCCGCCGCTGCAGCTGTTCGAGCTGGATATCGACGACATAGGCGAGCTGTTCCTCGTCCAGCGAGCTGAACATCACCACATCGTCGAGGCGGTTGAGGAATTCCGGTTTGAACGCCGAACGTACCGCGTTCATCACGAAATCCTTGTCGCCGCCGGCGCCGAGGTTCGAGGTGAGGATGAGGATGGTGTTGCGGAAGTCCACCGTCCGGCCCTGGCCGTCGGTGAGCCGGCCCTCGTCGAGCACCGCGAGCAGGATGTCGAACACATCCGGGTGCGCCTTCTCGATCTCGTCGAACAGCACCACCGTGTAGGGCCGACGCCGCACCGCCTCGGTGAGCTGACCGCCCTGGTCGTAGCCGACGTATCCGGGCGGCGCACCCACCAGCCGGGCCACCGCGTGCTTCTCGCTGTACTCGCTCATATCGATGCGGACCATGGCGCGTTCGTCGTCGAACAGGAAGTCGGCGAGCGCCTTGGCGAGTTCGGTCTTACCGACGCCGGTGGGTCCGACGAACATGAACGACCCGGTGGGCCGGTTCGGGTCCGCGACCCCCGCGCGGGCACGCCGTACCGCATCGGAAACCGCCTGCACGGCCTCGGTCTGGCCGACCACGCGCCGCCCCAGTTCGGCCTCCATCCGGAGCAGTTTCTCGGTTTCGCCCTCGAGTAGCCGGCCGACCGGGATTCCGGTCCAGGCCGAGATCACCTCGGCGATATCGTCGGGGCCGACCTCCTCCTTGAGCATCACCTCGCCGTCGGCGGCGGCCCCGGAGACACGCTCGGCTTCGGCGAGCTCTTTCTCGAGCGCCGGGATCCGGCCGTACCGCAGTTCGGCCGCCTTACCCAGATCGCCGTCGCGTTCGGCGCGGTCCGATTCCCCGCGCAGGCCCTCGAGCTGTTCCTTGAGCGTCCGCACCTGGTCGATCGCGGTTTTCTCGTTCTGCCAGCGGGTGGTGAGCTGGTTGAGCTTCTCGCGGCCGTCGGCGAGTTCGCCGCGCAGCTTCTCCAGCCGCTGTTTGGATGCCTCGTCGGTTTCCTTGGCCAGCGCGACCTCTTCGATTTCGAGGCGGCGCACGGCGCGTTCCACCTCGTCGATCTCCACCGGCCGCGAATCGATCTCCATCCGCAGCCGGGACGCGGATTCGTCGACGAGGTCTATCGCCTTGTCCGGCAGGAACCGCGAGGTGATGTAGCGGTCGGAGAGAGCGGCCGCCGCCACCAGGGCGGAATCGGTGATCCGCACGCCGTGGTGCACTTCGTAGCGTTCCTTGATCCCACGCAGGATGCCCACGGTGTCCTCCACCGAGGGTTCACCGACGAGAACCTGCTGGAAGCGGCGTTCCAGGGCCGCGTCCTTCTCGATGTGCTTGCGGTACTCCTCGAGCGTGGTCGCGCCGACGAGCCGCAGTTCACCGCGCGCCAGCATCGGTTTGATCATATTTCCGGCGTCCATGGCGGATTCGCCGGTCGCACCGGCGCCGACGATGGTGTGCAGTTCGTCGATGAAGGTGATGATCTGGCCCGCGCTGGACTTGATCTCCTCCAGGACCGCCTTGAGTCGTTCCTCGAATTCGCCGCGGTACTTCGCGCCCGCGACCATCGCACCGAGGTCGAGCGAGATCACGCTTTTACCGCGCAGCGATTCGGGCACGTCCCCCGCGATGATGCGCTGGGCCAGGCCCTCCACGATGGCGGTCTTACCGACGCCGGGTTCGCCGATGAGCACCGGATTGTTCTTGGTACGCCGTGACAGCACCTGCACCACGCGGCGGATCTCGGTATCGCGGCCGATCACCGGGTCGAGCTTGCCCGCGCGTGCCGCATCGGTGAGGTCGGTGGAGTACTTCTCCAAAGCCTGATAGCTGCCCTCGGGATCCGGGCTGCTGACCCGGGCGTTACCCCGGACGGCGGTGAAGGCCTCGCGCAGCGCGGCCGCGGTGGCGCCGTACTTTTCGAGCAGCATCGTGATATCGGTATCGCCGGTGGCGAGCCCGACCATCACATGCTCGGTGGAGACGTATTCGTCGCCGAGTTCGGTGGCCAGATGCTGAGCCGCGGTGATCGCGGCCAGCGCTTCCCGGCCGAGCTGCGGGGTGGTGGTGGCGCCGCTGGCGCGGGGCAGCCGGTCGACGATGTCCTGGGCCTCGCGGCGCACCGTGGCGGGATCGGTGCCGACCGCTTTCAGCAGTGGCCCGGCGATCCCGTCGGTCTGGTCCAGCAGTGCCACCAGCAGATGGGCCGGACGGATCTCCGGATTACCGGCCGCCGACGCCACCTGGAGGGCGGCGGTCAGGGCGGCCTGGGTCTTGGTGGTGGGGTTGAACGAGTCCACGAAGCACCTTCCTGCTAGTCGATATCTCCTCCGGCAACCGCGCCCGACTCCGGGGACTCGTGCCGTTCTGCTCGGTTCAACGTCCGAAAGGTTGAGTCTGTTCCGCTCAAGTCTGAGATTTTTCCGCCGCCGACCTCGGCGGCAGGTTGCCGGAAAGATGCCGGCTCCCCGCTCACGCCGCCGCGGCAGTACCCGCGGACAAGATCGGCCAAACCAGGTACTCGTATTTCACATCCACCATCATCACAATTTTCGGGGATACTGGTCGGATGAAGGACCGCCGGTAACGGCAACGTCCTTATCGGGCAGATATCAGGGAAAGGAAGCTCCACGCCGTGGATGCGCGTTCGGCAGCGCTGGTCCGCGCCAATTTCCAGTCGGTGCTCGACGCACCGCATGGACCCGAGCGGTTGGTCAGCGCTTTTTACGGTCACCTTTTCGCCGAGAATCCGCGGCTGCGGGAGTTGTTCCCGCCGACCATGGATATGCAGGCGAAACGGCTGACCACCGCGATCCAGTACATGCTGGATCACCTGGAGGACTGGGACCGTGCACAGAAGTTCCTGGAACAACTGGCACGCGATCACCGCAAATACGGGGTCGAGGCCGCGCACTACGATCAGGCCGGTCCCGCGCTCTATGCCGCCTTCGGGACCTACAACGGCCCGAACTGGACCAGAGAACTCGCCGAAGGATGGCGCGATGTCTGCCTGCTCATCTCCGCCGCGATGGCGATAGGCGCCAATTCCGACGATTCCCCGCCCTATTGGGAGGCCACCGTTGTCGGGCACCGCCACGTCCTCGACGACCTGGCGATCGTGCGTTTGCAGTCCGATGACCCGATCCCGTATCTGGCCGGACAGTACGTCCCCGTCTCGGTGCCGCAGCGGCCCCGGATGTGGCGTTATCTCTCCCCCGCCATCCCGTCGAACCCGTACGGCGAGATCGAGTTCCACGTACGCAAGGTCCGCAGCGGCTGGGTGAGCCCCTCCGTCGTCAACGAAACCAAGGTCGGCGACCGCTGGCTCATCGGCGGGCCGCTCGGCGGGCTCCAGGTGGACCAGGACAGCGACCGCGACGTGCTCATGATCGGCTCCGGTACCGGTATCGCACCGCTGCGCGCGCAGTTGATCGAAATGGGCCGCCGCGGAATCAATCCGCGGGTCCACTTCTTCATCGGCGGCGCCTACCCCTGCGAACTGTACGACGTGGAGAACATGTGGCAGCTCTCGCAGAGCAACCCGTGGCTCACCATCGTCCCGGTCTGCGAACACAAGACGAACCCGTGGTGGTACCCGCATCCCACCGAGGACGCGCCCTACGGGATGCATCGGCGCCTGGTCGGAAACCTCGGCGCCGTGGTGGCCAGTTTCGGTGCGTGGGAGGATCGGCAGATCCAGATCGCCGGTTCGGCGAAGATGATCGCGGATACCCGGCGCGCGCTCCTCGCGGTCGGCACTCCGGAGGAGATCATCAGCACCGATCCGGTCTGAGCGGGTCCCCGGCCGGCAGCCCTTGCCGCACCTGCCGACCGGCCGGAGAATGGTGCGGTACTCCGTTCCGGCCCCCGCGAACCGCGCACGCCCGACCGGCTGCCTCGCCCACACCTGCGCCGACCGCACGATTCCGCTCCGAAGGACTGCCTGTGACCAATGGCCCCCGCGTCGACCCGCACCGCTCCGACCAGCCGACCCAGTGGTTCGCCGATGTGGTCGAACATCACCGGCTGCGCCACGATCTGGCGGTGATCCGGCTGATCGGCGAATACGTCCCGTTCACCGCGGGGCAGTCGGTGGAGATCGAGGTTCCGCAGTTCCCGGGGATGCGCCGCCGTTTCTCCCCGGCGCTACCGCCCTCGCTGGACGGCAAACTCGAATTCCATATCCGTACCGTGGCGGGCGGCTGGTGCAGTAGCGGGATCGTCGCCGACACCCGGCCCGGTGATCGCTGGAAACTGGCCGCACCGGCGGGCATGTTCAGTGTGGACCCCGACGGCGACGAAGTCGTGATGATCGCCGGCGGTACCGGATTGGCGCCGCTGCGGTCCCAGCTCCTGGAACTCGCCCGGCACGAGTACCCCCCGACCACCTACCTCTTCTTCGGCGGCTTCTCCCCCCGCGACCTGTACGCCGCCGATATGCTGGTCCTCCTCGCAGCGGACCTGCCGTGGCTCACCGTCGTACCGGTCGTGGAACGCCTCGAGGACCCGTCCTGGCCCGACGAATGGCACGACCGGCACCGGGTGGATATCGGCTTCGCCGACGACGACCTGATCCAGGGCACCCTCGCCGAGGTGGTCGGCTCCTACGGCAGTTTCAACCGGCATCAGGTCCTGGTGTGCGGGTCTCCCGCGATGACCCGTTCCACGGTGGAAAAGCTGCTCGACGCCGGAACCCCACCGGAGCGAATCCAATTCGAAGGCGCCTGATAAGGCAGAGCTCCGCACAGCCGTCCCCACAGCCACCGAGCAAAGAATTGATCGGCCCACTCTGCCCCTGACATGCCCAACGGCGACGCCGAGTGGAGCACACCCGATAGCGTCACCCCAGAACCCGACGTAACCAGCGGCGGAGCCGAGTCTTACGAGGCCCTGAGAGGTTTTGGCCCGTCCCTGCTGTCAGCGCTCGATGCGATGCGGCGAAGCCGCGAGTGTCGAGTGCTGACAGCAGGGACCAAGGGGGGCCAAAACCCGCGGCGCCGCAGGCGCCGCAGGAAATTACCGCCGCCGGTTACGGGGCTGCCAGACGACCAATGCGGTATTGCGCTGTGGCGGGATCAGTTCCGGCCGGTAATCCGGCCGGGCCCGTTCCCGTTCCAGCGCCGCGGCCAGTTCGACAACCCGCTCCTGCAGTTCGGATACCTGGTTGGTGAGTTCGATGATCCGTTTGATCCCGGCCAGGTTGACGCCCTCGTCCTGGGACAGCCGCTGCACTTCTCGTAGCAGCTCCACGTCCCGTTCCGAGTAGCGCCTACCGCCACCCGATGTGCGCTGCGGTGTCACCAATCCCAGCCGGTCGTAGGTGCGCAGTGTCTGCGCATGCATACCGGCCAGCTGAGCGGCCACCGAGATCACGAAGTATTCGGCCCGCGCCGAACTACTTTCGGATGCCCGTTTCGGATCGTTGGACATCACGCACCTGCCCATCCAGCTCTCGGATCGAAGCCGCTGGCCTTCTCCGCCTCCTGCAGCGCACGCATTGCGGCCACGGCGTCGTCGTCCAGCTTCGGCGGCACGGCGACCTTCACGGTGACCAGTAGATCACCGGCTCCGCCACCACGTTTGGGAACTCCGCGACCACGCACCCGCAGGGTGCGACCGTCGGCGGTACCCGGTGGCACCTTCACGCCGACCCGGCCCTCCAGAGTGGGCACCGATACGGTCGTGCCGAGCACCAATTCACTGTAGCTGACCGGCAGTGCCAGGGTGAGGTCGTCGCCGGTCCGGCCGAAGACCTTGTCCTGGCTCACCCGCACCGTGACGTACAGGTCGCCCGAGGGGGCGCCGCGCAGTCCGGCCTCGCCCTGCCCGGCCAGCCGGATCCGCTGCCCGTCGGCGATACCCGGTGGGATCCGCACATTGATGGTGCGGGTGCGGTTCTGGATGCCGTTTCCGTGGCAGTCCACGCACGGGTCGTCGATGATGGATCCGGTGCCGCGGCATTCGTCGCACGGTTCGCTGAAACCGAACGCACCCTGGTTCCGGCTCACCACACCGCTGCCGTTGCAGATCGGGCACACCCGCGGGCTGGTACCCGGTTTCGCACCGCTGCCGTGGCAGGTGGTGCACGGCGACGGGCTGGTCAGGTGCAGTGGAACCGTCACACCGCGCGCGGCTTCGCGGAACCCGAGGGTTGTCTCGGCCTCCACATCCGCACCCCGGCGCGGCCGGCTGGTGCGGGTACCGCTGCGGTTGAACAGCCCGCCGAACAGGTCGCCCAGGCCGCCGTCGGCGCCGCCGGCCTGCTGCCCGAAGATATCGCCCAGGTCGAATCCCTGGGTGAAACCGCCACCGCCACCCGGCGTGAAACCACCGCCCCGGCCGTACCCGCCGCCCGCGAACAGCCGGCGGGTTTCGTCGTATTCTGCGCGTTTGGCCGGATCCGACAGCACGGTGTGGGCCTCACTGACGGCCTTGAACCGTTCCTCGGCCTTGGCGTCCCCCGGATTGGCGTCCGGGTGCAGATCACGGGCGAGTTTGCGGTACGCCTTCTTGATCTCATCGGTGGAGGCGTCGGAGGAGACGCCCAGTTCCTTGTAGAAGTCCTTTTCGATCCACTCCCGCTGGCTCACCGGGCATCTCCTCCTTTCCCCATCGCTGCGCGATCCCGCGCCGCGGGATCACTAATTCGACGAACCGGCATCCGCATCCGATGCCTCCGCTGCTGCGGCTTCGGCCGCGGGAGCGGCATCGGCGGCGGTGTCGGCCGCGGTATCACCCACGCCGTCGGTCACTCCGACCATCGCGTGCCGCAGCACCCGCTCGCCGAAGCGGTAACCCTTACGCATCACCACGCCGATCACCGGATCGTGCCCGGCGCCTTCGTGCTGTACGGCCTCGTGCAGATTCGGGTCGAAGGCATCGCCCTCGGTCCCGAATTCCTCGAGCCCCTGTTTACGCAGTGCCTCGATCAGCTTGTCGGCCACCGAACGCAACGGTCCGGATTCCAGGTCGCCGTGCGCTTTGGCGCGGTCCAGGTCGTCGAGCACACCCAGGAGCTCGGTGACCACGGCGGCCTTCGCGGTATCCATCGCGGTTTTGCGATCGCGTTCGACCCGGCGGCGGTAGTTGGTGTACTCCGCCGTGAGCCGCTGCAGATCGGCGGTGCGCTCGGCGAGTTCGGCCGCCGGATCGGTTACCGTCGCGGCCTCGGCGGCCACCTCGGCACCGTCACCGTCCAGACCCGACTGCGGCGCCTGCGGGGCGACCCGCTCCTCGGCATCCGCGGCGGTCCCGTCCCCGGCCGGGGCGGCCGCATCGGCAGCCCCGGCCGGATCCCGGACCTCGCCGGTTTCCGGATCGATCTTGCGCTTGTCGACGAAGCTGATCGGTTCCTCGGAATTGTTACCCGCGTTCGTCACTTCTTCTCCGTGTCGACCGGTTCGTCCACGACCTCGGCGTCGACCACTTGGTCGTCACCGGCGGCATCGCCGGTGGCACCGTCGCCGGACGCCGCGCCCTCGGCCGCCGAGGCCTCGTAGATCGCCTGGCCCAGGGCCTGCGATTCGGTGGCCAGCCTCTCCACCGCGGCCTTCACCGCGGCGGTATCGGTGCCCTTCAGCGCTTCCTTGGCCTCACCGATCGCGGCCTCGACCTTGGACTTCACATCCGCGGGGACCTTGTCCTCGTTATCGGCGATGAACTTCTCGGTCTGGTGGACCAGCGATTCGGCCTGGTTGCGGGTTTCCGCTTCCTCGCGCCGCTCCTTGTCCTCGGCGGCGTGTGCCTCGGCGTCCTTGACCATCCGGTCGATCTCTTCCTTGGACAGGCCGGAGCCGTCCTGGATCTTGATCGTGTTCTCTTTACCGGTGCCCTTGTCCTTCGCGGTCACGTGCACGATGCCGTTGGCGTCGATATCGAAGGTGACCTCGATCTGCGGCACCCCACGCGGGGCCGGCGGGATACCGGTGAGCTCGAAGGAGCCGAGCAGTTTGTTGTGCGCGGCGATTTCGCGCTCGCCCTGGAACACCTGGATCTGCACCGACGGCTGGTTGTCGTTGGCCGTGGTGAAGGTTTCCGAACGTTTGGTCGGGATGGTGGTGTTGCGCTCGATGAGGTTGGTCATCACACCGCCCTTGGTCTCGATACCCAGCGACAGCGGGGTCACATCGAGCAGCAGGACGTCCTTGACCTCGCCCTTGAGCACACCGGCCTGCAGGGCGGCGCCCACGGCGACGACCTCATCCGGGTTCACGCCCTTGTTGGGCTCCTTGCCACCGGTGAGCTCGCGGACCAGATCGGTCACGGCGGGCATCCGGGTGGAGCCACCGACGAGCACGACGTGGTCGATATCGGCGACCTTGATCCCGGCATCCTTGACCACGGACTGGAACGGCGCGCGGGTGCGGTCCAGTAGATCGGAGGTGATCTTCTGGAATTCGGCGCGGGTGAGCTGCTCGTCGAGGAACAGCGGGTTCTTCTCCGAGTCGACGGTGATGTAGGGCAGGTTGATCGAAGTGCTCTGCGAGGAGCTCAGCTCGATCTTGGCCTTTTCCGCGGCCTCACGCAGCCGCTGCATGGCCATCTTGTCCTTGGTCAGGTCGATACCCGAGCTCGACTTGAACTTGTCGACCAGCCATTTCACGACCCGCTCGTCCCAGTCGTCACCACCGAGGTGGTTGTCACCGGAGGTGGCGCGGACCTCGACGACGCCCTCGCCGATTTCCAGCAGCGAGACGTCGAAGGTGCCGCCACCGAGGTCGAAGACCAGGATGGTCTGTTCCTTGTCGCCCTTGTCCAGGCCGTAGGCCAAGGCCGCGGCGGTGGGCTCGTTGACGATGCGCAGCACATTGAGGCCGGCGATCTGGCCGGCTTCCTTGGTGGCCTGACGCTGGGCGTCTTCGAAGTAGGCGGGGACGGTGATCACCGCATCGGTGATCTCCTCACCCAGGTAGGACTCGGCGTCGCGCTTCAGCTTCATCAGCGTGCGCGCGCTGATCTCCTGCGAGGTGTACTTCTTGTCGTCGATCTCGACGGTCCAGTCGGTGCCGATATGGCGTTTGACCGAGCGGATCGTACGGTCGACGTTGGTTACTGCCTGGTTCTTGGCGGGCTGGCCCACCAGAACCTCTCCGTTCTTCGCGAACGCGACAACCGAGGGCGTAGTGCGCGAACCCTCGGAGTTGGCGACGACGACCGGCTCACCACCTTCGAGAACGGCGACGACCGAGTTCGTGGTCCCGAGGTCGATTCCGACCGCACGAGCCATTTGTTGTTCCTCCTCATTTTCGACTGCTTGTGTCTGTACGGGCTGTCCGCCCCAATACACCGAGGCCCCGCAGGGCCTGCGACGCTCGGACCAGCCCCAGGCACGGCATAGAGCACGGTCCCAGCAATACTGAGCGTGGTCGGCTCAATCCTGCCTGCCGAAGGTTCGGCCGTCAAGTCAAACTTGAGTCGACTTCACTCAACATTGTCGATCTGCTCAACCTCCACATCCGGCGATGTATTCCCGGACCGCAACGCACGGTGGTTCGGACCGGAAACGCTCCGGGACACACCCGGCCACGTCTACCCGCGATCCGGACACGCACACCGCGCCCGGATCCCGGCTTGCCCCGGATCGCCCGAGGCCACACCCAGGTTCCAGGTCCGGCACCGACCCCGGATCTACCCGGTAAACATCGCGGGGCACACCCGGGTACCCGATCGTTATGCGCGCCGGAGCCGATGCCGGGCCACACCGGCTCCGGCCGGAGGCAGGTCCGTTACCCCGCGCCCGGATCCGCGCCGGACCCCGATCGCAGCTATTGTCAATGCTCCGCGCACGGTCGCCGCGCGCCGCGCCGGGCGAGACGTACGTGGACCCGTAGCGTCGTTGTTGGATGAGGAAATCGAAGCGAGGATCCGAGGATGGCCACTGGGGTGGGCCTGCACATCGCCGAGCATGCGTGCACCGCGGCGGTCGTCAGCGATGACGGGGACCCGCACTTCATCATCCGCGAACCGATCCTGCACATGTCCGACGACGGCGACGCCGAACTCGGTGGCGCCACACCTCCGCCCGGCTACACCCAGACCATCACCGGTTTCATCTCCGCCGTGGGCGATCCGGCCGGCGTGGCCGTGGACGACGGCGAGGCCTACCGCGGTGAGGACCTGCTCGCCACCGCGATGTTCTGCCTGATCAACCTCACCGCCGATTACCTCAACGGCCCCGCCGAGTTCTATGCGACCCACCCCGGCGGCTGGCCCGCCGCCCAGGTCTTCGCGCTGCGCGGCGCACTCGACTATCTGGGCCTCGGATCCGTCGCCCTCATCGGCGAGGACGAACTCCCCCCGCGACCCGGCGGCCACAGCGCCGACGAGATCGGCCGGTACTTCGCCGAGAACGCCGGTCGCGCCGCCCTGGCCGTGGTGCTCGAAACCCCCGCCGGCGCGACCCCGCCCGATCCCGGCACCGCCGAGAACTCCTTCCTCGACACCGTCGTCATGCCGAAACTCGGTTCGGGCGACACCCCGGCGAAGGCGTATTCCGCAGTGGACCCCGACCCGGCCTATTCAGCAGCGGCTGCCGACCCGTTCGTGGAGGCCGACCCCCAGGCAGACCCGGAGGCCACCTACGGCGGACCCAGCCTGGGTGTGCTCGCCGCCGGGTTGGGAGTCACCTCGGCGGCCGCGGGCGCGCTACCGGCGGCCGATCCGGGCACCCCGGAATCGAGCCCGCGCCTTTCGGGGTCCGCCACGACACCGCCGAAAGGCGCCGCCCGCACTCCGGCTGCCGAGCCGAAGGGGTCCCGGCGTACGGCCGTCCTGATAGCCGTCGCCGCGCTCGTGGGTCTGGCGATCGGCGCACTCGGGGTTACCGCGTTCCTGCGGCCGGGGGCAGCCGAGCCCGGACCCCCACCGGTGACGAGCACCGTGACCGAAACCCCGGCTCCGCCACCGCCCGCGCCGCCGCAGCCGGTGGCCCCGCCGCCCGCCGAGCCGACCTATACCCCCGAACCGACCTACGAGCCGGAACCGGTCGAAACCACCGAGCCCGTCACCACGCCGCCACCGGTGACCACCACGACGCAATCCGCGCCGGCGCCCACGACTTCGGTGCCCGGCACCACCGAACCGAGCGGCCCGACACTCACCGATCCCACGACCAGCACCACCGAAACCACGACAACCCGGACACGGCCGGGTTACGAATTCTTCCCGTTCCCCATGCCGTTCCGCAGCGAGGATCCGGACCTTCCCGACACCGGTTCCCAGGAAGGGCGCCAACAAGAAGCCAGATAGCGTTTTGTGCCTTAGAGTGTTCGCCTGACCGGTGTTCTCCCGGCCACCCCGGAAACCTCGGTCAGCTCGACCACACCTGTGCGCCAACGGATTCAATCCCGTGGCCATGGATTATCTGGCACACAGTGCCGACGAAGGGACTCCATGCGCAAGTCGGTGGCGCGTCGCGCCGCGGTCAAAGCTGCCGTCATCAGCTCTGCCGTTCTCCTGACTCCTCTGTTCGGTGCGGTTCCGGCGACTGCGGAGCCCGCCCCCGAACAGCTGAGAGCCGCAGACTTGCCGCCCGAATTCGTCCAAGCGCTGTCCCGTGATCTGCATATGACCCCCACCGAGTATCTGGACCGGTCGGCTCGCGCCCAGCAACTCCAGGACTACGCGGCCGAATTCCGCGCCGAACGCCCCGATGTGTTCGCGGGCGCGTGGATGACCCCGGAGGGTAAACCGATCGTCGCCGTGACCTCGCCGGACGCCGCCAAGGTGGCCAGCGCCGACGGCTACCACACCCGGCTGGCCCCGGTTTCGGCCGCCGCGTTGGAAACCTCGCTCACGCAACTGAATCAATGGGTGGCCGGCCAGCCGCGCGATATTTCGCAGGTGATCAATTCGATCGCCATCGACTTCCTCAACAGCCAGCTGGTCGTGAATGTCGCCAACACGCCGCTGGCGCATATGCTCAATTTGCCGACACTCATCGCCAATATCAAAGTGGTCCTCGGCCCTGACGGCGGCGGCCCGGTCGAACGCCACCCGATGGGCGGCGATACCTATATCAGCGCGGCCGGCCCCCTCGACGACGCCGAACTGCGCAGCGTCGATGTCTGCTCGTTCGGCTTCAACAGTGTCGATTCCGCCGGAAACGCGCTGAATATCAGTGCCGGGCATTGCAATCCGAATCTGGACAAAGGCGACGAGCGCGCGGCCGTGTACAGCCCGAATGTCCACAATATTCCGGCCAGCCCGCAGCTGGGCACCTTCGTGAAATCCGAATTGGGTGGCCCCGCCACGCTCGACTATTCGGTGATCCAGCTGAACGAACGTGCCGTGGGCGCCGGAATGGATCAGCCCTCGGTCCGCGGCGCCAACGGCACCACCCTGAATATCACCGGCACCGCCGATCCGGTGGTCGGCGCACCCGTCTGCAAATCCGGACAGTCGTCCACCTTCACCTGCGGCTTCGTCGTCGCCGACCGGGTCGAGACCCAGCTGTTCACCACCGAGGGCGACGCCAAGACCATCCGCGGCTTCGCCAGCACCGCCTGCACCCTGGGCGGCGACAGCGGCGGCGCCATCGTCACCGGCACCCTGGCACTCGGGATCACCAGCGGTTCGAACGCCGCCGACGCTCCCGACTGCGGTGAAGCGAATATCGCCCTCGCCCAGTACGGCGGCACCGCCACGCTGGGCATTCCGATCCGCGCGGTCCTCGCCGATATCGACGCCACCTCCGGCGGCGGCCTCGGCAGCGGTATCAACGTACGAACCAGGCAGAATGCCGGTTGATCCCGATATAGTCTCTGCATGCTCATGCCACGCATAGGTAAACGGCGAACGACGCCGTTCAGAACCCGCACCTTCCGGGCCGCGGCGGCCGCCTCGGCGGCGGTGCTGCTGTTCGGCCCCACCGCGGTGTCCTCCGCCGCCCCCGACCCCGGTCCCGGCCTGCCCGCCGATCTCGTCGCGGCACTCAGCCGCGATCTGCACATCTCCCCCGAGGAGTACCTGCAGCGCGCCGATACGGCCCAGCAGGTGGCCGCGTTCGCCACCACCGCTCAGCGCCAGTTCCCGCAGGTGTTCGCGGGCGCCTGGCTCGACGAACACGGCAAGGGCGTGGTCGCCCTCGCACCCGGTCCCGGCGGCGAGGAAGCGCGTAGCGCCGCGGAGTCGACCGGTTTCGTCGTCCGCAATGTCGCCAAGAGCGAACAGACCCTGCGCGGTGAGAAGAGCGCCTTCGAACGCTGGCTCGACGGCCAGCCCGCCGCGGTTTCCGCGCTCGTCCGCGGTGTTGTCATCGATACCGTGAACAACAGCATCGCCGTCCGCGTCGACCAGGCCGGCCTGCCGATGCCGAACTTCATCGACCCGGCCCGCGTCATCGTGATGGCCCCGCCGGTCGCGGCGGAAACGCTGCCCGCCGCCGATATCGCCGAAGGCGGTGCCGCGGCACCGCTCGGCGGCGGCGACGGATACGCCTCGGTGGCCGGTGACGGCTCGCTGCGCTGTTCCTTCGGTTTCAACGGAATCGGCCCCGCCGGTAACACCGTGAACATCACCGCCGGCCATTGCAATCCGGACCTGGACAATGTCGGTGCCGCCAGCGTGCACGAATCCCTCGGCGGTAACCGCGTCGGCCCGAAGATCGCCACCTTCCAGAAATCGGTCCTCGGCAACCAGGACTACTCGATCCTCGACATCGAGGACGGCGCCGCCGGACGCTTCGAGAACAACCAGGTCAAGGTGCCGGGCGCCGGACCGGTGGCGATCGAAGGCGTGGCCACCCCGGTGGTCGGTGCCCCGGTCTGCAAATCCGGTTCGCGTACCGGCTTCAGCTGCGGTGTCGTGAATGCCGTCGATCAGACGGTGCAGGTCGGCGATCGCCAGCTCACCCAGAGCTTCTCCGCCAATATCTGCGCCCTCCCCGGCGACAGCGGCGGCGCGATCGTCACCGGCCGGCTGGCCCTGGGCATATCCAGTGCCTCCTCGGTCGCCGACTTCCCGATCTGCGAAATCCCCAACATTCTGGGCGTGCTCACCGGTAACGCTCCGCAGCTGTTCGCCCAGCCGGTGAGCGTGGTGCTCTCCGACAATCCGGGCCTGCGTATCCGCACGAGCTAGACGGCACGCTCACCCTTCGCCCATATCCGGGCGAAGGGTGAGGGCAGCGGGTGTGACTCGCACCGGCATAGAGCTGAGGAAAGGGTCGGCAGCATGACGCTGCCGACCCTTTCCGTTATCAGTGAGCGCCTAGGACCGGAGCGCAGAAAGGCCTTGACCTCGATCGACTGCGTACTCCTGCGAGCCGAGCACGGGGCGGGCCCGCCCGGCGGCCGTCACCCGGGTTGCTGTACAGAGACGACGGAGGGCCGGCAGCACTGGTGCTGCCGGCCCTCCGTCGTACAAGGGGTCGATCAGGGCTGCCCCGGCGGCTTACCGCCGTTGGCCCATTTGCTCTGTCCCGGCTCGGCCTGCAATGTCTGCACCAGGTCCATGGCTGCGATCCCGAGGGCGGGACCGCCCAGCGCGATCGTCCCGAGGATGCCACCGATACCCGCACCGGCGATAGCGGCCGGAATGCAGCCGACCGCCAGCAGCGGCAGGCCGAGGACGCAGCCGACGAGCCCGCCGACCACGACACCGGCGGCTGTGCCGACGAAACCGCCGACCGCGGTGGCGATGGAGAACTGGGTGGCGAATTCGTTCATCGCCATCTGGTTCTCCGCCGGCGACGCGATGGGCTTGGCGGTCAGGTTCACCGCCTGGACCGGCTGCTGCGGCTGGACATCGGTCTTCTCCGGTGTCAGCTCCAGAACCGTGTCATCGTTCTTCAGCACCGGCTTCACCGGAATCTCGGTGCCCTCGACGGAGAGGTCGACCGGCCAGGAGACGACGACCGCACCGGTCTTGTCCTTGACCTGGACGAACTTTTCCATCTCGGGCGCCGCGCCGGGCTCGCCCGCGATGGGCTGTACTTCTTCTTCCGAAATAGCGAAGGTGCCGCCCTGCAGTGTCGTGACGACGGTTTTCTCCACCATCTGCACGGAGTAGTTGATGGGCGCCGGGGCTTCGGGTGCCGGGTTGGCGTGAGCGGTGCCGAAGCCCACAGCGAGCGAACCTGCGGCCAGTGCTGCGACCACAGTGGATCTAGCGAGTTTCATCCAATTCCAATCGGCTGTGCGGCATGACATCCCTACGCGAGGGGGCCGATGTAACTCGGGCCCGTGATCCTCCCCGAGCGTTATGAGATGTCACGCTTCCTGATAGATCGGGCTGAGCGTAGTCGAATGCGTTGGCAAAAGGCGATATTCGTTTCCCAACCGTAAGGAACGACCGGGGTAAGCCTGGCCTTAGCAAGGCTGTCGACAGTGGGCCCTTTACGGTGTTCATCAGCAAGAACAGTTATGGACCATCAACTGAATAAGGTGACATTGATCACGGCACCCCGAACATGGGAAAGCCCAGGCAGATGGGCCGACAGCGCAGCGGCGATCGTACACTGGACCTCAGTAGTTACCGGCGAGTAACTTAGCGGCGGTTACGATACGAGCCGGACGAGGTTACTCATCGTTCCTCGCACCTCGTGTTGCCTCGAAAGAAAGGTCGCGACATGAATGCCCTGACAGTGACGCTGGGCACCTTGGGAGCGGCGCTCAGCCTGCTGTGTTGGGCGTCGTTCTTCGGCGGCGTCCGCAACATCGTGCGCGCCATCATGGTCGGCCAGCCCGCGCCCGACCGCTGGCTGCCGTTCTTCCCGCGGTTCAAGCAGATGCTGGTGGAGTTCCTCGCCCACACGCGGATGAACAAGTTCCGCACCGTCGGATGGGCCCACTGGCTGGTGATGATCGGCTTCATCGGCGGCATGATCCTGTTCTTCGAGGCATACGGCCAGACCTTCAACCCGGAGTTCCACTGGCCGATCATCGGTGATCTCGCCGTGTATCACCTGTGGGACGAGATCCTCGGCATCGGCACCGTGGTCGGCATCGTCACGCTCATCGTGATCCGCCAGCTCAATCACCCCCGGGTACCCGAGCGGATGTCACGCTTCAGCGGTTCTGCTTTCGCCCCCGCCTACGTCATCGAGGCCATCGTGCTTATCGAGGGTCTCGGCATGGTTCTGGTCAAGGCCGGCAAGATCGCGACCTATGGGCACGCTAACCCGGCCACCGACTTCTTCACGATGCAGGTGGCGAAGCTCCTGCCCGTGAGCCCGGTCCTGGTCTCGATCTTCGCTTTCTTCAAGCTGATGTCCGGCAGCCTGTTCCTGTATCTGGTCGGCCGTAACCTCAATTGGGGTGTGGCCTGGCACCGTTTCTCGGCGTTCGCGAATATCTACTTCAAGCGTGAGGACGACGGCGGCGTCGCTCTCGGTGCGGCCAAGCCGATGATGTCCAAGGGCCGTGCCCTGGATATGGAGAATGTCGATCCCGATACCGACACGCTGGGTGCCGGCCGGGTCGAGGATTTCTCGTGGAAGGGCTGGCTGGATTTCACCACCTGCACCGAATGCGGCCGTTGTCAGTCGCAGTGCCCGGCGTGGAACACCGGTAAGCCGCTTTCGCCCAAGCTGCTGATCATGTCGCTGCGCGACCACGGCTATGCCAAGGCGCCGTATCTGCTCGCCGGGGGCAGCAGGGATGCGGCAGGTGACGAGGTCGGCCTGGTCGACGCGGACGGTAAGCCCGACGAGGCGAAGCTGGCCCAGATCTCCGAAGCCGCCCGCGCCGAGGCCGAGCGTCCCCTGGTCGGCACCGAAGATGTCAGCGGCATCATCGACCCCGAGGTGCTGTGGAGCTGCACCACCTGCGGCGCCTGCGTCGAACAGTGCCCGGTGGATATCGAGCATGTCGACCACATCATCGATATGCGCCGCTACCAGGTGCTGATCGAATCGGAGTTCCCGTCCGAGCTCGCGGGTCTGTTCAAGAACCTGGAGAACAAGGGCAACCCGTGGGGCCAGAACGCCAAGGACCGGCTCAACTGGATCAACGAGGTCGAATTCGATATCCCGGTGTTCGGTAAGGACGCCGACAGTTTCGACGGTTACGAATACCTGTTCTGGGTCGGCTGCGCCGGCGCCTACGAGGATCGCGCCAAGAAGACCACCAAGGCCGTCGCGGAACTGCTGGCGACTGCCGGGGTGAAATTCATGGTGCTGGGTCAGGAAGAAACCTGCACCGGCGATTCGGCGCGGCGTGCGGGTAACGAATTCCTGTTCCAGCAGCTGGCTCAGCAGAACATCGAATTGCTGGATTCGGTGTTCGAGGGTGTGGAGCAGAAAAAGAAGAAGATCGTCGTCACCTGCGCGCACTGCTTCAACGCGCTCAACAACGAGTACCCGCAGGTCGGCGGCACCTACGAGGTGGTGCACCACACCCAGCTACTGAACCGGCTGGTGCGCGGTAAACAGCTCGTCCCGGTCGCTCCGGTCGCACAGAACGTGACCTATCACGACCCCTGCTACCTGGGCCGCCACAACAAGGTCTACAATGCGCCGCGTGAACTGATGGCGGCATCGGGCTCGAACCTGGTGGAAATGCCCCGCCACGGCGAACGGTCCATGTGCTGCGGCGCCGGTGGCGCCCGGATGTGGATGGAAGAGCAGCTGGGCAAGCGCATAAATATCGACCGCGTGGACGAGGCGCTCACCACCTCCCCGGCCAAGATCGCGACCGGCTGCCCGTTCTGTCGGGTCATGCTCACCGACGGTGTCACCGCACGTCAGGAGTCCGGTCAGGGCGAGGGCGTGGAGGTCGTCGACGTCGCGCAGCTGATGCTCGAATCCATCGAGCGGCAGCAGCCGGAACAGCTGACCGCCAACCTCACGGTCATCCAGGAGCCCAAGGCCGAACCCGAGCCCGAGCCGGAACCCGAACCCGAACCGGTCGCCGAAGCGGCAGCCCCGGCTGCGGAGAAGGCGGCCCCGAAGGGCGGCGGCCTGGCCATGAAGGGTCCGGCGAAGGCACCCGGTAAGGGCCTCGGCATGAAGGGTGCCGCGAAGGCCCCCGGGGCCAAAGCACCCGCCGCGGAAGCCGAAGCCGGTGAAGCGACTCCGGCCGCGCCTGCCAAGGGACTCGGAATGAAGGGCGCCGCCAAGGCACCCGGCGGCAAGGGTCTCGCCATGAAGGGCGCGGCCAAAGCACCCGGCGCCAAGGCCGAAAGCGCTCCCACGGAAACCGCTGCGGCCGAAGCGGGCGAAGCCAAGGCGGCCCCGCCGGTGAAGGGTCTGGGTATGAAGGGCGCCGCCAAAGCGCCCGGCGGCAAGGGTCTCGCCATGAAGGGCGCCGCGAAGGCACCCGGCGCCAAGGCACCCGCCGCGGAACCGGCTGAGGCCGAATCCACCACGGAGGCGGATACCACCGCGAGCTCGGCCCCGACCGAGTCCAAACCCACGGTCGCTGCCAAGGGCCTCGCGATGAAATCCGGGTTCAAACGGCCCGGCCCGAAGGCTCCGGGAGCCAAGACCGCCGCTCCGGCCGCGGAATCGGCACCGGTAGCCGACACCGCTGCGGCGGAATCCGCGGCACCGGCCGAACCCACGGAAACCGAGCAGCCCACCGCGGCGGCACCGGCCGAGAGCAAGCCCTCGAAGCCGGCCAAGGGTCTGGCGATGAAGTCCGGGTTCAAGCGCCCGGGACCGAAGGCGCCCGGCGCCAAGGCCCCTGCCGCCGAACCCGCGCCCGCCGCCGAAGAATCGGCACCGTCCGAACCTGCCGCCGAAACCTCCGGATCGTCCGGCAACGGCACAACGGGTAACGGGTCCGACGCGACTCCACCGGCCGCCAAACCAGGTGCACTCGGCTTCAAATCCGGCGCGAAAGCACCGGGTCGCAAAGGCTGATCGCAGAACATAACCGAACAATCGACGGGTCCGGCGCGCTGAGCGCCGGGCCCGTCGCTCATTCCGCACCACCGCGCCTGACAGACTCGAGCTGAATCCTCGAGCCCGGCCCAAGGAGAACTGGAACGTGAGCCATGCACGATGGAACCATTTGCGGGAACGCAAATTGGCCGAGGGCTACACCGAGACCGACGATGTGACCGAGGCCCGCCGCGAAATCCGTCTCTCCATGGCATTGGCCCAAGCTGTCTACGACCGCCGAACAGAACTCGGGCTGAACCGAAACGAACTTGCCGAACGCGCGGGTCTGACGCAGGCCGAGGTATCGCGTATCGAGGGTTCCGACACTGTGCCGACGCTGCCCCTGCTCGCCAAGCTCGCGCAAGCCCTAGAAGCCACCTTGCACATCGCCCTCGACGCGAACGATACCCGGGTGAACTTCATCAGCCACCACACCGACGCCGCCTGAACTTATCCACATGCATCGATGCCCTCGCGCGACGGCCAGAAATCCGCGCCGCCCTCGACCACCGTGGCGATCCAGTCGCCTGCCGGCTATCTGACGTTGGACTGTGTCTTCGGGTATGCGCCGACCGGACAGTACCGGGCATGCGATGCGGCGAGGTCGAGGTGCGACAGCGGCAACTCAGGCCGAGAGGAGTTCGCTCTCCCGGTAGAGGCCGGCCATCGGCTCGTCCGACCCTTCAACACTGAACACGACGTGGATAAGGTCGTCGTGCGCGCTGGTCACGGTGCCTTCGATGATCTGGCGATCGAAGCGGACGCGGACCCGGTCCCCCGGCTTCAGCGCCGCGTGCGTCTTACGCACCTTACGCGTTTTGCGTATTGCCACCGTATCCACCTCCTTACGCCCGCCAACCGACGTTGGCTGTGTCTTTCAAGTATGCGCCGACCACGTTGTCGAAGCCAGACGCAGCACCGTTCAGTGACCGTCTCCATCTCCGGAAGGTCGCGAGATCGAGCGGCTGTTCCCGCTTCACAGCGACCAACTGCGGATCGTTTCGGTGCGCGACCGCGTTCCTGACCTTGTTCAACCTGGTCAAGGTTTCGTTCCACTTGGGTCCGAGCACCGGATAAGCCGCGTATGTGTGTGGCCAGAGCGCCATACCCAGGATCTGGAAGTCTGCACCGATCGATGCGGGTTGTGCATTGCCCTTGTCGAGATTCCTCCCGCGGACCAGCGCAGCACGGAAGATGATGGCACGGGGATCACCCACACCAAGGCTGTCTGACAAGGCGGCAGCAGCGCCGTTGTGAAGGTCGCGACAGTATCCCTGGAACTCGGCCGCGAGGCTGACGAACAGTGCTGAATTAAGATGCTCGGTGGCATACTGTCGGCCCCGGCGCCTGCCGGTCACCCTGCCGTGAACCTCTTCGAGGCTATCGAGCACAGCGCAACGCTCTGCCCGCCACCGCACGAGCGCGGAAGAATGGGGTCGGGTCACCGACCGAAAGTAAAGCCTGACGACCGAACCGCTCAACTCGCGTTGCGACCATCCGAATCCCTGATACGGCCGGAATCCGCCTGGGCTTTGGGTTCGCTGTCGCACCTGAGCCACCCGACGGATTGCCAGGCACGTGCCCGTCGCTGGTTTCCCTGTACGTCAGGCGTCGGTGGTCGTAGCCTCGAATTCATGAGCGAAATCGCGCCGAACGAGGTCGGTCGTCGCCTGCGTGAGATCCGGGCCTGGCGCGGACAGACTCTGGAGGTCACCGCTGGCCTCGCGGGCATCTCCTACGGCTACCTCGGCAAACTCGAGCGAGGCGAAAAGGCTCTGGAGAACCGCCGTACGCTCGAGTCGATTGCACGGGCGCTACGCGTCGCTCCCTCGGAGTTCACTGAACGCCCGTGGGAAATAGCCGATGGCCCGTCGGCCGAAGCGCACGCGACCCTGGTCGAGTTCGAGAATGCCTTGGAAGTGTGCGAGTTGGGCGAGAACCCAGGCGTGCCGGTGCGACCGTGGCCGGCGATCGAGGCCGAACTCGAGCGGCTTCAAAGTCACATGCAGGCCGCCGATTACTCGGCACAGGGTGCGCTCACGCCTCGACTTCTCAGCGAGCTTCACGCCGCTTACCTCGAGTACCCACATGTGCGCGACAAGGTACTACGCGCGTTGGTCATCTGCTACCAATCCGCGGCATGGACCACAAAGAGCCTTACTGGACGTGGCCTGCCATTACTGGCAGCCAAGGCGGCCCAGCAATGCGCCGAGGAACTGAACTCGCCGTTATGGATCGGATTCGCGATGTGGCTGCGCGGCCACTCCGCAGGACAGGTTTCCCGCTCTCAGCAGTACCAGCGTGCGGTGCGAATGGCGGACCAGTTAACCGGGCACCTCAATGACGAGCAGGTGCTCCAATGCTATGGAATGCTGCACTTGAACGCGGCACTTGCCGCTGCAGTGCAATCCGATCGCACCACAGCAGACACACATCTGGACGAAGCAGCGTCGGCCGCCGAGCGGATGTCCGGTGACGTAGGCGATTTCGGTGGAGTCTGGTTCGGCCGGATCAATGTCGCAATCTGGCGGGCATCAATCGGGCTAGAACTCGGCGATGGTGTACGAGCGGTAGAGCGGGCCGTCGGAGTACCTGTCGATGCTATTCCCAGCCCGGTCCGCCGGGCCAGCTACTACACGGAAGCGGGGCGCGCCCTCCTGCTGTCCGAATCCCGATATCGCGACCAGGGCGTCTCTCTACTCCTCAAAGCGGAACGCCTGACGCCGCAACGTGTCCGAAGTGACTTTTTCGTTCGTGAAGCGGTCTCCGACAATCTGCGTGCCGCACGCCGGGATGCGGGCAGCCGGGAGCTTCGCGGGCTGGCGTGGCGGCTGGGCGTTGCTCCGGAGCCGATCAACAGAGCGCACTGATTCAAAAACCTTCCTGCCCTGTCCTTTCAGGACAATGCCCGCGTGACTCCCCTCATAAGTTCGGTGCCACGCCTCGCCGCCGGGTGCCTCGACCTCGGCGGCGGGTGCACACCAACCGCACAGCAGGGGGTCTGACGATGTGGGAGCGACCGATCGCGCTCGGCTGGATCGACCATGACAGCAGCACCGCACCGGACTGGGATGCCGCGCAGGTGCAGCGGCTCGCCCGACAGCTCGGCTATCGGCTGGTCTGGCCCAACCCGTGCAGTCTGCTACCGCTACGCGACCTGGTGCGGGATGCGAACGCGGACGCGGTGATCCTGCCTGCCCCGGACCACCTCAGCCCACTGCAACTGGATTCGGTGATGCATGTTGCCGACGTAGAGACAGTGGTGCCACGGTTGTCGTTCGCCCGCTGGCGGTTCAGTGAGGTCGAACGTTGAACGTAGGAACCGCAGCCGGCTTCGCGGTGGCGATCGGCCTGCCACTACTGGTATTGATCGCCGCGGTGCTGTGGCCCACCGACGACGATCGACGCGGCGATTAGCCGCACGAATGGGGGTCGGCGAACCAACCAGCGCGGCGATTTTCAGACCGATCCCCCGACCCCTTGATCCGGGTCAGCTCGGTTCGAGCAAGGAACCCACGTCGATCGAGGCTCCCTGCTCCTTGGTTTCCGGTAGTAATCGCCGAAAAACCAACGAAATTCGGCGTAGCAGCTGGTAGCAGGTTGTTTCGTGGGATGAGCCGTGCCCGTACGCGGCGATGTAGGTCGCGGTGAAATCGGGGTGAGATCTGACCGTGCAGCAGAACGAGAAGGACACGCTCACCCAGACTCTGGCCGGGTGCTGAAGCGACCTCCTGCTTCCCCACCCGACCGCCCGCCACGTCGCCAAAGCGAGCTTAAAACATATGGGGTTCATTATCTAAAAAGATATGGGTTGTCAGTGGTGGCGAGTGATGTCATGATTCCCGCATGAATCCGGATGAACAGCCCCGATCCCTCGCTCAGCTGCGGCGTCATCGGGGAGTTACGCAGGGAGCCATGGAAAAACGAGTAGGCATGTCGCAGGCGGCTGTCCTCAGCGCCGAGCGTGCTCGCGATCCTCGACTGTCGACCGTGACCCGGTTCATCGAGGCGCTGGGAGGCCGACTCCAATTGGTTGCCTCCTTCGACGACGGCGACTACCCCATCGCCTTCCGGGAACCTTCCGTGCCCGCCGCTGTACACCGCCCAGCGTGGCGGATCCGCGCGTGGGACGACCCATGGCTGGCTGAGCGGTTCCTCGCCGAGGGCATCGTCGCAGTCAGCGAAGACGACCTCGGCCAGGCCGTCACCGATTTTGCCTCCGACCAAGCGCTGCGCCGCATCATCCAGGATCATCCCGACAACCGTGGACGCTCGGAGAATGCGATCGGCACGTTCGTCACCTACTGGCGCCACTTCAGCCACAACATGAAAGTCGGCGACATCATCGTCCTGGCCTATCGCGAGCGCCGCGGAAAGCTCAAAGCGGCCATCGGCACCGTCACCGGAGAATACGAGTACCGGTCGCAGCACGACCTCGATAAACGTCTGCGCCACCGCCGGACGATTCGCTGGCACCTGACCCTGGACCGCAGTGACCTACCCGAGGATCTGCGGCGAACGGTCAACGCACCCGGCACCATCGGCCGCTTCGGTGCCGCCGACGCCGGCGATCGGCTCAGTCTGCTCGGCTACATCGCCGTCCACTCGTGACTGGGGCGCAGGCATCAGCCGCGTCACAGAGGTCAACAACGCCAGACCGCAGATCTAGGCTTTGAGTGTGGCTCGGGTGCCGTCGCTGAGCTCAGGAACGTACTTGTACAGCGTGGTCCGGGAGACCCCGGGCAGCCGCGCGATCGAGAACACCGACTCATCGGGCCCGGTGAGCAGCGCGCGGGCTTGCCGGATCTGTTCGTCGGACATGGCCGGTGGCCGGCCGAGGCGTTGCCCGCGGGCCGGGGCGGCGAAGACGTGGAACACCAGGCGCCCGCCGGGGGTGGTGGTGGAGACCTCCTGTAGTGCGCTTCCTGCCACTGACCAGGGCGTAATGCCCGGGGCTCAGCGCAACGCGGCACCATATACGCGTTGGACCGAGAGTTTCATCAGCACTCGGCGATCGGAGACCATCACCGACCGATATTCGTCCCAGTCCGGATGCTCGCCGGCGGCGGCACGGTAGTAGTCGACGAGTGCCTCGACCTCGGGGCCGTGCGGGTCGGCGCCCGGACCGGTGAGCGTAACCGTGCCCTCCGCGGTTGCCCAGGCCCATCCGTCGGCGCGGGTTACTTCCAGTGCCGCGCGCGGGTCACGACGCAGGTTCACGGTTTTGGCCCGGCCCTCGGTCATCGAGACGTAGATGACGTCTGCGTCCTGGTCGTAGTACGGGGTGACCGGCGAGAGTTGCGGTAGCCCGTCCGATTTGATCGTGGCCAGAATGCCCAAGCGGCCTTCGGCCAGCAAGGTGCGCGGATCGAACTGTGGGTTCGTCATATCCGGGTCCAAGTCGTGGGCGGCGGTCGCTATTCCAGCGTAGCGATCTGCGGCAACAAATGGATTTGCGCCGGGTCCCGGTCCGACCGGACCTCTGCCGGAAAATCACTTGCGCAGGCGCCGAGGTAGTGGGTCGAATAGGTCCATGCTCGACGACGAACAGGTGGCCTCGTTCATCGCCAACGGTTTCGTGCGCCTCCCGGGCGCGTTTCCGCGTTCACTGGCCGAGGAGTGCCGCGCGATCATCTGGCAGGATCTGAACGTCTCGCCGGATGAGCCCGATACCTGGCCCGCTCCGGTGGCAACTCGCCCCGATTACGCCTCCACCCCGTTCGTGGCCGCCGCCAATACCCCGCGCCTGCACGCGGCCTACGACAGGCTGGTCGGCCCGAAACGCTGGGTGCCCCGGACCAGCCTGGGCGGTTTCGTGATCCGGTTCCCCGGCAACGGTCCCGCCGTGCTCGACGGCTGGCATGTGGACGCGAGTTTTCCGGGACCGGAATCCAGCCCCAGCGACTATCTCAGCTGGCGGGTGAATATCCATTCGAAGAACCGCGCCCTGCTGATGCTGTTCCTGTTCTCCGACACCGGCGACGCCGACGCCCCGACTCGGATCCGTACCGGGTCCCACTTGGATGTCGCCCGAATTCTCGAGCCGGAGGGCGAAGCCGGTCTCGACGCCCGCGAGCTGGCCCGCCGCGCCGAACCGGCCACCGCGCACCGCCCCCTCGCCTACGCCACGGGCCGGGCGGGCGATGTGTATCTGTGCCACCCGTTCCTCGTCCACGCGGGCCAACCGCACCGCGGGACCGAACCCCGTTTCCTCGCCCAGCCGGCTCTCAGCCCGGCCGGTGCTCCACGGGCTATCGAGCCAGGCTCCGCCGCTCCAATCGAGACGGCTGTCCTGCGCGCGTCCCGGCAATAGCCCCCTACGCACTGGAAACCGAACCCGGGCGACTTCCACCCGGGGTGCGTCCGTTGCGGTCGGCAAATTACATTCTCGCGGGCGAATGGACCCCTCCGATGAGAGCGGGATACGTATCGATTTCCCGTTCCCGATCACCATTCCGTGGACCGAGTTGGAGTACTGACGTACCGGACCGGGCGGTGATCCCCCTCTGTCGAGCCACCGCACGGCCCGGCACGGGTTTCCGCACCCCACTCGGGCACAGGGTGAGTGGGGTGCGGGCCGATCAGTTCGTCAACGCTATGTAGCGGGCGAGATGATCGGAGCTGTTACCGAATTCGTATTCGATGGCGGTGAGCCGCTTGAAATAGTGGCCGATGGCCAGTTCTTCGGTCATCCCCATCGCGCCGTGCAATTGCACCGAATTCTGGCCGATGAAACGGGTCGCGCGGCCGATCGTCACTTTGGCCGCGGAAATGGCGCGGGCGCGTTCGGCGGGTTCGGCTTCGAGGGCGTAGGCGGCCAGGTAGGCGGCGGCGACGCTTTGCTCGAGCTCGATCAGCATATCGACCAAGCGGTGTTGCAGTACCTGGAAGCTGCTGATCGGAACGCCGAACTGCTGGCGCTGTTTGGTGTATTCGACGGTGTCGTCGAGCACCTTGCGCATCAACCCGACCGCTTCGGAGGCCACCGCAGCAATGGCGTCATCGATGGTGGCATCGATGATCGGCCAGGCCTGACCTTCCGCGCCGAGAAGTGCGCCGGCGGGGAGCCGGAAATCGGTGAAGGTGAGGTCGGCGGCGACCCGGTCGTCGATGGTGCGGTAGCGGTGCACCTCGACGCCCGCCGGCGCTGCGGACGCATCGAATTCCACCAGGAACAGCGAGATTCCGTCCTGGTCGCGGCGTTCACCGGCGGTGCGGGCGGAGATGATCAGATGGGTGGCGATGGGCGCCCCGGTGACCACGATCTTGCTGCCGTCGAGTACCCAGCTGTCACCGTCGCGACGGGCGGTGGCCGAGACATCGTGGCGCACTTCGCCCGACCCCGGTTCGAGCGCGGCGAAGGCGATCCGCGCACTTCCCTCGGTGATCTGCCGCAGCACCGCCTGTGCGGTTTCACCGCCGGAGCGGCGCAGCAGTCCACCGCCGACCACCACGGTGTCCACATAGGGTTCCACGACCAGCGCGCGACCCAATTCCTCGGCGATGATCATGGATTCGACCGGGCCGCCGCCGGATCCGCCGGTTTCCTCGGGCATGGTGAGGCCGAGAACATCCAGTTCCGCCAGGCCGCGCCAGATCTCGGGTTGCCATCCGGCCCCGGTTTTGACCGCGCTGCGGCTCTTCTCGAGGTCGTAGCGGGCGGCGAGAAACCCGGCGACCGCGTCGCGCAGCATCTGCTGTTCATCGGTGAAGGTGAAGTCCATCAGAGCCCCAATGCTGCCTTGGCGAGAATATTTCGCTGGATTTCGTTACTGCCCGCGTAGATGGAACCCGCGCGGTCGTTGAAGTAGCGCAGCGGCGCGACGGCCTGCCAGTCCTCGCCGCTGAGGTAGCCGTCGGCGGGTGGGGTGTATTCCGCGATCGGGCCGCCGGGCGCGGTGGCGTGCGGCTGGTAGGCCCGGCCGCGCGGTCCGGCCGCGGTGAGCGCGAGCTCGGTGAGCTGCTGGCTGAGTTCGGTGGACAGGATTTTCAGCATCGAGGAGGAGCTGCCGAGGTCCTTACCGGAGGCCATGGCTGCCAGGGTCCGGAATTCCAGCACTTCGAGCACCTCGGTGCGGATGCGCGCGTCGGCGAGCTGCGCGGCGAAATGCGGGTCGGCGCTCAGTGGTTTGCCGTCGCGGCCGGGTTGGGTGGCCGCGGCGGTGGCGATGTTCTCGGCCATGGCCTGCAGCGCGGGTGCCATCGCGCCGCCGCCGCGTTCGTGGACCAGCAGGTATTTGGCGACGGTCCACCCGTCGTCGATCCGCCCGAGCACATTGCTCTTGGGGACCCGCACGTTGTCGAAGAAGATCTGGTTCTGTACCTGCTCGCCGGAGCTCATGACCAGCGGCCTGATCTCGATTCCGGGGGCGGTCATATCCATCAGGATGAAGGTGATGCCCTGCTGCTTCTTACCCTCACGGGAGGTACGGACCAGGCCGAAGATCCAGTTCGCTTCGGTGGCGTGGGTGGTCCAGATCTTGCTGCCGGAGCAGACGAAATCGTCGCCGTCATCGACCGCGGCCATACTGAGCGCGGCCAGATCGGAGCCTGCTTCGGGCTCCGAATACCCCTGGCAGAAGAAGACCTCGCCGGTGAGGATGCGCGGCAGGAAGTAGTTCTTCTGTTCCTCGGTGCCGAACGCGATCAGCGCCGGGGCCACCATGCGGATACCCATCGGCGAGAGCGCGGGCGCGCCGGCCAGGGTGAGTTCGCGGCTGAAGATGTAGTGCTGGGTGAGCGACCAGTCGCAACCGCCGTACTCGACCGGCCACTGCGGCGCCGCCCAGCCCCGCTCGTGCAGGATGCGCTGCCATTCCAGGCTCGCTTCGTGGTCGGAGTAGACACTTGTCATCAACCGGCCCGCGGTGCTGATCTCGGGCGTCAGCTTCTCCGCCAGGAACGCCCGTACCTCGTCTCGGAAGGCCTTGTCGGCCTCCGACCAGTCGTAATCCATACACGCTCCCGAAGGCTTCATGCGTCGTCACAGCAGGTCCGGCGACTACCGGTGCTAGAGAGAATCTAGCCAGTTCTCTCTCATCGCGTCAAACTGAAGGCGCGTGCCCTCACAGGTCGGGGAATGTTCCGGTTCACCGTCCGCAGTCCTCGAAAACCGCCTTCACATAGCTCGCCGATTGATACAGGTAGTCGTAGGCCCACCGCGGTACCGAGAGATCCGGGCGCGTGTCCACGAACAGCAACTCCCCGTCCCAGCATTTGCCGAGTACATACCGGGCCCGCGAGATATGCGGGGTGAAGGTCACCACGATGACCCGGTCCCAGTCGTGTGCACGCGCCTGATCCGCCAGGTACCGGCCCTCACCCCGGGTAGTCCGCGGCGATGGATCGAAACACACCACCTCGAAGCTGTAACCGCCATGACAGATCCGGTTGATCAGCGGGCTGTCCTCGTACGGATTGGAAATCAGCACCCGCGGCGCGTAACCCTCCCGCGCCAGCCGCAACCCCAGCGCTTCCCGGCCGTCGTGCGCGCCACCGAGCACGAGGATCGCATCGGCCGGCGCGGGTTGCTCACGTTGTGGACGAACGTAGACCGGCCACAGTGCGGCCACGAACACCACGACGGCGACCGTCCCGGCGGCGAGGAAGGTCGTTCGGCGGCGCATCGCCGCGATCCTACGGGCCACCGCGTGGCACGGGCCGCGTACGCACCGGGCCGGACAGAACGCGCCGGCACATCCCGTACCGGGAGGGTTTTCGCAGGTCGACCGATCCCGTCGTCGGGTGTACACCTGCTGTTGCCCGGCCTCTCGCCCCAGTTTTCTGGTGTGGCCACCGGCGCGGATTACCAATCTTCTATGCGATGCACAGTCTTCGGCACCGGGTACCTGGGGGCCACGCACGCAGCGTGTATGGCCGAACTCGGTCATGACGTACTCGGGGTCGATATCGACCCCGGCAAGGTCGCGAAACTCTCCGACGGGGTCACGCCCTTCTACGAACCGGGCCTGGAAGCGGTACTGCGCCGCAACCTGGACGCCGGCCGGCTCCGGTTCACCACCTCCTACACCGAGGCCGCCGACCATGCCGACGTGCACTTCCTCGGCGTAGGCACACCGCAGAAGAAGGGGGAATACGCCGCCGACCTCAAATACGTGCATGCCGTGGTGGATACGCTGGCGCCACTGGTCACCCGGCCCTGCGTGATCGTCGGCAAATCCACCGTGCCGGTGGGTACCGCCGCCGCGCTGGGCGAACGCGCGCGGGCGCTGAGTGCGGTGGATATCGAGGTCGCCTGGAACCCCGAGTTCCTGCGGGAGGGTTACGCGGTCCGCGACACTCTGCGCCCGGACCGGCTGGTACTCGGGGTCGACGGGACCCGCGAGCGGGCGCCGTGGGTACGCGAACTGATCGACGAGCTCTACGCCGATCTGCTCGCCGCCGAGGTCCCGTTCCTGCTCACCGACCTCGCCACCGCCGAACTGGTCAAGGTATCGGCGAATGCGTTCCTCGCCACGAAGATCTCGTTCATCAACGCGGTCTCCGAGGTCTGCGAGGCCACCGGGGCGGATGTCACCGTGCTGGCGGACGCGCTCGGCTACGACGAACGGATCGGCCGCCGGTTCCTCAATGCCGGGGCCGGTTTCGGCGGCGGCTGCCTGCCCAAGGACATCCGGGCGTTCATGGCGCGCGCCGGTGAACTGGGTGCCGACCACGCCCTCGCCTTCCTCCGCGAAGTCGACAACATCAATATGCGCCGCCGCACCAAGATCGTGGATATGGCGGCACGCGCCTGCGGCGGCTCCCTGCTGGGCGCCAACGTCGCTGTCCTGGGCGCGGCGTTCAAACCCGAATCCGACGATGTGCGCGATTCCCCGGCGCTCAATGTGGCCGGAATGATTCAGCTCCACGGCGCCGTGGTCACCGTCTACGACCCGAAAGCGCTGGAAAACTCCCGCCGCGTATTTCCCACGCTCAGCTACGCGACCTCGATACGGGAGGCGTGTGAACGCGCCGATGTGATCCTCGTCCTCACCGAATGGCAGGAGTTCGCCGGATTGCGGCCGCAAGATCTCGAATCGGTGGTCCGCACCCGTTCGATCATCGACGGTCGCAATTGTCTCGATAAGGCCGCTTGGCGGTCTGCCGGATGGGTGTACGCAGGGCTGGGCACACCGTAGAGTCTGGTGAGCGAGCCGGACGTACGGTTCCGGCCTCGGCGAAACAACGGGACCGGGCGGTACTGTCGGACGAGCCGCCTGGTTCGGGGGACGAGCCGTCATCGCCGACAGGCCGGCGCTCGCATATCGTGAAGCGGGAAGTACGGATGGGCTGTCGATGAGTTCAGTACTGGGAGTGTCGGTGGGGGCCGGCGCGATCCGCCTGGCGCGCCCACCTGCGGGCGAGCCCGGCTCAGTACCTGATTCCGGCATACCCGAATCCTTCGAACTGCGCACCTTCGTGGTGCCACCGGAAACCCCCAGCGCCGAACGCGCCGCGCTTTCGGTCGCGGCGGCCCTGAACTCGAACCCCGCCATCACTTCCACCGTTCTGGCCTGCCGCGACGAGCAGCAGGCCCGGGCCCTGCATACGGCGATGACCGAGCATGCCCTCAGCGACTACGACATCGTCCCCGATATCGACGCCGTCGTGGAATTCGCCGCCGCCTCCGGCGCCCTGAAGGACGTATCCTCGCTCGCCGTTTTCGATCTGGGCGCCTCCGGACTCTCCGTGACGGTGGTGGATGTTTCCACCCGGCAGGTCCGGCATACCGAACGCACCGGCGATATCAGCGGCGAATACTTCGATTCGCTGATCCGGGAACAGCAGATCAATTCCGGCCGGATCGCCCATCCGCCGGGCCCGGCCGGACTCGCCGAGCTCGACGCACTGTGCCGGTCGGCCAAGGAACGACTCTCGGCAGGTAGCGCCGTCGCCCTGCCCAGCGGTTACGGGCCGGTACTGCTCACTCAGGAGAACTTCACCGCGCTGATCTCCCGCGCCGTGGAAACCGCCGCCCGCGCCACCCGCGAGGTCGTCGAACGATCGGGCCGGCCGGTGCAGGCGGTGCTGGCGGTCGGCGGCGGTATGCGTATTCCGCTGGTCAGCCGGGCACTCCGCGATGCGATGGACATGCCGGTCCTGGTGCCCCCGGAGCCGGAGACTGCAACCGCCCGCGGCGCGGCGCTACTGGCCGGCAGAACACGGACGTCGCAGGCCGCCGAGCCGGCGGGCTCGAGCGAAACCGGCCAGGGCGCCGAATCCCGCACCCCCGCCGCCGACGGCACCGCGCGGTCCGGCGCCGCTCCCGGGCACTCGGAAGTCAGTGGCGCCTACCCGCTACAGTCCGCCCCGGGGCACACGGCCGCCGGCACCACCACCCCGATCCCCAGCGTGGACGAACACCTGGGCAGTACGGCACGAACCGGCGACACAACCTCGGCACACCCCGCTGCCGCAGCAACCCGCGTCGGCGCATCACCCACGCATCCGGGAGCCGCCCCCCAGGCTCCCGTCATTACGACGCAACCGGAAACCCCGTCGGCACTCCCCACCCCGACCAGCGCAGGACCCGGGACCTCCACAACGCTCTTCGGCGCGCACACCGGATTTCCCGAGCCCACCACCATGCTCTTCGGGCCCGCGACTTCCGGCGCCGGCACAGCGGCGTCCGGCGCCACAACGACACAGTCCGGTTCCACCGCAGCGCTGCCTGGTCCTACCGGTGCACCGCCCGGCCCCGCCACGGCACTACCCGGCCCCGCCGCGCCACCAGCCGGCTCCGCGGCGGTGCCCGGCTCCACCACCGCACCGCCCGAGTCCAGCACCGCACTGCCCGGCCCGGCTGCGCCACAGTTCGGCTCGGCCACCGCGTATCGCGAGCTCACCGGCCGCACAACGCCTCTCACTTCGAGCTCCGTCCCAGCAACTGCCGCGACAACTCACTCGGGTTCCCACCCCTCCCCCGCGGATCAAGCGCCCGGTTCGGATCGCTCCCGCCCCGACCTGCCGATACCGCAGGAGAGCATCTTCGGCCCACCGACCGGTGCCCCGAGCACGCCTCCGAGCGCCGGATCCCCGAGCCCCCGGGCCGCCGAGGAACCGACCAGCGACCAGCCCGCGCCGGCCGCCGCGCTACCCCGCCCGGTCGGCACCCCGGTACCGCGACTCTCTCCGGACGAGGACCCCCCGACGGTTGCGCTGCGACTTCCGGCGAAACTGTTGCCGCGCCGTTCGTTCGGTGAACCGCCGCAACGTCCCACCCGGGAGATCAGCGCGGCGATGGTGGCGGTGAGTGCGCTGGTGGTGGTGGCCTCGATCGGTATCGGCCTCGGGTACGGGCAGCATATGTTCAGCCAGGATTCGGCCAACGTACAAGGCACGTCACAGTCGCAGACCACCTCGGCGAACACACCGTCGGCGACCACTGCGCCGCCGAGCGCTACCACGTCGCGGGCCGAGCACGCACCGCTGGCCGAGCCGCCGCCGGTCTACCAGCCGGAGACGGAGGCCCCGACGACCACCGCCGGCCCGAATACCTTCCAGGTTCCGGGTCTGCCGCCGATCGTCGTACCGACCATCCCGCCGGAGGCTCTTCCCTTTCCGCGGCACGCCCCCGCGGAACGCTGACCTCGCGTCAGCCCCGGCCGTAGCCGGGGTCCGGCCGCCGGCCCGGAGGCCCACCGCCGAGCCGCTGCTGCGGATTCCACGGCTGTTGCGGCCCCGGCTGCGGGGGTCCCTGTTGTTGCCGGCCCGGAGCCTGCGGGCCGGTGCGCGGCGACCTCGGTGCGCCGGGTTGCCGGGGATCGGTGGCGGGGCGTGGGCCCGTACGAGGGTCGCCCGGGCCCGGGCGCCGGACCCGGGGCTGGTCACCCGTGGTCGGCCACGGTTGATAGTCGCGTTCGGCCCGGCGCCGTGGCCCGGTCTCGGGACTGCCTTCCGGCCGCGGTACCGCACGGTGGCTGCCGGTATCGGTATGCCTGCCCGCCTTGACTTTACGTGCAGGTGCGGGTGGTTTCGGGGTACCGAACGGGCGGGCGAGCAGCACCGCGATGCCCGTGGTCAGCGGCACCGAGAGCGCCAGGCAGATACCGCCGACCGCGGACCTCGCGATCTCGATCGCGACGGCATCGCCCACCAGCACATCCCCGATGGGCCGGCCGGCCACGCTGAACAACAGCAGCAGCGGCAGCGCACCACCCGCGTAGGCGAGCACCAGGGTGTACACAGTGCTGGCGATATGGTCGCGCCCGACTCGCATCGCCGCCGCGAATATCTCTGCCCGCGTAGCGCTCTTGTCGAGTTCGGCGAGTTCGAACGCGGCCGAGGCCTGGGTGATGGTGACATCGTTGAGCACACCGAGCGAGCCGATGATGAATCCGGCCAGCAGCAACCCGGTGATGCTCACATGCTCGATATAGGTGGCTACGTTCGTGTTCTGTTCTTCGGACAGACCGGTGAGCGTGGTCGCTTCGATGACGATCCAGGACAGCACCGCGGCGATGACCATCGAGGTCAACGTCCCCAACAGCGCCGAACTGGTGCGCAGATTCACCCCGTGCGCCAGATACAGCACCGCGTACAAGATCAGCGAACCGGCCACCAGGGCAACCGGTATCGCGGGTTTGCCGTCCAGCAGGGCCGGTAGCAAGAACATCACCAGGACGGCGAAAGCGAAACCCAGGCCGAGGATTGCCCGGACACCGCGCCACCGGGCGATCGCGACGATCACCACCACGAACGCGAGGAAGATGATGCTGAGCGGGAAACCGCGGGCGTAGTCGTCGAACGAATAAAGCGGTGTCCCGTCCGGCGCTTCCTGCCGCACGATACGAAGCTCGTCGCCGGCTGCCAGATCGGGTTGGCCCGGTCCCGGCGCGATTTCCAGCAGCGTGTGCTTACCGGCGTGCGGCCCGGACTCGATCGCGATCAGGCTGCGCTGGCAGTCGTAGACCTGCATGGGCGGTGGTGCCGGTTCACCGTCGAAAACCCGGCCGATGGAGGGACTACCGCACGCGCCGAGGTCCTGCCGGATCACGGTTCCGGCCTCGGTGACCACCGCCGAACCGTCGGCGTTCTGCATGGGCAGCGGAATATCGACCTGTTGCCGGTCGGGCCACAGCGCGATGGTGGCGACGACCACGACGGCGCCGATCGCGATCAGCAATCCGACCACCACGCGGGCGGCGGTAGCTCCGATGGCGATCGGCCGGGAGTGATCGTGATGGTGATGGTGGTCGCTCACGCGGCTCAGCCTAGAGGATGCACCGAGTGTCGCCACGGGCTACGGATGTGGCCCTACGCTGGGGATTCGGCAGCTGCCGGGGAACTCGGGAAGGGGCGGCGGAGAGCAGGGGGATGTCTCCGCCGCCCGGGGGCAGGCGCCCAGGGGGGTAGGCGGCCTAACCCGAGGACCAGGTTGCCCAGGGGGGGTAGACAACCTGGCCGGGCACTCGAAGTGCCGAGGCCCACTGTACACATACGATCCACTTTTGTGCCAGTAGGTTCAGAAAATTGGCCATAATCCGGACGAGAGGTCTGTTTTCCTCCAAATTCGGCCGTTCCCGCTACTGGCGGTAGCTCGCCAGGAAGTTGCCGAAACGCTCGATGGCAACCGCCAGATCGCGGGCCCAGGGCAGGGTCACGATGCGCAGGTGATCGTGGTCGGGCCAGTTGAAACCGGTGCCCTGCACCATCAGGATCTTCTCCTGGAGCAACAGGTCCTGAACCAGCTTCTCGTCGTCGTGGATCTCGTGAACCTCGGGATCCAGCCTAGGGAATGCATACAGTGCGCCTTTGGGTTTGACGCACGACACGCCGGGAATGGCATTCAATCGTTCCCAGGCCATATCCCGCTGCTCGAGCAGGCGCCCGCCCGGCAGGATCAGATCCTCGATGCTTTGATAACCGCCCAGCGCGACCTGGATCGCATGCTGCGCCGGCACATTCGGGCACAACCGCGACGAGGCGAGCAGATCGATTCCCTCGAGAAAACCGGCCGCATGGTCCTTCGGGCCCGTGATCGCCAGCCATCCCGACCGGTAACCCGCCACCCGGTAGGCCTTGGACAGGCCGTTGAAGGTCAGGCACAGCAGGTCCGGTGCCAGTGTCGCCAGCGAAATATGTTTGGCGTCGTCGTAGAGGATCTTGTCGTAGATCTCGTCGGCGAGCAGAAGTAGCCGATGCTTACGGGCCAGGTCCACCAGGTGTTGCAGGACCTCCGCCGAGTACACCGCCCCGGTCGGGTTGTTCGGGTTGATCACCAGCAGGGCCTTGGTCCGGTCGGTGATCTTGGCTTCGATATCGGCGATATCGGGCTGCCAGCCGTTGCTCTCATCGCAGAGATAGTGCACCGGTGTACCGCCGGCCAGGCTGGTCATGGCCGTCCACAGCGGATAGTCCGGGGCCGGGATCAGTACCTCGTCCCCGTTGTCCAGCAGCGCCTGCATCGTGATGGTGATCAGCTCGGAGACGCCGTTGCCCAGGTACACACTGTCGACATCCAGCTCCGGGAAGCCCGGCACCAGCTCGTACCGGGTGACGATCGCCCGCCGCGCGGACAGTATCCCCTTGGACTCCGAATACCCCTGCGCGTTCGGCAGGGCGGCGATCATATCCCGCATGATCACATCGGGCGCCTCGAACCCGAACGGCGCCGGATTGCCGATATTGAGCTTCAGGATCCGATGCCCCTCGGCCTCCAGCCGTGCCGCATGTGCGTGTACCGGTCCACGGATCTCGTAGACGACGTTCTGCAGCTTCTTCGACTGCTCCAGAATCCGGGGGGCGGGATGCGAATGGCCAGTACTCACCCGATCCATGGTGCCACCAGGGGCAAGGGGTTATCCGGCCCGGCCCCGGCCCGTGCCCGTACGGTTACCGCAGGAAGCGGGCGCGCGGCGCGCTCACCCGGCGCCCGGGGGCAGGCTGCGGGTGGGCGTCGAACCACAGAATTCCTCGATCTGCTCGTCCAGGGACCGGGCCTGCGCCACACCACGGTAGGTGGGAGCGCAGATCCGCCGGCGGACGCCGGTGAGCCGTTCCTCGAGTTGTGCGATGCGCTTGTCCTCGGCCAGTTCGAGCACCGGTGACAGTGCCTCCGCCGCGCCGTCGAGGCTGCCGTTGATCAGGTGCGCGGCCGCCGAATCGACCCGGGCCAGCGCTTCGGCGCCGTAGGAACGCTGCCGCGCCGGACCGCTGCGGTACAGCTCGATCGTGCGCTCCGTGGCGGCCAGCGCCGGTTCGGCGAGCCCGAGATGGATATAGGTGGCGCCCGCGTAGTAGCTGGCCTTGGCCTCGGAGAAGCCGAACACTCCGCCCACTTCGTCGTGCAGGCTGTCGGTGGCCGGGCCCTCGCTCGCCGCGGCGGCGGCCCGGATACAGCGTTCGGTATCGGCGGCGCTACCGATCTTCGACCAGATCCGCGCCTCGATATTGTGCAGCCGCACCGCGGCGGTGGCCGAATCCGCGTACTGCTGTCCGCTCTGCGCCAGCGCAAGCGCCCGATGTGGCCGTTCGGACCAGTACTCGATCAGCGCATGCATCCCCCGCGCCCACGCTCGCAGCCCGTTGTGACCGGAGATCTCCCCGTACGCCCAGGCTGCCCGGATCTGCTCCCCGGCCGCATCCAGGTAACCCAGGTCGGTACTGGCGTTGGCGAGCAACCCCGACAGGGAGCCCGCCAGCAGATATAGGTGACTGGTGTCGGACGGGCGCTGATGACCCTCCAGCAGCCGGTACACCCGGCGGCGGACCCGCAGCATCTCCACCATCATCGGCATCGGCGGGGTGTGCACATAGTCGTTGGCGATCCGGGTGACATCCGCGTCGAGCTGCTCCAAGGTGCTGGGGCCGATATTCGTCGCCTCGGCCCGGCCCGCGTGATCGCTCGCCTCGTGTGCTGCCGCCATGATGAGATCCCTCTCCGAAATCGCCGCCGACCCGTCCCCGCGCACCGCACCGCTGTCGATGAGGGCCAGGAGTTCGGCGTCATTGGAATAACTTCCGCGCACCGCGGTAGGCCCGCCGGGGCCGGAGACGGTGCCGGCGGCCGTCAATGCGGCGAACCTGCCCCGCTCGACATCATCGGACCTGGCCAGGCAGGTATCGAGGGCAGCCTGGTTGACGGGACGCGGATGCACCCGGTCGCCCCCGGCCTCCCATTTGGACACCAGTCGTTCGTGCACACCCAGATGTGCCGCGAACTCCCGGATGCTCATCCGTTTGGCCTCGCGAAGCGCCCGGGCCTCCTTTCCAGACCATTGGCCGACCACGTTGTCACCCTTTCCGAACGATTTCCTCCCCAGAGTACGAGCCGAATGTGACTGCAACCACAAGGAATTTCGCTACCGCAGCGAATGGCAGCGCAAGGGCAGTGGAACGCAAGCGCGGAGGCGGTTCCGGCGCGCCGGTCCAGGCGGGATCCTGGAAGGGCAGAAGCGAAACCGCCACCGGCCGTGGCTCGGCACGCCAGGAAGGCCCGGCACGCCAGGGAGGCAAGGGGATTCACCGTGAATGTGGAAAAGCTCAGAACGGTCGACGACTGGGCCGCCTACTACCGTCACGAATTCGGTTTACCGGCCACCGAACGCGGCGGCTTCGTGATGCTGCCGATCACCAGCCGGGCCTGTGTCATCCACCTACCCACCGAACGCGCCCGCGCCGTCCGCGAACTGCTGGATTCACGGGATATCCGGGTCCCCGTGCTGGCCCGCCAGATTCGCTGGAGCTTCGTGGCCTATCCGGATCGCCGGCCCGATCCCGAAGTGGTGGAGATGCTGCACCGCATCGATATCGACATTCCCGGCGTGGGCAGCGCGGTCATGCTGCCCACGGGGATGGGCCGCTGGAACCGGGAAGGCTGTAACTGGGTGGTACCACCCGAACGCGACGGCCTGCTCCCACCACTGTCCTCGGTGATCAATGCCGCACTCCTGGCGGGCGGCAACCGGGAATGACCGGGGATGGGGCTACGTCCGGCCGCTCACAAGGCATGCCGGTCGTAGCCCGCCCGCGGCGCCGACGGGTGACCGTGGGACCGGCTGTCCAGTACAGCCACCGGGATACCGGGCCGGCCTCTGCCCCGGCCGGCTCGGTATCACGGAAGTCGACGCAGGACTCGCCGCGCATCGTGTAGCAGTTCGGGAGCGAACCGGCGATGTCCCCGGGAGGCGAATGCCCAGATACGCTCGCCGACCGGCCGTTCGTACCGGACGAAGGTGGCCAGGGAAACACTGTTCTCCTCGACCTCGATCACGAGACTGCCGGTGAGCATCCACGACCGGGCCGCGAGGGCCATCCAGCTGTCGCCGGATTCGACGACCGGCCATCCGGCGACATGCGCCGGTGCGGACCGCCTGGCCAGCCGGAGCCCGAGCAGACCGCGCCAGATCAGCTGGCCCTTGCTCCCGGCGACGGTGTCGAGCGCCGCACGTGCCCATGCTTCCGGAGTCCCGGTCGCCGCCGCGTCGGTGAGCAGCGTGAACTGATCGCTGTAGTCGTATTCGGTTATCGCGCTGCGCGCTCGGGCCGTAGCGGTGATGTCGTACTGCTGAAATGCGATCGGATCGGCGTGGCCTTCGACCACATGATCCGGTACAGGGTCAGTCATTGCCGCATCTCCCTCTGCCTGTTATACGGTGGCGTATATCAAAGCTACCGCAGTTATACGGTGGCGTATAGATGCCCGGCGGTGAAGGGAGACACAGGAATGGGAACGGCACGCACACCTAGTGCCGACTGGATAGACGAGGGCCTGCGCACCCTCGCTCACGGTGGGCCCGACGCAGTCCGCGTCGAAGCGCTCGCCAAGAAACTAGGAGTCACCAAGGGCGGCTTCTACGGCTACTTCACCGACCGCAACGCCCTGCTCGAGGCCATGTTGGACACTTGGGAACGGCGCAGTGTCGACGAAGTGCTCGACAGCGTCGCCCGCGAGGGCGGCGACCCGCGGACCAAAATCCAGCGAGCCGGTGCACTCACCCTCTCCCCGGAACTGCTGCCGATCGACCTCGCCATCCGGGATTGGGCCCGCCGCGACGAATCCGTCGCCGCCCGGCTGCGCCGGGTGGACAACCAGCGCATGCGGTTGCTGCGCGAGATGATCGGCGCCTACTTCACCGACCCGGTCGAGGTCGAAGCCCGCAGCCTGCTCGCCTTCAGCGCGCGAATCGGTATCCACTTCCTGGCCGCCGATCCGCCCGACGGTATGGACCGCGGCGAGGTCATGACGCAGACCGCCGATATCGTCCTCGGCCCACCCGAGAACCACGGCCACTGAACGCATCACCAGTGGTTGCGATCCGCGCGTCTGTTCCGGCGATCGAACGCCGGCCGCTTCAGTCCGGCAGCGGGAAGTTCAGATACGCCCGGGACGGCGTCGGCCCGCGCTGCCCCTGATACTTCGAGCCGGTGCCCGAGCTGCCGTACGGGTTCTCCGCCGGGCTGGTCAGCCGGAACAGGCATAACTGCCCGATCTTCATCCCCGGCCACAGCGTGATGGGCAGATTCGCGACATTCGACAACTCCAGGGTGATGTGCCCGCTGAACCCGGGGTCGATGAACCCGGCCGTCGAATGGGTGAGCAACCCCAACCGGCCCAGGCTCGACTTACCCTCCAACCGGCCCGCCAGATCGTCGGGCAGGCTGCACACCTCCAGCGTGGACCCGAGCACGAACTCCCCCGGATGCAGCACGAACGGTTCACCCGCCGTCGGCTCCACCAGGCTCGTCAGCTCATCCTGGCGCTGCGCCGGGTCGATATGGGTGTAGCGGGTGTTGTTGAACACCCGGAACATCCGGTCCAGCCGCACGTCGATACTGGACGGCTGGATCAGGTTGTCCTCGAACGGTTCGAGCCCGAGCCGCCCGGCGGCGAACTCCGCCCGGATATCACGATCGGAAAGCAGCACGCCACGAGCGTAGCGACCGTGATCCGGGCAGGTAGATCCCGGTCCGGCAGCACTGTTTCCTGTCACACCCCGCGGGCATACTCCACCCATGCCAGAGACCAGTGCGCACACCCACCACGGCATCGACTACATCGAACTCACCGTCACCGATATGGACGCCGCCCGCAGCTTCTACCAGTCGGCATTCGGCTGGGAATTCAACGACTACGGCCCCCAGTACACCGGTATCCGCCGCTTCGACGGCAGCGAAGGCGAAGCGGGCGGCCTGGCCGCCGGCGCCGAAGTCCGCACCGGCGGACCCCTGGTCCTGCTGTATTCGAACGACCTCGACACCAGCCTGCGTGCCGTCGGCGCTGCCGGCGGCACGGTCACCGAAGGCCCCTTCGATTTCCCCGGCGGCCGCCGCTTCCACTTCACCGACCCCAGCGGCAACCAGCTCGGGGTGTGGTCCGAGGCCTGAGCAAGGCCGCGTAGCCCGGGGCCGGAATCGGCGAAAGATTTCAGCCCCGGGTCGGCCCTCTGCTAAGCTCGCCAACGCGTCGAGAGACGTAATGCCGGTGTAGTTCAATGGCAGAACTTCTGCTTCCCAAGCAGACAGCGCGGGTTCGATTCCCGTCACCGGCTCAAACGAAAATCACCCCCACCAGCGAAAAGCAAGTGGGGGTTTTCTTTGGATTTCCGAACTGTAGCCAAAACTGTACGCTATGCGCCAAATCTCGACCAGATCCCGAATCTGGTGAATCACCCCAGTTCAGAGGGTTTCGCCTGGTTGCGGAAACCCTTGCGCCGATGGTACGTCGAATTGTCCACATCGGCACCGGAAGCGCGCGGGGAAGTCACAGAGCGCGCTGCCGAGCGAGTCCTGGGCCAACTGAGTTCGAATGGGCGAGTGGCCGACGCGGATCTCCTCGTCGGCCACCGAGACCACCTCGTCGTGCTCAGCGCGTATATCGACGCAGAAGACGATCGCGTCGCGGCCGACCGGATGAAGGCTGCCGTCGAGGCCGCTATGCGCGCCTGTGGGTCGCAAGTCGACCTGAGTATTGAACGTGCCCAGGTCGTCGCCGGGCCCGCTGGGAACGCGAATAAGTGGGCCGGCAAGCTCGGCTTACCGGAGCGGGGCCGTCTGGCCACCGGGTCCCGGATGTGGGCGGGCGAGGTCGACGGCTTCCGTGTCGAGGTCTTCGGCCAGTGACACGCCCGGAATGAGACTCAGGTAACAAGTTAAGACCCGCCGCAGATAGCAGCCGTTGAGCCGACACGCACGCTCAACGGCTGCATTTCGCAGCAGACCTTCACGCAGCAAAGGGACAGAGGGGATCGATTTGTTGATAATAGCTATTACAGATTCGACACGAACCAGCCCGATCAAGGCCGGTTCGTCCTACACTCACAACGAGTGGAGTTAAGTTATGACTTCACTTCGCTTGGAGGTTGTCTATGAGGGCTCAGCACTGAACGTGTACGGAGCAGTGAACACAAACGATGAGTGTCCGGTCGTGGACTGGCTGGCCAGTCTCGACAACCGAGCGCGGGCGCAGTTCATCTCGCGATTCAAACGGCTCACCGCTATCGGCTTCCTCCGTAGTCCGGAGGAGATGCGAATTCTGCAATGCCCGGGAGAACCACCGGTGCACGAGATCAAGGTTCGCACAGGGCACCGGATGTATGTCGTAAAGAACGAGCCCGACTGGGTTGCCACCCATGGGGCTAAGAAACCCCCTGACCGGCGAGTCTGCAAGGAAGCGCAGCATGCGCGGGAAGTCTGGAAGGAGGCGCAACGATGACCACATGGATCCGCCGTAGTCCCGAGGTGGACGCACTGGTAGCCGAGGAGGACCTCGTCCTTGCGGCTACCGAGATGGTGTACGAAGCCATGGAATCCGCCGGCGTGAACAAAGCAGGCTTGGCGAAACGACTCGGCGTGCAACCGTCAGAGATCACCCAACGCCTACGCGGCCAGAGGAACCTCACACTGCGCAGTCTCGCGCGCATGATGGGCGCGCTTGGATTCGACGTGGCACTGGCAGCGGCGCCCCGGGATGAAGCGGAGCCAACAGCACCCGAGGCCAGGATCGGACTGCGGGTGACGCAAGAACTTGCTCCGCCGGAGAAATCACCGGTCAGGACCCGCCTCTACTTCATCGTGATGACCTTCAAGGCCTACCCCTTGGAGGGGCTGAAACAGGCCGGAGAGGCGCTGGAGCGGTCCCTGGAAAGGCTCGGCAATGTACGCAAACCCCAGGTGAAGGTTTCCGAACAAGACGGCCGGGTCCACGTGGCAATGTACATTCCCGCGACCTCCCGGGGGCACGCGATCACCTGTGCCGAAGATGCCCTCGCTGAAGCAATCCACCACAACGGCGACCTGGCCGACTGGGAAGAACGTGCAGAGGCAGCACTCCGGCAGGATCATTTTCGAACCGAGGTTGAGCTCGCCGGCGATCTGTTGCCCGCCTGACCCTCAACCCCTACCCAAGTTCGGGTAGGGGTTCGTTCGTGCATCCAGGGCGCCCGCGATCAGCTCCCGAGCCCGGTCGCCATAGGCCGCTTGCTTGCTCAGTGCCTTCCACGCCTTCTCGTACAAGGCCAGTTCCGACGCCGTCACCACCGTCAACTCGGCGCTGATGGTCTCGATCATCGCGACCCGGTTGTCCAGGAGGTCGAACGACGTCGTGATGTAGGTGAACTCAGCAGTCAGCGGCACCACACCGAAGATGAGCCGAGGATTGTCGAACGCGGTGTCGAGCAGGTGCCGGAGCTGGCCGGCCATCACAGCATCGTCGCCGACCGTTTTGTACAGGGCGGCCTCGTCGGCCAGGAGCACGAACCGGTGCCGGATCTGGTGCAGGACCAGCTGCCGTTGCATCCTCGCCGCAACCGCCACCTCGAGATCATCGGGGGTGTCGAGGAACCTGATGCACTGGGCAAGGACGGCGCGGGCATAGTCCTCGGTCTGCAACAGCCCCGGCAACACCACCGGCGCATAGACCCGCTGCAGCCGCGCCTGCCCCTCGATCTCGACAGCCCGTTTCTGCCGGCGGGCGTGACCGGATGCCGTGACCCGCTTCCATTCCGTCCACTGAGCTTCCAGATTGCGCAGTGCCGCCACCAGGTCCGGCTTCGCCAGCCGCGCATCGCATACCTCACACCAGACACCGATATCGGCCTCCGACGGTGTGCGCTTACCCGTTTCGATACGTGACGTCTTCGACCAGTGCCAGCCGGCCGCGAGACTGAACTGGCGGCCGTCCAGGCGCGCGTCCCTACGAAGTTCGCGGAGACGCGCGCCCAGAGCTTGCCTGAGCCGCAGAACATCGGTCACGGGGAATGCCGGCCCCGATAGATGTCAGCCGGGACCGCCGCGGCCAGCACCCGGTCCCGGATGGCCATCGCGTTGCTGACCAGCACCGGGTCCTCGGTCACTGCCCCGCCGATCCAGGATCCGCGGTCGTCGAGCAGGCTGAACGACACGAGATGGTTGTCGAGCAGCCAGAAATCGTCACTTGCGGCGTCTGCCGAGTGCGCGTCCTGCCGGGCGAGGTACCAAACTTGTTCTCCGGCTGCCTCGTTGTGCCGGGCCAGCGCCAGCAGGTACCGGGTGTAGACGGTGTGTGGCTCACTGACGATCCGCACACGTCGCATCGTGACCCCGCGCTCGGTCATCCGCTGGACCTGATCGGTCCATGAGTCGAACCACTCCCCGCCGGGATCGCTGGACTCGTCTTCCCGCCACAGGCGAAGCGACTCCGACTCCGTCTCCGCCAGGTAGTCGTCACTGGTTTCGAGGTGGAACGCAGACGTTTTCGCCTCGTCGAGTAGCCGGTCGAACGGATCACCGCCGAGGACTTGGCGCATCCGGCGTCACCTCCTGCCCGATGGGGACCTCGACAGCGGTTTCGTGGCCAGGAATCTTCATGATCGCCAATGCTTCCGAATCAGTGATCGGGGTACCGGTCAGCAGGAATGTCCCGTGTCCGGTGTCCTGCAGTCCGGCAATGCATGTCCCGGGCTCGGTGTGGAAGAGCAGGCGATGGGGGATCTCGATGCGGTCGTCGTGGTCGGTTTTCCAGCCCTGGACAGCGAACGTGGCGCGGTCGGTCTCGTAAAGACGGGGAGAGCCTTGCCCGCCGCTTGGGCCGCCGAGGAATCGGACGTGCATGATGGTCACCTTTGCCATGGAGTGCGTGGAATGCGTCCTATAGTCCCAGGTAAATCGTCGCTGATGCAATGGTTCTGGCACTTTCTGGCACTTTGGTGGCCTGCGGGTAGGTCTGGTTCATACCGTCGTCTCAGCCCTGGCGACGGCTGTCATATCCCCGACGCCGTGTCGCATACCGTCGGCCGACGATCCAGCGCCGGGGCGCTCACCACTACCGCCTCGCCCTGGGGAGACGACACCATGAGCAAGCCAACCCTGCTCCCGATCCGGACACCGGCCCGGGACGCCACGCTCCAACGCTGGCACAACACCAACCGCGGGTTGATTCAGCGCACCCTCGACGGGCTACGCGCCCTCGACCACCCCGCAGGCTGCCGCGCCGGCGTCGGACCGATCAATTCCTATGCGCACGCACACCAGGTCATGGCCGCGCACGCCAAGCACCACGATTGCCCGCGGTACACCGCCGCGATGGAGTACACGCAGGCGGTCCGACCGTGAGGCGCGCGATCGTGCTGCGCCGCGACGAGACCGACCCTGGTGATATCGACAAGTGCACCGAGCAGCAGGAACTGGAAGTAGTCTTCACCGTCACAATCGAAACCGAGCATCCTCGGTTGGCCGTGCTGATCGCCATCGAGCACATCCTCAACCACCGCGCCGAGGTAGTCGTCATCCCCTACCTGACCACGGAAGCCGTGTGGGCAGCCCGGGAATGGCTCGCGCAGGCAGAACTGGTCGACGTGGTGATCGCTGGCGGCATACTGCCGCTGGCCGGCTGCGGCGGTGAGATCGCCACAATAGCCCCAGCCGCGGCCGACACAGTGCCGACGCCATGCCATCCGCCATCACCGATCGCGGGCCCCGAACTCGCCGTGTTCACGGAGAGCCAGATCGTTGCTATGCCCGAGGGATGCCCCGTACCGTCCTATAACACCGCGACTCTCAGTCGGTCAGCGACGAGGGGAAGGCACGGCCAAGTGAAGGACGACATAGATAAGGCTGCGCAGGACGACCCGGAGTGGGTGGTGTGGTCCAGTCCGCAACAGACCGCCGAGGCGATAGATCGTCTGTTCATCAAGAGCCTCCCCACCGTTCCCGCCGACTGGAAGAAACACTCCGGCTCCGCCATCGGCCCGATGCCGCAGGGGGTAGACCGGTACAGCAGAGAGATGACCGACTGGGTTGAGGATGCATTCAACTACCTCTTACCCGACGACGACGCCCTGACCGAACGGGACAATGCTGTTCTCGTGAACGGGTTCGTCTGTTACATCGGCGAATACTTCGTCCGGTACTGCGACGGACGGTGGGTCAATGACCCCGAATTGAAGGTACTGTACGAGTTCGGCCTTTCGATCTGTTACGACTGGACCGACAGCGCGGACTACCCGGAAGATTTGCTCTTCAGTTCTGCCAACCAGGGCGATTTCACGGTTGCCGCCTTCCAGTGGTACTCCCGTACGGTCGACCATGCCTATGCCCATGGACTGCCGCACGCGCAGCTTGAGCTGGAAAAGAAGCTCGGCGTCGGCCGGTGGAGTTCTGGGCGGACATCCAGCGATACAGCGAGTGGGTGGCACCAAGAGACGGACGAGGGTGCGGAAGAGCCGGACATCGTGGCCGACAACCAACTCAGCTTGGATCTCGGACTCGGGATGGAAGAGAAAATGGAGGAGTCAGGCATCGTGGGAGACAATCAGCTCAGCATGGATCTTGGCGTATCCGTCGAACAGACCGAATGGGGGAAATGGGTCGATCCGGACCGGCGTGCGGCGCAGGTGCAGAAGTTTTTGAATTATGCCGGGTTGCAACGCATGCCTTCGAAGCTGTGGCCGGAAGACTCTTCGGACCTGCATCACTTAAACGATGTCTGCAGGGAACTGTTCCCGGATTCGGACACGCCGTACCGTGCCGAAAATCAAGATATGACCGATGCGTTCATTTGCTTCCTCGGTGCGTGTTTCGAGAAGTACGTGGAGGGCAAATGGGTCGACCACACTGAACACGGTCACGATAAGTCGTTCTATGACGGCGGGGTGAATCCGGCTTTGCACTGGGTGGATTACGACGGTGACGAAGACGAATGCACGGTATTCGACTACATCGACTCCATGGTCGAGCACAATCTTGAACATGGTGACGGCTTCGTTCACATTACCGCCGACCTGCGAAGGAAATACTACAGTCTGATGTAGACTACCGTGAGCGACGGTTACGGCCGGGATCGCGATTATTTCGAACCGCATGTGCGCGGCAGGATCTTCGAGAACGGTGCCGAAAAATTCTTTCGCGACCGCGAAAAGGGATACGCGAAGGGGTCGCGCAAATACGAGTTCCGGGACCGGAGCGGACGCACGGAGCGAATCCAGTTCGACAAAATCAAGAACGAGCAAGACCGAGACCGCGCCGATTCTATCGAAGAAAAGTCCGGCCGAATCGAAGGACGTAAGGACGAAAAGCAGCTGAGGGGAATCCGGGAGCTCCTCAAAAAGGGAGAGATCAATCGCCACACGTTGCGTTCCGTCGAGGGCGAGTTCATCTCGAAGGACGCCCAAGAACTGATCAGAGGGCTGATTCAGGACTTCGGGGACCGGTTCACACATCAGATCATCTCCCGAGCCGATGCCCGCGAAATTTGGGCGCGTGGGCTGGAATTAGAGCCGGGCCGACAGCTCGAATTGCCGGGAGTCGGTGAGAAGGCGCGCCAGCAAAGAACCCAGCAGCGAGAGGCAAAGGGGCAGCGGCAGCTTCAGGAACGGCCACGCGTCCAAGAGACGGCCCAACGGTCTATCGAGCAGCAGGGACGGGTACTGCGTGCGCCGGAGCAACGACAGCAGCACCGCGACGCCATCGACAGGCTAGCCCAGCGCGCCCATGAACGCCGGGAAGCCCAGGCCCGAGGAGAGCGGACACCGATGAGCGGCCGAGAGGCGGCAGATGTGCTGCGGGCCCGGGAACGGGCAAGGGTGACAAAGGAGAAAACGCGGGACAAGGAGCGCGTCCAGGAGGCAGCCCTGCAGGCTATCGGCCGACAGGAACGAGAGCGCAAAGCGCCGGAACAACAGCAGAAGCAGCGCGAAGCGGCCGACCGGCTGGCCCAGCGGGCGATCGACCGCCGGGAAGCCGCAGCCCGGGGAGAGCGGACACCGATGAGCGCCCGGGAAGCAGCCGACGTGCTGCGTCTGGGTCCCCCGATCCCAAGCGCGCAGACAGCGAGGCGAGAGCCCCCGCCGGTCGCGCCGGGCGTCAGGAGCAGCAGGAACCGGTCCCGGGAACGGGACCGAGACCGCTCTCGGGGCGTCGAGCGCGAGCGCTGAACACTACCCGGTGGCCCACCGGTCGAGGCTGTTCCATATCACGAGATGCTGTGAGGCCGTACGCTCGATGGTATGGCTGCGGATCTTGGGGACCGCGTCGCATCCGTGCGAAAACGGCGTGGGCTGACGCAACGGGAACTTGCCGAACTGAGTGACGTTTCGCTCTCGCTCGTCAAGAAGATCGAACAAGGCGAGCGGTACACCATCCGGCTCGAGACGTTGCGGAAGCTGGCAGTTGCGCTGCGCGTGCGTACCTCGATGTTGCAGGGCGACGAGCACGATGCTGAGCACGCCGACCCTCAGACCGAGGACCTGTGGGCGCCTGTACGCCGCGCGCTGGCCGGCGTCAAAGATACGGGACCAGGTGACGAGCCCGTGAGCAGCGCCGGAGTGCAGGCTGCGATCGACGAGATCCGGCCGCTGCTCGGCACCCACGAGTATCGGGCTATCGCGCGCCGACTGCCCAGCATCATGCGCGACGCCGATAGTCTCGACGGAGAAGACGGCCGCACCATCCGCACGCGCTTGTTCGGGATGATCGGCCACCTGCTGGTGCAGAATCGACAGTTCGATATCGCTGAACAGACACTCCAGCGTGCGATCGACGATGCTACCGACCCGCGCGAGGCAGCCGCGGTAGCGAACTCCCTCGCATGGGCGATGCTGCGGCAGGGTCGTATCGCCGAGGCAGAGTCCTTCGCGGTGACCTGGGCCGACCGCGTGGAGCCCAGGTTTTCCCGGGCCACGACGGGCGAGCTTGCATGCTGGGGTCGATTGTGGCTGTACGCCGCAAACGCTTCGATCCGGGACAACGTCGAGAGCCGCGCCGACGACGCCCTTGCCCTGGCTCGCGCAGCCGCACATCGGATCGGTCGCGAGGTCCTGACCGACACCCACACTGTCCGCGCGTACGGGCCGATCAGCGTGGCGCACAACACGGCCGAGACCTATGTGCTCACCGGCCGACCTGATAAGGCACTCGCGATCGCCCAAGCCACACCGGCACCGACGCTGCAACCGAACGGTGCGGGACGTCTTCGACACCGTCTCGACGTCGCGAGCGCACACGCTCAGCTGGATCAGGGCACAGCGGCAGTCGGTGTGATGTCCGAGATCCACACGGTCGCGCCCGAATGGCTTGCCCAGCAGCGCTACGCCCGGGACATCCTGGGCAGTATCGTTGCCGGCCGCCGATCCCTCACCTCCGAAATGCGCGAACTCGCCGACGCGATCCGCCTCGAATACTGATCGGCACCAAGCGGCTGCTTGTGTTCCGCGCTGCGTATCTCTCGTCGAAAGGCCACAGACACAGCACATTCCCGATGTGATTCTGGGACCACCCCGGCGTCGGGCGTGCCGAACCTTGACAAAGGATGGCACACCCCCGGCCTGACGGATGGCCGTGCGGTGCTACCACCCCGGCGCCGGGTGTCCAGACATCGACACCGTGCTTGGGGAGAGGGAGTATGCACGAGCAACCCACATCTGTCCGGCCGCCTGAAAACAGGGCGCAGGGCCGGGCCGTGCAAACGCGGAACGCCGAACCTTGTTCCGATCTCACACTTCTCGAGCGAGTCGCCGCGGGGATCCGTGCGCTCGACACAGACATTGTTCCCGGCTCGCCGACAACCGTCGACCAGAACCTGGTTCGCGCTGAGTTCGAGCGGGCTGTCAGCCGATTCCGCTGCGGCGATATCGAAGTGGCGTGGGATGCCGGGTAGGCGGGCGGTCGTGCTGCGGCGGGCAGACGATGACGGCGTCGAACTCGAGCGGTTGGTCCGATTGCACAACCTCCGTGTCGTGTTCACAGCGGTCACCGATACCGCCGTGCCGCGGCTGGCCGTGATGATCGCGGCCGGGCACGCACTCGAGAATTGCGCCGAAGTCGTTGTCGTACCGCATCTCACTGCGGAGGACGTGTGGAAGGCACGGGAATGGCACGCACTCGTCGAGATCGCCGACGTGGTAGGCGCCGATGTGATGCTCGAAGGCGGCGCCGTTTTCCCTCGGCGGGCGCAGAATTGAACCACGCATCCAGGACCCGGGGCAAAAAGGAACAAGATATGCGGGCGGCGATCACAACACTGTCGCGGATCGTGACCGATACCGGGAATCGCCATGAACTACATGAGGTCGCCGCTGAACTGGGGATCTCGCTGATCGACTGATACGGCGGAGAATCCTCGACGGAACCTGGGACGACAGCCGGCCGATGGAGTCCGGCGAGAAACCGGGATCGCCGGGCTCAGCCGGCGCGCAGGAGGCGGAATCGGGAGCCGTGGAACACCAAGGGATCACGACCGGGGTGTATTGCGAGACGGTGCACGCGCAGGATGACCACAGTGTGGTCGCCCGCGGGGACGTGCGCTTCGGGGGTGCCCTCGATCCAGACCGAGGCGCCGTCGATGAACACTGCTTCGCCTGTGCCGTCGTGCAGGCCCAGGCCGCGGAAGCGGTCGCCGTCGCGGGAGGCCAGGGAGCGGGCCGCGTCCTGCTGGTCGGTGCCGAGCAGGCTCAGGCCGAGGTGGCCGGCGTGGACCAGGCGGGTCCAGGTGGCAGAGGTGTTCTGGATGCAGAACGACACCAGTGGCGGGTCCAGGGAGACGGGGACGAAGGTGCTCACCGCGAGACCGTGTGGTTTCCCGTCTACCCGGGCGCAGACCGCCACCACCCCGCTCGGGAAGTTGGCGAACGCACGGCGCAGGCCGGTGCCGTCGGCGGGAGTTTCGAAAAGTTCGTTCACGACTCGACCTCTTGTTTCGCGGGAGACAACGCTTGCACTACCGGGCGCCAGCGTTCGGCGTAGGCGGTGAGTACACCGTCGTCGCCGAAGGTCCGGTCGGACAGGTAGAGGCCGGGGAGGGCGGCGGTTGCTCCCAGCTCCACCAGCACCGGTTTGAGCAGTAGATCGGGTGCGAGAGCGTGCGCGGGCCCCGCGCCGAGCATCAGCGGGACCGCGAGTACGCCGGTGAGACCGGTACCGCCCTCGAACTGTTCGAGAAACAGCTTCAACAGTCCGGTGTAGGTGGCTTTGAACGTCGGGCTGGCGAAAACGACCAGTTCCGAGGCGGCGACGGCCTGTACGGTTTCGGTGACTGCAGGATCGCCCCAGCCGAGAAGTCCGGGCCCGAGATCGACCAGATCGACGACCGCCGGCTCGGCGCCCGGGCGCAGCGCCGCGGCGAGCGCGACCCCCGCCGACAAGGTGCGGGATGCCGGTTTCGGATTACCGACCACCACGGTCACTGTCACGTCGGCGCCTCCTTCCCGGCCGCTACCGGGCTCGTCGGTTGCTGTGCGCTCAGTTCAGCATTCGGGCGCGTCCGCGTCCACGGTTGAGATCGGGACGATCGGAAACCGGGCCGGACGGCACCGCCCCGTATCCCGCCGGCCATCGCGTCGACGGCGGTGCTTCGAAACCGGTGTTGATGAAGCTGTCGGGGCACACCTCGCTGCCTGCGCACTGCCCATGCCGAATACCCAGGGGATGCAGGCCTCGTCCGGCTCATCACCGAACTACGGTCCGGAAGTGCTCGATTCGAGCAACTCTGGCAAGCCGGCCGCTCCGGTCGGATGCGCAGCCGTACCGCCGAGGTCACCCATCCGGAACTGGGCCTTCTCACGCCGGACTGCGATGTGCTGCACGAACTCGAGGCCGATCAGACCGTTCTGGTCTACTCCGCCGCACCGGCGAGTACTACTGCCGGATCACTCGAATTGCTCCGCGTCACCGGACTCGAGCAGTTCCGCTCCCCCCGGGCCGCTGAGCAATGAACACCTCCCCAGGCGCGGCTACGGCGATCGTCGCACCCGCCGAGCGGTAACGCGACCGCCCGGCCCACGGTCATGGCATGGGGTTGCTTGCTACAGATCGGCGGCGACGCCCGATGGGCGTGCGCTACCGTCACTGCCTACTGCGGCGCCCCGAGGCATTCACCGACGATCTTGGTGGTCGCGGCTTCGGCCTTGGTTTTGTCCTCCGGGCTCAGGCCGAGGGTCTCCGGATCGGCCATCCGGGTGTCGAACTCGTCGCTGATCATGGTTTGCAGGCCCTCTTGGGAAATACCCTCCGCCAGGTACACCTTGGCGGCGCAGTCGGCGAAGGCCGGGTCCTTGAGACCCTTTTCCTGCAGGGCTTTCGACAGGTCCGCCTCGGTGAGCGCGGGCGCGGATTCGGTATCGCTACCGCAGGCCGCCGCCAACAGCGGCAGAATGACTAGGGTCGCGGCAAAAAGGGTCTTCCGCACCGGGTTCCTCTCTCAGATGTATCACCTGGACGCCGCGGTGATCGGGGATCGTCCCACGGTCGTCCGCGTGACGCCCACGCATGTGTGTAGTCGCAGTCACAGTCGGGCCGCAACTCGGAGGAGCATATTTCGAGAAGACTCACACCCGTCGTCGGTGCAGGTCCAACGAGGACGTACCTCCGGCGATCCTTGCGAACCGAACTGATGTCCCCTGCCTGCTGTTAGTGTGATTCCGCAGTTCGGATCCTGATCGGAGAGCTGGATATGACTGATCTCGAGCACCATCGCGAAGGCAGCGGTGAACCTCTCGTGCTGGTCCACGGTGTGGGCAGCCGGTGGCAGGTGTGGGAACCGGTCATCGGCGCCCTCGCCGAGCATTTCGAGGTTTTCGCGATCGATCTGCCCGGTTTCGGCGGTTCCGCGCCGCTACCCCGCACCACCGTCGATACCCTGACCGACGCCCTCGCCGATTTCCTGGCCGCCCAGGGGCTCGACCGGCCGCATCTCGCCGGAAATTCGATGGGCGGCGGCATCTCGCTGAACCTGGGGGCCCGCGGCTTGGCGCGCTCGGTGACGGCCTTCTCGCCGATCTTCTTCTGGGACACACCGGGCCGCGTCTGGTGTCAGCAATCGCTGGGCCGGTCCAAGAAACTCGGCCGCCTCCTCGGCCCGGCGATGCCGAAGGTGCTCGGCACACCGGCCGGCCGCACCATGTTCTTGAGCCTGGTCTTCGGTAAGCCCTGGGCAGTCGACACGCAGATCGCCCTGGACACCGCCGAAGGCGCGGTGAAATCGCTGGGTTTCACACCGGCACTGGACTCGTTCACCGAGGCGGAACTCGCGGACCCCGCGGCGCTGGCGGACCTTCCGGTGACCATCGCCTGGGGTAATCGCGACATCCTGCTCACCTACAAGACCCAGAGCCGGCGCGCCCGCGAGGTACTCCCGCACGCGCGCCACATCACGCTGCAGGGCAGCGGGCATACGCCGTTCTACGACGATCCGGCCGCCTGCGCCCGCGTGATACTCGATCAATTGCCCACGTAACGACGCGCCCGGTCGGCGCGCCGAATCGTGGACGCCGAGGGCTACGGCGCCGCACCGCAGATGTCCGCCCCCAGAGACGCGCCGGGCGAGGTCTTCCCGCTGGTCACAGTAACGCAGGACGATATCGGTGGGCCTGGTGGTTTCCACCGACTGCCGGGATACCGACCGAACCACCGCGGTCGGTCCGGCTTACCGTGTGGGCGCCGGAAACCTCAGCGACCCTGCCACACCGGGTCGCGCTTCTCCGCGAATGCGAGCGCGCCCTCGGCCGCATCCTTGGAAGCGATTGCGGGAAGAGCGATCTCCCCCTGCTTCGCGAAACCCTCCGCGGTATTCCAATCCGGGGACTCGTCGATGATCCGTTTACTGGCTGCCACCGCGAGCGGGGCGGCGGCCGCGATCTCGCCCGCCAGCTCCAGCGCGACCTCCAGCGCTTCGCCGGGTTCGGTCACCCGGTTGACCAGCCCCAACTGATGCAGCCGTTCGGCGCTGATCCGGCCACCGGTCAAGGCCAGTTCGGCCGCGATACTGCGTGGCAGGCGCTGGGTGAGGCGCATAACGCCGCCGCCGGACGCTACGAGTCCGCGTTTCACCTCGGGGATACCGAATTTCGCGTCCCGCGCGGCGACGATGAGATCACCGGAGAGCGCCAGTTCGAAACCACCGGCCAGTGCGAAACCCTCGACTGCCGAGATCATCGGTTTGGCCGGCGGTTTCGCGGCGATACCGAGCGGTCCGCGACGTTCGGTCACCGGGAACTCGCCGCGGGTCATCCCGATCAGATCCATTCCGGCGCTGAAGGTTCCGTCGGCGCCGGTGAGCACGAGTACTCGCGCGGTATCGTCGGCCTCGAATTCGTCGATCGCGGCCTCGATCGCCTTCGCTGTCGCCAGGTCGATGGCGTTACGCGCCGCGGGCCGGTTGACGGTGAGCACGGTGATCGCATCACACCGGTCCAGGAGCACGGTGTCGGTCATCAGGCTGTCCTCTCGCTGCGCAGAATGAAACGGTCGGCGGCGGTGATCTCGATGGCAGCGCCCAACCGGTCGCCGATGGTGCAGGCGGCGATGGTTTCGCTGTCCGTCGCCCGGACAAGTATGCGTGCCCCGGCCGGGTTCAGCGCACTGACCACCACGGATTCGGCCTCGTCGCCCGACTCGCCCTTGCGGTGCGGGACCGTGTACGCCTCGATGACCGCCGGACCGGTATAGCCCGGGGCCGTCTCGCGCCGGGCCAGCGGGACCTCGGCCTCCACCGGACGGAACGGTTCGGCCGGCGGTTTCGCCGAATACACGCCCACCCCGTGCTTGGTGATGTACCAGCCGAGCGCGGTGGTGAGCCCGTAGTCGCCGGGATTGTCGCGCAGGATCCCGGCCATGGTGGCGATGCCGTGGGTGCTGTAGTTGTTGCCCGGACCGCCGCCGAAGGTGAGGCCGCCGGTGACGGTGAGGGGTCGCGCGGGATCGTCGATCGGCAGGCCCAGCGCCGCGGCGCCCACCTGAACAGCGACCGGGAAGCAGGAATACAGGTCGATATGGGCGATATCGTCGATACCGACCCCGGCGCCCGTCAGCGCGGCCCGGCCGGCCGCGGCGATCGCCGGGGAGGCGGCGATATCGGTGCGTTCGGAGAGATACCAGGTATCGGTGGCGGTGGCACCGCCGTGCGGGAAGACCCACCGCTCCCGGGGTACCCCGGCCGCATCCGCCGCCGCGGCGCTGCACAGGATGAGACTCGCACCCTGGTCGACGGACAGATTCGCCATCAGCAGTTTCGGGTACGGGCTGGACACCATCCGGTTGTCGGGCCCGGTGGTGACGAGTTCGGAGACGGGTCGTTGCGTCGGCAGCCAGGCGTACGGGTTCCGGGCCGCGACCTCGGAGAATCGCGACCACAGCCCGCCGATCCGCGCCAGATGCGTCTCCTGGTCGAGACCGAGACGGTTACGCATCGCCGATTCGATCAGCGCGTACACATAGATCGGCCCCCAGAGTCCGGCTGCGGTTTCCATCGCGGAACTGGGGGCGTCGGTGGCGCCCACGATCTCGTCGGGTACGGCGTTCTCGTGCTGTTCGGGCCAGCCGGGGTCCACACCGGCTTTCTTGGCCTTGCCGAGCGATGCCATCGCCTCGGCGCCGCAGATCAGGGCGATATCGGTTTTACCTTCGGCGATCTGCCTGCCCAGCAGGTTGAGCAGCCGCTGGGGGGCGTCGCCACCAGCGGGGGCGGATTGCAGGGTCCGTTTCGGGGAGGCGCCGATCTGCGCGGCGACCGTCGCGGCAAGGTTGGGGTAGGAGCCGCTGACCGTGGCGACGGCGGCCACCACATCGGCCGATCGCAGCAGCGTATCGCCGGTTCCGCTGTCCGCACCGGCCCGTCGCAGCGATTCCGCCGCCAATTCGACTGCCCCCGGCAGACCTGGTTCACCGGACCGATGCACGATCTGTCCGACTCCGACGAGCACCGGTGTGCGCGGGTCCATTCCGGCTGGCAGCATACGTCCTCCGCTTCCTCACTGAAGTAAACCGCCGAAATGCGCGGTTAACTTCTCGATTAGACCATGGAGTGATCTACGGCGCTCCCGAGCAGCGGTCCCGCGGACTCACCGCTGGTGACAATTCGGCAACAACCCCGCCGACCTGTGTGACACCAGCACAGAACTGCCGCGCAAAGCCTCTGATCAGCCCATATCCACTGCTAACATGACCGCGATCTGCCAGCCAGTCGAAATGAGCCGTGCAACAGATCTCGAGGTGCCCACGTTTATCCGCGGCGATTCTCGACGCAACCCGGAGGTCCGACGGACTTGAAAAGAACCGGATCCATACTTATGTCTCTGCTGGCGGGCGCATCGGCCGCAATGCTCGCGGCCACCGCACCGGCCACGGCGAATCCCAACGCCATCAATCCCATTCCGGTGCTGAACGGCACCAATGGGCTTCCCCAATTACACGGAGCCACCCGGGCCGTTTTCCAGGTCACCGGCATGGCCAGCCCGAACGGCACCCACACCTACAACATGCTCGGCACCGATCTCGGCATCATGTGGGACAACGGGCACGGTGAAATGCTCACCGCGTTCGGCGATACCGCCGGCGTCGGATTCCCCAACCTGCTGTCCGGCAGTATGTGGGCGTGGCGCAGTAATGTGCTGGTCCGCAGCCATACCCGCGACCCCCGGCACGGTATCTACTTCGACAGTGTGGTCCGCGACGTCTTCGGTCAGGCCCGGGACCTGATCCCCAGCCCGAAGATTCCGTTCCTGGAGATCAGCCGTATTCCGACCGCCGGTATCTCCGTGAACGGCGTGCAGTACATGAGCCTGATGTCGGTGAAGACATGGGACACCCCCGGCGAATGGACAACCAATTACTCCGGGCTGGCCGCATCCGCCGACAACGGCGAAACCTGGGCCGATCTGACATTCACCCGCCGGCCCAACGAGGGCGCCAACCGTAATTTCCAGATGAATGCCTTCGTGAAAGACGGTGGCTACGTCTATGTTTACGGAACCGCGTCGGGCCGCGACAATGCCGCCTACATATCCCGGGTCCGCGAGGCCGATATCCAGAATCTGGGCGCCTACGAATACTGGGACGGCGGCAGTTGGAAACACGGCGATGTGAATGCCGCGAAACCGATCATGCACGGGGTCGGCGAATTGTCGGTCATGTGGAATGACCATCTGGGTCAATATGTTTCACTGACCACCGACCCGTTCAATTCGGTGGTGATGCGCACCGCGCCCGCCCCGCAGGGTCCGTGGAGCCCGCCCCGGGTACTGATCGACGCGCGGGAGCTGCCGACCGCGTACGCGCCGTCGATCTTCCCGTATCAGACCGGAAGCGATCTGTACTTCCTCACCACGGTCCACAACCAGTACAACGTTGTCCTGATGCGCAGTCAGCTCTGACAGGACTTGACCTGAACAATAGTTGAGGTATGAGGCTGGTTCACGACACACACTCCGACGAGCCACCAGGAGCCTGGCGTGACCACGACCTCGACATCCACCGATACCGCCGACGCGGTGCGCCGGTGGCTGCGCGATAACGCGCGGCCCGTACACGGAACCGACGCCGCCGATACCGGTCCGGATCTGCGGACGCTGACCGACCACCTGGCCGCGGCCACCGTGGTCGGCCTCGGCGAATCCACCCGTTTCTCCCGCCAGACCTACGGGATCCGCGATCGGATCCTGCGCACTCTGATCACCGAGCACGGATTCCGTGCGCTCGCCATCCAGGACAGCGCACGCTCCGGCGCCCGGCTCGACGCCTACGTACGCACCGGCAGTGGCGATCCGCACACCGCGCTCGCCGACGCCTGGCGACCCCTGCGCACGGCCGAAACCGTCGCGACGCTCGAATGGCTACGTGCTTACAACATCGACCACCCGGGCGATCAGGTCGGTGTGTTCGGCATCGAACCGGCGGCCGCCGAATCCGCCGACTACGACGAAGTGCTCGCCTACGCCCGCCGCTGGGCCCCCGCCCACGCCGACGAACTCGCCGCGTATCTGACCCCGATCCGCAGCGCGCACCGGATCGACGAGCACGTCCAACGTCACCAGGGCATCCACCCCGGCCGCCCATTCGCCGAGGATGCTCGTACCGCGCTCTCGCTGCTGCACTCGCTACCGCAGCCGGACGATCCCGAGGCCGCCGCAGCGTATTCGACGGCACTCGACCACATCCGGCTGATCGTGGACTTCCACGAGAACAGCGTGGCCGGTCGCGGCAGTTTCGGCAGCGACGACCCCCGACCGGCCAGGAGGATCATCGATCACTATCGCCACACCGGTGCCCGAATCGTCTACTGGGACGGGATCGCCCATACCGCCGCCACCGAGATCGGCCTCGGCCCGGACCAGACCCGATTCCACGGCGAAGGCAGCGAGCTGCGCACCTATTTCGGCACCGGTTACCGCTCGGTGGCGATCGGTTTCCATCACGGCGACCTGGGCGCGGCGATCGCGCCCGATCCCTACCCGGACCTCATCGACGCCGACCTGGGCGCCGTCGACCTGCCCGCCTATTTCGTCGACCTGCGCGACGACGCGCCTCCGGAGGTTCGGGCATGGCGCGCGGCACCGGCACGGATGCGGGTGATCAGCGGTGTGTACGACCCGGCCACGGACGAATCGGCGCGGCTGGAGGTGAGTTCGGCGGCGGCGGCCTTCGACATCCTCGTCCATGTCCGGGAAACCTCCCCGGTGCACTGGCTGCCCGAACCCGCCGGCGAGTGACATCCGACCCCGAAGCGGTCCGAACCGGACACCGCGTCCATACACTGGCCCGTATGGACGCGGCCGAATGGGATGCGCGGTATGTGCAGAGCGAACTGGTGTGGGGCGCACCGCCGAACAACACGGTGGTGGAGTTCGTGCACGGATTGGACCGGCGCATACCGCGCGGGCCCGGCCCCGACGGGACGGTTCCCGAATTCCCGCGCGCACTGGATCTTGCCTGCGGGGAGGGCCGCAACGCGCTGTGGCTGGCCACCCACGGCTGGCAGGTGCACGCGGTGGATTTCTCCCAGGTCGGGATCGACAAGGGTCGTACGGTGGCGACGCGGCTGACCCGGTCGATCCGGGAGCGGATCACCTGGCAGTGCGCCGATCTCACCGAACCGGGAGTGGATATCGGCGGTCCTTACGAACTGGTCCTGATGGTGTTCCTGCACCTACCGGCCGGACAGCGTCGCGAGATGGTCCGGCGGGCGGCGCGGTTGCTCACCCCCGGCGGGATGCTGCTGGTCCTCGGGCACGACAGCGCGAATCCGGAACGGGGGCACGGGGGTCCGCAGGATCCGGAGATCCTGTTCACACCCGAGGATGTGGTCGTCGATCTGGGTGAGGACAGCGGCCTGCAGATCGACACAGCTCAGCAGGTCCTGCGGCCGACCGAAGCAGGCGAGGCGATCGACGCCCTTGTAGTCGCCACCAAGCCGGTTGAGTAACACGGCACCGCGCACCGGCACGCCGGCACTCGGACCCGCCCCCGGCCCTGCCCTCACGGTGCCGGATCCGCGGCCCGTGGGGCGAGAGCGCGTTCCAGTAGATCGCCCGCCCCGCGGATCTCGGCATCGGAGGACCCGAGAAAGAATGTCGCGGCGACCGCTGCAAAGGTGGGCGCGAGCAGTGGAGTAAGACGCCGACCGGACTCGGTGAGTTCGAGAGACACGGCCCGCCGGTCCTCCGTTCTACGGTGCCGACGCAACAGGCCCTTGCCCTCGAGCCGGTCCACCAGCCGGGTCGTACCGGCGGTGTCGATACCCAGCGCAGCGGCCAGATGTTTAGGACTCTCAGTGGCGCCAGCACCGGAACCAAGGCGCAAGGGTTTCGGCGATCGTCTCGAAACCTTTGGCGAAGGAATGCGGCTGCCCGGCGATGACCCGGACCTCCGCGGCGTCCGCCGGGTCCGGGACTCCGAACGGATCGCTACCACCGTTGATCACTACCACCTCGGCCGGTGCGGCGGCCAGTAATTCGTCGCGGCGGGATTTCTCCGGTTTCCCGGGCGGATGCAGCGGGAACGACACCGCCACGATGCCGCGGGCACCGAGTTCACCGGCAGTCCGGCAGGCGACCCGTGCCCCGTTGCTGCGGCCACCCTGTATCAGCGGCAGTTCGGGGCCGAGGTCCGAGCGCAGGGCGCCGACAAGCTCGACCCAGGCCCTGTCCTGCGGCTCCGGTTTACCAGGGGCACGGCGGCCGGCCACCCGGTAAGGCTGCAGCACGCGGGCCACAACACCACCCGCGGCCAGCGCCGTATCGCGCACCGTCAGGATGTCCCGGCTGTCCACCCCGCCGCCGGCACCGTGGGTGAATACCAGCAGGAACGCGGGGTCGTCCGGATGGTCGATCTGGGCCTCCGCGGGGCCGGCGCTCGTCTCGATCCGCACACCCCACCCTATCCAGTCCGGTATCGGTTCATCGAGATCTCCCACCGGAGCGGCGGGCGGCGCGCGCCAGTGGTTCCGGCCCGGGGGGTCGGGCATATTGGGAGGATGAAGTATGTGCTTCTGATCTGCGATGACGAGACATCGTTGCCGAGCCCGGCCGAGATCGCGGCGGATCCGGCCCATCAGGACTACGCGGCGGAAGTGGATCGGCGGGGCTCTCGACGGGGTGGCGCCCGGTTACGTCCGGTGGCGGAGGCGACGACGGTCCGCGTGCGGGACGGGGAAACGCTGGTGTCCGACGGCCCGTTCGCGGAGACCAAGGATTTCATCGGCGGCATCGATATTCTCGAATGTGCCGATCTGAACGAGGCCGTCGAACTCGCTGCCCGTCATCCCTATGCCCGGCACGGCGCCATCGAGGTCCGGCCCGTGTGGGAATGACCGCACCACCGGAGGTCCGCGCCGCGCTGGATGCGGCGTATCGCGACGAGTGGGGTCAGGTGGTCGCCACCCTGATCGGGGCGACCGGCGACTGGGACCTGGCCGAGGACTGTGCACAGGACGCGTTCGCCGCGGCGTTGTCCGCATGGGCGCGCTATGGTATCCCCGATCGCCCGGGGGCCTGGCTCACCACGACCGCACGCAACCGCGCGACAGACCGGTTACGCCGGAACACAGCCGCGAGAACGAAACTTCGGCAGCTCGCCGTGCTGGCCCGCGACCCGGCCGAGCCGCCGGTGGACGGAATTCCCGATGAGCGGTTACGGCTGATATTCACGTGTTGCCATCCCGCGCTGCCGTTTCCGGCCCGGGTCGCGCTCACTTTGCGGACACTGGCCGGCGTGAGCACCCCCGAGATAGCGCGGGCTTTCCTGACCACCGAGTCCACGATGGCGCAGCGCCTGGTGCGGGCCAAGCGCAAGATCGTCGAGGCCGGCATCCCGTATCGGGTTCCCCCGGCGGAATTGCTCCCGGACCGTTTGGCCGCGGTCGCGGCGGTGCTGTATCTGATCTTCAACCAGGGCTACGGCGATGCGGCCGCGCGGCGCGGGCTGACAGCGGAAGCCATTCACCTCGCACGGATGCTGGTCCGGTTACTGCCCGCCGAACCCGAGGCGCGGGGCCTGCTGGCGCTGATGCTGCTGCTCGAGGCCCGCCGCGAACAACGTACCGAGGACGGTGTGCTGATCACGTTGGAGGATCAGGACCGCTCCCGATGGGATCGCGCGCTGATAGCCGAAGGGCTCCGCATACTGGACGATGCGCTGGCCGTGCGGCGTCCCGGGCCGTATCAGGTGCAGGCCGCCATCGCGGCCTGCCACGCCGGCGCACCCGACTCGGCGTCCACGGACTGGTCCCAGATCGCGGCGCTCTACCGGGTACTCGCGCGGCTGGCGCCGTCCCCGGTGGTCGATCTCAACCATGCCGTGGCGGTGGCCATGACCGAGGGCGTCCCGGCCGGTCTCGCACTCGTCGACGAACTCACCGATTCCGGTCGCCTGGACGGCTACTATCTGCTCCCCGCGACCCGCGCCGATCTGCTGCGCCGGCAGGGCCGGGCCACCGAGGCCGCCGCGGCCTATGAGCAAGCACTGGAACTGGCGCCTTCCGCCGCCGAACGCCGCTACCTGACCCGGCGGCTGCGCGGGCTCTGACCTGCGACGCGGCGATCGTCCCGAATTTTCTGGAACTTTTCCCGTGCCGGTGTCGATCCGGTCGGTGTTGCTTCGTCGGTGGGGCGAAACCACCCGATGAAGAGAGGACGATGACGATGTCGAATTCCGAGTACTTGACCGCGGCCGTATCCGTGAAGGAGACCCCCGAGGAGGTCTTCGCGGCCGTGACGAACGTGCGCGGCTGGTGGAGCGAGAACCTCATCGGCGCGAGCGCCGCCTTGGGGGACGAATTCGTTTTCACCGACGACAGCAAATATGCCGGGGAAACCGCGAAGGAGAAACAAGGCATCCGGTTTGCCCGGTTCCGGCTCACCGAGGTGACTCCGGGCACGCGTTTGGTCTGGCAGGTGGTGGATTCCGATCTCACCTTCGTCGACGACCGCTCCGAATGGACCGATACGACGGTCGTCTTCGACATCACCGCGACATCGGAGGGCACGACACTGCAGTTCACGCACAAGGGCTTGACCGCCGACGAGTCGGAATGCTTCGAGGCCTGCTCACGCGGCTGGACCTTCTACATCACAAAAAGCCTGCCGCAGTTGCTGAGCACCGGCACCGGTGATCCCATTCCGAGGTACCACGCGTGACAACGGCCCGATAGGCCCGCTCGGGTCTCGTTTCCACAGGTCACCGGGTTGCTACCTGTTTCGCTCATCACATTGCCGCGGGACCCTTTGCCGCCCGCCTTACCCGTCGGTAATATAGGCGGTAAGTTACCCGCGAGTAGCCTGCCGCGTTCCGGTAGCTACCCGGTGGCAACAACGGGCGGGAACGGCTAACCACACCGACCGCACCCGACTCAACGGAGAGTGAGTATCACAATGGGTCATTACAAGAGCAACGTCCGCGACCTGGAGTTCAACCTCTTCGAGGTCCTCGGTCTGGGCAAGATCCTGGAGTCCGGCGCCTACGGCGACCTGGACGCCGACACCGTCAAGGAGATGCTCAACGAGGTGCGTCGCCTGGCGGAAGGCCCGCTGGGTGAATCCTTCGCCGACGCCGACCGCAACCCGCCGGTCTTCGACCCGGAAACCCATACGGTCACCCTCCCCGAGTCGTTCAAGAAGAGCTACCGGACCCTGCAGGAAGGCGGCTGGGACAGCTTCTCCGTCGACCCCGAACTGGGCGGTATCGACGTCCCGCGCGCCGCCTACTGGGCCATCGCCGAACTGATCCTCGGCGCGCAGCCCGCGGCCTTCATGTACGCCGCCGGCCCCGGCTTCGCGAACATCTTCTACAACAACGCCACCGAAGAGCAGCAGAAGTGGGCCAAGATCGCCGTCGAGCAGGGCTGGGGCGCCACTATGGTGCTCACCGAGCCCGACGCCGGCTCCGATGTGGGCGCGGGCCGCACCAAGGCGGTCCAGCAGGAGGACGGCTCCTGGCATATCGAAGGCGTGAAACGCTTCATCACCTCGGCCGACTCCGACGACCTCTTCCCGAACATCATGCATCTGGTGCTCGCCCGCCCCGAGGGCGCCGGTCCGGGTACCAAGGGCCTGTCGCTGTTCTTCGTACCGAAGTTTCACTTCGACCACGAAACCGGCGAACTGGGCGACCGCAACGGTGTGTTCGTCACCAATGTCGAGCACAAGATGGGCCTGAAGGTTTCGGCCACCTGTGAGGTCACCTTCGGCGGCCACGGCGTCCCGGCCAAGGGCTGGCTCGTGGGCGAGGTACACAAGGGCATCGCGCAGATGTTCGAGGTCATCGAGCATGCGCGGATGATGGTGGGCACCAAGGCCATCGCGACCCTGTCCACCGGCTACCTGAATGCGCTCGACTACGCCAAGCAGCGCGTGCAGGGTGCCGACCTGACCAAGATGTCGGATAAGGCGGCGCCGCGGGTCACCGTCACCCACCACCCGGATGTGCGGCGCAGCCTGGCCACCCAGAAGGCGTACGCCGAGGGGCTGCGCGCGGTATACCTGTACACCGCGGCCCACCAGGACGCCGATGTCGCCGCGGCTGTTTCCGGTGCCGACGCCGATCTCGCGGCCCGGGTCAACGATCTGCTGCTGCCGATCGTGAAGGGTGTGGGTTCCGAGCGGGCCTACCAGTACCTCACCGAATCGCTGCAGACCCTGGGCGGCTCCGGCTTCCTGCAGGACTACCCGATCGAGCAGTACATCCGCGACGCCAAGATCGACTCGCTGTACGAGGGCACCACCGCCATCCAGGCGCAGGACTTCTTCTTCCGCAAGATCGCCCGGGACCGCGGTGTCGCGCTGGGGCATGTGGCCGGACAGGTGCAGAAGTTCATCGACTCGGAGGCGGGCAACGGCCGGCTCAAGGCCGAGCGCAAGCTGCTGGCGACCGCGCTCGAAGATGTGCAGGCCATGGCCGCCACGCTCACCGGGCACCTGATGGGCGCCCAGGAGCAGACCGATGAACTGTACAAGGTCGGCCTGGGTTCGGTGCGTTTCCTGCTCTCGGTCGGAGATCTGCTGATCGGCTGGCAGCTGCTGCGGCAGGCCGAGGTCGCCGGTGCCGCACTGGATGCCGGCGCCGAAGGTGCCGATCAGGCCTTCTACCAGGGCAAGGTCGGCGTGGCGCAGTTCTTCGCCCGCAATATCCTGCCGGAGCTGACCGCCACCCGCACCATCCTGTCGAACCTGGACAACGACATCATGGAGCTGGACGAGGCGGCGTTCTGACCCGCTGAGAAATCGCTGTCCCACTGGCGGCCCGGATGATCCGGGCCGCCAGTTTTGTGTGGGCTGCCCGCGCATAGCCGACGAAGGCCATGAGCCGACCCAGGCACACAGCCTGTCGAAAGAGTCGTTTCGAATCCCTCCCCACTTCAACGTATATCGCACAGGGGGCCTTGCGGCAAGACCCCGGTGGTGCCGCAGAATATCCGGCCGGAGCCCCGCTACCTGCGGAAACAGGCTCGCGACAGCGCGTGGTGCCGATAGGAACCACGGAGGGGATGGACGATACATGTTCGATGTGATCATTACCGGCGGCGGACCCACGGGCATGATGCTGGCCTGCGAACTGCGATTGCACGGTGTGCCCGTGGTCGTGCTGGAAAAGGATGCCGAGCCGTCCGAATTCATCCGCGGGACCGGCCTGCACGTGCGCAGTATCGAGATACTGGACCAGCGCGGGATCCTGGAGCGTTTCCTCGCCCACGGGCAGAAGTACCCGCTCCGCAGCCACTTCGCCGGTATCGACAAAGCCGTGCCCACGGGGCTCGATACCGCCCACCCCTACATTCTCGGTATCCCTCAGCCGATCACCGACCGGCTACTGACCGAACGCGCGCAGGAACTGGGCGCCGAGATCCGGCGCGGCTGCGAGCTGACCGGGCTGGAGCAGGACGAACACGGGGTCACCGCCGAACTGGCGGACGGCACCCGGCTGCGGTCGCGCTACCTCGTCGGCTGCGACGGTGGCCGAAGCACGGTGCGCGGACTGCTCGGGGTGGGATTTCCCGGGGAACCGTCCACGACGGATGCGCTACTGGGCGAAATGGCGGTTACCGCCGCCCCGGACACCATCACCACCGTGATGGCCGAAGTTCGGAAAACAGAACATCGTTTCGGTCTCATGCCGCTCGGCGACGGCCTCCATCGTGTGCTGGTACCCGCGGCCGAGGTGGCTGCCGACCGGTCGGTTCCGCCGACCCTCGCGGAATTCGCCCGGCAGCTGCGCGTTGTCGCCGGTACCGATTTCGGGGTGCATTCGCCGCGCCGGCTGTCCCGGTTCGGGGACGCGACCCGGCTGGCCGAACGCTATGGGGTCGGGCGGGTCCTGCTGGCCGGAGACGCGGCGCATATCCATCCCCCGCTGGGCGGGCAGGGTCTCAACCTCGGCGTCCAGGACGCGTTCGATCTCGGCTGGAAACTCGCGGCCACGCTCGCGGGCTGGGCGCCGGACGATCTACTCGACAGCTACCAGAGCGAACGCCGTCCGGTGGCCGCGGGCGTGCTGGCGAACACCCGGGCGCAATCGGAACTGCTGTCCAGTGGGCCGGGGCCGCGGGCGGTGCGTGGGCTGTTTTCGGAATTGATGGACTTCCCCGAGGTGACCCGGTATCTACTGGCCAAGATCACCGCGCTCGATATCCGCTACGACTTCGGCAGCCGGAGCGACCTGGTCGGGCGGCGGCTGCGGGATATCGCATTGTCCCGGGGCCGCCTGTACGAGCTGATGCACCGCGGCCGCGGTCTGCTGCTCGACCGGACCGGCCACCTCTCCGTCGCGGGGTGGACCGACCGTATCGACCGTATCGCCGACCCCGGCGCGGAGCTGGATGTGCCCGCCGTCCTCTTGCGACCCGACGGGCACGTGGCCTGGGCCGGCGCGGATCAGCAGGAGTTGCTCGACCGGATCCCGCGGTGGTTCGGTAGCGCGGACCGGCGCGCCGATACCGCGGCCGTGGCAAGATAGCCCGCAGACCGCGCAGTTCCGCAGGAGGACAACCGAGAATGACTCGTCGCCCGCTGTCCGTACTCGTGCGCGCCGGGATAGTGGGTGCTACCGCGGCACTCGTCCTGGCCGGTCCGGCCGCAGCGGACCCCAACAATGTGAATCCCATCCCCGGGATCAACGGCCAGCCACGCGGCCTGCCGCCACTACCGGGCGAAACCCAGGCCGTCTTCCAGGTCACCGGGATGGACAGCCCCAACCGGACCGAGCGGGTGAACGTGCTCGGCACCGATCTCGGGGTGATGTGGGACGACGGAGCCGGGACCATGATCACCGCGTTCGGTGATTCCGCGGGCCTCGGTATCCCGAACCTGCTGGCCGGCAGCGCCTGGGCGTGGAGCAGCAATGTGCTCTTCCACAGCCGAACAAAGGACCCGTCGCAGGGCATCATCTTCGACGGCGCGGTGCCGAACCCGCTGCCCAGCCCGAAGATCCCGGGTATCGAGATCAGCCTGATCCCGACCGCCGGGGTCGCGGTGGGCGGTGTGCAGTACATGAGCATGATGTCGGTGAAGGAATGGGGCGACCACGGCAAGTGGACCACCAACTTCTCGACCCTCGCCTCGTCCGCCGACGGCGGCCGGACCTGGGCGCAGCTACCCACCACCCGCCGGGCCAACGGCGGCGGGTGGGAACGTTTCCAGCAGAACGCGTTCGTGAAGGCCGATGGGTACGTGTACCGGTACGGCACGGCGGCCGGGCGGGGCAACGCGGGCTACATCTCCCGGGTGCGGGAAGCGGACATCGCGAATATGGACGCCTACGAGTACTGGGACGGCCACGGCTGGAAGATGAACGACCCGTTGGCCGCGACACCGATCGTCGAGGGTGTCGCCGAATTGTCGGTGCAGTGGAACGACCATCTGCGCAAATACGTGATGCTGACGACCGATCCGCACAACTCGGTGGTACTGCGCACGGCGGACACCCCGGAAGGTCCGTGGAGTACACCGCGGGTGCTGGTGGAAGCGGCTTCCCTGCCGACCGCCTACGCGCCCATGATCTTCCCCTACCAGACGGGCAGCGACCTGTACTTCCTGCTCACGGTGCACCGGCAGTACAACGTCCTGTTGATGCGTACACCGCTCTAGGCCCTAGGACCCCGCGACCGGGACCGGCGAGTCCGAGTGCGTAGTCACCGTACGGAGCCCTCGCCGGACCGGCCGGGTTGCCGCCGCTCGAAACCCGGCAGACCGAGCGAATCGGAACACTCCTGCGCAGCCCGGGTCTCAGTGCGAAGCCCGGTCGGCGTCACGGTGTCCTGAGCAGAGAGTCCGCTCCCGGACAACGGTGACCTGCATGCGTAGAAAGACCGGACAGGTGAGCGGAAGGCCGGTACTCGGGCCCACCATGTTCCGGTGACACGCTTCACTCGATAGGACCACGGCCAGACATGGCCGGCGGCGCTGAAGTCCCGGCCGGTAGCGGTCTACCACCTGCTACCGGCCGGGGCTCAGCGGTTACCCGCCCGGTTGGTGGACCGGCTGCCCTCGTTACCGCCGCTGGGGGCGGCCGTCGGCTCCGAGGGGTCCTCGGGCTGTTCCTCGTCGGATTTCTCGTCGTCCGGGGAAACGCATTTCACCTCGGGGACCGGATCGTACTTGACGGTCCGCGTGTGCCGGGAAACCTCTTGGCCGGTATTGATATCGGTGATCACCCGGGTATCGGCGATCGTGAAACCGGGTGCTCCCGTGGAGGCGATACAGTCGTCGCCCTCGGGCAGGGTGATGGTTTCCGGTTCGGTCGGCTTGGATTTTTCGCCGGTGATGGATTCGACGTTCACCGTCTTGGTGCCCCAGATACGCACCGTCACGTCGGAGCTGTCCGCGAACGCCTGGATGTATATGCCGTGCGGAGTGTTGTTGCGGAACTGCAGGTCGATGGCTCCGTCGAAGACGGTGGCCTCCCGGGCGGCCGGGTAGCGGGAGATGTAGTAGCTGTGCTCGGTGTGGCCCGCGTCCTCGAGCCCGGCGAAATATGCGGCGTTGTAGAGGGTGGTGGCGAACTGGCTGATCCCGCCGCCGACCGCCGTGCTGGGACGGCCGTGGTCGATGATGCCGGATTCCACGTAGCCCTCGGCCGCGCCGCGGGTGCCGGTATGCCCGTTCAGCGAGAACGTGTCACCGGGTTTCACGACCGCACCGTTCACTTCCTGGGCGACGGTCCGGATGTTCACCCCCGACGGACCGGAGAAATCGCCGGTGGTGAACTCACCCATCACCTCGGTGATCCCCAGCGACTCCGCCGCCTGGGTGGTGAGCTTCGGTTCGATCCGCTCGTAGATCGCCGCGGTGGTGCGCTGCGGTCCGGCGGCGGCCAGCATCGCCGGCAACTGATCCAGCGATTTCGGCCAGTTGATCTTGTCGCCGACCACGGCGGGAACAACGGTCGGCGCACCGGAGAAGGTGAAAGTCGCATCCTTGGGTTCGACCTCGGTCGGCGCCAGCTGCGGGGCGAGCAGATCCGTTGCCACCTTGTGGTCGAATTCGACGCGGAGACCGCCGTGGCCGTCCGGGACGAAATTCACGATGGCAGCGATCTGCTCCGGGTTCAGCGTCGCGGTTCCGTTGCCCTTACCCGAATACACCACCGGCGCGCTCACGGCAGGCTCGGCGATCTCGTGCAGCGCCTTCTCGATGGCGTCGCGCCGGACCGCGGGGGGCGCGGGCGTAACCGGCAGGTCCAGGGTGTTCGCCGTGGCCCACTGGTCGGTGAGCACGGTCCGCGCCGCGGCCGTGTCCAGAATCCGGCCCGGAACCGGGTCCACGGCGACCGGCCGGGTGCCCTCGAAGGCGATACCGCCCTCCACCGGCGGCTGATCGTGCACGCGCAGTTCGTCGAGGGTGCGCCCGAAGGCGGCCTCGTCGACCGTGCTGGCCACCGTGACCTCGCGGGTCGCGACGAAGGACAGCAGCCGAGCCGCGGGATTGAGCGGCTGGCCACCTACCCGCTCCCAGGTGGCGTCCCAGTCCACGCCGAGGCCGGCGGCGCTGGGTACCAGCTCGGTCTGCACATCGGCGATCTTCACCGGCACCACTTCGCCGGAGCGGGCATCGAGTGTGGTCTGCAGCTTCGCGCGAGCCTCGTCCTTGTCCATCCCGCCGATCGCGACCCCCGCGACCTCCACGCCGCGCGGAACGCTGCCGGAGGTCATCACCAGGTCGGCGATATAACCGACCAGGGCGATACCGAACACCACAGCGGCGGCCAGCAGCACGCGGCGAGCGGTCGCGGAACCGCGGAACCGGTCGCGGAGGCCGGCCGGTGAACGCTTGTTCCCGTCATCTCCGCCGTCTCCGCCGGAACCTCCCGGGCGACCCTGCGGCGGCCGGGGTGGCGCCGGAGGGACCGAGCCGCTCTGCGCGAGGGCATCGGTCGCGGCGGTGTCATCGGAGTAGGCCGACCACGCGGCCTCCTCGCCGGCCAGGCGCTGCGTGAGGGCGGCGGACTCGAAGACTTCCGTGGGGGCGTCGGAATCGGGGCCGCCGGCGGCATAGGCGCCCGGCGGCGGATTGGGGCCACTGCGTGGCAACTGCTGAGTGGCGAAATCGGGTCCGGCCGGATCGACGCCGCCCCCGGCCCGCTGCGGTCCGGTATACCCCGGCGCGGCAGCCGGGCGGGAAACGGTGGGAGCGGGTCCGGAGGTTTGGTTGGGCGAGCCCTCGGATACTGAATCAAGGGAGCCGGCGGAGTCATCCGCGCCGGGCGTACCGGTCGCCGGGTTCAGCCACGAACTGCCGCCGCGCCAGCCGGGCGCGACGGTTTCTGCCGGATTCGGTTGTGCGGGCGGCTGTGCCTGCTGGTCACGACCGGTATGCGACGGCTGAGATGGGCCGCTGCCGGTCGGCTGTGGTCGGCCGGGGTCGTGTCTGTCGCCGCGGTCGGTATTCGATTCGCCGCTCACGAACCGTCCTCCCCAATCGATATGTCCGGGGACTCGCGGGTGCGAGCCTTCGCCAACGATAGTTGTCCGAACTGTAATCTTCAGTGCCTGATCGATCACAGCTGCGCCATCTGGCGGTCCGGGCAGCGGCTCAATTGAGACACCGCACAGTAGCCGGGCGATACCGCGCAACGGCCTGCACGGCCACTGCGCGGTTCTGGTCCGGACAGCAAAGTGGCCCCGTGCAGTCGCCGGGTCGGGGGTCAGGCGAATACACGGAGCCAACCGGTATATCGGCGCCGCCGACAGGGCGTTACACCCGCGCACACAGAAGTTCGCGACGGCGGCGGGCACAATCGACTACGACGTGCGATCCGGACCTCCAACCCAGGGAAAAGGGGACACGAGATGCAGTTGGGCATGATCGGGCTCGGCCGGATGGGCGCAAATATCGTGCGGCGGATCGTGGCGGCCGGCCATAGCGCGGTGGGCTGCGAACGCCATCCGGAGGTGATCACCGGCCTCACCACCGAACTGGGCGACGGTTTCCGCGGCAGTACCGATCTGCGGGAATTCCTCGCAATGCTGGAGACCCCGCGCGTGGTCTGGGTGATGATCCCCGCCGGGGCGACCGGCGCGGTCATCGATCAATTGGCCGAACTGCTCGACCCCGGCGATATCGTCATCGACGGCGGCAACAGCCGTTACCACGACGATATCGACCGTGCCGCGAAGCTCGGCCCGCTCGGCATCCACTATCTGGATATCGGTACCTCCGGCGGAGTCTTCGGCCGCGAACGCGGCTTCTGCCTGATGGTCGGCGGCGAACCGGAACCGTTCCGGCAGGTGGAGCCCCTGCTGCAAGCGATCGCGCCCGGTGTTGCGGCCGCGCCCCGCACACCCGGCCGTGCAGGTGAACCCAGCCCGGCCGAACACGGGTATCTGCACTGCGGTCCGGCGGGGGCCGGGCATTTCGTGAAGATGGTCCACAACGGTATCGAGTACGGCGTGATGGCCGCCTACGCCGAGGGCCTCAACATCCTGCACAAAGCCGATTACGGCAACCGCGCAGCAAGTGAGTACTCCGCCGAGGAGACACCGCTGGAGAACCCCGAGTACTACCGCTACGACATCGATATCGCGCAGGTCACCGAGGTGTGGCGGCGCGGTTCGGTGGTCGCGTCGTGGTTACTGGACCTGACCGCGGCCCAGCTGCACGCCGACCCGAACCTGGATTCTTTCGGCGGTCGCGTCTCGGATTCCGGCGAGGGCCGCTGGACCCTGGACGCTGCCGTCGATATCGGCGTACCCGCTCCGGTGCTCTCCGCCGCCCTGTTCCAGCGCTTCGCCTCCCGCGGCGAATCGGGCTACGCCGACAAAACCCTCTCGGCCATGCGCGAGGCCTTCGGCGGACACCACGAGTTACCGGGCACCGAATAGGCATCGCACCCCCCAAACGATCCGCACGCCGGCCACACGCGCACAGTAGGCAGGCACGCGGCGGCAGCAAGCGGTTCGAAATCCGCAGGCCGACCAGCCTCGACCGGACCACCGTGCCGGCGAGCTCCCTGCTCCCGCCGGCACGACGCCCCCACCCGGTTCGCAACCCACCCGCTTCGCGACGCCCCCACCCCGGACCACCGGCACCCCGGACAGCCGCCGAGGTTCAGCGTTCCCTCTCGCATGGCCCACCCCGACCCTCACGGGTGGGGCCCGCCCGGTTCTGGAGCGACGGAGCGGGGGAGCGAAGCGGAGGAGCGGAGGAGTGAAGAACCGGGCCTATAAGGGCCCCACCCCTCGAGACGCGGAGCGTCTCCAAAATTACAGAGCGGCTCCAAAATTACAGCCCGCCCCTGCGCGGAGGGCCTACCGCGAGAACAGGCTTCATAAGACGACCACACCCCTTCGTCTTTGCGTCGATCAACTGACACCATCGCGGTGGTGTCAGCGATCCGGAGCTCACTCGGCGCCGACAGGGTTCACCGCACCCGGCTGCCTACCGCCCGCGGCCGGATGCGGCGATATCCCGCTCAGCGCTCCAAAATCGCCACCACCCCCTGCCCACCCGCAGCGCAGATGGAGATCAACGCCCGACCGGACCCCTTCTCCGCCAGCATCTTGGCAGTCTGGGCGACGATCCGCCCGCCGGTGGCCGCGAACGGATGACCGGCGGCCAGCGAGGACCCGTTGACGTTCAGCTTGGTCCGGTCGATCGGGCCGAGGGCTCCGTCGAGACCGAGCCGCTCCTTGCAGTACTGATCCGATTCCCACGCCTGCAGGGTGGCCAGCACCACCGACGCGAAGGCCTCGTGAATTTCGTAGAAGTCGAAATCCTGCAGGGTCAGGCCGTTGCGGGCCAGCATGCGGGGCACCGCGTAGGTGGGAGCCATCAGCAGGCCGTCGGGGCCGTGGATGTAGTCGACGGCCGCGACCTCGCTGTCCACCAGATGCGCCAGTACCGGCAGGCGGCGTTCGGCGGCCCATTCGTCGCTGGAGAGCAGTACCGCCGAGGCGCCGTCGGTGAGCGGTGTGGAGTTACCGGCGGTCATCGTGGCGTCGCCGTGTTTCACGCCGAAGACCGGTTTCAGGGTGGCCAGTTTCTCGACCGAGGAGTTGGGGCGCAGATTGTCGTCGCGGGTGAGTCCGAGGAAGGGGGTCACCAGATCGTCGAAGAATCCGCGTTCGTAGGCGGCGGCCATATTCTTGTGCGACAGGTAGGCCAGTTCGTCCTGCGCCTCGCGGGCGATACCGAATTCCTTGGCGGTGACGGCCGCGTGCTCACCCATGGACATTCCCGTGCGCGGTTCGGCATTGCGCGGAATCTCGATACCGACCATGCCGGGCCGCAACTGGCCGACCAGCTTGAGGCGCTCGGCGTTGGTGCGGGCGCGGTTGATGTTCAGCATCCATTCGCGCATCCGCTCGCTCACCCCGATCGGCGCATCGGAGGTGGTATCGGTTCCGCCGCCGATACCGGCCTCGATCCGGCCGGCCGCGATGGCGTCGCCGACGGTGACCACGGCCTGCAGGCCGGTGCCGCAGGCGAGCTGCAGGTCGTGGGCGGGGGTGTAGGGGCTGAGGGTGCTGCCGAGCACGCTCTCCCGGATCATGCCGTGTTCGCCGACCCGTTTGAGGACGGCCCCGCCGGCGACCATGCCCAGGCGTTCGCCCTGCAGACCGAAGCGGCTCACCAGACCGTCCAGGGTCGCGGTGAACATGTCCTGGTTGGAGGCGTGCGCGTAGGCCTTGTCGGAGCGGGCGAACGGGATGCGGTTGCCGCCGACGATGGCGACCGGACGGGTCGAACGAGGTGTGGTGGTCACTCGGGTCTCCCAGGTTGTCGAGTTGGCGAGAAGGTCGGGTGTTTCCGGCCCCGGATCCGCGGTACCCAGCCGCGGCGGCCGACGCCCGCCCGCGATCGGTTTACGATAAACTTACTCCGGAGTAAGTTCAATGTCGACACCGCCTCCGGCGACTGTGCGCGGGCTAACCTGCCGACCCCGCTCCCCGCGGGTGAGCGCAGTTCGGGCAGCAACGACGCCGGTGCGGCGGTACCGGCGCACGGCCGGTACCGACACCACTCGAGCAACAGAAAAGGTGGGAACAGTGGCAGCCAAGAGCAAGGGCGCACCCAACCTCTACGGATCGTTCGTCAACTCCGCGCCCGGCGGGTTCCTCGCGAACAAGCTGGGCCTGCCGAAGCCGGAGAAACTACGGCGCTATGCCCCCGGCGAGCCCGCACTGCCCGGCCCGGTACTGCTGGGCGGTAAGGGGCGGGTGGCCGAACCGCTGCGCGCGCTGCTGGCCGGCGACTACACCTTCGCCGATGCACCGGCCGCCGGCACCAAGTACGGCGCGCTGGTCTTCGACGCCACCGGTATCGGCAGCATCGAGGACCTTTCCCAGCTCTACCAGTTCTTCCAGCCGGCCATGCGCAGTATCGCGCCGTCGGGCCGGGTGCTGGTCATCGGCACCACCCCGGAACTCGCCGGATCGGTCGAGGGCCAGATCGCGCAGCGGGCGCTGGAGGGCTTCACCCGCTCGGTCGGCAAGGAACTGCTGCGCGGCGCCACCTCGCAGCTGGTGTACCTGCACCCCGAAGCCTCGCCGGCGGCCACCGGGCTGGCCTCGACGCTGCGCTTCGTCCTCTCGGCCAAATCGGCGTTCGTGGACGCGCAGGTGATCCGGGTCGGCAAGGACGATTCCACCGCACCCGCCGATTGGAACCGCCCGCTCGACGGAAAGGTCGCCGTGGTCACCGGCGCGGCGCGCGGTATCGGCGCCACCATCGCCGAGGTCTTCGCCCGGGACGGCGCGACCGTGATCGTCGCCGATATCCCTGCCGCGGGCGAGGCTCTGACGGAAACGGCGAACAAGGTCGGCGGTACCGCGCTGGCACTCGATGTGACCGCCGCCGACGCGGCCGAGCGGCTCGCCGAATTCGCCACCGAACGCTTCGGCGGTATCGACATCATCGTGCACAACGCCGGAATCACCCGGGACAAACTGCTCGCGAACATGGACGAGGGCCGCTGGAACGCGGTGCTGAACGTGAACCTCGCCGCCCCGCACCGGATCACCGAGGGCCTGGTGGCCGCGGGCGCGCTGAAGTCGGGTGGCCGGGTGATAGACGTATCCTCCATCGCAGGTATCGCCGGTAACCGCGGACAGACCAACTACGGCGCCTCCAAGGCCGGGGTCATCGGCATGGTGAACGCCGAGGCACCCGCGCTGGCCGAGAAGAACATCACCATCAACGCCGTGGCGCCCGGATTCATCGAAACCGCGATGACCGCAGCGATCCCGCTGGCAACCCGCGAGGGCGGCCGGCTGATGGCCTCGCTCAACCAGGGCGGGCAAACCGTGGACGTCGCCGAAACCGTCGCCTTCTTCGCGAGCCCGGCGTCGAACGCGGTGAACGGCAATATCGTCCGCGTCTGCGGCCAGAGCATGATCGGCGCGTGATGACCGAGACCATCACCCTCGACGCACCCCCGAAGAACGGCAGCCTGTATGTGAAGGCAGCCCTGGGCGCGGTCCCGCTGCCGTTCGTATCCGGCCGCACACCGGCGATCCCGGACCGCGAGGTCCGGCTCGAGGGCCTGCGCGTGGATCCGGAACATCTGGCCGCCTATTGCCGCGCCACCGGGCTGCGGTTCGGCGACAACCTGCCGCTGGCCTACCCGTTCGTCATCACCTTCCCGATGGTGATGAAACTGGTGGTGCAACGCGATTTCCCGTTCGCCGCGGTGGGCGCGGTGCACGCGGAGAATCTGATCGAACGCACCCGCGATATCTCGGTCGGCGAACCACTCGATATCACCGCGCATATCGAGAACCTGCGCGAGCACCCCAAGGGTCTGCTGGTGGATGCGATCAGCGAGATCCGGGTCGGGCGGGAACTGGTGTGGCGGCAGGTGACCACCTTCCTGCACCAGCAGAAGACCTCACTGTCGGGCGGACCGAAACCCGAGCCGAAGCCGGAAGAGGTACCACCGCCCCCGCTGCGCACCCTGCGGGTCGACCAGCAGACGATCACCCGCTACGCGAACGCCTCCGGCGATCAGAACCCGATCCACACCTCGGCATTGGGTGCCAAAGCGTTCGGTTTCCCGCGGGCAATCGCCCACGGTATGTGGTCGGCAGCGGCCATCCTGGCCACACTGGAGGGCCGGATTCCCGGTGCGGTGTCCTACGCGGTGAAGTTCGGTAAGCCGATTCTGCTGCCCTCGACCGTGAACGTGTACGCGGATCGGGTCGCCGACGGCTGGGAACTGGCCCTACGGCATCCGAAGAAGGGCTATCCCCACCTCACCGCCACCCTGCGCTGAACTGGCGCATCCTGGCGAACAGAACTGAATCCCGCTCCCGTAGTCCGGGAGCGGGATTCTCTCGTTTCGGCGACCGAAATGCGCGATACCGGCGGTTCGGTCCAGGGTCGCAGTCGTGTCCCCGAATCTGCCGACACGACAGGACCGCTCGGTTACGAAAAAGCTCCCCGGACCGCCGGTCCGGGGAGCTTCTCGTCGACTCTGTTTCAGGCGACTCGGTATTCGGCCGAGCCTCAGAGGTCCTTCGGCATCTTGATGGTCTCCGTCGGTGCGTCCGCACCACTGCTGCGCGGCAGGGTGGTGGTCGGAGCGTCCGAACCTGCGGGAGCCGGGCCGCCGGGACGGCTGCCGGAGGGGCCACCGGCGCGGGCCGGGCGGCCGGAACCGCCACCCAGGACGCCGAGCAGGATGCCGGCGATCAGCGCGATGATGCCGACGATGCCGAGAACGATCGGCAGGATACGGCCGAACAGCGAGAGCTGGTCGATATTTTCCTTGGCGATCGCGAGCTGGGCTTCGACGGTATCGGTATCGAAGACCAGATGCGATTTGAGCGCGGGCACCTCGGGCTTGTCGGCGGAGCGCGCGTAGAAGATGTTCAGCTGCTCGCCGCCCTTGACGATGGTGCCGGTCTGCGGCTCGACCCACACATCGCGGACGTTGCTGTAGAAGCGCGACATGGTGATCGGCTCCTCGCCGCCCTCGAGGCCCCACTTCGCGGCCGGCAGGCTCAGCTTGTTGGTGGGCAGGTTGGAGACCTTGGACAGATCGGTCACCGGCACGTTTTGCCGGAAGTGATAGACCGTGGTGCCGTTGATCTCGGTCTCTTCCACGAACTCCATATCGGTGCTGGTTTCGGCGTAGACGTCGAAGTACGGGTAGGTCTTCTTCTCGGTGCCGATCGGGAACCGGTACTGCAGGCCGGTGCGGTGGACCGGTTCGGCGATGCTCTCGCCCTTGCTGTTGGTTGCCATAGCGATCGACCCGTTGGGATCGGTGGACACCGGTTCACCGGTCTTGCGATCGATGGTGACGCGGTCGACGTAGGCCGACAGCACACCGGTATCGCCCCGCTTGTCGATCCGGCGCAGAGTGTTACCGGCCTGGACCGTCATCTGATCGGCATCGGAGGGGTCTTCGACGGTGAGGAAACGCTGGGAGACGAGCGGAACATCCTCGTTGACCTCGGCGCTGCGCCCCTCTTCGGTCAGCGAGGTCGAGTCCAGGACCAGGCTCTCCTCGTCCGGCTGGTTGACCGCGACCGTGGTGATCTCGAGATCGAGCGGAGTCTTGGCCATTTTGCCGAGGGTGTAGGTAGGAATCATCAGCGCGGCAACGATCAGCAACGCGCCGAGACCCACGAGCACGCAGGCAACCGTCCTTCTGGTTCCGGCACTCAGTGCCATGCAATGTCTCCTCGTCGTAGAACACAGGTCGTTCCGCGGGTACAGCGGGGCGCCGCGGCACTCGTGAGCCCTGACACTAACAGCCACGGCGTTTCGTGGGCATTGGCGAGGCCGGAATCGGACCCAAATCGGCAGGAGTTTAGCGCGCATTGTGAAATACCGCCTTCCCCGCGGCGCGAGCGGACGGGCAGACTGGGAGCCGATGACCACCACCCCGACCACCGAACCCGGAGCTCAGCCCGATATCGGCCGCACCGAACCGGCCGCTGCCGCCGGGGCGCCGGCCGCTGTCATGGGGGCTTCCGTGCCCGGGACGACCACGACGGCGCCGGCGGCCCGGCAGCGTTCCTTCTTACCCGCGCTGGAGGGCATGCGCGGGCTGGCGGCACTCGGGGTGCTGCTCACCCATGTGGCATTCCAGACCGGCGCGACCGCGATCCCGGTACTCGGCCGGCTGCTGGAACGATTCGATATGGCGGTCGCGGTGTTCTTCGCGCTGTCGGGCTTCCTGCTGTGGCGGCCGCATGCCTTGGCGGCCCGCGGTCTCGGCGACGCACCCACTCTCGGCTACTACCTGCGCCACCGGGTCGCCCGGATCGTGCCGGCCTACTGGATCGTGGTGTGTGCGGTGCTGCTCCTGGTTCCGGCGGCCGCGGGCACCGCCGGCGTGCAGGTGTGGTTGTCCAATCTGCTGCTCCTGCAGGTTTTCATTCCACTCACCCTGACCGATGGGCTCACCCAGATGTGGAGTCTGTCGGTGGAGGTGGCCTTTTATCTGGTGCTGCCGCTGCTGGCCTGGTTGTTGCACGGTCTGCGCGGCCGGGCGGCCACCGCTCGGGTACCGGCTGTGCTGGCACTAGGCCTGGTGTTCCTGAGCTGGAACTTCATTCCGGTGCCGACCCCGGGCGCCATCCACGCCGACAACTGGCTGCCCGCCTACATACCGTGGTTCGCGGGCGGGATGCTGCTGGCCGAACTCATCTGCGACGAGCGGCGGAAGCGGTGGCGGCGGATCCTCGGCAATCAGCGGCTGATGTGGACGATCGCCGGTGTGACGTTCGCGCTGTCGGCGACCGACCTCGGCGGGGTGGCCGGACTGACCCGGGCCGAGCCGTGGCAGTACGCGGCCAAAATGGGTCTCGGCGCGGTAATCGGTTTCGCGTTGCTCGCGCCGCTGGTGCTGGGGCCGGCGGAGAAAACCCACCGGTGGCTCACCTCGGCTCCCGCGGCGACGGCGGGCCGGTGGTCCTACGGCATCTTCATCTGGCATCTGGCCGTACTGTCGGTGATCTTCCCGGTTTTCGGGATTCTGCCCTTCCACGGCGACTTCGTGAAGGTCCTGGTTCTCACGGTGGCATTCACGCTGCCGATCGCCGCGGCGAGTCACGCCCTGGTGGAAGAGCCGTGCAGGCAGTGGGCCCGCCGCTTCGATCGGCCACGCCCGCCACACGTCTGAGCTCCGCCGGGGTCAGCAGGAACAGTCGCAGCACCCACAGCAGCAGCCGTCTCCCCCGCAGCACCCCCCGCAATCCGAACAGCAACCCGCGCAGTCACAGCAATTGCGGCAATCACAGCCCCGGGCGGCCCAGGACTTCCGCTGTTCACCGCTGCAGGGATTGGTGTGGTCGGCGCAGCAGGCATATCCGGTGCAGTACTGGGTGAGTATCAGCTGGATCGCTTCGCCGGCCCCGGGACGCCGGGGTGGAGCAGACGCATCCTGTTCGGTGGAGTTCTGCGCTCCCGAGGTATCGCCGGGGGTCGCGCCGGCCGGAGTGACGACCGCGGCTGCGAGTCGGCGCACGGCCGTGGCGAGCGGGTCCAGTAGCGCCCAGCGCAGGGCCGGTATCCGGGCAAGTCCGGCGGTACACAGCGATTCGCGTAGTGCGCGGTCGGATGCGCGGACCAGGTCGTAGGCCGCTGCCGGTGGGGTCGCGGTTGCGGCCAGCGGGTTGAACCGGTGCGCGGCCGCGTCGGCGGTGTAGTCGGTGAGGGCATCGGCGAGATGGGCGATCCGGCCGAACTCCGCGCCCGCCGCGCGCAGCGGCCCGGTGTTATCCGGGCGTCCGGCCAGCACAGCTGTATGGGCGAAAAATTCCGCGGCGCAGTGCCGGCTGGCGACAGTCAGATCGTCCAGGTCGGCGGTTCCGAACGGGCCGGATGCGGCGGCGATCCGCCGCTCGGTGCCCGCCTGCGCCTCGATCGCCGCGACCAAGGGCTCGATATCCAGGCCGATCCCCGCGGCATGCGCGTGCGCACCCGCCGACCACCCGGTCGCGATGCGGCGCATGGGCCGGTGCAGCCGGCTCCGCAGGTCACCGTCGTCGATATGGTCACGCACCTTGGCCGAGCCCAGCAGCAGCGATGCCGTAGCGGCGAGCCGGACAGGGGCCGAAGCACCGACCGGTACCCGCGCCGCCCGCATACCGCGTAGCGGGCAGGGTCCCGCGGTGCGCCGGGACGCGGGGGTTTCGGTTTGCGCTTCGGTCAGCAGGCTCAGCACTATCGCATCGGTATTGGTGGCGGCCCGGGCGATCTGCCCGCCACCGTCCCGCAGCCCCAGGCACAGACCACACATATGGGACTGCCACAGCCCGGGATCGATACCGTATTTCGCGGCGCCGTGCCGACACGGCCGCAACATTCCGAACACCTCGGCCTCCCCACGGCCGTCGTCCTCCGCAACGACCGCTGGTCCGAAAATACGGAGGGTCCGGTGAGGTCGCAAGCCGCAGAAAACCACGGCCACTGGGAAATTCGGACTATTCGCCCGATTCGGCGCCGGAATCCGGTTTACGGCCGGACAGGCCGCGCCAGGCCAGCGCGTCCAGCAGGTCCACCGCCTCGGCCACATCGATCCGGCCGCCGGCGACCGTATCGGCGATCGCCTCCCCCGCCCCGATCACCGCGACCGCGACGATATCGAAATTGGTACCGGGTTCGGCGTGCTTGGCGCTGGACTCCAGCAGTTTCGCGGTCAGTTCGATAACCCGCTGGCGGGCGTTCTCGATCTCCGAGGCGAAGGCCTGCTGGCCGAGCGCCTGCCGGTAGAGGACCTGCCAGGAGTTGCGGTGGGTATCGACGAAACCGAGGAAACCCTCGAGCGCGGTGCGCAATTGTTCGTGCGGGCTGAGCAGCGGGTTACCGGCCGGGGCCACCGACTCCAGGAACCGCATACCCTCGCGCTGGATGCAGGCGCGGAACAATTCGTCCTTGGAGCCGTAATAGAGGTAGAGCATCGGTTTGGAGATCTCGGCCTCGGCGGCGATGGCGTCCATGGAGGTTTCGTGGAAGCCTTTGCGCGAGAAGACTTCGACCGCGGCGTCGAGCATCTGCTGCTCGCGCACCGCTCTCGGAAGTCTTTTCGTACCGCCCGCCATCACGTCTCCTACCGCATCGAACCCTTTATATTACTCCAAAGTAAGTTCACCGGGCCCGGAAACCACCCGGCGGCGCAGGTGCGCCGCTCGCGAATCGGGACGGTCCGGGAAACTCCGGCGAAGGTCAGCACTGTACTCGGGTACCGGTCACCGGCGACGCGTACGCCCACCGGACAGCGGCGCGGGCCGGTCGGCGCCGCGCTCCCCTCATCCGGAAATCAGCAGGCGCGCGGGACCTGTTTGTAATCGGCCATCCGCAACACCGACTCGTCGACCCGTTCCATGGGCAGCCGGCCCGCGGCAACCGCCTCCTCCAGGCGGTCCAGCACCTGCCCCACGGCATCGGTACTGATCCACAGGGCGTTGTCGGCACCGGCCACCAGGGTCGCCTCGACCGCCTCCGGGATGGACATGCGGTCGGTGATGGCCGCCATACCGCTGAGGTCGTCGGTGAAGATCACACCGTCGAACGGGGCCGCGCCGTACCCGGAACCCTCCCGCAGCAGGCTCATGACCTCAGGACTGATACTGGCGGGCACACCGGGAGTGGTCAGACCGGGAACATCCAGATGCCCGACCATCACCGCCGAACCGCTGTCGATCAACTCCCGGAACGGCACCAGATCACGAGCCGCCAGCTGCTCCAGCGGCGCCACCTGGACCGCGCCCAGATGCGAGTCGCCGGTACCGGCGCCGTGGCCGGGGAAGTGTTTGAGGACAGTACCCAGACCCATCTCGTGCATGGCCCGGATATAGGCGTCGGCGTATTCGGTGACCACCGCCGGATCGTCGGAGAAGGAGCGGTCGCCGATCACCGAATCGTCGGGCTGGGAACTCACATCGATATCGGGCGCGAAATCGACGGTGATCCCCAGGTCACGCATGGCGCGGGCGCGGTCGAGAGTGGCGTTGTAGAACTGCTCGGCCGTCATCGTCTGCGCGGTCTCCCGGGCCGACGGCGCGGTACCGATGAGGCTGCCCAGCCGCGATACCCGGCCGCCCTCCTCATCGGTGGTGACCATCAGCGGAACCTTCGCCGCGTCCCGCACCTGTTCGAGTTCACCGCTGGTCAGGATCGACAGATCGGTCCAGCTACCGACGAAGATGCCGCCGACCTGATGGTCGCGCACCACCGACAACGCGTCCTCGGCACCGGTGACCCCGACGGTGAGCAGCTGGGCCAGCTTCTCGCGGGTGGTGAACTGCCCGAGATACTCGGCGGCGCAATCCTCCGGGGTCGTGGTGGTGGGTGCGGGCGCGGCACTCGTCCCGCCCTCCGGGGAGCGCGCCCCGGGCGTGGGCGTTCCGGTGCCACCGCCGTCACCGCCGGCACAGGCGGTAAGGATCATCGCGAGCACCGCGAACAGGACGAACGGCAACTTCCGCATCGTTGCACGGTATCCCGCGCGCCACGCACGGAAAAGCTCGGCTCGGTTTCGGGACAGCGGTAATCTGGAATCATCTTCTCGCCGGCTCCGCCTCGGAGGTCGCCATGCCCTGCGATCTGATGCTCATCGCCTACGACGGGTCCGAACACGCCAAACGCGCGATCGAATACGCCGGGCGCTTCCTCACTGCGAACAGAGCGGTGGTGCTCACGGCCTGGGAGCCGATGGTGCGCCAAGCCGCCCGCATATCGGGAATCTCCGGGATGGTGCAACCCGAATGGGTGCCGGACGAGGATATGGAAGATATCGCCTATACGACGGCCCGCGAGATCAATGGCGAAGGTGTCCACCTCGCGGGGCTGGCGGGATTGAACGCCGAGGCCCGCACCCAGGAATCCACCGGCAGTATCTGGCATTCGATCGTCGAGGTCGCCGACGAGCTCGATGTCGACATCATCGTCGCCGGCACCCGCGGGGCCACCGGGCTGCGTGCCCTGGTGCACAGCAGTGTGGCCGACGCGGTGCTCAAGCACTGCCATCGACCGGTCTTCCTGGTACCGCCGGTGCCGCAAGATCGCACGCCGGGCAACGGGCACAGCCGCCGCACCGAAACCTGACGATCCGGGCCATCCCCCTCTGGCCACAGCTCCGGAAAACGCACCCGGCTGTCCGGCCACGGCGCGCGACAGGCACCCGGCCGCGTCCGGTACGGCCGGTACCGTGCACCCTCTCCAGGGGTGGTGCGGAGGAACTTGTAAGCCCACCGATCCACTGCTGCACGAAATCACGGCCTCGGTGTGGTCACGGGCCCGGCCTTCTCGATGAAGCTACGGTCGGAACATGACCGGGTTCCTGCTGGCACGACCCGACAGCGTGGTCCGCGCAAGCGGCGTACGCACCGCGTTCCACGATCCGTGGCAGGCCGTCGACGCCCTGCACGGCGGCACCGCGGCGATCGCCGGAGCACTCCCCTTCGACCCACGCCGCCCGGCCGCGCTGGTCGAACCCGCCGAGCTGGCCCACACCGCGGGCCCGTGGCGCCCGGCGGCGCTTCCCGAGCTCCCCGGCATGCGCGTGGTGAGCGAACACCCCTCCCGGGACGAACATCGCGCGCGGGTCGCGCGGCTGATCGGAATCCTCGCCGACCCCGGACAGCCGCTGCGCAAAGTGGTTGCCGCGCGGTCGGTGCTGGCCACGGCGGATACCGCCCTCGACCCGCAGTCCCTCGCCGCCTACCTGCTGACCAGGCATCCACGCGCGAATGTCTTCGCTGTCGACCTCACCTCCGCCGGAAACACGGGCGCGACCCTGGTGGGTGCGAGCCCGGAGACGCTGGTCCAGCGCACCGGAACATCGGTCGCGGTGTATCCGCTGGCCGGAACGCTGCCCCGCGTCCCCGATCCCGAAGCGGACAACGCCCAGGCCCAGCGGCTGGCGGCGAGTACGAAGAACCGGGCCGAGCACGCGTTCGTCGTCGACTGGATCACCGAACGGTTGAACCCGGTCTGCACCCGGCTCACTGTGCCGCCGCGCGCACAACTGGTCAGTACCCGCGACGTATGGCATCTGGGCACTCCGATCCACGGTGTGCTGCGGGATCCGGCGCCCAGCGCCCTGGAACTCGCGCTGCTGCTGCATCCGACGCCGGCGGTGTGCGGCACTCCCACCGCCCAGGCACTCGAGTACATCACCACGCACGAGGAGGACCGCGGGTTCTACGGCGGTGCGGTCGGCTGGTGCGATTCGAGCGGTGACGGGTGCTGGGTGGTCGCGATCCGCAGTGCGCAACTATCGGCCGACGGGCTTTCCCTGCGTGCCTGGGCGGGCGGGGGGATCGTCGCGGCCTCGGATCCCCAGTCCGAACTCGACGAGACAACGAGCAAACTGCACACCCTGCTCGGCGCACTGGGCATTCCGGAGAAGCGCGGGTAAGAGGCAGATCGCACGGTGCGAGCCCGACGCGTCTGCCGGACCGTTCGGAGAGACCGAACAGCTGCAGGCCCGCGACGGCGCCTGACGACAGGGCAATGGTGAGTTGCGCGGCCCAAGGACGGTCCTGGCGGCGCGACCATGCCGCGGGTCGGCGCCGAGGGATCAAGCACTCTTATCTTCGGTGCCGACTCGCCCAGCGAACCGGCGAGGTGGTTGTTCCCGGTCGCACTGCGATACGACCCGGCTGCGTGGTCGCGCTCCGGCCGCAGTCCATACGGTTCGGCCGTACGAAGGCCGCAGGCCCGCCCGGAGAGAACAGGCCCTGCGGCCACCGCCGGCCGGGCGTACCCAGTAGGGTGAAACGCCGGACTGTACATTTCCGGACCGGCGCGATACTGCTAGGTTGGCCCGGATACTGCCTGCGTCGAGTTTGGAGTGCTGCGATGAAGTTTGCTGTCCCCGGTATTGCGAGTGCGGTGGGCGGTGCCCTGCTGGGCGCGATCGCGGTCTTCGCCATCACCGCCGCAGTACAGCAGAACACCCGCCCCGAAGTGGACCGCAGCGGTAACGCGGACAGTTCGCTGCTCAACAGCGTCGAATACGGCAAACGCTGAGACCCCTCCCGACCCAGCCACGTCCCCGCCCGGCACTTGCGGCGGGGACGCCGAACGCCTGACCCACGGTGCCCGAGCAGTCCGAAACCGCAGCCTCGCCGCGCGCGGAAACCGGTAGTACGCCGGAACTCACCGACCGGCTGGGAGCGCGGTGGTTCGCCGGATCGGCCGTTATCGCCTTCCTGCTGACCTTTCTGCAGGCCCCCGGGCTCACCGTCGCCGACACCAAATACGACCTGGCCGAAAACCCGCTCGGTTTCCTGGCCCGGGCCGCGCATATGTGGAGCAGCCAGGCTCCGATGGGGCAGGTCCAGAACCAGGCCTACGGCTACTTCTTCCCGCACGGCGCGTTCTTCGCGCTGGGTGATCTCCTCTCGATTCCCGCCTGGGTGACCCAGCGGATCTGGTGGGCGCTGCTGCTGCTCGCCGGGTTCTGGGGTGTTGTCAAGCTCTGCGAAACCCTGGGTATCGGCGCACGCGGAGCGCGGATCATCGCCGCCGCCGCATACGCGCTGTCCCCGCGGGTGCTCACCACCCTCGGATCCATCTCCTCCGAAACCCTGCCCATGATGCTGGCGCCGTGGGTACTGCTCGCACCCGCAGCCCTCGGCACGGCCTACCAGCGGCGCCGGCGCGGTGGAGCGCGGTCTCCGGCCGGCAGTGCGCTGGCCTTGGCGCTGATGGGCGCAGTGAACGCGGTCGCGACGGTGGCGGCCTTCCTGCCCGCGCTGCTGTGGTGGGCCAGTTACCGGCCCAACCGAGCCTGGTGGCGGTTCACGCTGGCCTGGGTGCCGCTGCTGGTGCTGGCGGTCGCGTGGTGGGCGGTGCCGCTGCTGCTGCTCGGCCGGGTGAGCCCGCCGTTCCTCGACTACATCGAATCGTCCGGGGTCACCACACAGTGGGCGTCGCTGGGGGAAGTGCTGCGCGGCACCGACAGCTGGACCCCGTTCGTCTCGCCGGAGCGGATCGCGGGCGCGGTGCTGGTCACCCAGCCTGCCGCGGTCCTGGCCACCGGCCTGCTCGCCGCCGCGGGAATGGCGGGGCTGGCGATGCGCTCGATGCCCGGGCGCGGGCGGCTCGTGTTCATCTTGTGTGTCGGGCTCACCGGTATCTGCGCGGGTTATGTTGGCCAGCTGGGCGGGCCGTTCGCCGAATCCGTCCGCGTCTTCCTCGACTCCGGCGGTGCGCCGCTGCGCAATGTGCACAAACTGGAACCCCTGATCCGGCTACCGCTGGTGCTGGGTCTCGCGCAGCTGCTGGCCCGGGTGCCGCTGCCCGGTTCGGTACGCGCCGGGCAGTGGCGCCACGCGTTCGCCAACCCGCATCGCGACCGCCGGGTCGCGGTGGCGATGCTGATCCTGGCCGCGCTCGCACTGTCCACCTCCTTGGCCTGGACCGGCAAACTCGCCCCGCGCGGCGCCTACGACGAGGTGCCCGCCTACTGGCAGCAGACCGCCGACTGGTTACGCGACAACGCCGCCGATACCCGGGCACTGGTGGTCCCGGGTGCGCCTTTCGGCAGCCAGGTCTGGGGCCTGACCCGGGACGAACCCCTGCAGGCGCTGGCCGAGACGCCGTGGGCGGTGCGCGACGCGGTCCCGTTGAATCCGCCGGGCACCATCCGCGCCATGGATTCGGTGCAGCGGCTCATCGCCGACGGCCGGCCCTCGGCCGGTCTGGCGCCCGCGCTGCGCGGACAGGGCATCGGGGTGCTGGTGCTGCGCAACGATCTGGATCCGGATACCTCGCGGTCGACCCGGCCGCTGCTGGCGCACAGCGCGGTGGAGGGGTCGCCCGGGCTGCGTAAGGTCGCGGAGTTCGGTGAGCCGATCGAGCACGGGTCCGGTAACGACGAATTCGTGGTCGACGCCGATCTGCGGCCGGAGTACCCGGCGGTCGAGATCTATCGCGTCGACGCTCCGGCGCCGGGCACTCCCGCCGAGATACGCAGCGGCACCGGGGCGCCCGCCGAATTCCCCGGGGCGTACACCGCTGCGCTGGCCTCGGTTCCGAGGGTGCAGGGTGGTCCGGAAGTGCTGGAACGACTCCACCGCGACCCCGCCACATCCCACGAACCGACCCTGCTCGCCGCCGATGCCGCCGCCGCGGGCCTGCCGGTGGGGCCGGTCACGGTGACCGATACCCCGATGGACCGGGAAACCGATTTCGGCAAGGTCGACAACCACAACTCCGCGCTGCGCGCCCCCGACGACGCGCGTCGCACGCACAACCTCGTACCGGATTACGCGGTCCCGGGTGCCGAGCCGGTCCGCGGCGACTGGACCGGCGCCACCGTCACCGCCTCCAGTTCGGCCGCCGATGCCACCCAGATCGGTGGTGCCGCGCCGGGCAATTCGACCGCGGCGATCGTGGACGGCGATCCCACTACCGCCTGGATCAGCAATGCGGGGGAATACGCTGTCGGCCAATGGCTGCGCCTCGATATGGATGAACCGTTCAAGTCCGGGCTGCTGCGTTTCACCAGCACGCCCGCCGCCATCGGCGACCCCGTGAAATGGGTGGAGGTGCGCACCAACAACGGCAGTGTCTCCGCCCGGATCGGCAAACCCGGTGAACCGGTTTCGGTGGCGTTGCCGGTGGGTTCGACCGACTGGGTGAAGATCACGGCGCGATCGACCGAACGCGGCAGTACGGGTGGCCAGTTCGGGATCAGCGAATTGGCTGTCGAGGACTACTCGGTACCCGAGCTTCCCGTCCCGGTCGAAATCCGGCACCGCACAGTACTTCCGGAACCACCGGCGGGCGCCACGGTGACCGGCTGGGACCTCGGACAGGAATTCCCGGGCCGCAGCGCCTGTTTCGACGCCCCCGACCGCGTTCGCTGCGGGAAGGGGCTGGCGCTGGCCCCGGAGGAGATGGGTGCGTTCAGCCGCACGCTGTCGGTGCCCGCGCCGGTGACGGTCGATCCACAGCTCACGGTCCGGCCGCGGCAGGGCCCCGCACTGGAAGCGCTGCTGACGGATCCGGCGCGACCGGTGGCACGCGGCGCGTCCGATGTCGGCGATCTCCGCGGATCGGCCTTCGCCGCCACCGACGGCGATCCACGCACCAGCTGGACGGCGCCCGAAGAGACCGCCCGCGATACCCGCGGCCCGAAACCGACGCTGACCATCGAACTCCCCGAACCCACACTGGTGACCGGGCTCGAACTGACCCCCTCGCTCGGCGGGCTCCCGGCCGCCCCGACCTCCGTGGCGGTGAACCTCGGCAACGGACCGCAGATCCGTGAACTCGACGACCCGGACGAGACTTCCCGGATCGATCTGCACCCCACGGTGACCGATCGGATCGAACTGAGTATCCGCAGCTGGGAATCGGTCCTGGACCGGACAGCCCTGGGCTACCACCAGGCCCAACCCGCCGGACTGGCCGAGGTGAACGTGCTGGGGCCGCAGTACCCGCCACCCGCACCGGACGACCGGCTCGTCACCGTCGGCTGCGAAGCCGGGCCGACCGTCGCGGTCGGTGGCCGCCTCGTGCCCACCAGCATCACCGCCACCGCCGGCGAACTACGTTCCGGCGCACCGATTCCCGCACAGACCTGCCCCGACCCCGCCGCGCCGGCGGCACCGGAGACAGAACCCGGTGCGGCCCAGCCGGTTTCACTTCCGGCGGGCGAGGTCGATGTGCTGGTCGCGCCGACCGAACTGTTCTTCGTCGACCGGTTGCGCCTGGCCGGCCCCCAGCCCACACCGCCCGTCGCCGATACCGGAACCCAGCTGCTCACACTTCCGCTCAGCACGAATATCGGCTGGCGGGCCCACACCGCCGACGGGCAGGAACTCGACCCCGTCGTGGTGAACGGCTGGCAGCAGGGCTGGTTGCTGCCGGCCGGCGCGGCCGGACCGGTGACGGTGTCGTTCCCGATCGATACCTGGTACCGGGTGGCGATCTTCGGTGGCCTGTTGCTGCTGATACCGCTGCTCGCCCTTGCCGTTCCGCGCGGACCCCGCGGCGATCCGGCGATCCCGGTGCCGGTGTGGCGCACACCGTGGGCAGTCGGCGCGCTTGCACTGACGGCCGCGACCACGGTGATCGCCGGCCCCGCCGCCACCGTGCTCACGGTCGCGGGTCTGGCGGTGCTGCGGTTCGTCCCGCAACTGCCGCGGCGGGCCCTGGCGGCGGTCGCCGGAATCGGCACCGCGGTATCGGCCGCAGCACTGTCGACCGGGCCCTGGCGGATGCCGGGCGGCTATATGGGTGATTCGCTGTGGGTCCAGGTGCCCGCACTGATCGCGGTGATCGCGGTGGGCCTGGCAGCGCTACCGCCGATCACTCGGCGGCCACGGCCGGACGCCGCGCCGCCGCCCGAATGACCAGCAACGCCACCAGCGCGGTGGTCGCGCCGGCGACGAGCGCGGCGGTCACGATGAGACCGGTGACGGAATTCGCCACTACCAGCATCAACACCACCTCGAGTACCAACCCCACCCAGGCAAGCATCGCCAATGCTGTCCGGTTCACCGCGATCGCCGAGAGCAGCGCGCCCTGCAGAACGGCCAGGATCGCGCCGTGCAGCGCGAACAACCACAGCAATCCCTGGATCGGGGCGTAGTCCTGACCGGCCAGCAACGGCGCCAGCGGAGCCGCGACCGCCGCACCGAACACCGCGACAACCCCGATACCGGCGAGCACCGCAAGCGCCGAACGTATCGCCGAACCCGACGACGCGGGCTGCGCCATCCGCGGATACAACACCACACCCACTGCCTGCGGCAGCCAGAAGGCGATCTTGGTAGCAATGGTGCCCAGCGCGTACCGGCTGGCATCGGGTTCCTCGAGCACCATCCGGACCACGATCAGATCGGCCGACGACAGCGCCATCAACGCCGCCTGCACCTGCGTCGCCCGCAGCACCGCGGCCACATCCGCCAACCCCGGTTTCACACCGTCGCTGGGCCCCGCCGATTCGGGTATCGTCCCGCCGGCTCCGGCCTCCTCCGGCCGTGCGTCGGTCAGCCCGGAGTCCACGTCCGGCGAAATCACCGGAAAAGCGGAACCACCGGGCACTTCCGCCCCGCGCCCCGCGCCATGATTTCCGGCCGTATCCGCATGCCCCGGGCCGGCCACGATCCGCCCGTACACGGCCGCCGCGGCGACACCGCCGGCCGCCGCCCACAGCGCTGCCGCGGCACCCCCACCCGCGGCCAGCACCACCACCGCCGGAACAACCTTCGCGATACCGGTCACCCCGAGCACCATCGCCAGCCCGCGGAACCGTTTCTGCCCCTGCAGTACACCCTGCTCACCCGCCAGAACGACCAGGGCAGGCGCCGAACCCAGGGCCGCCGCGGCCGCCGCGACCCCCACGTCCAGCAGCACGCTCACCACCGGCACCAGCACCACCACCGCGGCCGCCACCAGAACCGCGCACCGCCAGCGCAGCGCCCGCAGCGCCGCGATATCGGATCCGTGCACGAGTTCGCGGGCCACTACGTTCTGCAGGGCCAGCGCCGGTACCGCACACAGCAGCTGGACGGCCAGCAGGCTGGCGAATTCGCTGTACCCGGCCACACCGAGCCAGCGCCCGGCCAGCAGCTGGAGCAGATAACTCGCGATATTCGCGGTCATCGCACCCGCCGTGACCAGGGTCATGTCCGCCACGGCGGGAAGACGGCGAACGAACTGCACGCGGGCAAGTCTCCCACCCGGGGCGGCGGGTGGACCGGTCCGCCCCGCCCGGACCCGCGAACGTAGGGTGACTGGCCGTGGGTGCACAACGAGCGGGCCGGTGGACACGGTGGCTCCCGGCCGGATACAGCCTGCTGCTCACCCTCCTGATCACCGCGCCGCTGCTACGGTCCGGCTATCTCCTGCTCCGCGATGCCGTGAGCACCCCTCGTTCCTATCTCACCGATACCGCGCTCGGCCTGGGCGACGCCGCTCCCCGGGCCGTCCCGCAGGACGCCCTGCTCGCCACAGTTTCGGTATTCGCCGACGGCGGAGTAGCGGTCAAGACGATCCTGGTGGCCGCGCTCTGGGCCGCCGGCTACGGCGCCGCCCTCCTGGCCCGCGACCTGCTGCGTGCGCCGCTCGCCGCGCAACTGGTCGCCACCACACTCACAGTCTGGAACCCCTACGTCGCCGAACGCCTGTTACAAGGGCATTGGAGCCTGTTCACCGGCTACGCGGCCTTGCCGTGGATAGCCATCGCCGCCCTCCGAGTACGCGGCGAGGCGGGCCCTCGGTACAGATCGGTGGCTCCGCCGGATACCGCCGAATCCATACATCCATTTCCCGCCGATACCCAGGCAGAACAGGTCGCCGGGCGCGGCACCGAGGGCACCGGGGCGACGTCTCGGGCAAGCGGCTCATGGCGGGGCCGGTCTGATTCAGTGGCTCACCCCCCTCCGGGCGACCGAACTGCACACCGAAGCGGCGTCCGCATCCGGTCCGATAACTTCCGGAACTGGGCCGTGCTCGCCGGCCTCCTCGCCGCAGCAGGGTTGACCCCGACCGGCGCGTTACTGGGCGCAATCGTCGCCGTGACGATCGCCGGTGGGCGCCGATCGGCCGGTGTACTCGGACTCGTGGTGGCGGTCTGCGTACCATGGCTGCTCGCCACCGCCGTCTCGGGAGTCGCAGCCGAACCTTCGGACCCGGCGGGTGTACCCGCCTTCGCCGCCCGCGCGGAACCCTGGCTGGGCACGGTGGGCAGTCTCGCCGGGCTGGGTGGGATCTGGAACGCTGACGCCGTCCCCGGTTCCCGGACCACACCGCTGGCCGCGGTCGCGACCATCTTGCTGCTGGCCGTCGTCGCATTCGGAATCCGCAGGGCAGCGGCCGCGGACGGCGACCCCGAACGCACCCGCGCCCGTCGCATCCTGCTGATCCTCGCCGCGGCGGCGGTCGCACTACCGGCCCTCGCCGCGACCCCGGCCGGTCTGGCTGTCATGGAATGGCTGGTCGTGCACATCCCCGGCGCCGGGCTGCTCCGCGATACACAGAAATTCGTCGCGCTCGCCGTCCCCGGATACGCACTGTGCGCCGCGGCAGCCTGCTCGATCCTGACCGGCCGCCGACCCCCGGCAACCGCCGATGAAACGGCCGTACAACGCGAGGATTCGCCCCGCGCACCCGGTGAGGCAACCAGCCTGCACCACAGCCGAACAGTCGATTCCCCCGCAGGCGACGCCACCCTCTTCCACTCCGGCGGCGCCGAAGGTTGCACGGGCGGCGACGCAACCGGTCTCCACGCCGAGAACGTAGAGGATTCCGGCGCCGACCGGGTAATCGAACCCGGCTCGGGTAACGCCACCGGCGAGCCGGAAGCCGGTGCGAAGCGTTCCGTCCCGGAACGGGACACACAGACCGCGGGGACCCCCGATGCCGATCGGCCCGGGCCGATGCGCGCATCAATTGCCCTGGCGGTGCTCTTCATCGGGATGCTTATCCTGCCGCTACCCGACCTGGGTTGGGGTGTGGGCGGGCAGATGCGAGCCATCGGGTACCCGGACTCCTGGACCGAGGTGGCCGAACGCATCGATGGCCCCGGTGATATCGCGGTTCTCCCCGGCGGTATGTTCCGGCGCTTCCCTTACTCCGGTACGGCGCCGGTCCTGGATCCGGCACCGCGAATGCTGCCGCGTGATGTCCTGCAAACCGGTGCACTGCCCGTCCGCGGCGAGACCGTGAGCGGGGAGGGCACGCGCGCGCAGACCGTGGAAGATCTACTGCTCGCGGGCGGCGATGCGGACGAACTCGCGCGACTGGGTGTCGGCTGGGTCCTCGTCGAGCGTGGTTCGCCGGGCCCGCTGGGCGAATCCGCGACCACCCTCACCCAGCTCGATCAAGTATTCGACAGCGAGGAACTGCGTCTCTACCAGGTCCCGGACGTGGTACCCCGGCCCGCGCCGGATCACCGCGCGTTGCTGATCGGCGCACATATCGTGTGGGCGCTACTCCTGGTGACACCGCTGCTCGCGACGCTGCTCCCGCATATTTCGCGGCGACCGGCACGCCGAACACTCGACTGAAATCACTGCTCCGCCCGAAGCGAGTGATTTCCTGGCGATACTCAGACCGCCGGCAGCGGCTCGTCACTCTCCCAGGATCAGCAATACCGGCGCCGAGCGATCGAGTAACCGGTCGACCGGCTCGCAGCGGGCGCCCGCAGGCTCAGGCACCTACCTCGGTGATCCGCGCAGCGCGCTCGTCTCCCGGAGAGATCAGTCCGCTGACCCGCCGGCCCCCGGCGGCGGCCGCCAGTACTTCGTGCACGCCTGCGGCCGTATGTTCCCAGGAGAATTCCCGGGCCCGGGAACGCGCTTTCTCGCCCATGATGGTGCGGGCGGCCGCATCGTCGAGCAGTTCGCCGACGATGATCGCCAACTGGTCCGCGTCGTCGGCCAGCAGCCCGGTCACCCCGTCGATGACCGAATCGGTGAGGCCCCGGGAGGAGCGATAACCGACGGTGGGTACCCCGTGTTGCGCGGCTTCGATCACCGCCAGCCCCCAGCCTTCCTTGCGGGACGGCAGCACATGCACCCAGGCCCGGGACAGCAGTTCGTGCTTACGGCCTTCACCGACATGTCCGTGGAAGGTCACCGCGTCGGCGATGCCGAGGGCCGCGGCCTGCTTCTTCAGCTTGTCCGCCCACCAGCCGCCGCCGATCACATCGAGGTGCAGGGCGGGGATCCGGCCGCGCAGCCGCGCGACGGCGGTCAGCGCGTCCTCGATCTGTTTATGCGGTACCAGCCGCGACAGCACCACCACCCGCGGTTCGGGCGTGCGCACCGCCGCGGTTCCGGTCGCGACCCCGGGGGGAACGGGTTCGGCACCGTTGCGGACGACCGCGATCCGGGACCGGTCCACGCCCAGCGTCGCCAACTCTTCGGCGGAGGGCAGCGAAACCGTCAGGTACTGGTCGTCGCGATGGATCCGCGGCGACAGCGACGATTCGATCCACCAGCCGATCCGCCCCACCAGCTTGCCGGCGACCGGCCACTGTTCCCGGTGCCCGTGATGTACCAGCACCACGGACGGCACCCCCGAGACCAGCCGGGCGAAGAACGGGATGCCGTTCTGCGTATCGATCACCGCGTCCGGTCGCACGCCTTTCAGCGGGCCCAGGCCGAGCCGCCCGAACAGGATCGCGGCCAGCGCCCGGGGGTATACGGTGAATCGGCCTCCACCGCGGCTGATATCGATACCGTCGAGCCGCTCACGTTTCGCCGCGCCGGGGTAGCGGGCTGTCCGCAGGGTCACCCGCACGCCACGGGCGGCCAGCTGGGCGCCTACCTGCTCCAGGTACCGTTCGCTGCCGCCGCCCTGCGGATGCCCGGTATCACGCCAGCAGAGTAGGAGTACTTCGCGCACGTCGGGGCTTCTCCGGTTGGTTCGGGTCCCGCGGACGGGACTGTCGCAGTGTTCCCGCGGACGGGACTGTCGCAGTGTTCCCGCGGACGGGACTGTCCGGTCGTCCCGCGGACGGGACAGGGCATCGCGCTACACCCTAGCGCGCAGTACTGCCCGGTAGGTCGCCCCACCTGCATGTCTCATGCTTTTGCCAATGTCGGGCCGCCGATCCGGGCGCAGCGCAGCGCAATCGTGACCGGTCGTCCCGGCCGGGCGCCGCCGGAGATACTGTGGCCGGTCACAATATGCGAGACTCGGCATCGTGCTCGACGCCGAGGAATCCTCCATGGTCCGGATACCGCCCGCAGCGGCGGACCTCGCCCCCGCAGCGGCCGGTGTTCCCGGCCCCCGGGCGGCGGAACCGGTCGTGCCGCGGCAGTCACGGAAACGGTTCCGTTTCGCCCGGCGCGCCACCCTGGGACGCTCGGTACGACTGCTGCGCAGTTTCCGATTCGAGCAGACCGACCCCGCCCGCTTCTACGGCGGTATCGCCACCGACAGCGTGCATCTGCTCGGCGATTTCCACGCCGATCTCACCGGCCGCGATCTGGCCGGAACGACCGTGCTGGACGTCGGCGGCGGGCCCGGCTACTTCGCCGACGAATTCGCCCGGGCCGGTGCCCGGTACATCCCGGTCGAGCCCGACCCCTCCGAGATGCATGCCGCGGGTATCTCGGTTCCGGCGGCGGTGCGCGGCTCCGGGATGGCGCTACCGTTCCGCGACGATGCCGTCGATATCTGTTTCTCGTCGAATGTCGCCGAACATATCCCGGACCCGTGGCGGATGGCCGACGAAATGGTGCGGGTGACCAGGCCCGGCGGGATCATCGTGCTGTCCTACACCGTATGGCTGGGGCCGTTCGGCGGTCACGAAACCGGGCCCTGGCACTACTTCGGTGGCGAGTACGCCGCGCGCCGGTACCGCCGGAAGAACGGCAGGGAGCCGAAGAACCGTTTCGGGGTGTCGCTGTTCGCGGTGCCCGCCCGCGACGGTGTGCGCTGGTCCGAGCGCACCACCGCGACCGTGCATGCGGTGTTCCCGCGCTATCACCCGCGCTGGGCCTGGTGGCTGGTCCGGGTTCCCGGGCTGCGGGAGCTACTCGTCAGCAATCTGGTGGTGGTCGCCGAAAAGCCCGGCGGGTCACCGCGGTAGGACTAGAGCGCGAGTTGCGGGCGGCGCCGGCCGATCCGGTCGCGCCAGCCGTTGCGCACCACGGGTTCTGCCCGGGTCCAGGGCGACTCCTGGATGGCGAGCCCGACGGTTTCGAGTGTGGTGAGCCCGACCTGATCGGCCAATCCCCCGACCACCGCCACCGCTTCGGCCGCCTGTATAGCAGCCATTGCCTGCTCGGTGGTCAGGGTCCGTCCTGGTAGAAACGAGACGACCCAGCCGCCGCTGCCAACGCTTTTCGCTTGATGGTCGGTCTGGTCGCTGGTCATCAACGCCCGGCCGATCACTTGCACCGCCATGAACGCACTCCCGATTGTGGGTCTTCGGTTCGATGAATGGAGCGAGCTGATACCTGGCTAACATCATGCGCGATCCAGCAACAAATCGCAATAGTGCGTTCGATGAAATACGAACCGAGAGGGAAGAATTCGACGAGAGGCCGACGAGCGGCGCACGCAGACAGGCACGGACCAGCGCCGGAAACCCTACGAGTCCGGCTGCCGCGCAGCACAAACCCTGCCACAGTCGAGCAGCCGGCAACGCGCAATGCGTGAAATAGACCCTATGACAGAGCATCCCGGGCACCCCGGGAAACCCCCTGGCGAGCAAACTATTCGGTAACCAGCAATGCGCGCAGAATCTGGCCACCGTCCGGCGACCCGTCCGCCGCGTCGACCACTTCCACCTGCCACCCCTCCGGCAGCGCCGACTGCAACCGGCCGGCCGCCCGATGCAGTGGGGTGCTCACCGGGACATCATCACTGGACTGCGGGGACAGCTGCCCTTCGGCCATTTCCAACCACCTCTCGCGGAGTGATCGGCTCGGGCCGTGGATCGTGCGAAGGCGGGCCGATCAGGAGCGGGACAGTCCGGCATTCAGCATTGCGTGAGCATGGGATTCGATACATCCCCAGAATAAGGCAAAACCGCCCATACCACCCTGCGCCGCACCGACGCACCCCACCCGCAAGCCCTCGAGAACCCGCCGGCCCGCACCGCAGCAAGTAACGGCACCTCGAATTCGGCCCGAGTCGCCCGATGTGCCATCACGCCCGGGCCGCCCCAACACGGAGCCCACAACGCACATCTCGCTGGCCGAACGCCCCGGCCACATTCACACGGGACAGAGCACCGAACAAACGATCCCCGGCCCGAGCGAAACACCCATCAACGACATTGCACACCCAAAACCCGGATGGTGTCGACCATCTGGGGCCTCCGCCCCTTTAACCAGCCCCATGGGCGGGGCCCGCCCGGTTCTGGAGCGACCAGAGGGAGGGAGCGCAGCGACCGACCGGCGGGAGTGAAGAACCGGGCCCGAAAGGGCCCCGCCCTCGAGCCTCGGAGCGGCTCCAATATCACAGCCCGCCCCTTCACGGGCCGTCTACACCGAGGGCTGAGTCAACGGGTGCCCTGCCCCCAGGGCGCGATGCGGCCCAATATCACAGCCCGCGAGGCACGGGGCAGCTCAAAATTAAAGCCCGCCCAACGCGGATCCCCCGAAAGCGGAGTCAACAGTGCCGGGCCGGAGGTAGAGCGCCGCAATCCACGACGCTCACCCCCAAGCCCCAGCTATCACTGAATACGCTGTTTCAGCGCCTCGAACTCGTCACGCACACCGGAAGGCAGTTTGTCGCCGACGAATTCGAACCACTCTTCGATGAGCGGGATCTCCGCCCGCCACTCGTCGGCATCCACCGCCAGCGCCGCGTCGACATCGGCCGGGTCCGCGTCCAGACCCGCCAGATCCATCTGGGCGGCCGTCGGCACATTGCCGATCGGGGTGCTCTCCGCCGCGGCCGTGCCCTCGATCCGGCCGACGACCCATTCCAGGACGCGGGAGTTCTCGCCGAATCCCGGCCACAGGAACCGGCCGTCGTCGCCGCGGCGGAACCAGTTCACGTAGAAGATCTTCGGCAGTTTCCCGGCGTCGGCGTTCTTACCGACGTTGATCCAGTGCGCCATGTAATCGCCGACGTGGTAGCCCATGAACGGCAGCATGGCCATCGGGTCACGGCGCACGGTGCCGACCTTGCCTTCGGCGGCGGCGGTCTGCTCCGAGGACAGGGTGGCGCCCATGAACACACCGTGCTGCCAGTCGAAGGATTCGGTGACCAGCGGGACCGTGGTCTTGCGGCGCCCGCCGAACAGGATCGCCGAAATCGGCACGCCCTGCGGGTCGTCCCATTCGGCGGCCAGGGTCGGGCACTGCGACATCGGAGTGCAGTACCGCGAGTTCGGGTGCGCGGCCAGCGTTTCGGTTTCCCGCAGGTACCAGTCGTTGCCCTTCCAGTCGATCAGGTGATCGGGCTCGCCTTCGAGACCTTCCCACCACACATCGTTGTCGTCGGTGTGGGCGACGTTGGTGTAGACGGTGTTACCGGCTTCCAGCGTCTCGATCGCGTTCGGGTTGGAGGAGCGGTTGGTACCCGGGGCGACGCCGAAGAAACCGAACTCCGGGTTCACCGCGTACAGCCGGCCGTCCTTGCCGAACCGCATCCAGGCGATATCGTCGCCCAGGGTTTCGGCGCGCCAGCCCGGGACCGTCGGCTGGATCATCGCGAGGTTGGTCTTACCGCAGGCGCTGGGGAACGCGGCGGCCACGTAGTACGCCTTGTCCTCGGGCGAGATCAGCTTCAGGATGAGCATATGCTCGGCCAGCCAGCCCTCGTCGTGGGCCATGGCCGAGGCGATACGCAGCGAGTAGCACTTCTTGCCGAGGAGCGCGTTACCGCCGTAGCCGGAGCCGTAGCTCCAGATCTCGCGGTCCTCGGGGAAGTGGGTGATGTATTTGGTGTCGTTGCACGGCCACGGGACATCGGCCTGGCCCTCGGCCAGCGGCGCGCCCACCGAATGCAGTGCCTTGACGAACGGCCGATCCGTGCCCAGCAGATCGAGCGCCGCCTGACCCATGCGGGTCATCACCCGCATGGAGACCACGACGTATTCCGAATCGGTGATCTCGACGCCCAGCTTGGGGTCCTCGGCACCGAGCGGGCCCATGCAGAACGGCACCACGTACATGGTGCGGCCCTTCATCGAGCCGCGGTACAGCTCGGTCATGGTGGCGCGCATCTCGGTGGGGTCGACCCAGTTGTTGGTCGGGCCGGCATCCGATTCGGATTTGGAACAGATGTAGGTGCGCGATTCGACCCGGGCCACGTCCGAGGGGTCGGATAACGCGAGGAACGAGTTCGGCTTCTTCTTCTCGTCCAGCTTCTTGAAGGTGCCCGCCTCGACGAGCTGGGTGGTGAGCCGGTCCCATTCGGCGTCGGAACCGTCCGCCCACACGACTCGCTCCGGCTGAGTCAGTTCGGCGACCTCCTGAACCCAGGCGAGCAGTTCGCTGTGTTCGGTCGGCGCGGTGCCGTCGGATCCACGAAGACCGGGAATGGTCGCTGAGGTCATGAAAACTCTCCTGAAATGGGCGGCAACAGCTGCTTCCGCCCTGGCCCTCGGGCCCGTGACCAGCGCGAAAACACCTAGCGCCACCATTGGCGGGTGAGGCGCCCGCTACGGCCCGCTGTACCCACCACCGGGTCTCGGGGATGTGCACCAGGACCAAGCGGACGCCCAGGTTCCTGTCTAGAGGTTAACGCGGTATTGCGGCCCCTATGGAAGCGGGTTGCCTATCAATAGGGGTGGACAAACTATTTTCCGGAATCCGGCGTCCATTGCTCGAGTATCTGCCGGTCACGCGCACAGGCGGCGAGCCGGCCGGGCTGTCCGGAGGTGGCCCGGCGCAGCGCCGTTTCGAGCTCGGCGACGCGCCGGTCCACGGCGAGCATCCGATCCGCGGCGGACCGGACCATTTCGTCGGACAGTTCCGTTTCAGCCTCCACCAGGGCGGTTACCGCACGCTGCTCGAGCTGGGCCTTCACATTCGCGATGGCGTCCACGACCCATTGCCGCAGGTGATCCCGGTCGGCGAGCTGGCGGCGGGCGCGCACCACCCAGGCCGCCGCGCCGGCGCCGAGCAACAGGGTCACCGGGATCGTGGCCACGTCCAGGGCGGGCACCAGGGCCAGCGGCGAGACGAGCAGGCGTCCCAGACCGACCCCCGCCGACGCGCCGACAACGATCATGAGGTGATCTTCGACACCCCGGCCGCGGGGTTGCGGATCCGGGCCGAGTGTGGGTGCCGGATCGTGCCGGTAATCCGGGGCCCGGTCCGGCGCGCCGGGTCCGGCGGCGGCCGCGCGCGCCCGCAACTCGGTGAGCCGGGCGGCGATATCGCGGTCGACCGGATCGGTGAGCGCCGCCACCGCGGCGCGCAGGCGCTCCGGGAAACTGGCCCGCCCCGCACGGTCCAGGCGATCCAGTTCGGTGCGGGCTTCGGCGTGCAGCGCGCGCACCCGGTGCCCCACCTGGGTCAGCAGATCCATCCGCGCCAAGTTGAGCTGGGCGCGCAGCGTGGATACCGCGACCGCCCGCCCGCCGTCGCGCTCGGCGAGCAGCCGCGCGCGTTCGGTACGCAGCATTTCGGCTTCGCTACCGGCGGCGAGCAGCGCCTCCTCCTGCGCGATCCGATCGAGGGTCTGGGCCAGCACCTGGATGGCCGCGGCCGACCGGCGGGTGTCCACGGTGGTGGTATCGGTGGTGAGTGCGGCCAGCCGGGCGTGCAGCGAGGCGAGCCCGGACCGGTCCAGCAGCGCCGAATCTCCGGCCGTCCGGGCGGCGAGCGCCAGCCGGGCGGAAACCGGCACGATCTCGCAGTCGAGCCCGGCGGCGGTGAGGAGTTCGGCGCTACGGTCGCGGACCAGCTGCCAGTCGAGATGGGCGTGGGTGCCGTTCAGAACCAGCAGTACCCGGCTGCCGGCCGCACGCAGCCGGCGCACGAGATCGAGTTCGGTGGCACCGATCGCCACACCGGCATCCAGGACCAGCACGGTGATCGAGCCCGAGGCAGCGCCGGCGGGGTCGGCCGACGGCGTGCTCAGTTCGATCCGGGGTTCGAAACGGGCGAGTTCGGTGCGCAGCAGAGTGGTGTTCGCGTCGTCGGGGCCCAGCAACCGGACCTCCGCGTTGTTCCCGGCGACGGTCATGGTGTCGAGCAGCGCCATGCCCTGGGGGTTCCAGCGGCGCACTACGGCGGCGACCGGTTCGGGGAACGTCGCACCGTGCGAAGTGGCAGCCGCGGCGGTAGCGCCGGCCCCCGGACCGAGGTCGGTATCCGACACCGCATCAGAGTCCGACACTGCTCATCCGTTCCCATACCCGGACGTAGCCGTTGTGTACGCGTACCGCGGCGCGCCGGGCGGCCGGTGACAGATCACTGGCGACCACCGCACGCCACCGGATGGCGCGAGCGAGAGCATCGTCGGCGTCCGCGGGTTCGAAACGGGGATAACCGGCCGCCAGATGCGCTACCGCGGGATCGACCAGCCCACCGCACAAGCCCAGCCATCTCGCCTCGTCGGTATCCAGATATTCGGTGATCAGCGCACGCGCCCGGCTGCTGCCCTGCGGGACAGCCCGCGCCGCCAGCCGGGTCAGTTCGTCGACCAGCCCGCCGGCCCGCCGGGATATCGCCTGTTGATAGCGCAGCCCGAGCAGCCGGGCCACGGGTTCGATCCCGCTCACCGTGTTCAGGATCTGCAATACCGTCTGCGGTGCGAGGTCCGGTTCCCGTTCCAGCGCCGCCAGCACACAGGCGGCGCCGTACAGATCCCAGCGTTCGAGCAGGTCCGCCCGCTCAGCGGTATCGGGACCCGCGGCCGGGGAGACGAACGCCTCCGCCGATACCGCCGACAGGGAACGGTTACCGGCGTGCCGGCGCAGCAACGCCAGATCGGTCTCGCGCAGCGCACCGGCGACCGTTCGCGCGGCCAGGCTTGCGACGATCGGGAAGGCCGGTAGCCCGAATGCCCGGGAAAACTGTTCCGCGGCCGCTACCGCATCGGCCCAGCCGGTGCCGATCGCGTCGGATTTGTTCACGACCACCAGCGTGCGCTCCGGCGGTAGCGACCCCAGGATCCGCCGGTCCCCCGGCGACGGGGTACTGGCCAGGACATAGATGATGATGTCGGCGTCGAGCACGGGGTCCGGGGAGCCGGGTTCGTCGACCGGCGCGGTCTCGGCCCCGTGTTGCAGACCCAGCGCCTCGGCCACCGTGGTGCGCCCGGACCGGGCGCGACCCGCCACCTGCGCCCGCGGTAGCGACCGCCACCGCTGGACCGCCGCCTCGATCCCGTTCGCTACACCGGTGTCCACCCCGTCGCCCATTCGCAACGTCGAAATCATCCGCTCGAGCGGATCCGCTGCCCCCGCCTCCCGCATGTACCTGTCCGATCTTTCGACTGTCACCGTTCGCACCCCCTGTTCCGGTGCGCATTCTGTCAGAAGAGCGCCCCCAGCGCGCTGGGCGTGGGCAGACAGCGTCCCCGGGCAGTACAACGAGCCACCGACCGGGCACGAACAGGATCCGGGCTCACAGGAAAAGCATCGACTACCCGCGAGTAGCGCCGCGCTCGGTCCGGTTCGGACGATCCCGGGCCATGTTGGACAATAGGGACGTGAACGACGCCGTCCGCCCCGCCGACCCGACTCCGCCCGCATCGTCCAGCACGACGGACGGGACCGGGCCCCGGACGCGATCGCGCACCGGATCCCGGCTCTACCCGCGGGTCACCAGTTTCCGGTCCCGGCGCGGCGCACTCACCCCCAACCAGCAGAAATCCTGGGATCGCACCTGGCCGCTGATCGGCCGCGAGGTCGCCGACGAACCGCTCGACGCCGACACCTGGTTCGGGCGCCCGGCGCCGCTGGTCATCGAGATCGGCTGCGGAACCGGTACCGCGACCGCCGAGATGGCACAGGCCGAACCGCACCTGAACCTGATCGGTATCGAGGTCTACCAGCCGGGCCTGGCGCAACTCGTCCAGCGGATCGAACGCGACGAGATCGGTAATATCCGGCTGTTGCGCGGCGATGCGGTAGATGTGCTGGAGAACATGATTGCTCCCCGATCGCTGACCGGCGTGCGCGTGTTCTTCCCGGACCCGTGGCCGAAGGCGCGCCATCACAAGCGCCGGCTGTTGCAGCCGGCCACCCTCGCTCTCATCGCCGACCGGCTGCGGCCGGGCGGAGTGCTGCACGTAGCGACCGACCACGCCGATTACGCCGAGCACATCGCGGCGGTCGGCGCGGCAGAACCCCTGCTCGTCGGCTTGAACGAGACCACCGGCGGAGTGAGCGCACAGCATCGCGAATCGGCGCCGATCGGATTCGAACGCCCCGTCACCAAATTCGAGAGCAAGGCACATCGGGCCGGAAGTGCGATCAACGAGTTCATATGGGGCAAGATCGAATGATGAGCGTCAGTGAGATGGCCCCGTCCGGCGGCGAGGTTGCCGAAAGTCTGCACGAACCCGGTGCCGAGACCACCGGGCCCGATCCGGACAGACTCCGGCGCGTGCTGCTGGTCTGGGACGCCCCCAACCTGGACATGGGTCTGGGCGCGATTCTCGGTGGACGTCCCACTGCCGCCTACCGTCCCCGGTTCGACGCGCTGGGCCGCTGGTTACTCGCCCGCACCGCCGAATTGTCCGCGGGCGAGAAACAACGGGTGGAGCCGGAAGCAACGGTGTTCACCAATATCGCCCCCGGCACCGCCGACGTGGTCCGGCCGTGGGTGGAAGCCCTACGCAACGTCGGTTACGCCGTCTTCGCCAAACCCAAGATCGACGAAGATTCCGATGTCGACTCCGATATGCTCGGCCATATCGCGCAACGCACCCGTGGCGCGGGCCTGGCCGGAATCATCGTGGCCTCGGCAGACGGCCAGGCGTTCCGCGAACCACTCGAACAGCTCGCCGCCGACGGAATCCCGGTTCAGGTACTCGGCTTCCGCGAGCACGCGAGTTGGGCCGTAACATCCGATACTCTCGAATTCGTCGACCTCGAGGACATCCCGGGTGTGTTCCGTGAACCGCTCCCACGGGTGAGCCTCGACTCGTTGCCCGACGAGGGTGCCTGGCTGCAGCCGTTCCGGCCGCTGTCGGCGCTGCTCACCTCTCGCCCCGCACAAGGAGTCGCTTAAAGTGTTCACCCGCTGGGGCGATCTGGTCTACCGGCTGCGTTTCGCCGTTATCGGAGTCGTTGTTGCAGGGATGCTGGGTCTGGGTGCCTACGGTCTCGGGCTGGCGGATCACCTGACCTCCAGCGGTTTGTTCGATCCGAATTCGGAATCGGTGAAGGCCGCCGAGATCTCCGACGGCGCCTTCGGTCGCGATCACAACGCCGATGTGCTGGTGCTCTACACCGCACCCGAGGGGCAAACCGTCGATTCCGACCCCGCGTTCCGGGACAAGATCGTCGACAACCTCAACCGGTTGCCGCGCGAACACCCCGATCAGATCGCCAAGGTGAACTTCGCCTACTGGAAAACCGAAACCGGTGAAGCCCAGCCCTCGGTGGTCGGTTCGAAGGACGGGACCAAGACTTTCGCCTCCATCGCGATCGTCGGCAACAACGACGACGAGATGGTCCGCAACTACCGCGCCGTGAAGGATGTCTTCTTCATCGACGGGGTCGATGTACAGGTCGCGGGCCTGCAACCGGTGGCGGGCACGCTCAACGACACCATGGCGCACGACCAGAAGCGGATGGAGATCCTGGCCATCCCAGCGGTCGGCATCCTGCTGTTCTTCATCTTCGGCGGTGTGGTGGCCGCCGGGCTCCCCCTGATCGTCGGCGGCCTGACCATCATCGCGGCGCAGGGCATTCTCATGCTGGTCACGAAGTTCACCGAGGTGAATACCTTCGTCGGTGCCGTGGTCTCGATGATCGGCCTGGGCTTGGCCATCGACTACGGGTTGTTCATCGTCAGCAGATTCCGGGAAGAACTAGCCGAGGGGTACGACACCGCGGCCGCTGTCCGGCGTTCGGTAATGACCGCCGGACGAACGGTCGTGTTCTCCGCGACCATGATCATCGCCAGCCTCGGCGGTCTCCTGCTGTTCCCACAGGGCTTCCTGAAATCGATGGCTTACGGAACCATCGCCACCGTCGCGCTGGCCGCACTCGGCTCCATCACCCTGCTCCCTGCCATGCTCGGCGTGCTGGGGCCGCGGGTAGACATGCTGAGCTTCAAGAAGATGCGCAAGACCAAATCCGCGGAAGAGGTCGAGGCGAGCATCTGGGGGCGGGTCACCACCTGGGTCATGCAGCATCCCCTCAAGATCGCCATCCCGATCTGCGTCGGGCTCCTGCTGCTGATAATCCCGGTGAAGAACCTGGCCTTCGGCGGGATGAGCGAAAAGTATCTGCCGCCGGACAACGACGTACGGCTCGCACAGGAGGAGTTCGATCAAACCTTCCCGCTGCGCCAATCCGACCCGATCCAGCTGATCTTCCTCAGCGAGAACACGTCCTCCATCGCGAAAGTATTGAAGGAGGCCGACAAGGCGCCCGGGCTGGCCGACGCCACAGGTTTCGGTGTGCCATCGGAGTCACCGACCCAAGAGAACGTGTTCCGCACGGATGCGACACTTGTCGACTCCGACAACTACCGGCCGACCGTGGACTATCTGCGGGCGATCGACGTACCGGACGATGTGACGATGCTGGTCGGCGGGCAGCCGACGCTTCAGGGCGACAGTATCGACGCCCTGGTCGACCGAATACCCCTGATGATCGCCGTGGTGCTGCTGGTCACGACGGTGCTGATGTTCTTGACCTTCGGCTCGCTGGTGCTGCCCATCAAGGCGGCATTGATGAGCGTGCTCGGTCTCGGCTCCACCCTGGGCATCCTGACCTGGATATTCATCGACGGCCACGGTGCGGACCTACTGAACTTCACCCCGCAGCCGATCATGTCCCCGGTGCTGGTGCTGATCATCGCGATCATCTACGGCCTGTCCACCGACTACGAGGTGTTCCTACTGTCCCGGATGGTCGAAGCGCGCGCCCAGGGCGCCTCGACCACCGAAGCCGTGCGGATCGGCACCGCGCACACCGGGCGCATCATCACCGCCGCCGCTCTCATCCTGCTGGTGGTGACCGGCGCATTCGCGTTCTCCGATCTGGTGATGATGCAGTACATCGCCTACGGCATGATCGCCGCGCTCATCATCGACGCCACCGTCCTGCGCATGCTGCTGGTCCCCGCGACCATGAAACTGCTCGGCGACGACTGCTGGTGGGCACCGGCCTGGATGAAGCGGATCCAGCAGAAGATCGGCCTGGGCGAGCCGATCCTGGACGACGAGCGCCCCGGCGCGGGCGATGTGGTGGACCTGGTCAAAACGACGCCGGTCACCGATCCCGTCACCATGCAGATGCCTGCGCTCGCGTCGGAGAAACAACGTAAGACGCCGGTGCTCAAACGCAGCCGCGAAGAGATCGAGGCAGCCGCACCCACCGCGCATATGAGCGCGGTACCCAAGAGTGCGCGCAAGGGCGCCGACAAACAGGCACCGGCCGGTTCCACACCGACCGCGCCGAAACAATCGATGCCCACCCCGCCCGACCCCACCCGGCCACGCGCCACCCCGCCGACCGAGGGCGAACCCGGTCGCGGCGGGCCGGAGGACGATCCCACGGCGACCGGCCGGCACACTCGCCCGGCGGCCGAAGAGAACCGGGCACCCGCCCGCGGCCCCCGGCCGCCGGCGGACGGCTCCGCTGGGCCCGGTGGTGCGCGAGCCGCCGGTCCCGACCGCGGCGCCACCGATTCCGCGGCTCCGCGGCAGGGTGGTCCCGGCGCGGGCCCGGGCCGTGCACCGGAACGCTCCCCCGGCGCTTCGGGCCCCGGCGCCAACCGTGGCAACGATCCCCATCCGGCGCCCCCGGGACCGGGCCGCGACCCGGGTCCCGGCCGGCCGGGCGGCAATCAATCAGGCCCGGCGCACCCCGGCAACCAGCCCGGTTCGGCGCGACCCGGCAGCCCGCCCGGACCGCCCCGGCCCGGCCTTCAGCCCGGCGCAGGTCGGCCGGAGAATCAGCCCCGCCCCGACCAGCCGGGAAACCAAGCCGGTCCGCAGACCCCGCCGGGTAGCGCTGCCCCCGGCCGCCCGAACGCCGGACCGCAGCCGGGCCGATCCGGTTTCGCGACGCCGACCCTGCGTGGGCTGTTCGCCTCCGAACCGATCGAGGACGCCGAGAGCCGCGAGGTATCCGGCCGCACGGTCTACCCGACCGCCGCGGACGCGCCGCCGCTGCCCCCGACACCACAGCAGGCGCGGATGAACAACGATCCGGCAGCGCCGCGGCAGGACAGCTCCCTACGGCTACCCGGCGCACCGAGCCGGCCCCCCGCACCGCCGCGCCCTGCCGGTCCCCAGCCGTCCGGCGGCAGGCCCACCCCCGGTCCCGGCCGGCCGCCGGCCCCGCCGCGTCCGGTCCAGAATCAGCGGCAGCCCGGCTATCCGGAATCGGGTTCCGCGCCTGATCAAGGCTCGCAACCGCGCCCGATGCCCCGCGTCTCCAACCCGGGCGGCGGATCGCCGGCCGCGCCGCAATCCGGCCTGCCCGAACTGCCTCGCCGCGTACCGCGTGGTCTGCCGCCGGAGATGCCCGCGCAGCCTCGTAATCCGGGACCGCCGGCGCGACCCGCGCCACCGGCCCGGCCGCGCCCCGACAGCCTGGCCGAACAATCCGCCGGATCGGCGGGCCCGCAACAGGACCCGGACCCGCGGGAACGCAACAGCATCGAATCCTGGATGGCAGGTCTGCGATCGGCGCGCCGGCAGCAGGCCGGGACACCGCCGACCGCCGAGGAAACGGGCAGGCACCACAGTGAAGGGCGTTCGGTCAGCGTGAACGAATTGCTGCGCCGCCGCGAGGACCCGCAGTAGCGGCCGCCACGGCCCGCTGACACCGCGGGTCTCGTGTGCGGTTCAGTTGCCGAGCAGGCGCCGCCAGTGGGCCATGAACGGTTGTTTGGCGGTGACCGATCCGAACCGGACCCGGCCGTGCACCAGCAGATGCAGCGGACCGATCGGCGGACCGCTGCGCACCTTGTTGTTCACGCTGGACCCGATCAGTTCCAGTCCGTCCAGGTCGACCGTTGCCTCCTGTGGGACGACCAGGGTGAGCGAACTGGCGTAGTCGTCCACCTGGATCTCCACCACCTGGGTGGTCATCACCGCCTGGGTGAAATCCAGGGTTACGCCGGAGAGCCAGCTGTTGACCCGCAACACCGGTGCGACCTGCCAGTCGCCGCGACGAGTGACCCCCGACATCCGCGGGCGGATGATCCCGCCCTGCACCACACCCGACAGCGGCGCCCGCGCGGTATCGCCGGGCTGCGGCAGCGGGGCGGGTTTGCCGTGGGCCGGTTGCGGCGCGGTGGGTTCGCCGATCAACCGCACGCCCGGCAGATCGACGAGCACGGAATTCAGCTCACCCCGGGTCTTGGCGGCGAGCGCGGTATCCATCCGTTCGGTGAACTCGCCCAGCGACAGCATGCCCATACCCACCGCGCGTTGCAGCAACTGTCCGACGTGTTCCCGTTCGGCATCGGAAACACGCAGGTCCCGGTTGCCGATCCGGCTACCGGGACCCGCACCGTCGAATACCGGATCGGGGCCGTTCATAGGTCCGAGATTACCCAGCACCGGCCCGGTCCCGCATCAGGGCATTCCCGGATACGGTGGGCTTTTCCTGCCGGATCAGACCTTGTGACCTCCCGTTTCACCGGCGTCTACCGGATCGGCCGGCGGAGTCTTCTCGCGGTGTCCATCCGGTGGGCCGGGGTCCCCGGCGGTGGCGGGCTCTGCACCGGCGGCGAGCGCCGGCGCCGATTCCGGTGCCGGCGAGCCCAGGGGTTCGGCGTCGGACGGCCGGGGCAGGATCAGCCTGCGCTGTGCCTCGGCGAGCAGCGCGGCGATCGCGAATCGCCCCGTACCTTCCGTCGCGTGTTCGGGTGAATCGGGTTCGGCCGCATAGATACCCTTGCGGTCCGCGGCCAATTCCGCGATCAGTTCTTCGGGGTCTTCGGCGAGCAGGGAGCGGATCGCGGTGTTCAGCACCGCCACCAGCGGTACCGCCAGCAGGCCGCCCGCGATCCCGCCCAGGACCAGGCCCGCGGCGATCGCCAGCACCACCGCGAGCGGATGGATCCGCACCGCCCGCCCGAGCAGCAGCGGTTGCAGGACATGGCCTTCCACCTGCATCACCGCGACGATGATGCCCAGCACGATCAACGCGGTGACGAAACCCTTCGTCACCAGGGCGATGAACACGGCCACGAAACCGGCCAGGAATGCGCCGATGATCGGGATGAACGCGCTGATGAACACCAGCGAGGCCAGCGGTAGCGCCAGCGGGACCCCCAGCAGCGCCAGTCCGGCGCCGATCCCGATCGCGTCCACGGCCGCGACAGCGACGGTGGCCCGCACGAAGCCCACCAGCGACCCGAAGCCGAGTTCCCCCGCCGTCCGCACCCGTTCGCGATGCGCGCGCGGCACGATCCGGGTCACGAACTCCCAGATCTGGTACCCGCTGTAGAGGAAGAAGATGAGGATGAAGAGCGTGAGAAAGGTGCCGGTGAGGATATGGCCGATCATCGTCGCGGTGGTCAGCGCGCCGCTGGTCAGCGTGTCCTGGTTGGACTGGATGGTGCGGATCGCCGCGTCGCCGGCCGTCCGGATCTGGTCGTCGCTCAGATGCATGGGGCCGGTGATGAGCCAGTCCTGCACCTTGTGGATGCTGCTGGTGAACTCGTCGGACAGCTGCGGTACACCCACCACGAACTGTTCCACCACAAACGTGACGACCCCCGCCACCAGGCCCAGGGAACCGACCAGTGCGACCACGACCCCGAGCCCCCGCGGCACACCGCGGTGCTGCATCCAATCCACCAGCGGAGCCAGCAACGCGGCCGCCAGCAAGGCGATGGCCAGCGGAATCACTACGGTATCGAGCCTTCGCACGGCTGCCGCGAGCACCGCCACCAGGGCGAAAATCACCAGTAGTCGCCAGGCCCATTCGGCGGTCTGCCGCACGATCGGGTGAACGGCGTCTGCGGCGGTCGGTTTCGGCTCGGTCACCCGGCCGAGCCTAACGAGCGCGGCGGGAACAGGCCCGGCACCGGGCCGCGCCCGGTCCGCGGCGACCGCGTACCCCTCCTGCGGCGCCCAACCCGGGAGCGCCGGGGCGTCGGGGCCGGACGCTAAGTTAGTACATGTGTCAGCGCCATTGGAAGCGGTCAAACAGACCATGCATACGCGCTGGCCGCTGTACCTCACCTCGATGTTGCTCGCGAACGCTTTCGGTGCGGTGCTGGTGTGGGCGTTCATACAGTACGGGTTGCCGGTGCCGGAGGGCGAGCAACCCGGAACCCGGCAGATCGGGCTACTCGTCCCCGGGGTGGTGTTCGTCACCGGCGGGGTGCTCAGTGTGGTCGCCTCGGCGCTGATGCTGCGGCCGGTGATGCGCTGGCAGGTGCGCGGCGGGCCACCCAGCCGGCAGGAACAGATGGCGACCCTGCACGCGCCGCTGCGGCAGGCGATCCTGCATCTGGCGCTGTGGATTCTCGGTGGCGCCGTCCTGGCCACCGCCATCATCTCCGAGACTCCGGCACTGGCCGGTACGGTGATCATCACCGAATGCATGGCCGCGACCATCGTGTTCGGTTTCACCTACATGCTGGGCGAGCGGATTCTGCGCCCCGTCGCCGCCGAGGCGCTCAGCGCGGGCCGTTTCGACCACACCCTCACCCCCGGCGTCGGTACCCGGATGGCGATGACCTGGGGTATGGGGACCTTCGCCCCCACCATCGCGATCGTGCTGCTGTGCGTGACCCAGATCTCGTCGGACGTCAAATTCTCGGCGCAGTCGCTGGCTGTGTCGATCCTGCTGCTGTGCGGGGTGGTGATCATGCAGGCGCTGGCGCTGTCCATGCTGACGGCGTCGAGTATCTCCGACCCGGTCCGTCAGCTCAGCCAGGCCATCGACCAGGTGCAGAACGGTTCCCGCGAGGTGCAGGTCGAGGTCTTCGACGGGAGCGAGATCGGGCTACTGCAGGTCGGTTTCAACCGGATGATGGAGGAGGCCGCGAGCCGGCAGCGTCTGCAGGAACTCTTCGGCCAGCATGTCGGCGCCGAGGTGGCGCAGCGCGCCCTGGATTACGGCACCGAGCTCGGCGGGGAGACCCGGTTCGTGGCGGTGCTTTTCGTCGATATGGTCGGTTCCACCGCCACCGCCGCCGAACATCCGCCGACCGAGGTGGTGAATTTGCTCAACGAATTCTTCCGCGTGGTGGTCGATGTGATCGACCGCCATCACGGATTCGTGAACAAGTTCGTCGGCGATGCCGCCCTGGCGATATTCGGTGCCCCGCTGGACCGCCCGGACGCGCCGACGGCGGCACTGGCCGCCGCCCGGGATCTGCGCGTGGCATTGCGGTCGATATCCGGGCTCGATATCGGTATCGGAGTTTCGGCCGGGTTGGCAGTGGCGGGCAATATCGGTGCGGCCAACCGATTCGAATATACGGTGATCGGTGACCCGGTGAACGAGGCGTCACGGCTCACCGAACTGGCGAAAGATCATCCGGGCCGGACACTCGCCTCGGGGTCCGCGCTCTATTTCGCCGAGGAGAGCGAACAGCGCAATTGGACCGCCGGCGAGGAAGTGCAGTTACGGGGGCGGCGCCGTAAGACGAGATTGTCCTGGCCCAGCGATTCCGTGGCCGAGACCAGCACAGTGCCCGCCGCGACGGCCGTCGAATCGGAACCTACCGCCGACGAGGCGGAACGCACATAGCACGCGCTCCGGTGAGTCCCGGCTGCGGGGCCGGGTGGCAGGCCACCGGCGTCCATTAGGCTGGGCTCGTGACTGCCAACGGTGATACAGCGGATACGCCTGCTGTGTCCGGGGCAGGCGAAACGCCGGAGAATCGGAAACGCTCCCGGAGATTCCGGTGGCTCAAATGGCTGGCCGTTTCCGTACTGCTGCTGTTGTTGATCGGGGAAGGGGTTTACCTCTATCCCCGGCTGCACGAGTCGTGGCAGAAACTTACCGAAATCCATTGGGGCTGGGTCGCGGCGTGTATCGCATTGCAAATGCTGTCCATGTCCGGTTTCGGCCGGGTGCAGAAACAGTTGTTACGGGCGGGCGGCGTCGAGGTCAGGCAGCTCAAATCGGTGGCCGTTGTGTACGGCGCGACGGCCATGTCGGTCACGCTGCCGGCCGGGCAGGTCTTCTCCACCGCGTTCACCTACCGCCAGACCAGGCGCTGGGGCGCCAGCCCGGTGGTCGCGTCGTGGCAGCTCGTCTTCTCCGGGGTCGTATCGGCCGCCGGGCTCGCCCTGCTCGGTGTGCTGGGCACGGTGCTGGCCGGTGGGCGGGTCGGCCCGGTCAACGTCATCGTGTCGGTGGCCGCCGTGGTGGCGCTGGTCTGGGCGGGTAACTACGCGTCCCGCCATCCGGGCACCCTCGAAGGGGTGTTCCGGCGCGGCCTGGCCCTGGTCAACCGGTTGCGCAAACGCCCCGCGGACGCCGGGCGCGAGAAGATCCGGGAGATGCTGGCCCAGGTCGAATCGGTGGATATGGGCACCCGCGACGGCGTCTGGGTCACCGGTTGGGCAGTGGTGCACCGGATCGCCGATGTCGCCTGCCTGGGTGCCGCGTGTTACGCCATCGGCGGCGACCCGCGGTGGGCGGGTCTGCTGATCGCGTTCGCGGCCGGTAAAGCGGTGGGGTCCATCCCGTTCGCGCCCGGCGGCATCGTCTACGTGGACGCGACCCTGATCTACGGGCTCACCGCCGCTGCAGGGCTGCCGGCGGCCCAGGCCGTCGCCGCCGCGTTCGTCTACCGGCTGGTGAGTTTCGTCTTGATCGCCATCATCGGCTGGATAGTGTTCGCGTTCTTGTTCCGCAATCGCAACGCCGAGGACGACGAATACGAGCAGGAGTTCACCCGGCGCAACGCCTGACCCGCCGCGCGGAACGCCCGGCGACAGGTCTACGGACGGAGTTCGCCGGATTGCGACCCATTATGCTGCGCAGTGTGAGATGGCTGGGACCTATCGTTGTCGACGCGCTGCTGGTGGTGCTGTTCTGCGTTATCGGGCGCCGCAGTCACGACGAGGCGATCCTCGCCGGTCTGCTGCGTACGGCATGGCCGTTCGCGACGGGACTCGCCGTCGGCTGGGTCGCCGCCTACCTGCTGTACCGGCGGCGCCGGGAAACCGAACCGTTCAACGGTATGCGCCTGCGGCCGACCGGCCTGGTGATCTGGTCGAGCACCCTGATCATCGGTATGGCGCTCCGGGTGGTCAGCGGTCAGGGCACGGCGGTCAGTTTCGTCATCGTGGCGGCGTCGGTGCTGGCCCTGTTCCTGCTCGGCTGGCGGGCGGCGATCCGGGCGATCAACTAGGAAACGCCGGACCTCACTCGTCGGGTTTGGCGAACGAGGCGAGCATCCGTTCACCCATCCGCACGACCATATCGCCGCTGTCGACATCGGCGATATGGATGGCGAATGCCAGGTCACCCATGGTGGCGATGAGCCAGCCGTCTTCGCCGGCCTTGGCGGAATACCCGGTGACATCGCGGAATCCGCGCAACCGTGCCATCTGCGGCGCCTTCATCCCGTCACGCAGCACTCGGCGCGCCGCATCGGTGACCGGCCCGGGGAGCGGGCCCGTCGGCGCGTCGGTTTCGCCCGGGCGGCCCCGTTCGATCATCGGCGGCCGCAGGGTGCCGTCGCCGATGGCCGCCGCCGCGATCGCCATACCGAAGGGGCTGGCCAGCAGTGCGTCCGAACCACCGCCCTGACGGACCGGTTCGGCGTCGCCCGCGCCCGCGGGCCGGCCGGTGACCTCCTCCAGACCGGGTACCCGGAAGTCCACGCCCACGCCGAGCGCGGCCGCGGCTTCCACCGCCTCGGCGTCGGAGACATCCTTCGCGGACTTCCCCTCGGACGCCGCGGCAACCTCCCGGAACAGCTCCATCATGCCGCCCGCCGGGTACAACCCGGTGAACGCGACCGGCCCTTGGGCACTGGAGTAGTTGTTCTGGGCGACGGCGACCACGGCGCCGGTGGACGGCTGGGTGACCACGATCGAGGCCGGTGAGCCCACACTGACCACCGCGTCCTCGGCGGCGCGTTGCAGCCGCTGGTCCATGGTGCCGGCGATATCCGGACCGGCCGGGCCCTGGTGGCCGGCCAATTGTTTGACGAATTGCCCGTTTTCGAACAGTTGTACGGCCCAGCCGGAATGTTTGTCCTGGCTTTCCTCGAAGACATTGGTCATGGCGTCGAGCATCGGCGAGAAGACCCGGCGATCGGAGACGATCAGCCGCGGCTCCTTTTTCATCACGACACCGGGAATCGGGGCCATCTCCGGTTCCAGGATCGCGAAATCGCCTTCGCGCAGGCTCACGGCCGTAATGGGTTTACCGCCGGACGCTGCCAGCTTCTCCCGCAGCGACGCACCGGTGATCAACGGGGCGACCGGTTCGATTGCGCGAGAGAGCGCATCGGTGGAGGCGACCTGGTCGGGCATCCGCGCGGGATCGAGCTGGATGACATTGATCGTCTGCTGGGTCATCAGCGGTTTGCCGATATTGTCCACCACGCGCGGCGCCGGTTCGGGGGTGGTCCGCACCAGCCGGACGGTGCGGTCGTGCTCGAGCTGTGGCATCACCACGGCCGGATCCCAGGAGATCTTCCACCCGTCGGAGAGTTTGCGGATGGTGCCTTCCAGATTGTAGGACCAGTCCTTGCGCTCACCGAAGTTCCAGTGCACGTCCAGACTGAAGATCCCGGTTTCGGCGTCCAGTCCGATGAATTGCGTTTTCTCGTAGTCGACGTTGCCGGTTTCGAGCCCGTCGAACATTTGCCCCAGAGTTGCCGAAGCGGCGGAGGGATAGGAGGTCAGTTCGGCCGCCGCGGCATGATCACGCTCGTCGAGCAGTTCGGTGAATTGATCGACGACCGATTCGGGACCGGCCTGCTCGGTGCCGGACCCGCACGATCCCATCGCGATTGCCAGAGCCGCCACCCCCGTAAGGGCCACTGCGCCCCGGAAGCGAAAGCGGCGGGATCCCCACACATCCATGTCGCCCACTCTTCACTCTTGCCACTCCAGTAACAAGACCACCGTACCTGAAAAATGCCTGCTTGCGAGTGCCCGCAAACCCGAAACCATAGCCTGTTCCACCGTGTGTAGTTGTGGCCGTACCCAACTCGCCGCCGAACCGGCCATGATCATTTACCGGACTGTCGGAGGACACCCGGCTTCGCTACGCTACCGATCGATCCACGGCGCTGTGGCGTTACCCCGCAAGTCCGCTTCCACTGCAGAGATACCCCGTAACGGTAGCCCAGAACCCTCGGTGCGCGTTCGGGGTGTCGGTAGGGTTGCTGTCATGCCCGACGCCTCCTTCCCGCAAACCCCGAGCAGTCCGATCCTCGTTCTCAACGGCCCCAATCTGAATATGCTCGGTACTCGCCAGCCCGAGGTGTACGGCACGGAAACCCTCGAGGATGTAATCGAATTGTGCCGTCGGGCCGCCGCGGCGCGGGGCCGGGAGATCACGCATTTCCAATCCAATTCCGAAGGCGAACTGATCGACCGCATCCACGGCGCGCGCGGTACGGCTTCCGGAATCGTGATCAACCCGGGCGGGCTGACCCACACCTCGGTGGCGCTGCGGGATGCACTGGTCATCCCCGAGGTGCCGATCGTCGAGGTGCACATCAGCAATGTGCACGCCCGTGAGGAGTTCCGCCGGCACTCCTACATCTCGCCCATCGCCGATGCGGTGATCGCCGGGATGGGCGGCTACGGCTATGTCGCCGCCATCGATTTCCTGGCGACACGCGGCGCGACCACCGCCTGATCAGCGCACCGTGTCCAGCCGGAAAACCGGGAATCCCGGTGCGATTCCGGCGAGCTCGGCGTCGGTGGCGTTCTTGGTGACACCGTCGAAGAACCGGTCGACCTCCCAGCCCCAGCGTTCGAGGTAGTGCCGCAGCAGCGGAATCTTGTCGGTATCGGCGACCTCGGCCGCGGTGAACGTTTCGGTCTTGCGACCGAGCCGCAACTCGCCCGTACCGGCGACCCGCAGATTGCGCACCCATTGGGTATGCCCGCGCGGCGCGACGAGATAGCGCTCACCGTCGGCGGCGGTCATCACATTGACCATGGTGGTCCGCCACTCGCCGGATTTGCGGCCGCGTACGGCCAGCAGCCGGGAGCCGGCGATGCTGATGCCCAGTTTGGGCAGCAGGTTGACGATCCGGTTGAAGATCGGGTCGAAACCGGTGGGGGCGAGGTAGCGGGTGGCGGTGGTCATCGGGATTCTCCTTTGTGAGCGCTGCTCTCTGTTGTGAACAACGATCGCACTTTGCTGCCGGTGAGTCAAGAGCAGTGCTCTCTGTAATTTTGGGCGGCTCCGGGACGCGGATCGGGGATCTGGATATCCCCGGCTGTCGGGTAGACCGTCTGTAAAGGGCGGGCTGGAATTTTGGAGGCGCTCCGCCACGCAGGGTCGGGGTCCTGGATATCCCGGCCGTCGGGCAGACCACCCGTGAAGGGCGGGCTGTAATTTTGGAGGCGCTCCGCCACGCAGGGTCGGGGTCCTGGATATCCCGGCTATCGGGCAGACCATCCGTGAGGGGCGGGGCTGTAATTTTGGAGGCGCTCCGCGCCTCGAGGGTGGGGCCCTTACGGGCCCGGTTCTTCACTCCCGCCGGTCGGTCGCTGCGCTCCCTCCCTCTGGTCGCTCCAGAACCGGGCGGGCCCCACCCAGGGAAGGTGGACCCACACAGGAACGGGCAAGCGGGCCGGGGGGCTCTGTGGAGCACGGTTTCGTGGTATGCGGTCCGCGAAGGCGGGGGCGTATTTCGAGGTGGGCGCGATAAACGTCTATTGGGTGGGTGGGTATCGGCACGGCGGAGGGGCGGGGCGGGAATGTCGGGGGATTTCGCCGAATCAGGTCCCGTCGAGGGGTAGTTCTGAGACGGTGATGGGGGTGCCCCCAGTGGCGGATGTGGGGGCAACGAGTGAGTGGTGGAGGAGGGTGCTGTGCAGGCCGCAGTTTTCTACGGAGGCGAACCCCGGCTGGTCGTCGAGGACATCCCGGTACCGCAGCCCCGGCGAGGCGAGGTACTGCTGCGGGTGACCGCCTGCGGGGTCTGCCATACCGACCTGCACGTCCTCAGGTCCGAGGTGAAGTTCCCGGCGCCCGCGGTACTGGGCCACGAGGTTTCCGGTGTCGTCGAACAGCTCGGCGAAGGCGTGGCGAATATCGCGGTGGGCGATAACGTGGTGTGCAGCTTCATCATGCCGTGCGGGGATTGCCGGCACTGCGTCCGCGGAGCCGAGGACCTGTGCGAGAAATTCTTCGCACACAACCGCCTGAACGGCACCCTCTACGACGGTACGAGCCGCCTCGCCCGCCACGACGGGACACCGCTGGCCATGTATTCCATGGGCGGGCTGGCCGAATACTGTGTCGTACCCGCCTCCGATGTCTTCGCCGTACCCGCGGAGGTCGGCCTGGACGCGGTCTCGATCCTCGGTTGCAGCTCGTTCACCGCGCTCGGCGCGATCCACACCGCCGAACTCGGTCTCGGTGACCGGATCGCGGTGGTCGCGGCGGGCGGGGTCGGCTCCTCGATCGTGCAATTCGCGGCGGCCGCGGGGGTCGCCCAGATCATCGCCGTCGATATCAGCGACGAAAAGCTTTCCGCCGTTGCGAAACTCGGCGCCACCCATACGGTCAACTCCCGCGCCGAGGACGCCGCCGCCCGAGTCCGGGAACTCACCGGCGGCCACGGCGTGGACGTGGCCTTCGAGGCGCTCGGGAGTCCGGCCACCTTCGCGACGGCGCTGGATATCCTCGACGACGGCGGCCGCGCGGTGGTGGTGGGTATCGCACCCGCGGGCTCCACCGGCAGTATCGACCTGGCCCGGCTGGTCCGGCGCAAACTCCAGGTACTGGGCTCCTACGGCGCGAAAGCCCGCACCGATATGCCGGCCCTGTTGCGCATGGTCGCCGCGGATACGGTGCGGCCGCAGGAGGTCATCACCCGCCGCTACCCGCTCGCGCAGGCCGACGAGGCGTACCAGGCGCTCGCCCGCGGGGAGATCGTCGGGCGAGCGATCGTCGAAATGTCCTGACGCCGGGGGCGACTCGCCGCGCCGACTACCCGATCGAGGCGAATTTTCGCGGTCGACCGAGTAGCGTCGAGCCATGCCGACGGACGTCCGCAACAACACCGCACTGGAACGCTTCGAGATCACGGTCGACGGCGAGGTCGCGGGCTACATCGAATATCAGGACACCGCCGGTGAACGGGCGTTCGTCCATACCGAGATCGACCCGCGCTTCGAGGGCCAGGGCTATGCCCGCGACCTGGTCGAAGCGGCATTGCACGCCACCGGCGTCGAAGGACTCGGCGCGCTGCCGATGTGCCGGGTGGTCGGGCATTTCATCGAAACCCGCCCGCAGTATCTGTCGATGGTCCCGCACTGGGCCCGCGACCGGCTCGGGTTGCCGCAATGACGCGCTCCGCTGCGCGGGTAGGCGCAGCAGACCGCTGAAAACGCGGTACGCGCACCGCACCCGCAGCGATACCGAACACCGCTGAGCGCTGTGCGCATGAGACTGCTCGACTCGAGCGGGAGGCTGCCGACACGATGCGGCACGCCCTCCGATCAGTACCCGGCGACCGCTCCGTCCAGCGCCTGTTGTAGATCCGTGCGGACCAGCCGGGTGATCTCGGCGGGGCGCGCCGGTAGCTCGGTGCGGGGGACGGTGAAATGGAAGCTCGCCGATTTCGCTTCTTCCTTGGTCGGCTCCACAGCAGGGTCGGCGCGCGGGCCGTAACTCAGCCCGAGACACAGCAGTGCGGGATGGACGCCGTGCTTGACGGTCCGGAAAGCGATATGCCCGATGCCGGTCCCGACCGGCTGGACCTGCGCCGGGTCCACATCGTTGCAGGTGCCCTCCGGAAAAACGGCCAGGCTGTCGCCCTCGGCCAGGCGTTCGGCGCAGATATCCATCATGCGCTGGCCGGCGGCGTTCACCGCCCGCAACCCGTGATCGGTGCCGCGGAACACCGGGATCCCGCCCATCATGTCGATCCGGCGCCGCAGTTTCTCCTCGACGAACAGTTCGTCCTTGGCCAGCACCCGGGTGCGCCCGATTACAGGCCGCAACTCGCTGCGCCACGCGGCCGCCGCCAGCGTGTACGGATCCAGCCGGGAGAGGTGGTTGACCGCGATCAGCAGCGGCGTGCGGGCGCGAATCAGTTCGCGGATGGCGGCGCGGGCACCGTCTGCGTAGCTGATCCGCGGCCGGTAACGCCGCCCGAGCAGGGCGTAGGCCCCCATCGCCTGGAACCGGTTCTGCCGGTGCGCACGGTAGAAGTCGTACACGTCGTCGCTGTTGCCGAGAAGCACCTCAGGAGGTCGCATACGGCTGACTCTACGAGCAAGGACGGGCGGCGGCAGCGCTGCGTAACCACGGATGGCTCTCGGCCCTGCTTCGGTGAGACGCTGCGGCGCAAGACCGGCCACGCCAGGCCGCAGGCGTATCTCCGGATGGCCCGGAACCGACGCCCATCCGAACACTGCGTGAAGCGAACGGGTGATCAGAGGGGCGCGATCGCGCAATAACTGCGATGATGGCCTGGTGGCGCAGGCAGATGACCCCGATGATCGCAAGACCCGGGGCGGCCGCGGTGGCGGGCACGAACCCGGCCCTGGTCGTCGCGGTAGCCGGCAGGACGAGCAGATGGTGCGGGCCGGCTCACTACTCGTTTCCTCGACCGATCTGGCCGAGCCGACGTTCCGCCGGACGGTCGTCTACATCATCGAGCACAACGACGCCGGAACCCTGGGTGTGGTGCTGAACCGGCCCAGCGAAACCGCCGTGCACGATGTGCTACCGCAGTGGAGCGAAGTCTGTGCACAGCCGCGCATGCTGTTCGTGGGTGGCCCGGTGAAACGCGATGCCGCACTGTGCCTGGCTACCGTCCGGGTGGGCGCGTCCATCGACGACGTCCCCGGCGTACGGCGTGTCGACGGCCGGGTTGTGCTGGTGGATCTGGATGCCGCTCCGGAGCGGATCGGGGCGCTGGTCGAGGGTGTCCGGATTTTCGCCGGGTACGCCGGCTGGACCTTCGGTCAGCTGGACAGCGAACTGGACAACGACGATTGGATCGTGGTGTCGGCGCTGCCCAGTGATCCGATCACCAGCCGCCGCACCGATATGTGGGCCGAGGTGCTGCGCCGGCAGCCGTTGCCGCTGTCGTTGCTGGCCACTCACCCGATCGAGGTCGAACGCAACTAGACGCCGAGATCCCCGCCGAGGGGACGGCGGGGATCGGAGGTGTCGGCAGCGGCCTCAGCGGCCCTGCCGCCGGAACACCGTGGTCGACCAGAGGAAGCCGCCGAGTCCGAGCACCAGGCACCACCCCAGCGAGATCAGCGCGTTGTTGCCGATCTCGGACCCCATCAGCAGGCCGCGCAGGGTCTCGGTGAACGGTGTGAACGGCTGGTAGTCGGCGAACCAGCGCATCACCGTCGGCATGGTGTCGGTCGGCACCAGGCCGGAGCCGAGGAACGGCAGCATCATGATCGGGAACGGCAGATTGCTGGCGCTCTCCGGGTTCGGCGCGATCAGGCCGAAGGCAACCGACAGCCAGGTCAGTGAGAACACCACGAGCAGCAGGAAACCGATCGCGAGGACCCATTCCACCGGGGTCGCCGACGGCCGGAAACCCATCAGCAGCGAAACCCCCAGCATGGCGGCGACGGCCAGGAAGGCCTGGATAAGCACACCCAGCACATGCCCGGTGAGCAGCGCGGACTGCGCGATAGCCATGGTCCGGAACCGGTTGACGATGCCCTTGGTGACATCACTGCACACCGAGACCGCCACCGACGCGGTCAGGTAGGCCGGCAGCATCAGCAGCATCCCGGGCACCAGATAGTCGATGTATTCACCGCCGAGGCCGGGTTCCAGGGCGCCACCGAAAACGTAGTTGAAAATGGCCAGCAGGACGATCGGCATCACCGTGACGGAGATGGTCATACTCGGATAGCGGCGCGCTTGCAGGAGGTTGCGGCGCAGCATGGTCCAGGAATCGGCCAGTGGGGCGGACGCGCGAGGCGCATGGGTCAGGGTGGTCATCGCACGGGTTCCTTGTCTGCGGTGGGGGTTCCGGTGAGGGTGAGGAAAACGTCGTCGAGGTTGGGCGTGTGCACGGACAGGCCTTCGGCGGGCAGTCCGTGGGAGTCGATCCGGTCGAGTACCGCTCGTAGTGAGCCGAGGCCGCCGTCGCCGGGGACGGCCAGGGTGAGTTCGTCGGTGAGCGGGCGCGCGACGGAGCCGAACACATCGGCGGCGGCCCGCAGCCCGGCGGCGTCGGCGAACTGCACCCGGATATGACCGCCCGGTACGAGCCGTTTCAGCTCCGCGGAAGTGCCCTCGGCGACGATCCGGCCCTGGTCGAGTACGGCGATCCGGTCGGCCAGCTGGTCGGCTTCCTCCAGGTACTGGGTGGTGAGGAAAACGGTCACGCCGTAGTCCTGGACGAGGCCGCCGATGATGTCCCACATGGTGCGCCGGCTGCGCGGATCGAGTCCGGTGGTGGGTTCGTCGAGGAAGATGATGCGCGGGTCGCCGACCAGGGTCATCGCCAGGTCGAGCCGGCGGGTCATACCGCCCGAGTAGGTCGAGGCGGGTTTGTCGCCGGCGTCGGTGAGTTCGAAACGGTCCAGTAGTTCCTCGGCGAGTTCCCGGGTGCGCCGCCGGGGCAGGTGGTGCAGGTCGCCCATCAGGTGCAGGTTCTCCCGGCCGGTCAGCAGTTCGTCGACGGCCGCGAACTGTCCCGTGACCCCGATGACCGAGCGCACGGCGTCGGGTTCGTCGGCCGGGTCGTATCCGCCGACGCGGATCTCGCCGGCGTCGGCGGCGATGAGGGTGCTCAGGATCTGCACCGTGGTGGTTTTCCCGGCACCGTTGGGGCCGAGTAGCGAGAAAATCGTCGCCTCGGGGACGGCGATATCGACGCCACCGAGCACGATCTTGTCCCCATAGGATTTCCGCAGGCCGGTGGCGCGGATTGCGGGACTGCGCCCGTTGTTCATGAGGTTTCCTTCCGTGAAATACATATTCGAATGCGAATAAGGGCATGTTTCATCGCCACCGCTCCCCAGGTCGCGGTATCGGGATTCAGCCGGTCAGCGGCGCGCGCCGCATCCGGAAAAGATCAGATATCGAGTTCTTCCACCTGGGGCCGATCGGCGATATCGGCGACCCGCCGGTACAGCTCGTCCGGAATCTTTCCCTTCAATTCCTCCAGCGTGCCGGTGACGGTGAGCTGATAATCGCCCCAGTCCTGTTCGATTCCGAGCATCCGCCGCCAGTTCTTCAGATCGCGCAACCAGTTCTGCGATTCCGGATAGTCCGACCATTTCGAATACTGCGCATGCAAGGCAAATTTGCCTTTCCTGCCCTGGAACACCCGCAAGTGCTCCATCCCTTCCTCGTTGACGTCCCGGTGTTCACCGAGCAACGAACCTTGGAATCGCACCTGCCGGACCCCGTTGTGCCCGACCCGAAGCACCACTTCGTCGAAGCCTTCGAGCCGGCCTTCTTCGAGCTCGATGAACCGCCGCAACGCGGTGACCACCGCGCCGGACAGGTTGCCGCCGACGAGCTCCTGCGCTCGCTGGAACAGGGGCAGATCGTCATCGGCAACGTAGATGGTCTTATTCGGCATGAGCCCACTATATGTAGAAGTATACGTATAGGCAAGAGGGTGGTCGCGATTCACCGGAAAACCCCTCGCCAGCAGGGGCGGCGCCGTCCTCTTCGGCCGCTGGCAGAGCTGTGGGACACGAGGCACCCGAGCAACCTCACCCGAGCCGGGTGATCCCCTACCGGGGTCTGCACCTGGTTTCCTTGGACCCGAATACGGTGACCGACAACCCGGCCACCGCGGCACGGCGGGACCGCTCCCGCCCCGTGCGCAGCACCGGACACCCAGAGCACCGACTTCCGTGAAATCCCCCGGCGCAACCGGGGCCATGCCGTGAAAGGCGGGACAATGAAACACGTAGTCGTAGGCGGTACCGGACGAATCGGCTCACAGGTGGTGCAGCAGCTGGCGGCGGCCGGCCACGAAGCCGTCCCCGCGGCGCCGTCCACCGGGGTCGACCTCATCACCGGGGAGGGTTTGGACGAGGTGCTCGCCGGCGCCGATGTGGTGACCAATGTGGCGAACTCGCCCACCTTCGGCGAGGCATCCCTGGATTTCTTTCGCACCTCGATGGACAACCTGCTCGCCGCGGGCGAACACGCCGGAGTGAAACACCAGGTCGTGCTGTCAATCGTCGGCGTGGACAAGGTGCCGCAACTGGACTACTACCGCGCCAAAACGCGGCAGGAACAGATGGTGAAGTGGGGTCCCACGCCGTACTCCATCCTCCGGGCCACCCAGTTCTTCGAATTCCTGGACTCGGTACTTTCCTGGACCGCCGACGGCAACACCGTCCGCCTGCCCGGCACCCGGCTACAGCCGATGGCGGCCGCCGATGTCGTCGACGCGGTGGTCGAAGTCGCCACCCGCGCCCCACTACAGGGGATCCGCGATATCGCCGGACCGGAGGTCTTCGCATTGGACGAACTCGGCCGGATCACCCTGGCCGCGCAGCACGACGACCGTCTCGTCGTCACCGACGAATCGGCCGGTATGTTCGCGGCCGTCCCCGATGATGTGCTCCTCGCGGGCCCGGACGCCCGCCTGGCCGGTACGCACTACCGGGACTGGCTCCGCGACCACGCCACGGCCGCCCCGTAGACCACGGACCGGGGAAGGCCGGCCCGAGCCGGGGCTCGCGACCGAGCGGTCCGCGACGATATCGGTGCCGATTCACGGCGCGGTCTTACCCGGTAGCCGCACTGCCGGTGCATAGGGTCGGTGTCCATGAAACCTGTCCGTTGGAGACCGACTGCACCGTTGCGCCGCCTCCTGCGGCGCGGACCCGGCGACCCGAACGACCACCGCACGCCGGCGGGTACCCACCACCGGGCCGGTGACCGAGTAGGACGGCGCCTGCTGCGGAAGGCCGCTGTGGGCGGGGTGCTGGTGTGCGCGACAGGGTTCGGCGCCTGCCCGGCCGCGACCGCCCAGCCGACCGGCCCCGACGTCTCGTCCTGGCAGCACGACAGCGGGCGACCCATCGACTGGTTCGCGGTCCGCGCCGCCGGTCACGGTTTCGCCATGGTCAAGGCCACCGAGGGCTTGCACTACGTCAACCCGTACTTCGTCCAGGACAGCCTGCATATGCGGGTCGCCGGGATGGCCCGCGGCACCTATCACTATGCGCATCCGGACCTCCCGCCGGAACCGCAGGCCGCGCTCTACGCCGCGGTCGTACTGGGCCAGAACGGCCCGCTGGATCTGCCACCGGTACTGGATATCGAGCACTCCGGCGGACTCCCACCCGCCGCATTGATCGACTGGACGCACCGCTATCTCAATACTGTCCAAGCGCTGACCGGCCGCGTCCCGATCATCTACACCTATCCGACCTTCTGGAAGACCGCGATGGCCGACAGCGATCAGTTCCACCGCTACCCGCTGTGGATCGCCGACTACCGTGACCGTCCGCAACCGGAGGTCCCCGGCCGCTGGCCGGCGTGGACGTTCTGGCAGCAGACCGATTCCGGCTCGATCCCCGGCATCCACGGCCCCACCGATGTGAACGTGTACAGCGGCGCCCAAGGGGATTTCAACCGGTTCGCCCGGATGGGCGGCCTCACCGGCAGCGGGTAGGAGTACACCTGTGTCGGAGCGAACTCACCGCACCGCCTGTCCGGACTTCTCCGCGACTGCTCTCGGCGTGCTTGCATGCCGCGGAACGCCCGGCCTGCGAATGGCTGCCGCAACTCGTCCGGCGGGCGACTGACTCGGCCCGCTGGTGCCCGCTCGAGCCGGTTGGGCTCACCCCTGTTGCCGGTCGTGTCGTTCCTGGGCGGCGACGACCTCCGCCGCATGCGCCCGGACCCAGTCGAGGAACTGTCCCAGTGATACGGCGAGGCCCTGACCCAGTTCCGTGAGTTCGTAGCTCACCCGCGGCGGCGTGGTGGGTTCTACGGTCCGCGCGACGAGGCCGTCGCGCACGAGGGTGCGCAGGGTCTGCGAAAGCATCTTCTCGCTGATTCCGCCGATCATTGCGGACAGCGCGGAGAAACGTAGCGGCCCGGAACCGAGCGCGGCCAGGATCAGCACGCCCCAGCGGCTCGTGATGTGGTCGAGCACCTCACGAGCCGGGCAATCACTGTTGAATGCGTCACTCAGCTCCCCGCCGACGAGGGTGGTTGCCTGGGAACGTACCGCCATGAAAGCACCTTACCTGTAGGTATGTCCTTTCTGCTAGTTAGCGAGTTACCTAGGCTCCCGGCCATGGTCACAGTGGTTTTCGGAGCCCGGGGTAATGTCGCCCGCCACGTCGCGGCGGGATTGGTTGCGCGGGGTGAGCAGGTGCGTCCGACGAGCAGAACTCCCTATGCGGCGAACCCTTTTCCGGGCGCGGAGATGGTCGCGGCCGATCTCGAGCGTCCCGAAACGTTATCCGCCGCACTCGACGGCGCAGACCGCGTTTTCCTCTACGCCAAACCGGCCGGGATCGACGGATTCGTCGCGGCGGCCCGGTCCGCAGGCGTGCGACAAGTCGTCCTGCTGTCATCCGGGGCAGTTCTGGGCGACACGTCGGAACACAACCCGATCGGCCGCACGCACAGTGCGGTCGAGTCCGCCATAGTGGAATCCGGTCTCGAATGGACCTTTCTCCGGCCCGGTATGTTCGCCACCAATGCCCTCTGGTGGTGGCAACATTCAATCCGTACCCAGGGCCTCGCCTACGCAACTGATCCTGAATCCCGGACCGCGCCCATACACGAAAAGGACCTGGCGGCCCTGGCGGTCACGGCGCTCACCGAGCCGGGGCACCACGGGCAGGCCTACCCGGTATGGGGCGTCGAGGCACTGACACTGCGACAGCAAGTGCGCCGGATCGCCGAAGCCATCGATCGCGAAATAGCCTTCGAGGTGGTATCCGTCGACGAGGCCCGCGCCAGATTGAGCGAGACCATGCCGGCCTACGGAATCGAACCCGTGCTGGCCGGTTGGGCGGCCGGCGCCGCTCACCCGCCGAACGTCTCGTCGATCGTCGAAGAGGTGACCGGGCGACCCGGGCAGCCCTTCGCGCAATGGGCGAAAGACCACGCGAACGACTTCCGCTGAGCAACCCCGGCGGCCGTTCCGGGCGGGACCCGGCCGGGCCCACTCGGCCCGGCCGGATCCGCTGCGGCACAACGGTTACTCGACGCCGATCCGACCGCCGCCGGACTTCCACACCGCCACCACGGACGGTCGCGGCTGCGAGGTTCCGCCGTCGGGCCAATGCGAAGCCGGGGTCTCCACCGAGGCGTCATCGGTTTCGCCGGGATGCTGGACACATACGATGACCCGCTCTTCGGTGATCACCGGACCGCAGGTCTCACCGCCTACGGGGACCGACAGGAACTGTTTGGTCTCGCCGCGGCTGTCGCCGTCGAGGACCACCGCGAACAGTCCGTCGTTGGCGTCGAGGGCGTTGCCGTCGGTGCTGATCCAGAGGTTGCCGTACGGGTCGAAGGCGAGGTTGTCCGGGCAGGAGATGGGGCTGACCTTCGACTTGTCGTAGCCGGCGAAATAGGTGTCGGCGGCCGCCGGGTCACCGCAGACCAGCAGCAGCGACCAGGTGAATTCGGTGCCCGCGTGATCGTCCGTGAGCTCGAGGACCTGGCCGTTCTTGTTCTCGTTGCGCGGGTTGGCCTCGTCGGCGGCGGCCTCGCCGTCGGTGCCGCGTTTGCTGTTGTTGGTCAGCGCCACATAGACCTTGCCGGTTTTCGGGTTGGCCTCGAAGTCCTCGGGGCGGTCCATCTTGGTGGCGCCCACCTTGTCACCGGCGAGGCGGGTGAACACCGCGACCTCTTCGGCGGTCATCCCGTCCACCAGCGATTCCCCGCGGCCGTCTTCCCCGGTGCGCAGGATCGGGATCCACTGGCCTTTTCCGGTGAAGCCCTGGTTTGAGGGGACGGTGCCCGAACCGTCGATCCGGTCGGGGTGATCGCCGGTGAGTTTCGCGACGTAGAGGGTGCCGGCATCCAAGATGGTGCGGTTGTGGCGACGGCTCGCGGCACCGGTGCCGGGTTCGATCTTGCGGGTGGAGACGAATTTGTACATGTAGTCGAAGCGTTCGTCGTCACCGCTGTAGGCGACCACGGTGCCGTCGGCAGTGACGTGGATATTCGCGGCCTCGTGCTTGAACCGGCCCAGCGCGGTGTGCTTCACCGGCGTGGACTGCGGGTCCCACGGATCCACCTCGACCACCCAGCCGAAACGGTTGGCCTCGTTGGGTTCGGCGGCGATATCGAAACGTTTGTCGAACTTCTCCCAGAAGTGCGGGGAATCGGATTCGCCGATGCCGTAGCGGTCCAGCCGTTCGGCGGTCACCGGATCCGCGGCCTTGCCGATGAAGTACGCGTTGAAGTTCTCTTCCCCGGAAAGCACGGTGCCCCAGGGGGTCACACCGCCGGAGCAGTTGTTGATCGTGCCCAGCACCTTGGTGCCGGTGGGGTCGGCGGTGGTTTTCAGCAGCGCGCTGCCGGCGGCGGGGCCGGTCAGCTCGAACTCCGTTGTCGCGGTGATGCGCCGGTTGTATTTGCCGAAAACCGGTTTCAGCTGCCCGGTTCCGGGCTCGCCGTGCACCTCGACCACCGATAGGCCGTGCGCGGCCATGGCGATCTCCACCTGCTCCCTGCTGATGGCCTCGGGCTTGTACCCGGGGAACATGAACACCTCGGTGGAGTATTCGTGATTCACCACCAGCAGGTATTTGCCGGGCTCTCCTTCGATCGGCAGCAGCCCCGCAAAATCGTTGTTGTAACCGAACTGCCTGGCCTGGGCGGCGGGAGTCTGGCCGTAGAAATCGAATTCGGGCGCATCCTCGAACAGCGGGTCACCCCAGCGGATGACCACGCCCTGCTCGTAGCCGTCCGGGATGACGACCGCATCCTCGGTGTTGGGCGCGACCGGCGCGAACCCGGTCCCCATACCCTGCCCGCTCTCGGCGCTACCGGCCCCGGCATCGTCACCGCAGGCCGCGAGGGTACCGGCGGCGCCGATCGCGACCACCGCGGCCGCGCCGCCCTGCAGCACCCGGCGCCGGGAGATTCCCGCCACGATATCCCCGAAGTAGGTGTTCGACGAGGTATTGGGCACCTCGTGGAAGCAGGCGTTACCGCATTTGTACTGGCAGGTCACGCGCGACCGGGAGCCGGCCGGCTGGTGTGCGACGAAGAGCGCAAGAGGTTTCACAGTGGACTCCTGTTCCGGGCTGAACGCACGCACGCTAGCCGACGCAGGCAAGTCCGAGGAGTCTCGCAGATTAACTACCGGCCAACACGGTAACCCGGGTGTTGCCGGGCCACCGTGTCGGCCGATCAGGCGACGATATTGACCAGCCGGCCCGGCACCACGATCAGTTTGCGCGGCGCTTTCCCGCCCAGCAGCGCGGCGATCTTCTCGTCGGCCAGCGCGGCCGCCTCGATCGCGGCCTGATCGGCCTCCGGATCCACCTGGATACGGCTGCGGACCTTCCCGTTCACCTGGATCGGGTACTCCACGGTTTCTGCCGTCAGCAATGCCGGATCGGCCACTGGGAACGGGCCGTGCGCCAGTGAACCGGTGTGGCCCAGTCGTTCCCACAGTTCTTCCGTCATATGCGGGGCCAGCGGCGCCAGCATCAGCACCACCGGTTCCACGGCCGAACGGGGCGCGCCCTTCGCGTAGGCCTTGGTCAGGTGGTTGGTCAGCTCGATCAGTTTGGCGCCGGCGGTGTTGTCGCGCATGGCCGCCAGATCCTCGTCGACCCCGGCGATGGTCCGGTGCAGCAACCGCAGCGTCTCATCGGACGGATTGTCCTCGGTGACCCGGGTCGCGCCGGTCTCCTCGTCCACCACCAGCCGCCACACCCGCTGCAGGAAGCGGTGCGCGCCGATGACGTCCTTGGTGGCCCACGGCCGGGATGTATCCAGCGGGCCCATCGACATCTCGTAGAACCGGAACGTATCCGCCCCGTACAGTTCACAGATCTCGTCCGGGGAGATGGCGTTCTTGAGCGATTTGCCGATCTTGCCGTACTCCTGGTTCACCACGATCTCGGTGCCGGCGGCGTCGGTCCAGTAGAACGTGCCATCGCGTTCGACGACCTCGGCCGCCGGAACATAGGCGCCGCGTGCGTCGGTGTAGGCGAAAGCTTGGATATAGCCCTGGTTGAACAGGCGCCGGTACGGTTCGCTACTGCTCACCTCCCCCAGATCGAACAGCACCTTCTGCCAGAACCGGGCGTACAGCAGGTGCAGGACGGCGTGCTCCACACCGCCGACATACAGATCTACGCCACCAGGATCGTCCGCGCCGTGCTCGGCCGGGCGCGGGCCCAGCCAGTAGTTCTCGTTCTCCTTCGCACAGAACGCCGCGGAATTGGTGGGATCGGCGTAACGCAGCTGGTACCAGGAACTACCTGCCCAGTTGGGCATGACATTGGTATCGCGGCGGTAGGTGCGCGGTCCGTCACCCAGATCCAGTTCCACCGCCACCCAGTCGGTGGCTTTGGCCAGCGGCGGAGAAGGTTCGGAATTCATATCGTCCGGGTCGAAGGTAACCGGGGCGAAATCGTCCAGTTCGGGCAACCGCACCGGCAGCATCGATTCCGGCAGGGCGTGCGGGGCACCGGATTCGTCGTAGACGATCGGGAACGGTTCACCCCAGTACCGCTGCCGCGCGAACAGCCAGTCCCGCAGCTTGTACTGCACCGTGCCGGCGCCGCGGCCGTCGGCTTCCAGCCGGGCGATCACGGCGGCCTCGGCGTCGGCGATGGACAGCCCGTTCAGATAGTCGGAGTTGATCGCCGGGCCGTCACCGGCGTAGGCCTCCCCGTCGAAATCTTGCGGCGGCTCCACGGTCCGGATGATCGGCAGGCCGAACGCGGTCGCGAAATCCCAGTCGCGCTGATCCTGCCCCGGCACGGCCATGATCGCCCCGGTCCCGTACCCGCTCAGCACATAGTCGGCGATGAAGACCGGCACCTGCGCGCCGTTCACCGGGTTGGTGGCGAAGGCCCCCAGGAAGACGCCGGTCTTCTCCTTGTTCTCCTGCCGCTCCAGATCCGATTTCGCCGCGATGGCCTTACGGTAGGCCGCGACGGCATCGGCCGGGGTCGCGCTGCCGCCGGTCCAGCGGGCATCGGTATCGGCCGGCCAGGCGGCCGCGGTCAGCGCATCGACCATCTCGTGTTCCGGGGCCAGCACCATGTAGGTGGCGCCGAACAGGGTGTCGGGACGAGTGGTGTACACCTCCACATCGCCTGCCGCCGTGGCGAACTCGACCCGGGCGCCACGCGAACGCCCGATCCAGTTGCGCTGCATGGCCTTGACGTTCTCCGGCCAATCCACATGGTCCAGATCGTCGATCAGCCGGTCGGAGTAGGCGGTGATCCGCATCATCCACTGCCACAGCTGCTTCCGGAAGACCGGGAAGTTGCCACGTTCGCTGCGGCCGTCCGCGGTGACCTCCTCGTTCGACAGCACGGTCCCCAGGCCGGGGCACCAGTTGACCATCGAATCGGTCTGGTACACCAGCCGATACGAGTCGATCAGCGCCCGCCGCTCGGCGGCGGACATACCCGTCCATTCCTTACCGCCGGGCGCCGGGCGGGCACCCGAAGCGAACTGCCGCTCCAGCTCCTCGATCGGCCGGGCCCGGCCGGCCTCCTGGTCATACCAGGCGTTGTAGATCCGCAGGAAGATCCACTGCGTCCACTTGTAGTACTCCGGGTCGGTGGTGGCGAAGGACCGCCGCCGATCGTGCCCCAGGCCCAGCCGGTCGAGCTGCCGCTGCATGGTCGCGATATTGGCCTCGGTGGTGTCGCGCGGATGCGCACCGGTCTGCACGGCGTACTGCTCGGCGGGCAGGCCGAACGCGTCGTAGCCCAGCGCGTGCAGCACATTGCGCCCGTGCATCCGGTGGTACCGCGCGAACACATCGGTGGCGATATAACCCAGCGGATGCCCCACGTGCAGCCCCGCCCCCGACGGGTACGGGAACATGTCCTGCACGAACAGCTTGTCCGCCGGCACCTCCCCCGCCAGCGGACCCACCGGGTTCGGCGCATGGAACGTGCCGCGCTCGTTCCAGCGCTCCTGCCACCGGCGTTCGATCTCCCCGGCGAGCGCAGCGGTGTACCGATGGGCGGGCGTATCGTCACCCCGGACCGGGGTGCCGTTGTCTACCGAGCTCCGCCCGGCCGTCTCGGTTGCGCGGGAGTCCTGCACGGTCCTGCCTTCTCTAGCTGCTCATGGGGAGAAATCCGTCGTCGACAGCCTAAGACTTGCCCCCTGTGTCTATGGCGCCGCCTCCGGCGTCGCGGGGTCGGGGCCCTGTTGGCCCGGTTCTTCACTCCCGCCGGTCGGTCGCTGCGCTCCCTCCCTCTGGTCGCTCCAGAACCGGGCGGGCCCCGACCATAAATGCCGGCCATCTGACGTGGATTGGACTAGAGATCCGTGCGTAGCCGCCGTGGCGAGTGCAGCCCTGCACCAGGTGGCCCTGGTTCGGCCCGCCGAAAACCGCCGGCCACCGGCGGCGGCGAAGCAAGCTCGCATCCTCAGCCTTACGAGTAAGCCCTCTCAACGGAATATTCACGACCGGTTCGGCGCGGCACTTGCCGGCATAACGCCGGACCGATCTCGGCAGCACGGCCGAGCCCTTGCACCAAGGTGTGACCTGGGTCTACTCCCTGCAAGTGCCCCGGCCGAGCCGCGGACCGCCGAACCCCCTGCGGTATTCTCGGCTGGTGCTTGTCGTCGCGATTCTGCTGTTCGTCCTGGCCCTCGTTGCCCTGACGACGGGCGTGCTCGGCTTCTTCGGCCGCCTGCCCGGCAACCGCTACATCGGTGTGCACACCGAAGCCGCGTTGCGCGACGAGACCGCGTTCCGCACCGCGAACCGGATCGCCGCACCCACCTCGGTGGTTTCCGGCGCGCTACTCGCCGCGGGCGGGCTGGTGGTGCTGGCCGCGACAACGCTCACCGGCATCATCGTGACCGTGGGCGTACTGGTCATCGCGCTGTTCACCCTCGGCGCGGGCGCCAATGCGGGCGCGCGGGCCGCCGAGGCCATCGCCCCGCCGCCGGAGACCGGCGGCTGCGGCGGATCCTGCGGGGGATGTTCGCTGAAGAGCACCTGCGAACCCGCCGCCAGCTCGCAGCCGGCCTGATCGGTCAGCCCAGCCAGTCCAGCACGCTGGCCGCCGTCCACGACTGCTGCATACTGCCCAGCGGTTCCCCGGTGAACGGTTCGTAATACTCCGCGAAGCTGCCGTCGCTGGCCTGGCGCAACGCTTCGGCGCGCAGCAAGAAGGAACGCTCCGCCCAGCCGCGATGAGCGAAAACCCAGGAGAACAGCCAGCTCATCACCGGCCACACCGGGCCACGCCAGTACTCCCGGGGGCGGAAATCCTTCGATACCGGCGAAGTGGAGGGCGGGAGCGCATACCGCAGGTCGGGGTGGCCGCAGAACCGCGGGCCCTCGAAGATCCGCAGCAGGCTGCGCTCGGTGGCCCGCGGCAACCCGCCACTGATGAGGGGCGCGAACATCGCCAGGGTTTCGGTGGTGATCCAGCGACCCAGCCGGGTGTCGTAATCGCGGGCGGCGCCGGTGCGGGCGTCGGTGGTGGCGATCACGCCGGCGCGGAACCGGTCGGCCCACGCGAAAAGTTCCCGGGTATCGGCCTTCGGCTGGTGGTATTCCTCGCCGATCTGCCCCAGCACCTCGCAGGCCATAGCGAAAATCGCGGTGACGAACACATCCTCCACGGCGAAATGCATCACCGAACTCAGTTCGGCGTCGTCGTAGCGGGCGCGCCGCATCTGCTCCACCAGCCACAGGTACCGGTCGTATTCGCGGTCGCTGGGGCGCTGGGTGGGGTCATCGATGACGAGCACATCCTCACGCCGATACGGCGGCAGATCCGCGCCGGGCAGAACATTGCCGTAAGCCCGGTCCCAGCGCGGCGAATTGTCCATCCCCGACTCCCAGCCGTGATACAGGGTGATCCGGCCGTTGCCGAGCGGGTCGCGGGCATGCGCCAGCCAGCGATGCCAGCGCACCAGATCGGACCAGCGGCGATTCAAGAACTCCTCGGCCACGGCACGCGTGCTGCGCCCGTGCCGGCGCGAATGGTCCAGGATCCGCTGCACCGCGATGGCATGCACCGGCGGCTGGGTGATCCCGGAGGTATCCGGACCGTCGGGCGCCTGCACCGCCAGCAACCGGCATTCCCAGCGGGCCGGTCCCGGGAAATAACCGTCCACACCGTTGGCGAACACGATGTGCGGGATCATCCCGTTCTTCCATTGCGCGGAAAGCAGCGTATCGAGTTCCATCACCGCACGTTCCACGCTCAACGGCGCCAGACCCACCGCGACGAAGGCCGCGTCCCAGCTCCACATATGCGGATACAGTCGCGGGGCGGCGCTGGTCATGGTGCCCAAATCGTTGCCACGCAGCAGGTATGCCGCACGGGCGGCGAGCTGGGTGGGGGTGAAGCCGGGGTGTGCCATCTCTATATCTTGCTCGCTGTCTCCTGGGCGCCTTCGGTGCCGCGAGGTCCGAGGGGGCGCAGATCGGGGCATGCCTGGAGCAGTTGCTCGCCGGTGATTCTGCTGTGTCGGGGCTCTGCTGCGTCGAGGCTCCGCTGTCTCGGGGCCCTGCTGTCTCGGGGCTCCGCTGTGTCGAGGCTCCGCTGTCTCGGGCTCTGCTGCGTCGGGGCTCTGCTGCGTCGAGGCCCTGCTGTCTCGGGGCTCTGCTGTGTCGAGGCCCTGCTGCGTCGAGGCCCTGCTGTCTCGGGGCCCTGCTGCGTCGAGGCCCTGCTGCGTCGAGGCCCTGCTGTCTCGGGGCCCTGCTGTCTCGGGGCCCTGCTGTCTCGGGGCTCCGCTGTCTCGGGGGTGGACCGTCCGTGAATGGGCGGGCTGTGATTTTGGAGGCGCTCCGCGCCTCGAGGGTGGGGCCCTTATAGGCCCGGTTCTTCACTCCTCCGCTCCTCCGCTTCGCTCCCCCGCTCCGTCGCTCCAGAACCGGGCGGGCCCCACCCGGGTTGTTGGTGGGGGGTTGGCTGGGGGTTTCTGGGGGCGGTGGAGGTCGGGGCTGGTCATAGTTGTTTTACTCGGGCGGGGTTTCACCAGGATGTTGGCTCTGTTAATCCGCGCGGCGGGGAGGGGGCCTGGGCCCGCGCAGATCTGTGCGGCAATAGAATTCTGCTGTGCAACGTGGAGCTGAAGGGACCGGCCGGGAGCAGGCCGTGGCATTGGTCACCGGGGCGGGGCGCGGGCTGGGGGCGGCGATTGCGCGGGAGCTGGCGCCCGACCACGCGCTGCTGCTGGGGGCACGGACCGCCGCGAGCCTGGAACCGATCCTGACCGAGCTGCCCGGCGCGACGGGCTGGCCGGTCGAACTCACCGACTATTCCGCCGTGGCTGCCGCGGCGGCGCCGATCGAGCGGCTCGATGTTCTCGTGCACAACGCCGGTATCGCCGACCTGGGCACTATCGCCGACTCCTCGGTACGCCAGTGGCGCGAAACGCTCGAAGCCAACCTGATCGCGGTGGTGGAGCTGACCAGGCTGCTGCTCCCCGCCCTGCGCGCGGCGCGCGGTCACGTGGTGCTGATCAATTCGGGGGCCGGGCTGCGCGCGAACGCCGGATGGTCCGCGTATGCGGCCGGCAAGTTCGGTCTACGGGCGTTCGGGGACGCGCTGCGGCTCGAGGAGCCGTCGATCCGGGTGACCTCCGTCCATCCCGGGCGGATCGATACCGATATGCAGCGCGAGATCGTGGCCGGGGAGGGCCGGGCCTACGATCCCGCCCAGTTCCTGCGTCCGGAGACGGTCGCCCGTGCGGTCCGAACCGCGATCGACACCCCCCGCGACGGCCATCCCACCGAGATCGTTCTACGCCCACGCTGATCCACCCGCACCGATTCGCAACGGATAGCTGGACATTCACCGACCCGCCGATATACAGTGCGGCCCATTACACCTGGCACGGCGGAATTTCGACGAAATCCCCGCCCTCCGGAAGCTCTCCCAGGCGTAGTGTCCCGAATGTTCGATTTCGCCGGTGAGCAGGTAATTCGCCCCGGTGTGTTCGGACAGCGTGCTCGTACCGGCTGTAAACCATCCTTTGCGACGAAGTGATCAGATCGGACGTGTGAACTCATGAGGATCCGCAAGTTTGCCGCGGCCGTCGTGCCGCTGATAGCCACCGCGACCTTCGGCGCGGCAACCGCATACGCGGCGCCCGCCACCACACCGGATATCGGTTACCGCACCGAACTCGCCGGCAGAACCGTTGTCACCACTCTCACCCACGGCACCTTCGAACTGGACGGCGAAAACGTCGATATCGTCGACGAATCGGGTGCCACAGTGGTCACCTTGCCGCTGGCTGTACGCGAGGGCACCACCGAATTCCCGCTGCCACACGAGATCCGGGAAGAGGGCCGGGTCCTGGAGCTCACCGCGGTGAAGGATCCCGCGTCAGCGCGACCTGCCACCGAATTCGTGGCCTCACCTCAGGAGAATCTGGCGGCGCAGAACAATTTCGCGTCGCAGTTCGGGATCGCCACCGCCATCGGCGGATTCGTCGGTACCGCGATCGGCGCGCTCGTGGGTCTCACCGGCATCGTCACCGGACCGGGCGTTGTCGCCAGCGTTATCGCCGGCGCCACCATCGGGGGCATCATCGGCACGATCGCCGTCGGTGGCCCCACCTTGGTCATCGCGGCAGTGGAGCTGGTCAATACCCTCAATGCGCCACCGGGCACTACACAGTGGGCACCGAAGAAACAGGCGGCTCCGCAGAACTGACACCCCGGGGATCGACCGCGGGACGCACTACCGTATTCATCGGGACCCACCGTTGCGGCAGGTCCCGATGAATACAACCAAATCCTGATATGCCGGGAACAGTTGTCCGCGCAGGCAATTCCGTCGTTACCGGCCGCCGACACGAGACGGTCGGGGCGTTACCGGGACCGGAATGCCGTGACCGTGACGCCGGTGCGGCCGCGACCGGCGCCGCGCAGCGTGCACGGGCCCACGACAGCGATCGTGGTGACCGGTTCCGGAGGCCCGGTGGCGTGCGGCCGGGCCGTCATCGGCGGCACGCTCACGCCGGTCGCAGGGCCGTGCGCCTATCACCCAGTGGCCGGACCGAGGATCTGCGCGCGGATTCGCGGGGGTCAGTGTTCGTCGTAGTGGCCGTCGTGCGGGGCGTGGCGGTGGCCGTCGTGGATGTAGTCGACATGGTCGCCGTGCGGGACGGCCACATGGCCGCAGCCCTCACCGTGCACATGGTCGTGGCCACCGTGTTCGGTATGCGCCGCGGGCTCGCATTCGTCGTAGTGGCCGGCATGCTCGCGGTGCAGATGGCCGTCGTGGACGTAGTCCACGTGGTCGCCGTGCGGTACCGCGACATGGCCGCAGTCCGGTCCGTGTTCGTGCTCGTGTTCGGTGTGCTGAGCATGTGCCGTTGTCATGAGCGTTCCTTCTTTCCTCGAAACGGTCAGCTGGAACTACGCACACAGTTACATTATCAAGTGCGCATCAGTGCAGATAGCCACATGTTCGCCGATCTTGCGACCCCGATCGCGCGCGACACGCATACGGATCTGGATTTCGGGCGGTAGTGGCCCGTTTTCGGAGTGCGATACGGAGACCGCGACGCCGGCACGGCCGGTGCTGCACCGAGGCCCGGTCAACTCGATCCCGAAGGCACTACTGGGTAGCCGATTCATCCCATCTTTAAACTTTTTCGGAGAGAATTCCCCTAAATTATGTCGCACTTGCGCCCTCGGCAGCGTAGTGTCTCAAATGTTCGAAACCGCCGGGACTCAGCCGTTTCGGTCCGGCGGAACTCGGTCGGCGCGGTAGTCCCGACGGTCAACCACCCTTGGCGATACCGTGATCAGATCGGACATGTGAACCAATGAGGATCCGCAAGATTGCCGCGGCCGTAGTGCCGCTCATAGCCACCGCTACCTTCGGTGCGGCGACCGCATACGCGGCGCCGGCCGCCGCGCCCGATATCGGTTACCGCACCGAACTGGTCGGCAAAACCGTTGTCACCACCCTCACCCACGGCACCTTCGAGGTAGCCGGGGAAACGGTCGATATCGTCGACGAATCCGGCGCCACCGTGGTCACCCTGCCGCTGGCGGTCCGTGAGGGCGGCACCGAGTACCCGCTGCCGCACGCGGTCCGCGAGGAGGGCCGGGTCCTGGAGCTCACCGCGGTGAAGGACCCGGCGGCAGCGCGGCCGGCCGCCGAACTGGTGGCTTCCCCGCAGGAGAACCTCGCGGCCCAGGACAATCTCACCTCCCAGATCGGCCTGGCTTCCGCCATCGGCGGGCTCGTCGGGACGGTTGTCGGCGCAGTTGCCGGCCTGCTCATCACCGCAGGAACCGGTGTTGGAATACCCGCCGGAATCGTGACCGGCGCGGCCCTCGGCGGTGTGATCGGCACGATCGTCGTCGGCGGCCCCACCCTGATCATCGCCGCGGTGGACATGATCAATACCTTCACCGCACCGCCGGGCACCACCCGCTGGGCGGACAAGTAGTATGTCGCGCCTGAAATTGGGCCGGTAAGTATGTAGCCTGTTTTTGTGTCGCATCGTGGGCCTTCTGCTGTCGAGATTGTGCTGTCGGATGTCGAGCGCGCCGAGCTTGTGCGTAGGGCAGTGTCACTGGATCGGCGCGAGGCCGAACGAGCCCGGATCGTGCTGGCCTGCGCTCATGGCCTATCGAACGCTGGTGTCGCGCGGGATCTGGGTCTGGCTGTGGGAACGGTGGCGAAATGGCGACGCAAGTTTGCCGCCGAGGGGTTCGCCGGCCTGCATGATCGCGGTCGTGAGGGGCGACCGAAGGCGGAGCTGGTGTTGAGCGATACCGAACGCGCGCAACTGGTTTCGTGGGCGAGGCGGGCCAAGACGGCTCAATATCTGGCGATGCGGGCGAAGATCGTGCTGGCCTGCGCTGAGGGAGCGACGAACAAACAGGTCGCCACCGACCTCGGTGTGGACGAGTCGAGCGTGATCCGGTGGCGGGGCCGGTTCGTCGCGGACCGGCTCGACGGCCTGGGTGACGAGCCGCGGCCGGGCCGGCCACCCTCGATCCTGCTCGACCAGGTCGAAGACGTGGTCGTCGCGACGCTGGAAACGCTGCCCGGCAAAGACACTCACTGGTCGCGGACGTCGATGGCCGAACGCACCGGGCTGTCGAAATCGACTATCGGCCGGATTTGGAAGAGATTCGATCTCAAACCGCACCTGCAGGATTCGTTCAAACTCTCCACCGACCCGCTGTTCGTGGAGAAAGTGGTCGATGTCGTTGGCCTGTACCACAATCCGCCCGAGAAGGCGATAGTGCTGTGCGTCGACGAGAAGAGCCAGATCCAGGCCCTCGACCGCTCGCAGCCGGTGCTACCGATGACGATGGGCACCCCCGAACGCCGCACCCACGACTACCTGCGCCACGGAATCACCAGCCTGTTCGCCGCATTCAACATCGCCGACGGCACTGTCATCAGCGAACTCCACCGCCGCCACCGCGCCGCCGAGTTCAAGAAATTCCTGATCACCATCGACAAGACCGTGCCCCGCGACCTGGAGGTTCATCTGGTCTGCGACAACTACGCCACCCACAACACCGCCGAAATCAAGACCTGGCTGGCACGGCATCCCCGCTTCCACATCCACTTCACCCCGACCGGATCGAGCTGGATGAACCAGGTCGAACGCTGGTTCGGCCTGCTCACCGACAAACTCATCCGCCGCGGCGTCCACACCTCCGTCAAGGCCCTCGAAGACGACATCACCGACTGGATCCAGACCTGGAACGACAACCCCCACCCCTTCCGCTGGACCAAGACCGCCGACGAGATCCTCCAATCCCTTGCCGACTACCTCGCCAAAATCAACCCGTCGAACCCAGAAACAAAACAATAACTTACCGGCCCAATTTCAGGCGCGACATAGTAGGGAGCCGTCCGGTAAGGACCCGCGGAATGCGGTACGGCCATGCCCTGAACAGTTCAGGGCATGGCCGTATCGCGTAACAGCCCCGTCAGGCGATACCGCTGACCGGCTCCGGGTTGATCTGGTCCCGCCAGGCGACCGCCTCCCGGACCTGGGTCAGGTCGTAATCCGGCCCGTTGATCCCCACGGTGAACAGCGTGGCCCCCGCGGCGTGGTAAGCGGGTGCTGCTTCGACACCCGGCCAGGCCACCGACCGCTCGATTTTCGCCGGTTCCGTACCCACCCGGGAGCAGTGCTCCGCGAGGACCTGGCTCTTGTGGGTGAACACATCCAGTTCACCGAAGCTGTGCCAGATATGGGCGTACTCGGCGACCAGCCGCAGCGTTTTCTTCTCCCCGCCGCCGCCGATGAGGATCGGGATCTCACGGACCGGCTGCGGATTCAGTTTTCCCAGCCGCCCGGTGATCCGGGGCAAATATTCCTTGAGCAAGTCCAGGCGGCTGCCCGCGGTGCCGAAGTCGTAGCCGTATTCGTCGTAGTCGCGCTCGAACCAGCCCGAACCGATCCCCAGGATGAGCCGGCCGCCACTGATCTGATCGACGGTGCGGGCCATATCGGCGAGCAGATCGGGATTGCGGTAGCCGCCGCCGGTGACCAGCGCACCGATCTCGACCCGTTCGGTCTGCTCGGCGAACGCGCCGAGCATGGTCCAGCATTCGAAGTGGGCGCCGTCGGGGTCGCCGTAGAGGGGATAGAAGTGGTCCCAGTTGAACACGATATCCACGCCGGCGTCCTCGGCCCGCAACACCGCGTCGCGAATGAGTCCGTAATCGGGGGCGTGCTGGGGTTGGAGTTGAATTCCGATCCGAACCGGTCGGCTCATCTGCATGACTCCTCGTTGTCGGGTTGATCTCCCGATCCGAGGCTACCGGCGGGGCACCTAGAGCCTGTTTCATAAGCGCCCGAGTTGTGGGGCGGAACCCGTTGTCCGGGTGGAGAAGTTGGTGATGTGGCGAGGTCTCCGGTAACTGGTTG
>NZ_JBHXMZ010000003.1:729545-764890 GCF_042719915.1 Nocardia sp. NPDC058499 | reverse complement strand
CGTCCATGCTTTCCGCCCGCGAGACAATGCGGCGCAGCCGCGAGTATCGCGGGCGGAAAGCATGGACCTCAGGGGCCGAAACCCCGCGCCGCCGAAGGCGGCGCCAAAAGACCCTGCTCTAGTATTGCGTAGTGTCTCCGGCCGATCGCGCGAACAGTCGACGCCGCCAGCCCCGGCGCCGTGGTTCGGCCGGTGGTGCGGCGAAACCGCGTATGCGCACGGTGCGTGAGACGTCGGCCGGGGGATTGGTGGTCGACGGGCTGGACGGTCCGCCGGAGAAGCGCTGCGCCGCCCTGATCGGCCGGACGGATCGCCGGGGACGGCTGCTATGGTCGCTGCCCAAAGGACATATCGAAGAAGGCGAAACCTCGGAACAGACGGCTATTCGCGAGGTCGCCGAGGAAACCGGTATTCAGGGCGTGGTGGTCGCCGAATTGGGCAGTATCGATTACTGGTTCGTCACCGAGGGGCGGCGGGTACACAAGACAGTGCACCATTTTCTGCTGCGTTCGGTCGGTGGTGAACTATCCGACGCGGATGTGGAGGTCACCCAGGTGGACTGGGTGCCGTTGAGCGAATTGAACTCCAGGCTCGCCTACGCCGACGAGCGCCGGCTGGCCGAGGTGGCGAACCGCCTGATCGACCGGATGGAGACCGGTAAGCGATGACGCGTGGACCGAGTCGGATCATCTTCGTGATCCTGACCATCCTCGGCGCGGTGTCGGCGCTGTCCGCGCTGCCCGTGACCGTCGCACATGCCCAGCCGACCGGGTCGGCCGAGGATTCCGATGCGCCGCAGTTCTTGAAGCTGTCGCTGGATTCGGTGAGCCCGGGCACGGTGACCACGGCGAGCGAACCGTTGCTGACGGTGACCGGCACGGTCACCAATATCGGTGACCGCGGCGTGGACGATGTGACGGTCCGGTTGCAGCGGTCGCGGGCGATCGCCGACCCCAGCGAGCTGCGCACCACATTGAAACTGGACCAGTCCAGCTACGACCATCCGACTCCGTTCCAGGACATCGCGGTGCGGTTGGAGCCGGGCCAGCGGCAGCAGTTCACGCTGTCGGTGCCGTTGCGTGACGGCACCGAGGAATCGTTGAACATCACCGAACCCGGTGTCTATCCGCTGCTGCTGAACGTCAACGGGACCCCGGACTACGGCGGCCAGGCACGGTTGGATGATGCCCGTTTCCTCCTGCCGGTGCTCGGCCTGCCCGCGGCCGCGGACGGGAGCGCCCCGCCTCTGCCGCCACCGGCCAACCCCGCGGTCTCGACGACACTGCTGTGGCCGCTGGCCGACCGGCCGCGCATGGTGGCCGGTCAGACCGGTGAACTGGATCGGACGGCCGAACTGACCGACGACGAACTCGCGGCCTCGCTGAGCCGCGGCGGCCGGCTGGACGAACTGGTCGCCGCGCTGGAATCGGTCGTCGGCGACGACCGCACGGCGGACGGTCCGGCTTCGGCGATATGCCTGGCCGTCGACCCCGATCTGCTGCTCACGGTGCAGGCGATGACCGAGGACTACCGGGTCCTGGCCAGCCCGTCGGATCCCGACGGCGCGACGCGGCCGGGTACGGGCACCGAGGCCGCCAAACAGTGGCTGGACCGGCTGCGTGGGCTGGCCTCGTCGATGTGCACGGTGGCGTTGCCGTTCGCGCAGGTCGATATTTCCGCGCTGGCGGCGGCCAACGATCCGGCGCTCACTGCCCGGGCACTGGAAGCTCCCGCGCAGATCGTCGATTCCGTCCTCAACACCCGATCGGTGCGCGGGGTGAGCCTGCCGGATGCGAGCAGTCTCGACCCGGCCGCCGCACAACTGCTGAAATCGCAGGGTTTCGATACCGCGGTGCTCGCGGGGAACGCGGTGGCGCCGGAGGGCGGTGCCGGTGACCCCGCCGCCGCGGTGCCCGACGTGGTGCGGTTGCCCGGTATCGCGGGGGCTGCCCCGGCGCCTGGGCCCGTGCCGGGGGAGGACGCCGAACAACAGGCCGTCCCCGCCGGTGGTCCTACGCCGGTCGAGGGCGGGCCCGCGACATCCGGTGCCGCGGCGCCGCCGGATCAGGCGGGCAGTGGTGGCGCCTCGACGCGTGATCCCGCGCTGCGGGTCGCGACCTTCGATATCTGGCCGGCGGCGGCGCTGGCCGGTATCGGCTCGAACCCACCGACCCCGGCCTATGTCCCCGAATCGGCCCGCTACCCGGTGACCAACGATTCCCGCAGCGCACGTCTGCAGGACGCGCTGGGTGCGGTGTCCTGGCAGGCGCTGCACGCCGACCCGGGGCGCCCGCGCTCCCAGCTGATCATGCCGCCGCAGCAGTGGGGCGCCAACCGCGACGAAGCCGTCGCGCTGTTGCGCCAGCTCGAGCTGCTGGTGGACAACAAACTGGTGGATCCCCGGCCGTTCGACGATCTGGTCGGGCAGGAACCGGACCCGGCGCCCTATCAACTGGCCCCGCTCCCGGACGCCGCTGTCGAGGCAGTCCCCGGCCATTTCGCGATACCGGCCCGCGACCAGTCGCATCGGCTGTCCCAGCTGCTGCAGGCCATGGTGGAGGTGCCCGACACCCAGCCGACCCCACACGCCTACCTGGACCCGTTACGTGACGATCTGGTGCGCGCGCTGTCGCTGTCGGATCGGCGCGGCGGCCCCACCGGACAGGCCGAGGTGTTCGCGCAGCGGCGGATCGAGAAAACCACCGCTGCGGTGGACGAGATCTACCGGTCGGTGACGGTGCTGCCGCCGGGCGGGGTGTACACGCTGGCCTCGGAATCGAGCCCGTTGCTGCTGGTGGCACGCAACGACCTGCCCATTTCCATGCGGATCCGCTTCCGGATCGACGCGCCGCCGGAAACGAAGATCACCGATATCGGCGAACAGCTGCTCCCGCCCCGTGGGACCCGCTCGTTCCAGATCCCGACCGAGGTCAGCGACAGCCGCAACCTCGTCGTACCGATATCGCTGAGCACACCCGAAGGGGTCCCGCTCGGCCACGCCACCTCGATTTCGGTGCGTTCCAACGCCTACGGGCAGATTCTGGCGATCATCACCGCGTGCGCGGCCGCACTGTTGTTCCTGCTCGCCGGCCGCCGCCTGTGGCGCCGGTTCCACGGCGAACACGATCCGGCCGACAAGGGCGTGGATCCGGGGGTCCGGCGGCGGGTGATCCGGCTGGGCCGGGCCCGGCGGCGCACTGCCGGTTACACCGATCTCGAGGTCAGTGACGAAGCGCTGGAAACCGCTCGCCACCCGACGCAGCGCCGGGAACGGGTGTAGCCCGGACCTCGATGTCGCGGATAGGTCATCCACCGGCCGACCTGGGGAGATGACCGGCACGGGTGTCACATGGAAGATGGAGGGGGTGCGCGCACCGGCACTCCTGGTCCGTCCGGGGTGCCGGTGCGCGGCCGGATACGACATACCGCCCGCACCGTACAGTTCGTTGCGCGCAGCAGCGGCGGCGAAGTGTTCGGCACGACACAGGGGACAACCGGCAAGCGGGGGTCCGGGCGATACAGGAGGCATGATGAGCGACGATGAATCCTCCGCTCATCGGCAGCAGCCCGGTAGACAGCCCGACGGTCCACGAGGCCGGCGGGCCCCCAGCGCACCGTGGGAGCGGGTGCCTCCGTCTCCCGGGTCGGAGCCGGAGATGACCGGCCACCCGCGCGATACCGATCGCGATTCCTTCCGGGAGCCGCCACCACAGCTGCGCCGATCCGAGCAACCGGCCGATCCGGCTCCCCGGCCCGGCCCGCCCGCGCGGCCTGGGCCCCGCCCACATCCGGGGGAAGATCGGTATGCCGCGAACCGGCCGCGTCCCCCCGCGCGCGATAGTCGTAACCCGGCACCCGGACGACCACAGAACCCGCCGTCCGGCGCGCGGCCTGCCGTACCACCTCCGCATCCCGGCGGCCGGTCCCCGGTGCCGCCCGCGAATCCCCGTCCCGGCGGCCGGCCCGGTATGCCGCCGCTGGATCCGCAGTCCGGTGCGCGGCCCGCGGTCGGGCCCGACCAGCGCCCGTCCGCGCCGCCTTCGGCACCGCACCCGGCGGTACAGCCCGCGAATCGGCCCGCGGCGTTCCGGCCGCCCGCACCGCCCGCCGGGCGTCCGCAGCCCGGGCCCGCCCGGTCACCTGAGGCGCAACCCGATGCCGGTCACCGGCGGCCCGTTCCGCCCCGGCCTCCGCAACAGCCGCGGCCCGAGCCCGGCGGGTCCCAGGGCGGGCCGGCTTCCGAACCTTTCCCGGCCCAGCGGATGCGGCCGATCCAGCAGAATCGCCCGCCCGAGCGGTCACCCCGCCCGGCCGACCGGCAGAACCCCGCGCCCACGCAGAGCCCGGGCGCTCCCGGTCCGCAGCGACAGCCGAACCGGCCGGGGCCGCAGGCACCGCCGCCCGGGAATCCGCGCCCGCAGACCCCGCCGCGCCGGCAGGCGCCGCCGTCGCAACCGCTGCGCCAAGTGCCGCCTGCACGCGAACCCCAGCGCGCCGCGCCCACCCCGATTCCGGCGGCCGCCGGTAACCGGCCACGTACCGGTCAGCAGCCCGCGGTTGCCGTGGCAGAGCCCCTCGAGGCGGCCGCTACCGGGGACAAACCCGACAACAGCCAGTCCAAACTGCTCAAGGACTCCGGTTCGATCGCGATCGCCACGCTGATCAGCCGCATCACCGGATTCGGTAAACAGCTACTGCTGCTCGCGGTACTCGGCCCGGCCATCGCCAGTTCGTTCACCTCGGCCAGCCTGATTCCGAACATGATCGCCGAACTGGTCCTCGGCGCCGTGCTCACCGCCATCGTGGTGCCCACACTGGTCCGGGCCGAACAGGAGGATCCCGACCACGGCGCCGCGTTCATCCGGCGGCTCGTCACCGCCGCTGCCGTGATCCTCGGTACCGCGGCCGTCCTGGCGACCGCCGCGGCGCCGGTTCTGGCGACCCATGTCTTCGTTTCCGCGGACGGCAAGGTCAATACGTCGCTCACCACGGCGCTGACCTTCCTGCTGGTCCCGGCCGTACTGTTCTACGGGCTGTCGGCCCTGTTCACCGCCATCCTCAACACTCGTGGGGCGTTCAAACCCGGCGCGTGGGCGCCGGTCCTGAACAACGTGGTGGTGCTGGTGGTGCTCGGGCTCTACGCCGTGACACCCGGCGAGATCACCCTGGATCCGGTCCGGATGAGCGATCCGAAACTGCTCGTCCTCGGCTGCGGCGTAACCCTCGGCGTGATCGTGCAGGCAGTCAGCCTGCTGCCGGCCATTCGCCGCCAGGGAATCGATCTGCGGCCGCTGTGGGGGTTGGACAACCGGCTCAAGCAGTTCGGCACGATGGCTGCGGCGATCATCCTCTACGTGCTGATCAGCCAGATCGGCGGCATTTTCGCGAACAATATCTCTTCGCACGCCGATGAGGCCGGTCCGGCCATCTACCAGAACGCATGGCTGCTGCTGCAGCTGCCGTACGGCGTTATCGGCGTCACCCTGCTCACCGCGATCATGCCCCGGCTCAGCCGTAACGCCGCCAACGACGACACCCCCGCGGTGGTCGACGATCTGTCGGCGGCCACCAGGCTGACCATGATCGCGCTGATCCCGATCGTCACCTTCCTGACCCTGGCGGGGCCCCAGGTCGGTGATGCGCTGTTCGGGTACGCACGGTTCGCCGAGGATGCCTCCCGCCTCGGTACGGCAGTCAGTTTCTCGGCTTTCACCCTGATCCCGTACTCGCTCGTACTGATTCATCTGCGGGTGTTCTACGCCCGCGAACAGGCGTGGACCCCGACCTGGATCATCCTCGGGATCACCGCCGTCAAGATCCTGTTCTCGGCGCTGGCCCCGTTCATCGCCGACAGCAGCGACCAGGTCGTGATCGTGCTCGGTATCGCCACCGGCCTCGGTTTCACGGTCGGCGCGGTGATCGGCGGCTGGCTGTTGCACCGCAGCTTGGGCGATCTGCGGATGGCCAATGTGGGACGTACGGTCAGCCGGGTGCTGCTGTCCTCGCTGGCCGGCGGCGCCGTCATGCTCATCGCCGACCGGGTGATGGGTCTGGACCGGCTCACCGAATCGCTCGGCGGACCGGGCTCGTTCATCCGGGTCGGGATCACCGCGATCGTGATGTTCGCGGTGGCGTTCGGGCTGATGCGCCTGGCCGGGATCCCCGAGGTCGTTGCCATCACGGTCGCGATTTCGCGGCGACTCGGCATCACCCCGCCCGCACCGCCGCTGGATCTCGACGAACCCGTCGAAGAAGAGCACACGACGCGGATCATGCGCCGGCCCGACCCGTACCTCGCGTACTCCGGCTTCGATTCGGCCATGGACGCACAGAGCACAATGGTGCTACCGGTGATCCGGCCGGACTCGGTTGATCGCACCGTACCCGGCCAGTTCCCGTACCCTGTTCGGCAGACCGGCACAAGTGACAGACCCGCCGAGTTTGCGGCATACCAGGGCGAAGGAGGTCCGAGGGTGAGCGACGACGCGGTGGGCAAGGTCCCAGCCGCCGATCCTGCGCGGAATCCGGCGAGCGGACGCTTGTCCACCGATGTTCCCCCGGAGCAGTCGGAGCCGGGTGAGGCGCGCACCCAGCGTGTGGATTACGGTTCCGCCGAATCCGCCCACCCGCCCGAGCACACGCCGGACAGCGGGCCACAGTACGACGACGACGCCGGGCAACCGGACGAGGTCGGCGATCACCTGTCCGAGGAGCGTGTCCAGCGCACCGGCGCCACGGTATCGGCCACCGATCCGGTCTACGACACCGGAATGATCGCCGTACCACCGATGACGCAGGCGAGCCGGGTGCAGCGTGGGCCCAAACTCATCGCCGGTGCATCGGTCGCCGGCGGACGATACCGGCTGCTCGCCGACCACGGCGGCGCGCGCGGCCTGAAGTTCTGGCAGGCACTCGATATCAAGCTCGATCGGGAAGTGGCGCTGACCTTCGTCGACGCCGATCAGCGGGCGGGCAGCGATTCCGGTCAGGACGGTCCGCAGGCGATCCTGTCCCGCACGCTGCGCTTGGGCCGGATCAATTCACCGGGCCTGGCGCGGGTCCTGGATGTGGTGCGCGGTAGTTCCGGCGGCATCGTGGTGGCCGAATGGACACCGGGACGTTCGCTGCGGGAAATGGCCGAAACCGTCCCGTCGCCGATCGGCGCCGCGCGCGCCATCCGGGTGCTGGCCTCGGCCACCGAAATGGCACACCGCAGCGGCGGCGCGCTGTCCATCGACCATCCGGACCGGATCCGCATCAGCGCAAACGGTGACGCAGTACTGGCGTTCCCCGGCACCCTCGGCGATGCCGACCCGCAGAGCGATGTCCGTGGCCTGGGCGCCATGCTCTACGCGCTCATCACCGCCCGGTGGCCGCTGCGGACCGCCGGCCTCAGCGGGAACGCCGCCACAGTGGGCGGGCTGCGCCCGGCCGATTTCGGGTCCGACGGCACCCCCGTCGAACCCCGCCAGATCCGGCCCGAGGTCCCGTTCGAGATCTCGGCCGTGGCCGTACGCTCGCTGGAACCGAACAAGGGTGTCCGCACCGCCGCCACCATCCAGCACGTGCTGGAACAGGCCTCGGTGGTGGATCAGAAGACCGATTTCATCCCGGTGTTGCGGCTGGGGCAGCGCGCCCCGGCACCGGCCGACGAATCGCTGGCCGATCCGGAACTGCTGGCCGCCGAACGCGAGAAATCGCAGCGGATGATGTGGATCATGGTGGCCCTGGGGATTCTGACCGCGCTCGTGGTCGGCATCGTCATCTGGTGGCTGGTGAGCGTTTTCGCGCCGGGCGATTCCAGTGAACCGCTCAACGAGCAGCGCGTGATCGGTTTGACGACCAGCCGCGCGCCGGAGGAGTCGCCGAGCTCGGTGGCCCCGTCGAGCACACCCGCCGGGGCCGCCGGCGTACCGGTGCCGATCTCGGGGATAACGGTGTTCTCCCCGGAGGGCACGCCGGACGACCCCGACGGCGGGCCCGCGGCGATGGACGGTGATCCGGCCACCTCGTGGAGCACCGACCAGTACTTCCAGCAGTTCCCGGCGTTGAAGAAGGGAGTCGGCCTGCTGGCGACCCTGCCCAGCCCGGCGAACCTCACCAAGGTCACCATCACCTCGCCGACCCCGGGCACCTCGGTCGAGATCCGGACCTCGCCCACCGAAACACCCACCCTGGACCAGACCCAGCTCGCCGGTACCGCGGTGCTCGGCGAGGGGGTCACGGAGGTTCCGGTGCAGAGCGATCAGGCTGCCCGCTACGTGCTGATCTGGGTCACCGGTCTGGGCAATTCCGGTGCCCAGTTCCAGAGCTCGATCGCCGAGCTGAGTTTCGAAGCAAAGCCCTGACCTGCTGTTTCGTCGCCCCGTGCGGATATCCGGAGGACCTGGATCCGGTTGCCGCGCAATGGTGGCCGGGATATGATCACGGTCCGCGCTCCCAGGAGGGAGCCGGTGGGATCAGGGGTACGGTCCCGCTCGCTGAGTACACGCAGTAATCACCACAGGCCGGCTCGCACCGCGCCGAAGCTGTCGTGGGCGGTTGTCCAAGGGGTTGGCTATTGTCGTCCGAATTGAATGCGGGGGTTCGCGGGGAGACGGCGTCGTCTCCTGGGGCAGGGGCGCAAGAACCCGGATTCGATATCACCTCGGATACCGAATTACTGCGGGCGCATGCGGCCGGGGCGCCGCACGCCTTCGCCGAACTGATCCGCCGGCACAACGACCATCTCTGGCAGACCGCCGCGCGTGTCTGCTACACCCCCGAGGACGCCGCCGATTCGCTCCAGGAAGCTCTGCTGTCGGCCCATCGCAACGCGGGCTCCTTTCGTGGTGATTCCGGGGTTCGTACCTGGTTGCACCGCATCGTCGTCAATGCCTGCCTGGACCGGATCCGGCGCAACCGCGCCCAGCGGGCCGTGGTCCTCCCGCCGGAGGTCTGGCCCGAAATATCGGACTACGCCGACGAATACAGTCGGGTCGATATCTCCATCGTGCTGGAACGTGCCCTGTTCGCGCTCCCGCCGGACCAGCGCGCGGCGGTGGTGGCCGTGGATGTCGAGGGGTACAGCGTCTCCGACGCCGCCGATCTACTCGGTGTTCCGGTGGGCACGATCAAGAGCCGATGTGCGCGGGCGCGGCAGCGTCTCAAGGCCGAATTGGATTCGCTGAACGGGGAGGGGAACCGGATGTGAGGTCGACGCGTCCAAACCAGTGACACATTTTCCCTCCCGAATGGGATGTACTCACCGGGAGTGCAACCGCAGACCCCAGGAATCGACACCCGAGCCAGATGGACGCAGCAGAATTGGAGGTGCGAAGGACATGAGCCCCGTTCCGCAACCTCCTTTCCCCGCGGAGTTGCTCGCCGATCTGCACGCCGGAAATCTCGACCCCGAACTCGAGGCCCGGCTCTGGCCGGCGGTCCGCCGGGATCCGGACGCCCGCCGTTATCTCGAATCGCTCGATGCGTTGCGCACATCTCTCACCGGCCTCGCCGAGTCCGACCGGGTGGTCCGGCCGATGCCGCCCGATATCGCCGCCCGACTGGAGGCGTTCGCCGAATCCCTCGGAAGCGAAGCGGGTCACCAGACCGGTGCCGATACCGCCGGGGCGGTGGAGGCAACTGTGCCGCTCGGCGATATCCCGGCACCGGCGCTCGCCGCAGGGTTCGGTGCTGCGGACGCGGACCGGTCCGCGTCGGGGGCCGAGCCGGCCGGTGGGGCGCCGATACCGCTGGACGCTCATCGTCGGCGCCGGCGGATCGCCGCCACGATCGCCGCGGCCGCCGCGATACTGATCTGCGCCGGCGCCGCGCTGTTCGTCGGCGTCCGGCCCGAGGGCGAAACGACGCCGACTGCCGCCCCCACCGGCACCGCGGGCACGGAACCGGGCGCCGAGTTCGATACGGCGATCGCGCTGCGCGCTCTGGGCCGCCACGATGTGCCCGGCCGGCTGGCCGACCCTGCAGCCCTTACCGCCTGTGTCCGCGCCGCCGGGGTCGATCGCCCCGTACTCGGGTCCAGCGAGATGAAGTTCCGCGACCGGGACGATGCGGTGCTGATACTCGTCGGTGGGCGAAACGGCGCGCAGATCACCGCGCTCGTCGTCGGCCCCGGATGCGGGCCGGGCAACCCGGAGTTGCTGACCCCGATCACCGATATCGGCTGAGAAACCCCCGGCTCACCGCGGCCGGTGCAGCCACAGTTCCCGAACTGCCCGTCGCCCGGCCCATACGAGCTCGGGTCGCGGCCCGGTACGGGCCGCCGCCGGGAACAAAGCCCGTCTACCCTGTTGTTGACCGAAACGTCCCCATCAGATTCTCCGGAAGGGTCCCATGAGCACGCCAGTTCGCGACCTGATCATCGTCGGCTCGGGGCCGGCCGGTTACACCGCCGCCGTGTACGCCGCCCGCGCCGAACTCGAGCCGCTGGTGTTCGAGGGCACCCAGTTCGGCGGCGCCCTGATGACCACCACCGAGGTCGAGAATTTCCCGGGTTTCCGCGACGGAATCATGGGCCCCGATCTGATGGAACAGATGCGAGAGCAGGCCAAACGCTTCGGTGCGGATATCCGCACCGAGGACGTGGACGCTATCGATCTGAGCGGCCCGGTGAAGAAGGTCACCGTCGGAGACGATGTCTACGAGGCACATGCGGTGATCCTGGCCATGGGGTCGGCCGCCCGCTATCTGAATGTCCCCGGTGAGCAGGAACTGCTCGGCCGCGGTGTCAGCGCCTGCGCCACCTGCGACGGCTTCTTCTTCAAGGGCCAGGACATCGTGGTGGTCGGCGGTGGCGATTCGGCGATGGAAGAAGCGCTCTTCCTCACCAAGTTCGCCTCCAGCGTCACCGTCGTACACCGGCGTGACGAATTCCGGGCCTCGCGCATCATGCTCGAACGCGCCAAGAACAACGAGAAGATCCGGTTCCGCACCAATGCCGAAGTGACACAGGTGCACGGTGAGACCAGCGTCACCTCGTTGACCCTGCGCGATACCCGTACCGGAGAAACCTCCGAGCTCCCCGTCACCGGCCTCTTCGTCGCCATCGGTCACGACCCGCGCAGCGAACTCGTCCGCGGCCAGGTCGATCTGAACGCGGAAGGCTATGTCCTGGTACGTGATCCGGGCACCGAGACCTCGGTCTCCGGCGTCTACGCCGCGGGTGACCTCGTGGACCACACCTATATGCAGGCCATCACCGCCGCCGGCACCGGCTGCCGCGCCGCCATCGACGCCGAACGCTGGCTGGCCGAAAAGGGCGATATCACCAGCAATACGCTGCCGCACGCCGACCAGCCCGTCGCCGTTTCCGCAGCCGATTGAGTCCGCAGGGCTCACCGGGCAACTGAGCCGCGGGGTTCGGTTGCCCGCCCCAGCCCCGGGCGCACGGGCGTCCGGAGAACCAAGGAGAACAGCCATGTCCGAGACCACCAACACGGTCACCGTCACCGATACCTCGTTCGCCGATGCTGTCCTGCAGAGCGAGAAGCCGGTGCTGGTCGATTTCTGGGCCACCTGGTGCGGACCGTGCAAGATGGTCGCTCCGGTGCTGGAGGAGATCGCGGGCTCGCACGCCGACAAGCTCACCGTCGCCAAGCTCGATATCGACGCCAACCCCGGTACCGCCCGCGATTACCAGGTCATGAGCGTGCCGACTATGATCCTGTTTGCCGGTGGCAAGCCGGTGAAGCAGATCGTCGGAGCCAAGGGGAAGGCCGCACTCCTGCGGGAAATCGAAGACATCATCTGACGTCTCGAATAGGCCATCCGGCGGCCGTCACGCGGCGACGCGCCGTAGTATGCCCTGACCAAGATTGTCGAATCCCGGTCCGGGTCTGACAGAATCGACCACGCTCCGTCGTGCGAGGGTGTACGCCATCGCATGAGTGGGTACCCGGGATTGACGGAAGGAAGGGCCCTCACGCATGCACCGACTTCGTCACGGCGACACCGGTCCAGCCGTAGCAGAGGTTCGGAGCACCCTGGCGAGTCTGGGGTTCCTGCACGCGCACAACGGCGCGCAGACCAATGGTTCGGACGAGTACTGGAAAGACACCGAAGCCACCTTCGATTATCAGCTGGATTCCGCGGTGCGTGCCTTCCAGCAGCACCGCGGGCTCCTGGTCGACGGTGAGATCGGTCCCGCGACGTATCGTGCGCTGAAAGAAGCGTCCTATCGTCTGGGTGCCCGCACCCTCATCTACCAGCTCTCCGCGCCGCTGTACGGCGACGATGTGGCGACCCTGCAGCGCCGGCTGCAGGACCTCGGTTTCTATGTGCACCGGGTGGACGGTTTCTTCGGCCCGCACACCCACGAGGGCCTGACCTCGTTCCAACGTGAAATCGGGCTGGCCGCCGACGGTATCTGCGGTCCGGACACGTTACGTTCGCTCGAACTGCTCGGCGCCCGGGTCACCGGCGGTAATCCGCATCGGATCGCCGAGGAAGAAGTGGTGCATCGGGCCGGTCCGCAGCTCACCGGCAAACGTATCGTCATCGATCCGGGTCTGGGTGGGCCCGATCGTGGCCGCGGCGTTCCCACCGAGTTCGGCGAGGTGTACGAACAGGAGATCCTGTGGGATCTGGCCAGCCGGCTGGAGGGCCGGATGGCCGCCACCGGCATGGAAACGTTCCTGTCCCGCCCGTGGGGGAGCAACCCCACCGATGCCGAACGCGCCGAAACCTCCAATGCTTTCGACGCGGATCTGATGATCTCCCTGCGGTGCGCGTCCAATTCCAGCCCTATGGCCAACGGTGTGGCCGGGTTCTATTTCGGCAATTCGCACGGGTCCGTATCCATGATCGGGCAGGTGCTGGCCGGATTCATTCAGCGTGAAGTAGTGGCCCGGACCTCGCTGCAGGACTGCCGGACCCATCCGCGTACCTGGGATCTGCTGCGCCTCACCAAAATGCCGACGGTGCAGGTGGATCTGGGTTACGTCACCAACCAGTACGATGCGTCGGTGCTGGCCGATCCGCGGATGCGCGATGTCATCGCGGAAGCGATCCTGATTTCGGTGAAGCGGCTCTATCTGCTGGGTCAGGACGATCAGCCCACCGGCACATACACTTTCGCCGAGCTTCTCGCCGAGGAACTCGCCGCCGCCGACAGCGGTTAGCGAATCCCCCGGCCATCGGCCTCAGAGAGTGAGGATCCGGGTCGGCACGGTCATCGACGCGGCGGCCAGCAGCTGGTCGAGGGCTCGCTCGACATCCTCTTTCCAGCCGTGATCGGTATCGAGTTCCAGCCGCAACCGGGGGAAACGGTGATGCGGTTGCACTACCTCGAACCCGACCTCCTGCAGGAAATCGGCGTCGATCATGCAGTTCTCCGGGCTGCACTCCATGACCGAACGCCGGGCTCCGCGCCCCGGAACACCGATTCGTTCCATGAGGCGCATGGTCCCGGTAGGACGGTCGGAGAGAGCGGTGCTTGCGTGTGCTCCCCGGATCCCGAACGCTTCCAATGCGCGCACGCCGCGACGGACCAGGTCGGTGACGACCCCCTGCACCATCCGGTAGGCGATATCGCCGTCCAGGTCGGGGTACTCGGTGCCGAGAGTGGTCAGCAAGATGGCGTCGGGGCTCACCGGGGAGGTGGGGAAGAGGCCGGCCCGCGGCACCACCCGGGGCGGCGCATAGAGTGCACAGCCGACGGTCTTGTCATCGATCGTCGCGAGTTGCCCGCACGAACCCCATTCGAGCATCACCGTCGAGATCCAGGCTTCCTTCTCGAATACCGGATCGCTGAAACCACTGGAGTCCGCGGCGACCGCCGGGTCGATCTCCCAGAACACACACCGACGGGCGTGCGCCGGCAGCCGGCTGATGCTTTCCAGGGTTAGTCCTGTGACGCTGGTCGACACCGCTCTGCTCAGCCTCCAGCTATCCGATTCGTCTATGCTCACGCCGCATCAATGGTTTCTCGCCAGCAAGAATATGCGATCAAGCGAACCCGCCTCATTCCGCGTCACTAAGTCTTCGGTCAAGGACTGCCTCGGCGCATCGGCCCCTCGACCCATTCACTGTCACAGTGACGTTTCATGGCCGAGGCAGAGTATGCGGACAACAAGCCGAAATTTCAATTGTTCAGCGAAGTTTGCAGCATCATTCCGACGATCCGCTCCAGATCGTCCACCGACCCGAACTCGACAACAATCTTGCCCTTCCGCTTCCCTAGACTCACCGACACCTGCGTATCGAAAGAGGACGACAGCCGGTCGGCGACATCCTGTAAACCGGGGGAGTGGATAGGCGGCCGACGCGGCGCGGGCGGCTTGGCCGGTTCCTGTTCCCGGTTCGCCAGCTTCACCGCTTCTTCGGTGGACCGCACCGAAAGCCCCTCGGCGACGATCCGGGCGGCCAGCACCTCCTGGGTGTCCGCACCACCCTCCAGACCGAGCAGTGCCCGCGCATGCCCGGCGGACAGCACCCCGGCCGCGACCCGGCGCTGCACCGGGATCGGTAGCTTCAGCAGTCGGATCATATTGGTCACCACGGGCCGCGAACGCCCTAGTCGCGACGCCAGCTCCTCCTGGGTAACCCCGAACTCCTCCAGCAACTGCTGATAGGCTGCCGCCTCCTCGAGCGGGTTGAGCTGCACGCGATGGATATTCTCCAACAGTGCATCGCGCAGCATGGCGTCATCGTTGGTTTCCCGGACGATGGCGGGGATAACCTCCAGCCCCGCCTCCTGGCAGGCCCGCCAGCGTCGCTCACCCATGATGAGCTGATAGCGGTCGCCACCCGGCTCCAGCTCCCGGACCACGATCGGCTGCATCAAACCGAACTCGCGAATCGAGTGGACCAGTTCGGCGAGCGCCTCATCGTCGAAATACTGACGGGGCTGCTTCGGATTGGGCTCGATCTTTCCGGGCGCGATTTCCCGGTACACCGCGTCCCCCGCGGAGGTCAGATCGGCGCTCTCCACGGGTTCGGGAACCTGGTGCAGATAGGTGGAGGCGGGGCGCGGCCCCGGATCCAGACCGATCACCGCATCAGCGGCCTCGGTGCCCAGCCCGGTCGCCACCGGAGCCGGGCCGGTCGGAATCAATGCCGCGAGACCGCGTCCCAGCCCACCCTTTTTCGACTGACTCACCGGCCTACCCTTTCCATTACCCGCATCCACAGCCATGCCCGGTCCGTTCACTGAGCGCCTTCTGTGAGCGCCGCCTGCCGCGCCGCGCCACGCGCGGCCATTTCCCGCCCGGCATCCAGATAGCTGAGGGCGCCGCGGGAACCCGGGTCGTAATCGAGAACTGTCATACCGTATCCGGGCGCCTCGGAGACCTTGACGCTGCGCGGAATCACCGACCGCAGCACGACGTCCCCGAAATGGCTGCGCACCTCTTCGGCCACCTGATCGGCCAGTTTGGTCCGGCCGTCATACATCGTGAGAACAACGGTCGATACATGGAGTTCGGGGTTCAGATGCGATTGGACCAAGCCGATATTCCGGATCAACTGGCCTACGCCCTCCAGGGCGTAGTACTCGCATTGGATCGGGATCAGGACTTCCCGGGCCGCGACCATGGCGTTGATCGTGAGCAGACCCAGCGACGGCGGGCAGTCGATCAGCACGAAATCGATGTCGTAGCCGGCGATATTGGCTTCCTGGATAGCGCCTTTGAGTCGCGCCTCCCGAGCCACCATCGAGACCAGTTCGATCTCGGCACCGGCGAGGTCGATCGTTGCCGGAATGCACAGCAGGTTGTCGCTGTGCGGGCTCTGCTGGATCGCGTCCTGAACCTTGATCTCGCCGATCAACAGTTCGTAGGTCGACGGAATACCGGAATGATGCTCGACGCCGAGCGCGGTGCTGGCGTTACCCTGCGGATCGAGATCGATCACGAGCACCTTCATCCCCTGATGCGCCAGGGCTGCGGCCAGATTGACCGTTGTCGTAGTCTTGCCGACTCCGCCTTTCTGGTTGGCTACAGTGATGATGCGTTGCTCATGAGGTTTCGGCACTGTCACCTTTCCTGGATGCATTAACTGGCTCGCCCGATGCGCCTCGGCAGCGATCGGCGTCTCGGTGGGGGAGATATGGCCATACGGTGTGCTTCCGAATGCCTCAGGGCCGATATTGCTGCCATCCAGCATTCCCGGCACGCGCGATGTTTCCCGTGAAACATTCGCTGAACCGTTCGACATAGACCGCTCCTAACGCGAGAACTGCAAGATCACGTGGCCTGACAGACGCCGGCGCCGTGTCGTCGAAACAAGCCGTACTGGACCGAACGACGATCCACGACCACGACTGCGACATCCGTGCGGGACGGGTGACTTCGCTGCACTGCGTGGTCACGCGAAGCTACCTCCTCCGACGCGGACACCGAGCCGCCGGTCGACCGAACGGAGCTGCACCGCTGCAACACCAAGATTCCTCCGTGGCACCGACGCTCACGCCCGACGTCCAATAGCTTGCCAGCAGCGGGCCCGAGAAGAAAGCTGAATCGCTGCGACGCGCCCGCGACACGCGGAACTGCTCCGAATTCATCGCCCGGAAACGCGTTCGGTGCCTCGCCGGTACCCACGAGGCGATGTTTCACGGGAAACATCGGCCGATCCGGGGCGCCGGTATTCACCCCACCCGACGGCTTCGCTCTTCCCAGAGCCGCCCTCGACCGAATGCCGGCACGGAAGCGCCGGTTGTGTCAGCGGCGCCCGCACATCGGGTTACCGCCACAACAGTCTGTTTTCCTCTGCCTGGGCGCCGAAGGGATTTCCGAGCGGTCTCCCGCCTTTCACTACGTCCGGCGTGGAATATCCGCGCGCTCGATGAACCTCTACAACCTCGAGCGCCGGCGCGTGGGGTCGCTGCGGACCGAATGATGGTGGCGGTGCGGATCTGTGTCCACGATTCGACCGGAGGGTCACGCGTCCTTCGTCACGGTGACGGCGACCCACTCGGCGCATGCACGTCCGCCCCAGGCGGCTCCACGCATCTTCCGACACAGTCGTGGTGGACCGCGGTTCACTCTCGGGTTTCTCAATGTTTCCCGTGAAACGTCAGCTTCAGCCTAGGAACACCGCAGCATTCACCCGCGACCTGGCATACGATCGGTGCCGCCGCCGGCACTGCGGGTTGAGCCAGGACACCCTGCGCTGGTACGACCGCAGCGCGCCCTGCTCTCCCATCGCCTCGAAACGCCGCGACCGCCCCTGCCGCCGATGCGCTGTTCCGGGTCGTTCGAAAGCCGGCGGCGCATACTCGACTATTCGCCAGACCTGCCTGGGAATGCCGACGTACCGTGCGCGTCGCGATAACGTCGCGCGCTCCGCGCGAAGAGAGCCGGGCGTACGGCGTACCCCCGGCATGCGTCGGCGGCCCCATTAGAACCTCGGGCCTCGTCATGGGGCCGTCTCATCGGGCGGCCCACGCCGTCCTTGCGCCTGAGCTCCCGGCAGCACTGTTCCCGCTGACCCGGCGCTGGGTGCATTGACCCGCGGGCATCCTGATCCATATGTCGGAAAGGCCGACTCGCGCGCCCCGGCCCCAGCTCCGGGATGAAGCTCCCCGACTGCGGGGTAACGCGCAAGCAGATGTTTCACGGGAAACATCGATGCCGCAGTGGGGGAGCAGGGAAGAATGGGAACCGGGATCAGAGTTGACCTGTTTCGGACCGCCGCTGCGCTCGGGTGCGTTTCTTCGGCCGCTTGGACGGCCGCTCCGAACGCCGCAAGCGTTCGGCGGAAAGAACGACCGTGGGAGGATCGATAATCCCCGCACCGCATTCCAGCACCGCGAAGTTACCGGCCCCCGCTCGTTCGACCGCCGCGCGATCGCGTCCCAGTTCCTCGGCGACACTCGCCCCCTTGAGCGCGAGCATATGTCCGTGCTCATGCAGCAACGGGACAGACCATTCCGCCAACTTCGCCAGGGGCGCGACGGCTCGGGAGGTCACCACATCGGCTCCGCCCGCTTCCTGGATCACCCCGGGCTGCTCCGCCCGACCCCGCACCACAGTGATATCGAGTCCCGCCGCGTCGATGAACTCCTTGAGGAAGACCGTTCGGCGCAGTAATGGCTCGACGAGGGTGATCCGGAGGTCCGGGCGGGCGAGGGCCAGCGGAATTCCGGGCAACCCCGCACCGCTACCGATATCGACCACCGAGGCTCCCTCGCCGATCAGTTCGCCGACGACCGCGCAGTTGAGGATATGCCGCTCCCAGAGGCGGGGCACTTCTCGCGGGCCGATCAGTCCACGCTCCACCCCGGCGGTGGCGAGAGCGGACCAGTAGTCACACGCCGATCCCAGGCGCTCGCCGAAGACGGATTCCGCTTCCGCCGGCGGCGGCGACTGCGACACCACGGCCGCCGAATCGCCGGGTTCTGGTTTCACGTGAAACACCCTTCTGTTCGATCGTGATCGACGAGCTCGAGCGGATAGACCCACTACGTTCTCTCACCGTAGCCCCCAGCCACCGGACCGTTCTCGACCAGCCGGACCTGGACACGCGAAGGGCCCGAGTCCCTGCGACTCGGGCCCTTCGTATCCACCGGTCTTCCGGCTACTCCGCCGGTGCGGGAGACTCAGTCCGGTATGACGACAACGCGCCGGTTCGGCTCCACGCCCTCGCTCTCGCTGGCGACCCCGTCGATCGCGGCGACCGCGTCGTGCACGATCTTGCGTTCGAACGGAGTCATCGGGGCGAGCTGCTCCGGCGAGCCGGTATCCAGTACACGCTGCGCGGCCGCCGCGCCCAGGGCGCTCAGGTCCGCGCGCCGCTTCGCCCGCCAGCCCGCCACATCGAGCATCAACCGGCTCCGCACCCCGGTCGCCTGCTGCACGGCGAGCCGGGTCAGTTCCTGGAGTGCGTCGAGTACCTCACCGCTGTGCCCGACCAGTTTCGACAGATCCTTACCGCCGTCGATACTGACCACCGCGCGATCACCTTCGACGTCGAGGTCGATATCACCGTCGAAGTCGAGCACATCGAGAAGTTGTTCGAGGTAGTCGCCCGCGATCTCGCCCTCTTCGATAAGCGCTTCCTCGGCGTCGCCCGCGGAATCCACGGCGTCCGGCTCGACCACGGTCGAGGATGCGCTGGCGGTGGTGTCGCCACCTTCGGTCTCGAGTGTCATATGTTTCCTTTATCTGCTCGCCGGGACACCGACCACCCGTCGGCCGGTGTCCCGATCACAAGGGGGTCTGCGGGGAAGGGTCAGCGACGTCGCTTCTGGTTGGCGCGGCCCCGGTTGCCGGACCGCTTCTGACCACCCGGCCGGCGCTGGCCCGACTGTTTGGGTTTGGCGTTCGTCTTGGCAGGACTCGAACCGTTCGCCTCGGCCGCACCGTCGGCGGCCGCGTCCTCGGAACCTTCGGCCGGTTTGGCCGGCTGCTTCTTCCGGGTGTCGACAGGCTTCGCGCCGGGCTTGGGGGCGTTCTGCGCCTGCTTCTCCATTTTCGCCTGCTTTTTGGCCTCGTCCTCCTTGGCCATCCGGCCGAAGACGAGATGCTGCTGGCCGTAGGTCCAGATGTTGTTGGACACCCAGTACAGCAGGACGGCGATGGGCAGGAACGGACCACCGATCAGGACACCGAACGGGAAAACCCACAGCGCCAGCTTGTTCATGATGGCGGCCTGCGGGTTGGCCGCCGCCTCGGCGCTCTGCCGGGCGACCGACGCGCGTGCGTTGAAATGAGTCGCGACCGCGGCGATCACCATGAGCGGGATCGCGACCGCGGCGATACTGACCCGGCTCGGGGTACCGCCGTAATCGGCGAAGGCCTGCAACTCTTCATACGGCGCGGTGATGAACGCGGAGATCGGGGCACCGAAGATACGGGCGCTCAGGAACGACTGGACATCGTCGACATTGAAGACGTAGTTCGGCGTATGCGCGTTGGTGTACGGGTCCATACCGAGCTGGCCGAACCCGGTGCCGGTGCGGTTGAACGAACGCAATACGTGGAACAGACCGAGGAAGACCGGCACCTGGGCCAGGATCGGCAGGCAGCCCATGAGCGGGTTGAAGCCGTGGTCCTTCTGGAGCTTCTGCATCTCCAGTGCCATCTTCTGGCGGTCGTTCTTGTACTTCTTCTGCAGCTCCTTGATCTGCGGCTGCAGTTCCTGCATCTGTTTGGTGGTACGGACCTGCCTCACGAACGGCTTGTAGAGCACCAGACGCAGCGTGAAGACGAGGAAAACCACGGACAGCGCCCAGGACAGGCCGTTATCGGCCCCGAACGCGAAGCCGAATACCCGATGCCAGAACCAGAGGATCCAGGACACCGGGTAGTAGATGAAATCGAGCACGGCTCTATGCACTCCCGTCGGTAGTGTCACCGATCACCGCGTGCGGTGATCCCTTACAAGCTTTGGGCCGCGGGTCGTCGTGGCCGACACTGCGCTGCCGCTCCGGCACGGGATCCCATCCACCAGGGTGCCAGGGCGCGCATTTGGCCAAACGCACGACCGTCAGTCCGACGCCGACAATGAGTCCACGGGTGCGCAGGGCGGTCACCGCGTACTCGCTACAGGTGGGAGTGAATCGGCAGACCGGCATCCGGGTGGGGGAGACGTAGGTCCGGTACAGCTCGATCGAGAAGATCAGAATATTTGCCGGCCATCGGGCGACCGCGGCCATCGGTGAGGTACGGGCGCTCATAGCGGGGTGCCCGCATCGGCCGCCGCTGAGAGGTCGAGCCTGCGTAATCCGCTACGCAGCTGGCGGCGTAGCTCATCGCTGTCGGCGCCGGCGGCGCCGGGGAGAGCGCGAATCACGATATCCACCTCGGCGGAGATATCCGCGGTCAGTTCGGCACAGATATGACGCAGGCGGCGGGCCACGCGGTGCCGGACGACCGCGGGACCCACCGCCTTGCTGACGATCAGCCCGAATCGCGGGCCACCGAACCGGACCCGGACGCCGGGATCTCCCGGATCCGGGAGATCCACCAGAACATGGACGACCAGGTCCCGCTTTCCCGCGCGCCGGCCGCGCCGTACCGTCCGGGAGAAATCGGCACGCTGATGCAGCCGATGCGGCTCAGGAAGCACCCGGGCACCCGGACATCATCGAAGCCGCCGAACCGGCAGTTTTACCGGCGGCGTAGGCCACGAGGTTCGGCGGGCCGGGCATCGAGCTCGGTCGGAAATCAGGCGGTGAGGCTGGCGCGGCCCTTACGGCGCCGCCCGGAGACGATGGCGCGGCCCGCACGGGTCCGCATCCGGAGACGGAAACCGTGGACCCGCGCCCGACGACGGTTGTTCGGCTGGAACGTCCGCTTGCCCTTGGCCACGGTCAACACTCCTCGAATTGGTGGGCACCCGACGGCGCCCGAAGCTTTCGGTGATTCTCTCGATGTCGGTTCGGCGTCACCGCCCTGGAAGGTGGTCAGCACAGGACGGTCACCACGCCGAGGGTGACTGTACGAGGGTACTTATCCAGTTCTACCGGGTCAAACTCACCCCCCAGGGGCGATCACGGACGCGCGCGACCTCCGGCCGGTGAGCGTCGGCGGTGGCAATAGTCACCCTCGGGCCCTACGCCCGGGAGACGGGCCGCAGGTCGAGCATCCGCACCCGGTCCGGCGCAGCGCGCGACCGCAACGGCGGTCCCGGGAGATTGTCCACATCTGTGGATAATTGTGTGGAAATACCCTGTGAATGGCATATTCGTAGGGCCGACGGTGCCACGCCGCAGCCGGAAGAGGGGGTTCCGGGCAGCGCCCCGGGCGCCGTATCCGTCGGATGCGGCAGGTCCGGTGAGCGACGTATGCGGTGTCACTGGAACGAACCAGTACAGTAGACGCACCGCGAGCCCCGGACGTCTGCGCCGAGCAACCGACTCCCGGGGAGGACACTGGATGGACGACGAGCAGAACGTACTGGCCACCGTGTGGCCGGAGGTGGTCACCGAGTTGACCACCGGTTCGCCCGACGGTGCCATCGGCGCGGTGACCCGAGCCCAGCAGGCCTGGCTCAAATTGGTGAAACCGCTGATGGTGGTCCAGGGTTTCGCCCTGCTCTCGGTTCCGTCCTCGATCGCCCAGGAAGCCATCGAACGCGATCTACGTGAACCCATCCTGCGCTCGCTGGGCCGCCGGCTCGGTCCCCAGGTGGAGGGTCTCGGCGTTCGGATCGCCGCCCCGTTACCCACCGCCGGGTCCGAACCCGGGCCGCCGCGGCATGCCCGGATGACGAGCCGTCCCGAGCCCGTCAACACCCGGCCGGAGACATTCGGCGGTAACGGTCCGGGGCGGGCGCCCACCGGTTTCACCCCCGCGGCGACCGAACCGCCGTGGCGTCCCGAACCGATCCGGGAACCCGAGGCCGGCACTTATCCCGCGCGTGGCCTCGTGCGCGGTCCCGATTTCCCGGGTGGGCCGAGACAGCGCGACGAGCCTCGCTTCCCGGCCGCGGATTTCTCACACGAAGCCGAATTGCCGTTGACCGGTGAACTGCCCCGTAACCCCGGCCGCCCACACGGCCCGGAACCGTCCGGCGCCGATCCCGTGCGGCGCTCGGCCCTGCCCGAGTTGCCGCACGGCGCGGAACCCGTACCGGGCACCGAGTTCCGCACGCACGACAGCGACTTCACGCGCGCCGACTCGCACGAGACCGACCCGCCGACCGTGGAAACCTATGCCACGCCCCGCGCCTACCCTCGTGACTATCCACCGGCGGCCGAGTACACCCGGGAACCCGAGTACGAACGGGACCGCGAGTATCCGCGCGCCGACTATCCCGACAGCTACCCGCCCGGCCGCACCGACCTCGGCGAAACGGTGGGCAACGGCCGGGAACCGGGCGTTGCGGCCCGGGAGCCGGTAGCCGATCTCGACCCGGACCTGCCGCCGCGCCGGACCGCCCGCCCGGCCCAGGAAACACTTTTCGCACCCGATATCCCGGCCGATACCGCGCCCCGGGATCCGCTGCGCGACCCCGACCGGGACAGCCTGCGCGAAAGCGTCCGCGATTCGGGTATCGACCCGGCACCGGACAGCCACCGCGACGACGAGACAGTGGTCAACGTCCGGGATTCCTGGCCGACCTTCTTCGCCAAGAGCTCCGATTCCGGTGATACGGCCAAACCGTCGGCGAGCCTGAACGCCAAGTACACCTTCGAAACCTTCGTCATCGGTGCGTCGAACCGCTTCGCCCACGCTGCGGCGGTTGCCATCGCCGAGGCGCCCGCCCGCGCCTACAACCCGTTGTTCGTCTGGGGTGCCTCCGGCTTGGGTAAGACCCACCTGCTGCATGCCGCCGGCCATTACGCGCAGCGGTTGTTCCCGGGGATGCGGGTCAAGTACGTCTCCACCGAGGAATTCACCAACGACTTCATCAACAGTCTGCGTGACGACCGGAAGGTGGCGTTCAAACGCCGCTACCGCGAAACCGACATCCTGCTGGTCGACGATATCCAGTTCATCGAGGGCAAGGAAGGTATCCAGGAGGAGTTCTTCCATACCTTCAACACGCTGCACAACGCGAACAAGCAGATCGTGGTGTCCTCGGATCGGCCGCCGAAGCAGCTGGCCACCCTCGAGGAGCGGCTGCGGACCCGGTTCGAATGGGGGCTGATCACCGATGTGCAGCCACCGGAGCTGGAAACCCGGATCGCGATCCTGCGCAAGAAGGCGCGGATGGATCGCCTGGACGTACCGCACGATGTGCTGGAGTTGATCGCCAGCCGGGTGGAGCGCAATATCCGCGAACTCGAGGGCGCGTTGATCCGGGTCACCGCGTTCGCGTCGTTGAACGGCCAGCCACTGGATCAGTCGGTGGCCGAGGTGGTGCTGCGCGACCTGATGCCCGAATCGCAGGACGTCGAGATCACCGCGTCGACGATCATGGGCGTCACCGCCGAGTACTTCAATACGTCGATGGAGGAGCTGACCGGGCCGGGTAAGGCGCGTCCGCTGGCTCAGGCCCGCCAGATCGCGATGTATCTGTGCCGGGAACTCACCGATCTCTCGCTGCCGAAGATCGGCCAGGCGTTCGGCCGTGACCATACGACGGTCATGTACGCGGAGAAGAAGGTCCGTAAGGAGATGTCGGAGCGGCGCCGGGTCTACGACCAGGTTCAGGAACTCACCGCCCGTATCAAACAGCGCTCCCGTTGATTCGCCGGCCGCGGCGGTAAGCGAGTCGATCCGCCCGCCCACAGCTACCCGACAGATCACACCTGTCCGAGTGCGCTGTGGCGCTCCCACCCGGTTCGCCGGGCCCCGAAACCACCACGCTTCCCGTGGGCCAGGAGGACCGGCATCGGCGCCATCGTGGCGCCGAACCACCGGCCAGGCCGGTGAGACACCGACGAACCCGATCCTGTGCCCGCCGGTGCTGTTCCGCGGCATCGCGGATGGAAGTGGCGTGGTCGCCGGCCGGTGTAGCCAAGGAACTGGGTCCAGCCCTCTGCGGGCAGATATGAGCGGCATGTCGAGTCGACGCCCCAGGCCTCGGCCGGCTCAGGCCCGGGCCTGAGCCGCCGGAGCCTTCCTCCGCCGGAGTGCGAATCCCATGGCGGCGACCTCGATGAGCGTCCGGACTGCGGCCCTGGCCGCAGTCGTATACCCATCCCCGCGTATACCCATCCCCGCCCTCGGTTGCCGGCCGCCGTGGGAGGCGACGGTGGAAGTTCTGCTGCCGCAAGCAGCTTCGCGAAGCCGTGCCGAGAGCGTCCGCCGGTGCTGCGGTGACGGTACGTGCGCCGCGCGGGCGTGTCGGAAGTATTCACAGGTGTGTCGCTAACATCCTGTTAAGGCCTTGACCAGGCATTTTGGGATGAACTCGGCTGTGGAATCCACAGGTTATCCACCAGTCCATCCACAGCCTCGGGGGGCTCGGGTGCGCAGGTTGTCCACAGCCTGTTTATCCACAGTTTCCACAGGCGATTTCATCCACACCCACTGAGCTGCGCTCTTCCGGTCAGAGGCCTGGGGACAGCCTGTGGATTCCTCGAGGAATCCTCGAGGAATCCACAGGTTATCCACTGATTCGTACACAGTGTGCACAACTGCCCGGATTCTGGGGAACAACATGGGGATGAACTGTGGATGCTGTGTGGACAACAAAACCTGTCCACAGGCTGCCCCGATTCATCCTCGAGTTATCCCACGGCAGTCCACAGGCGGACACGCCGTACGAGCTGGGGAAATAGCGGAAATCCACAGTTTCCACAGGGCCTATTACTACCCCTGTTCTTCATCTAGAAAATTTCTCTTGAAAACAGGCTGTGTGGACAAGTCTCGAACGCACCGCACGAAGCGAAGAGGTCCGGGAACCACACAAGGACGGGCGGAGCCAGACTTCGCGAACACTCGCCGCGTCCGTCGCGGCCCCGCGCGGCACCGTGACTGTCGCGGGTCTGAAAGGCGTTCGGGGTCCGAGGACTGAGCTGCCACGGACCGGTCGCCCCTTGGCAGATCCGCCCACGCCCGTCACGCACCCCGGCCATCTCCGTGCAACCGCGGGCGGCTCACATGCTCCGCTGTTCACAGCTTTCTTCCGGGATACCTGTGGACGGACCTTCGCCTCGCCGATCCGCGGACTGCCCACACATATGCACAACACGCCCGTGAGCTAACCGGACCCTTTGTGTGGGCTGGTCCGGTGCCGGTGCGACGACGTATCCTCCACACGGAGGGGCGGCCGATCCGGTGCGGCGAAACGGGGTACGGTCTTAAGTCGGTCGCTGTGCCAGAATTCTCCGGCGGGTCGGCCGGCGCCGCGGCCGCCGTAACATCGCCGTGCGGCGGAATCGGCGCGGCGGGATATGCGGGGGCAGCACAGCCACCGATCCACACTGAACGGGAGAGGACACCTCGGGCGATGGACCTTGCAGGCATGAAGTTTCGGGTCGCGCGTGAGGATTTCGCGGAATCGGTCACCTGGGTGGCGCGCAGTCTGCCGTCTCGCCCGCCGGTCCCGGTTCTCGGCGGAGTCCTGCTGGTCGCGGACGACGACGGGCTGACCGTCTCCGGATTCGACTACGAGGTATCGGCTCAGATGCGGGTGGCCGCCGAGGTCGCCGGACCGGGCAAGGTGCTGGTCTCCGGCAAACTGCTGGCCGATATCACCAAGGCACTGTCGAACAAGCCGGTGGACGTCTCCGTCGACGGCAACCGCGTGCTGATCCAGTGCGGTAGCGCCAAGTTCTCCCTGCCCACGATGCCGGTCGAGGATTATCCCCAGTTGCCCGAGGTGCCGCAGTCCAGCGGGCAGCTCGTTGTGGATGTGTTCGCCGAGGCCGTGGGCCAGGTTGCCGTCGCGGCCGGGCGCGACGATACGTTGCCCATGCTGACCGGTATCCGGGTGGAGATCGAGGGCCCGGAGGTGGTGCTGGCGGCGACCGACCGGTTCCGGCTCGCCGTACGCCATATCCAGTGGCAGCCCGCACGTACCGATATCGAAACCGCGGTGTTGATCCCCGCTCGCACCCTCTCCGAATCCGCCAAGACGCTCGGCGCCTCCGATCAGCCGGTCCAGCTCTCGCTGGGCTCCGGCGCGGGCGCAGACGGCCTCCTGGGCATCGTCAACGGGGGCCGCCGGACCACCACCCGGCTGCTCGATGCCGAATTCCCGAAGTTCCGGCAGCTGCTGCCCAAGGAGCACACATCGATCGCCACCCTGGAGGTGGCCACGCTCACCGAGGCGATCAAACGTGTCGCGCTGGTGGCCGAGCGTGGCGCCCAGGTGCGGCTGGAGTTCTCCGCCGAGGGATTGCAGCTGTCGGCGGGTGGCGACGATGCCGGGCGCGCCGAGGAGTGGCTGACCGCCGACTTCCGGGGTGAGCCGTTGACCATCGCCTTCAACCCCGGATATCTCATCGACGGCCTGTCCGCGTTGCACTCGGACCGGGTCACCTTCGGGTTCACCACGCCGAGCCGTCCCGCTGTCCTGCTCCCGGCCCGCGAGGAGGAGCCGGAACCGCTCGAGAGTGGTGCGTATCCGGCCCTGGACAGTGACTACATCTACCTGCTGATGCCGGTCCGGCTGCCGGGCTGAGCGGGCGTGGGTTCGGCAGCGCTGCGCCGGCGCCGATCCACGCCGGCCGCCGGGGTGCCCGTCACCACCGTGATCGCGGGATGCCGGCAGAGCGATATCTCCGCAAACCCGCGCCGCGACCTGCGCCGACGTAAGTTATCCACAGCTGTGGATAACTTCGTGGCCGCTTGTTGGATGGTGTGAATCGGTGCATATTCGTGCTCTGACCTTGCATGATTTCCGTTCCTGGGAACACGCTGAGATCGAGTTATCCACAGGGCCTACGGTTTTCCTGGGTGCGAACGGCAACGGTAAGACCAACCTCCTGGAGGCCCTCGGCTATCTGTCGACGCTCGGCTCACACCGCGTATCCGCCGATGCCCCGCTCATCCGAACCGGTGCCGAACGGGCCCGGATCGGCGCCAATGTGATCAACCTGGGCCGTGAGCTCCGTGTCGATGTGGAACTCAACCGCGGCGCCGCGAACCGGGCGCAGATCAACCGGTCACCGGTTCGCCGGCCACGGGAGATTCTCGGCATCCTGCATACGGTGCTGTTCGCGCCGGAGGACCTGGCCCTGGTGCGCGGCGACCCGGGGGAGCGGCGCCGCTTCCTCGACGAGTTGTGCACCGCCCGCCGCCCCGGCCTGGCCGGTGTCCGCGCCGATTACGACCGGGTGCTGCGGCAGCGGTCGGCGTTGCTGAAGACCGCGGGCCGGTCCGGGCGGGCCGACCTCGGCACACTCGATGTGTGGGACGGCCACCTGGCCGGTCATGCATCGGTTCTGCTCGCCGAACGGCTGCGCCTGGTGCACGACCTGCACCCGTACGTCACTCGCGCCTATGCGGCGCTGGCCCCCGAATCGCGCCCGGCGACCGTGGGGTACCGCAGCGCCGCGCTGCCGGCCGAACTACTCGATCCCGCGCGTGAGCCGAGCTCGGATGATTCCGCGGTACTCGAACAGGTGCTGCTCTCCGAGATCGCCCGGGCACGTTCCAAAGAACTCGACCGAGGTGTCTGCCTGGTGGGCCCGCACCGCGACGACCTGGACCTCATGCTCGGGGATACGGCGGCCAAGGGATTCGCCAGCCACGGGGAATCCTGGTCGTTCGCGCTGGCTCTGCGCCTTGCGGCGTTCGACCTGCTGCGGGCCGTTGGATCCGAACCCGTCCTGCTGCTCGACGACGTCTTCGCCGAACTGGACCGCCGCCGCCGGACCGCCCTCGCCGCGGTCGCGGCCGATGCGGAGCAGGTACTGATCACCGCCGCTGTGCCCGAGGATGTGCCCGGCGAACTGGCGGGGACCACCCTGCGGGTGACGACCACCGGTGACCCCGAACACCGGGTCTCCGCCCTCGCCGGGGAGCCGTCGGCAGAGTCTGCGCAGCCTGGCGAGGAGAACCCGCCGCAGTCCGTCGCCGGCGAACGGTCAGCAGGGTGAACACGCAGCGGCCGGTACCTTGCACCTGGGCCGCGGCATTCGTAGAGTGAGCCGATGCGCCGGGCCGTTATCCCCGTCCGGCTCTCAGTGCAGAGTTATCCACAGCCTGTGGATAACTTATCGGCCCAGGTCGTCGGCCCGCACCCCGGTGCAGACCCGGTGCGATCGGCGGCAACCTGCGCCGGCTATCGAAACACCCACCCTGAACAGGGGTTATTCCCTGGGATGGGGTGTACGCCCGATGATGGAGAGTCGATCCCGAGGTGTCACCTCCGGATGTGTACAACTCGAGCAGATGCCGGCCGACCCTGGGGATAACTCGGCTGGTGAGCGGAGCGCGACGATGACCGATCGGCCCGGAACACCCGGTGGCGCCGTACCGCCGGCCGAACCGGAGTTACGCGGAATCGACCTGGCCCGCCGTGCACTCGAAGAGGCACGCGCGGCCGCGCGAGCGAGCGGCAAATCCGTGGGCCAGGGACGGTCGTCACCCCGCCGGAGCTCCCGGAGCGGAGCCCGCCGGCGTAGCGGTTGGTCGGGGCCGCGCCCCGACGAGCGCGATCCGCAGCCGCTGTCCAAGCTCGCCACCTCCATCGCGCGTAGCCGTGGCTGGTCCACGAAGGTGGCCGAGGGGACGGTATTCGGGCACTGGTCCGGTGTGGTCGGTGAGGACATCGCCGCCCATGCGAAACCGGTGAAGCTCGAGAACGGTGTGCTGAGCGTGGCGGCCGAGTCCACGGCCTGGGCCACCCAGCTCCGGTTACTGCAGGCACAGTTGCTCGCGAAGATCACCGCGGCCGTCGGGCCCGGGGTGGTCCGCTCGTTGCGTATCTCGGGGCCGACCGCACCGAGTTGGCGTAAGGGCGAACGGCATATCCGCGGCCGGGGTCCGCGTGACACCTACGGGTAGCCCCCGTTTCGCCTGTATCGCGAGGCCGCGCGGTCCGGTCGCCTTCAGTGAACTCTCAGGACGAATCTGATGGTCCGAAAACGGCCGCGTCGCGAGGGGACCCGTGCCGGTCCGATTTCTCCCATCCTGGGAGCCGTCAGGGGTGTCGCAGATGCACTGTAAATTGGGCTGCGAAGTAAGATGGAAACGTAAATCAGCGGCGATACCTTCGGCGCGTTGTGTGCAGCCCTCTTAGCTGTCCCGGGCCCACGTGCGCTGTCCCACCCGCCGTCCCGGGGAACATGCAAGTAAGGAGAGCTACCGACCAGTGGCTGCCAAAGACTCCAAAGCATCAGGTTCGAGCGCATCGAACAAAAAAGATTACGGTGCCTCCTCCATCAAGGTCCTGGAAGGCCTCGAGGCGGTGCGGCTGCGCCCGGGCATGTACATCGGCTCCACCGGCGAGCGTGGCCTGCACCACCTGATCTGGGAGGTTGTGGACAACTCGGTCGACGAGGCGATGGCCGGCCACGCCACCAAGGTCGAGGTCACACTCCTCGCCGACGGTGGTGTCCAGGTCGTCGACGACGGTCGCGGTATCCCGGTGGCCATGCACGAGCAGGGCATCCCGACCATCGAAGTCGTCATGACCCAGCTGCATGCCGGCGGTAAATTCGACTCCGATTCCTACGCCGTTTCCGGTGGTCTGCACGGTGTGGGTATCTCGGTGGTCAACGCCCTGTCGAGCCGGCTCGAAGCCGAGATCGATACCGACGGCTACCACTGGAGCCAGACCTACAAGGACGCCGTCCCGGGCCAGCTGGTCCAGGGTGAGGCCACAAAGGCCACGGGCACCACGATCCGGTTCTGGGCCGATCCGGCAGTGTTCGAGACCACGACGTACAACTTCGAGACGGTTTCGCGGCGGCTGCAGGAGATGGCCTTCCTGAACAAGGGCCTGACCATCGTGCTCACCGATGAGCGGGTCAGTGCCACCGAGGTCACCGACGAAGTGGTCAGCGAGACCGCGGAAGCACCCAAGCACGACGAGGGCGGCGAAAAGCCCACGCTCGAGCACAAGGTGAAGACCCGGACCTACCACTACCCGGGAGGCCTGGAGGATTTCGTCCGCCATATCAATCGGACGAAGCAGCCGATTCACAACTCGGTCGTCGGGTTCAACGGTAAAGGCCCCGGTCACGAGCTCGAGGTGGCGCTGCAATGGAACTCCGGCTACTCCGAATCGGTCCACACCTTCGCCAACACCATCAACACCCATGAGGGTGGCACCCACGAAGAAGGTTTCCGTGCGGCGCTGACCACCGTCGTCAACCGGTACGCCAAGGAGAAGAAGCTCCTCAAGGACAAGGACGGCAACCTCACCGGTGACGATATCCGGGAAGGCCTGGCCGCGATTGTCAGCGTGAAGGTGAGCGAGCCCCAGTTCGAGGGCCAGACGAAGACCAAACTGGGTAATACCGAGGTCAAGTCGTTCGTGCAGCGTGCCTGCAACGAACACCTTGCGCACTGGTTCGAGGCCAACCCGGCCGACGCCAAGACCATCGTGAACAAGGCGGTGTCCTCGGCGCAGGCCCGGCTCGCCGCCCGGAAGGCGCGGGAGCTGGTGCGGCGCAAAAGCGCCACCGATATCGGTGGCCTGCCGGGCAAGCTGGCCGACTGCCGGTCCAAGGATCCGAGTAAATCCGAGATCTACATCGTCGAGGGTGATTCCGCCGGCGGATCGGCCAAATCCGGCCGCGATTCGATGTATCAGGCGATCCTGCCGCTGCGCGGCAAGATCATCAATGTCGAGAAGGCCCGGATCGACAAGGTGCTCAAGAACGCCGAGGTCCAGGCGATCATCACCGCCTTCGGCACCGGTATCCACGACGAATTCGATATCGCGAAACTGCGCTATCACAAGATCGTGCTGATGGCCGATGCCGATGTCGACGGCCAGCATATTTCGACGCTACTGCTGACTCTGCTGTTCCGCTTCATGCGCCCGCTCATCGAACAGGGGCATGTGTACTTGGCCCAGCCGCCGCTGTACAAGCTGAAATGGCAGCGCTCCGACCCCGAGTTCGCGTACTCGGACCGGGAACGCGACGGTCTGGTCGAAGCGGGACTGGCGGCCGGTAAGAAGATCAACAAAGACGACGGTATCCAGCGATACAAAGGTCTCGGCGAGATGAACCCGAAGGAACTGTGGGAAACCACCATGGATCCGTCGGTCCGGGTCCTGCGCCAGGTCACGCTGGACGACGCGGCTGCCGCCGACGAGCTGTTCAGCGTCCTGATGGGTGAGGATGTCGCCGCTCGCCGCAGCTTCATCACTCGTAATGCCAAGGACGTCCGCTTCCTCGACGTGTAGGCCCGGCGGTTTCGCCCGCAGCGCATACCACGCGCGGCTTCCGCCGTTTATCGCCAGTACCTAGGAGATCGAATGACCGATACAACATTGCCGCCGGAGAGCGCGGGCGACCGGATCGAGCCGGTCGATATCCAGCAGGAGATGCAGAACAGCTATATCGATTACGCGATGAGCGTGATCGTGGGCCGCGCCCTGCCCGAGGTCCGCGACGGCCTGAAACCGGTGCACCGCCGGATCCTGTACGCGATGCACGACAACGGGTACCGGCCCGACCGTAGTTATGTGAAATCCGCCCGCCCGGTCGCCGACACCATGGGTAATTACCATCCGCACGGCGACTCGGCTATCTACGACACCCTGGTGCGGATGGCACAGCCGTGGGCGATGCGGTACCCGCTGGTGGACGGCCAGGGCAACTTCGGCAGCCGCGGTAACGACGGTGCGGCCGCCATGCGTTACACCGAGTGCCGGCTCACCCCGCTCGCGATGGAACTGCTGCGCGAAATCGATCACGACACCGTCGATTTCATCGCGAACTACGACGGTAAGACGCAGGAACCGGTCGTTCTGCCCAGCCGTGTGCCGAATATGCTGATGAACGGCAGCAACGGTATTGCGGTCGGGATGGCGACCAATATCCCGCCGCACAACCTCAACGAGCTGGCCGAGGCCATCTATTGGGCGCTGGACAACCACGAAGCCGACGAGGAAGCCACGCTAGCGGCCTGTATGGAGCGGGTGAAGGGGCCGGACTTCCCGACCGCCGGCCTGATCGTCGGTACCCAGGGCATCCACGACGCCTACACCACCGGACGCGGTTCCATCCGGATGCGCGGTGTGGTGGAGATCGAAGAGGACGCCCGCGGCCGCACCACCATCGTCATCACCGAGCTGCCGTACCAGGTCAATACCGATAACTTCATCAACGCGATCGCCGAGCAGGTCAAGGACGGCCGGATCGCCGGGGTGTCCGATATCCACGACGAATCGTCGGACCGGGCCGGTCTGCGCATCGTGGTCACCGTCAAACGGGACGCGATCGCGAAGGTCGTGCTGAACAACCTGTACAAGCACACCCAGCTGCAGACCAGTTTCGGCGCGAATATGCTCTCCATCGTCGAGGGCGTGCCCCGCACGCTGCGGCTGGACCAGATGATCCGGCTGTACGTCGCCCACCAGCTCGAAGTCATCATCCGGCGCACCCGCTACCTGTTGCGTAAGGCCGAGGAACGGGCGCATATCCTGCGTGGACTGGTCAAGGCGCTGGATCAGCTCGACGCCGTGATCGCGCTGATCCGCCGGTCGGCCAATACCGAGACCGCGCGTACCGGCCTGATGGAACTGCTGGATATCGACGAAACCCAGGCGACCGCCATCCTGGATATGCAGCTGCGCCGGCTGTCCGCGCTGGAACGGCAGAAGATCGTCGACGAACTGGCCAAGCTCGAGGCCGAAATCGCCGATCTGAAGGACATTCTGGAAAAGCCGGAGCGTCAGCGCGCGATCGTCCGGGACGAACTGGCCGAGATCGTCGAACGCTACGGCGACGAACGCCGGACACTGATCGTCTCCGCCGACGGTGATGTGGCCGACGAGGATCTGATCGCCCGTGAAGACGTGGTCGTCACCATCACCGAAACCGGGTACGCAAAACGAACGAAGACCGATCTGTACCGCAGCCAGAAGCGTGGCGGCAAGGGTGTGCAGGGCGCTGGGCTGAAACAGGACGATATCGTCCGGCACTTCTTCGTGACTTCGACCCACGACTGGTTGTTGTTCTTCACCAACAAGGGCCGGGTGTACCGGGCCAAAGCATATGAACTGCCGGAGGCCAACCGCACGGCACGCGGGCAGCATGTGGCGAATCTGCTGGCTTTCCAGCCGGACGAGAAGATCGCCCAGGTGATCCGGATCAAGTCTTATGAAGACGCGGCCTACCTGGTGCTGGCCACGGAGAAGGGTTTGGTCAAGAAATCGCGGCTGGTGGACTTCGATTCCAACCGCAGCGGCGGCATCGTCGCGGTGAATCTGCGCGACAACGACGAATTGGTCGGCGCCGTACTGTGTTCCGCCGAGGACGATCTGCTGCTGGTATCGGCACAGGGACAGTCGATCCGTTTCTCCGCCACCGATGAGGCATTGCGTCCGATGGGCCGCGCCACCTCGGGTGTGCAGGGTATGCGGTTCAATGCCGACGACGCGCTGCTGTCGCTGAATGTGGTCCGTGACGGGACATACCTGCTGGTCGCGACGTCCGGTGGTTATGCCAAGCGCACCGCCATCGAGGAGTACACGGCGCAGGGGCGCGGCGGAAAAGGTGTATTGACCATTCAGTTCGACGCCCGGCGTGGCACCCTGGTGGGAGCGCTCATCGTCGACGACGACGACGAGTTGTATGCGATCACGTCCAGCGGTGGGGTTATCCGCACTGCCGCCCGGCAGGTGCGTAAGGCCGGTAGGCAGACCAAGGGCGTGCGATTGATGAACCTCGGCGAGGGCGATACCTTGCTTGCGATCGCACGTAACGCCGACGAGCCCGAGCAGATCGACGGTGGCGGTTCCCCCGAGCAGTAAATCCATATCGGCGGCAAAGAACGGATCCGAGGATTCCCATTGACCACTCCGAAACAGCCGAGCGACGAGCGGCAGCAGACGAACGGTGTGACCGAGAGGGTCACTCCGTCCCCGATTTCGCCGCGCCCGAACCAGCGGGCGGGCGATGCCGCGGACAACGACCAGGCGGGGGGCGGGCAGCCGGGCGGTAATGCGTCCGGCGGCGCGCCCACCGACGGTTCCGCGCCCGAAAATCAGGAGCAGCAGGGCGAATTCGCGTCCGAATCGCGTAATGCCGGATCGCCGAACCCCGGTCCTCAGGGGTCCGGCGACCAGAATCAGCAGTCCGGTGGCGGTAACGGTAGCGACCAGGGCCGGTTCCAGGAGGGCTGGTCGCAGTTGCCGCAGCGCGAGCCGCAGTCCAATCTGCCGCGCCCGGGCCATACCCCGGTGGGCGGGGCCCAGCCGCGTTCGGTCGGGCTGAGCGGCGGGGTCACCAATGCCCGCACCACCAGCGATCTGGCGGCCAAGGCGGCCCGTAAGGAAGCCGCCATGGCCAAATCCGTTGGCCTGGACGGACCTACCCGCAGCATCGCCCGGCCCGAGCTGGCCAAGGATATGCCCGATCTCTCCGAGATCCGGCATCCGTTGCCGCCCGAGCAGCACACCTCGCCGCCGGCCTACACCCCGCCGGTGTCGTCGTCGGGGCCCACGGGGTCGGCGGCGGCTCCTCGGGGCCTACCGCAGGCGGTTCTGGGTGGCGAACCGTTGCGGGCCACGGTCCAGGTCCGGCGGATCGATCCGTGGTCGACACTGAAGATCACCCTGGTGATCAGTATCGCCATGTTCTTCGTCTGGATGATCGCGGTCGCGCTGCTGTACATGGTGCTGGCGGGGATGGGTGTCTGGGAGCGGCTCAACAGCACCTTCACCGATATGGTGTCGCCGGACAGCGGCTCGGTCGGGCTCATCGACGCCGGGACGGTCTTCGGCTATGCCGGGGTGATCGGGCTGATCAACGTGGTGCTGTTCACCGCGCTGGCGACCGTCGGGACGTTCATCTACAACCAGTGCTGCGATATGGTCGGCGGTATCCAGGTCACCCTGGCCGACCCCGACTGAATCCGGTCGGGGCGGCAGCCGGTGCC
>NZ_JBHXMZ010000003.1:606046-729535 GCF_042719915.1 Nocardia sp. NPDC058499 | reverse complement strand
GGTGGGCGTGTGCGCAAAAAGGGGGGGGGGGGGGGGGGGGGGGGGGGCGGAGTCACTCGCGGAAACCCGGGGGGGCGCGGGGGGGGGGGGGAGGCGGGGCAGGGGGGGCCCCCCCCCTCCCCCCCGCGGGGATGGCCGAATGCCTCCGGGTTATGACCAGCGGTTTTGGTTGTATGGCGGTCGTTCGGGTAGTCTCTGTTCTCGGCCGGTTCCGGTAGGAAAGTCACCTTCTATCGGCGGTCGAAACCATGGGTCTATAGCTCAGGCGGTTAGAGCGCTTCGCTGATAACGAAGAGGTCGGAGGTTCAAGTCCTCCTAGACCCACTCTCTGCAATACATCGACGACCTCCACCGGAAACGGTTCGGAGGTCGTTTGCTTTTCCCTCCGAAACCGGCTCGTCCGCGGTACCGGGACCACCGGTCCTGGATGAGCCGGCGCCGCCCCACAGAGTTAGGCTGAAGAAATGAAATACGTTCTCACCATCGGAATTATCGCTGCGGTTCTCATCGGTATCAGCAAGCTGCGCAAGCGGGATGAGGCCGATACGTGGCACGAGGTCACCACTCGCTGACGCAGTCTCCGGCGGGCCGGTAGCCCGCCATTGATCACGGCCGGGCCAGCAGTTCGATGACCGAGGACACCTGTGCGGTGGACGGCGTCGGCAGATTGTCCCGGCCGTGGATCAATCCGAGGCCGATATAGACCATCGCGCCCGCCCTTATCCCGGCCTGGTTCTCATCGAATCCCAGGTCGAGCATGGTGCGTTTGACGGTGTCGAAAACGCGCTGATCCAGGTTGCGTACCGCGGCCGCCACCTTCGGGTTGCTGCGTGACCATTCCCGCACGCTGGTCTCCACGATCCAGTGGCGTTGATCCACCAGCATGGCCGCCATTTTCTCGATCCGTTCCTCCACCGGGATCTCCGCGAATGCGGCCAGATCGCGTACGGTTCGGCTCTGTATCGCGCTCCAACGGTCGGCCATGGCCGTCATGAGTTGCTCGATATCGTCGAAATGCCAGTAGAAGCTGCCCTTCGTGACGCCCAGTTCCTGGCACAGCCGCTGGATCTTGATCGCCCCTATACCTTCGCGCGAGAGCAGATTCAGGGCGCCGTCGACCCAGTCGTCGTAGGAGAGCCGGGCGGTGCGCCGGCGTTGCCGCTGTTGCGCCTGGGCTTTTTTCGATTTGGGCCGGCGCGGCGGGGTTCGAGCGGCGGGCGGTTCCGCGGCGTCGGAGCCCGCCGTCATCTTCTCCGACTGTTCGCCGCTGAGTCCCATACACCGATGGTAGGGGAGTCGTTGGGCGGGCTCGGAGGATCGGGCGATCAGGACCGGCGTGGGCAGTCCACCGCATGTTGCCCAGGGATGGGCCGGGACCGTCTCGGGAAGACATGACCTTCCGGCATTCCATACTTTTGAGTACTGTTACTCCATACATTGCAGTATGTTGTGTGGTGGGAGCCGGCTCGTGTCATCGGCCAGGGTGCTGCTGCGGGCCGGCTCGGCAGGGAGGACAGTGATGTCGATACCAGTGGTGACACCGGATACCGAAGATCCGGCCGTTCGATGCCCCGAGAGCTTTCGCTACTGGCAGGCCCGGGCCGATCCGCGGGTACAGGCGGTCGAACGGCTGGTACGCGCCGTGACCGGCAGCGACCTCTTCCCGGCCGACGAACAGGCGAAGGCGCTGTGCGCGGATATGTTCGCCGGGGATCCGGTGGCAGAACGGTTCGTCGCCGAGGTGATGCGCGCCGGCGAGGGCCGCGAGAACGGGCGGCAGTTGCTGGATACCGCACTACGCGACGGAATCGACAGCATCGCCGATCCACCGCCGTCGATGCGCGCGCTGTTCGACGAATTCGAAACCGTCCCCGATTGGGTGCGTCCCGAACTGGTCGAACGCGGGGCGGCGGTCTGGCGCCGGTGGGGCACCATGCTGTTCAGCTTCGCTGGTGCGGAGACGCTGGAAATGTACACCGAATCCGCCGTAGCCACCCCGCTGTCACTGGCCGGTGGCTACGCCGGTGACAGTGCGCTGCGCCGGTTCCTGGAAACCTGCCGGTTCTGGATGGACGTATCCCAGCCCGGCGCGCTGCTGACTCCCGGGTCGCAGGGGCGGGCCACCGCATTGAAGGTGCGCATCATGCACGTTTCGGTACGCGCGGGGGTCGCGCGGCACCCCGAATGGGATACCGAACGGTGGGGTCTGCCGATCAGCCAGACCTATCAGTTGCTGACGCTGATCGCCGGCAGCACCATCCCCGGATTGGGGTTGTGGGCCCTGGGTTATCAAACCGGTCCGGCGGAGTTCCGGGCGCTCCTGCACTTCCAGAAGTACATGGGCTACCTGCTCGGAGTGCGACTCACCTGGCATCCGGAAACCGTGCCCGACACCCTGCGGGTCATGGCGATGACCCTGATCGCCCGTGCCCACGACTCCGGCGAGCAGGGCGCCGAACTCATCGAGTCCTATCCGGCGGCCTTCGCGCCCCGGCCGGATCAACGCGGATTCGCCAGGCTGCGGGCGCACTACAACTATCGGATCAACTCCGCCTACTCTGCCCTCTACATGCTGCCCACCACACGCCGGAAGTACCGGATGCCGGCGGCGCTGCCCTGGGTACTGCTGCCGATCGCCCGGATTCCACTGGTCACCGCGGTGGAACTGGCCCGCCGCGTACCACCGATCGGACGTCTGCACGAAAAGGCGATGCTCTGGCATCGGGAGAACTGGTACCGCGAACAGATGCAGGGCCGCGAGGCGGAGTTCGAGGCCACCGGCGCCCTGCGCAGGTGAACGACCGGTTCTCGCCGGGTAGGCTTGTTTGACGGTGTACGTGCCGGAACGCTACTGTTTCGCAGGCGACACACGGCGGCCGCCCGTCTGCCCGGGGCCTTAGCTCAATTGGCAGAGCACTGCCTTTGCAAGGCAGGGGTTAGGGGTTCGATTCCCCTAGGCTCCACAAAAACGCTCCCCACCTGCGCTTTCAGGTGGGGAGCGTTTACTTTTCCGAGGCGGGACCGTCGAAACCCTTTACCGTGCGCATCGGTGCGGATTCCGGCCGTTGTGGCGCAACACCATTGCGGTGTAGGTCAGCAAGCGACGCCCATCAGATGACTGCGGTGCCGATCGCCCCATTCCTCCAGTGGGCGCAGGGCCCGCGCGAGATCTTCACCCAGTGCGGTGAGCGAGTATTCGACCCGGGGCGGGACCTCCGGATACACCTCGCGGTGCACGATTCCGGCTGCCTCCAGCTGACGGAGATTCTCGGTAAGCACCTTTTCGCTGACCCCCGCCAGTGCGCGGTGGATCTCTCCGAAGCGCCGCGGGCCCGCGGCCAGCACCCACATCAGATGCAGTTTCCACTTACCGCCGACCACGTCGATCGCCACCGACATACCGCACACATCATGATCTGTATCACTCGCACCGGTCACCGCGACCTCCCGACCTCGTTACGGACCTCGAGGTGAGCAACCCCACCCGAACGTACGTTCTTGTCCACACTACCTGCGGGAACGAGTATCGGTTGCGGCGCCGGCAAGCAGTTCGACCACTGATGGAAGAGGGAATCCGATGTCTCAGCAGAACACTCGGTCGGTCAGCGTGATCGGCTTGGGCCCGATGGGGCAGGCCATGGTGCGGGCTTTCCTGGCGGCGGGTGTAGAGGTCACCGTCTGGAACCGCAGCCCCGAGAAGGCCGAAGCCATGGTCGAGGCGGGTGCGCGCCGGGCCGCGACGGTGGCCGAGGCGCTGGCCGCGGGCGAGGTGACCGTCCTGAGCTTGACGCATTACGCCGCGATGTACGACGTACTCGGTCAGGCGACCGGCGCGTTGCGGGGGAAGGTGATCGTGAATCTGTCGTCGGATTCACCGGAGAACGCCCGCAAGGGCGGGCAGTGGGTGCGCTCCTACGGGGCGCAGTTTCTCTCCGGGGGCTTCATGTCGGCGGGTGACAATATCGCCCACCCGGCCTCGTACATCTTCTACAGCGGGCCGCGGGACGTTTTCGATGCCCACGCCGAACTGTTGCGGCCGCTGAGTCCCCAAGAGTATCTGGGCGACGACGACGGTTTGGCGCAGGTGTTCTACCAGGCGCTGCTGATCGTCTTCCATCCGTGGATGCTCGCCTTCGATCAGGCTCTGGCCTTGATTAAGCGCTCCGGCAACGATATCGAACGATTCCTGCCGTATGCGCTGCGTTCCGCCGAGGCCTATCCGTTCTTCATGGCCGAGTACGCGGCGGCCGCCCAGAAGGGTGGGTGGGGCGATCTCGCAGCCTTCGCGATGATGGATGCCGGTGCGCAGCACATCATCGATGCGAGCGAGGAGGCCGGTGTGGACGCCACCCTGTCCCGTACCGCGCAGGGGCTTTGGCGTCGGGCGCGGGCGGCCGGCGCCGAAGCCGGGCGTCCGGTCTCGGTTTTCGAGTTGATGGCGGGTTCGACTTCCTGAAGCCGGGCACGGTACGCGGTTCGAGCCGCCATGATCGCTGGGTACTCGGCTGCGGGATCGGGTGTCAGCGGCTGTCGTCGCCGTCGGCTCGCCGCGCCTTCTGCGCGATCTCCGCGGCGTACTCCTGATGGCCGACCCCGGGGAGCTGCTCGAGGGTGAGACCTTCGATATCCCACCGGGGTCGGGCGTCGGCGATGAAACGGATGGCATCGCGTACGAACCGCCGGCCGGCCGGCTTGCCGATATGTGCGGAGGGGGTGTGCAGGCGGAACCAGCCGAGAAGATCCCCGGCGGTGCCGTCGATTCCGGTGGCGGTGACAGGGTCGTCCGAATCGCCGGTGTCCGGGAGCAGAAGACTGGTGGGGGAGACCCCGAGTGCGACCGCGAGCGCCATCAGGTCGTCCACGTCGACCCGGCGCTCGCCACGCTCGATCCGCGACAGCCCCAGTACCGGGATGGGCCGGCCGTGGGCCTCGAGCCTGCGCGCGAGATCGGCATACCCGAGGTTCATCAGAGTGCGGTAGCGGAGGACGTTCTCCCGGACGGTATCGCCTGTCGGGCCGAGCGGGTTCTTCTTGGTCACCACCTGACCAGGGTTATCTATCGAAATGATCGCGTCAAGAATCAGTTCGATAGGTGGCCCGATCGGTGCCCCGGACGCCGGCGGTTGGGTGTCCCATCACTTCGATCGCATCGAAATGATGGGGATCAAGATCTTTTCGATAGTATACGAAGCCTCCGTCAACTCGACCGGGTCAGCAGCAGAGCTGCCTGTGGGGTCGGTTCGGTTCCGGCGGGTGCCCGGACGAAACGCATATCGACGGTGAAACCGGCGGCCTCGGCGGTTGCCGCCACCTCCTCGGGGGCGATCCGGTGGAAATCCAGCGAGACCGCAAACCCGAATCCCTCCTCGTAATGCTTCACCTCGGTGCCGGCCTGGAACCCGAGCAGCACACGTCCGCCCGGCCGCAATACACGGTGGAATTCGGCCAGGACCCCGGAGCGCGCGGCAGGCGGAATATGGATCAGGGAGTACCAGGCGACCACGGCGCCCAGCGAGCCGTCGGCCATCTCGAGCGCGGTCATGGATCCCACATCGAACCGGATATCGGGATGGTGGCGCCGGGCCAGCTCGACCATGGCCGGCGACAGGTCGATTCCGCGTATCGACAGGCCGTGCCCGGAAAGGAAACCGGTGACCCGGCCGGGGCCACAGCCGATATCGATAACCGGTTCGCCCGGACCGATCACTTCGGCGAAGGCGGCGAGTATCGCGCGCTGCCAAGGGCTGGAGTCGAGTTCGCCAGCGTAAGTTTCGTCGTACGCCGCCGCGATGGCGTTGTAGCCGGCGCGGGTATCGGTGAGGAAGGATGCTTCTCGCACAGAGGCACCGTACCGGCGTGCCGCTGACACCGTTCGTGACGTCAACGGGCACTCGGCGTACGTTTGATGGTGTCGACCAAGACATCACGAGTGGAGAAGACCTGGTAATGACCCCTTCGGAGTCTGCCGCGCCCGGCATCGACCGATCGGATTGGAGACGGGGGAGAGTCTTCTGGTTCGACTCCGAGAAAGGGTTCGGCTATATCAAGCCCGACGACGGGACCGAACAGGTCTTCGTGGAGTACCGGTGCATCGAAACCGACGGCTACCGGACCCTGCACGCCGGGCAACCGGTGATGTTCGTCAGCACGGCCCGGCCCCGCGGCCATGAAGCGGTGACGGTTCGCCCGGCGGCCGGCCGGCCCGATCCCGGCGTCGGAGCCGAACCGGTCTGATCTCGCCGGCCGCGCTCAGCGACGTATCCCCATGGCGCCGCAGACCGGGACGGGCCAATCCGCCGCATCGGCTGCGAGTTCACGATCGATGGCGGCGGCGATATCGGCCGCGAACGAGGTGGCCGCCCGAGTGCGCAGATCCACATGGATCGCGGTGATCTCGAGTGTGCAGCTGAGGCGCCGGGTGGTGTCGTTCACCAGCATGGCGACCACATGCACCACCTTGTCGGATCGATCCACGCCCCGCACGTAGACCGAAACCTCTTCGCCGATCCGAGTTTCGGCGTAGTAGCGGATGTGATGCTCGGCGGTGAAGAATCCGGTGCCGCGGCTCGCGCGGTATTCGTCGGTGATCCCGATACGTTCGAAAACCTGTCCACCGGCTTCGACGCACAGGTCGAAGTAGTGCCTGATGTTCATATGGTCGTTCTCGTCCCGGAAGCTCTCGGGGACGGTGATCGGGCCGAGTTCACGCGGCAGCCGGACCACCTGTTCGTAGTCGGGAAGTGTGGTCGTACTGCTGGTCACGGTCGGTACTCCTGTCGAACTCGGCTCGTCCGAAGTGTATCGATGCAGATGAAGGCCCCCGGACGAGGTTCTCTTCCGGGGGCCGTTCGCCGGTCGATCAGAGCGGCCGGATATCGATGACCTTGCGCAGCCGGGCCTTATCGCGTTCGAGTTTGCGGGCCTCGTAGGCGATCGGGAAGTAGCGCAACCGCTCCGGCAGCAACGGGACCAGCCGGGCGATGAACCAGCCCAGGATCCGCAGTTTGCGCTCATCGGATTCGGTCCAGGTGAGTCCCAGTTTGCGCCGCGCCGCTTCGGGGGTGGTGCCGACGGTGACGAAGTGCTGCATCCGGCCGAACGGCCCGGTCACTGCGCGCCACAGCGGATGCAAGGCGCGCGGCAGCTGGGTGGGCGGGGCGATCGTCCGGATGACCTTCAGGTAGTCCTTCGCGGTCTGGGTGGCTTCCAGATGGTTTTCCACCTGGTCCGCGAAGAACTTCTCGAAGTCGGCATAGGACGCCGGCAGCTCCTTGGGCGGTACGTAGAAGTTCCGCATCAGCTGCAGTGTCTCGCGGTAGTAGTCTTCCTTCTCCGCGGCGGTCAGCGGCCGTTTCGCGAAGTATTCGGCATTCTCGGCGAAGGCGAAGGTGCCGGTGTGCAGTACCCAGGCCCAGGGACCGCTGGACAGGGCGGTATGCCGTTTCCCGGCGGCGTCGGTGGTGTTGAGGGTGGCGTGCATTTTGCGCAACCGGTCGGTTTCGCCGAGTGATTCCTCGCCGCCGTAGGTCCACATCATCACCGCGGACAGGCTGCGCAGAGCGCGGCCGATGGGGTCGGTGCGGAAGGTGGAGTGAGCATCGACCACCGCGGAGATCGAGGGCTCCATGGTCTGCAACAGGAAGGCCGAGCCCGCGGTCAGCGAAAAGGTGATCAGTCCGACTTCTTCCCAGGTCCGGGTGCCGGGACCGAATGGCCGGCGCTCGGCCGGAGCATGGGTGTCGATGGCTGCGACGTCTACGGACGCGGTCATGCGGATCTCCCTTGATCTACTGCATCGATCTGATGAGACGATGATACTCCAATTCTCTCACCATTGCGGTGCGGGCGGATGCAGGGTGTGCACGGGAGCGTGCGGTGGGAAACGGATTCTCGTCGGAAGCCCCGGGTATCGCGCGATATGGCCATGGGTCCGGACATGAGAGCGGGCCTCGGCGAAGGGGGGAGTTAGCCGAGGCCCGCGTATGGTCGGCCCGGGGGGGAGGGGCCGACGCGTTCGATCCTACGCGATGATCCGCATTTGCGCGTACAAGAGGCCTAGTAGTTTCCGACTTTTTTTGGTGCAGATCACAAGCTTCCCATCGGCGGTGATGCGGCGCCAATGCGGATCGCTGCGCGGTACACCGGAAGCTGTCGAAAGTGCTGCTCTGCAGTGCTTTGCGGTGGCCACACAGTGCCGGACGAGCCAACCGATCCGGCCTGCCACCCACCGCGGCGTGACCGCCGGAGTCGCCGGATTTGTCGGAGGTCGATGCCACTATGCGGCTGTGACTCCCGGCCGTGAGCCTCGACACCCACACTGCTTCGGCGACGCCGCGCGGATCCGAGTACCGCTACCCGCCGAATCGGGTAGTCCGCTACGCACGACCGGGCCGACCGGGGCGACGACTATAGAAACCGGTCGCACCCTGTACCGGCTACCCCGAGCACAGCCGGGCCGGGGTGCGGCCCTCTTTCTGTGTGGGCACCGCCGATTCGGGTCCGGACACACCGGGCCCCGAACGCAGCCGGGCAACCGGATAAATCGGATGAAAACCCCGCGGCCCGCGACAATACTGGCCCGATATACGGCCGTTCGCCGCATGCGCTCCGGTCGATGGCCCGCTGCCGCCATCGGCGATACACCGACTCCACCCCGCACAATCACTCGAATCAGGAGAATCATGCCCGACGCAATCGTCGCCGAGGGTCTCGTCAAACATTACGGGCCACGAGTCCGCGCCCTGGACGGCCTCGATCTGACAGTGCCCGAAGGTACGGTGACCGCTCTGCTGGGGCCCAACGGCGCCGGGAAGACCACCGCCGTCCGGGTACTCACCACCCTGCTCGTACCCGACGCCGGGCGAGCGACGGTGGCCGGGATCGATGTGCTCGCCCAGCCGCGGGCATTGCGCTCCCGGATCGGCGCGTCGGGTCAGTACGCGGCCGTCGACGAGTACCTGACCGGTTTCGAGAACCTCGAAATGGTCGGGCGGCTCTATCACATGGGGACGCGGCGCAGTAAGGAACGCGCCCGTGAACTGCTGGAACGATTCCGGCTCAGCGAGGCCGCCGATCGGCCGGTGCGCGGCTACTCCGGTGGTATGCGCCGGCGACTGGACCTGGCCGGCGCCCTGGTCGCCAACCCGCCGGTGCTGTTCCTCGACGAACCGACCACCGGCCTCGATCCGCGGGCCCGGCTGGATCTGTGGGATGTGATCGAGGAATTGGTCGCCGCCGGCACCACGCTGTTGCTGACCACCCAGTACATGGAGGAGGCCGACCGGCTGGCCGATGCCATCGCGGTGATCGACCGTGGTCAGGTGATCGCCCGCGGTACGGCGGACGAATTGAAGAGCACGGTCGGCGGCGATCGGATCGAGCTGACGGTCGACCATATCGACAATCTCGCGGTCGCCCAGCAGGCGTTGAGTCCGCTGGCCGACGGGGATATCCACATCGAGCCGGGCCTGCGACGCGTGGTGGTACCGGTGAGCGACGGATCGCAAGCGCTGGTGGCCGCCATCGGCAGGCTCACCGAGCAGGGGGTGAAGATCCAGGATGTCGGATTGCGCCGCCCTTCGCTCGACGATGTCTTCCTCTCGCTCACCGGTCACGAGGCCGGCGAGCCGAGCGAGACGGAGGCGGAATCCGGCGACCGGAAACACGACCCCGGCTCCCCGAGCTCGGCGGCAGGCATATCGCGGAACACCGGCGAACTCGAAGTCATGGAAGGAAAGAGCAGATGACCGCGGTGGCAACGGCCGGCGCTCCGGCGGAATCACTCGGTATGGGTGAGCGACTGTCCATGGTGGTCAGCGACAGCCTGACCGTCACCAAGCGCAATGTGATCAAGATAAAGCGAGTGCCCGATGTGCTGATCTTCAGCACGCTCTCGCCGATCATGTTCGTCCTGTTGTTCGCCTATATCTTCGGTACCGCGATCAAAGTTCCAGGCCTCGAAGGCGGCTACCGGGAATTCCTCATTGCGGGCATCTTCGTGCAGACCGTCGTGTTCGGATCCACGTTCACCGGTCTCAGCCTCGCCGAGGATATGCAGAAAGGCATCATCGACCGGTTCCGCTCGTTGCCGATGGCACCGTCGTCGGTGCTGATCGGGCGCACCGTCAGCGATGTGGTGATCAATGTGGTGAGCCTGGTGGTCATGTCGCTGACCGGCCTGGTGGTCGGCTGGCGCATCCGCGGATCGCTACTGGACGCGGTACTGGCCTATGCGCTCCTGCTGCTTTTCGCGTACGCGATCTCGTGGATCATGGCCGTGGTCGGCCTGCTGGTGCACACGCCCGAGGTGTTCAACAACGCGAGCTTCATGGTGATCTTCCCACTCACCTTCCTCGCCAACACGTTCGTACCGCTGCAGGATCTGCCGACACCGCTGCGGATCTTCGCCGAATGGAACCCGGTATCGGCGCTGGCCCAGGCGACCCGCGACCTGTTCGGTAACTCCTCGCCCGTGGTCGACGAATCGAACGCGTGGTCGCTGCAGCATCCGGTGGCGACGACCCTGATCTGGGTCGTGATCATCCTGGCGGTTTTCGTCCCGCTGGCGCTGCGGCAGTACCGCAAGACCGTCAGCCGCTGACGGCGCAGGTTCAGCTCTCCGGGGTCGCGGCGGCACCGTTCGTGGTGACCGCGGCGGCGCCGGTACGGGTCTGGCCGATACGCGGCGGAGCGGGAGCCGGCTCGGGCGGCTGCGGGCGTTTACTGCGCACCAGCCATGCGGTACCGCCTGCCGCGGCTACCGCGGCGGCGGCGAGCAGCCGATAGCGCGAACGACTGGAGGGACGCAGTGGGTTCGAGCTCATGGCTCAACTCTGGCACAGCCGCGCCTGCTGCGCAGACCGGCAGGTCAACGGGTCGGCCGGCGTCGGCGTGGAGCTCGGCGGTAGACACCGGACAAAAGGGGCACATGGCACGATGGGTAGGTGAGCGCGACACGTCGTACCGGGCCGGAAGAACCCGGCCGGACCATTCAGCCGTCCTCGGACCGGGATTTCCGGTGAACCCGCAGCCACCCTCGCCACCGGCGCAGGTATGCGTGCGGCATACCGACCGGCCCACCGGTCTGGCCTGCACTCGTTGCGGCCGCCCGGCCTGCCCGGAGTGCCTGCGTCCCGCGTCGGTCGGTCAGCATTGTGTCGACTGTGTCCGCACCGATCAGCGCAGTACACGCAAGGTCCGCACCGCGTCGGGGGCGGTGGCCACCCGTTCTGCCACGCCGTTCGTCACCTATGCGCTGATCGCTCTCAACGTCGTGGTGTACGCGATCACCGCGGCACAGTCGCGCAGTCTGATGGCCAATGAGCGGGGGTCGGCCCTGTTCATCGACTGGGTCATGTATCCGCCGGCGGTCGCCGCCGGGGAATGGCTCCGAGTGCTGGGCTCGGGCTTCTTGCACTACGGCCTGATCCACCTGCTGCTGAACATGTTCGCACTCTATGTCGTCGGACGGGATATCGAACTGGTCCTCGGCCGGGCGCGTTACCTCGCGGTCTACCTGATTTCGTTGCTCGGCGGTTCGGCCGCGGTGATGCTGCTGGCGCAGGACAGCCTGACTGCCGGCGCGTCCGGGGCCGTATACGGCCTGTTCGGGGCCATCACCGTGGTACTCATCCGGCTGCGGCAGAACCCGAACAGCATGCTGATCCTGATCGGGATCAATGTGTTCATCAGCTTCTCGCTGCCCGGTATCTCGCTGTGGGGTCATCTCGGTGGGCTGGCCGCGGGCACACTCGCCACGCTGGGCGTGATGTTTCTGCCCGAATGGCTGCGGGCCCGGACACCGGAGCAGGCCCGGACGATCGGTGTGATCGCGCTGGTGGTTGTGGCGTTGGCGGCATTGGCCGTGATCGGAGTCGCGACTGCGTCGCTGCGCTGATCGCCGGCGCTGTCGGCCGATGTCCGGGACAGGGCCTGCCGCTGCCTCGACGAAGCCTGGCTCGGATGTTTTACGTGAAACATCTACCGGGATGGAGACCAGCAGCGCCGAAGTGGGTTCAGCGGGCCGAATCGCCGCGCAGGCGCAGTTCCGAACGCAGTGTTTCGTAGACGTCTTCCGGGCTGGTACCCAGGTCCCACCGGCCGAAGATCAGCAATCGCTCGGTGCCCAGGTGATCGACATCGATTTCCAGCATGGGCGATTTACGGCCGAGGCGGCGGTACCCCACGATCCGTGCCCGCATTATCTGGTCCCGCGTGTATTCGGTCGCGCCGGTGAGACCGCGCAGGACCAGCCGCGGCTGCTCACCCGGGACAACCGACAACCGCGGTCGCTGGCGGATACCCAGTACAGCCAGGGCCAGTAGCACAAGGGCGGCGACACCGAGCAGGAATTTGCCGGGCACCTCGGCGGTCAGTAGCGCCGCGACCGCGAGAACCACACCCCCGATCGCGACCGCGACCAACGCGGGCAGCGGGGTCGACCAGGCCAGGCGTGGTTGTGTGCTCTCGGGCTGCACGCGGTGTTCCCCAATCCGTCTCGAGAGTTATCCACAGGTTTATCCACAGGTGTGCATTAATTACACCCGTGTAATCCCCTGGTCAGCGCCACCGCATGGTCATGATGAGCCCGACCACCATCAGCCCGAATCCGATGAGGAAGTTCCAGGCATTGAGATCGCTCATCCAGCTGATCTGATCGGCTGCCAGGTAGTAGACCAGCAGCCAGACCAGCCCGGCCAGCATGAAGCCGAGCATGATGGTGACGTACCAGACGGGCGATGGACCCGCCGCCTTCACCTTCACCGGCGTGCGGCTGGCGGGGTTGATCGTGTAGTCGGTCTTCTTGCGGACCTTCGACTTGGGCATGATGTCCTCGTGTTCAGCGTGCAGGTCGTGTTCCAAGGCTATCCCACCAGGTGATCAGGGGGGATGTCCCCGTATCCGGCGATCGGCCACGTAGTCTTTGTGCATGCGAGTTCTGGTCGTCGACAACTACGACAGCTTCGTGTTCAACCTGGTCCAGTACCTGGGTCAGCTCGGCGTCGAGGCGGTCGTCTGGCGCAACGACGATCCGGAACTCACCGATACCGACGCGGTCGCCCGGGATTTCGACGGCATCCTCATCAGTCCCGGCCCCGGCACGCCGGACCGTGCGGGCAAGAGCATCGATATCGTGCGTTCCTGCGCCGAGCAGGCCACCCCGCTCCTCGGCGTCTGCCTCGGCCACCAGGCGATCGGCGCGGCGTTCGGTGCCACCGTGACCCGGGCCCCCGAACTGCTGCACGGTAAGACGAGTTCGGTGTTCCATATCGGCACGGGTGTCCTGGCGGGATTGCCCGACCCGTTCACCGCCACCCGATACCACTCGCTGACCGTCGTGGAGAGTACGTTGCCGGCCGGTTTCGATGTGATCGGGCGTACCGAGAGCGGCATCGTAATGGCGCTGCGCCATCACGAACTGCCGATCCACGGCGTGCAGTTCCATCCGGAATCGGTGCTGACCCAGGGCGGGCACCGGATGCTCGCCAACTGGCTGGAAATCTGCGGCGAGCGCCCCGCCGAGGGCCTTGTGGAGATGCTCGAGGCGGAAGTCGCGGGACTTTCGGTCCACTGAACCGGTTCGTAGCACTGCCGCCGAGTCTGCTGCCGGGGCGTCCTGGTCAGTGCCTGATGACGGTGTAGTGCCCGGCAGTCTCCTGGAACTCGACAGCCGCGGCGATAGCCGCGTCGTCGAGGGTTGTGGCGGGGCCGGGAACGACGACGAGTTTGTCGTCATCGTCGTGGAGTCGGTGGACGATCGCGATGCAGGTGCCGTGTGCTGAGGTCATCGGTTCGGAAGGGCCCAGGTAGTAGGCGTCGAGTTCCTCGCCGTCGGGCGCGAGTGTGGCGGGGACGTAGCCGTAATTGGCCAGGTAAGGGAATCCGCATTACGCGGCTGCTCGCCCACGGGCGACGTCACATTGCCCGTACGCTCCTGCACCACACAGGCCCCTCACCAGCACAGTGGTGAGGGGCCTGCGGGCGGTGGTTCGTCCGGACGAGCGGCAGCTATCAGGGTGGGCCGAGAGGTAGGACGCCCGTGTTGACTGTGACCGTCGTCGACGAGGGCACGGTGGTACCGGCCGACGGCTGCTGGCTGAGCACCTTGCCCGCCTGATCGGAGTTCAGCGTGATCTGGGTGATCTGGCGGACCTGGTTGACGCTGCCCTGCCAGCCGCTTTCGCGCAGTGTGTCCACAACCTCGCCCGGGGTGAGACCGACGAGGTTCGGCATGGAGATCCGATCACTCTGCGCGACCTGCACGGTGATAGTCGACCCCTTGTCGGCATTCGAACCGCCGGCGGGGCTGGTGGACAGCACCTCGCCCCGTGGCCGCGCGGATTGCACCTCGCGGATCTCGATCTTGAACCCGGCGCCCTCCAGATTCGGCTGGGCGCGGTCGATCAACTGACCGACGACATCCGGTACGAACACCTGCTCCGGGCCGGCGCCGAGGGTCAGCGTGACCTGACTGCCCGCATCCAGTTCGAATCCCGGGGACGGATCCTGGGCGATCACCTTGTCCTTGTCCTCGGGACTGGACGGACCGCGCTTGACATCCGGATGGACCTGCAGCCCGGCATTGGTGAGCTCTTGCGCGGCTTCCTGCTGGCTCAGCCCGACGACGCGCGGGATCGGCACCTGCTGCGGGCCCGTGGAAACCTGCATGGTGATCGTGCTGCCCTCGTCGGCCCGCGACCCGCCGAGTGGTTGGGTCGCGATGACGTTACCGGCGCTGATCCGGCCGTCGGGCTTCTCCTGGATGGCGACGTCGAAGCCGAGCGAATCCAGTTTCTGTTCCCCTTCGCTGGCCGAGAGGTTCGACAGATCCGGTACCGCGACCTGATCGGGCCGGCTACCCGGGCCGATCAGCATCCAGAACAGGCCGAAGGCCACGGCCACCGCGGCCACCACCCCGGCGGCAATATATGCCCGGCGGCGAGTACCACCGGATCCATCGCCGTAGTCGTCGATATCGTCGTCGTCCAGGCGGTGATAGCCACGCGCGGCTGGTTGCGCCGGACCCAGCATGGTGGTGCGGTCCTCGTCGGTCATCACCATGGGCGCGCCGGGTTTCTGGCCGCCGAGCACCCGGATCAGATCGGCGCGCATCTCGGCCGCGCTCTGATAACGATTCGCCGGGTTCTTGGCCATGGCCTCGAGCACGACCGAATCCAGCTCCCGCGGAACACCGTCGTGTACAAGTGAAGGCAGCCGCGGATCCTCGCGCACATGCTGGTAGGCGACCGCGACCGGGGAATCACCGGTGAACGGCGGTTCTCCGGTGAGGATTTCGAACAGGACGCAACCGACCGAGTAGACGTCCGATCGCGCGTCCACGGTTTCACCGCGCGCCTGCTCCGGCGACAGATACTGGGCGGTGCCGATCACCGCGGCGGTCGCGGTCATCGGATTGGCGGCATCGGCGATCGCCCGGGCGATACCGAAATCCATCACCTTCACCGCGCCCGCGCGGTTGATCATGATGTTGGCGGGTTTCATATCCCGGTGCACGATCCCGGCCTGGTGGCTGAAATCGAGCGCCGCGCACACATCGGCGATGACTTCCATCGCCCGTCGCGGCGGCAGGGGACCTTCGTTGCGCACGATATCGCGCAACGTATCGCCGTCCACGTACTCCATCACGATGAACGGCAGCGGTCCGCCGTCCACCTCGGCCTCACCGGTGTCGTACACCGCCACGATCGCGGGATGATTCAGGGCCGCCGCGTTCTGGGCTTCGCGTTTGAAGCGCAGGTAGAACGTGGGATCGCGCGCCAGATCGGCCCGCAGCACCTTGATCGCGACATCGCGGTTGAGCCGGAGGTCGCGTGCCCGGTGGACTTCGGACATGCCACCGAATCCGATGATCTCGCCCAGCTCGTAGCGAGAGGAGAGATTCTTCGGGGTCGTCATGGCTGTCCTTGATGGTGGCTCGGCACGTCGGGAGAGCTGTCGTCGTCACGGGAGCTGTCGCCGATCCCCGGCAGATCGATATCCGGTACCGGGAAAGACCGCGTAGTGGTGGCCGTTTCCTCGCTGCCCGTCGATTCCGTGGTGGTCGGCGGGGCCGTGGTGGTCTCGGTGGTGGTGGTCGGCGGTGGGGTCGTGGTGGTCGGTGCGGGCGACTCGGTGGTGGTGGTCGCCGGTGGCTGGGTGGTGGTGTACTCCTGCGTGGGTGTCCAGACGGGGGGTTCGGTCACCTCGTAGGTGGTGGTGATCGGGGGCGGCGCCGGTCGTGTGGTCGGAGCCGTCGACGAGGTCTCACCGGGGGTGCTCGCCGGATTGGTATCGCCACCGAAGAGCAGCCACAGCACGGCCCCACCGAGCACCAGCGCGCCGATACCCAGCGCGATCATCCACTTCTGGTTCTTCCCGAGACCACCACCACCGGTGCCGTCGCGGTAATCGCCCGGGTCGGCCTCGTGCGCGCCGTGGTGGTCCATCGCCGTCGCCGGTCCGGCCATAGCAGTGGCCGGGGTGGTGTAGCGGACGGTCGCCGGGTCGTCGTACGACGGCGGCGGCGCTGCGATAACACTGGTGGCACCGGCCGCGGCGAGATTACGGGGTGGCGGTGGGCGCCGGCCCGACCGCACCGCGGCGACCGCCTCGGCGAACTCGCCGCCGTCGGTGTACCGGTGGTTCGGATCCTTGGCCAGGGTCACCTCGACGAGTTCGCGCACATTCGGCGGGAGATCCGTCGGCATCGGCGGCGGTACGTCGCGCACATGTTTCATCGCGACGGTGAGGGCGCCGTCACCGGTGAACGGGCGCTGACCGGCAAGGGCCTCGTAGCCGACCACACCGAGCGAATACACGTCACTGGCCGCCGTGGCATCCTCGCCGACCGCCTGTTCCGGCGCGATGTACTGGGCGGTGCCCATCACCATCCCGGTCTTGGTGACCGGCGAGGCATCAACCGCCTTCGCGATGCCGAAATCGGTGATCTTCACCTGTCCGGTGGGTGTGACCAGGATATTTCCCGGTTTCACATCGCGGTGCACCACACCGGCCCGATGCGCTACCTGCAGGGCGCGACCGGTCTGCTCCAGCAGATCCAGACCCTGCACGACCGACAGGCGGCCGAGCCGGTTCAGCACGGTGTTGAGCGGCTCGCCCTGCACCAGTTCCATCACCAGGTAGGCGGTTTCCCCGCCCTGCGGATCGTAGGTTTCGCCGTAGTCGTAGATTCCCGCGATACCGGGATGGTTGAGCTGCGCGGTGGTTTTGGCCTCGGTGCGGAACCGGTGCCGGAACGTGGGATCGGCGGAGAACTCCGATTTGAGTACCTTCACCGCCACCCGGCGATCGAGCCGGGTGTCCAGGGCTTCCCAGACCTGACCCATCCCACCGGTGGCGATCAGGCGCTGCAGCCGGTAGCGGTCCGCGATCATCGCGCCGTTTGTCAGCATCGGGTTCCCCGCAGATTCACTCGCATATCCATCTCGTTCACCGACCTCGCAGACCCGCGTCCAGAACCGCCCGGGCAACCGGCGCGGCGACCGATCCACCGGTCGCCGCCAGCGCGCGGTCGCCGCCGTTCTCCACGATGACCGCGATGGCGATCTTCGGGTTCTCGGCCGGCGCGAACGCGATGTACCAGGCGTGCGGTGGTGTGTTGCGCGGATCGGCGCCGTGTTCGGCGGTACCGGTCTTGGACGCGATCCGATAGCCCGACCCGCCGCTACCCGCGGTGTTCTCCTCCGAGGCGACCATCAGATCGGTCAGCGTAGACGCTACATCGGCGCTCACGGCCTGCCCCACGGACACCGGCTCGGTGGTGGACAGCTCGCTCAGGTCCGGGTTCTGCAACTGATCGACCAGATACGGTTCCATCCGCACACCGCCGTTGGCCACGGTAGCCGCGATTACGGCATTGTCGAGGGGGGTGAGCGCCACATCACGCTGGCCGATGCTGCTCTGCGCGAGCGCCGCGTCGTCGGGGATATTGCCGATGGTGCTCTCGGCAACCGGCATCGGGATACCGCGATGCGGGCCGATACCGAACGCGGCCGCCTCGTCTTCCAGCGCTGCCGCGCCGACATCGACCCCGAGTTCGACGAACGCGGTGTTGCAGGACCGGCGGAACGCCTCGTGCAGGGTCGCGGTGGCGCCGGACCCGCAGTTGGTGCCGTTGTAGTTCTCCAGGGTGGTGCTCGTACCGGGCAAGGTGATGTTCGGTGCCGCGGTGAACTGGGACTGCGGGTCGGCCACGCCGTTGGACAGTGCGGCCGCGGTGACCACGACCTTGAAGGTGGAGCCCGGCGGGTAGGTCTGCGAGATCGCCCGGTTGAGCATCGGCTGGTTCTCGTCGGCGCTCAGACTCTCCCAGGCCTGGGTGCCCTGGGCACCGTCGTGCCCGGACAGCTGATTCGGGTCGTAGCTGGGCGTGGACACCATGGTGAGAATCTTGCCCGTACTGGGTTCGATGGCCACGACGGAGCCGGTGTAGCCCTTGCTGGTGAGCTCGTTGTAGGCCACCTGCTGCATCATCGGGTCGATCGTGGTGACGACATTGCCGCCGCGCGGGTCGCGCCCGGAGACCAGATCGACCAGCCGGCTGCCGAACAGTTGCGCATCCGAACCGTTGAGCACCGGATCCTCCGCCCGTTCGAGCCCGGTACTGCCGTACTGCATCGAATAGAAGCCGGTGACCGGCGCGAACGCGGCCGGGTCGGTGGGGTAGACGCGCAGGTACTTGTACCGGTCGTCGGTTTCGACGGAACTGGCCAGCACGGCACCACCCGCGGAGATCTGCCCGCGCTGGCGGGAGTATTCGTCGAGCAGGACCCGGGAGTTGCGTGGATCGGCTCGGTAGTCGTCGGCCTTGATCACCTGGATATAGGTGGCATTGAGCAGCAGGGCCACGATCATCGCCATGACCGCCATGGCCACTCGGCGTAGTGGTGTGTTCATCGCTGCTGACCCCCTTGCCGTCGTGACACCATCACCGTCTGCGCTTCCGCCAGCGGTGCGGGCGCCGGTTCCCGGCGCCGGGCCGGGGCGGGTGCGCGTGCCGCATCGGAGATCTTGATGAGCAGGGCCAGGAGAATGTAGTTCGCCAGCAGGGAGGAACCGCCGTAGGAGACGAACGGCGTGGTGAGGCCGGTGAGCGGGATCAGTTTCGTCACCCCGCCGACGACCACGAAGATCTGGATGGCGAGGGTGAATGCCAGCCCGGCGGCGAGCAGTTTGCCGAAACTGTCACGGATCGCCAGTGCGGTCCGCATACCCCGCAGGATGAGCATCAGGAACAGGAGCAGGACGGCGGTCAGGCCGATGAGCCCGAGTTCCTCGCCGATGGTGGTGACGACGAAGTCGGTTTTCGCGAACGGCACCTGTGAAGGCCGGCCGCTGCCCAGTCCGGTACCTGCCAGCCCGCCCGTGGCCAGGCCGAACAGCGACTGCACGATCTGGTAGCCGGTGTTGTTGTAGTCGTCGAAGGGGTGCAGCCAGGTCTCGACCCGGACCCGCACATGCCCGAACATCTGGTAGGCGAAGAAGAATCCGACCATGAGCAGGCCGCCGCCGATCAGCAGCCAGCCCACCCGCTCGGTCGCGATGTAGAGCATCACCAGCACGGTGCCGAAGATGAGCAGCGAGGTACCGAGATCCTTCTCGAAGACCAGTACGCCGATGCAGACGATCCAGACCGCGAGGATCGGGCCCAGATCCCGGGCGCGCGGAAATTCCATTCCGAGGAAATGCCGGCCGGCCGCGGTGAACAACTCCCGTTTGGAGACGAGGACCGAGGCGAAGAAGATGATCAGCAGGATCTTGGCGAACTCGCCGGGCTGCAGGCTCACACCGGGCAACCGGATCCAGATCTTGGCGCCGTTGACCTCGGAGAACGAACTGGGCAGCAGTGCCGGGATCGCCAGCGCGACCAGCCCCACGAGTCCGAGTGTGTAGGAGTACTTGGCCAGGGTCCGGTAATCCCGTAACACCACCAGGATCCCGACGAACAGCACGATTCCCAGAGCGGTCCACAGAATCTGGGAATTGGCATCGGGGGAGGGGATATCCCAGGAGTTGTAGGCGGCGGTCTGCTGGTCGGCGAGGTCCAGCCGGTGGATGAGTACCAGGCCGAGCCCGTTGAGCAGCGCCACGATCGGCAGCAGCAGGGGATCGGTGTAGGGCGCGAACCGCCGGACCGCCAGATGCGCTACAGCGAACAGACCCAGATAGGCGAGCCCGTACTTCGCGATATCCCAGGTCACGGACTGTTCCTGGCTGGCTTCCACCAGGAACAACGCCGCCGTGGTGATCAACGCCGCGAAACCGAGCAGCAGGAGCTCGGTATTGCGCCGCGAGGTCGGTGGCGGCGTTGCCGCGAAACCGCCCGGGGGACTCGGAAAAGCCCCGGCGGACGGTGCTGCCGGTGCGGACATCAGTCCGTCACCCGGCAGTTCTCCCCCGGCGTCTGGGGCACAGCGGTGGTGGTCGGCGCCGGCGCGGAGGTGGTCGGCGGCGCCGGCGGTGCCGGATTCTCACCGTTGGGGCCGGGTGCTTGTGTGGCGGGCGCCGGCGGGGCTGCTTCGGTGGGCATGGGCGGGGCCGCCGGCGGCGGCGGTGTGGGAGTAGTGGTCACGACGCCCGGCTGGGCGGCGGAACCGTTCTTCTTGCACACCGGCAGCAGTTCGCGATCGGCCAGGACACGCATCTGCTCCCGTGCCTTGTCCAGGGTGCCCGGCGGCAGGCCGCGCTCGACCTGATCACGTCCGGTCTGCTCGAGATCGCTGACCTTCAAGGGGCTGCAGCCCTCCGGCAGGGGAGCGCCGTTGTCGGCGAGAGTGAGCTCGCCCTCGGCAGTGACGCAGCCGACCAGGTTCACCTCGTGGATGGAGTAACCAAGAATCGACCCCGGCAGGCCCTGCATGACCACGACACTGTCGTTGTCCGCGCCCACGTAGTAGTTGGACCGGATCATCTTGTAGCCCACGACCAGCCCGACGACCACCGCGAACACCAGCGCCACCGCGAGCAGTAACCAGCGCAGTTTGTGTGATTTCTTCGGCGGCGGCTCGGGCTCGCTGGCGGTACGCCGCGGCGCGGCGGCCGGTGGGCGCATGGCGGCGGCGCGGCCGGCGGCGGTATTCGGCGGCGGATTGTCCTCGGCCTCACCGGAGGCGGCACCGGCGACGATCGGATGGCTCTGGCCGTAGTCGAGGTCGATCACATCGGCGACGACGACGGTCACATTGTCCGGGCCACCGCTGCGCAGTGCCAGTTCGATGAGCCGATCGGCGCATTCGTCGGTACTGCCCTCGCGCATGGTGTTGGCGATGGTCTCGTCGCTGACCACATCGGAGAGGCCGTCCGAGCACAGCAGGTAGCGGTCCCCGGCGCGCGCCTCCCGCATCACCAGCGTGGGCTCGATCTCGTTGCCGGTGAGGGCACGCATGATCAGCGAGCGCTGTGGATGGGTATGCGCCTGTTCCGGGGTGATCCGGCCTTCGTCGACCAGCGATTGGACGAAGGTATCGTCGCGGGTGATCTGGGCCAGTTCGCTGTCGCGCAGCATGTAGGCGCGCGAATCGCCGATATGGACCATGCCGAGTTTCTTGCCCGCGAACAGGATGGCGGTGAGCGTGGTACCCATCCCGTCCAGTTCGGGTTCTTCCTCGACCTGTTCGGCGATCGCGGAATTACCGGAATGGGTGGCCCGGTTCAGTTTGCCCAGCAGGTCTTCGCCGGGCTCGTCGTCGTCCAGATGCGCCAATGCGGCGATCATCAGCTGGGACGCGACTTCACCGGCGGCATGCCCGCCCATACCGTCGGCGAGTGCCAGCAATCGGGCACCCGCGTAGACGGAATCTTCGTTATTTGCGCGGACCAGGCCGCGGTCGCTGCGCGCTGCGTAGCGGAGAACAAGTGTCACGATCGGAGCTCGATCACTGTCTTGCCGACCCGGACAGGTGTGCCGAGCGGAACGCGGACTGCGGTGGTGACTTTGGCGCGATCGAGGTAGGTACCGTTGGTCGAGCCGAGGTCTTCGACGTACCAGTCGTCACCGCGTAGGGACAGCCGGGCATGTCGGGTGGAGGCGTAATCGTCGGTAAGGACCAGCGTCGAATCGTCCGCACGGCCGATCAATACCGGTTGGGTACCCAGTGTGATACGGGTACCGGCAAGAGAACCTTGAGTCACCACAAGATATTTGGCGCCCTTCTGGCCTCGGCGCATCGACGGCAGTACCGCGGAACCGCGCGGTCCCCGGTTCTGGAGCCGTATGCCGGAGGCCGCGTAGATATCACTGCGGAGGGTACGCAGGATTGCCCACACGAACAGCCACAACAGCAGGAGGAACCCGGCACGGGTCAACTGCAGAACCAATCCCTGCACGGCGCTCCACCTCCTGTTCGACCGTGTGCCGGTGCCGTCGGCGTGGTGACCCACCCCTTGGCCGTGCTCGTCCCGGCGGCCCGCTTTGCGGAGCCGCGCGTGTGTCGGCACATCATAGGACCGTCGGACGAGACCGATCACGATTGGACCGCCCTATTATGCGAGAGCCGTCCCGTGATCCGCACGGCGAGCCTACGGCATCAGACAATACGGATGAGGATCTCGGAATGCCCGGCACGGATCACATCGCCGTCGGCCAACTGCCAGTCCTGTACCGGTGAACCGTTGACGAGGGTTCCGTTGGTGGAGCCGAGGTCGGAGAGCATCGCGGTCTGGCCGTCCCATCGCACCTCGATATGGCGGCGGGAGACACCGGTGTCCGGGAGCCGGAAATGGGCGTCCTGGCCACGGCCGATGATATTGCTGCCTTCGCGGAGCTGGTAGGTGCGGCCACTGCCGTCGTCGAGTGCCAGCGTGGCGGAGAATCCGGGGCCGGCCGCGGGTGCGTACCCGCCCTGGGCGCCGTAGGGGGCCTGCTGGGCGGCCGGCGGGTACCCCTGCGCGCCTTGCTGGGCATAGCCCTGCTGGTCGTAACCCTGGTCGTAGCCGGGCTGTGCGTACCCCTGCTGGTCGTAACCTTGGTCGTAGCCGGGCTGCGCATAGCCTTGCTGGTCGTAACCGCCCTGCTGGGCATAGCCCTGCTGGTCGTAACCCTGGTCGTAGCCGGGCTGCCCCTGGTAGCCCTGGTCGTAACCCGGCTGGGCGTACCCGCCCTGGTCGTAACCGGGCTGCTGGGCGTACCCCTGCTGGTCGTAACCGGGCTGGGCGTACCCCTGCTGGTCGTAACCCTGGTCGTAGCCGGGCTGCTGGGCGTACCCACCCTGGTCATAACCCTGCTGGCCGCCGTACCCCTGCTGGTCGTAGGCGGCGCCGCCCTGCTGGTACTCGTAGCCGTTCTGATAATCGGGGGCGCCGTTGTACTGCGCGCCGGGACCGTAGTCCTCGGGGTACGCGCCGTTCTGCGGCCCGCGTCCCGCGGGTCCGGGAGCGTACCCGCGATTGCGTGGATCGGACTCCGCGTGCTCACGGCTCGGGTCGTAGCCAGAGTTCTGCGTCATGGGGCCAGCTCCTGGTTGCGGGTTAGCGGGTCGTTGTAGCGGTTCCGGGCGGTGAGCCGAGGCAGCTCCACGACCGGCGTCGGGGTCGACGCGGCCGCTCGTCCTGAACATTCCGGTGTGCAGCGTAGGGGATGCCTCGAAGACCACGTGTACTTCGCCGTAGGTCTGCCATCCTTGTTCCCGGATGTAATCCTGCAGATGTTTGGCGAATGCGCGGGTAGTGAGGTCGTGATCGGCATCGAATTGCCGGTGGTCCGACGAGTTGATGGTGATCACATAGCTGTTGGGTGCGAGCAGATGCCCACCGCCGAGATCTTGGACACTATCGGCGGCCTCACGCTGCAGCGCGGCCTCGACCTCCTGCGGAACGACGTTCCCGCCGAAGACCCGGGCAAAGACGTCACCGACGGCGCCCTGGAGGCGGCGCTCGAATCTCGAGACGATCCCCATCTGGGCCCTCCCTTCGGTGAGTCTCTCCTCATTCTTTACGACGACACGCGAATGCGGCGTGTCGTTCTACGAGCACGTTCTCTGCATGATATCCACGATCGGCTATACCTGTAACTACCGTAATGGCGACGGAGTTCCCCGCGCGTGTGAACGGGCCGCGAAATCCACGTCACAGGACTGTCCAGCAAGCCGCTGACCACGTGATTTCGCCCCGCGGTCTTCTCCGTGCTAGTGTCTTTTCCGTCGCTCGGGCGAGTGGCGGAATGGCAGACGCGCTGGCTTCAGGTGCCAGTGTCCTTCGGGACGTGGGGGTTCAAGTCCCCCTTCGCCCACTGAAAAGCCGTAGACCATGTCTACGGCTTTTTTTCATGTCCGATGCCGGGGGCCGGGCCGCATCCCGGATAGCGATGCCGCCTCTGTGGGCGCAGGTGAGCCGAGTCGAGTGGAATGGGCCGATTCGCGGCCGCTTCGAGTCCCGTACTCGTCGTATGCCGGAATGAGACCAAGGTCACACCACCAATTTTCGGTTGCGGCCCTAGTGCTGAGGCTTGCCTAATTCGGAGCGCTCGGTGACCCAGTTCACGTCCCGGAACCATGCTGGTTAACAATGCGCAGGTCTTCCCTGGGGGTGAATACGGGGTTCATGAAGGTTTGAGGCGAATAAACCGACCTGGGGTCTCTTTTGTCTCGGCGACCCGCCCGAGGCGCGTGTTAATCCTTCGCGAATGCCCTGGTCGCCGATGGGTCGGCCGAGTTAACGGCGGTTCGTGTTGTGGTTGCCGCGGGCCGCATTCCGGTTGCGCGTAACCCCGGTAACGGATATGGCCGTGACCAGTAAAAACCAAATGTACTTGCAAATGAAAGCACCGCTGTAAGGCCGTGCGGGTCTGCTGGAAGTTAGCTGGCCTGGGGTCGAATGGGGGTTGTCTGCGGATTTGCTGGGTGCGAACTTATACCTGTGACCTCTTACGCAATGGGTTGCGTAGGCATAACGATTGTGTAGAGTCGACGGTAACGCTGGCCGCAGCTAGAGCGGCGACTCGCTGCGGCCAGCGGAATTCAATGGGGGAATTCGCACTGATCACCGAAGCCACGTTGCTGTCACCTCACAATGCGGTGTCCGCCGTTGTGTGCTCGGCGTTGTCTATTCGTGGTTCCGCTGCCCGCCGACGGCCGGCCGGGCGTCAACGGTCTCGGATTCGGCGCTCGCCCTGCGCCCGGCGGTGAAGATATAGACGAGGAACAGTGTCTCGGCGAGCAGGCCGCAGGCGATCCGCACGGGTGTGGGTAATGCGCTCGGCGTGACGAAACCTTCCAACAGGCCGGCTACCAGCAGTGTCGGGACCAGGCCCAGCGCGATGGTGGCGGTGGTGCGGCCCTGCCGGGCCACCGCTTCGGCGCGGCTCGCATGTCCCGGATCGATGAGGGTCCAGCCGAGTTTCAGGCCGGCGCCACCGGCGATGAAAATCGCTGTCAACTCCAGCATCCCGTGGGGCAGTAGAAAGCCGAACAGCGAATCCAGCCGGCCGGCATCGGCCATCAGGCCGGCTGTCACGCCGATATTCAGCGCGTTCATGAACAGCAGGTACAGCGCCGGCAGGATCAGGATGCCGAGGAACAGCGCCAGGGCGGAGACCCAGGCATTGTTGGTCCAGACCAATGCGGCGAATGCGTCGTTCGGATGTTCGGTGTAATAGGTTTCGAAGGCCCCGCCGGGGGCGGTGACTGCCCGGGTGTCCTCTTGCAGCCCAAGGCTTCTACGCGCCGAGGGCGCCACCGAGATCCACGTCGTGAAGCCCGCCACCACGGTGAGGAATACGACGGCCACGGCGAGCCACCAGCCGCAGGCCCCGTAGACCGCGGCCGGGAACCGATGGGTGAAGAATCGCCGGATCTCGGTCCAGGTATCGGGCGAGCTCCCGACGATTCTGCCGCGCGCCCGGGCGAGCACGGCGCTCAATCCGGCGACGAGTTCCGGTTCGGGACTGTGTGTCTGCAACCGAGCCAGCTGCTGGGACGTCTGCCGGTAGAGCCGCACCAGTTCATCGGCCTCGGCGCCGGTCAGGGCACGCCGGCCGGTCAGGTAGTTCAGCCTGGCCCAGGCCTGGCGATGCCTCGTGCTGTAGGCGTCCACATCCATCGGCTTACCTCCCGCTCCGCCGTTCCGCCGCTGCGCCCGGTGATGTACCCCCCGCGTTCGGCGAAGCCGGTTACGACCCCGGTCGCCGTGAAAGAATGCTATGCGATATGGCTGAATTCACGACGGGCGAAGCGGTGGCGCTCCAGCTGCCGGTCGCCCGGATCCCGACCCGCGCCGCGGCATTCGTGCTCGATCTGATCTTGCAGATCGTGCTCGGGATCGTGCTGCTCATCGTGGTGATGCTCGTGACGCGCGGAGACGACAGCAGCCCCTGGTTCGCCGCACTGATGCTGGTTTCGCTGGTCACCGTGCTGGTCGGTTATCCCGTGTTCTGGGAAACCGTGCTGCGCGGCGCGTCTCCGGGCAAACTCGCGCTCGGGCTCCGGGTGGTGCGGGCCGACGGCGGCCCTGTGGATTTCCGCCATGCGCTCACCCGCGGCCTGACGGGCGCGATCGTCGATTTCTGGATGCTCGGGCTCTTCGGCCTGATCGCGGTGGCGAGTTCGGTGTGCTCACCCCATGCGCGCCGGGTCGGTGATGTCCTGGCCGGAACGGTGGTCGTGCATATTCGGCAGCAGTTGTCCCTACCGGCGCTGGCGATACCACCGGCTTGGCTCACCGGCTGGTCGGCCGGACTCGAGCTCACCGGGTTGCCCGAGGACCTGGCGCTCGCCGTGCGTCAGTACCTGACCCGCGTCGACTCGCTCACCCCGGGCGCGCAGCATGAGATCGGTCAGGCGCTGGTTACGGCGGTCTGCGCCCGGATCGGGTCCCCGGTGCCGAGCGGTTATCCGCCCGTGCAGATACTCGGCAGTGTGATCGCCGAACGTCAGCGGCGTTCGCTACCCGCGGTGCCGCTGCCGCCGATGAGCTACGCCCCGGCGCGCGGTTCTTCCGGCTTCCGCGTCGGCGCCAACATCGATTGAGTGGTCGCGTCGAGGTCTGTTGCGCAGATTGTTCCTATCCGCTGCGCAGTACTGAGCGTTGCAGGCTCCGTGGAGACCGAGTCCGCCGCGAACCTACTCCGCGCGTGTTCTGATTACAGGGCCGCCGATCGTTTGAGCTCCAAATATTCGTCCGCCAGCGCGCCCGGCAGGTCGGGTCCGGCGGCAGCGATCACGGCGATGCCCATCCGGCGCAGTGATTCCTGGACTACCGCCTGTTCGGCGAGCCTGGACTCGGCGGCCGCCGCGCGGTAGAGCGCACGCAGATCACTGCGGTCGGCGGCCGCGGCGGCGATCTCCGGATCGGTGACCGAGACGATCAGGACCCGGTGGCGTTCGGCCAGCACCGGCAGCACCGGAAGCAGGTTCTCGGTCACTGCCGCGCTGTCGAGGCCGGTGAACCAGACGATGAGACTGCGGCGGCGGGCCCGGTGGATCGTGGCCCGCACCAGGCCTTCCGAATCGGTATCGACCAGTGCCGGGGTGACTCCGGCCAGCGCGTGCATGAGCTTCGGCTGCACACCGCGCCCGACTCCGGTGCGTACCTCGGCGCGTACCTCGCGGTCGTAGGCGAGCAGGCCCACCATATCGCCGCCCGCGGCGGCCAGACTGCCCAGCAGCAGGGCCGCCTCGATCGCGTTGTCGAGGCGAGTGCCGCCGCCCACCCGGGCAGCGCTGATCCGGCCGGTGTCCAGCAGCATCAGCACTTGCCGGTTGCGTTCCGGGCGCCAGGTCCGCACCAGCACATCGGTGGCCCGCGCGGTCGCCCGCCAGTCGATGGTGCGGACATCGTCGCCCGGCACGTATTCGCGGAACGAATCGAATTCGGTGCCCTGGCCGCGTAGATCCGCCAGATTCCGGCCTTCCAGATGGTGCAATCGCTTGATCTTGCCGCCGAGCAATCGTTCGCTGTGGAACGGCGGCAGCGCCCGCACCCGCGCAGGCACAACCCGCTGGAATTGGTGACCGGCCAGCCCCAGCGGGCCGAACAGGCGCACGGTGACCGGACCGGCGGCGCGATCACCGCGGCGGGTGGGCGTGAGTGTCGTGCGCACGCGGACACGGTGGCCGGGTGGAAGGTTCAGCCGGTGTTCCCGGCCGGCGGCGCCGGTGCTGCCGGGCCAGTCGTCCCACAGCCGGCCACGGACCACGCGGGGACCTGTATTGGTTACCGAGATCTCGACCTCGGTCGCGGCGCCCAATCGCAGAACCGTGAGTTCCGGCCGATCCAGCACCACGTCCGCGCTACCTGCGGTGAGAGCGCGATCGGTCGCGGCCAGTGCGCACAGTAGGGCGGTCGTCAAGAGAACCCCGAACCACGACGGCGACACCATCGTGACAAAAACCGCCGCCGCGACCGCGATCCCGAACAACCGGCCCGTGACGACCACGGACTACACCGGAACCGGAACGGATTGCAGCAGGCCGGCCAGGACTTGCTCGCCGGTGATCCCGTCGATCTCGGCCTCAGGACGCAGCTGCAGCCGGTGCCGCAGGACGGCCACCGCAACGGTTTTCACATCGTCGGGGGTGACGAAACCTCGTCCGTTCAACCAGGCCAGAGCCCTGGCTGCGGCCATGAGCGAGGTCGCACCGCGGGTGGAGGCGCCGTGCGCGACGGCCGCCGCGGTCCGGGTGGCGCGGCAGAGGTCGACAATGTAGGCGAGCACTTCCGGACGGATCGCGACTTCCGCGATCGCGGCCCGGGCCGCGGCGATATGCGCGGGACCGGCCACCGGGCGCAATCCGGCGGCGGCGAGGTCGCGGGGGTCGAAGCCCTCGGCATGCCGCTGCAGGATGCGGAATTCGTCGTCGCGTTCGGGCAGGTGGATATCCACCTTGAACAGGAAACGGTCCAGCTGGGCCTCGGGTAGCGGGTAGGTGCCCTCCTGCTCGATCGGGTTCTGCGTGGCGACCACCACGAAGGGGTCGGGCAGGGGGCGGGGCCGTCCGTCTACTGAGACCTGGCGTTCCTCCATCGATTCCAGGAGCGCGGACTGGGTTTTCGGTGGCGTGCGGTTGATCTCGTCGGCCAGCAGCAGGTTGGTGAAAACCGGGCCGTCGCGGAAGGTGAACTCGGCCGAATGCGGGTCGTAGATCTGCGAGCCGGTGACATCGCCGGGCATCAGGTCGGGCGTGAACTGGACCCGGCTGTGGTCGAGTTCCAGGGCGGTGGCCAGGGCCCGGACCAGCAGCGTTTTCGCCACCCCGGGTACACCCTCGAGCAGTACGTGGCCGCGGCACAGCAGGGCGAGCACGAGATACATGACCGCGTTGTCGTTACCGACGACCGCCTTCCCGATCTCGGTACGCAGGGCGGCGAACGCCGCCGCGGCCGCACCGGCCGTGGGCGCCGCCGGACCGCCGGGACCGTCCTTACTGGTGTCAATGCTGGTCATCCGACCTCCGCTTCGATCCATTCGAGTTGCGCGGCAACGAGTTCCAGGCTCGATGCATCCGGTACGTCTCCGTAGAGTGCGGCGCCGACAGTGTCCGGGTCGGCCCCTATCCTGGTGGCCACCGCGGCCACCAGGGCATCCAGGGAGATGCCGGCGTCGACGCCGAGGGCACGGCGCAGGCGGCGCAGCGTGGCAGCCCGCAGGACCCCGGCGATATGCGCGTGGTCGCCGGAGCGGCGGTACAGGCCGGCCTGCCCGGACAGTAGTTCGCCGGCGGCCACCTCCACCGGCCGGGGCTCGGCGACCACCGCGCCGCGGCGGCGCGCGCGCCACCACACGAGTACTGCGCCGGCGATCAGGAATTGCAGGAGGCCGAAGACCAGCCGGGCCGGGCCGGCGAAGACGGAATCGTCACCGGTCGGGCGGGGGAGGTCGGGATCGTAGTCGTCCGGTGGGTCGATGGGCGGCGGATCGATCGGTGGGGTATCCGGTGCGCTGGGCCCGCTGCAGCCCTGCAGTATCGCGTAGAGCACCAGCAGCACGACCGCCGTCGATGCCAGCGTCGCCCAGAAGCGGGGGTCGCGCAGTATCGCGGGTAGTTCTCGGCTGCCGCGCCGCGACCGGGATCTGCTCTCGGCGGTCTCCACTTCCACCGGATCGGCTGCGGGGGGCGGCGCGGCGGCGGAGAACCGATCGGCCCGGGCCAGCCGATGGTATTCGTCCGCCGCTGCGGGTCGGCCGCCGTAGACGACCTCGTCGAAGGCACCGGCGGCCGGGGGGATTTCGCCGGAGAGTTCGGACGGTAGCGCCGCCGCGACCTCATGGGAAGTCTCGCGGGCAGTGCGAGAACGACGCACTTCGAGCACGCCGCGCTGTTCCAGCCCGCGCAGCACCGCGCGGAAACGCTCACGGAGCGCAGTGTCGTAATCGCCCTGGGCCGCGGCGTGTTCGGCGGCGGCGCGGTGGGTGTCCGCGCTATCGAGATATGGCCGTTCCGGGACGGCGCGATGCGGATCGGTCACCGAGAGCCTCTGCTCGCGACGGGAATCCGGATATCCATACCCTCACGGCGGCATCGGAGATCGAGATAGCCGACCACCCGGGCGCTGGATTCCACGATCTCGGTGACGGCCGCCAGCAGCAGCCCGGTACCGGTGATCAGGACGAGGAAGGGCCAGCGATGGGTGCCGGAGATATCGCTGACGAACAGTGCGAGACCCAGAAGGGGAGCTGTCAGCACCGTGTAGAGCAGCTGCCGGCAGATCCAGACACCGGCTCGCTGCATCCGCAGCGTGCCGGTGAGCGCCCCGGCGCGCGCGAGTGCCGTGCGGGCCGGGGCCTTTTCGGCGTAAAGAACCGGTGCCGCCACCAGATGCCGCGCTCGTAACCACGCCAGGCCGAACCAGGAGAAGGGGTAGACGAGCAGGAACCAGACGATGCCGATGACACCGAACGGGAGGAACAGCATGCTCGGCGCGAGCACGGCGAGACCGATCGCGGTGAACGACACCTGGGTCAGCAGCAGCGGACCCAGGCGCTGCCCGGTCTGCCGCATTGCCGTCCGCGCCCCGATCGGAGCGCCGCCCGCGCGGGCGAGACCCGTCGTCACGGTGACCGCGCGCAGGACGGTCCGGATAATCCAGGCGACGACGAGCGTCGCGCACAGGGCGGCGAGCGCGGTGCCGTCGTCGGATCCGCCGGTCAGGTGGGAGACGAGTCCGATGATCGCCGCCACCACCGATCCACCGGCCACCAGCAGTGGCGCGGCGCACCCCGCAACCACCCGGATATCGGCCTGCAGCAGCGCGAACGGCTCATCGAGCAGTTCCCGGAAACTCAGCGGACGGATCGGCACCGTCGCTTTCCGGGCTCGGTGTTCCGGATCTACTCCCGCCCCGACGGAGCCGGCCGTTGGGGCGGCAGGCTGCACGCGGCCGAGTCTAACCGGTAGGCGGGGTGCGGGCCGGGGATGATTCGGCCGCACTTGCGTACCGGGCCGGCCACAGTCGCGATTCGGTCTCCGAGGTGCCTGTGGCGGTGGTGCGGGTCTTCGAACCGGTTGCGCCGCGCTCTGCGGCGCGACCCCTGTGGACCCGGTCCGGGTCCGCGCGGGACGCCGTTCAGGTGCCGGGAGGCAGTTCCCGAGGGGCGCGTCCTTCCGGCAGCTCTCCCGGTGCGCGTCCCGGCAGTGCGGTACCGGTCGCGGGTTCCAGCCGGGTTGTCGACGAGACGATCGCATCGGGTTCCAGGGTCAGTTCGGCGTCCACCACAGTGTTCCGTGGCGACGCGCTGTCGCGTGACCGGTCGCGTCCGGTCTGTGCTTCCGCGGCCACGTCGTCGACCGTGACGTTGCGGGTCCGGCGCAGGGTGAAGGTGATCTCTTCGGCTTCGGTGAAGACGTGGCGGGCGGTTCGCAGCGGCCGGCTCGCGGTGTCGAGGGCGTCTTCGATCGCCGAGCTCACGAAGCCCGGTACCAGCGGGCCGATCCAGCGGGCGGCGGTATCGGTGAACGGAACCGCGCCGACCAGCGGGAGTTCCAGGCCGCGGGACGGTCGGGCGGGGCTTTTCTCGAGCGGTACCGGCAGGCCGGATCCCGTCCCGGCCGGTAGTGCCGTCTGTTCGGCCGGTTCGGGGGTGCGCTCGGTGACCCCGATCTCCAGCCCGCCGAGCGCGGCGATCACTCGGGTCCGCTGGCGTTCCCGGTCGATCGCGGTATCGGCCTCGGCTTCGAGCCGTGCCGCGGCCAGCTGCCGGTCCGCCTTCACGGCGGCGGTTTCGGCGCGGATTTCTGCCTCTTTCTCCGCGATGGCCGCGTCGGCGGCACGTTCGGCTCGGTCGGCCACCGCCGCGGCCGCGCGCCGTCGCTCCTGCATGGTCTCCCCGCGCCATCGGCGCAGTATCAGCGGGAGGGTGGCCAGCAGAATGAAGACGGCCCAGGTGAGTAGTCGTAACAGGAATGCGCCGGTCTGGCCGGTGGTGTGTTCGTGCATGGCCGCCCAGCGGGCTCCGATACCGCGATCGCCCTCGGCCGTGGCCACTGTTCGTGCGTCGTCCAGGGCGGTTCGTGCGTCGTCCACGCGCACGTCCAGCGGAGCGATACGGCTCTGTGCGGCCGACAGGGCGGTGCGCGCATCGTCGAGCATGTCGTTGGCGGTATGTGCCTCCGGACCCCGGCCCGGCACACCGGTGATCTTCGTCTGTGGGCAGCCCGGTCCGGGATTGAACTCACATCGGGCGACGATGAGAGCGTTGTCGATATCGGCCGAGGCCTCGGCGATATCGCGGTCCAGTGCGATGCGGTCGGCGGCGGCGCGGTCCAGTTCGTCCTGGGCGGCGCGCACTGCCGGAGTGGTGGTGGCCGCGGCCACTGCGTGTTCGTCGAGGATTCGGTCGACCGAGCCGGCGAACAACACGGTGGTGGCCAGTTCGGCGACCATCAGGCCGGTCAGCGTCGTCACCCCGAGACGGGTCGCCACTGCCGCAACATCGGAGGTGCCCGCGGTCCGGTCGGGCCGGGCGGCGGGTTGGGCACCGGCCAGGGCGCGGCCCACCAGGCCCACGAGCAGGCCGGTGATCAATGCCGTGGGCAGCACCGCGCCGGCCGGCCACTCGCCGTACCCCAGGGCGACTCCGGTGACTCCCGCGGAGACCAGGGCGAACAGCGCCACACCTGTGCCGGTGACGATATAGCCGGTGCGCTCATATCCGTCGGTGGTCTCGGTGGGCTGTCCGCCGCCGAGCCAGAGGAACATGCCGGTGACGCTCATGGGACCCATAACCTCTGCAGCTGTCATCGATTCGTTGTCTCAGCGTGACAGGCGGCACGGCAGTCCATCGAGCCCTCGCGCGCTGGTGTGGCCATCTTCACAGGCGACGTTGAGCATGTCGTGCCGAGGCCTGCCGTCCGGGTCCGGCGGAGCGTGTGGCCTGGCCGAATTCTGCGTTCCCGCAACGGGAAAGAGCCGCGATCGCCGTTTGTAAATGTGGCGTGAACCACTGAAATGGCCGTTTGCTGTCCGTGTGCTGTACCACTGGAAACGTAAAACAGTCCGGACGGTCGGATCATGTTCTGTGCTTGTCACGACGCTGTCACGAACATCTCATCGCGGTGTGTGACAGTTAGCCGCAGGTGGGTGGGTTTGCCGATGGCCGCCGCCGGGAATTCATCTTCGATGCAGGTGAGCGTGTGTTCGGCGGATGCGACGGCGCATCGGGAAATGAGCCGGACGGGTGGATCGCCGCTGTTCGGAGGGTCGATCCGGAATCGATTTCAGCCGGAACGCTGCTTTACACTAGGAAACGCGCATACGTGGAGGAATGAATGAAGAAGCCCAGCTCAAGGCCTGGCAGCCCAATTTATTAGGGCAGCCTTGGTTGGTTGGGTTCCGAGCCTGGCTTATCGTTTGCTCTTACGCCGCACATACCGATGTCCGGCCGAAAGCACGTTCGGGCAACCTATCGGCAAGGCCAGCCTAGCGGGCGAAACCCGTATCCGGGTTCCGAGCGCGTAAGCGCTTCGTTACCGGCGGGCACCGGCGCACAACCGCAGGTGGAAACAACTTCAGACGTGACTGCACGCCGAACACCATCAGCGCGGCTGGTGTCGGCCAACGTACGAACGCAGTCCTTTAGGGAGCGTTCGACAGTACCGGCGTTCGACAGGGCGTTCTCTCCAGGCCGCACCCACGTCGAGGTCGACTTTCTCGAAGGCAGAGGCATGACGCAACTACCTGGCCACAGGTCCCCCGGACCCATCGGGCTCTATGACCCGGCGCACGAGCACGACGCATGTGGTGTCGCGTTCGTCGGTGATATGCACGGCCGCCGCAGCCGTGACATCGTCGACAAGGCCATTACGGCCCTGTTGAACCTCGAGCACCGCGGCGCCGCGGGCGCCGAGCCGAACTCCGGCGACGGCGCGGGCATCCTGATCCAGGTTCCCGACCGCTTCTTCCGTGCAGTCGTCGATTTCGAGCTGCCGCCGGAGGGCTCCTATGCCACCGGTATCGCCTTCCTGCCGCAGGCCCGGCGCGAGGCGGCGCGGGCTTCCTACGGCGTCGAGAAGATCGTCAAAGAGGAGGGCCTGGCGGTACTCGGCTGGCGTGAGGTACCGATCGACGAATCGTCGCTCGGTGCGCTCTCCCGTGATGCCATGCCGCTGTTCCGGCAGCTCTTCATCGGCTCGCCCGCGGGCGCCGAAGAACCGCTGACCGGGATGGACCTGGAACGGCGTGCCTATGTCATCCGCAAGCGGGTGGAGCACGAACTGGGCAAGGCCGGCGCCGGCGAAGGCGCGGTCGGTAGAGAATCGGTGTACTTCCCGAGCCTGTCCGGGCAGACCTTCGTCTACAAGGGCATGTTCACCACACCGCAGCTGCGCGCGTTCTACCTGGACCTGCAGGACGACCGGGTGGAAAGCGCCCTGGGCATCGTGCACTCCCGGTTCTCCACCAATACTTTCCCGTCGTGGCCGCTGGCCCATCCGTTCCGCCGGGTCGCGCACAACGGCGAGATCAACACCGTCGCCGGTAACGAGAACTGGATGCGGGCTCGCGAGGCGCTGCTGCGTTCGGACGTCTTCGGCAAGGATTCCGCCGGGAAGAACCGGCTGGAGAAGATCTTCCCGGTCTGTACTCCGGGCGCCAGCGATACCGCGCGCTTCGACGAGGTCCTCGAACTGCTGCACCTGGGTGGCCGCAGCCTGCCGCACGCGGTGCTGATGATGATTCCCGAGGCCTGGGAACGCAACGAGAACATGGACTCGCAGCGCCGGGCGTTCTACGAGTACCACTCCATGCTCATGGAGCCGTGGGACGGCCCCGCCTCGGTGTGCTTCACCGACGGCACCGTCATCGGCGCCGTGCTGGACCGTAACGGTCTGCGGCCGAGCCGGATCTGGGTCACCGAGGACGGCCTGGTCGTCATGGCCTCCGAGGTCGGTGTGCTGGATATCGACCAGTCCAAGGTCGTGCGCAAGATCCGCCTGCAGCCGGGGCGTATGTTCCTGGTGGATACCGCGCAGGGCCGGATCGTCGACGACGAAGAGATCAAAGCGCAGCTGGCCGCCGAGCACCCGTACCGGGAATGGCTCGACGCCGGGATCAAGCACCTTTCCGATCTGCCCGACCGCCCACACGTGCATATGTCGCACGACCGGGTGCTCATCCGGCAGCAGATCTTCGGGTACACCACCGAGGAACTGGGCCTGCTCATCTCGCCGATGGCAAAAACCGGTGCCGAAGCGCTGGGCTCGATGGGTACCGACACCCCGATCGCCGTGCTCTCGGCGCGGCCGCGGTTGCTGTTCGACTATTTCTCCCAGCAGTTCGCGCAGGTCACCAACCCGCCGCTGGACGCCATCCGGGAAGAGGTCGTCACCAGCTTGCGCCGTCATATCGGCCCGGAGGCCGATCTGCTGCACCCGAGCCCGGAATCCTGCCGGCAGATCGCGATCCAGCAGCCGATCATCGATAACGACGAACTGTCCAAGCTGGTCCATATCAACGACGACGGCAGCCACCCCGGCCTGCGCTCGGTCGTTGTGCGCGGCCTGTACGAGGTCGCGGCCGGCGGTGACGGCCTGCGCCGCGCACTCGACGCCATCAACACCCAGGTCTCGGCCGCGATCGACGGCGGTGCCCGCATCATCGTGCTGTCGGACCGCGAATCCAACGAGAAGCTCGCGCCGATCCCGTCGCTGCTGCTCACCGCGTCGGTGCACCACCACCTGGTCCGGGAACGCACCCGCACCATGGTCGGCCTGGTGGTCGAGGCCGGTGACGCCCGCGAGGTGCACCATATGGCCACCCTCGTCGGTTTCGGCGCCGCCGCGATCAACCCGTACATGGCCTTCGAATCGATCGAGGACATGCTCGAGCGGGGCGCGCTGAGCATTCCCGGCAGCACCGGCGATCCGGCGGCCGATTACCGCAAGGCGGTCGCGAACTACAACAAGGCCGCGAGCAAGGGCGTGCTGAAGGTGATGTCCAAGATGGGCATCTCCACGGTCGCCTCCTACAACGGTGCGCAGTTGTTCCAGGTGATCGGCCTGTCGCAGGAGCTGGTGGACGAATACTTCACCGGCCTGCGGTCGCATCTGGGCGGTATCGGCCTGGACGAGATCGCCACCGATGTGGCGACCCGGCATTCGGTCGCGTTCCTGGAGAACCGCAACGAGCGCGCGCATCGCGAGCTCGAGGTGGGCGGCGAGTACCAGTGGCGGCGTGAGGGTGAATACCACCTGTTCAATCCGGATACGGTATTCAAACTCCAGCACGCCACCCGCAGCGGGCAGTACTCGATCTTCAAGGAGTACACCAAGCTGGTCGACGACCAGTCCGAGCGGCTGGCTTCGCTGCGCGGCCTGATCAAGTTCAAGAAGGGTGCGCGATCCCCGATTTCGATCGAGGAGGTCGAGCCCGCTTCCGATATCGTCAAGCGTTTCTCCACCGGTGCGATGAGCTACGGCTCGATTTCGGCCGAGGCGCACGAAACCCTGGCGATCGCGATGAACCGGCTGGGTGGCCGGTCCAACTCCGGTGAGGGCGGCGAATCGCCGGCCCGGTTCGAGCCGGAGGACAACGGCGACTGGCGGCGCAGCGCGATCAAGCAGGTCGCTTCGGGCCGGTTCGGTGTCACGGCGCACTACCTGACCAACTGCACCGATATCCAGATCAAGATGGCCCAGGGCGCCAAGCCGGGCGAGGGCGGCCAGCTGCCCGCGCACAAGGTGTATCCGTGGGTCGCCGAGGTTCGCCATTCGACGCCGGGCGTGGGCCTGATCTCGCCGCCGCCGCATCACGATATCTACTCGATCGAGGACCTGGCGCAGCTCATCCACGACCTGAAGAACGCGAACCCGCAGGCGCGGATTCACGTGAAACTTGTCGCCGAGCCCGGTGTCGGCACCGTCGCGGCGGGCGTGTCCAAGGCGCACGCCGATGTGGTGCTGATCTCCGGTCACGACGGGGGCACCGGTGCTTCGCCGCTCACCTCGCTCAAGCACGCGGGTGGGCCGTGGGAGCTCGGTCTGGCCGAAACTCAGCAGACTCTGCTGCTCAACGGTCTGCGCGACCGGATCGTGGTGCAGGTCGACGGCCAGATGAAGACCGGCCGCGATGTCGTGGTCGCGGCACTGCTCGGTGCCGAGGAATACGGTTTCGCGACCGCGCCGCTGGTGGTTTCCGGCTGCATCATGATGCGGGTCTGCCACCTCGACACCTGCCCGGTGGGTGTGGCCACCCAGAACCCCGTGCTGCGCGACCGGTTCACCGGTAAGGCGGAGTTCGTCGAGAACTTCTTCATGTTCATCGCCGAAGAAGTCCGGGAACTGCTGGCCGAACTCGGATTCCGCAGCCTGGACGAGGCCGTCGGCCGGGTCGATCTGCTCGACACCACCAAGGCCAAGCAGCATTGGAAGGCCAGCAAACTGGATCTGTCGCCGATCCTCGACGATGTCGAAACGGCGTTCATGTTCCAGGACCGCCGCCGCACCAAGGAACAGGATCACGGCCTGGACAAGGCACTGGACAACGAGCTGATCGCGCAGAGCCGCGATGCGCTCGAGTTCGGTAAACCGGTCAAGATCGATACCAAGATCACGAACGTGAACCGGACCGTCGGCACCATGCTCGGCCACGAGGTGACCAAGCTCTACGGCGGCGCCGGCCTGCCCGACGACACCATCGACATCACGCTCACCGGTTCGGCCGGTAACAGCTTCGGTGCCTTCGTCCCGGCAGGTATCACCCTGCGGGTGCAGGGTGACGCGAACGACTATGTCGGTAAGGGTCTTTCGGGCGGCCACCTGGTGGTGCGCCCCGCGCCCAACGCCCCGGCGGAGTTCGTCGCCGAGGAGAACATCATCGCGGGCAACGTGATCCTGTTCGGCGCGACCAACGGCCAGGCATTCATCAACGGTGTCGTGGGTGAACGGTTCGCCGTGCGCAACTCCGGTGCGACCGCGGTGGTCGAGGGCGTGGGCGATCACGCCTGCGAGTACATGACCGGTGGCCGCGTCGTGATCCTCGGCGATACCGGACGGAACTTCGGCGCCGGTATGTCCGGCGGTATCGCGTTCGTCTACGACCCCGACAACACGTTCAGCGGCCGGGTCAACCCGGAACAGGCGGACGCCATCGAGGCGCTGTCCGGTGACGATTTCACCTGGCTGCGCGATATCATCGGCCGGCACCGGGAACAGACCGGTTCCGCTGTGGCCGAACGGATCCTGGGCGACTGGTCGCAGCAGGTGAACCACTTTGTGAAGGTCATGCCGCGCGAGTACAAGAAGGTACTGCTCGCCATCTCCGAGGCCGAGAAGAGCGGTAAAGACGTCGACGCTGCGATTATGGAGGCCGCTCGTGGCTGACACCCAAGGTTTTCTGAAGCACACCTCACGGGAGCTGCCCGAACGTCGTCCGGTGCCGTTGCGCCTGATGGACTGGAAAGAGGTCTACCAGGAGGGTTTTCCGCACGAAACCCTGCAGCGGCAGGCCAGCCGCTGTATGGACTGCGGTATTCCGTTCTGCCACAACGGCTGCCCGCTGGGTAACCTGATTCCCGAGTGGAACGACCTGGTCTACCAGGACCGTTGGCGCGAGGGCATCGATCGGCTGCACGCCACGAACAACTTCCCGGAATTCACCGGGCGGCTGTGCCCGGCTCCGTGCGAGGCATCCTGCGTGCTCGGTATCAACCAGGACCCGGTGACCATCAAGCAGGTCGAGGTCGAACTCATCGAGAACGCTTTCGACGAGGGCTGGGTCGCGCCGGTGTACCCGACCCGGCTCACCGGTAAGAAGGTCGCCGTCGTCGGTTCCGGACCCGCGGGTCTGGCCGCCGCTCAGCAGCTCACCCGCGCCGGGCACACCGTGACCGTCTTCGAGCGGGCCGACCGGATCGGCGGCCTGATGCGGTACGGCATCCCGGAATTCAAGATGGAGAAGCGTTTCATCGACCGCCGGCTGGCGCAGATGGAGGCCGAGGGCACCATCTTCAAGGCCGGGGTGAATGTCGGTGTCGATATCACCGCCGACGAACTGCGCGAGCGGTACGACGCGGTGGTCCTCGCCGGTGGCGCCACCCAGGCTCGCGATCTGCCCATTCCGGGCCGCGAGCTGGACGGTATCCATCAGGCAATGGAATTCCTGCCCTGGGCCAACCGGGTTCAGCAGGGCGATGACGTGACCGACGAGCAGGGACTGCCGCCGATCCACGCGCACGGCAAGAAGGTCGTCATCATCGGCGGCGGTGACACCGGCGCCGACTGCCTGGGCACCTCGCACCGTCAGGGCGCGGCCAGTGTGCACCAGTTCGAGATCATGCCGCGGCCGCCGGCCGAACGCGCCGGCTCCACCCCGTGGCCGACCTACCCGCTCATGTACCGGGTTTCCTCGGCGCACGAAGAGGGCGGCGAACGCGTGTTCTCGGTGAACACCGAACGTTTCGCCGGTTCCGACGGCAAGGTGACCGGACTCGACGCGCACGAGGTCAAGATGGTCAACGGCCGGTTCGAGAAGGTCGAGGGCACCGATTTCACCCTCGAGGCCGATCTCGTCCTGCTGGCGATGGGCTTCGTCGGGCCGGACAAGCCGGGTCTGCTCACCGATCTCGGCGTCGGCTACGACCAGCGCGGCAACGTCCAGCGGGACAAGAAGTGGGCCACCAATATCCCCGGCGTCTTCGTCGCCGGCGATATGGGCCGCGGCCAGTCGCTGATCGTGTGGGCGATCGCCGAGGGTCGCGCGGCGGCTTCGGCGGTGGACGAATACCTGGAGGGCGAAACCGCCCTGCCGGCGCCCATTCCGCCGACCGCGGTCGCACAGCGCTGAGCTAGGCACCGAACCCTCGACGGCGCGGTACCTCCTGATCGGAGGTGCCGCGCCGTTGTCTTGTCCGGGTCGCGTTTGTGATCTCGGCTGGCGGTCGGTGCGGTGTGGCTCTATTGTTATCTCCGGTGTGATCCGGCGCCTGATCGTGATCCGATCGTGTACTTGTGACGCGTAGTTGTTGCTCACCTGATATGCATCGGCTGCCGTCGGCCGGTTCGTCCACCTTGCGACGGCGGAATCGGGAGCGCCCCATGATCGGGGCCAGGGTGACTGGAGCAGTATGCAGTTGAAGAGGGTTGCCGCAGCGCTGGGCGCGTGCGCGGCTGTCGCGTCGGGTCTGGTTGCCGCGGGAGCGACGGCAACGGCCGCGCCCGGCTGCCCCAGCCTCTACGTGGTGGCGATTCCGGGGACCTGGGAGACCGGGCACGAAAAATCCCCCGGACCGGGCATGCTGGCCGATGTGACCGACGGGCTACCGAGCTCCGCGAAGGTCGATTACGTCAGCTATGCGGCCACCGCGTTTCCCTGGGAGGGCGATGTCTACGGCCGGTCGAAGAACGAGGCCGTAGACAATGCGCGCGGTTTGATCGCCGATATGACTGCACGATGCGGGAACACCGATGTTGCCCTGGTCGGCTACAGCCAAGGTGCGCACGCCGCAGGTGATCTCGCGGCCGAGATCGGTACCGGGCTCGGCCCGATCCGGCCGGAACGGATTTCCGGCGTCGGGCTGATCTCCGATCCGCGCCGGGCCGCCGCCGATATCCAGGTCGGCCCGCATGCGCCCGGCGCCGGTGCTGCCGGGCCACGGGTCGGGGGCTTCGGCTGGCTCAGCGATCGCACCCGCACCGTCTGCATTCCCGACGATCTCTATTGCGCGACGGCGCAGGACGATTTCGTCACCCGCTTCGCCGGCTTCCTGGCGCAGAGCTCCGACGCCAACCCGGCCAACCTCTGGCGCTACCAGCTCGAGGCCGCGGCGATCGTCAACGATCTGATGAAATACGGCGGCGTGCCCACCCTGCAGGCACAGCTTTCCGAAGGTGCCAACGAGCAGCGGTTCAAAGAACTCGAAACGTTCTACCGTTCCGAATCGCATCACGCCTACGGCAGCTACCGCGTGGGCGGCGGCCAGACCGCGCTGACCTGGATGCACAACTGGATCGCGGGTATGGCCTGATCAGCCGTTCGAGATATTGCGGGGGAGCAACTCCCAGACGTGGCCGTTCTCGTTCACCGTCGCCGCGCTGCGGCGACCGGTGCGCGAGAACAGGACCCGGGTGATCGAGCAGTAGTCGATGGGGAAGGTCAGCGGCCGGGCCAGACCCAGGATGTCCTGGAGGGTCACGTTGATGACCCCGCCGTGGGCGAAGATCACCACGGTATCGGTCGCGGCCGTGGTGGAAGCGATATCGGTGATCGCATCGCGCACCCGGTGCCGGAAGGCCTCGGCATCGATCTGCAGCGGCAGATGGCCTTCCTTGATCCGGTTGTAGGTATCGCGGAATTCCGTTTTCGCGTCCTCGATCGGGATATAGGACGGTAGTTCGCGGTCGTATTCGGCCAGACCGTCCACGATTTCCATGTCGAGACCGAGTTTCGCGGCCGTCGGTGCCGCCGTCTCCCGGGCCCGCCGCTGCGGGCTGCTGACCACCCGGACGATCCGGTGGTGATCGAGCGCGGCCGGAACCCGTTCGGCCTGCTCCACACCGATCGGAGCCAAACCCGGATCGGCCGCTTCTCCGGCGTTGTCGACCCGGAGGGGCTGGGCATGGCGAACAAGTATCAACTGCACGGGTCCACTCTGCCGTATCGCCGCTGCGGCCGACCAACCGAACCGGGTGGTCGGAGCTGCCGAGACGGCTACCGGCCCGCCGGACCGTCGTGCGAGCCGGAGGGCACGGCACTCCCGGCATGCCGTCGCCGCGGTGGCTGCGCTGCCGCCGACCCGCGCCTGAACGCGCCTGGTCCCCGACGAAGAACGGGAACGGCCCGGTCCGCCATAGGGCGGACCGGGCCGTCGCGGGAAGTATCCGGGGTCAGTGACCGGCAGGTGGGTACTGCTGCGGGCCGTTTTGAGGCGGATTCGGGTTATTGGGGTCCGACGGATATCCGCCCTGCTGCGGGTAGCCACCTTGCTGCGGGTAGCCGCCCTGTTGGGGGTAGCCGCCTTGCTGGGGATAACCGCCCTGCTGTGGGTAACCCCCTTGCGGGTAGCCGCCCTGTTGCGGATAACCACCCTGCTGGGGATAACCGCCGCCTTGCGACGGGTATCCGCCGTGCGGAGGCTGCCCCGGGAACTGGCCGCCCGGCGAACCGCCTGAGTTCTTCTTCCGCATCATCACGACGACCGCGACCACGATCGCCACGATGACCAGCAGGCAGATCAGTCCGAAGATCAAACCGCCCCCGCCGCCTTTGCTCTTGCCCCGCCGCCGTGCCTCCAGGTCGACCGTGGAGGCCAGCACATCGGTATCGGCCCAGGCGGAATAGTCCACCTGGCTCGCATGGGAGAGCAGATCCAGATAACTCAAAGTCAACCCCGTTCGAGAATGTTGTCCGGCTCCTCCTCCTGGTGCCGGGTGGCTACACGGTACTTCCCCGTTGCGCGGCCGGGAAACCACTTGTTCCCGGATCTGGCCGGAGAACCGTCAGCGTTGCCGGACCAACGGGAATGTCTGGGTTTCCCGCATCGTCCGCCCGGTGAGCAGCATGAGTACCCGCTCGACGCCCAGGCTGAGGCCGCCGGTCGGCGGCATACCGTGTTCCAGGGCGCACAATAGTTCCTCGTCCAGCCCCGTGATCGCCGGACCGCCGTCGGCGGAACGCGCCTGCGCGGTGAAACGCCGGCGCAGTTCCACCGGATCGGTCAGTTCGCTACGCCCGGTACCCAATTCGATCCCACCGGCCACGAGATCCCACCGTTCGGCAACACCGGCCCGGCGCCGATGCGGCCGCGCGAGTGGTGCGACGGTACTGGGCAGGTCGGTGTAGAAGGTGGGCTCCTGGGTGGTTTCGGCCACCAGCCGCTGGTAGAGCGCGTAGACCGTGCGGCCGTGGTCCCAGCCCGGACGGCAGCTGATATCGGCTTTCTCGCACAGGTCGCGCAGCTCCGGAAGGGCGGTATCGGGTGTGATCTCGGCGCCGGTTTCCTGCCCCAGCGCCTCGTAGAGCGACCGCACCCGCCACTCACCGGAAAGGTCCAGGGCTTCGAGGGAACCGTCGGGCCGCGGCCGCATGGCGACCATCGAATCGTTGGCGGCCAGCGCGGCCTGCTGCACCAGCTGCCGGCACAGCGTCATCATCCGCTGATGGTCGCTGTGGGCCTCGTAGGCTTCCAGGAGCGTGAATTCGGGCAGATGCCGGGCACTCGCGCGCGCATTACGGAAACTGGGCCCGAGTTCGAACAACTTCTCCACACCCCCGACACACAAGCGTTTCAACGCCGGTTCCGGGCCGAGGCGCAGATGCAGATCGGTGTTGTCGGCGTCGATATGGGTGCGCATACTGCGAGCGGTTCCCGTACCGGGGCCGGGCTGCAGCACCGGTGAACCGACCTCCAGGAAACCCCCGTCGTGCAAGGCGTCACGGAGTGCGCGCAGTACCGCACTGCGGCGGGCCAGCAGTTCACGCGCCTCACGATCGATCATGAGATCCAGGTAGCCGCGCCGCATCCGCGCCTCGGAGTCGGTGAGGCCGTGCCATTTATCGGGCAGGGGGTGCAGGCATTTGGCCAGCATCCGCCAATCGGCCACCAGCAGCGACAGTTCGCCGCGCCGGCTGTAGCCGAGCTGTCCGCTCACCGAGATCAGATCACCCAGATCGAAGAGTTCGCCGAATTCGGCGCAGCGCGCCGCGCCGAGTCGTTCCCGGTCGAGCAGGAGCTGGATATCGCTGGTCCAGTCGCGGATCACCGCGAACTGCACACCGCCACAGTCGCGCAGCCGGAGCAGCCGGCCGGAGATCCGCACGGTGGTGCCGCGCGGAACCCGCCGGGCCGCGGCCACGGTATGGGTCGGCGGGAAGGGCGGGGGATACGGGTCGATATGTATGCCCGCCAGCCGGTCCAGTTTGCCGGTGCGCACCCGGACCTGCTCGGGCCGCAGATCGTGCGCGGGCGCCGGATCGGCCTCCGCCGTGGTGGCGGCCACGGGCGGTGCCACCGCGGTGCGCTCGGGAACGGCGCGATGACGTCCGGTGTGGGTGAATACCCCGGCGGTACCGGCCGGCCGGGGTAGCAGCCCCTCGGCGAAGGCAGCGGCGACGGCGATACGCGGCAGGTCTCGTGGATCGGCGGACATGACGTACCGGGTCGACCAGCGCGGTTGATAACGCATGGCCGACCGGTACAGCTGGTCCAGCTGCCACCAGTGCGAAAACGACAGCGGCAGGCCCCGTATGCCGTCGCGCACTGCGACCGCTGCCGCCCGGATACCGCGGGTGGGCCCCGGCCGGCCCCGGCGGCCGACCGCTTCGAAGACCGACCGGGACACGGTGAAATTCAACGAAACATGTTCGATGCCGTGCTGTTCGGCCCGGAGCGCGAATTCCGCGATGAGCAGATCGGTGATGCCCTCGGCGGCGCCCGGTTCACGGCGCAGCAGTTCCAAGGTTGCGCCGGTCCGGCCCCACGGGACCAGGGAAAGCATGCCGAGCACGCGGTCTTCGGCGTCGACCGCTTCGACGAGTAGACAATCACCGTCGCGCCGGTCGCCGAACCGGCCCAGCGGTAGTGGGTAGGCACGTTCGGTCTCGGTGCGCCGCCACTGTTCGGCCGTAACCGCCAGGCGCGCGAATTCCGCGGTGCCGAGATCGCGGTGGCGCCGGATCCGCACCGTCATACCCTGTTTGCGCAGCCGGGTGAGAGTGTCGCGGACGGGTCGCAGTTCCGGGGTGGTCAGCGCGAAGGTCCGGGTATCCAGCAGCGCTTCCGTACCCGCGGCCACGGCGTCGAGTCCGGCCCGGCGATACACCGGCATCCCGGCGTCCCCGGCCCCGATCACCGCGACAGGCCAGCCGAACTGCCGCGCGTAACGCTGCCAGGCCTCCACCGCCTGCGGCCAGCAGTCGCGGGCCCCGAGAGGATCGCCCAGGGCCAGGCAGACACCGGATTCCACGCGGTAGCCGATGGCCGCGCGGCCGTTCGGGCTGAAGACGATCTCGCGGTCGCGGCGGGTCGCCAGGTAATCGGTCGAGCCCGTGGGATCCGGGCTGTTCAGCAGTTCGCGCAGCGCTACCTCGTCGGCTTCGGTGAGTGCGTGTTCGGCGCGCTGTGTCCGCACCAGCACCATGACGGTGGCCGCGAAAACCAGTGCGCCGAACAGGCCGACCAGAAATGCCGCGGGAAACGCTGCGGCACCGGCGAGTTGCGCGGGGCGAACGATCAGGCCGGCGGTGAGCTGGGAGAAGACGAACAGGGCACGCGGCGCCCCCGCGGCCAGTGATCCGGGAAACAGCTGTACCACACACGCACCGGTCACAGCGGCCGCCACCGAACCGGCGCCGAACGTGGTCGCCGCGGGGCGCGGTGAACAAGGCCGGATCCGGGCCGTGAACTGTGTGCGCGCGGCGATAAGCAGCGCGAATACGCCGATATGTACGAGCAGGCCCAGCACGGCGTTCGGGTTCTGCTCGCGCACGATATCGAGCAGATTCACCGGTAGCCAGCTCACCTGGTAGAGCAGCGCAGTCCACCAGGCGACCCGTTTGCGCCGGGAGAGCCCGACGGCGAGCAGACCGGCCGCGGCCGCCCACAGCAGATTGGTGGCGGGTGCGTACAGGTAGTACTGGTCGAGAAGGTCACGCGGGATCCGCAGTGCAGCCGACAACCCCGGCACCACACTCCACACCAGGCAGGCCATCGCGAAAACACCCGATACGAGAGCCAGGACGCGCGGTATCGCCGCGAGTCGTCCGGGTGTTCCGTGCCGGCCGGGTACTTCGGGGTCTGGCGGTTCCTGCGTGGACATCACTGTTCCAGTCTGCCGCCCGCCCGCACCGAATCCTTGCTGTGTACCGGCGTGTTAGTGGCAGATCACCCGAGATCCGCACGTATTGCCCTGTGCGGGGGCGCGGTTGACCGAAATGGGTAACCGGGTTCCGGGCGTGGCGCAGGATACCGGTGAAATGCCGGGTATGCCGGTTTGTTCCGGGTTGCCGGCCGGATTCGGCGGGGCGGTCGGAAGGCGCGCTGACCGGGGGAGTAAGCATGAGACCATGCCGGATCCAATCGATGTGCCCATCGACGATGACACCATACGGCTCGGGCAATTCCTGAAACTGGCCAATCTGATCGAATCGGGGTCGGAAGCCAAGACAGTGATCGCCGCCGGGTTGGTACGGGTCAACGACGAGGTCGAACTGCGCCGTGGGCGTCAGCTCCAGGTGGGCGATGTGGTGGCCATCGCCGGCCATCAGGCCAGGGTGGGCGCAGGATAACCCGGCCCCGGGTCAGTCCTCGGCGCGGACCACGACGCCGTCGTGATCGCTGTAGAGCATTTCACCGGGGCGGAAGGTGACCCCACCGAATTCCACCGGGATATCCTTCTCGCCCGAACCGGTCTGTGTGCTCTTGCGTGGGTTCGTGCCCAGCGCCTTCAGGCCGATATCGAGTGTGCGCAGAATCGCCGAGTCCCGTACGGCGCCGTTGACCACGACCCCGGCCCAGCCGTTGTCGACCCCGCGGCCGGCGATGATATCGCCCACCAGTGCGGTGTGCACGCTCGCGCCACCGTCGACCACCAGTACCCCGCCGTTACCGGGCTCGCTCAGCGTCTGTTTGACCAGCAGGTTGTCCTGGAAGCAGCGAATCGTGGTGATTCGCCCGGCGAACACCGGCCGGCCGCCGAACTGGATGAACTGGGTATCGCAACTACGGATATCGGGGCCGATTTCGTCGGCGAGATCCGCGGTGGCCACCTGCTGCTCTGATTCAGTCACATTTCTGATTGTGCCGTTCGGATCATGGCAGTCCGCATCGGCCCCGCTATCCGGCAACGGCCAGCGAAGCCGCGAGCCCGAACACCGCCGCCATCACGGCGACCTCCAGTACCGCGCGCCGCAACGACGCCTCGGCGCTCATCCGATGCGCTGCCGCCGCCGCAACCCAGCTCCGCCGCCACCACCAGCCGAGCGCCAGCAGCACGATCAGCAGGACGGATTTGGCCACCATGATCCGGCCGTAACCGGTCGTGAAGAACGGGGTGAGCCCGCCCATCCGCACCACACCGTTGATCACTCCGGTGACGGCTACGGCCGCCACCATCGGTACGGCGACCGCGGAGTAACGGGGCAGGGTCTCGGCCCAATCGCGGCGCCCGCGCACCACCAGCGCCAGCGCCAACAGCAGGCCCAGCCATATCGCCGCGGCCAGCGCGTGCACCCCGGCCAGAACCGAACCGAACACCTGCTGCGACATATGCCCGGTGATGGGGCGCAGAGTCACGGTGACCGCGGCGAACACCAGCACCAGATCGGCGGTGTGCCCGCCCGGCCGGCGGAAGGCGAGCGTGCTGTAGCCCGCGATAACCGCCGTACCGGCCAGGATGGCCAAGCCGATCTGACCGCCGCTGATCCGCACCAGATAGGTACCGAAATCCGCCGGGGTCAGCGCGGTCACGCCCGAGCCGACCACATCGCCCGCGGCGAATACCAGCACCGCGAATTCGAGGCAGCACCAGAGCCCGGCCAGAACCGCAAGCATGCGCCACGGGACGTCGAGCCGGTCGTTCAGCCGCGGCAGGGCGGCCAGGCCGAGCACGGCGGCCCCGGCGAGATCCGCACACAACCGCACCGTCGCGGCCGCCGGGATATCGCCGAGCGCCCAGGCCACCAGTACCCCGAGCAGGCCCGCCGGAACAGCGAGTCCGAACGCGACCCGGCGGTCGAGCCCGCCCGGGAGACCACTTCTCACCGCTCGTTCTTACCCTTGCCCAGGTTCGAACCGAACAGTGCGAAGGCGAGACCGGCCCCGAACAGGACCACCGCACCGGCGATATAGACCCACACCGGGACTCCACCCCCGGATTCGTCCCCGGAACTCTGTGCGTCCGCCGCCGGACCGGGAGTGCCCTGGCCTGCGGTGGTCAGCGTGAAGGTCCGTTCGCCGTCGACGACATGGCCGTCCGCCGAGGTGACCCGGAAGGCGACCCGGTACACCCCGGCCGGACCGAGTTCGCCGACCGCCACACTGAGATCGCGGCCCTCGACGACCGGATCGCTCTTCGACCACAGGTTCCCGTCCGGTCCCACCACGGTCATGGCCGGGAAGTTCGGTTGCAGGGGTTCGTTGAAGCTGACTGTCACCCGCGCCGGTCCGGTATCGACTGTGGCGCCGTCGGCCGGATCGCTGCCCACCACGGTGGAATGCGCGCCGGCCGTACCGGCGATCGGTCCGAGCAGCAGCCACAGCAGTGCGGTGACCAGGGCGATCAGGGGGGTCCGGCGGTTCATCGCCGCCCCCTGACCACTGCGCCGATACCGGCGCCGAGGGCCAGCGCGGCGAGCGCCAGACCCAGGCCGCCGAGCCAGCGGGCGGTGGTATCGGTGCCCTCGCCCGGTTCGGCCGCGGCTTGCTCGCCGTGTTCGTTGGCTGCCTGGTCGCCGTTCTCCGCGCCGAGAGTCAGGACGGGTGCCGGATATTCCGCCGAATCGTGGTCGCCGGTGTCGTCCCAGCGCACCACGGTGCCGTCGCTGTAGGACTGTTCGGTAGGGAAGCTGATCGAATCGGTGTCGGGCAGCGGGCCCAGCGACAACACGAAACGCTGGAACTCACCCGGCCGGATACCGGGGCCGCCGGGGTTTGCGGTCCAGGTGACGGCCACTACCCGGTCTTCGTCGTCGCGTTCGATTTTCGCGGTCCAGCCGGGGACCGGTTCGGTGCGTGCCGTCGCGATCTCCGGCACGGTGACCCGCAGCGCGGTGGTGGCGGCGGTATCGGATTCGGTGGGCACGCTGAATGTCGCGACGGTGGACCGGCCGGGGGTCGCGTTCGGGGCCTCTACGCTGACATGCGCGGCGGCCGTGCCGGCACCGGCCAGCAGGAAACCCGCGGCGACGGCGGCGGTCAGACCGCGGCGCAGGGGTGGGGAAAAGCCGTGGGACATGGGCGGAAAACTTTCTCTCCGAAGGATGTGGGAACGTCGGCGATCACGCGGCGCGGTGGCGCGCGTGGACCGGACGCCCCGTTCGGAGCGTGATTCCGCGGAGTCGCGACGATCGCCGCGATACAGACCCGAGGGGCCGGTGGAAAGCGGCGCACGGGTGTGAGCAGCACGTGCAAGACCGCCGACGCCGCCCGGTACAGCCGTTCGGCCACGGTGATCGCCAGGGTGCACAGCAGCACCGCGAACAGATGGGCGCCGAACATCGCCGCGGAGAGCGGGCCGCCGGTCGGTGATTCACCGACCGCGCTACCCGTACCGGTGTGGTGACCGGTGAGCCCGGTCAGTGCCCAGTGACCGATGAACTGGCCCGTTGCCAGCGGCAGGAAAATACTCAGACCGGGGACGGCGGCCCGATTCGCGAACCGGCCGCGCGCCCCCGAGACGACCGATCCGGAGACCCACCCGGTGACCAGTGTGGTCAGCAACAGCAGGGCGGTTCCGGCCGATGTGGGATACCCGCCACCCGCCGCGCCGTGGGCGGCCACGGCCAGCGCCCCGGTCGCCACGCCCACCACACAGCCCCGCAGTTGTGCGGGGCCGGTGTACGGGTTGCTGGGCATCGAGCACTTTCGGGAGGTCGCGGGTACGGCAGGTCGGCGTCCATCATCGTCGGCGGCCGGTTCGGCCGCGACGCCGCCCCCGCAGTGGCCCCGGCGTTCAGGCGGTGGTTTGCGAGTCGGCGACACCGGGTCCGTGGGCCCGGTCGGCGCTCCTGGAACAAAAGCCTGCGTCGGGACCGGCGGCGACCCGGCCCGACCGTGCAACGCCGAACGCTCGGCTCGACCGGCCCCGTAGCCGGCCCAGCGGAGCCCCGACACTCACCGAGCAACAACGCGGTCGGCGGTCCGGGCGAGACGCAGCCGAGGGCGATAGTGGCAGATTTCAGGCGACGCCGAGACGGGCCAGGACGTCTGCCTCGATCTTGGACAGTTCGGTGGCGATCGACGCGTGCACCGAACGCCGGCGCGCTGCGGGCATCTGATCGGCGGTACGGACGGCCGAATCGAGCGCTTCGAGCCGGTTGCGGGCACTGGTCAGGAACTGCTGGGTGTCCTTGCCCCCGTCGCCGTTCGCGATCTTGTCGAGTGCGGCTGCGGTATTGGTGATCCGGGCCTGGAGCCGGCCCCCGTGGCCGGCGTAGTCGCCGAGCTGGTTCACGCCCACCCCGAGCTGCTTCGCTTTGCGGGCGTCCAGCTGTCCGCGCACATAGGTGGCGCCGCGGTAGGCCAGCGGGGCGAGTACCGGAACCAGCACCCGCGCGACCCCGATGTACTTCTTGACCTGTCCCGGGCTGAACGGGTCACGCTCGGCGCGCGCGGCGGCCTTCTGGGCGGCCTTCTCCTCGGCCTGCAGCGTCGCGACCTGCGCTTTGGCGACCTTGCGCTGGGCGCGGGCCTCGGTGCGTTGCCGTTTGCGCTCGTTCTTGGCGCCGAGCTTGGCCTCCATCGCGGCCTTGTGTTTGAGGGCCTTTGCCTCGGCCCGCCGATTCGGCCGCCGCTTGCGCTTGGTGAACAACCCCATCGAAGGCCCTCCGTCATGCTGGTTCGCTGCGGCGATACGACACGGAAACCGCATCGTCCACCCGTGTCACACGGTTCGCCGACACCCTATCGGGTTCCCCGCCCAACCGGCGAGACACGCCACCCGGGTCACCGCACAGTGGTGTCGTTTCGGGCGTAGGCGAGGGGGCGAACGGGACTCGATTCGCCGGACTGTCGGGGGTAGAGACCATACTGCTTGCGTGCAACCGGGCAGTATCGACCGCGAAGACCCCGCCGGCGCAGGTGCTGAAACCGGCGCCGACGTGGGTGCCGAAAGCGACGCCGCCATAGGTGCCGCCGATGCCCGCGTGGGTGCCGGGAACGGCACCGCAACAGGTGCCGACGATGGCAGTGCGGCTGCCGGGTTCGGCGTCGACGCGGGTAGCGAAGGCCGCGGTCCGGTTGCCGGGTCGGGCACTGCCGTGGGGGGAGACGATGCCGGTGTGGCTGCCGGGCGCGGACGCACGGTCTTTCTCGATGCCCGCGGGCTGATCGGTTGCCGGCATCGGCTCGGGCTCGACGCCACCTATCCGGAACAGCTGGCGGAGGTCCGGGAGGATCCCGGGGTGCAGCAGCGGCGTGCGGCCGCGCAGGCCCATCGCGACCGGGTCCGTGACACCCTCGTCGCCGAGGACCCCGACAGCTGGGTGATCATCGATCCGGCGCAGCCCGCCCGGGTCCGCGCCGACGCCACGTTGCGGGCGTGCGCGGCGGGGGCGGCCCGGATCTGGGGTGGGCTGCTGCCGCAGGAACCCGATACCGGCCGCCGCGGCGGCGCCGAGATCCTGCTGCGCGACGTGGCCGGCGGCTATATCCCGGTGATCGTGGTCAACCACAAGGTCACCGATCCGCGCCGCCCCGAACCGGCCGAATTCCACCCGCTGACCTCGGATCTGCTGTATTGGCGCCCCGAACCCGACCGGGCCCGCAAACTCCGCCAGCAACCCCGCGATCAGCAACGCCTGGCCCACGTATACCGAATGTTGCAACGGCTCGGCCTGGCGACCGCGACCCCGGTCGGCGGCGTTATCGGCTTCCACTTCGACCGGATCCTGGTGCACGATCTGACCGCCGTGCTCACCGATTACGACAACCGCTACGCGGACCGGATCGCGGTGCTGCGCGGCGAGGTCGCCACCGTTCCCTCGAAGGTTCCCGAATGCCGCCAGTGCCCGTGGTGGACGCGCGGTGCCGCCGGCGGCTGCCAGACCTGGCTCAACGAGCACCGTGATGTGAGTGTGGTGGCGCCGGGGTCGCGGGCCGAGGTGCTGCGTGCACACGGTGTGCGGACCATCGACGAACTGGCCGCCTGGGCCGCACCCGAACCGGAGGACTGGCAGCACGGGCCGTTCGAAGAGGCGGTGGTCACCGCGCGGGCCTGGCTGGTGGACGCACCGCTGGTACGCCGGTCCGACCGGGTGTGGGTGCGCCGCGCCGATGTCGAGGTGGATGTGGATCTGGAGAGCTACCAGGAGGACGGCGCCTACCTCTGGGGCACGCTGCTCGACGGGAAGTACCGGCCGTTCGTCACCTGGGATCCGCTGCCGACCGAGGACGAGGGCCGGTCCTTCGCCGAATTCTGGACCTGGCTGATGGAGATCCGCGAACAGGCCATGGCCGCCGGTAAGACTTTTGCCGCCTACTGCTATTCGCGATCGGCCGAGGACAAATGGCTCTACGAGTCCGCGCGCCGGTTCGCCGGCCGTCCAGGGGTGCCCACCGCGGCGCAGGTGACACAGTTCGTCGATTCGGCGCAGTGGGTGGATATGTTCCAGGCCGTCACCGATCAGTTCATCTGCCCGAGCGGTAAAGGGCTGAAGAAGATCGCGCCCGTCGCCGGATTCGCCTGGCGCGATCCGGAGGCGGGGGGCGAGGCGTCGATGAGCTGGTATCGGCGGGCGGTCGGCTACGACGCGGTACCGGATCTCACCCAGCGCACCCGCCTGTTCGAATACAACGAAGACGATGTCCGCGCGACCGCTGTCCTGCGCGAATGGATGAATCCCCGGACCCCGACCGAGCATTGCGCCGACCGGGAGGTGCCCGCGCTCGCGGATTTCGCGCAGGCACCGACTGCTCCGACCGACCTGAGCCCGAGCCCGAGCCCGGCGCAGGCTTGATTACCATGTGACAGCGTGACAGAGCACGTCGAACAACTCGAGTTCCAGGCCGAGACCCATCAGCTGCTCGAGCTGATGATCCACTCGGTCTACTCCAACAAAGACACGTTCCTGCGGGAGCTGATCTCGAACGCTTCCGACGCGCTGGACAAGCTGCGGCTGGAGTCCTATCGGGACAAGGATCTGCACGTCGACACCGACGACCTGCATATCGAGCTGGAGGTCGACGCCGATCGGCGGATCCTCACGGTCCGGGACAACGGCATCGGCATGTCGCGTGCCGAAGTGGTGGACCTGATCGGAACCCTGGCGAAGTCCGGTACCGCCGAACTGCGCCGCAAACTCAACGAGGCCAAATCCGATGCCGCCGCCGAGGAGCTGATCGGCCAGTTCGGTATCGGCTTCTATTCGACGTTCATGGTGGCCGACAAGGTCGAGCTGACCACCCGCCGCGCGGGTGAGACCACCGCGACCCGCTGGCAGTCCGAGGCCGGCTCCGGTTCGTACACCATCGAAACCCTCGACGAGGCGCCGCAGGGCAGCGCGGTGACGCTGCATCTGAAACCGGCCGACGCCGAGGATCACCTCTTCGACTACACGCAGGAGTACAAGCTCCGCGAGATCGTCAAGAAGTACTCCGATTTCATCGCCTGGCCGATCCGGATGCAGGTCGAGCGGACCGTCACCGAGGGTGAAGGCGAGGACAAACAGGAGAAGACCGTCGTCGAGGAGCAGACGCTCAACTCGATGAAGGCCCTCTGGACCCGCCCCAAGGGCGAGGTCTCCGAGGAGGAGTACCACGAGTTCTACAAGCACGTCAGCCACGCCTGGGACGAGCCGCTGGAGACCATCCCGCTCAAGGCCGAGGGCACCTTCGAATATCAGGCGCTGCTGTTCCTGCCGTCGCAGGCGCCGTTCGACCTGTTCACCCGCGAGCACAAACGCGGTGTGCAGCTCTACGTGAAACGCGTGTTCATCATGGACAACTGCGAAGAGCTGATGCCGGAGTACCTGCGCTTCGTCAAGGGTGTGGTGGATGCGCAGGATCTGTCGCTGAACGTGTCCCGCGAAATCCTGCAGCAGGACCGGCAGATCCAGATGATCCGCAAACGCCTGGTCAAGAAGGTGCTGAGCACCGTCAAGGAGCTGCAGGGCGCCGAGGACCAGACCAAATACCGCACCTTCTGGCAGGAATTCGGCCGGGTCCTCAAGGAGGGCCTGCTTGCCGATTTCGACAACCAGGCCACCATCCTCGAGGTGTCGTCGTTCACCTCCACCCACTCCGATACCGAGGCCACCACACTGGCGCAGTACGTGGAGCGGATGCCCGAGGGCCAGGACGCGATCTACTACATGACCGGCGAATCCCGGGAACAGGTGGAGAAATCACCGCATCTGGAGGCGTTCCGCGCCAAGGGGCGCGAGGTGCTGATCCTCACCGATCCCGTCGACGAGATGTGGGTCGGATCGGTCACGGAGTTCGACGGCAAACCGCTGCAGTCGATCGCCAAGGGCGAGGTCGATCTGGAAACCGAGGAGGAGAAGAAGGAATCCGAGGCCCTGCGCGAACAGCAGGACAAGGATTTCGCCGAGGTGCTGACCTGGCTGGGTAAAACGCTGGAGGGCAGTGTCAAAGAGGTCCGCCTCAGCTCCCGCCTCACCTCCTCGCCGGTCTGCCTGGTCGGTGATGTCTTCGATATGACCCCGATGCTGGAACGCATGTATCGGGCCTCGGGGCAGGAACTGCCGCAGTTCAAACGGATCCTCGAGCTCAACCCCACCCACCCGCTGGTGACCGGGCTTCGCGATGCCTACGACACCCGCAAGGACGACGCCGATGAGGGGAAGGTCCCCGAGCTCATCGAGACCGCCGAACTCCTGTACGGCACGGCTGTGCTGGCCGAAGGCGGGGAACTGAAGGATCCGGCCAAGTTCGCGCAGATCCTCGCCGACCGGCTGACGCGTACGCTCTGACCGGAAGGAGGCCGCGGCGTGCCCCGCGGCCTCCTCTCGAATTCCCCAGGGGCACCCATGGAATGAGGTGGCCGAGGACGACGCGGCTTTCCCGATTTCGCTGCTGCGGCCATCGCATACCCGAGGTCGAGCACCGGAAACGGCTCTGTTCGGCCGGGGCGCAGCATGGGCTGACCGGCACATCATCCGAACCCTTTTCGGGCGCACAGGTTTTCGCCCCGACTTCGACCTGCGGTTTGTAATTCGTCAAGGGGTACGGGCGATGGATTATCCGGAACACGCGAATCGTGTTCCGGATAGGAGATCGATCATGTCGACCACCACTGCGGCGCGCCGTGGATTGCGCTACACCTCGCTTCGGATCGTGCTGCTCGGCGCGCTGTTCGCTGCCCCCGTCCTGGCAGTGGCACCGGCGTCGGCGGAACCAGGGATCGGTCCGATCACGACGCACCTCGCCCCCGTCTCCGATGACTATGACTCCTCCGGCTACGACCGGTGGGGTTATGACCGCCAGGGCTACGACCGGTGGGGGTACGACCGCGAAGGCTATGACCGATTCGGTCGCGATAACCGCGGTTACGACAAGGAAGGCTTCGACCGGTGGGGTTATGACCGCGAAGGCTATGATCGCGACGGCTTCGACACGTGGGGTTACGACGAAGACGGTTACGACGAGGACGGTTACGACCGGTGGGACTACACGCGCGACGGATGCCGTATCGACGGCAACGATCAGAAGTGGGCAATCCGGCGGATCTGCGATGCCTGGCGGGCACGCGTAGCGGCTGCCGGCCCCTTCGCCGATCGAACCGGCCTCCTGTAGTAACGCACCTGGAAGGCGAACGCTCGCCGTCCGGCTTTCCGGCCGGGATGGTGCCGACTCGGGCAAGACCCTCGGCCTACCCGAACGCGGATACAGGACCGCGGATTCGGCCGACGAGAAACTGAAGGGTCCGGCGAGGTACCCACTACCGGAGGCGGCTGTGCCGCAGTCGGTTCCGCTCCGGCTCGGGGTGTCGCAGGCTGACCCTCCGCGCGGCCTGTGACGCCTGGCGGACGAAGATCCCGGCCGGGGGCAGCGGATAGCTGCACACCATCGTTGTACAACCAACGCCCGCCGTCCGTTTCCGGGCGGCGGGCGTTGCGGTCGTATATTGCGGGCCGGAGGTTACCGCGGCGCCATACGCAGCGCGCCGTCCATCCGGATCGTTTCGCCGTTGAGGTAGTCGTGCTCGACGATGTACTGCGAGAGCTGTGCGTACTCGTCCGGACGGCCCAGCCGCGACGGGAACGGGACGCCGGCCTCGAGACCCTGGCGGTATTCCTCGGTGACACCCGCCAGCATCGGGGTGTCGATGATGCCGGGGGCGATGGTGTTGACGCGGATACCGAACTGCGCGAGGTCGCGCGCGGCCGGAACGGTCATACCGTGCACGCCGCCCTTCGACGCCGAGTAGGCGATCTGGCCGATCTGGCCCTCGAACGCGGCCACGGAGGCGGTGTTGATCACGACGCCGCGCTGTCCGGCCTCGTCCACCGCATCGGTCTTGGCGATGGCGTCGGCGGCGAGCCGCATGACGTTGAAGCTACCGAGCAGGTTGACGGTGATCACCGTGCGGAACAGCTCGAGATCGTGCGGGCCGTTCTTGGACAGGATGCGCCCGGCCCAGCCGACGCCGGCGCAGTTGACCACGATGCGCAGCGGGATACCCGATTCGACCACCTTGGCGACGGCGGCGGCGACCTCGTCGTGGCTGGTGACATCGGCGGCGAGCAGGGTGACCCCGTCGGGGACATTGTCGCCGGCGCGCTCGATCGACTGCGGTACGTCGAGCCCGAAGACGGTGGCGCCCAGATCGGCGAAACGCTTGGCGGTGGCGGCGCCCAGACCGGACGCGCCCCCGGTGACGATGGCGGCGGAACCCGAAATCTCCACGATGGTCCTCTCGTTCGTGACAAGCCAGTTGGCCTAACGTCAATTGCACCCTAGCCCGTGGATGCGCCGGGGTCGTGGACGGTCCCCTTGCGCCGATCGGTCATCGGATGCTAGCGCTGGCCACCGGCCGGTCGCTCGCCGATATCCACGGTGTCTGCCGAGGTCACGGCCATTTCCCGGGCCATCCGGCGGGTGTGCAGCCACCACAGTGTCAGGGCTGCCGCGGCAGGCGCCGCCAGCGCGAGACCGATCGCCGGTAGCAGGCCGATCGCCGGGGCCGCGGTGTTCAGGGCGGTCAGTGCGCCGATGAACAGGAACAGCAGCCCCGAGCCGAATCCGATGGCCCGTTCGGGGAGGTGTTTGCCCAGCAGAATCCCCGCGGCGATGGCCAGCGCGTCGGCCGCGACCATCCCGATGGTCGAGCCCAGCCAGACCCCCGCCCAGTTGTTGTCGGTGGCGAGCGCAGCTGTGGCGAACATGGTGCGGTCGCCGAGTTCGGCCAGCAGGAAGGCGGAGAGGACGACGAAGAAGGGCGCGGCGGTGGCGAACCTCGGCGGTGACGGTTCGCCGCCATCGTCTCCGGTAAGTTCGCGCAGCGTCCAGATACCGACTGCGAGGAAGGTCACCGCCGCAACCCAGGCGATGGCTGTCGTGGGTAGGGCGGAACCCAGGAAATGGCCGATGGCGACCGAGAGCACGTGCACGGCGGCCGTCGCCGCGGTGATCCCGCCGAGGACCACCCACCAGCGATAGCGCAGGGCAAAGGTCAACGCCATGAGCTGGGACTTATCGCCCAGTTCGGCAAGGAAAACGATACCGATGGCGAGTCCGATGGTGGCGATCATCTCCAGGGGCTCCCGATCCTCCGGTTCACCGGCCGGATACAGATTGCCTCCGGCCGGCAACGCGATAGCTGTCCGGCCGAAGGTCTCGCCCACCGGGGTACCGGTTCACGCGACCGGACCCGCCACCCGGGGCGGCGTGGTCAGTATGTCGACCGCGTGATTGGGGGCTACTCCCCTTCGCTGTCGGCAACTCTATCGCATCGACGTCGGTGTCGCAATTACGCAACTGTGAAACATGGCTTCCGGCAATAAGTTTGGGTAAGGTAGCGACATAGTTAGGGGACCCTGATAACCGTTATCCGGTCGTCCGGAACGGTTTTATGGCATCACTCCAGCAATCAGATCGCGAGCCCTGAATCGAAGCGTGGGGTCCTCGCCAGGTCGGACCGAGGTGTGGCCGAAGTGTCCTTGCGAGTTGTGGGAAATGCGTCCGGCCGGTGAGCGGCCGGATCACCGAGAACCGTGAGCCGTGTGACCGAACGTAAGCCTGATGGGCCCGGTCGCTCGGTACACTACCGACCAACGAGAGGATCACGTCAGATGTCGATCGAGAACCGCTTGGCTGTGCTGGAAGCCCAGGTTGTGCAGATAATCAACGAGCGCGATCGGGAACCGGAATCGGTCCGGGGTCTCCGAGCCCGGATCGATAGCAACCACAATGCGGTTGTGGGGGAGCTCGGCAGTCTGCACGCGGACGTCCAGGATCTGCGGACCGGCCAAGCTCGGCTCGAAGCCGGGCAGACCAAGCTGCGTGCCGATATTCAGGAGCTGCGGGCGGGGCAGTCTCGGCTCGAAACCGGGCAGGCCCGGCTCGACACCGGACAGGCGGAGCTGCGCGCCGACGTTGCCACCTTGCAGCAAGGCCAGCAAGCTGTCATGGACAAGCTCGCGGAGATCTTGTCGAAGCTGCAGTAACCAGCGGTTCGGCCGCCTCCGATTGTGGAACGGCCGATGGCGGTATCGTCGCGAGCCCGGAGATCTGCCGGGCTCGGCACCGGATCAGGCGGCGAGCAACATGGCCAGTACGGCGGTATCGGGATCGCTGATCGGGTCCAGTCCCACCCTGCTGACCAGGGAAGTAACCGTCCCGTCCGCCTCGGCCTCGGCCCAGGCGGCCCGGTGTTCCAGCCCGAGGTGCGGCAGCCCTGGCAGCAGTACGCATCCGGAAGCGGCACCTGTGCATTCCGGTAGTGAGGGGTTGGTTTCCGCCGGGGGATGCAGCATGAACAGGGCGGGCGGTGTGTGCTCGCCGAAAAGTCCCGGTTGCACACCCTCCTCGCCCAGCACCGGGCCCTCCGCGATCACCAGCCCGACCGTATCGGGTGCCGGATCATCGGGTAGGTCTTCGCGAACTCCGAAGACGGTCGAGGTGGTGAGCAGGCCGGGCATGGAGGCCACACGTACCGCGAGCACCAGTAGTTGTGACCATTCCTTGGTCGTGTCCGGCCAGCGGCCGGAGATCACGAAACCGCGCAGTGTTCCGCCGGCGTGGAATGGCGTCACGCCGATTTGACCGTTGCCGCGCATGATGCCTCCCGTACGGATACCGGGGCGGCCTTGCCCATCTGTTATGCGCTTCGAGCATCTCCCAGAAGTCGTCTGGCACACAAGTGCCAGAGAGTGCCAGTTCACCTGGAAATACCGAAATGCCCGCGGACCCCATGGTCCGCGGGCTCGGTGCGCTGTATCGTTCGTCGGCCCTGGGGCCGGCCGTTCACCGGCCGGAGAGCAAACCGGCGATACGACGTAGGCGATCAGCCGAAGATGAGGCCCTTCGCCTGACTGGTGGCCTTGGCGAAACGCTCCTGGACGTCGGCCCAGTTGACCACGTTCCAGAAGGCCTTCACGTAGTCGGCTTTGACGTTCTTGTACTGCAGGTAGAAGGCGTGCTCCCACATATCGACCTGCAGCAGCGGGATGATGCCCAGCGGGACATTGGCCTGCTGGTCGTAGAGCTGGAAGGTCAGCAGCTTCTGGCCGAGCGTGTCGTAGCCGAGCACCGCCCAGCCGGAGCCCTGCAGGCCGTTGGCCGCGGCGGTGAACTGCGCGCGGAACTTGTCGAACGATCCGAACTGGTCGTCGATGGCGGCGGCCAGCTCACCCGTCGGCTTGTCGCCGCCGTTGGGGGAGAGGTTCTTCCACCAGATGGAGTGGTTGACGTGACCGCCCAGGTGGAATGCGAGGTTCTTCTCGTGCAGGAAGATGGCGCCGTGATCGCCGGCTTCGCGCGCGGCTTCGAGCTTCTCCAGCGCGGTGTTCACCCCGGCGACGTAGGTCGCGTGGTGCTTCGAGTGGTGAATCTCGTTGATCTGCCCGGAGATATGCGGCTCCAGGGCGCCGTAGTCGTAATCCAGATCTGGCAGCGTGTACTCAGCCACGATGTCCCTTCCTTGTCGGGTCGAGCGCGTCCTGTACGGGATGCTCCCGACCATTCGTACACCCGATCGGTCCAACTCGCCCCGACACCCCACCATTCCACATCGGACCGAAACCGACCATTTTTGTTCCGGTCCTGTGATACACCCGCCGCTGTCCGCCGGCGCCGACCTGGTCGGATGCGGGTCGCGACCTGTCCGGCGCGGAAGGCGAAGATAGCGGCCGGACCCGGCACGGAGATCACCTACACCGGCCGCCGCCACCCGCCGCGCTCTCCGAGCGATGGAAGTCGCGGTGCGGCAGATCTTTCCCGGTGGCCTCCGCTGCGGGCCGCCGGGCGACGGCTCACAACGGCGGTGCGATACCCGGATGTGATGCGCGGGGGTCGCCCTTGTCGTGGGCGGCCCACCAGCGTTGCGAACCGGAGAACAGATCCGGTAGCGGGATGGGTTCCCCGTCGTCGCGCTGTGCGGTCACCGAATCGAACCAGACCCGGATATCGAGTTCGCGCGGATCGACCCCTTCTTCCTGGGAGAACTCCAGGACATGCCGGGAGATCCGGGTATCGATGGTGGTATCGAAACTGAGCAGTTCGCTCCACAGCGTCCAGCTGCTGTCGTCCAGGTCGATGAATTCCCAGCCGTGGAGCCGGCTACCGCCGAAGCTGGCCACCGCGGCGTCGAGGCCGGTGAGCTCCAGCGGCAGGATTTGCGGTTCCAGATCGTCCCACCGCTGCATCCGCAACGATGCGGCAATTCTTGTGACCCCGTGGAAGATGAGCTGCACCCGTTCCGTGTGGGCGCCCGGGGCGGCGTCGGCGGTGGCGATGCCGGTGGTTTGCTCCGGCAGTATCAGCACCTCGAGGTCGAGTACCAGTCGTTTTGCCTCGGAATCGACTGTCGATCCCAGGCATCCGGCCTCCGAGAGTGCTTTGTCGAGGCCGGCCTTGTCCAATTCGTCGAGTAACCCCCTGGTCGATGTCATGGCGCCAGATTACCGAGATCAGTACTGGGATCAGGGGATTTTTCATTTTTCCGGTTCCGGTGGAACCGATTCGGCGCCGGCGGCGTCCAACTGGTTATCGAGTCGCGACGGGGCGCGGCGCGATGCGGTGGCCGGACGGCCGCTCCGGGATTTTTTGGAGGGGAGTACCGGATCGGCCGTTCGGATCCACCGTTACCGCAGGTCGAGCCGTCGATCCGGGGAACCTGGGATAATGGTGCGCTGAATGGTAGCTGATCGCGCCGGGACACGGTGTGAATTATGCATATTACTCATCACCCGGCCGTTCTGGACAGGGCCGGTGTGGGATCGGGTCGATGCGTTATCCCGATCCGGCGAATTTTCGGCAGCGCCCGGCGTGTCGGTTCGGTCCGGACCGTCGCGGACCATCGGCCGGCGGTGACCGGGCGTCCCTGCGGACGCTCGCCCCGGACCCGGCGGCGGTACCGGCGGTTGTGGCAGGATCAGTAACGTGACGAGCTTCGGGGTCCCGTCGGTATCGGTCGAGGCCGTACCGGCCGAATTCGATCAGCCGCCCGGGCAGGCGGAGGCGGCTGCCGTCGTCCTGCTCGATGTGCGTGAGGACGACGAGTGGCAGCTCGGCCATGCGCCGGGCGCCGTGCACATCCCACTGTCCGATATCCCGGCGCGTTACGGCGAACTGGATCCCGACGCCGACCTGTATGTCATCTGCCGGCAGGGCGGACGCTCGATCGAGGCGGTCAAGTATCTGGTGAACATCGGATACGAAGCGGTCAACGTGGCCGGCGGCATGGTGGCCTGGCAGCAACTCGGCCGGCCGCTGGCCGGCGAGGGCCCCGGGCCCGCGACGATCTACTGACGAATTGCGAGGTGCGCGGTGAGTACGGTGGTGCAGCCTTGTGCCCGCTGCGGTACACGCTGGGCGGTGCAGGGTACGCCGATGCACTGGTGCCCGCGGTGCCGCGGCGTTCTGCTGTCCCCGGGCCCGATCGACGCCCCGCCGCAGCGCCGTAATTACCGCTGGGTCGCCCGCCGTCCCGGTCGCCTCGACCGTTCCGGCCGGGTCACCGGATCGGGCCGGGTTTCCGCGGGGACACCCCGATATACCGAGATTCCGCGCTGGGGGCTGCAGGACCGCCCGGTAGCCGCACAGGACCGCGAACAGCCCCGTCCGCTGAGCACGCTCACCCGCTGGGTGTACACCGCGCTACTGTCCACCGCGGTGCTGTTCGGCCTGGCCGCCGTGGCCGAACTCGGCCGATACCTGCTTCTGCTGCGCAATCGCACCCGGCTGATCGAACCGCCGCTGCTGTGGTTCTCCGACGCGCTCGTGAACACTGCCGCGCTGTTCGCGTTGATCATGGCGCTGGTCGCCGCGGTGGCCGCGCTGGGCTGGCTGATCGAGGTGCGTCGCGCCACCTTCGCCGCGACCGGCCGCCGGGACCCGCGTTCACCGCGCATTCTGGCGCTGGGCTGCCTGATTCCGGTGGTGAACCTGATCTGGCCAGGCGTCTTCCTCTCGGAGGTGCTGGCCGAACGCGGCGATCCGCGCCCGTTGCGGGCGGTGCGGATCTGGTGGGCGGTCTGGGTTCTCGGCGGTCTGCTCGCGGTGGGGGCCCTGTTCTGGCGGACCGCCGACTCGCTGCAGGCCCAGGCCGACGGCGTGCTGTTCACCGCGTTGACCGATCTCGCCGCGGCCGCTGTCGCCGTGCTGACACTCTGGGTCGTGCGCACGGTCGAGGGCCGCGATCTACGCGGCCGGGACCGGCTCGCCCACCGCTGGGTGGTGGCCGTCGACCCGGCCACGCCGTTGATCGAACCGGTGCATCCGGGCGGTGCCGCTACGGTGAGCAGGGCGCCGGACGCCGGATCGGCGGAATCCCGGGATGGTGCCGACCGAGGAGCAGCACAGGAGGTTGTGGCCCAGTGAGCGAGCACAGCGACCAGTCGGTCCAGGGCCCGCGTGCGCCGTTCGTGGTCGCGCACCGCGGCGCCTCGGCCGCGCGTCCGGAACATACGCTGGCGGCCTACGAACTGGCGCTGGAAGAGGGGGCCGACGGGGTCGAATGCGATGTGCGGCTCACCCGCGACGGTCATCTGGTCTGCGTGCACGACCGCACGGTGGACCGCACCTCCAGCGGTACCGGATTGGTCAGCGAGCTGACGCTGGCCGAGCTGAAGGAACTGGACTTCGGTGACGGAGCCCCGGCCGGTGTGCTCACGCTGAGCGAACTCATCGGCCTGGTGCTGGATTGGCGCAGCCGGCCGACGAAACTGTTCATCGAGACCAAACACCCGGTCCGATACGGGTCGCTGGTGGAGAACAAGGTGCTGGCCGAACTACAGCGTTTCGGAATCGCCACCCCGGCGTCGGCGGCCCATTCGCGTGCGGTGGTGATGTCGTTCGCGGCCACCGCGGTCTGGCGGATTCGGCGGGCGGCGCCGTTGCTGCCGACCGTGCTGCTCGGCGAATCCTCCCGCTATCTGGGCGGAAGTGCGGCGACCACCGTGGGTGCCACCGCGGTGGGCCCCTCGGTGAAAACACTGCGCGAACATCCGGAGCTGGTGGACAAGGCCGCCGCGGCCGGCCGGGCGACCTACTGCTGGACGGTCGACGAACCCGACGATATCGCGCTGTGCGCGGATCTCGGGGTGAGCTGGGTGGCGACGAACCATCCGGGCCGGGCGAAGGCTGTCCTCGCCAACCGCTGAAGCGGCTACTCGCCGGGCTCCGAACCGAGTGGCCTGCCGCCGGTTGACCGGTATGCCGTGTAATTTGACCAGCCGTGGGTAAGAGCAAACGCAATAGTCCGAAACCCGGCGGCAACCGGGCCCAGCGTCTGGCCGAGCGGCGGGCGGCGTTGCAGGAGGCCGAAACTGCCGTCGCCCGTCCTTTCGAGGGACTGGCCGCGGAATGCGATCTGGTCGCGCTGCGCGAGTTCGTCCCGTCGGCGACCGCCGAGTTGGCGCTCGCTCCCGGAGTCGCCGCCGAGCGACCGGTAGTCCTGGCGACCGTGCTGCCCGGTGCGGTGGCGGCCCTGGTACGCGCCGCCGATACACCGACCGGATACATCGGTGTGCAGGTACAGGCCCCGACGGCGGATCCGGCCGCGGATATCGCGGCGTCGATTCTCTGGGCGCAATCCGCCGAACCCGGTGATTCGCTGGCCGTGGCGCATGCCGCGCCGGGCGGGCCCGCGCTTTCCGATGTGATCGTGGCCGACGCTGCACTGGATCTGGTGGTGCACCAGGATTTCGATTGGTGGGTGCCGGAAGGGGTGCAGCCCGATCCGCAGATCGCCGCCACCATCGAGCAGGCCAAAGAGGCCATCATGCCGTCGGATCGACTGGATCTGGGGCCCGCGTCGATCGGTGCGCCCTGGTGGGTGGATGCCGGCGAGAAAGCTCATCTGCGCTGGGTCCGGCCGGAGTCGGAAGACGATCTGATGCTGGCGCTGGCCAGGTTGCACGCGGCGGGCGGGCTGCATCTCGGTGAGGGTTCGCGGTTTGCCGGTTCGTTCCGTACGCACGGGCTGCTGGTACCGGTCTTCGATCTCGACCCGGACCGTCATGTGAGCGAATGGGCTACTCCGGCAACGGAATTCGGAGAGCGCTTGACCGAGGCGCTGGCGGTCGACGCCCCGCTGACCTCGGAGCAGCGGCGTTCACGGGACGGGCTGCGGTCGCGTCAGGTGACCCTTCGCTGAATAAAACGGAGAAATTTCCGAAAAACCCTTCTTTCCGAAGCTGATCTCCGCTAGGTTTCAGGGGTCGCCGTTTCTGGAACCCCCCGGCGACGAACGTCAGCCGACACACGACCCGGCGCCGGCTGACGTGCTGGAGCATCGGCCGCCCGGCCTCGGCGCAGTAGGCCGGGACGGCCGATGCTCCCAATTCATCACCCGGGAAACAGTCCACGAGCCCCGTCCGAGCTGTCCGCATTGCGGCGGCTACCCGGCGGGGCGGACTGTCCAGTTATCAGATATGGCCGCCGGCCACCGACGGCGAGCCCGGCGCATAGGTCGGGTCGTCGCTCATCTCGCGGGCGATGAATTCCTCGAGATCGAACAGGTTCGAACCGGCGCGGTCGGCGACAGTGAGCAGCGTGGTCATCTTCGCGACTTCCTCGACCTGCTCCTTGAGGAACCACTGCATGAACTGCTCGCCCAGATAATCGCCTTCTTCGCGGGCCGTGCTCGCCAGCTGAACAATCTGGTCGGTAACGGTCTTCTCCTGATCGAGTGCCAGCGCGATCGGCTCGCGGGAATTCTCGAAATGCGACTTTGCTGCATCGACGCCGGAAATGTCGACGCTGATATCCCGATCCAGGAAATATTGGACGATCATCATCGCGTGATTGCGTTCTTCGACGGCCTGCGCGTAGAACCGCTTCGCGAGTTGGGGCAGGTCGGCGTTGTCGTACCACACGGCGATGGCGATGTACTGGTGCTCGGCGTTGAACTCGTGCCGAATTTGATCGTGCAGCAATCCGTGGAATTTGCTGCGGGGGCTCTCCGGATGATTGGACATGCCTTGACATTAACGCCGCAAAGGGGCTATGTCATCCAAGTGCAGCCTTATTGAGGCTAGTGTTGCCTTATTCGAATAAGGATAGTGTTGCCTTATTTATTTCTGCTGGCTCCGGCTATTTTCGGCACCGAGCTGTTCGTTTGTGGTGCGACCGCGGGCAGCTCGCGGGCCACGAACTCCTCGACATCGAACAAATTCCCGGCTGAGCGATCGATCACAGCCAGCAGGGTCGACATACCGGCCACATCCTGCTGCTGGCATTCGAGCAGCCAGCTCATGAATTGTTCACCGAGGAAATCCGCCCATTCCCGGGCGACCTTGGCGAGTTCGGTGACCTGATCGGTCAGGGTCTGCTCGCGGGCGAGCAGGAAAGCCACTGCCGCATGAGGTGATTCGAAGGTCTGACGCACTTCGCCGAGGCCGCCGATGGTGATCTCGAGATCCCGGTCGATCAGATACTGGACGATCCGCAGCGCATGCCCGCGCTGCTGTTCCGACCGTCCGTAGCAGTGCGCGGCCAGCCGCGGCAACCGCTGGATATCGAAATACACCGCCGCGGCCAGATACTGCTGCGAAGCGGTGAGCCCGTGCTGTACCTGGGCCCGGAGCAGGGCGATGAACGGCTGAGCCAGGTCGCTGTCGTGCATATATCGATTATCGCGCGTCCGCGGCCGGGCGCGGGGGCCGGGCCGCAACGAGTGGTCGCCGCCGGGCCCGGCGGACTCATTCGGTGGTGAGCTCCGCCGGGATCGGATCGCCGTCGGCCAGCGCTTCGAAGAAACGGCTGGCATCGGGCTTCGCCCACAACAGGACGTTGCCGCTGGCCGTATCGGTGAATCCACCGACCGGGACGCTCGTCGCCAGGGTGTCGCCCCGCAACGACCAGCCCAGCCGGGCGAGGTCCCAGATATGGTCGTCGGAGTCGACGGTCAATGAACGCGCGGTATTACTGGCCATGGGCCACAGCGCGAACGGGTTGGCCAGGGTGGCCGGGCTGGTCGCCTTCTCCAGCAATGCCGAGAGGAACAGTCGCTGATTGTTCATCCGGTCGATATCGGCGAGTGCGGTGGCGCGGCTGCGCACGAAGCCCAGCGCCTGGGGACCGTTCAATTCCTGACAGCCCGCGGGGATATCGATGCCGGCCAGCGGATCGTTGATGGCCTGCGGTACGCACACATCGATACCACCCAGCCCGTCCACCACGCCCGCGAAACCGGCGAAACCGATCTCGGCGTAATGATCGATGTGCAGACCGGTCGCGATTTCCACGGTTTGGGTGAGCAGTGGCGCCCCGCCGAAAGCGAACGCGGCATTGAGTTTGTCCTGGCCGTAGCCCGGGATACCGACATAGGAATCACGCGGCAGGCTCACCAAGGTGGTGCGGCCCGAGGGTGGGATATGCACCAGGATGATGGTGTCGGTGCGTGCGTCGCCGACCTCACCGCCTGTGGCCAGGCCTTGCGCCTCTTCGTCGGAGAGACCGGCCCTGCTGTCCGACCCGACGAGCAGCCAGTTGGTACCCGCCGTGTTACCCACTCGGTCCTCATAGTCGCCGAGCGCGTCGATCCGGGTGAGTGAACCGTCGAGTTTCACGACCGCGTACACGAGCGCGGTGACCAGCACCAGCAGGAAAACCAGGACCCATCGGCCGATATGGCGTTTCCGGCGGCGGCGCGGCCGCGGGGCGGCACCGCCGTAGGGCGCATCCCGGCCCGGTGGCGGTGGCCGCCTGCGACCTCCGCGGTCCGGAGCCGGGCGCTGGGTGGGTGCGTACTCGGATTCGCGGTAGGGCACCGGTCGTTGCGTGGGTGCATGCGTGCGTGGACCGGGTTTGCCGCCACGTCCCGGCGCTGGGGGGCGCGCGGGGGCGGCCTGCCGTCCCTCGGGGGCCTGTGAGTACGCCCGGGGCGGTTCATAGCGTTCGGCCGGTCGGCCGCCCCGGTCCGGGGCCGGACCGCGTCGGATGACCTGCGGCGGTTCGACCGGTGGCCGCCCGCCGTGCGGCGGGGGTGGTACGGGCCGGCGCGCGGGGCCTCGTCCGGGTGCTCCATTCTGCGGCGGCACCCGGCGCATCCGTGGGTCGTCGCCGTTCATCATCATCAGACTGTACTTATCGTTCTCGCCCGTGTTCGTTAGCGCTGTAACCGGCCGGACTACGCCCCAGGTCGGGGCGCCGATCGTGTCCAGCCGGGTTACGCGGCGGACCTCACGGCAGCCACGACACCCGCCCGCGCAACACGCCGTAACCGATATAGGCCACCACATCGATCACCGCATGCGCGATGATCAACGGCCACAGCCGGCCGGTGCGCTGCCAATACCGCCCGAAGATCACGCCCATCACCACGTTGCCGATTCCTCCGCCGAGCCCCTGATAGAGGTGATAGCTGCCACGCAGCAGCGCCGAAGCGGCCAGGGCCGAATTATCCGACCAGCCCAGCGCGCGCAGCCTGGTCAGCAGATAGGCGACCACCACGATCTCCTCGGCGCCCGAATTGGCGCAGGCGGAAAGCACCAGTGCCGGCAGCCGCCACCATTGGTCGGCCAGTGCGTCCGGGACGATGGTCACATTGATCCCCAGGCCCTGGGCGATGAGATACAGCCCCAAACCGGGAAGCCCGATCACCGCGGCGAGCACCAGTCCGTGCAGTACATCGGGACGCAAACGCATCCGGGCCAGCCCGATCGCCCGAGGTCCCAGCCCGCTGCGCCACAGCAGGTAGAGGGCGAGCCCCGCCCACCCGGCCAAACGCGCCACACTGAGCAGCTGGAAGAGCAGGTCCAGCACCGACTGACTCGTCCGTGACGAATTCAACGCGACGGTCTGCTCGCCGACACCGCCCGGTGCCAGCGCGCTCTCCAGGAGCGACAGCGCGGCATTGATCCCGCTCAGGCCGAATGTGACACCCAGGACGACGAGAATTTCGAGCCGGATCGCCCGCTGCTCCCGCAGCCGGTCGCCGACCGTCCAACCGCTTTCGCTCATGTACCGAACTTATGGGCCCACTGTCCGCAGGCGCGGCGCGAGGTGCACGGCGCGAGGTGCGCTGGCCGAGGTGTGCGGCCCGGCGGGTGTGTGGGCTGCCGGGGTTCAGATGGAACGCAAACCGTTGAGGAATGGGCAGCCGGCGAGGGTGCGTACCGCCCGGCTCAGCGCTTCGACATCTTCGGCGGGGGTGGCGAAGGGCAGGCGGAAATCGTGGTCGCCGTCGATTCCTTCGATACGCAGGGTGAGACCGTAGCGATCGATGGCCAGTGGGTGGATCCGGCCGTGGCGCAGCCGGGCCGGCAGATGCCGGGCCAATTGTGCGACCACATCGCCGTGATCGGCGTCCAGATGCTGCAACCAGGCCGATTCCATCCCGCAGAACGGGTCCGGGTTGGCGAGTCGCAGATCGTCGACGCAGACCGACTCCGCGCCGGCCGAATCGGCGACGACCGCCGAGTTCAACACCAATCGGAGCAGAGTGGTGGTGTGGCCGATATCGAGCAGGCCGGGGTGCGGGTATTCCTCCGCGACCGCGGTGACCAGGGTGCGCTGGGCGCGCGCGGGCACCGCGCGGATCCAGCCGCGCAACCAGACCAGCGCCCGGACCGGTTCGCGCAGCGGCAACGGGGCGTGATCGGTGAGTTCGAGCACGGCGGGTGCACCCGCGACCTGTTCCTGAGCGGCGTAGACCGCGGCGCTGTCGTTCGGTACCGCGACCACCACATCGCCGCACTGGCGCAGATAGTGCACCGGGACAGGGGTCGGGTCGGTGCCGGGCAGCGCGAGAACGGCCTGTTCGGCGTGTGCGCAGGCGCTGCGGACGCGTTCGGCGGTGGACGGGGCGGGGGCGGTCGGCGCCATCGGTACCTCCAGTGCGGGCGTACCCGACTTCACGATCGATAATTAGGTAAACCTAAGCTAAGTTAAACTTGGGTGCGGCGCAAGAGGATCGCCGCGTGACTCGCCGGCGAGTTCCGCAGCCGGTGGGAGGGGCCGGGTGCCCGGTGGCTACGCCGCCGCCCTGCCTACGATCGAAGAGTGGTCGCGGGCGAGTCTGAACCGGTACTGGTGGAGCTGAGCGTTCCCAAACGCGTGGTCGAACGCGGACTGGTGGACGGTCTGGTCGTACCGCCGGGGCAATTCACCGGCGAACGCCGGCTGGACCCGGCCCTACCGGACGAACGCATCGCCGATTTCCTGGCGGAGGCGGCCCACCGCCCGGACGGTTTCGTGGCCCGTGCCGAGAACGCCACGCAGGCCCTGGCGGTCCTGGCCGGCACGATCGCCGCGCTCTGCGGCGAAGATATCCGCAAGGCGCTGAACAGCCCGGATATCGCATTCTTGACCGGCCTTTCCAGTGGAGCGGCCGACGCAGTCCGGGAAATACTGCTCGGAATCGAGAGCGCTACGCCGGTGGAGACCGAGCGCGCGCTTCGTGCGGCACTCCACCCGGCGGAGGCCGGCGGCTGACCTGCCCGGGCCGGCGCGCGGAGTTCCGCGCCCGCGCATCCGGGTGCCCGATACCGGAGGCAAGCACACCGCCCGCACAAGTAGGCTCGTAGACGTGCCGCGTATCGCCTATTTCGGTCCGTCCGGAACATTCACCGAGATGGCCCTCGCCGAATTCGAGAGCTCGGGGTCCTTCGACGGGCCGGTCGAGCGGATCGCCGCTCCCAGTCAGGCAGCCGCCCTGGATCTGGTGCGTGCGGGGTCCGCGGCCGCGGCGGTGGTGCCGATCGAGAGCTCGGTGGAAGGTTCCATCTCGGCGACCCTGGATTCGCTGGCCCTCGGACCGCGGTTGCAGATCGTCGCCGAAACCGAACTGGAAGTGACGTTCACCATCCTCGCCCGCCCCGGAACCGATATCGCCGCTGTCCGGTCGCTGGCCGCCTACCCGGTCGCGCTGGCGCAGGTCCGCAACTGGGTGGCCGATACCTGGACCGATATCTCGATCCACCCCTCGAACTCCAATGCCGCGGCCGCGGAAGACGTCCGGGACGGACTCGCGGACGCCGCGGTATCCACCGCGCTGGCGGGAGAGCGGCTCGGCTTGGCGGTGCTCGCCGCCGGGGTCGCCGACCACGACCAGGCCGTCACCCGCTTCGTGCTGGTCACCGCGCCGCGCGTGGCCCCGGCCCCCACCGGCAGCGACCGCACCTCGATCGTGATCGAGGAACTGCCGAACCTGCCCGGCTCCCTCATGCGTGCCTTCGCCGAATTCTCCACCCGTGGAATCGATCTCACCCGCATCGAATCCCGGCCCACCCGGACCGGTATGGGCACCTACCGCTTCTACCTCGACTGCATCGGCCATATCGAAGACGCCGCGGTGGCCGAGGCATTGAAGGCGCTGCACCGCACGGCGCATATCCGTTTCCTCGGCTCCTGGCCCGCCACCTCGGCGAACGGCACACCGCCACCGTCGGACGAGGACGCAGCGCTCTGGTTGACCCAGCTACGCAAAGGGGTGGCCGACCTGTGACCGCCAAACTCATCCTGGTCCGGCACGGTGAAACCGAAGGTAACGTCGCCAAGATCCTGGACACCAAACTGCCCGGCCTGCCGCTCACCGAACGCGGTGCCGCCCAGGCCAAGGCCTTCGGCGAGGGACTGCTGACCCCGCCGCGCGCGCTCTTCCATTCGCATGCGCTGCGGGCCCGCCAGACCGCCGGCTATATCGAGGCGGCCACCGGAGTACGCGCGATAGCCCGCGACGACGTCCATGAGGTGCAGCTCGGTGACCTGGACGGATCGGCCAGTCCGGAAGCCCACGAACAGTTCCAGGCGGTCTACCGGTCCTGGCATGAGGGCAGGTTGACCGAGCGTGTACCCGGCGGCGAATCGGGTCGCGATGTGCTCGACCGATTCCTGCCCGCAATCACCGATCTGCGTACGGAATTCCAGCTGGAAGCGGGTGGCAGCGGCGATGTTCTGGTGGTGACCCACGGTGCGGCCATGCGGTTGCTGGGCCGTGAACTGGCCGGAGTGGCACCGCCCTTCACCACCAACAATCATCTGGACAACACCGAGACGATCGAATTGGTCGCCCGGCTCGGGGGTGGCTGGGAATGTGTCCGCTGGGGCCGGTTCGCCCCGCCGTTCGGCGGTAAAGCCGAATTCGGCGCCGACGATCCCATGGGTTGACGTCTCCCCGCGGTGCGGGGCGAGGATTCCACCCACGGTGCTCACGCACCGCTCCGGCGGATCCGTGTTCATAGGGGCGTGCCGTCCACTGAGCGGCTGCACTCACGGCCGCTCCGCAAGCGGTCGGACTCTCCACCCGTCCAGCGGCGAGTATGTTCTTCGCGACGTTCAGATCCGCCTTGAAGGGGGTTCCGGTAGTAGCCGCCGAAAAATCAACGGATATGACGTAGCTGCTGGTCAGCGTCGGCGTTCGGCTCCCGGGCCCAAGATCGAGGTCAGCTCGCGCATCGCCTGTGGGGACGGTTTGAAGTATCGGCGCAGGTTCTCGGCTTTGCGGTGGCGGGACTTGGCCATCAGTTCCAGCAGGCTGGCCCCGGATTCCCCGAGGTGGGTCAGGCCGGAGTGGCGCAGTTCGTGCAGGTCCCAGCCGGTCCGGGGTCCATCGACGGCGGTGGCGGCGTCGAGCAGGTCGCGGGCCTGGTCGTAGGACAGCCGGGCCAGGCCGGTGTTGGGACAGACGTCGCGGTCGGCGAGGTACTTGCCGGGCCCCGGCCGGCGGTGGGTCACGAAAACAGGGCCGCGGGTGCGGTCGCGGATGAGCCGGGGCAGCAGGCGGGCGGTGCCCGCGTCCCAGTACACGTTCTCGAGGACGTGTTCGTGGTGGGCGGCGCCGCGGCGGCGGGTACGGGGTTTGGCGCCCTTGGACTTCACCGCCGCGCACCGCCCTGCGAGGTCGAGGTCTTCGATGTTGAGCTGGAGCAGTTCCTCGGCACGGGCACAGGTTTCGTACAGCATCCGCCACAGCGTCTTCTCCCGCAGGTGGATCTCGCGGCGGGCGATGAGCCGGTCGATCGCGGTACGCGAGCGGACGGGGGTGTCGGAGTCCGGCGGTGTGGACCGCGCGGCCGAGGCCGGGACGCTCGGTGCGGTCCAGCCCTGCTCGGCGCACCAGGACAGCCATCTGGCGACTGCGGCGCGGCGCGCGTTCCAGGTGTTCACCGCGGCGGTGCCCCAGAGGGTTTCCAGTGCGGCGCCGACTTCGGTGTCGGTGACCGAGTCCAGGGCGCGGCTGGCGGCGGTGAGTCCGTCGTGGCGGGCGTCGAGCTGGTCGACGGTCTTGACGACGGCGATGCCGTAGGCGCGGCGGGTGTTCGCCGAGCCGATCGTGTCGAGGAACGCCTCGGCGGCGGTGCGCAGGGTGCGCGCCGGCGGGGCGGCACGCAGCCGGGTCACTCTCGCGGCCATCGGATTCCCCTCGTCAGTACTAGCCCCGGATAACGGGGTCGCTTCGTGTGCACGCCGGAGCGGGTCCGCCGCAGGTCGCCTCTCGAGTTACCCCGGATAACAGCCCATTATCCCAGGTATCACTGCTATCGTTGAGCGGTCACGGCCAGACGCGTACCGCCGTTCCGGTGCCTCCACCCGGCCGGGTGGAGGCACCTTCGCCGTTCCCGGGTAGCGCCGAGTCCGCCGCGATTATGGAATATCGTGCCGGTCATGACCACGGATGATTGGTTGGCCGACACCCGAACCTCTTATGACACGGTTGCGGTCAGCTATGCCGACCAAGTGCGCGGCGCCCTCGCCGGACACCAGTACCTTCGCGCGGCTCTGGCATTGTTCGCCGACAGCGTGCGGACCGCTGGCGGCGGACCGGTCGCGGACGTCGGCTGCGGCCCCGGTGAAGTCACCGCCCACCTGCATGAGCTCGGTGTCGACGCCTTCGGTATCGACCTCTCCCCGGCGATGATCGACGTGGCCCGGCGCGACCACCCCGGCCTGCGGTTCGAGGTGGGCTCGATGACGGAACTGAACCTGCCCGTCGCTTCGGTGGCCGGCCTGCTCGCCTGGCAGTCTTTGATCCACATCCCAGACGACGAGGTGCCGACTGTATTCGGGCGTTTCCACCAAGCATTGCGTCCCGGCGGACCGTTGCAACTCCTGTTTCACGTCGGCGGCGAGTCGCTGTTGAAGACAGAGGGTTACGGCGGTCACCCGATGAAGGTCCATGTCCACCGCCGTCAGCCGAACCAGGTGGCATCCTGGCTGCACGATGCCGGATTCGTGGTCGAGGCCCAGATGCTGCTCGACCCGGATGCGAAAGCTCAGCAAGCGATTCTCTTCGCACGCAGTAAGTCCTAACTTCTGCATATGTCGGGCTCGCCATTCGGAACCGCGAGGTCCCCGACGTACACCGCCCGGCGGGAAGCGTGGACCTGGAGTACGCATGTCACCGACCAACGCGACGCCGAACCGCATCGCCCCCACTGCCGCGCCGCCCCTTCGGCGCCGCGATCACCGGCCGACCAGACGCCCCGCCCGCGCATTCGACCCAGGAGCCGGCATGGAATCCCGGCGTCACCCACAGCGAGCCCGAAATACGCCCTGCACGTCTGGACCGGCCGGGCACGGCGGGTGATCAGCCGGCACACCGGACGCCAGTGGGCGGGCATCACCGTAGCTGATACCGCAGGCCTCAGACATCCGGGTCAAACCAAGGTTGGTCGAGTGCGCCAGCAGCACCGCGATCAGGTTGCGCTTCAACTCCGGCGTGCGGGTTGCCTGGCCACCGGCGTGGGTGAAACAGTCCAGGTAGCCGGTGCGCTTGTCCAACTCGATCAACAACGACACGATCGGCGCGAACGGCAGCATCTCGGTCAGCTCGGCCTTGAGCGCGATCGCCTCAGCTGGAACGTCCTCGGCGGTCAACGGCGAGATGACCAGCTCCCCGGACTCGCCATCCAGGCGCACCGGCCCCTCGCCCTCGGCGAGGGGCCGTTTCGAGTTCACCGACCGCGGTGTGCAGTTCGTCGACGACGGCGGCCAGGGCGGCGCCGGGATCGCCCGGGCGGCCGACCAGGCGGCAGAATTCGCTACGTTGCGGAGTCCACTGCTCGGGGGTGAGCAGGTAGGCGGCCGGGTCGGCGTAGCGGCGTGAGCCGGGCACGAACACGTCCCCGCTGCGCAGCCCGTCCCGCACACCGAGCAGCACGCACAGCTCCCAGTAGTGCCGGTAGGCGGTAGCGCTGCCGGACTTGCGCGCCGCGTCGAGGTAGCCGCGCCACTTCGCGGGCACGAACCCGGTCGGGGCCTCGTCGAACACCTTCCGCCGCGCGGTCGCGTTGAGTTCACGCAGCATCGCGACCGCGATCAACAACTCCGTCGCCGCGGTCCCGCCCGCGAACTCCACCGTCGACAGCACCGCGGGGGTGAACTGACGCAGGTAGTTGTAGGAGGAGTCCAGCGCGGCCAGGTGCCCGTGATCACGCGGCAACCGGGGTTTGGCCTGAGCGACCGCCGCCCGCAGACGTTCCCACCCGATCGCATCGCCGCGGATCAACGCACCGATCTCCTCATCGGCCACCGCAGGATCGGTCACGATCGCCAGGAGGTCGTCCAGCAGGGCCTGGCGGTCCTCTCCGGATTTGCCGCGTTCGGCCATTCCTGCTGCATCCGACGTCCGGCGGCACCGAACTTCGCCGAGATCGCCTGATCGAACAAGGCCACGACCTCGTCGAGCACGTCGGTGCCGGACTGCGCCAGCACCGTGAGCAGGATCGGATACCGCCGCCGCGGATCCCGGCGTTCCAACGCCTGCGGGGTCAACCGGCGCCCCATCGTGGCCAGGAACCGTCGCCGCTCGGCGGGCAGCACCGACATATCGAGCCGGTCGGCACCCAGGCCGCGCAGGAACGCCAGCTTGTCGACCTCGGCGCGCACCGCAGCCGCGGACGCCTCCACCGGCCCGGTCGACAGCCACCGCAACCGCGAAACCCCCAACGAGGCATCGGTGGTCAGCAGTGCGTCCAACTCGGCGCAGCGCGCCGGGGTGAACTCGTGGGCCAGACGGTCGTAGGTCTCGCGCTGGGCCTGCTCGCGGGCGTGGGCGACGCGTTCGACCATGGTCACCGGACCGGGCCGGATCACCCGCGCCGAGATCAGATACTCACACCCCAACCGGAACAGCAGAGTCGGGGAATCATGCTCCATCGCCCGCGCGAGCAGGAACTCGTCGAGCTCCTTGAGTTCGAGCGCACCCGCCGCCCGCCAGCCCAGATACTGAGCGACCAGGCGTAGATGGTCGGTGCGGGTCTGGGCGCGGCGGCCGTAGGAACGGATCTCAGTGCCGTCGAGCCGCAGCTGCTCGGCCAACCGCGCTACCGCGACCGGCGGGGCGGTCACCACACGATCGGGCACGAATCCCAGCCACGGCAACGTGCACAACGCGATCGCGATACCCAGCCGATCAGCCGGCCCACGACCGCGGCCGGGATCGACGAACGCCAGATCCGCCGGCGAGAGCGTGAAGAACCGGAACAGCTCCTCACGACCGATCTCCGGGAACTCCCGCAGACGCGCCAACTCCTCATCCGCGAACACCCGCGACGCCACGAAACCGACCTCCAGCAACCAACCACGTTGGGAGCCAAGCCAACCAGTAGTCCGCCTCCACCGCAGGCCGAACCGGGCCCTCACCAGCAATCAGCTGCGGCTACGCCATATCCGTTGGTTTTTCGGCGGTTACTACCGGAACCCCTGAAGGCGGCGCACCAGCCCACATTCGACAGTGGGTGGTCCGGCACTTACGGGTATGGGCGACAGGCCCCACCTTCAGCACGTGCCCGGATATTCCCAGGCCCGCCGGCCCAGTTATCCACCGGGACCCCTGTGCGTACGTAACGCACAGGGGTGATCCGGCTTTCGACCGGCCGCTCCGATCAGGCGAGCGCAGGGTTACTCGGAAATTCCGAACGCTCGGGCAGTGAATTGATCAGATCCTGCAGGGCGATTCGCAGCCGGGCATCCGTGCCGCTGCTGAACGACGTCCATTTCGTTCCGTCGTCCGCAACACTGGCAGTGGCGATGAAACGGCCCGCCCGCGTATTGAATACGGCGATATGGTTGTCGGCGACATCGCGACTCGCGTCCCCGTAGACGACCCCGACGATTTCGGCGTGCGATTCGCAATGCGCCATGGCCGATGCGATGGTCTGCGCGTCCCGTGCGGGATTGCCGACCTTCGCCAGCCGGGCCGCGGTGGCCGCCGGATCCCCGGTGTCGTCGAAAATCGGCACGAGGTGTTCGGTGGGCGCGTTCATCCCGGTCAGCTCCAGCGGTTCGGCGTGGCCGAGTGCCGCGATCACCGGGCCGGGCAGATCCTCGCCAGCTTCGTCGATCATGTACGACTCCGGGCCGCGAAGGGCGACGGTCAGCAGATCATCGCCCTTCGCCAGGCACATCCGGCTCGCCTGACCGCCGACGAAGAGTCGTAGCGCGACCACCCAGTGCGGCCGGTACAGGCCGCGCAGCCGGTCGGCGAGATCCGGATGGATACGATCACCGTCGAGCAGGTCCCGTTCGATCAGCAACTGCTCGGCCGCGTTCATCGCTCTGTCGTGGTCGATCTCGTTGTCGTAGCGACCCCGCGCGTCGAGCACGACGGGGACCTCGTCGATCTCCAGTTTCTCCAGGAGATACTGCATTTCGTCGAGCGACAGCTGGACCGCCGCGAGCATGGACGCCCCGCGCCCCCCACCCAGCACCGTCACTTGTCCGACCGCTGGGGTTCGGCGCCGATGACGCCGTCCGCGATGTATCGGCCGTCGGCGAAGTGATCACCGCGCAGGTAATCGGCTGCGTCGTGGTCCTGCTCGTCCTCACCGTTGGGGCGGGCATTACCCATCAGCGGGCTTCCGGTACCGGTACCGGTGGGTCGAACGGGGGCGGCTTCACCGCGTGTCACGGCGACGGATTCGGTGGCGGGTGCGGCGCCGCCGGCGGGCGGTGCGCCCCAGCCCTCGGGCACCTTGAGCCCACCATTGTTCAGGCCGAGGCTGGAACCGGGCACACCACCGGCCCGGGTCGTGGCGGCCGCGGTGGATGCCGCTACCGCGCCGGTGACCATGCCCGGCATCGGCGCCACCGATGCCGGCGCCGAGGTGGTGGTGGCCGCCGCGATCGCGTTCGCGCCCAGATTGCCGACCGTGGTGACACCGGTACTCGCCACCGAACCGGCGACATTCGCCGCCTGGGTGACCGCGCTCGCGACGCCGGGGTTCTGTGCCAGCGCACTACCCGCCGCGGCCAGCATCTTCACCGGATCGCCGTTGGCTTCCTTCATGGCGTCCTCGGCGGGACCCGGATCGGCCGTGCCGGCGCCGTTGGCGATCGGCGGCGGGTTCAGGAACTCACCCGGCGTCAGCACCAGGGCGGTAATGGCTGCCTCGTACGTCTCCATGGTGAGCGCGGCCCGCAGATCCAGTGCGGCCTTGGCGGCCTCCGCGATCTCGGAGCTGCCGTTGAGCACACCGCCGGTGGTGTGTGCCGCGGCGCGGGCCGCGTTCACCGCCGCGATCTCCGGCAGGCTCGGCATGGCGATCGAGGCCACGGTGTAGGCGGTGGCCTGCGAGGCGGCCTTGGTGCCCAGGGCCGCGGACATGACACCCTGCTGTTGCGCCCAGCCGGTGAAACCGACCAGGCGGGCCAGGGCGCCGATACCGTTGACGCTCTGCATACCGACGCCGAGTTCGGCCATCACCCGGACCACCGTGGCATTGGCATCCACCCATGCCGCGGTGAGCGCGCCCCATGAGGTGGCGGCAGCGGACATCGGGATGGCGTGCGATCCCGCGTTCAGTGCGATCGAATTCCCCTCGGCGAGTCTGGGCAGCCAGAACACCCCGGTGATACCTGCGGTCATGCTTGTTTCTCCCCTTGTGAACTATCGCTGATACTTCGGCGGTCGCGCCACGCGCGCTCGTGGTCTGCGCCGCGGTGCGGCGCGTTTGCGATCATCGGTGGCCTAGACGCTGATCGCGCCGAACGGTGCGCCGGTGAGCGCCAGTACGCCGGCCGAAGCCGCGTCCTGGGCGAGGTATCCGGCGAGCTGGGTACGCAGGATCGCGGCGGTGTGGTGCAGTTCGAGAACTGCCTGCGCAAGCGAGGTCTGGTGGGTGGCGGCCCCCTTGTTCATATGCATCGCACCGTGTATCGACGCCTCGTCGGCGCCGGACGGCGCGACATAGGTGGCGGGTACGGTGGCCGCGGCGACCCCGGCCAGCCGGTCGGCGAGCAGGTCCAGTTCGACCGCTGCGGCAAGGATGAGCTCAGGTGTGACGCCGACATTGCCAATCATGTCCTCGACTCCTTCTTGTGGCGGCTCTTGGGCGGAACCACGAGAATTCCCCCTACGAGTACATTGGACGCGATACCCCCGCGAGCGGTTCCATCGAATCCAGAACTTCTTCCGGTGCGGTCCGGCACCGCGCCCGTGCATCCCCTGCCGGCGCGTCGCGTAGACCAGGCTTAGCTTAACCCCATCCCAACTGATGGAGCCGGTCTTCGTCAATCCCGAAATAGTGTGCGATTTCGTGGATCACGGTGATCCGCACCTCCTCCACCACTTCGTCCTCGTCGGCGCAGATCGACAGCAGGGCCTCCCGGTAGATGGTGATCGTATCGGGAAGCGAACCGCCGTAATGACTGTCGCGCTCGGTGAGCGCGATCCCGTGGTAGAGCCCCAGCAGGTGCGGATCGTCGGGATTACGCGGTTCGATCAGCACGACCACATTGTCGATGGCCCGGGACAACTCCGGCGGGATCAGGTCCAGCGCATCCCCGACCAGCTCTTCGAAACGGGTCTCCGACATGGTGACCGGCACAGTGACGCTCCGTCTCAGCGCGGCGCGGGCCGCGGTTCCGGCTGCGGGGGCAGCGGCGCCGCACCCGGCAGCGGGGTGGGGGTGGAGCGGCCCGAGTTCGGCGGCGGCACCGGTTCCTGACCGTCGATCAGGATGCGGCCGCGGGCCGGGCCCACGATCGGTGCGAAACCTTCCTGATCCGCGCCCTTTCCGACCATGCAGTTCAACTTCCGGCTACCGGCCAGCCAGCTGCGCGCGTCGATGAAATCGAAGAACACCGTCAGCGTCTTGTCCCGCAGCACGTGCGGGCCGCCGAGATAGTCGTTGGTGGTCCGGCCGCATTCCTCTTCCAAGAACTTGTCCTGGTCTTCTTTGGACGGCGGCCCGCCGGGGAACCGGGCGGACAGATCGACCGTGGACGCGATTTCGACGGCGTGTTCCTGGGTGCAGTCGACAGGATCGGTCGGCAGATTCTGGCTGATCCCGAGGCAGACCCCCGGCTCGTACACCTTGGACTGGTCGCCCTCGGCCACGCGGCCGGTATTGGGCAGCGGGTTGCCGCTCAGCCCGGGCACCTGCAGACCGCAGCGCAGGATGCGATCGCCGGAGTTGTTCCAGCCGTCGTTGCTCGGATACATCAATCCCACCGCGTACTTGCCGCGCGGGTCGAACCGGCCGTTGAGGTAGCGCTGGGCCGCGGGCACGCAATGTTCCTCGCGGAGTTCGGTGAGCCGCAGCGAATCCGGCCAGACCGCGCCGGGCCCGAATTCCGAGCCGGGGTAGCGGCTCAGATCGATGGTATCGGTGACCTCGAACAAATGCTCCTCGGCGCAATCGAGTTCCACCAGGTCCGAATGGTCCGGTTTGGTCCAGGTGAGGCAATCGCCCGGAGCTACCGATGCGAATACCTTGTCCGCCTTGGCGACCGCCCCGCCCGGACTGCGTGCCTGCAGGTTCGAATCGTTGTCGAACCCGCTGAGCATCAGTGTGGCCAGTGCCGCGACGATGGCACCGACGGCCACCGCGAGCAGACTCCAGCGCAACCGCGGCGCGGGGATCCGTTTGGGCTTGCCCTTGCCGCCCGGACGTGAACCCGCCGTTCCCGGCCGTTTCCCCCGGCGCGGGGAGCGGACCCCCGCGGGATCGTGGTCCGGCATTTCCGGGGATGCCGGATCACCGGACCGGGGCCGCGCGGTATCGGTCTTGCGACCGCGGCCCGGGCGGGCGGTACGCGAGCGCAACGATTGCCCGCCACGGAGGCCGGGCCGGTTTGCAGGCTCATTTTCGGAGGACATCGCGGTCCATCATGGCAGCGCCACACCCGAACGTGCCACGAACCCGGCCGATCGGTATGGCGTACTTGTGCGAGAAGCGGCGAAACGGCCGCGGGGCCGGTGGGGGAGATACTCGGTTGAGGCCGGAAAACCGGGCCCATTACGCTGGTCAGCCATGATCGACCTCCGACTCCTGCGCGATGATCCCGAGCTGGTCCGCGCCTCGCAGCGAGCCCGGGGCGAGGACCCGGCACTCGTCGATGCGCTGCTCACGGCCGATAGTGCGCGCCGGTCCGCGATCGCCACCGCCGATAAATTGCGGGCCGAGCACAAGGCCATGGGCAAGCAGGTCGGTAAGGCGAGTAAGGAAGAGCGCCCGGCGCTGCTGGCGCAGGCGCAGCAGATGTCGGCCGAGGTGAAGCAGGCCGAGACCGCGCAGCACACCGCCGAGGCAGAACTGCAGGAAGCGCACCGGGCGATCTCGAATATCGTCCAGGACGGCGCACCGGCCGGTGGTGAGGACGATTTCGTCCTGCTCGAGACCGTCGGCGAGGTGCCCGAATTCGATTTCACGCCGCGCGACCACCTGGACCTCGGCGAATCACTGGGCGTGCTCGATATGGAACGCGGGGCCAAGGTATCCGGCTCGCGGTTCTATTTCCTCACCGGCTACGGCGCGTTGCTGCAGCTGGGGCTGTTGCAGTTGGCGGCGCAGCGCGCGGTGGCCAACGGTTTCACCATGATGATCCCGCCGGTGCTGGTCCGCCCGGAGATCATGGCGGGAACCGGGTTCCTCGGTCAGCATTCGGCCGAGGTGTATCACCTCGAAGAAGACGATCTGTACCTGGTCGGCACCTCCGAGGTGCCGCTGGCCGGTTACCACTCCGGCGAAATCCTGGATCTCGGTGCCGGGCCCAAACGCTATGCGGGCTGGTCGTCGTGTTTCCGCCGGGAGGCCGGCAGCTACGGCAAGGACACCCGGGGCATCATCCGGGTACACCAGTTCGACAAGGTCGAGATGTTCGTCTACTGCCGGCCGGAGGACGCCGACGCCGAACACCAGCGGCTGCTGGCCTGGGAGCGCGATATGCTCGCCGCCCTCGACGTGCCGTACCGGATCATCGATGTCGCCGCGGGCGATCTGGGCAGTTCGGCCGCCCGGAAATTCGACTGTGAGGCCTGGGTGCCCAGTCAGGGCACCTACCGCGAACTCACCTCGACCTCGAACTGCACCACCTTCCAGGCGCGCAGGCTTTCGGTCCGTTATCGCGACGAGAACGGGAAACCGCAGATCGCGGCAACACTGAACGGAACGTTGGCCACCACCCGGTGGCTGGTCGCACTGCTGGAGAACCATCAGCAGGCCGACGGTTCGGTCCGGGTGCCCGCCGCCCTGGTGCCGTTCGTGGGTACCGATGTGCTGACTCCGGCGGGCTGAACGGTTCGGTTCACCGGTTTCGGGGTACTCGATATACCCGGTTGGGTCGCCGCGCAGTGAACTCGTTGTTTAGGCTGTTCATCGTGCGAGGAAGCGGGTCTCGCGGCGATACCCGGACGCGGGTACGGGCCGCCTCGGGTGTGGCGACGGCCATGGTCATGTCCCGGACCACCGGGGCGTTCTACGTCATGGGCGGCGCGCTGGGTCTTCTGGTGACCGCCATCGCGCCCACCCAGGTGCTGTATCCGGGCGACGAGGGCAATCGCGTGCTGGTCGGCTCGGCCGCGGCCGTCGCACTTCTGCTGGGGCTCAGCCTGCTCGGCTGGGGTCCGCGGATGCCGCATTGGCTGCACCACGGCTACGTCGTGCTGGCGACCGTCCTGGTGACCATCGCCGTGCACTCGTTCCCCAATACCGTCGCGGCGATCACCCTGGCCTCGTTCTACGTTTTCGTCGCCTGTGATGCCGCGCTGTTCTTCGCCTGGACGCAGGCCGCGGCCCATATCGCGCTCTGTATGGCGCTGTGCCTGTGGGTCCTGCCGACGCGGACGGGGCTGCCGTGGTGGTCGGGCGTGATTCCGGCGGGCATCACCTTCGGCGTCGGCGTCGTGGTGGGCATCCTCACCCGGATGGCGTCGGAGGCCGATATCGACACGCTGACCGGGTTGCTGAACCGGCGCGGGTTCGACCGGGCCCTGAACACCGCCATCGAACAGGCCGACCGCTCCGGTCAGGCACTGGCGCTGGTGCTGGTCGATCTGGACCGCTTCCAGAAGGTCAACGATCACCTCGGCCATCGCGCCGGTGACGCGGTGCTGCAGAAGGTCGCCGATACCTGGGCCGGACTGCTGGGACCCGGCCAGCGGCTGGCCCGCTACGGCGGCGATGTCTTCGCGGCGCTGCTGCCCGGCACTACCGAACAGGCCGCCATCCTGCTCACCGAGCAGTTGCGGGCCGCGGTGAGCACCGGATGCTCGGCAGGTGTCACCTCCTGGCAGACCGGGGAATCGGCCTCCCTGCTGGTGAGTCGTGCCGACGTGGGCCTCTACCGGGCCAAGCAGTCGGGACGCAACCGGACGGTACTGGAATCCGGGCACCGCACACCCCTGGCGGTGGAACTGCGTGAAGCCATCGACAACGGCAGCCTCGACGTGCACTACCAGCCGATCGTCAGCCTCAGCGACGGCGGTGAGAAGGCGGTCGGGGTGGAGGCGCTGTTGCGCTGGTCGTCGAGCGCGCAACCGGATGTCACCACCGAAGGCCTGATCCGGGTGGCCGAGGAATACGATCTCATCGCCGACCTGGACGAACTGGTGTTGCGCCGGGCCTGCGCCGACGCCGCCCAATTGCAGGAAACGTTCGCCGCACTGGACCTCACCCTGAACGTGAACGTCAGTGGGCTGGAACTCGCCGAAACCGGGTACGCGGACAAGGTCGCCGGAATCCTGGACAGCACCGGCTGGGCCGCCGATCAGTTGGTGCTCGAGGTGACCGAAACCGAACTGGCCGCCGAATCCGATACCGCGATCGCGAATCTGCACACCCTGCGCGACCGGGGCGTGCGGATCGCCATCGACGATTTCGGTACCGGCTACTCCTCGCTCAGCCGGTTGGCGACCCTGCCCAGCGATATCATCAAGGTCGACCAGTCGTTCGTGGCCGCCATTCGCTCCGATTCCCCGGCTCCGCCGCTGCTCGGGGTGATCGCCGCGCTGAGCAAATCGCTGGACCTGCAGGTCATCGCCGAAGGTGTGGAAACCGAACACCAGGCGGCCGTGCTCACCGAGCTGGGTTTCGCATTGGCCCAGGGATACCACTACAGCGATTCGCATCCGGTGGCCGATCTGATCAGCGATATGAACCGGGGGCTGGGCGCCGCGAATACCCGAGCGCTCGGCATCGGCTCGGAAGCACAGAACGGCTGGATACCGCTCTGAGTTGCCCCGGCCACGGCCGGTGATTCACCGGAACCGGTCGCCGGTGGGGCGATGGGTGCGCCCCGGCCCGGTAAAGGTCTTGACCCGAGGGCCCGCTGCCGGAAAGCTGACCGTATGCGTTCGGTCATCTACAACTGTTGACACCGACGGGTGAGTTCCGGGCGGAATACCGGACTGCGCGCGCTGACGCTGCGCGCGACGCTGTTCGCCGCGACCGGAGATCTGATCCCGTACTACGCGCTGTACGCGCTGCTCTTCGCCGACCACGGATTCGGTCCGGGACAGATTTCGCTGCTGCTCGCGCTCTGGTCGGTGACGGCCTTCGTCTGTGAGATCCCGTCCGGGGCATGGGCGGATACCGTCTCGCGGCGTGGCCTGCTGATCCTCAACGGTTTCCTGATGGCCACGGGATTCCTGCTGTGGACCGTCGCGCCGTCCTTCCTCGGGTTCGCCCTCGGTTTCGTACTGTGGGGTGTGGCGGGCGCGTTGCGGTCGGGGACCTTCGAAGCGCTGTTGTACGACGAACTCACTGTCCGCGGTGAGCCCCGCGCCTATGCCCGCGTTATCGGTTACACCCGGTCGGCGAGTGAATTCAGCGCGGTTATCGCGATACTCGCCGCGACCCCGCTGTATCTGTGGGGCGGTTACGAGCTGGTCGGCTGGGCCAGTGTCGGCTGCGCGGTCGTGCACACCGCCCTGGCCCGGAGCCTGCCGGCGGCGCCGCGGTCGGTTTCGGCAGCCGACGTCGCAGAACTCGAAGAGGACGAACGCGACGCAACCGACTCGGATACGGCAGGTCCCGCCGTGCTCACCCCGCGCCCGCGACCGGCTACCGCCGACTCCGCCACCAGTGGCCACGGTTCGATCCGCCGGTACCTGCATATGCTGCGGACCGGTGTCACCGAAGCGGTGCGGATCCGGCGGGTGCGCCACGGTGTCGGGCTTCTCGCGCTGCTGTACGGGATCACTGCCTTCGACGAATACTTCGCCCTGCTCGCCGGTGAGGCCGGTGCCGCGACCTCGGTGGTGCCGGTCCTGGTCGGCGTGACCGTCGTCGGTTCGCTGCTCGGTTCGCTGCTGGCAGGCCGGACCGAAGCGATGCGGGCCCGCACCATGGCCTGCGCGCTATGCGCGGCGGCTGTTCTTTTCGCTGCGGGCGCGTTGCTCGCCGGCGCGGCGGGCCGTTGGCCGGGGGCTGTGTATGTTCTCGCCGGTTCGGGTTTCGTGGCGTTGGCGGTTTCCTACGGCGCCATCTACAACGCGAGCATCGTTGCCGAAGCACGGTTGCAGGACACCATCACCGGACCGGCACGGGCCACCGTGATGTCGGTAGCGGGGCTTTCGGAGGAATTGGTTTCTCTGGCGGTATTCGGCTTCGTCGGCCTGGTGGCGATGTGGTTGCCGATCTCCTCGACCCTCGCATTGCTGGGTATTGCCGTGGCCGCGATCGCTGTCCTGGCGCCGGCATGGTTACCGGCGCGGGCCCTGCTGCACGGAACCGCGCCGGAAGCCGGCCATCGGTCCACGGGAACCGAGCGACCGTGACGCTCCGGTGGTTCCGGGGGCCGGGCGAACATGACACTTGGTCCGGCGTCCTGTACCGCTCGCTGTTTCGGCCGGCGGCGTCCGGGAACGCAGCGGCACGCACCACGAGAGTCTGCTCCGTGGCCGGGCGGCGCGGGCGGCCTGCGCATCGCTCAGCGCTCACCAGCGCTCGATCGACATCGGGTGCCGAGAGAGAACCGGCGTTCGGCGGATCGCCGGGAGTCGGTCCGTATCTGCACAGTCGGTCGGCGCCGTCTCCGATACTCGCCGTGTGCCCCGCATCGGTCGCCGAGCGGCATGGGCGGACCGTCTCGTCCGGGCGGATGGTCGACAGCGGGACCGGGCCTGGGGACATCCCGCACTCACTCACGGTGAGCAAGGACTCCGCCCACGCGGCCGAGCATATGCGGTCCTCCGTCGATGTTCGAGGCGCAGGAGCTGCGTCGGTAGGGTTCCGATCATGGTGTTGCGGCGGTGGGGCCTCGGGCTGGGATTGCTGATCGGGGCCGGGGTCGCTGTGCAGGGGCGGATCAACGGGGAACTCGGTGCGCGGCTGGAAGACGGTGTCGCGGCGGCAGTGGTGAGTTTCGGGAGTGGGTTCGTGCTCCTGCTGATCGCCGTGGCACTGAGTGCTCGACTGCGGGCGGGTCTGCGCGGGGTGCGGGCGGCGCTGGCGGCGGGGGAGTTGAGGTACTGGCAGTTGCTCGGGGGGCTGTGCGGGGCGTTGTTCGTGGCGAGTCAATCGTTGGCCGTGGCCGCCGTCGGTGTCACCGCGTTCACGGTGGGCGCGGTATCCGGGCAGTTGGTGAGCAGTCTGGTCGTGGACCGGCTGGGGATCGGGCCGCAGGGCCGTACCCCGGTGACCGCGGCTCGGCTCGGCGGGGCGGTCCTGGCGGTGGGTGCGGTGCTGCTGGCCGCGTCCGGCGGGTCGGAATCCGGTGCGGCGACGACGGCATCGTGGCTCGGTGATACTGCCGGGCCGGTGCTGCTTGTCCTCCCGGTGCTGGCGGGGATCGGGCTGGCGTGGCAGCAGGCGTGGAACGGGCGGGTCGGTACGTCCGGCAGCCCGTTCGCCGCCACCGTGATCAACTTCGGTATCGGCCTGCTGGGTCTTCTTGTCATCGAATCGCTGGTACTGGCCCGGGTCGGACCTCCCGCCGAGTTCCCCCGGGATCCCTGGCTGTACCTGGGCGGAGCGATCGGGGTGCTGTTCATTGCGGCCGGGGTGCTGGTCGTGCGCTGGGTCGGGGTGCTGCTGATGGGTCTCAGCACCGTGGCCGGCCAGCTCACGACCTCGGTGCTGCTCGACTGGCTCCTGCCCGCGGGCGCCCCGCTGTCGCCGGCGAAGTTGGCCGGCTGCGGACTCACCCTCGCCGCGGTGGTCGTCGCGACCTTGCAGACGGGGCGTTCCGAACCTCCCGCGACCGCGCATTCGGCACAGACTCGCGATCGGTCCGGCAGCAGGAACGGCAACCGGGAATAGTCTCGGCGTGCTCTTCGAAGCGCTGAGGGCGCTCAGACGTTCGGCGGCCCGACGGCATCGAGGCGGTGCCCGCACTTCTCGGTGCGTAGACCATGTCGAGCCAAAAGGGCCGGGGCGCCTGCAAAGGTGCCCCGGCCCTTGATATCGGTTAGTGGGTCGGCCGGAACCTGCGCAGGCGCAGGCTGTTGCTCACCACGAACACCGAGGAGAACGCCATCGCGGCGCCCGCCAGCATCGGGTTGAGCAGGCCCGCCATGGCCAGCGGGATCATTGCCACGTTGTAGCCGAAGGCCCAGAACAGGTTGCCCTTGATGGTGCCGAGGGTGCGCCGGGCCAGCCGGATGGCGTCGGGGGCGGCGGTGAGGTCGCCCCGGACCAGGGTGAGATCGGCGGCTTCGATGGCGATATCGGTACCGGTGCCGATGGCCAGGCCGAGGTCGGCGCGGGCCAGGGCGGCGGCGTCGTTCACGCCGTCGCCGACCATAGCGACGGTGCGGCCTTCGCCCTGCAGCCGTTCGATCACCGCGACCTTGTCCTGCGGCAGCACCTCGGCGATTACCTCGTCGATGCCGACCTGCCGGGCGATGGCCTTGGCCGCGGTGGTGTTGTCGCCGGTGAGCATGATCGGGGTGAGGCCGAGCGCCCGTAGCCGGGAAACCGCCTCGGCGGAGGTCGGTTTCACGGTATCGGCGACCACGAGCACGCCGCGGGCCTTACCGTCCCAGCCGATGGCCACCGCCGTCCGGCCCTCGGCTTCGGCCGAGCGCATGGCGTCGCGCAGGTCGTCGTCCAGCGTGAGGGCGTAATCGGTGAGCAGCCCGATGCGGCCCACGATCACCGCGTGGCCGTCGACCACACCTTCCACGCCGAGCCCGGCGTTGTTGTGGAAACCTTCGACCGGCAGCAGTGCGCCGACCCGCTGGCGGGCGCCGTCCGCGATGGCCTTGGCGATGGGGTGTTCGGACGAGTCCTCCAGTGAACCCGCCAGCCGCAGCACCTCGTCGGTGTCCTCGCCGGCCGCGGCGACCACATCGAGCAGCGCCATCTTGCCGGTGGTTACGGTGCCGGTCTTGTCGAGGACCACGGTATCCACTCGGCGGGTGTTCTCCAGCACCTCGGGGCCCTTGATCAGGATGCCCAGCTGCGCACCGCGACCGGTGCCGACCATGAGCGCGGTCGGGGTCGCCAGACCCAGCGCGCACGGGCAGGCGATGATCAGCACCGCGACCGCCGCTGTGAAGGCCGCCGCGACCGAACCGCCGGTGCCGAGCCAGAAGCCGAGGGTGGCCACGGCGAGCGCGATCACGATCGGGACGAAAACCCCGGAGATCCGGTCGGCCAGCCGCTGGGCCTGCGCCTTTCCGGATTGCGCGTCTTCGACCATCCGGGCCATCTGCGCGAGCTGGGTATCGGATCCGACGCGGGTGGCCTGCACGGTGATGCGACCGCCCACGTTCACGGTCGCACCGGCGACCGAATCCTGCGGACCGACTTCCACCGGCACGGATTCCCCGGTCAGCATGGAAACATCCACCGCGGACGAACCGTCCACGATCACGCCGTCGGTGGCGATCTTCTCACCCGGCCGGACCACGAAACGGTCGTCGGCGGCGAGCTGTTCCACCGGTATCCGCTCTTCGGTCCACGCGTCCGCTCCCGCGGGGCGCAGCACCGATACCTCTTTGGCGCCGAGCTCCAGCAGGGCCCGCAGCGCGGCTCCCGCGCGGCGCTTGGACTTGGCCTCGAAGTACCTTCCGGCCAGGATGAAGGTGGTGACACCGGCGGCGGCCTCCAAGTAGATGCTGCCGGTACCGTCCATCCGCGCGATCGTGAATTCGAACGGGTGTGTCATGCCGGGGGTGCCGGCGGTGCCCCAGAACAGCGCGTACAGCGACCAGCCGAACGCGGCCAGGGTGCCCAGCGAGACCAGGGTGTCCATGGTCGCGGTGGCATGCCGCAGATTCGTCAACGCCGCCCGGTGGAACGGCAGTGCGCCCCAGACGACGACCGGTGCCGCCAACGTGAGCGACAGCCATTGCCAGTTGGTGAACTGCAATGCCGGGATCATCGCCATGGCGATCACCGGAACCGTGAGCACCAGGGAGATCAGCAACCTGGTGCGCAGGGAATCGGTGGGGTCGGCCGGTTCGGTGGTGGCCTCCTCCTCGGCGGGCGGCTGCGGAAGCGCGGCTGTGTATCCGGTCTGTTCGACCACGGCGACCAGGTCGTCGGGGGTGAGGTTTTCCGGAAAGTGGACGCGGGCCTTCTCGGTCGCGTAGTTGACCGTCGCGGTCACACCGTCGAGCCGGTTGAGTTTCTTCTCGATACGGTTGGCGCAGGAGGCGCAGGTCATCCCGCCGATCACCAGTTCGACCTGTTCGGTCGAGGGTTGGGCGGTGGACGTCTCACGGGGTGTCTGTGTGGTCATGATTTCGCTCGCTCCGTGTGGCCGGATCAGTGGCCGTGGCCGGGTTCGGTGGGTTCGGGTGCCGGTTGCGGGGCGCTCGTACCGGGTTCGACCGGAACGGTCAGCTCGGCCCGGTGCACGGTTCCCGCATGCCGGAACTCGAAGAACAGCCGGTAGTCCCCGGCGCCGGGCGCCGTTACCGCGAAACGCACGCCCGGACCGGCCGGGGTGGTTCCGTCGCCGGGATGACCGGCCGGGTGGACGTGGAGATAGCCGAGGTCGGCGGCGCGCAGGGCCACGAGATGACCGTACGCCCCCAGGTAGGGCTGCAGATCGGTGACCGGTTGCCCGTCACGGGAGACCGTGAGGGTGAGGTCGGTGGACTGTCCCGCCGCCAGGGTTCCGTTCAGCTCTACCGTGTAGTCGCCGGTGGTCGCGGTGGTGGCAGGGGCGGGCAATGCCTGGGGCGCGTACCGGCCCGCGACCCGCAGGTCGGTCCCGAGCGTGAACGGCTGCCCTGCTGCGGTGACGAAATCCGCGAAGACCCGGTAGTCGCCGGCGCGGCCGAGGTTCACCGGTGCGCTCCAGGTGCCGTCCGCGCCGAGGGTGGGGTGCAGGTGCTGATACCCGGTCATATCGCGGCGTACCAGGATCAGGTGCAGGTCTTTCTCGTGCTCGGTCGTGTACCGCAGCACCGGCCGGCCCGTACTGTCCTCGATCCGGAAGCGCAGCGTGGCGTCGCGCCGGGATTCGGTGATCGGGTCCAAGGCCACCAGCGTGTATCCGCCGGCATTGTCGGTCAGGCCACCGGGGCCGGCGGGTGTGCCGGGGTCCGGTGCCGCGGTGTCGTGGGTCTCCGGCTCGCTGTCGGGTGACCCCACGAGGGTTCCGGCCCCCAGGGCGACTCCGAACAGCGCGACAAGTCCGAGCGCGAAGCCGGCGAACTTGGTCGACGTAGTCATCCGATGCTCCATCCAACAGTTTTCCAGGCGGTCCGCGCCGCCTTTGCTCGTTACGGTACCCCCCTAGGGTATTTTGTCAACAGGTGAGGTGAACGGCATCGGCAGTTGTGGACGAATGGGGACACCTGCGGTGGGACGCGAACGCCGGTGGTTGAGGATGCGGCCGGTCGTCGGAACCACGGGTCCGGCCGGACGCGAAGTCGGCCGAGGCGCGTTCCGTATCCACCGCATCCAGCCACCCGGCGGACCGCCCCGGTCAGGGCGATAAGCGCAGCGGAGGCCAGGAAGCGGCGGACCCGCCGACGCCCGCCGGCACAGAGATCGCTGTGGACGAGTGTGGACAGCTCATCCACCGGATCGCAGCGAACGCCGACCGTTGCCGAGCTGCCGGAACGCCGAGTCGAGGTTCATTCGGTCGGGGGTTGCTGTAGTGGGTCCCGCCGAGCCCACAAGCCGGAGCCTGCCCCGCCCGGCTGGGGCCGGCACGGGCGCGCGAACCACGGCAGGAGACCGAGCCCTCCGTGCGCCACCGGAAGGCATCCGAGCGGCCTCTCCGAGCTCGTCGCGCGGCCTGCGGGCTAGGGGCGTGGGGTATGCCGGCGGGCGTACTCCTCGGCCTCCAGTACCGCGGCCTGTTCGAGTGTCGGGGCGCCCCCACCCGATCGGGCCGGTACCCAGGGCTCACCGGCGGGCATCGGGTAGCCGTCCTGCGCGGCGGTCAGCAGATCGCTCATCCGGGTGCGCAGCGCGGTGATTACCTCGTCGGCCGAACCCGTGGCTTCCAGCGGTTCGCCGATCCGGATATTGATCGGGAAATTGTGACGGCCGAGCCGGCGGGGAAATCCCTTGGTCCAGATTCGTTGCGCACCCCAGATGACCAGCGGAATGATCGGCGCACCGGATTCCAGGGCCATCCGGGCCGCACCCGATTTGAATTCCTTCAGTTCGAAACTGCGGCTGATCGTCGCTTCTGGATAGACGACGACCAATTCCCCGTTACGCAGTGCCTCGACCGCTCGCCCGAACGATTCCGCGCCCGCCGTGCGGTCCACACCGATCGCCTTGCAGTGCTTCATCAGGAAACCGACGATGCCGTGCTCGAGTTCGGCTTTCATCATGTACCGCACATTGCGACCCGACCGGCGCCCCACCACCCCGACCTGCATGAAATCCAGGTAGGAAGTGTGGTTCACCGCGAGTACCGCACCACCGGCGCGTGGGATATGTTCCTGGCCGCGGATATCCACCCGCAGGCCCTGGGCGAAGCACACCGTATGCACCAGCCCGGCGAGAATATCGAAAACCGGCTCCCGCGCCATCGCGACTCCTGCTCACTACCTGCGGATATACCCGCTTCCGGTATTGCCTCGCAGTGGCTACGCGTCCGCCGCGCCGTCGCCGCCGCGTTTGTGGGCGGCTCGCTGCGCGGCCTCGGCGGCGTCCATCGCGTCGGCTTCTTCCAGGGTAGGGGCACTGCCGCCGAGTCGCGCGGGAACCCAATACGCGCCGGGTTCGTGGTGGTAGTTCTCCTGTAACCCGTGCAGCAGTCGCTGCATCGTGGAACGCAGTTCGGCAGTGAGTTCGGCCGCGGGCTCATAGGGCCGGATCGGTTCCCCGACGGCGATGGAGATCGGGGTGTTGGTGCGGCCGAGCCGTTTCGGATACCCCTTGGTCCAGACGCGCTGCGCACCCCAGATGACGATCGGGATGATCGGCACATCGGCTTCGAGGGCCATCCGGGCCGCACCCGATTTCAGCTGTTTGATCTCGAAGCTGCGGCTGATCGTGGCCTCGGGGTACACGCCGACGAGTTCACCGCGGCGCAGATAGTTCACGGCGGCCTGGTACGAGTCGGCGCCGGCCGTACGGTCGACCGGAATATGTTTGAGGGCCCGCATGATCGGGCCGGAGATCTTGTTCTCGAAGACCTCGTGTTTGGCCATGAACCGGATATAGCGCTTGGGGGTACGCACCGGCAGGCCCGCGTAGGTGAAATCCATGTACCCGGTGTGATTGACCGCGAGCACCGCACCGCCGGTGGCGGGAAGGTTCTCGTCGCCGGTGACGGTGAATTTCAGGCCCTCGAGGAAGAAGACGGTCCGGGCCAGCCCGATGACAGTCCGGTAGACGGGATCCACAAGTCCGCTAGCGTAGTCGCTGCCATGATGACCGGCACCGCCCGGCCCGCGAAAGCACGCCCGGCGGGCCCTGTTCGAACCGGTATGTACCGCAGGAAAGGTGATCGTCGAAGTGGAACGCGTCCGCCCCGTACCGTCGCGCCGACCCGGCCGCGCAACCGCACCGCGCCGTGCAGACGATCTCGGCGCCGGTGCCGCACCGCGCCGCCGCCGGGGCCGGTCGGCGGTGATCGGGCTGGCCGCGGCCGGTCTGCTGCTGGCCACCGGATGTGATTCGGTCTCCGGTATTCCGGTCGACGATCCGGCCACCGAGTCGGCCGATACCGACACCAGCGCCGCGCCGACGGCTACCGCCACCGCCGTGGCGCCTTCGCCCACACTGCCGCCGGTCCCCGCGGACGCACCGGTGGTCGGCGAGGTGCCCGGGGTTCCGGAGGCTGCTCCCGCACTGCAACGTTTCGCCGTCGACCTGCGTGCCGGTGATCTCACGACCCTCCAAGAGACCTGCTGGACCATCCCGCCCCTCACCACGCAGACCATGTACGCCGACCCCGACGCCGTGCTCAGTGCGCTGGCCCAGCCGGGTACGGCGACCGACGGAACCCTCACCTGGACAGACGGAGTGACGAGCGTCACGGCCGAGCGGGATCGGGTGGCGTCCGGATATGCCTGCGGCCGCGTGTTCCCCGCCGGCGTGGAACCGGCGCACGACGCCGCCGACGCCCGCCACACCGTGCGCCGCTACCTGGCCCGGCTCGTCGGTCAGCCGTTGCATCCCGACGATCAGGAAGCCGAATATCCGTTGGTCTGCGCGGCGAATCCGGCCACCTGGGATCCCCGGGCCACCGGCGCGCCGGTGCCCGCGCCGCTGGCGAACAACCCCGGCATGCTCACCGGAACCACCGGTTTCACCGATCAGCAGATCAGTTCCCAGCAGCTGACCCCGGGATATATGTCGGTGACAGCCCCGGTGACAAATGCCTCGGGAGTCACGCAGAATCGGACATTTGTCCTCGCCGATGGTGACAACGGCTACTGCATCGGGGAAATCTCGTCCTGAGCCACTACCCTGGAAGCCTGCAATCGGTCAAGAGGAGCGAGCACGTGCAGATCACCAGCGTCGGACATGCGGGATTCCATATCCGGACCGCGGCCGGGACGATCCTATGCGATCCCTGGGTGAACCCCGCGTACTTCGGTTCCTGGTTCCCGTTCCCGGACAACACCCAGCTCGATTGGGAGGAACTCGGGAACTGCGATTTCCTCTACGTTTCCCATTTGCACCGCGACCATTTCGACGCCGCGCACCTGCTGGAGTACGTCAACAAGGACGCCACCGTCCTGCTGCCCGACTACCCGGTCCCGGACCTGCGGCGTGAGCTGGAGAAACTCGGGTTCCACAAATTCTTCGAAACCGAGGATTCGGTCAAGCACACGGTGACCGGAGCCATGGGCGCCGGCGGTGGCGACCCCACCGCCGAACTCGACATCATGATCGTCGCGCTGCGCGCTCCCGCGGACGGCCCGATCGGTGATTCCGGGCTCATCGTCTCCGACCGGGAAACCACCTGTTTCAATATGAACGACGCGCGGCCGGTCGATATGGACGTGCTGCACGACGCCTTCGGCACGATCGATATTCACCTGCTGCAGTACTCCGGTGCCATCTGGTATCCGATGGTGTACGACATCCCGGCCCGCACGAAATCGAATTTCGGTAAGCAGAAGCGGCAGCGCGGAATGGACCGGGCCCGCAGCTATATCGAGCAGGTCGGCGCCACCTGGGTTGTTCCGTCGGCCGGGCCGCCGGTTTTCCTGGACGACGAACTGCGCTATCTCAACGACGATCGCGGCGACGAGGGAAATATCTTCCCCGACCAGATGGTCTTCCTCGATCAGATGCGCGAACACGGCCACGACCGTGGGCTGCTGATGGTGCCCGGTTCGACCGTCGACGTGCACGGCGCCGAACTCGAACTGAACCACCCCTACGATCCCGACACCATCTGGAACGATAAAGCCGCCTACATCGAGAAGATGGCGCAACGGCTCGCACCGGTCCTGGTGGCGGAGAAGAAGACCTGGGCCGCAGCCGAAGGCGAACCGCTCCTCGAACCCCTGCGCGACCTGTTCGAGCCGATCATGCGGCAGAGCGATCTGATCTGCGACGGTATCGGCTACCCGGTCGGCCTGGTGCTCGGCGACGAAACCGTGGTCCTCGACTTCCCGGCCCGCCAGGTCCGCGCCCCCCGCGAGGGAGAGGGCAAATACCGCTACGGCTTCCGGATCGCCCCCGAACTCGTCCGTACCGTCCTGCGCGATCAGGAACCGGACTGGGTGAACACGATTTTCCTGTCCACCCGCTTCCAGGCCTGGCGTATCGGCGGCTACAACGAGTACCTGTACACGTTCTTCAAATGCCTCACCGACGAACGCATCGCCTACGCCGACGGCTGGTTCTCCGAAGCCCACGACGATTCCGCCTCGGTCGAGGTGGCCGGCTGGGAAATCCAGCGCCGCTGCCCCCACCTCAAAGCGGACCTGTCGAAATTCGGTGTGGTGGACGGAAATACCCTCACCTGCAACCTGCACGGCTGGCAGTGGGATTTGGAATCGGGCCGCTGCAAAACCTCGAAGGGCCACGAACTCCGCTCCCGCAAACTGACCGAACCGGCCGGCTAGCGCGGCGAGACCGCCGTTTGAGCCTGCTCGTGGTATTCGAATCGATGCCAGCTCGTCAGCACCAAATCGACGGGTGCAGAAGACCTGTGCGTGAAATGTCGTTCGGAAGTCCGTCGTCGTAGCGGCTGATCTTCGCGTATACCTGGCGCATATCGGCTTTGGTGGGTATGAGGTCGGTACCGGCTTTGCTCTCGAGTACGGTCACCGTGTTGATCAGCGTGACCGAGCCCAGCTTCGGATTGTTTCGGCGCATGCGGTTCAACCGCTGTACCTCGATCTCGGCCAGCCGTGCGCCCTGACCATCGTCGATGAGCACGATGATGTCGGCGCCGCGTTCCGCCGCGGCGACCGCGTGCAGGAGGACCATCAATTCTCCGAGGTCTTTTCCCGTTTGTCTTCGCTGATTGAGCGGTTGCCGTGTTATCCGCGCACAGAGGGAGTCGAGCTCGTCGCCCTCGTCGGCCAGAACCTCGATATATTTCCGCGTCAGCGTCTTCCAGCGGAGTTCAACTCCTTGGAACAGAGGATCGGTGCGAGACAGGCGGAGAACTTCGTCCGCCACCGTCTGGGGAGTACTTAGCGGCCCCAGCGTTTTCAGCAGGATGTTCTCCTGATGGGCTGCGATGAAATTGAGTGCTGGGCCGGCATCGATAATCGGCCTGGTGTTCACTCCTCACCTGCCGGCAGTTCGGCGTCGAGCTCGGCGAGGTCTATTTCGACATGCGGCAGGTCGGCGGGGGATCCCCACGAGGGTTTGATCTCCTTCGGAACGATTCCGGCTTCCCGGTACTCCTGTTCGAGTTCCTCGGCCGGCGACCCACGGAGTGCGGCGAGTTGTCGGGAAGTCACGAGGTTCTCGATGTATCCGGTCACGGCTCGGGCGAGCAGGTGCTGCGGTGCACGCGAGCGTCGCGATTCCTCCTGCAGGAGGTGGTATTGGTCGGACCAGCCATACCGGGCGGCCAGCTTCGGCGTCGCCAGGCTCATGAACGCGGTCTTGGTGTCGTTCGATATGAAGCGGACTTGTTCGAGCGCAATCGCGGCGATCGCAGGGGAGACCAGAAAGCGTTGGACGATGCGCGACAGCACGGCTTCTTGATCGCGAGTATGAGCTGTCTCCGCGGTTTCGAGTACACCGTCCAAGGGGAGGAGTAGGTGGCGGGCGAAAGAGTTGGCCCGCGTTTCGATCCACGAGTTCGCGGGTGCCCCGCGGTCCACCTCCCAGTCGCCGAACAGGACGTGTCCGAGCTCATGGGCGAGGGTGCTGCGTTGCCGCATCGGGCGCTCGGTGCGGGCAACGGCAATGAACACCGTGCCGCGTTCGCGATGGCGCATTATCATTCCGTGCTCATCTGCCGGAGCGTCGACGACAGCAACGTCGGCGCCGACGGTCTGCTCGATCATCGTGATCAGATCTCCGAGGGGCTGACGCCCGAGACCGTGTTCGTTCCGGAATTCGTTGGCCTTTTCCCGGCCGAGACTGTCGGCGTGGGTGCTCATACGTCGATGCCGTGGTCGGCGAGGTACTCGTCGAGAATCATGAAACGCAGCAACTGCTGGTACATCGCATCCATCGCGGCCCCGTTGCTGGCGCGGGCCGCGAACTGCACCTTGTCGGTGATCTGAGGGCTGCCGATGAGCTCGGCAACCGTCACTCCGGTCGCGGCGGCGATCGCGGCCAGCTCCGGGGTCTTCGCCCTGCGCTCGCCGCTGACTATCCGGGAAAGAGTCGGCTGGGAGATCCCGGTGTTCGTCGCCAAGGCGCGCTGAGTCATATCGACTGCCTTCAGCACTCGCTGGATGCGCTCTCCGACGGCGTCGGGCATTGCTCCCACCTCCTTGAATCAGAATGAGAATTTGATTCAAGTGTACCCGCTTCGCCGACCGTGTGGGTGGATGTCTCTGGGGCGCTACCCGGGCCGATCTCATATCAGTTGCTCGAGCTGAGGGGGTCGGTGCTCGCGCGCTCTGCCTGTCTCGACGACACACCGGTCCCAGTTGTCGGACGGGACCCGAGCGGCGCGCAGCTGCCCGTGTGCTTAAGACGTAAAATGCTGTATCGCAACACTTTTCACTCGGATTGGGAGTATTGTTCGATACGCCCGGTCCTGGCGGAGAGCAAGGGGTGCCGGGGCGGGGAAGCATAGGGGTTTCGGGTCGGCTTCTCCCTGCCGGGCGCACGCCTAGAACAGCATTGGAAATGGTGCTGGACCAGGCTCGATCGTCAAATCATCCGAATCGCCAGGGCGATTCTCATTCTGGACGGTGGAGCGTCTCAGTGCTGAGAACACCTGGTCCCCTTGGAACGGAGCTATCCGTATGACCGAGTGTGATCGATCGACTCTTCCTCGGCGGCAGCTTGGTAAACACCTGCGCAACGGGCGGGAAGCGGTAGGGCTGACGCTGGCCGAGGTCGGTGCGTTGATGCAGTGGAGTATCAGTACGGTCCAGCGGTTGGAGGTCGGTGCGACCGAACGTATCCGGATGATGGACCTGGAGGCGTTGTGCCGGATCTACGAATTCAGCGAAGAGTTCACCGAGGTGCTGAAAGGACTCGCTCGTCAAGCAGCGGGCAAAAGTTGGTGGCATGAGTACGGGGACCTCATTCCCGAGCATTTCGACGTATTCGTGGATCTGGAGTCCTCAGCGCAGGCACTGACCTGGTATGAGCCCGAGCTGGTACCGGGGATTGTGCAGACTCCCGCATACGCGAATGCGCTGATCCGGGCCGCCTTCCCCGATGAAGCGGTCACGGAGCATGAGCGGCGGGTCAAGCTGAGGATGGGCAGACAGGCTCGGATAACCCGAAACCATGCGCCTGTCCGGATCGACATCATCGTCCGGGAATCGGCGCTCCGGGTCCTCGTCGGTGGTTGCCGCGTTATGGCAGGTCAGTTGCGCCATCTCGCGGATCTCGGGACACGACCGAATGTGACGGTCCGCGTCCTTCCCTTCTCCGCCGGTTGTCCGACCGGGGTCGCGATGGGACCGTTCGTGATTTTGGAACCGCGCCGACTCGCTCGGCGACAGCCCCCGGAGCCGACGGTTGTCTATGTCGAGAGCTACACCGGGGACCTCTATTTGGAAAAGCCCGCGACGGTGGAACGTTATGCTCGGGCGTATCAGAGGCTTCGGCGGAAAACGCTCGATGACGAGCGTAGTCGGGCACTGTTGCGGCGGGTTGCGAAGGAGTACGGGACGTGATCGATCATCTAGCCGGCGTGAAGTGGTTCAAAAGCACGTACAGCGGTGCCGACAAGGCATGTGTCGAGGCCGCATTCTTGGCCGGCGGCGCGGTGGGAGTCCGTGATTCCAAGGATCCCACGGGCCCGGCGCTGGTCTTCGGTCCCGAAACCTGGGATGCATTCACCTCGGATGTCGCGACCGGTCGGTATCCGTCCGCGTCCTGACCTCGATACCGAGCGGGGCGATAGCGGGATAGGTCTGTCCCCGGTCCCCGCGGGGACGGCCGGTTGCCGCGGTTTCGGGCGGCGGTAGAGTCACGCCATGGCCTCGCGCATTATCCGGGTCGCGACCCGGGCCAGTCCTATGGCAGTTGCCCAAGCCGAGCAGGTGGCGGCCGGTTTATCCGAGTTCGGTGCGGAAACCGAACTGGTGAAGGTGACCGCCGCCGGTGACCGCTGGATGGGTGATCTGGCAGCACTCGGTGGCAAGGGGGCTTTCGTCAAGGAAATCGACGATGCCCTGCTGCACGACGAGGCCGATCTGGCCGTGCACTGCTTGAAGGATATTCCGGGTGATATCCCGATTCCAGAAGGTATCGCGTTCGCCGGATTCCCGAAACGCGACGATGTGCGTGACGCGATCATCACCAAGGACGGCCGGCCGCTGTCGGAACAACCTCCGGGAACCGTCGTCGGCACCAGTTCGGTGCGCCGGGCCGCGCAACTGCGGTTGCACTATCCGCATCTGGAGATGAAACCGCTGCGCGGGAATATGAACTCCCGGCTCATGCGGCTCGCGGACGGGTACTGCGATGTGCTGATCGCCGCGGTCGCCGGGATGTACCGGATCGGCCAGGAGGATCGGATCACCGAGATCCTGCCGCTGGAAATCATGTGCCCCCCGATCGGCGCCGGTGTCCTCACCCTGGCCTGCCGCGCCGACGACGACGAAGTCCGCGAACTCGCGGGCCGGCTCGACCACGCCGAAACCCGCCGCGTCGTCGACGCCGAACGCGCGATGCTGCACGCCCTGCAGGGCCACTGCAATTCGCCGATCGCCGGAGTCTGCGTGATCGAACCCGCCGGCCGGCTCTCGTTGCACGGCAAGGTGTTCAACCTCGAGGGAACCCAGTGGCTGGACTCGCAGCACTGGGGTGTCCCGGAGGACCCGCAGGCGTTGGGCTTCTTCGTGGGATCGGACCTGCTGCGGCAGGGTGCGCGCGGGATCATCGACTCCATCCCGCACTGAGCAGACCTGCGAAGAATGACTTCGAGTCGACGAGAGCGGATCGCCGCCGAGGAACACGCATAGCTCGGCGGACCCTCCGCGTCCCGAGATGACCTCAGATCAGCTCGGGTCCGATCCGCGGATCGCGGCGAGCCAGATGGCGGCCGCCGCGGTCACGCAGCATGCGCCGGCGAACGCGGGGATACCGCCGCCCACGACGTAGACCCAGAGCAGCCCCGCGAACGGCGCCGCCACCGCGGACTGGGCGTCCAGCAACAGACGCCGGGTGACTTTCGTGGCTGTCCGCGCGCGGTCGGAAGCCTCCGGGTCGGTCCGCGTGGGATTGTCGATGAGGCGGCCAGGGGGCTCGTGGTCACGTGCGCGCCCCGACGGAAAAGTGCGGAATACACTCGCGGAACCGGTATCCAGGTCGGTATTCGTCTTCCGCAGTACCACTATCCGGCGCTCGCCCAGCAAAGCCGTGCCGCCGGTGAAGGAGATCAGTTCGGGGGCGAAATACACCGGTAGCCAGCGGATGCGGTCACCCTCGCGCAGTTCCAGCCAGGACCGGCTGAGCAGCTGATGCTCCTGCCGGACCCGCCGCACGGTGACTGTTCCGCTGCCGCTGCTGCCGTGCCGGAAAACTCCCGACGCGACGGCGATCCGGTATCCGCTGTACCCCACGATCCCGATCGCCACCACCGCCAACGCGCTGAGCTGGTCCGGATCGGCGAACGGCGCCCACGCGGTGAGTACCGCGAGGGCGCCGATCGTTACGCACAGCGGATAGGCCAGTGGGTGGCCCCATCCACGATTCACTTCAGGAAGCCGACTGTGGTGTAGTCGGGGGAGGCGAGACCGAACGCACCCCAGTTGGCGACCTCGTTGCGCTGGGCGACGGTTCCGGGCGACTGGGTGATCGGCAGGGAATGGACTTCCTCGAAGATCATCCGGTCGGCCTCGTTGGCGAGTTCGATCGCCTTGTTCGGATCCAGCTCGGAGATCGTTCTTTCGATCAACGCATTGAGTTCCGGTGAGCCGATCTTGCCCTTGTTCGAGAGAGGCATTTCGGGGTTGTATGCGTAGATCTGCGGCAGGCTACTGAGCGGGAGCACACTACCCTGCCAGCTGAACTGGGCGATATCGAAGTTGCCCGGGTCGATGATGTCGGTGAACAGTCCTTGCCCGGGATACGTCTCGATTTCCAGCTTCACCCCGATGGCGGCGAGATTCTGCTGTGCGATCTTGGCGGTCTGGACCCACAGATCCTGCTGGTACATGACATCACGTATCACCAGGGGGCGGCCGTCCTTCATTCGGACGTCGCCGTTGAGCTTCCAGCCGAGTTCGTCGAGTTCACGGGCGGCCTGCTCAGGGTTGTACGCGACGACGCCGGCGTTGTCCTGGTAGCCCTTCTGCCCCTGCATGTAGACGTGGTTGTTCAGCGGTTTCGGGTCGGATACGACACCGAGTTGAGTCGCGGACGCGATGGCCTGGCGGTCGATACCCTTCGCGATCGCGCGCCGCAGCGCGGGGTCCTCGAGAATGGACCCGGGCGCACCGTTGAACGTGAAGTGCGACCAACGCGGCAGAGGGGTCCGCAGAACTTGAACGCCCGGCGTGTTCTTGGCGGTGGTCACTTCGGCGATCCCGGAGATATCCGAGGAGTCGAGTTCGTTGTTCTGGATCGCGGCGATCCGCGCCGGGATGTCCAGGGCACTGAATGTGACGGTGTCGAGCTTGGGCGTGTCGCCCCACCACTTCGGATTACGGCCGAGGGTGATCCGGTTCTGGGCGCGGTCGATATTGGTGATCATGAACGGGCCCGCGCTGATCGGCATACCGCTGCGGTAGAAATCGTCGAATGCCTGCGGGGTCGCGGTAACGGCTTTCGGAAGCAGTAGGCCGAACAGGCCCTGCCATTCGGCGTAGTGCTTGTCGAAGGTGACCACGGCCTGCCGGTCGTCGACACCGCGTTCCACTTTTTCCACTCGATCGAAGCCGGAGGTGGCTGCGACCAGAAAGTTCGGGTCCTTCCCGCTCTGCGCGTGCGCTTGCGAGGCAAGATCTTCCCAGGTGATAGGAGTTCCGTCGGACCAGACCGCCTTCGGATTGATCGTGTAGGTGACCACCTGCGGGTCGGTCTTCGTCAGTTCGACGCTGGTGAAGTAATCGGTGTCGACCGACAGTTCGCCCTTGGCGTCCGACCGGAACGGGCTCGGCAGCGTCCAAGAGACGACATCGGAAGCATCCAGGTCCGAGTCGACATGCAGCGGATTGAAGGTTTGCGGAAGCGACGAGATCGTCAGCCGCAGGTTCCCGCCGTCGCGTAGCTCGCTCGGGTCGTGCGGATTGATCTGATTGGTGCCGGTGATCGTCACATCACCGCCCTCGGTACTGTTCGCGCTGCAGCCGCTCAGCAGTAAGCCGATCGCGGTGATCGGCACCGCCAGGCGGATACCGACGGATCGCATCTTCATGAGATTTCCTTCCTGCTGGTGGGGTTCGCACCCGAGCCCCTGCCACGGTCGACGACCGGTACCGGTATCGCCTCGATCAGCGACCTCGTATATGTGTGCCGAGGCTCCTCGAAGATCTGCTCGGCCGGGCCATATTCGACGATCTTGCCCTGGTACATGACGGCGATATAGTGCGCGAGATTGCGAACCACCGAAAGGTCGTGCGAGACGAACAGGTAGGACAGGCCGCGCTGGATCTGCAGATCACGCAGTAGGTTCAGGACGCCGGCTTGGATGGATACGTCGAGTGATGAAACCGGTTCGTCCAGCACCAGCAGTTCCGGATCCAGGGCGAGTGCGCGGGCGATGCTGATGCGTTGTTTCTGACCGCCGGAGAAATCTCCCGGGTACCGGTCGGAGTGTTCGGGTCGTAAACCGACCTGTGCGAGCAATTCCGGTACTCGACGCGCGATCTCGGCCTTCGGGCGCCGATCGATCTTCAGAGGTTCGGCGATGGCGTCGAATACCGGCAGGCGTGGGTCCAGGGAGGCGGTCGGATCCTGGAAGACGATCTGCATCCGGCGGCGAAGTTCGCGTTTCTGTGTCTTGCTCAGTTCACCGGTTTCGTGCCCGAGGATTTCGATCCGGCCCGATTGCGGCCGGGCGAGATCCAGGATCTGTTCTAGCGTGGTGGATTTACCGGAACCGGACTCACCCACCAAGGCCAGCGTCCGGCCGGCGCGGACTTCGAAGCTGATGCCGTCGACCGCGCGCATCTCGCCTTTGCGTCGCCGGAACACCACACCTGAAGTGATCGGATACGTCTTCACCAGGTCCGAGACCCGGAGTACCACGTCGGATTCGGGCTCGGACGCGGAATCGGCCGCCGGTTCGCCGATTTCCTGGCGATAGGCGTCGAACAATTCCGCGCTGCCCACTTCGCCCGTGCGGAAGCAGGCGGCGCGGTGCCCGCTCGTGGTCTCGGCCAGTGGAGGTTCGCCGTCGCGGCACAGCGCGACTGCGACCGGGCAGCGCGGGGCGAACGAGCATCCCGGCGGAAGATCGTGCATGGCCGGCGGGGCGCCGACGATCGGAATCAGCGGGGTCCGAGCCGGCCCATCCATCCGGGGTATGGATCCGAGCAGACCGACCGTGTACGGCATTCGGGGGGCAGCGAACAGTTCCGCGGTTGTCGCGGTTTCCACGATTCGGCCCGCATACATCACCGCGACCCGATCGGCGAGGGTCGCGGCGATACCCATGTCGTGGGTGATCATGATGACGCCCGCGCCGGTGATATCGCGCGCCTTACGCAGTAGGTTCAGGATCTGCTTCTGTACGGTCACATCCAGTGCCGTGGTCGGCTCGTCACAGATGATCAGCGACGGATCGTTGGCGATCGCCATGGCGATCACCACCCGTTGTCGCATACCGCCGGAGAATTCGTGCGGAAATGCTTTGGCGCGTAGTTCGGGATCGGCGATGCCCACCAGGTCGAGCAGTTCGACCGCGCGTTTCGCGGCGGCGGCTTTGCTCATATCGCCGTGGGCGAGGAGGGCTTCGGCGATCTGCTCGCCGACCCGATACACCGGAGTCAGGGCCGAGAGCGGGTCCTGGAACACCATGCTCACGGAGCTGCCGCGCAACCGGGACAGTTGCCGGTCGTCGAGTCCGAGAAGTTCGCGGCCACGTAACCGGATCGACCCGGTGACCCGCGCCTGCTCGGGCAGCAGTCCCATGACCGCCATCGAGGATACCGATTTACCGGAGCCGGATTCGCCGACGATTGCCAATACTTCGCCGTCGGAGACGGTGTAGTCCACCCCGCGGACTGCCTCGATGCGGCCCTCTTCGCTCGGAAAAGAGACTCGCAGGTCCGCGACCTCGAGAAGGGGAGTGTTCTCGGTTGCGGCGGCTCCGGGGGTATCCGCGGCCGACTGCGCCATGGTCTTCTCTCCGCTCATCGCCGCTCGCTCCCGGCCGATCCGGCGGTCCGAGTGGTTCCTGCCTGCCCGGCACGCTCGGCCTTGCGGGCTTTCCGTGAGGTACGCGAACGCGCGCGTTTCGCTCCCGGATCGAACGCATCACGTAGTCCGTCGCCGACCAGGTTCGCGCACAGCACGGTAACGATCAACAGGCCACCGGAGAACATGAACAGCCACGGGTATGTAAGTGCAGTGTCTGTGCCTGCGGCGATCAGCGACCCGAGTGAGACGTCCGGCGGCTGCACGCCGAATCCGAGGAAGCTCAGTCCGGTTTCGGCCATGATCGAGGCGCCGACGGTCAGCGTGGTATCGATGATCAGGATCGAGGCGATGTTCGGGACGATATGGGTGAGAATCACCGTCCGGGTCGGTGCGCCCATATACCGGGCCGCGCGCACGAATTCGCGGTCCCGCAAGCTGAGCGTGAGTCCCCGCACGATCCGCGCGCTGATCATCCAGCCGAACACAGCGAGCAGGATGATCAGCAGCAGAATCGAGCCGCTGCCCTTGGTACGCGGTGCGAACAGCGCGATGATGATGAAACTCGGGACCACCAGCAGCAGGTCGACGATCCACATGAGGAACCGGTCGGTCCAGCCGCCGAGCAGTCCGGCGAAGGCACCTACCAGGGCGGCGATGGTCGTCGAGATGATCGCCACACAGAAGCCGATGATCAAGGATTTCTGTAGGCCGCGCAGGGTTTGCGCGAGGACGTCCTGACCGATCTGGGTAGTGCCGAACGGATGTTGCGGGCTCGGTGGTTGCAGCAGAGCCGTGTAATCCAGATCCTGATAGTCGTAGGGCAGAAACGGCGGCAGTGCGAAAGCGGCCAGGACCAGTAGGAGCAACACTGCCGCTCCGGTCACTGCGGGCCGGTTGCGTAGGAACCGTTTCCAGACCAGCTTGCGCCGGCCCGAGGCAGCGACCTCCGGTGCGCCCTGGACGATGATCTCGGCTTCGGTCATTGCGCCCCCGTATCGGGATCCGAGCGCCCGGTACGCGGCGGGCCACCTACTTCGATGCTCATCGTGTGCCCGTGCCGCGGGGCCGGCGCCCTCATGCCACACGCACCCGGGGGTCGAGGATCGCGTACACGATGTCGGAGAGCAGACCCGATACCAGCACCACCAGCCCGGCGAATGCGGTTACCGTCACGACCACGTACACGTCCTGCGCGTTGATCGAATCGACCAGCCATTCGCCGACACCGTGCCAGCCGAAAATCTTCTCGGTGAAGGTTGCGCCGGTGATCAATCCGCCCAGACTGTAGGCGAACAGGGTCGCCATAGGGATCAATGCCGTGCGCAAACCGTGTTTGTACAGTGCGCGGGTCCGGGTCAGTCCCTTGGCGCGGGCGGTGCGGATGAAATCGCTCTGTAGGACATCGAGCATGGCATTGCGCTGGTAGCGGCTGTATCCGGCCATACCACCGAGTGCGATCGCCAGGGTCGGCAATACGAGATGCTGCAGCCGGTCGACCAGTTGAGCGCCGAACCCTTCGATATGACCGGCCGAGGTTTCGCCGGTATAGAGCAGTACCTGCTGACCGGCCATCGAGTTGATTTCCAGCGCTCCGTATTTCAACAGGGTCGCGAGCAAGAACACCGGGGTCGACAGGATCAGCAACGAGACCACAGTGGTGAAGTAATCGCTGAACTTGTACTGCCTGATTGCGCCGGCCGCGCCGATGAGCACACCCAGCACCGTGCCGACCACCGAACCGAGTATCAGCAGCCGCAGGCTCACCGCTACCCGCCGGGGCAATTCCTCGCTCACCGGCTGGCCGGCGAGTGTGGTCCCGAAATCACCGCGGACCGCACCGGAGACCCAGATCAGATAGCGCTGCGGGACGGGATCGTTCAGATGCAGCTCTTCGGCCTTGGCGTCGATCACCGATTGCGGTGGCCGCGGATTCCGTTGTTCGAGGCTTTCCAGCGGATTGAAGGTCAGCGAGGCGACAGTGAAAGTCAAGAAGGAGGCCAGCAGCAACAGCACGACGTAGTTGAGTGCGCGTCGCAACAGAAAGCCGGCCATCATTCCCCTCGATATCAGGTGTGGTCCCTGATCATAGGGAGCGTTTCCGCGACCTGCGCGCCGGATGGCTCGCTGCGTGTTCGCCCCGCTTCCCGGCCTGGTCGCGGAGTGCCACGGCACCTGGCACGGGCGAAGCGCCACGGCCTGCGTGGAGGGGCCTGGCGGGTCGTGGGTTGTCTGCGCGGGACACTGCGGTGCCCGCGGGGGCCCGACGTACCGGGGACACAGCAGAATGGACTGGGTGACCGCATCGCAAATGCCCAAACCCAAGCTTGTGGCCTCCGACGTGGACGGCACTCTGATCGACCCGTATGAGCGGGTCACCGCGCGGACCCGGGATGTCGTGGGGGCGCTGGTGGCCGACGGTGTGCAGTTCGTGCTGGCGACGGGGCGGCCGCCGCGGTGGATTGCGCCGGTGGTCGCGGGGCTGGGGTTCGCGCCGCTGTGCGTATGCGGTAACGGGGCGGTGCTGTACGACCCCGAAACCGACCGGGTGCTGAGCACCACCGTCCTCGATGTGCCGACGCTGGCCTGGCTCGCCGATCTCGCGGAGAAGGTGCTGCCCGGATGTGGTCTGGCGGCCGAACGGGTGGGAGCCAGCGCACACGACGCGGCGACGCCGCAGTTCGTGAGCTCGCCGGAGTATGTGCACGCCTGGTTGAACCCGGACGATACGGCCGTGGCGCGCGATGAGGTCATCGCCTCCCCGGCGATAAAAATGCTGATCCGGCTGCCGGGGACCAGTAGCGGCGATATGGCGGCGACGCTGGCCGGGCATATCGGTGACCGGGCGGATATCACCTATTCGACCGACCACGGGCTGGTCGAGATCTCCGCGCCCGGCGTCACCAAAGCGCACGGGTTGCGCATCATCGGCGAGCGGCTCGGCATCGACCCGGCCGATATGGTCGCGTTCGGCGATATGCCCAACGATGTGCCGATGCTGCGGATGGCCGGGCTGGGGGTGGCGATGGGGCATGCGCACCCGGAGGCCATCGCGGCCGCGGACGAGGTGACCGGGACGAACTCCGAAGACGGGGTCGCGCGGGTGCTGGAACGCTGGTGGCCGGGGGACGATTCGCGCGGCTGACACCGAACGCGAGTGTCACCGTACTGCCCGTGGGTAAACGTCCCGGGGCGATGCCATCCGGCGACACCGATGCGGGCAACGGCCTCAGCCGACTTCGCCGAGGGCGTTGCGGCATACACCGTGGCCCACGGCGCGTTCGTGGGCGAAGTCGGCTACCTACCGGTGATGTCGGTGGATCTGCGCGGCGGCGCACCACCATGACGGTCCGTGACCGTTCGCCCCGCCGAAGCTGTGCAACACCTGCCCGCCGCCCGACGGAATACACAGACGACCTGCTAGGGCGTCGCAACCTTGTCCGCCGCCACAGGTTCCGGCCTGCGATCGGGGCGTTCTCGGACCGGCGCCGGGCGGATACGACGGGAATAGAGGCGTTGTCATCTCTGCTTCGGGTGCGCACGTTTTTCGCGGCACTGAGTCCTGGAGCTCGTCGGACCGGGCGCGGTGCCACAACGGGGTATCCGATCCGTGTGCCGCGAAGCGCCGGCAGCCTGGAACTGGGGAGCGCCGGCCCCGATGTTGATGAGCACCGGCCGGACACAGAACCGCGCCGACCGTTGTACACGGTCGGCGCGGTTTTCCGGACTCGATTCAGGCGGCCGGGGCCGGCGGGGCCGTCGGTTCGCCGGTGGTTGCCGAGGCCGGCGGAGGTCCCTCCTGCCCGGCCGGGGCCGGTAGCGGTGTAGGTGGTTGTGGTTGCTGCTCCGGGGTGCCGGAGGCAGGTTCGGGCGATGCCGCGGGTGCCGGTTGTGCCGGGGGTGTTTCGTGGATCGCTGCACCGGCCGGGGGCGCGATGGGAGTGCTCGGTGTGGAACTGTCTCCCGGAGCCGGAGCCGGAGCCGGAGCCGGAGCCGGAGCCGGAACTTGGGCCTGGGCCGGAACTTGGGTGCGGGCCGGAACCTGCGCTTGGGGCGGAACCTGGGCGGGCGCTTGCGGTTGCGGCGCCGGTGCGGCCAAGGCAGGTGCGGGGGCGCCCGGTACCTGGTCGTGTACGGGCGGCGGGGCGGCGAGGGCGGGTGCCGGTGTCGGTGTGACTCCCTGCGGCAGACCCGGCGCCGGGAGCGGAGCGGCCTGCGGGTGCGGTGGTTGACCCGGCGCACCCTGGACCTGCTGCTGGTTGAGTTCGTTGTAGGTCTTCCAGAGCGTGCTGACCACATCGGTCGCCTGGTTCAGGATCAGCGAACCGTTCTGGAAGTCGGCGCGCAAACCCTCGGGTACCGGGTACGGGCTGGTCAACGGCAGGCCGAGGGCGCCGGCGTCGGCGCCGAGTTCCAGGAAGCGGTCGAGGATCTTGCCGACCACCTCGTGGGCCTGCCCGTCGGGGGTGGTGTAGACGTAACCGTTCACGAATTTCGCGTACTGCTGGCCCTGGGCGGCGGGCAGCGGTTCGGAGGCCGCCTGGCCGAGCGGGCCCTCGGGGCCGCCCTTGGAGGCCCAGTATTTGGCGATCAGGTTGTCGTTGACCATGGTCAGCAGCTTCGCGGTGAGGTCGGCGAGGGCGGCCAGGTCGGAGCGGGAGGCCTGGCTGCGTGGTGTCTGCGTCTGTGATTGTGTTCCGCCGGCTTCACCGGCGGCGATCGTGCGGATGCGGTCCATCTGCGCGTATGCGGCATCGCCCGGGCAGCTGGTGTTGCCGACGTCGCGGTGCGCGAACACAACCGGCAGTTTCACCTCTTCACCGCGGGCGTACGGGGTGAACTCGGTGCCCTCCGAGTACATGGTGGTCTGACCCTTCGGGTCGAGTCCGGCGATCTTCGCGCGCCAGCCGATGAATTTGCCGATGGCTTCGATCGAGGCGTCGGTGGGCTGTTCGGTCTGGTAGTCGCCCATGATCGCGACTCCGGAGGTGTTCTCGTTGAAACCGCCCGCGTGCGCGCCCTGTACCGGCTCGTTCAGACCGCCGTAGGTGCCTTCGAAGATCTGCCCGTACTTGTCGACCAGGGCGTTGTAGCCGATATCGCACCAGCCGAGGGTCTGCGAATGGTAGGCGTAGATGGCGCGCACGATTCCGGCCGATTCGGCCTTGCTGTAATCGTTGCGACCGGCGGTGTGGTGCACGGTGATACCGCCGAGGCCGTCGTCGTAGGTGGGTTCCTGGCAGCGGATGGATTCGTCTGCGCCCCATTGATTACGGGTGATCACTCGTGGTCCGCCGCCGGGCAGGGCGGCGGCGATGTCCTGCAGATTGTCGTCGACGGCGCCGCGACCGGGATCGATCAGGACGGCGGTGAGATCGGGGGGCGGCTCTTGTTCGCCGGCCGCGGCCGGGGTGGGGGTCAGCGGTCCGCCCGGGGCCTGCTCCGGTGTCCGGGTGACCAGAACCTGTACCGCTGTGGTGTTCCCGACGTAGATCGGGTCGGTGCCTGCGGGCGCGCCGTCGGCCACGCCGTCGGCGCCGTCGATCGGGCTGGCCTCGTACCACTGGCCCCATGCGCCGTCGGGCTGTTTGGCGCGGACCATGACGGTGGTGTTGGCCAGGTCCGGCGCGGTCAGCGCAACCATGCTGAACGGCTCTTCCCGGGTCAGTTCCTTGACCTGGGCGCCGACGGCGTCCATGAATTCAGGGGGGATGACGCCGGGGGTGAGTGCGGGCGTGTCGGCGGAGGGGGTGCCGCCGCCGGGGGCTCCGGTGACGAATCCGGGGACCTGTCGGCCGGATGTCGAAGGCGGTGGGGAATCGGCCGGGGCGAGTCCGGGCAGATCGAGTGCCTGCAAATCGGATAATCGAAGGTCGGGGAGTTCGAGGCCGGTCAGTTCGGCCAGCGGCAGGACGATATCGGTGGCGTTGCTCAACGCCTGCTCGGTGAGCAGGGGCGGTACGGCGGTGAGTTCCACCTGGTCGGCCGATTTGTGTGGGCTGATAACCGTGGGAACCAGGAGCGGCCCCGCTACCGCAATCAGCGCGACAACCGGCAGGACGTAGGAACGCTTCGGTTTGCGGTAGGGCACGAGCATCTCCAATCAGGGTTGCAACCGGTGATCGGTGAGCAAGTCATGCTTGCGTACTCGAGTCTCACGGACCACACTAGCCACATTCGTCACAAATCTAAACCTGAGGTTGAGGCTTACCTGGTCGCTCGAATGTAGCTCCCGGAGCGTGGCCGGTCGAAACGACATGCCGACGTCGTGTCGAGGCAAACGTCCGGGCGAATCGATGGGAGTGCTCGTATGCCATACCGAAACAGCATAACTCGCTCGAAAGGTCCGCTGCGCCTTGGTAATCCGCTGGTAGTGCGCCGATTACCCCGGTCGATGCGGGGACGAAGGATCAGGCCCGGGCCGATGTTCGCCTGCGGCGCCACGGCTCTGCTGATCGGCGGCTCGCTATTGGCGCCCTCCGCCGGTGAGGTATACCGGATGATTGCCGAGGCCGGTCCCGGGCACGGCAGGGGGCTCAGTCAGCACGGCGCCCTGCAAAACGCGCGCAGCGGCCAGAGTGTCGAGCAGATCCTCGGGCACTACTACCCCGGGGCCGAGATCGGCACTGTCGGCCCGGCTTCGGTATCGGTCCGGTTGCAGGGCTACGACGGCGCCGAACCGGTCGTTTTCTCGGATGCGGGCGCCCGGGTGGCGGGCCGGGTGCTCGAGCCGGGCCAGGCCGCCCGCCTGATACCCCTGCCGGACGGCGGCGCGCATGTCGTCGTCACCGATGGATGCGAGGGCGGCGTGCTCTGGGAGACCTCCGTCGGCGACCCCTGGGTCTATCCAGTCGACCCGAACCCCAACCGCCCGGCGAACGAGCACCTCACCCTGTGCGGGGGCGGCGCCTACCGTGGCTCCGTGGGCGTGGCCACCGAAAACGGCGACCCCCGCACCGTCAACCGGGTGGACGTCCAGGACTATTTACGCGGCGTGATCCCCGCGGAGATGCCTGCCGGCTGGGACCCCGTGGCGCTCGAAGCCCAGGCCATCGCGGCGCGCTCCTACGCCCTCGCCGAGACCCGCTGGCCGTACGCGCAGACCTGCGACACCACCGACTGCCAGGTCTACAGCGGCACGGCCCAGGAGGATCCGCGCACCACCGCCGCGGTGGAAGCCACCGCGGGCCGGGTGCTGCTGCGTGACGGGCGGATTCTGCGGTCGGAGTACTCCGCCGCCCCCGACGGCGGGCAACCCGCCGATATCCAGACTTTCGAGGTGGGCCCGACACCCGCGGAACTCGCCGTAGCCGGTCCCATGCCGGCCGCGCCGGGCGACCCGGAGATCCAGGCCGCGCGGCCCGACGGATCCACTCCCGGGATGCCCGGCGACTCCGTACCGCCGGTGTCGCCGGAGGGCGACAAGACCGCCCCGAACGCGGGCGCGCCGGTGCCGCGTACTCCCGAGGGCAGCCTGCCGATGTCACCGGACGGGACGAATCCGGCACTACCCGGCGTGAAACCGGGCGAAACGCCCTCGCCGATCGATACCGCCTACGCGGAAATGGGCGGTGTGCGCAGTGTGGTCGGCCTGCCCGTCACCCCCGAAATGCAGCTTCCCGACGACGCCGGTAGCTACCGATTGTTCGAGAACGGCGTCATCGTCTACACACCGACCCTCGGTGCGCAGGTTGTCGACTTCACCACGCTGATGCAGATGGTGCCGAACCTGGAGGAGCCCGCGGTGGGCAGCGCTGATTCGGAAGCAACCGAACCTGGCACCAGCGCTCCCGGAACGACCGACCCCGGGACCACCGAATCGGGAAGTTCGGGAGACGCCGGAAGCGACCCCGGTACCGCTCCGGGGCGAGTACCGGCGGGTCGCGCCGGCGCCGTGGAGGCACCGGAAACCCCGTCCGGCGCGCTGCAAGGCGACCGCCCGGCCGCCGTACCGGGTGCCCAGAAAATTCCCACGGACATGGAGTCGACAGACCTGTTCGACGGCGCGTGAACGCCGCCCCGCGACCGCTTGACCTTTACGCTGCGTCAACTTGCACGCTGGAGGAACCGACGCGATACGGAAGAGGTGAAGGGTCGTGGGCGCGGGTTCGGGCACCGGCGAATGGTCCATCCAGGAGCTGGCCAGGGCTGCCGGCACCACCAGTCGCACGCTGCGCCATTACGGGCAGGTAGGACTGCTGCCGCCCAGCCGGATCGGCGCCAACGGATACCGCTATTACGACGAGCGTTCCCTGGTGCGGCTGCAGCGGATCCTGCTGCTGCGCGAACTCGGTGTGGGTCTGCCCGTGATCGGGGAGATCCTGGCCGGGGAAAAGGACGCCGCCACCGCCCTGCGCGCGCAATTGGACCTGTTACAGGGCGAACAGGACCGGATCCGCCGCCGGATCGAGTCGGTACACACCACGTTGGGCAAATTGGAAAGAGGTGAACGACTCGTGGCGGCAGAAGTTTTCGAAGAATTCGACCACACGCAATACAAGGACGAGGTCACCGAGCGCTGGGGCGCCGAGACCTACGAGCGCGGCGACCGGTGGTGGAATGCGCTCACCGCGGCACAGAAACAGCAGTTCCAGCAGGATCAGCTCGATATCGCCGCGGAATACGGCCGGGCGTGGCAGGCCGGGCTGGCGCCGGACAGTGCCGAGGTCCAGGCGATTACCCGGCGCCACTACGAATGGGTGTCGGTGGGCTGGCAGGGCCGGCGGCCGAGCGCGAAGGAATTCGCCGGGCTCGGTGAAATGTATGTCGCCGACGAACGTTTCGGGGTCCACTACGACCGGCACGGAAAGGGCACGGTAGAGCTGGTTCGCGACGCGATGAAGTACTACGCGGACACCTATCTCGAATAGGAAACGGGCCGGCGCGGGTGTCCGCACACGAAAAAAAGTGCGGACACCCGCGTTTCACAATGAGTGGGACGAGACGTCGGCGAACTCGATTGCGGCGCGGTAGAGTTCCCGAAAACCTTTATCAGGGGGAGGTCCCATGAGTTATCCGTATGGTCAGCCGCCGCATCAACCGGGTTACCCGGCGCCAGGTCCCGGTTACCCGCCCCCGGCCTACCCGGCACCGGTCTACGCGGCCGCACCCAACCCGTACGGGCACCCGCAGCCCCCGCCGGGTGGGGGAACCGGTATCACCGCCGGTATCCTCGCGCTGCTGGGTGCGATTTCCTGCACACTCACGGGTATTGGCATGTTCGTGCTGTCCGCCGCCACTTCTGAGAGCTCCCTGACAAACGGAGCGGTGCTGGCGACAGGCGCGCGTCGTCGCGGGAGCAGCTCCAGTAGCAGTAGCAGTAGCAGTAGCAGTGGGACGGACATCGATATCGACTTCGAAGGCGTCAGCCTTGTGTTCGGTGTCGTCTATGTATTGCTGGCTCTCATGCTGTTGATAGGTGGCATTCTCTTGCTTCGTCGCAAGAGCTCCGGTCGGGTTATGGTCATCATCGGCTGCGTGGGTTGCATCGCGATGACTCTTGTCCTCACGTTCGGCATGCCCAACAGTCAAACGACCGTTCTGGGCGGGTCCATCTTCGCTATCCTCACGCTGATCTTCGCCGCTGTGGGCTCCACCAAGCGGTGGATCGACGCCGCCCGGATGCCTGCCATGCCCGCCATGGCGGGCGGCTACGGACCCGCTCCGTACGGTTACTGACGATCCACGAATCACCCCGATACCGGTGCTCGTCACCCCGGCGGGCATCGGTATCGAGCTGCTCGACCATGGTGCCAGGCCGGTCGAGCTCACCGATACGTCCCGTACCGATCCCGGGTAGGCGTCCACGATCCACTTGATCCGGCCGTCCACGACCGCGGGGTAGGCATTGTCACGATTCAGGCTCTATCTGTCCGGAACCCGTCTCACCTGGCGTTACCATCCACCCGCTGATCCCGACTGGCGCCGGGAAATGCTTCCGATACGCTGGGCTCCCGTGACCGCCGCATCGTCTCCGGGTAACTCAGATAACAACGCACAGTTCGACCTGATCGTCGTCGGCTCCGGTTTCTTCGGGCTGACCGTCGCCGAGCGCAGCGCGAATTTACTCGGCAAGAGAGTCCTCGTGCTGGACCGCCGTCCGCATATCGGCGGTAACGCCTATTCGGAGCCCGAACCGGAAACCGGGATCGAAATCCACAAATATGGTGCACATCTGTTCCACACCTCGAACAAGCGGGTCTGGGACTATGTCACGCAGTTCACCGAGTTCACCGGTTATCAGCATCGTGTTTTCGCCCTGCACAAGGGCCAGGCCTATCAGTTCCCGATGGGGCTGGGGCTGGTCTCGCAGTTCTTCGGCCGGTATTTCACTCCGGAGGAGGCCCGTGCGCTGATCTCCGAGCAGTCCGCCGAGATCGAGACCGCCGACGCGCAGAACCTCGAGGAAAAGGCCATCTCGCTGATCGGCCGCCCGCTCTACGAGGCTTTCGTCCGCGATTACACCGCCAAACAGTGGCAGACCGACCCCAAGGAGCTGCCGGCCGGCAATATCACCCGGCTGCCGGTCCGCTACACATTCGACAACCGCTACTTCAACGACACCTACGAGGGCCTGCCCAAGGAGGGCTACACGAAGTGGCTGGAGAACATGGCGGCCAGTGAACTGATCGAGGTCCGGGTGGACACCGATTGGTTCGACGTGCGCGACGAGTTGCGTGCGCAGAACCCGGACGCCCCGGTCATCTACACCGGCCCGCTGGACCGCTACTTCGACTACGCCGAGGGCGAGCTGGGCTGGCGCACGATCGACTTCGAGACCGAGGTCCTGCCGACCGGTGACTACCAGGGCACATCGGTGATGAACTACAACGACGCCGACCCGCCCTACACCCGCATCATCGAGCCCCGGCATTTCCATCCGGAGCGGGACTACCCCACGGACAAAACGGTCATCATGCGCGAGTACTCGCGTTTCGCCAAGACCGGCGACGAACCGTACTATCCGATCAACACCCCTGAAGACCGAGCCAAACTGACCGCGTATCGCGCGCTGGCCAAGCAGGAGACCGCTTCGGCGCGGGTTCTGTTCGGCGGCCGCCTCGGTACCTACCAGTACCTGGATATGCATATGGCCATCGCGAGCGCACTGAACATGTTCGACAATGTGCTGCGGCCGCATCTGGAATCGGGTGCACCGCTGGCCGAGGAGAACAACGACGTATGACCTCCGCATCACTGACGCACAGCGCGTCCACCACCCGTGCGAAGTCACTCCTGCAGCGAGTGATCCTGCCCCGCCCGGGTGAGCCGCTGGATGTGCGCACCCTCTACCTGGAAGAGTCGGCGACCAACGCCCGGCGCGCACACGCCGGCACCCGGACCTCGCTCTCGGTGGGCGCGGAGTCCGAGGTGTCGTTCTGCACGTATTTCAACGCGCTGCCGGCCAGTTACTGGCGGCGCTGGAGCATCCTCGATTCGGTGGTGCTGCGGCTGGAGCTGGCCGGGCACGGCCGGGTCGATATGTACCGGTCCAAGGCCGACGGCTCGCGTATCCACGTACAGGGCCAGGAGTTCGCGGTGGCGCCCGGCGCCGAAACCGTCACGCTCGAACTGGAGACCGATTTCGGGCCGTTCGAGGACGGCGGCTGGCTCTGGTTCGATATCACGACCGATACCGCGGTGACGCTGGTATCCGGCGGCTGGTACGCGCCGATCGAAGCCCCCGGCGAGGGCCGGATCGCGGTCGGTATGCCGACCTTCAACCGTCCCACCGATGCGGTGAAAACGCTGGCCGCGCTCGGTGCCGACCCGCTGGTGCTGGCGCAGATCGACGCGGTGATCATTCCCGATCAAGGCACCCGCAAGGTCGTCGACGAACCCGGTTTCGACGAGGCCGCCGCCGTACTCGGTGACCGGCTCGCCATTCACGATCAGCCGAATCTCGGCGGGTCCGGTGGATACAGCCGGGTGATGTACGAGGCGCTGAAATCGACCAGTGCCGAATACATCGTCTACATGGACGACGATATCGAGATCGAACCCGATTCGATACTGCGCTCCCTGGCATTCGCCCGTTTCGCCGAATCTCCGGTGCTGGTGGGCGGTCAGATGCTCAACCTGCAGGAACGTTCGCACCTGCATGTGATGGGCGAGGTGGTCGACCGCAATATCTTCATGTGGTCGGCGGCGCCGAATGTCGAATACGACCACGATTTCGCGAAGTACCCGCTGCGTGACCGGGACAATTCGAAACTGCTGCACCGGCGTATCGACGGCGATTTCAACGGCTGGTGGACCTGCGTCATTCCGCGGCAGGTGGCCGAACAACTCGGGCAGCCGCTGCCGTTGTTCCTGAAATGGGACGACGTCGAATACGGATTGCGGGCCCGTGAAGCCGGTTATCCGACGGTCACCCTGCCGGGTGCCGCGGTCTGGCATATGGCGTGGAGCGATAAAGACGACGCCATCGACTGGCAGGCGTATTTCCATCTGCGCAACCGCCTGGTGGTGGCCTCGCTGTACCAGCCGGGTAGCGGGCGCGCGATGATCGCGCACACCGTCAAGGCGACCGTCAAACACCTGCTGTGCCTGGAATATTCGACGGTCGCGGTGCAGAATCTGGCCATCCGCGATTTCCTGGCCGGCCCCCAGCGTCTTTTCGAACTGCTGCCCAGCGCGCTGGGCGCGGTACACGAACTGCGCAAACAGTATCCGGACGCGGTAACCCTGCCGTCCTCGACCGAACTGCCGCTGGCCAGCGGTATCGGCGTCGGCGCGGTGGCCGAACCGGCCAACCCGATCGCCAAGATCGTGCGGCTCGGCAAAGGCGTGCTGAACAACCTGCGGCCGGCGCATCCGGAGCATCATGAGCGCCCGCAGCTCAATGTGCCGACCCTGGACGCGCGCTGGTTCCTGCTCTCCCAGGTCGACGGAGTCACCGTCACCACTGCTGACGGACGCGGCGTGGTGTACCGGAAACGAGATCCGCGGCAGGCCTACGGGCTGCTGCGCGAAGCGCTGCGGTTGCGTAAGGAACTCGCCGACCGGATGCCGGAGATGCGGCAGCGCTATCGTGCCGCGCATGCGGAACTCACCGGTACCGCCGCGTGGGAGAAGGTTTTCGGCATCGACGGTAGTACGGAGACCCAGCGGTGAATGCGATGAACCCGAGCCTGCAGGATTCGGCCGCCGGCCAGGCCCCGCCCGAGGTGAAGATCATCGAGGCGGTGCAGGGCGCCATCGCGACCCCGCCGGTGATCTCGGCGGCGCGCGGTATGTCGCATTTCGGCGAGCATGCGCTCGGCTGGGTCGCGATCGCCGCGGCCGGTGCGCTCGCCGACAAACCCCGCCGGCGGCAGTGGGCCGGGGTGGCCGTCGGCGCCGTCGGTGCACACGCGGCGTCCATCGTGATCAAGCGCATAGTGCGCCGCCCGCGACCGCACGCGCCGTCGGTGCAGGTCAACGTCGGTACGCCGAGCAAACTGAGCTTCCCGTCCTCGCACGCGACCTCGACAACGGCGGCGGCGGTGCTGCTCGGAAAATTGACCGGGCTACCCTTGCCAGCGGTGCTCGTACCGCCGATGTTGCTGTCCAGGGTCGTTCTCGGGGTGCATTACCCCTCCGATGTGATCGCCGGTTCCGCGCTCGGCGCCGCGTCCGCCGCCGTCCTGCTCGCCGCCGAAAAGAGACTCGACAGTGACCGTACAAGACGAAAAGGCCCGAGACGAAAAGGCACTGCCTGATATGAGTGAAGAGCCCACCGGCGTCGATCTGGCCGAGGCCGAGGTCAAGGGACCACCCAAGACCTTGGTCGGTGGCCTGATCAAGGCCGCACGCCCGCGCCAGTGGGTGAAGAACGTCCTGGTGCTGGCGGCACCGATGGCCGCCGGGTCGGTCACCGATCTGGATGTGCTCGGCAGCGTCGCGATCGCGTTCGTGGTCTTCTGTATGGCGGCCTCGGGTATCTATCTGGTCAACGACGCGATGGACGTCGAGGCCGATCGGGCGCATCCCACCAAGCGGTTCCGCCCGATCGCGGCCGGTGTGGTTCCGGTGAACCTGGCCTTCGCGCTGTCGGCGGTGCTGCTGATCGGTTCGATCGGGCTCTCCTTCGTGGCGAACTGGCAGCTCGCCGTCGCCATCGGCGTGTACGTCGGTGTCCAGCTGGCCTACTGCTTCGGTCTCAAGCATCAGGCCGTTCTGGATATCTGCATCGTGTCCTCGGGATTCCTGCTGCGCGCGGTGGCCGGCGGTGTGGCCGCCGGAATCCCGCTGTCGCAGTGGTTCCTGCTGATCATGGCCTTCGGGTCGCTGTTCATGGCGGCCGGTAAGCGGTACGCCGAGCTGCAGCTGGCGCTTTCGACCGGGGCCAAGATTCGCAAATCCCTGGAGTACTACACCCCGACCTACCTACGATTCACCTGGAGCCTGGCCGCCACGGCGGTCGTGGTCTTCTACGGACTGTGGGCTTTCGAACAGGGTGCGGCCAAAGATACGGAGTGGTTTGCTCTCTCGATGATCCCGTTCACCATCGCGATTCTGCGTTACGCCGTGGATGTCGACGGTGGTGAAGCCGGGGAGCCGGAAGAGATCGCCTTCGGGGACCGCGTCCTGCAGTTGCTCGCCATTGCCTGGATCGGAGCGGTAGGTGTCGCTGTCTATCTCTTCTGACGAGATTGCGGTAGCCGAAAAAGAAAAGACCGGCGAGCGGGCTGCCACCGAGCAGCCCCGCTCGTCGGCGCGTCCCACCTGGATACCGCGCGCGGTGTTCGCGGGTGGGATCGTGGCGACCGTCGCCCTGCTCGCTTTCGGCGGCTGGCAGCGGCGCTGGATCGCCGACGACGGTCTCATCGTCCTGCGTACGGTGCGCAATCTGCTGGCCGGTAACGGCCCGGTATTCAACCCGGGCGAGCGGGTGGAGACCAATACCAGTACGGCATGGACCTACATCGTGTGGTTCTTCAGCTGGGTGACCCAGGCCCGGCTCGAATACGTCGTCCTGGGTGTCGCGCTGACGCTTTCGCTGCTGGCGCTGGCGTTAGCGATGCTGGGCACGGGCAAGCTGTGGGGTCCGGCCTCGTCGACGCTACTGCTGCCGGCCGGTGCGCTGGCCTATATCGCCGTACCCCCGGCCCGCGACTATGTGACCTCCGGCCTGGAGAACTGCCTGGTCATCTGCTGGATCGCGCTGCTTTGGCTGCTGCTGATCCGCTGGAGCAAAGCGGAACGCCCCGGCGTTCCCGGGCTGCTGGGACTGGCATTTCTCGCGGGCCTGGCCCCGTTGATCCGCCCGGAGATGGCGGTGGTCGGCGGGCTGGCCCTGCTGTTGATCTTCTTCGCCCCGATGCCGGCCTCCCGGTTGCGGCCGTGGCTGCTGCGCGGGCTGATCGTCGCCGTGGCCGGCGCGGTACCGCTGTGCTACCAGGTCTGGCGGATGGGTTACTACGGGCTGCCGTACCCGAACACCGCGGTCGCCAAGGATGCGGGCGGAGCCAAATGGGGACAGGGTCTCACCTACCTCTGGGATCTCGCCGGCCCGTACTACCTCTATGTGCCGCTGGCGATTCTGCTGATCGCGGGCCTGGTGGCGGCGCGGGCGTATCGCGCCGAACCGGTCGTGGTGGACCCCGCCGCAGAACAAGATCCGGCGGCGGAGAAACCCGGGCGGATCCGGCGGCTGCGCGAACGGCTGCGGACCCCGGCCGCGGTGGTCACGCTGGTGCTGGGCGCCGCGGTGATCCTCACCGTCTACGCGCTGCGGGTCGGCGGCGATTTCATGCACGGCCGGATGCTGCTGCCGCAGCTGTTCCTGTTCCTGCTACCGGTCGCGGTGCTGCCGCTGCGGCTGCCCGAGGGCGGGGTCCGGGCGTTGACGCGCCGGGACGCCCCGGCCTTCGGCCTGCTGGTGGTCGCGCTGGCGGGGACCGTGGTCTGGGCGCTGATGGCCTCGGGGACCACCGCGATCCAAACCGGAACCAAGATCGATGACTCCGGTATCGTCGACGAACGTATCTACTACGTCCTCAATACCGGTCACGACCACCCGATCCGCGCCGAGGACTACCTCGACTACGCGCGGATGCGGCCCATGGTGGAGGCCATCGAGAACACGCCCGACGGTGGCCTGCTGCTGAATTCGCCGTCGTTCATGTTCTGGTACGTGGCGCCGCCGCCGGTCCCGATTCCGCCGGGCGGTGCGGGACATACGGTCTACTTCCTCAATCTCGGTATGACCAGCATGAACGTCCCGCTGGACGTGCGGGTCATCGATCCGATGGGTCTGGCCTTCCCGCTGGCCGCGCATACCGAACGACTCGAGGACGGCCGTATCGGTCACGACAAGAGCCTCTACCCGGACTGGGTGATCGTGGAAACCGGCATGGTGGACCGCAAACCGTGGCTGCCCTGGTACATGGACGAGGACTGGGTGGAACAGGCCCACGTCGCCATGTCCTGCCCGCAGACCCACGCATTGATGCTGTCCTACAAGGGCCCGTTGACCTTCGAACGCTTCAAGCACAATCTGTTGCACGCCTTCGATTTCGCGTCCTACCGCATCGACCGCGTCCCGGAGTATGAGATTCAACGCTGTGGCCTGGTCGATCCGGTTCCGCCGGTACGCTGAGCTGCCCGTTCGCCGATAGCTTTTCGGCACCGCCGGATCGGCGTGGGTTCCCGGCGGGCGGCTGTCGGCGTGTCACGCTATTGTGCTGGCGTCCGTTCCCGGTACGCACGCAGCCGGGAACCGGCGTCGGACCACGCGATCGATGGGTCGCACGACGGAGGGTGGGAGTAATGCGAGGCGTTATCGGCCACGGCCAACGGACCGGCCACCCAGGGCGGCGGCTGGGCAACCGGCTGAAACGAGCGGCACTGCTCTCTTTGGCGGTACTGCTGCCGGTGGGGATGTCGGTCGCGGGTCCGGACGCTCCGGCGTCGGCGCGTTTCGATCCCGCTTTCGGGTTCGATTTCTGGGTCGAATCCCCGGAGATGGGGCCGATCAAATCGCGTATCTTCCGCGCCGCGGACGGGAACACCGGCCGGGTGGTCTACGCGCTGGACGGGATGCGCGCCCGCGACGATCTCAGCGGCTGGGAAATCGATACCGATGTCGCCCGTGAGCTCACCAAATGGAATATCAACGTCGTCATGCCGGTCGGCGGCCGCTCCAGCTTCTACGCGGATTGGAACGCGCCGAGCAATTTCTTCGGCCTCGGCAGTTCCGGTAGCGCCGGTGACGCCAGCGGGTCGGCGGCGGATTCGGGTTCGGGGCTGGCCTCGGGTTCGGCGGCCGGGCTGGGCCGGTCGAACACCTACAAATGGGAAACCTTCCTGACCCGCGACCTGCGCTGGGCGCTGCGCGACCGGCTCGGCTTCAACCCGAACGGAAACGGCGTCTTCGGGCTGTCCATGGGTGGTAGTGCGGCACTCGCCCTCGCGGCATACCATCCGGACCAGTTCCGGTACGCGGCCTCCTATTCGGGCTATCTGAACGTCTCCGCCCCCGGTATGCGCGAGGCTCTGCGGGTGGCCATGCTGGACGCCGGCGGGTTCAATATCGACGCAATGGCGCCACCGTGGAGCCCGCAGTGGCTGCGGATGGACCCGTTCGTCTTCGCGCCGATGCTGCGCGCCAACAACACCCGGCTCTGGATTTCGGCCGGTAGCGGGCTGCCCGCGGCTGCGGACGGGCTGGATATGCACACCGTGAACGCCATGGGCCTGGAGGCGCTGGCGTTGGTCAACACGAGGGCGTTCCAGGCCCGCATGATGTCGCTGGGGGCCCAGAACGTGACCTACGACTTCCCGGCCGTCGGTGTGCACAACTGGCGGTACTGGACCGACGAGGTGTACCGGATGATCCCGGACCTGTCGGCGAATATCGGCTGATCTCGGCGGACCGGACGGTCTGTTTTGCGGAAGCGTTGCCGCACCCGCCCACTGGGCTGTGCGGCAACGAAATCGCAGCCGCGCCACACTTATGCACGTGACCTGTGCCAGGATCTGGCACCATGAACACGCACCTGGTCGATTGATACACCAGGGACATGTATCCAGGTAACGGCGTCCGTATCCAGCGGGTGCCGTGGTCTACGTATCCATATGGGGCCGGTAACGTAGCTCGTGGTTTGCTGTCCGGCTGTCCAGGCGAAAGGTCTAGTCGAATGCGAAGTGCGCGAAGGCTCAGATCGGTCCGATCCCGGCGGTGGATCGGTCGTTGGGCGCTGGGTATCACCGTGGCACTGCTCGCCCCGCTCGCGGTGTCGTTGTCCGATTCGGGCGCCCGGGTCGAGGCGGCACCCAATCCCCGGGGATTCGATTTCGTGGTCGATTCCCCCGAGATGGGCCCGATCAGGTCACGGATCTTCCGGGCCAAGGACGGCAACACCAACCGCGTCGTCTACGCCCTGGACGGTATGCGCGCCCCCGAGACGCACAGCGGCTGGGAGTTCGATACCAATGTCGCCGACGCGCTCACCGACTGGAATATCAACGTCGTCATGCCGATCGGCGGTATGTCCAGCTTCTACGCCGACTGGAATGCGCCGAGTTCGTTCTTCGGGGCGCCGCCGACCGGCTCGTCCTCGGGATCCGGCGCACTCAACGTGGCATCCGAAGGGCCGGGCAAAAGCTATCGCTACGCCTGGGAAACGTTCATAAACCAGCATTTGCGCTGGGCATTGCGCGACCGTCTCGGGTTCAACCCGTACCGCAACGGCGTATTCGGATTGTCGATGGGCGGCAGCGGCGCCTTGACTCTGGCCGCCTATCACCCGGACCAGTTCAGTTTCGCCGGCTCCTACTCCGGCTACCTGAACATCTCCGCGCCGGGTATGCGTGAGGCCATCCGGCTGGCCATGATCGATGCCGGTGGGTACAACGTCGACTCAATGGCGCCACCGTGGGGTCCGCAGTGGCTGCGGATGGATCCGTTCGTTTTCGCGCCGCTACTGCGCGACCACAACACCCGCCTATGGATATCCGCTGGTAGCGGGTTGCCCGCGCCGGCCGACGGATTCAACGGCAATACCGTGAACGGAATGGCGCTGGAGGCGCTGGCGCTCGCCAACACCCGATCGTTCCAGCTGCGGATGATGTCGCTGGGTGCGAACAATGTCACGTACTCGTTCCCGCAGGCGGGTATCCACGCCTGGACGTACTGGGAAGCCGAAGTACATCGGATGATTCCGGATTTGTCCGCGAATATCGGATAACCGGCGGTCGGGGGGCCGAGGCAGGCCTCCGCAACGACAGCAGTGGGGTCGGCCCCCAAAAGTTCCTCCTGTGGGGCCCACTCTTTTCGTTTGGATTTTCCCCTTGTTCTTATTTTCTTTCCCCACCCCCGCCATAAGGTGG
>NZ_JBHXMZ010000003.1:486579-606036 GCF_042719915.1 Nocardia sp. NPDC058499 | reverse complement strand
TTTGCAGAAAGAGGGGGGAGAGCGGGGGGGGGGGGGGAGAAGACACTCCCAAAAAAAGACGGGTGGTTTCCCCCCGGCGGGGTTCCTCGCTGCCCCCCCCACTGCTGTCGATGGGAATTCGCCCATGGTTCGTATTCCGTTACACAACCCCGGTCAGAGCGCGATTTCGATAACGGAGGAATATCGCGGCCCACCGAGACATCAACGCCTCGGCAAGGTATCGTCACGGGGCGATCACAACGTTCTCGCGGCGGATTTCGGCCATCCGATCAGCACGGCCTTGCTTGGGCTCGATGAGGTCGAATAAGGTCCAGCGAGCGCATCTGTGACCAGATCGTTGTAGCGCTGTCGGCCGATGGTTGGTCGGGACCGGCCGCCGGCGCCGCCGAGGAGAAACGGGGGTGTTGTCCGCGCAGCGGTGGCGTACAACACCACAACAGCAGAAAGAGAGCAGAATTCATGCGTTTCGGCAGGGCAGCCGGCCCGAAGAGAAGTATAGGGCGGTCACGGGCACCTCGCGGTTGGCGTAACCGGATTCTGGCAATCGGTGCGGCGGTATTCGCGCTACCGGTCGCTGCGGGTATCGCGGCTCCGACCGCCGTGGCCTCGCCGGCGGCGCCGGTCCACCGGGCCGGCCTGGAGGAACTGATGGTTCCGTCCAGCATGGGCCCCATCAAGGTCCAGGTGCAGTGGGCGGCCCGCGGTGGTAACGCCGGGCTCTACCTGCTCGACGGTCTGCGCGCCCGCGAAGACCGCAATGCCTGGTCCTTCGAGACCAACGCGCTCCAGCAGTTCGCGAACGACAACATCTCGCTGATCATGCCGGTCGGCGGCCAGTCCAGCTTCTATGCCGACTGGTACTCGCCCAGCAACACCAACGGCCAGAAGTTCACCTACAAGTGGGAGACGTTCCTCACCGAGGAACTGCCCGCCTTCCTCGAAGGCCACGGGGTCTCGCGCACCAACAACGCGGTGGCGGGCCTGTCGATGGGTGGCAGCGCGGCGCTGTCGCTGGCCGCCTACCATCGCGACCAGTTCAAGTCGGCCGCCGCCTACTCCGGCTACCTGAACATCTCGGCGCCGGGTATGCGTGAGGCCATCCGGATCGCCATGCTGGACGCGGGTCGGTACAACGTCGACTCGATGGCCGCCCCGTGGAGCCCGCAGTGGCTGCGGATGGACCCGTTCGTCTTCGCACCGCAGCTGCGTGGTCTGCCGATGTACATCTCGGCCGCCAGCGGCCTGCCGGGCCCGCACGACAAGCCGGCCTCCGCGATCGGCGCGTTCAACACCGGTAACGCCATGGCACTGGAAGCGTTGTCGCTGGTCAACACCCGGGCCTTCCAGGCGCGGCTGAAGAGCCTGGGTATCGACGCCCACTTCGATTTCCCGAACGTCGGCACCCACTCCTGGAAGTACTGGGAGAGCCAGCTCTTCGCTTCCCGCAAGATGTTCCTGGATTCCACCAACGGCTGGTGAGTAGAACGACACGCTGATCGGTTGCCGCTGAACCGATAGCACCGCGCAACGGCGCCACCTGCACAGCAATACGAGCAGGTGGCGCCGTTGCTGTTTCCGGGTCGCGACGGTGATCAACTGATTTGCTGTCCGCGCGTCTACCGCGAATCCGCCGGTGACGGCGGTACAAACAGTGTGTGGCAGGGAAGCAACGCGTTAGCGGGGGTTCGACCGGCCGATCCGGTGTACGCGCCCGGCGCGGGCTCGCCGTTGTGGCTGCCGCGCTGGTGTTGCCCTTCGTCGTCGCCCAGGCTCCGGCACCTGCCCAGCCCACCGCGGCCGCCGCACCGGCGACGATCAGCAATATTGTCTGGCATTCCGACCGGCACGTCGCCATCTGGGTGAATTCGCCTGCGATGGGCGCACCCATCCAGGTGCGGTTGCTACTGGCACGGGACTGGAACACTTCGCCCAACGCGAAGTTCCCGGTGCTCTACATGCTCGACGGGTTGCGCGCCACCGACGACAACAGCGGCTGGATCGCCGAAACCGGCGCCGTCGATTTCTTCGCCGACAAGAACGTCACGGCCGTGCTGCCGGTCGGCGGACAGGCCAGTTTCTATTCGGATTGGCTGGAACCCGACAACGGCAAGAACTACAAGTGGGAAACCTTTCTCACCAAGGAACTCCCGCCCCTGCTGGAAAGTCAATGGCGCGCCACCGATACCCGCGGAATAGCCGGGCTCTCCATGGGCGGCACCGCCGCCATGTTCCTGTCCGCCCGCAACAGCGATTTCGCGAAATTCGCCGCCTCCTACTCCGGTTTCCTCACCACCACGAGTACGGGTATGCCGCAGGCCATCCGGCTCGCCATGATCGACGCCGGCGGATTCGACGCCGCGGCGATGTGGGGCCCGCCCGGCAGCCCGCTTTGGGAGGAACACGATCCGGTGTACCTCGCCGACCGCCTGAAAGGTAAATCCCTCTACATATCCAGCGGAACCGGCGCCTCCGGGAAACACGACGAGGGATCCGAGATCCCGGGAGTCACGCCGAATATGTTCGGGATGGGCCTGGAGACCCTATCGCTGATCACCTCCCAGAATTTCGTCTCGAAGCTGCACGAACTACGCATCCCGGCAACCGTCAACTACCGTTCCGCCGGTACCCACACCTGGCCGTACTGGGATTTCGAATTGCGCCAGTCCTGGCCCCAGGCCGCCGCCGCACTCGGGGTGCCCGCCGCGAAACCGGAATGCGCTGTCGGGGGTGCCATCGCCGCTGTGGCGGCCGGAAACGGCTGGCTCGGTACCTGCCTCACCGGCGAATACCGGGTGCCCGGCGGCGTGGCGCAGGATTTCCTGCACGGCCGGGTCTTCTTCACCCCCGAGGCGGGCGCGCACCCGGTCGCCGGCCGTATCGGCGGTGGCTATCAGGCCGCGGCCGGACCGCACGGTGCGCTCGGCCTGCCGATCGGCGGGGAGACACCGCTGCCGGACGGCCGGGGCCGCTACCAGCCGTTCCAACACGGATCGCTGTACTGGACACCGGAAACCGGTGCGCAGATGGTGCGCGGGGCGATCCTGGCCGAATGGGGGCGCCAGGGCTTTGAGGGCGGACCGGCGAAATACCCGGTGGGGCCGGAGGTGCAGACACCGCATCGCGACGGCGCGGTGCAACCCTTCGAAGGTGGCCCGTTCTATTTCAGTCCCGCCACCGGGGCCCACCGGGTGGAGGGCCTCATCCTCGGCAAATACGCCGGACTGGGCTTCGAGAACAGTTGGCTCGGCTTCCCGGTGGCTCCCGAACTTCCGCTGAAGGATTTCGGCAGGTTCAGCGGTTTCGAGGGCGGCAACATCTACTGGAGCCCGCTCTCGGGTGCCTGGGCGGTCCGCAACGGCCCGATCATGGACGCCTGGCGGGAGGCGGGGTTCGAGAACGGCCGCCTGGGCTTCCCGATCAGTGACGAATTCGCCATCCCGGGCGGGGTGCAGCAGAATTTCCAGCACGGTGCGATCACTGTCCGGGACAATCGTGCCGAAGTGCTGTATTAATGGCGCCGCCTCCGGCGTCGCAGGGTTCGGGGCCCCTGAGGTCTCGTTCTTCACTCCTCCGCTCCTCCGCTTCGCTCCCCCGCTCCGTCGCTCCAGAACGAGACGGGCCCCGAACCTTCGCGGTCGGCAAACCAAGGATGGGTTGCACGGTGATGCACTTTTCGGGCCGTCTACCCACGCGCGGGCAGAGCATCGACAGCGCCGCGCAGCGTTGATCTGGGTTCTGGTATTACCCTCGGAGGGCGCGGCCCGCGACTACTGCGGCGGGCCCTGACGTAACCCGACGGTCAAACCAGTGGTTCGGGGTGCTCGACAGGGTGCCGTGAACCAGCGCGCAACGGCGCGCCGGAACACAGGATGGAATGTATGTATCGGACCCGAGGCACGATGCTCGGTGTGGTGGCGGCCGTGGCGGCTGCCGGACTGCTCGCCGGCTGCGGCGACGAGGAATCGACCGCGACCAGCACCCCGACGCTGTCGACCCCGGCCGCCGCATCGTCCGAGAGCTCCGCGCCGGCTCCGGCGCCCGCGCCGGAGGAACAGACCCCCGCGCCCGAGCCTCCGGCTTCGGAGGAGAGCGCTCCGGAGGCGCCCCCGGAGGAAATGGAGCGTCCCGCGCCGGTGGAGCCCCAGGAACCCGCGGCAGCGGAGCTCGGACCCAAGGAACAGACCTACATCGATGAGCTGGCGAAACAGGGTGTGACCCCGTCGACCCCGGATACCGCGCTGAGTATCGGCTCCTATGTGTGCAGTCAGGTGGCTCAGGGCACCCCGGATCCCGCCATGCTCACCTGGGTGACCGCGATGGCCGGTGCGGATGCGGCATTCGATCCCGCGAAGATGCCGGTCGAGCAGGCGGGACAGATCTACATCAATACCGCGAAAGCGCACTACTGCTAGTGGCTGCCGATGAGTAGGGGACGTTCCGGAGCCGGTCGGTCGCGGTCGGCGGGCTGCCTGACGCTGCTCGCGCTGGGTGTGGCCGGGCTCGTCATCGTGATATTGCTCTGGTACCTGCTGGCCGGGTGCCTGCGGGAACCGCCGCCCGGGCCCGGCCCGGGTCCGGGCCCGGAAGAACCGACCAGTCAGCCGGCGAGCTGCCCGGACGTGCAGATGATTTCGGTGCCGGGTACCTGGGAGTCCAGTAGTACCGACGACCCCTACAACCCGTCGGCCAACCCGGCTTCGCTGATGCTGAACATCAGCGATCCGGTGCGGGAACAGTTCCCGGCCGAACGAGTCGACGTGTACACGGTTCCCTACGTCGCACAGTTCTCCAATCCGGTGGCGTTTCCGCCGGACGGGCAGGCCTCCTACAACGTCTCGCGTACCGAGGGCACGCGGCGGACATTCGATTTCCTGACCCAGCGTCACGAGGAATGCCCGCTCACCACGTATGTGCTGGCCGGGTTCTCGCAGGGCGCGGTCATTGCCGGGGATATCGCCGAGCAGATCGGTAAGGGCAACGGCCCGGTGCCGGCGGACCGGGTACTCGGGGTGACCCTGATCGCCGACGGCCGCCGATCCGGTGAACCGGGGCCGGGGCAACCGATCCAGGTGGGCAACCCGCCGCCCGGTATCGGCGCGGAGGTCGCGCTGGCCGGTTTGAGCGTGCCGGGGATCACGATGACGGGTGCGCGTGAGGGAGGTTTCGGTGAAATCGCCGACCGGGTGTACACGATCTGCGCCCCCGGCGACCTGATCTGCGACGCACCGCGTAACGCGCTCAGTCCCGCCAATATCGTCGGCAGCCTGGGCACACTCACGGCCGCCGTCGGAAACCCTGTGCACAGCCTCTATCACAACTTCGTGGTGGAGCCCGACGGCACCACAGCCACCCAGTGGGCCGCCGACTGGGCTGTCGGCCTGGTCGATGCTGCGCCGCAACCGCCGCATTCATGAGTGATCGCCCGGTCGGGCGGCGTTGCGGCGGCGCGGGTGGCAGCAGGGGCCACCCTGGGCACAGCATGTATTCGAACAATGCCGGGCAGGTTGCGTCCGGCAACCGTGGTCGCGCGTTCGCGCCCGCCTGCGCCGGGAACGGTGCGGGAAACCCACGGAAAAGCGGCGCGGTTCCGCGGCGACTGCGCCGACAGCGAATAGGTGTCGGCGGCCCAGACACCGGGCGCGGACCGTTCGGCTCGAGTAGGCCAAATTGTCCCTGGTGAGCCGCTGTCGCGGCGGTGTGGCGAGGTATGGGCGGCGTGTTGTGACAATTCACCGCACGCAGCGTGTTCCTTCCCCCGCAGCACGCTGTAAAGTGCGCTGGTGATCGCGCGTCCCGGCCCTGCGCCGGCCGGGATACGCAGTGACTTCCGATATCCAGGAGCATGAGTTCATGACAGAAGCCGCCGCACCGGTGGATGAGTTGAGCGCGCTGGGCACTCCGTTGCGAAAGTTCCGCTTCGCCGCCGCCGGCGAGGGGAACAAGCAGGAAGGTGGCGCCCGCAAGTTCATCCAGACGGCGCAGCAGGCCGAGGAGTACGGCTACGACACGTTCGTGGTGCCGGATCATCTCGGTGACCAGATCGGTCCGATCGCCGCCCTCGGCGCGCTGTCCCAGGCCACCGACAAGATCCGCCTCGGCACCTCGGTGCTGGCCAACGGCTTCCGGCACCCGGTGGTGCTGGCCAAGGACCTCGCCACCATCGACGTGCTGTCGAAGGGCCGGCTCGAGGTGGGCATCGGGGCCGGTTGGAAGGCCGACGAATTCGCCGCCGCCGGGCTGGACTACGACCGCCCCGGGATCCGGCTGGCCAAACTGGACGAAACGCTGACCATCCTCGATGTGCTGCTGCGTGGGCAGGAATGCACCTTCGAGGGCAAGTACTACCAGGTTCGCGGCATCAAGGGGACGCCACGGCCGCGGCAGGGCCCGCGTCCGCCGCTGTGCACCGGTGGTGGTGGGCCGCGCATGCTGAAGCTGGCCGCCAAACACGCCGATATCATCTCGGTGGTACCGGTCACCACGCCGAAAGGCCAGGGCCTGCTGTCCAGCATCACCCTCGAAAAGACCATCGAGAAGGTGGAGTTGATCAAGGAAGCCGCCGGGGAACGGTTCTCCCAGATCGAGCTGAACTGGGCCGTTACCGCGATCGTCATCACCGACGACCGGGAGAAAATGGCGGAAATGGCCCTTGCGGCCCTGGACCGCGGACAGCTTCCCGACCTCGAGGTGGATACCCAGCTCACAGTCGAGGACATCCTGAACTCCCCGTATGTGGCCATCGGTACGTTCGAGGAGATCGCCGACCAGATGCGGCGGGTGCGCCAACTCACGGGCATGTCCTATATAGGCATCTACCCGACCCAGATGGACGCTTTCGCGCCGGTGATTCCCTTGCTCCGGGAGGAGTGAGAGGCTCATGTCTCTGTAACATGACTCTGGTTTGAGAACATCTAGCCGATAGCGGTCACCGCGCAGACCGCACACCGAACCCGCGGGAAAAGTTCTCGGATGAGAGCACCGCGGCGAAAGCGAGTCGGGGCCACACAGTAAATAACGGTCATCGTGCCGTTGCGGCGTGCGCCTCGGAGGAGAAGGAATGGACGAGACTTTCGACGACTACCTGGACGAGAACGGGAACATCACCATTCCCGATGATCGCACCCTGGTCGACCACGTCGAGAAGCACACCCGCAACGACGCGAACACCTTGGCGTACCGCTACATCGACTATTCGCGCGAACGCGATGGTGAGGTACACGAGCTGACGTGGCAACAGTTCGGGGTCCGGCTGCGCGCGGTGGCCGGTCGACTGCAGCAGGTCACCAAACCCGGTGACCGGGTGGCGGTACTCGCACCGCAGGGCCTGGACTACGTGATCTCCTTCTTCGCCGCCATCTACGCGGGCGCGATCGCCGTACCGCTGTTCGATCCCGACGAGCCCGGTCATACCGACCGGTTGCACGCGGTGCTCGGCGACTGCGAACCGTCGGCCATCCTCACCGCCGGCTCGTCCGCGGCCGGAGTGCGCCAGTTCTTCCGTTCGCTGCCTGCGGCGCAGCGCCCGCGCATCATCGCCGTCGACGCGATTCCCGACAGTGTCGGGGAGAGCTGGGTGCGGCCGGATATCGCGGTGGACGATATCGCCTACCTGCAGTACACCTCGGGTTCCACCCGTACCCCGGCCGGTGTGGAGATCACCCACCGCGCCGTGGGCACCAACCTGCTGCAGATGGTCGACGCCATCAACCTGGACTGGAACTCGCGCGGTGTCACCTGGCTGCCGCTGTTCCACGATATGGGCCTACTGACTGTGATCCTGCCCGCCGTGGGCGGCAAGTTCATCACCATCATGTCGCCGGCCTCGTTCGTGCGGCGGCCGTACCGCTGGATCAAGGAGCTCGCCGCCGCCTCCGACGGCGCGGGCACCTTCGCCGCGGCCCCGAACTTCGCGTTCGAACATGCCGCCGTGCGCGGGCTGCCGAAGAACGGTGAATCGCTGGACCTGTCCAATGTGATCGGCCTGATCAACGGCAGCGAACCGGTGACCACCTCGTCGATGAAGAAGTTCAACGAGGCATTCGCCCCGTACGGCCTGCCGAAGACGGCCATCAAACCCTGCTACGGCATGGCCGAGGCCACCCTGTTCGTCTCGGCCACCAAGGCGGAGGACGAGGCGAAGGTCACCTATGTCGACCGCGCCGAGCTGAACGCCGGCCGGATGGTGAAGGTCGAACCGGGCTCGGATAATGCGATCGCCCAGGTCAGCTGCGGTTATATCGCCCGCTCGCAGTGGGCCGTGATCGTGGACCCGGAATCGGTCGACGGTACGCCACGCGAACAGCCCGACGGGCATGTCGGCGAGATCTGGCTGCACGGCAACAACATGGGGATCGGGTACTGGGGTCGCGAGAACGAGACGAATGCGACCTTCCGGAACAAGGTCACCGAGCGCCTGCCCGAAGGCAGCCACGCCGAGGGCAGTGCCGCCGATGCGAACTGGATGCGCACCGGCGACTACGGCGTGTACTTCGACGGTGAGCTCTACATCACCGGCCGGGTGAAGGACCTGGTGATCGTGGACGGCCGCAACCACTACCCGCAGGACCTGGAATTCTCCGCGCAGGAAGCGAGCAACGCCCTGCGGCCCGGGTTCGTGGCGGCATTCTCGGTCCCGGCCAATCAGCTCCCCGCCGAGGTTTTCGCGCAGGGCAGCCACTCGGGTCTGAAATTCGACGCCGACGACGCCTCCGAACAACTGGTCGTCGTCGCCGAGCGCGGCCCCGGCGCCGGTAAGGCCGATCCGATGCCGATCGCGGACGCGGTCCGGGCGGCGATCTCCCAGCGCCACGGTGTCACGGTGCGCGACCTACTGCTGGTACCCGCGGGCTCGATCCCGCGCACCTCCAGCGGGAAGATCGCGCGACGCGCCTGCAAGGCGGCGTATATCGAGGGCACGCTGCGTGGTGGTTACACGCAGCAGGCGTTCCCCGATGCACCTGAGGAATGAGCCCGGTCGACGCGGTGGCGCAGCGTCCGGGATGATAGGCGGCTGAGCGTAGTGCCGGAGGAGGTAACGCAGCGTGATCACGCATACGCGGCGGAACCAGCCCACCGGCGCGGCGGCCGAGCGCCGTATCGCGCGGTGTTCACCTGCATCGGCGCAGGTGGGAGGCCGAACGAAACCCAGCGGCCCGTGTCGTGCGCCGGAGGTGGTGGCATCGTGACCACCGCGGCGCCGGCGGTTGCCGTCCACCCATCCCTGCGATGCAGGCTGTTGCCAGGCACCGCATACAGACAGGTAGCTTGAGGACTGATGGCTGATAACGAGGGCACGTCGCCGGATACGACCGAGAACCTTCCCGTCGAGCAGGAGGGCGATACCGCCGGGACGAGCGCGGCGGCCGGGTCCGAGACCGCGAAATCCGAGATATCGGTGGCGGAACTACGAGAGTGGTTGCGGCGCTGGGTGGCCGAGGCCACCGGCCAGTCGGTCGACAAGATCACCGTCGACCGGCCGATGGAGGAGTTCGGGCTCGCCTCGCGGGATGCGCTGGCCCTCGGCGGCGAAATCGAGGACCTCACCGGTGTGATACTCGATCCCACCATCATCTATCAGCATCCGACGATCGCCTCGCTGGCCGAGGTGATCGTCAACGGGCCACCGGAGAGCACGCTCGAGGTTCCCGACGACCAGTTCTATACCGCCGGGCTCGCACCGGGGGGAGCGCACGATATCGCGATCGTGGGACTGTCGACCCGGTTGCCGGGTGCGGGCGACACCCCGGAATCGACCTGGGAATTCCTGATGAACGGCGGCGACGCCATCCGCGACCTCCCCGAGGGACGCTGGGCGGAATTCCTGAGCGAACCGCAGTTCGCGCAGGCCGTGGAGGAGGGCAATACCCGCGGCGGCTACCTGGACCAGAACGTCGTCACCGATTTCGACGCCGAGTTCTTCGCCATGTCGCCGATCGAGGTCGAGCGGATCGACCCGCAGCAGCGGCTGATGATGGAACTCACCTGGGAAGCGCTGGAGCACGCGCATATCCCGGCCAGTGATCTGCGCGGGGAATCGGTCGGTGTGTACATCGGGACCTCGACCAGCGATTTCCAGCTGCTCGCCGCCATGAGCCTGGGTGACACGGATCCGAACGTTCCGGCCTCGGCCGAGGCGTACAAGATCATGGGAAGCGCGAACAGCATCATTCCCAACCGCGTCTCCTATTTCTTCGATTTCCGCGGCCCGTCCGTGGCGGTGGATACCGCGTGCTCGTCGACGCTGGTAGCCGTACACCAGGCCGTCCAGGCGCTGCGGGCCGGCGATGCCGATGTGGCCCTTGCCGGTGGGGTCAACATGATGCTTGCGCCCATGGTCACGCTGGGATTCGACCAGGCCGGCGCGGTCGCAAAGGACGGCCGGATCAAGGCCTTCTCCGCCGATGCCGACGGTATGGTGCGGTCCGAGGGAGCCGGGCTGGTCGTGCTGAAACGCCTGGCCGATGCCGAACGTGACGGCGACAACATTCTGGCTGTAGTCAAGGGGTCGGCGGTCAACAGCGACGGGCGGTCCAACGGCCTGCCCGCGCCCAATCCCGAGGCTCAGGCAGATGTGCTGCGCCGCGCCTATCGCGACGCCGGGATCGTGCCCTCCACCGTCGACTACATCGAGGCGCATGGCACCGGAACCCCCATCGGTGACCCGATCGAGGCGGCGGCGTTGGGCCGTGTGGTCGGCGCCGGTCGTGCCGCCGATGCGCCCGTCCTGCTGGGATCGGCCAAGACCAACTTCGGGCACCTGGAATCCGCGGCCGGCGTGGCAAGCCTGGCCAAGGTGCTCATGGCGTTCCGTAACGATGTCGTGCCCGCCAATATCAACTACTCCGCGCCGAGCCCGTACATCCCGTTCGAGCAGGCGCGGCTGAAGGTCGTCGACGAACCGACCCCGTTCCCGCGCTACAGCGGCATCGCCACGGTGGGTATCTCCGGTTTCGGCTTCGGCGGGGCCAACGCGCACGTGGTGGTCCAGGAGTACGTCGCCCCGGTCGCCGCGGCCGAAGAACCGGGCGACAGCACGCCGGAGACCGCCGGACTCGACGTGGAGACCACCGATGTGGTGACAGAGGCGGAAGCGGTTACCGCGGAGGCCGCGCCCGACCCCGAATGGTCGGCCGATCGCGCCGAACCGCTGCCGGTGATCCTGGCCGTTTCCGCCTATCTGCCCTCGCGTCGTCGCCGCGCCGCCGCCGATCTGGCCGATTGGCTGGAAAGCGAAGCGGGGCAGCGGACTCCGCTGGCGGATGTGGCGCGGGCGCTGGCCAAGCGCAGTCACTGGCGGTCCCGCGGCGTCGTGCTGGCCAAGGATCACGCCGAGGCCGTGGCCGGGTTGCGCGCGATCGCCGCGGGTAAGCCGGGGGCCGGGGTGTTCACCGCGGACGCGCCCGCGCCCGAGGGGCCGATGTGGGTGATGGCCGGTTTCGGTGCTCAGCACCGGAAGATGGGTAAACAGCTCTACCAAGAGAATTCGATATTCCGCCGCACCGTCGACGAGGTCGACGAACTCGTCGAGGACGAGGCCGGCTATTCGGTGCGCGAGCTGATGCTCGACGATGCCCAGGACTGGGATATCGGCACCTCGCAGGTCGGTACGTTCACCATCCAGATCGGACTCGCCGCGCTGCTGCGGGCGCATGGAGCCGAACCCACTGCGATCGTCGGCCACTCCCAGGGGGAGGTGGCCGGTGCGTATATCAGCGGCGGGCTGCCGCTGGAGGACGCGGTGCGGGTGATCTGCGCGCGTTCCCGCCTGATGCGTGAGGGCGAGCAGATGCTCACCGACGACGACGTCCGCAATATGGCGCTGGTGGAGTTGAGCGCCGAGGATGTTGCCGCCATGCTGCCCGACTACCCGGATATCGAGGTCGCGGTGTACGCGGCGCCGACCAACACCGTGATCGGTGGCCCGGTGGATCAGGTCGCGGCGATTGTCGCGAAGGTCGAGGAAGCCGGGAAATTCGCCCGCGTACTGCAGACCAAGGGCGCCGGGCACACCTCGCAGATGGATCCGCTGCTCGGTGAACTCGCCGCCGAACTGGCCGGGCTCGAGCCGACGAAACCGACGGTCGGGCTGTACTCCACGGTCGACAAGGAGCAGTACTACGCGCCCGGTCACGACCCGGTGCACACCGAGGCCTACTGGGTGAAGAACATGCGCCACAGCGTGTACTTCACCAATGCGGTGAAGCGCGCGGTCGATGCCGGGGTCACGACGTTCCTGGAACTGGCCCCGAACTCGGTGGCGCTCATGCAGGTACTCGGCACCACCTTCGCCGCCGGCCTGCACGACGCCCAGCTCATCCCGACGCTCAAACGCAAAGAAGACGAATCCGCCGCGGTGATCACGGCGCTGGCACAGCTGTACGTGCACGGCCACTCGGTGGATCTGGCGTCGCTGGTACCGGCCGGGCCCTACGCCGATATCCCGCGTACCGCGTTCGTCCGTAAGCACTACTGGCCCAAGGTGAGCCCGCTGTCCACCGGCGGCAGCGCGCGGGTGCCGGGCGCCTCGGTGGCGCTGCCGGACGGCCGACATGTCTGGGAGGTGCAGGCCGCGGCGGTGGACGAACTGCCGGCGCTGGTAGGCGCGGCGGCCGCGCAGGTACTGGCCGATGTGAAAGTGGGTGCCAGTATCGCCCACGCACCGCTGCCCGCGACCGGGACGCTGACCACCACCCTCACCCCACACCCCGGCGGCGCGTCCGTACAGGTGCATGCCCGCGAAGGTGCGCAGTTCCGGCTGCTGTACGACGCGGTGATCACCTCCGGTGCGGCTCAGGCGTTCCCGGCCCCGGCCGAATCGGCGGCAGTTGCCCCGGCGGTCACGCCGGCACCCGAGGTCCTGGACGCGGTGGATACGGCCGGCTTCGGCGACCGCTGGAACCCGGACAGCGGCCAGACCGTGGAGGAACGGCTGGCGCTCATCGTCGCCGAATCCATGGGTTACGCCGTCGAGGATCTGCCGATGGAGATCCCGCTCATGGAACTCGGCCTCGATTCGCTGATGGCGATGCGGATCAAGAACCGGGTCGAATACGAATTCGATATTCCGCAGCTCCAGGTTTCCGCGGTACGCGATGCCAGCCTGCACGAGGTCGGGAAGGTGCTGCGCTACGCGATCGAGCACCGCGACGAGGTGCGGGAAATGGCGGAGAAGCAGGCCGCCGGGGAATCCGGGGCGCTCAATGTGGACGACAACTTCGTCGAAGCGGCGAAGGCGGCCATGGAGTCGGGGCAGGATCCGGTCGCGGCCTTGAACCAGGCATCGGGCGGTAGTACAGCCACCGAACCGGCTGCCGACAGCACCGCCGAGGCAATCTCCGGCACAACTTCCCCCGAGCCGGCAACCGATAGCCCCGCCGCGGGTACGAAATCTGCGATAGCCGCAGACGATTCGAGTGCCGGCACCGCGTCCGGGACCACGGATTCCGGTGTGATCCCGAACGGCGCGAAACCTGGTGGTCGTGCCGCCACGAACCAGGCTCCCGGTGCCCCCACCAATGGTTCGAAAGCCGGTGACACCGAGGCGGAATCGGCACGCAGTGAGACCCGGCCCACGGCTACACCACAGCCCACGGCTGCACCTGCCCCGGCTGCAGGTGCGGCGGTATTCGGTGGCGGCGCGGCCGGTGCCGCGGATGAGGAGAACGTTCCGCCACGTGACGCTGCGGAACGGCTGACCTACGCCTCCTGGGCCACGATCACCGGCGAATCGGCCGGCGGGATCTTCAACACCTTGCCGATCCTGGACGAAGACACCGCCGAGAAGCTGGCCGAACGCCTCACCGAGCGGGTCGGGGCGGAGATCACCGTCGACGATGTGCTCGATTGCGAAACCATCGAACAGCTCGCCGATATCGTGCGCACGCTGCAGGACAGCGGTGCGGATGTGGACGGGTTCGTCCGGCCGTTGCGCGCACGAACCGAAGGGTCTCAGGCCGTTCCGGTGTTCGTGTTCCATCCGTCCGGCGGTAACACTCTCGTGTACGAACCGCTGTTGAAGCGGTTGCCCGCCGAGACTCCGATGTACGGGTTCGAACGGGTCGAAGGCTCGATCGAAGAGCGTGCCCGGCAGTACATTCCCGAATTGCGGAAGCTTCAGGGCGAGGGCCCCTATGTGCTGTACGGCTGGTCGCTCGGTGCGGTTCTCGCCATGGCGGTCGCGCAGGTGCTGCGCGCCGAGGGCGCCGATGTGCGGGTCGTGGGTTTGATCGATCTCGCCATCCCGAGTGAACCGCAGGACAACAGCTCCGAGGAAAGTCTGCGCCGGATGGAGCGCTACCAGGCCTTCGCGCAGAAGACCTACGGGGTGCAGGGCGAATTGGACCCCGGGCAATTGCGTGAGCTGGCCGATGCCACGCCAGAGGAACAGTTCGAAATGGTGTCGAGCCTGATCAAGATGACCGGGGCGAAGATCCCCGGAGGCGTGATCGAACACCAGCGCACCTCCTGGATCGAGAACCAGGCGTTGCAGCGGGTACAACCCAGCCACTACGAGGGCGATGTAGTGCTCTATCTCGCCGACCGTTACCACGACGGCATGATCGAGCTCGAACCCCGGTTCGCCGAGCGTCAGCCCAACGGCGGCTGGGACGAGTACGTGCCCAACCTGGAGGTCATCCACATCCCCGGCGACCACCTGCAGATCGTCGATGAGCCCAGGATCGGAAAAATAGGCGCGGACCTCACCGCTAAACTCGCCCGGATCGATTCATCGGGTGTGAAAGGGAGCAAGTGAGCACTACCGCCGAAAAACTCGCCGACCTGCGGCAGCGTTTGGAGCTCGCCCAGGAACCGGCGGGCGAGGCCGGCGTGGCGAAGCGGGCGCGCAAGGGTATCCCCAGCGCTCGTGACCGGATCAATATGCTGCTCGACCCCGGGAGCTTCACCGAGATCGGTGCGCTGGTTCGCCGGCCCGGCGACCCGGCCGCGCTGTACGGCGACGGTGTGGTGACCGGGCACGGACTGGTCGACGGCCGCCCGGTGGCGGTGTTTTCCCATGATCAGACCGTCTACGGCGGGTCGGTGGGGGAGATGTTCGGCCGTAAGGTCGCCGCGATCATGGAGTACGCCGCGAAGGTCGGTTGCCCGATGATCGGGATCAACGATTCCGGTGGTGCCCGGGTGCAGGAGGCGGTGTCCTCGCTGGCCTGGTACGCCGAGTTGAGCACCCGGCAGGAGCCGCTGTCGGGGATGGTGCCCACGATTTCGATGATTCTCGGCAACTGCGCCGGTGGTGCGGTGTATTCGCCGATCAACACCGATGTCGTGGTGGCGGTGGAATCCGCGCATATGTTCGTCACCGGTCCGAAGGTGATCCGTGAGGTGACCGGTGAGGATGTGAGCCTGGAAGAGCTGGGTGGTGCGCATGCGCAGGCCCAGTACGGCAATATCCATCACATCGCGAAGGACGAGACCGCCGCGTTCGCCTGGGTGCGCGACTACCTGTCGTATATGCCGACCAGCTGCCAGGAGCAGCCGCCGGTGATCAATCCGGGGCTGGAACCGGAGGTCACCGACAGCGATCGGGAACTGAACTCGATCGTCCCGGATTCCGACAATGCCGGCTACGACATGCACGATGTGCTGCTACGGATGTTCGACGACGGCCACTTCCACGAATACGGCGCGGAAGCCGGGAAGAACATCATCACCGGTTTCGCCCGGGTGGACGGTCGCAGTGTGGGCGTGGTCGCCAATCAGCCGATGGTGTACGCGGGCGCGCTCGACGCCCGCGCCTCGGACAAGGCCTCGCATTTCATCCGGTTGTGCGATGCCTACGAGATTCCGCTGGTGCTCGTGGTCGACACCCCCGGTTTCATGCCGGGTGTGGAACAGGAGAAGATCGGCGTCATCAAACGCGGTGGCCGGTTCCTGTTCGCGTTCGTGGAGGCCACCGTGCCCAAGGTGACCGTGGTCGTCCGCAAGGCCTACGGCGGCGGGTACGCCGTGATGGGGTCCAAACAGTGTGGTGCCGACGTGAACCTCGCCTGGCCCACCGCTCGTATCGCGGTGATGGGCGCGGAGAGCGCGGTGAGCCTGATCGGCGCGAGCCAGATCGCCGCCGCGCCGGAGGACCGGAAAGCGGCCGTCCGCCAGCAATTGGTCGATTTCTACAACGCCACCGTGGCCACGCCGTGGGTGGCGGCCGAACGCGGTTTCATCGATGCGGTGATCGAGCCGGCGCAGACCCGGCTGGAACTGCGCCGCGCGCTACAACTACTGCGCGACAAGACGGTGATCCGCAATCCGCGTAAACACCATCTGCTGCCGCTGTGACGGGCTACGGTTCGGGTCGCGCCGGATACCGGCGCCGGCCCGACCCGAACCGCTGCTAGAACCCGAGTTCAGCCGGCGATGGTCGCGGATTTGATCACCACGTTCTCCGACGGCACATCCTGGTGCATACCCTGCGACGAGGTGGACACCTTCGCGATTTCGTCGACGATATCGGTGCCGTCGGTGACGGCGCCGAACACGGCGTAACCCCAGCCCTGACCCGCCGGCTGGGTGTGATTGAGGAAATCGTTGTCGGCGACATTGATGAAGAACTGCGCCGTCGCCGAATGCGGGTCGTTGGTGCGCGCCATCGCGACCGTGTACTTATCGTTCTTGAGGCCGTTGGCGGCCTCGTTCTGGATCGGCGCCTTGGTCGGCTTCTGCTGCATCTGCGGATCGAAGCCGCCGCCCTGAACCATGAAGCCCGGGATCACGCGATGGAAGATCGTGCCGTCGTAGTGTCCGGACTCGACGTATTCGACGAAGTTGCGGACGGTGTCCGGCGCCTTCGCCTCGTCCAGCTGGAGGCCGATGGTTCCGTAGTTCGTCTCGAGATTCACCTTGGTCATGCCCCTACCTTTCCATTACCGCCGCCATACCCCGCGCATAAGGGGGTGATTTCCGGGCCGATTGTGCCAGCCGCCCCTCTTTACCCCGTTCCGCTACTTTTTATGCCCAGTTCGCCTGAGCGTTTTCGTTTCGGCCGGGTACGCGCCGGGGTATCAGCGGGCCGGGCGCGGCGCGCCCAAGTAGCATGCCAGCGTGCCAGAAGTCGCCACCGCAGTACTGACGAAGACGCCACCGGAACCGGGGCCGGGAGTTACGCCGAGGGATTTCCGGGTGGCGCGTCTCGTCGCGATCGTCACCGGAGTACTCGGTGCGCTCTTCGCGATCGCCACCCCCTTCCTACCGGTCACCCAGACCACGGCGACGCTGAACTGGCCGCAGAACAACAGCCTGGCCAATACGCAGGCCCCGCTGATGTCGCAGGTGCCGCTCGACCTCACCGCGACCATCCCGTGTTCGGCGGTGAACCAGCTGCCGCCCGAGGGTGGCATGCTGCTGGCCACCGCGCCCCCGCAGGGTGACCGGGCGGCGCTGGAGGCGCTGTTCGTGCGGGTCTCGGACACCTCGGTCGATGTGGTGGACCGGAATGCGGTGGTGGCCACCGCCGACCGGGCGGAGATGGCGAACTGCTCGGCCATCACCATCAGCTCCGACAACGAGCGCACCACGGCGGCGTTCGAGGGCCTGGTCGACGAGACCGGCGCTCCCAATGCGGGCCAGCTGCTCGGTGATCTGCGCCCGCAGATGGTGGGCATCTTCACCGATATGACCGGTGATGTCCCGGCCGGTATGACCCTCGAGTCGACCATCGACACCCGGTTCAGCTCGAGTCCCACCTGGATCAAACTCGCCGCCATGATCGCGGCCGTACTGTGCACTGTGCTCGCGCTGGTGGCGCTGGCCCGGCTGGATACCAGCGACGGGCGCGGGCACCGGCGGTTCCTGCCCGCGAACTGGCTCAAACCCACGCTCGCCGACGGCGGGGTGATCGGCACCCTGCTGGTGTGGCATTTCCTCGGCGCCAACACCTCCGACGACGGCTACATCCTGAGCATGGTCCGGGTGGCGCCGGACGCCGGCTATATGGCCAACTACTTCCGCTGGTACGGCGTCCCGGAGGCGCCGTTCGGCTGGTACTACTACGTGATCCAGCTGTTCGCCGAGGTCTCCACGGCCAGCCCGTGGGTCCGGCTGCCCGCCCTGGCCTGCGGAATCCTTTGCTGGATGGTACTCAGCCGCGAGGTGGTGCCGCGGCTGGGCAACGGTCTGCGGGGCGCGCGGGCTCGGGCCTGGTTCGGCAGTGTGCCGCTGTGGACCGGCGGCCTGGTGTTCCTGGCGTTCTGGATGCCCTTCGACAACGGTCTGCGTTCGGAACCGATCGTCGCGCTGGGGGCGCTGCTCACCTGGGTTTCCATCGAACGGGCCATCGCCACAGCGCGACTCCTACCTGCCGCTGTCGCGGTCGTTGTCGCGGCGTTCACGCTGGCCGCGGCCCCGACCGGCCTCATGTGTGTGGCTGCGCTGCTGGCCGGTATCCGGCCGATCACCCGCATCATCGTGAAACGGCACCGTGAGCACGGCACCGCCGCGTTGCTGGCGCCGCTGGCGGCCGCCGGATTCCTGGTGCTCACGGTCGTCTACAGCGATCAGACCTTCGCCGGGATCCAGGAGGCCAACCGCGTCCGGCAGCTGGCCGGCCCGAACCTCGCCTGGTACGAGGACTACCTGCGCTACTACTACCTGTTCGTCGAAACCGTCGACGGGTCGCTGGCGCGCCGCTTCGCGTTCCTGGTCATGCTGCTGTGCCTGTTCACCACCATGCTGGTGCTGCTGCGCCGCCGCCGGGTCCCCGGTATCGCCGTCGGCCCGACCTGGCGGTTGATGGGCGTGGTGATCGGAACGATCTTCTTCATGATGTTCCTCCCGACCAAGTGGACCCACCACTTCGGCGCCTACGCCGGTATCGCGGGTTCGCTGGCGGCGGTGACCGCGGTCGCGGTGTCGGCGGCGGCGCTGCGCGCGCGCAAGAACCGGGCGATCTTCCTGGCCGGTCTGCTGTTCACGCTGGCGCTCGCGTTCTCCGGGATCAACGGCTACTGGTATGTCTCCAGTTACGGGGTCCCGTGGTTCGACAAACGGATCTCGCTGTTCGGTATCTCGTCCAACACCGTGATGCTGGTGCTGTTCGGGCTGTCGTTGTTGCTGGTCGGCTGGCACGTACTGCGGGAGGGTTACGCCAAACCCCCGAAATCCACTCGGACGGTGCGCGGCCGGCGGGTTCGTAAGTTCGCCGCCATCCCGCTGACCCTGGTGGCCGCGGCGATGGTGCTGTTCGAGGTGCTGTCGCTGGCCAAGGGCGCGTACTCGCAGTACCCGGGTTACTCGCTGGCGCGGGGCAATATCGACGCTCTCGCCGGTGAATCCTGCGGGCTCGCCAACGATGTGCTGGTCGAGGTGAACGCCAACGCGGGCCGGTTGAACCCGATCGTCGATCCGGCGAACCCGCCGACCAACCCCGCCGACCCGCTGGCCGGTGTGGACCCGGTCGGCTTCGATCCCAACGGGGTCCCCGACGATCTGTCCGCCGATGCGGTCGAGGTGAAACCGGGTACCGGCAACACCTCCAACCAGTCGGTGGGCGCCTCGTTCGCGGAGGGCCAGAACGCCGGTACCGGTGGTGGTCAAGGCGCGCTCGGCGTCAACGGCTCCACCGTTGCCCTGCCGTTCGGGCTGGACCCGGCCACCACGCCGATCCTCGGCAGCTACCAGGAAGGTGTGCAGCGGCCCGCGCTGGTCACCTCCAGCTGGTACGAAATGCCGCAGCGCTCCCCGGATCATCCGCTGCTGGTCGTCACCGCCGCCGGACGGATCATGTCCTACGACGACAGCGGTGTCATGCAGTACGGCCAGTCGCTCACCGTCGACTACGGGAAACGGCAGCCGGACGGTTCGGTCAGCTATATCGGCACCTACGTGCCGCGCGATATCGGGCCCGCCCCGTCGTGGCGCAACCTGCGTATCCCGCTGGACGAGATCGCCCCCGAAGCCGACGCGGTGCGCATCGTCGCCAACGACCCGATCCTCATCGGCGACCAGTGGCTGGCGTTCACCCCACCTCGGCTGCCCAAACTGGAAACCGCCAACGACTACCTGGGTTCGGAACAGCCGATCCTGCTCGACTGGGCGGTCGGCCTGCAGTTCCCGTGCCAGCGCCCGTTCCGGCACGAGAACGGTGTCGCCGAGGTGCCGAAGTTCCGCGTCCTGCCCGACCGCCCGCTGGCGGTGAGCTCCACCAACACCTGGCAGGCCCAGGAGTTCGGCGGGCCGCTCGGGTTCTCCCAGATGCTGGCGAAATCCACCACCATCCCGACCTATCTGAAGAACGACTGGGGTCGTGACTGGGGCACGCTGGAACGCTACGACCAGTACTACGACGCGGTCCCCGCCCAATTGCAGACCGGCACCGCAACCCGGAGCGGTCTGTGGGATCCGGGGATGCTGCGGGTGTACTGATAGTCGATTCATCGTGGTCAGAACGTGTGTACGAAGGTCCGGACGGGCCGGCTACCTGAGCCCGGCCCGTCCATCGGCCCCGAGGGCGGCCGGGCCCGTCGGCCGGCGCGGTGGGCGCTGGGTGGTTCTCCACTAGGCTGACCGACGGCCAGCAGGTGGACAGGAGCCGGAGGTAAGTACGCCGATGACGACGAGTCGTGGCGCGCGTTTGGGGCGTCAGGTCGGGGCCGGAATCGGCGAGGCGGTACTGGCCACAGTGGTCGCCGTGCTGGTGGTTGCGCTGGGGCTGGTGGCGTTTTCGCTGGTGAACTGGCCGGCGTTCAACTCGTCCAATGTGCTGCGGGCCCTGACCACCGTGGGCCAGGTCGGCGCCACTGTGTTGCTGGCGGTATCGATCACGCTGCTGCGGCTGCGCCGGGCCCGCTGGTGGGCGAAACTGCTGTCCTGGGCCGGGATCTCGGCATTCGTCACGGTCACTCTGGGACTGCCGCTGGCGGCGACGAAGCTGTACCTGTTCGGGATCTCGGTCGATCAGGAATTCCGCACCGAATACCTGACCCGCCTCACCGACAGCGCCGCGCTGCGGGATATGACCTACGCGGATATGCCGCCGTTCTACCCGGCCGGGTGGTTCTGGTTCGGCGGGCGCGTGGCGAATGTGCTCGAGATGGACGGCTGGGAGGTTTTCAAGCCGTACGCGATCGGGTCGATCGCGGTGGCGGCGGTGGTCTCGCTGGTGCTGTGGTCGCGGTTGATCCGCGCCGACTGGGCGGTGGGGGTGACCGCCGCGATCACCGCGGTGGGGGTCACCTACGCCGCACCCGAGGCCTACGGCGCCGTGATCGCGATCCTCGTTCCGCCGGTACTCGTGATGGCGTGGGGCGCGCTGTATCGCCCGGCCGAACTCGCACGCCGGATCTCGCCCGCGAGCGCGGGAGCGGTGCGCCCGGGGAGCACCAGGGCACCCGGGCGGGGTCGCTCGGCTGGTGAACCGGTAGCGGGTACCGCAACGACAACTCCCGCCGGTACCTCTGGGCCGGCAGTTTCGCCCGCCGATCCGGCGGATCGGCAGACCGTCGCGACGGAACGCGGCGCCGGCAACGAAAACCCGTCCGCTGCGGGGTCGACCGGTGCCACGGCCGCGCGGGATTCCGGCGCGGCCGGGAAGATCGCCGGACTACCCGGTGCCACGGCGGGCGGCTGGGCCGCGGTATTGGGGACGGGGCTGTTCCTGGGTCTCGCGGCCACGTTCTACACGCTCTACTTCGCGTTCGCTGTGTTCACGGTAGTGCTCATGGCGGTCGTCGCGGCCGGGCTGGGGGTCCGGGCCCGTTACGCCGCGCGGACACCGCGGCGGATCGCGGCACAGCAGGGGGCTGTGGGGGAGAAGATCCAGGGGATCGGGCGCGCGATCGGTGCGCCGCTGCTACGGCTGGTCGTGATGGGCGTGATCACCGCGCTGGTCGGACTGCCCGTGTTCGTCCCCTTCCTGCTGCGGATGCTGGACAACCCGAAGCTGGAATCCGGTGGCGCGTTCCACTATCTGCCGGAGGCCGGTTCCGAACTGCCGCTGCCGATGGCCGAGTTCTCGCTGCTCGGCGGTCTGTGCCTGATCGGAGTGATCTGGCTGGTGCTGCGCGCGAACTCCTCGCGGCGGGCGCAATCGCTGGGGCTCGGGGTGATCGCGGTGTATCTGTGGTCGCTGCTGTCGATGCTGGCCACGGTGGCGGGCAGCACCCTGCTGTCCTTCCGGCTGGAACCGGTGCTGCTGGTGCTGCTGGCGGCGGCGGGCGCGTTCGGGTTCGTGGAGGGCGCCCGGGCGGTTTATCAGGCGCTGAACGAGCCGGCACGGTTCCGCTGGGTGGCCATCGTCCTCGCGACCGTGGGTGCGCTGGCCTACTGCCAGAATATTCCGCACGTCCTGGCGCCCGAGATCACCACCGCCTACACCGATACCGACGGCGACGGAAACCGCGCCGACCAGCGCGACCCTGCCGCTGTCCGGCACTACCACCACATCGACGACGCCCTGCGCGCCCAGACCGGTCGCGAACCGTCGGAGAACGTGGTGCTCACCGGCGACACCACCTTCCTCGCCTACTACCCGTACTTCGGATTCCAGGGCCTGACCTCGCATTACGCGAACCCGCTGGCCGACTACGCGGACCGGTCGGCGACCATCGAGGCCTGGAGCGAACTGGAGACGCCGCAGGAACTCCTCGACGCGATGGCCGCCGCCCCCTGGCGCGCCCCGGACGCTTTCCTGTTCCGCCGCAGCGGCGACGATTACACCCTGCGGCTGGCCGCGGACGTATACCCGAACGACCCCAACGTCCGCCGCTACACCGTCACCTTCCCGGCGGCCCTGTTCGACGATCCCCGCTTCACCACCACCGATATAGGACCGTTCACCCTGATCGTGGTGAAGCGCTGAGTTCTCGGACCGGGCCCGGGCACACGTCGGCATTCGCCTTTTGTGGTGTGCCCGAGCCGGACCGAGTACGACACCACATCGTCCGCGCGTGCCGACGTCGACTTCTTCGGGCTCGGCGGCATCAGCCTCGTGGCGGCATCGCCGCTGCCTGCATCGGGGCTGCCTGCATCGGGGCTGCCTGCATCGGGACCGCCTGCATCGGCGCTGCCTGCGCCGGGACTGCCCGGTGCGGGCGGGTTCGTGCGCGACCTCGCCCCGGCTCGCCGGTCGGTGGTAGCGGCCGGCACGCCAGCTGCCGGTGCCGAGGCCCGGGTGATGGCCGCCCAGGCCGTGGTGTCTGTGTCCGGATCGCGCCCGGTCGGGCGGGCAGGGTCTCCGGCTGCACCCGGCGTGTCGGCGCAGCAGGTTCACGCTGAGTCACGGTCGTACGCATGCTTGCACGAGTCCCTGCGCAGGCAGTGTGTCGGCGAATCGGCCGATATGCCGTCCGGTTCGCTCCGGACGACCCGCCTGGCCGTGCCCGGCCGTGGATGCGCTGCGCCTGGTTGCGCCCATTAGAGTCGAGCCCCGTGCGACCGCAACGATCCCCCCGAGCGTTGAACCGTATCCGACTGCTGGCCCTGGTGTCCGGGCTACTCGGGTTCGTGCTGGCGATTCTGGCGCCGGTGCTGCCGGTCCGGCAGGACGAAACGGTCCTGGAGTGGCCGCAGGCCGGTGCGACCGATGTCGAGGCGCCGCTGGTGAGTTATCAGCCGCTGCGGCTGAACCTCACGGTGCCGTGCCCGGTAGCGGCCGCCGCCGAGGGCACCGTGGTGGCCACGGTTCCCGACGAATCGGGTAAATCGTCGGCCCGCGGCTTGCGGGTCAGCATGTCCGGCGACACGTTTTCGGTGGTGCTGCGTGATGTGCCGCTGCTGTCCGCCGACCGCGCGGAACTGACCGGTTGTGAATCGCTGTCGGTGATTTCGACCGCGGCCTCGACCACCGCCGAGCTCGCCGGTGCCGTCCGTGCGGACGGCACTCCGTTGCGCACACAGGTGGATCGGGATATCCGGCCGCAAATGGTCGGGGTCTTCACCGATCTGCCCGCCGAACAGCTCGGCGGCGGTATCCGGTTGCACGCCGATATCGACTCCCGTTTCACCTCCTCGCCGACCCCGCTGAAACTGGCCGCGATCATCGGTGCGGTCGTGTTCACGCTGCTGGCGCTGCTGGCCCTGCACCTGCTCGACACCAGCGACGGACGCCGCGCCCGGCGGTTCCTGCCATCGCACTGGTGGCGGTTCCGGCTCGCCGACGGCGCGGTACTCGGGGTGCTGGTGGGCTGGCATGTGATCGGCGCCAACACCTCCGACGACGGCTACATCCTGAACATGGCCCGGGTATCGGAGAAATCCGGCTATCTGGCGAACTACTACCGCTGGTTCGGGGTGCCGGAAGCGCCGTTCGGCTGGTCGTACGAGGTGCTGGCGTGGATGTCGCGGATCTCGGAGTCGAGCCCGTGGATGCGGTTGCCCACGCTGCTCGCCGGGATCGTCTGCTGGCTGGTGATCAGCCGGGAAGTGCTGCCGCGGCTCGGCGCCCGGGTACGCGGTAACCAGGTCGCGCTGTGGACCGCGGGGCTGGTGTTCCTGGCCTTCTGGCTGCCCTACGACAACGGTCTGCGCCCCGAACCGCTGATCGCCGCCGGTGCGCTGCTCACCTGGTGTTCGATCGAACGCGCCATCGCCACGGCACGACTGCTACCGGCCGCGGTCGCCATCCTGATCGCGGCGTTCTCGCTGGCCGCCGGCCCGACCGGGCTCATCTGTATCGCCGCGCTGATCGCCGGTTCCCGTCCGGTCCTGCAGATCATCATCAAACGGGCCCGTGGCGACCGGACCGGATCGAGCCCGGAGGGGCGGAGCAGGAGCGTATGGGGAGCCGTGGGGCGGTACGCGAGTCTGCTCGCGCCCGGCCTGGCCGCCGGAACGCTGGTACTCGTGGTGATCTTCGCCGATCAGACCCTGACAACGGTGCTCGAGGCCACCCGGGTACGTACCGCGGTCGGCCCGAATGTGGCGTGGTTCGACGAACGCACCCGCTGGGATTCGCTGCTCATGCTCTCCCCGGACGGTTCGCTGGCCCGGCGTTTCGGTGTGCTGCTGATGCTGCTGTGCCTGCTGGTCTGCGTTCTGCAGGTACTGCGCAAGGGCCGGATCCCGGGTACCGCGCGAGGACCGTCGGTGCGCGTTCTCGGCATCGTGTTCGCCTCGCTGCTGCTGATGATGTTCACCCCCACCAAATGGACCCATCACTTCGGCGTCTATGCCGGCCTGGCCGGTTCGCTCGCGGCACTGGCGGCGGTGGCCGTGGGCACCAACGGTATTCGCGCGCCCCGTAACCGCGCGCTGTTCGCCGCCGCCCTCCTGTTCCTGCTGGCGATCACCTTCACCGGGTCGAACGGCTGGTGGTATGTGTCCAGCTACGGGGTCCCGTGGTGGGACAAGGCGCCACTGATCGCGGGTAAGGGTTTCTCGACACTGTTCCTCGGGCTCAGCGTGCTCGCCTTGCTGGCCGCGCTCTGGTTCCACTACCGCGCGCCCTACCTCCGAGGTTCGGGGCCCGTCTCGATTCTGGAGCGACAGAGCGGGGGAGCGAAGCGGAGGAGCGGCGGAGTGAAGAATCGAGACCGAGGGGGCCCCGAACCCCGCACCGCCGGAGGCGGCGCCATATATACGGCGCCGCTGACCGTTGCCGCGGCGCTGATGGTGCTGTTCGAGATCGCTTCGCTGACCAAGGCGGCGGTCGCCCAGTATCCCGCGTATTCGATCGCCAAATCCAATATCCGGGCGCTGGCCGGTGACCCCTGCGGATTGGCCGACGAGGTGCTGGTGGAGACGGATACCGCCGATTCTCTGCTGCAGCCGTACGAGGGCGATCCGGCCAACGGTCTGGTCTCCGCTGATCCCGAGACCGAGACGACCGGTTTCACTCCGGACGGAGTGGCCGACGATCTCACCGCCGATGCGGAGGAAACGGTCTCCGGCAGCGCGAACTCGCTCGAATCCGACAGCGAGAACAAGACCACCGATACCACCGGTGCCGGGACCGGCGGCGGTACCGAGGCCCAGCCCGGTATCAACGGTTCCACCGTGACCCTGCCGTTCGGTCTCGACCCCGCCCGCACGCCGGTGCTGGGCAGCTACCAGGCCGGTGACCAGCAGCAGGCGAAACTGACCTCGCAGTGGTATCGCCTGGACCTGACCGACGAGATGCGCGCCGACCCCGCCTACCGGGTGCTGGCGATAACCGCCGCCGGCCGGATCAAATCGATAGATGCCGATGGAGTGCTGACCTACGGCCAGGAACTGACCGTCGAATACGGCACGCGAGCCGCCGACGGCACCATGCAGGTACTGGGCTCGGTGGCTCCGCTGGATATCGGCCCGAACCCGTCCTGGCGCAATCTGCGGGTCCCGCTGGACCAGTTGCCGCCCGAGGTGAATGCCGTCCGGTTGGTCGCGGTGGACAACGACATCACCAGCCGCCAGTGGCTGGCCGTCACCCCGCCTCGCCTGCCGCGCCTGGCGACCCTGGATTCGGTTGTCGGGCACACCGATCCGGTACTGCTGGACTGGCACGTCGGGCTCGCCTTCGGCTGCCAGCGGCCGTTCGACCACGCGAATGGTGTCGCGGAGGTGCCGCGCTGGCGCATCCTGCCGGACCGGACCGGATCGGATGCGTCCAATGCCTGGCAGGACCATATCGGTGGCGGTCCGCTGGGCTGGACCGAATTGCTCCTGCAGGCGGATTCGGTGGCTACTTACCTCGCCGAGGACTGGGCGCGGGACTGGGGTTCGCTCGAGCGGTACACCCCGTACCGGCCCGCCGCACAGCCCGCGGAATTGACCGTCACCCAGCGCAATCGCAGCGGTCTGGAGACCGACGCCCCCATCAAGGTGAGTTGAACTACGGTGCGCTACATCGAAACTCGTCAATCATGTGTGTTGCCTCACACTCCGGTTTATTTCCAGGTGAGGGAATTCCAGAACGGATGACGAACCCGGACTCACGCCGTACCCTGGGTCGCATGACCTCGGCCTTCGAAGATATGGAACTGCGCGATCTCGTCGGCTTGCTCACCGATGAGGAGCAGCGAGAACTACGACCCACGGTATTACGCGTCCTCGGGCGCCTGCCGTCTCAGGAGGTGCTGCGCCGGGAACTCGGACAGCGAATGACGCGGGTATGAGAGCGAACCCGGCCCAGAAACCCGGAGGCCGGGCGAACCGAAATACGACGAGGGCCGTCGCGCCGGAGTGGATCCGGTTGCGACGGCCCTCGAGCTTTACCGATCAGATCGACGGAAGTAGCGAGCCCGGTGAGCCGGGACGAACGGCACGGAGACCTGCGTTTGGTCCGGTCAGGCCTCATTCGCCACGGTGACGGCGTACCTGCGCCGCGGCTCCCTGTGGCTGTCCCCGGTTACTGTCCGTCAGACGGGGAGTTTGCGGAAGATCGGGCGCGGGATATGGCGCAGGATCATCATCACGTACCGGAACGCGCCGGGCGCCCAGATGAGCTCCTTGCCCTTCTCCGAGGCCGCAACGGCCAGCGCCGCCACTTCTTCGGAGTCCACCGTGAGCGGTGCCTCTTTGGCGCCGGTGGCCTTCCAGTGCTCGATCGTGGTGGTGGTGCGCACCTGACCGGGCCGGATCACCAGCACGCGCGGCCCGAACGGCCGCAGCGCCTCGCCGAGGCCCAGGTAGAAACCGTCCAGGCCGGCCTTGGTGGAGCCGTAGACGAAATTCGAGCGCCGTACCCGCTCACCGGCCGCCGAGGACATGGCGATGATCCGGCCGAAGCCCTGCGCCTTCATCTTTTCGCCGATCAGCACACCCACCGAGACGGCAGCGGTGTAGTTGATCTGCGCGATCTGGACCGCCTTGCGCTGGTCCTGCCACAGTTCCTCGGCATTGCCGAGCAACCCGAACGCCACGATCGCCACATCGATATCACCCTCGGCCCAGGCTTTTTCGACAACCTCGGGGTGTGCGGCGGTATCGAGCGCGTCGAAATCGATCACATCGACCCGGCTCGCACCGGCCGCCTTCAACTGGGCGACAGCGGTATCGCTCAGCGGGTCACCGGGCACAACGGCCAGGACCACCCGGGCCGGGCCCTTCTTCAGGTACTCCGCACAGATCGCGAGGCCGATTTCCGAGGTCCCGCCGAACAGCAGAATGGACTGCGGATTGCCTACCGCGTTGATCACTGAAGCTCCAGCCTTCTCGCCATATCGGACATGAATACGCCTGTCGGGTCGACGCTGCGGCGCACCTTGATCCACTCGTCTATCCGGGGATACATCTGGTGGAAGGTTTCGGCGGTGGTGCGCGAATCCTTCCCGGTGTAGAGCCGGCCACCGAATTCCAGGACCCGCCGGTCCAATTCGGTGACGAACTCGTTGAGGCCGGGCACGATCGGGAAGTCCAGGCAGACGTTCCAGCCCGGCATCGGGAAACTCAGCGGCGCCTGATTGCCTGCACCGAAGTACTTGAACACGTTGAGGAACGAGTAGTGCCCGCTGGCCTGGATATCGATGAGGATCTGCTTGAACTCCGCCACCGCCTCCGGCGGCACCACGAACTGGTACTGCAGGAAACCGCGTGAACCATAGGCGCGGTTCCATTCGCCGAGCATATCGAGCGGGTGGTAGAAGGCCGTCAGATTCTGCGGCTTCTGCCGGTAGGTCGCGCCCTTGCGATACCAGACCTCGGTCGCCAGCGTGAAGGTCTTGTTGTTGAGCAGACCGTTGGGGAAGACATCCGGGAACGTGAGGAAGGTCTTCCCGGTGAACCCGAGCGGATTCTTCTGCAGCTTCTTCGGCAGCTGGTCCAGCTTCGCCAGCGAACCGCGCGAAATCACCGCCCGGCCGAGTTTCGGCATCGGGCTCAGCGCGTCGAACCAGGCGGAGCTGTACTCGTACTTGTCCTCGGAACCGTCGCTGTGGAAGGCGATGGTTTCGTCGAGGCCCGCGGTCACATCACCGTCGGCGATGAAGTACGCGGTTTCGGTCGGGGTCATCTCGATGGTGGCCCGCAGGATGATGCCGGTCAGGCCGCAGCCGCCGACCGTGGCCCAGAACAGTTTGGCGTTCTTCTTGGGGCTGATGGTCTGCACGGTGCCGTCCGCGGTGAGCAGCTGCATCGAGCGCACATGGTTACCGAAACTGCCCGCGCTGTGATGGTTCTTACCGTGGATATCGGAACCGATGGCGCCGCCGACGGTGACCTGCCGGGTGCCGGGCAGCACCGGGACCCACAGCCCGAACGGCAGCGCGGCCTTCATCAGCTGGTCGAGATTCACGCCCGCGTCGACATCCACCGACCGGCTGTCCCGGTCGATCCGGTGGATCTTGTTCAACGCGGTCATATCGACCACCAGGCCGCCCGCGTTCTGCGCGTTGTCGCCATAGGAGCGGCCGAGACCGCGGGCGATCACACCGCGCCGCAGATGGGCCGGTTTGCCATCGTTGTCCGTGGCGACCTTGGCGACCGCTTCGGCGATGAGTTCCGGGTCGCTCGTCGAGAGCACCTCGGCGGTGGTCGCGGCGGTACGAGCCCATCCGGCGAGTTTCCGGGTGGTGGTGGGTAGCGCGAACCCGATAACAGCTGTATCGGGTTCGCCGGCCGCCGGGGTCTCGGTACCGGCCGACTGGGTCGAGGTCGGAGCTTTCGTGGACATCGGGATAGAGGCTACTGCAACATTGCGCCGCCTGCGGTGTCGCGGGCCGAGGGCTTATCCACGCCTGCTATCGGGGGACGGCATTCATGGAAGGTGGGGTGGGTTTCGGGAGGCGGGGACCCAGGGGTGCTGCGGGTGGGGTTCGGCAAGTAGATTTCGGGCGGTGGCCCCTGAAAGCAATGCCGTAAGCCGGGAACCTCGGGTAGCGCCGGGGGGAGCCGGGGATCTTTCCGTCTCGGCCGAGGAGCAGGCGGCTCCGGGGGGCGTGCCGGACGTTTCCGGGCAGCAGAGTGCGGAAATCGGCCTGAAGACGCAGCTGGTGCGGTTCGTGGCCACCGGTGCGCTCTCGGCGGTGGTCGACTTCGGGCTGTACTGGCTGTTGCTCGAGGTGGCCGGACTGCCGGTGAATATCGCGAAGGCGATCGGTTTCATCGCAGGCACCACGACGGCCTATCTGATCAACCGGCGGTGGACTTTCAACGCGCCGCCCAGCCGGGCCCGTTTCATCGCGGTGGTCGTGCTGTATGCCCTGACCTTCTGTGTGCAGGTCGGCATCAACTGGGTGTTCTACGAGGCCATCGACGATGGTCTGTGGTGGCGGGTACCGCTGGCCTATGTGATCGCTCAAGGGACGGCGACGGTTATCAACTTCGTGGTGCAACGCCTGGTCATCTTCCGCATCCGCTGATTACGTTCGGCGCTGTTCCAGGCCCGGCGACGGTACCCGGGATCCCGCTGTCCGGCGGTGCTGTGGCACCACGAGAACCCCGGTCGTGGTCTACGACCGGGGTTCTCGCTGCCAGGTATGTATTGTGCCTGCTCAGGCGACGCTGGTCAGCCGGCGCGGGCGCCGGGCGAGGGCGGTACGCACCGCCGCGCCGAGCGCGACCACCGGTGGAATCCAGCGGGCCTCGTCGGGGGAGACGCCCCAGCTGGCCGAACCCGCCGAGAGGTGGGTGGGCGGCAGCGGGATGCCGTCACCGTCGGTGTGCACCACCGCGCCGGCCACACGCAGCGCCTCGACGGCACGCTCGGCCTTGCGCATACCGGTGACCAGATGGATTTCGCGGCGCTCGGCGCCCGGAATCTCGATAACCGGACCGGTCAGGTTGTTCGCGCGCAGGTACCGGCGTACCGACGCGGCCAACTCCCCGGTGACCTCGACGGCGGATACGTCGGCATCGGTGATCAGGCACAGGCCGTTGGTCGTTTCGGCGACCGTCCAGCCACGCTGGACGTAGTCCCGCGCAGCCGCGGACTTGGCGCCCGCCGAGACGGAAGTCGAAAACGTCGTACGCACTGTCATCTCCATTCCCCGGTATAGATCAGCTCCGGCTTTCATGGGTCGTATCGGTGCCGGGTCCCCGTGGCGTTACGCCGTTCCAGCGAATTTTTTCGACTGTCGGCTAGGTCTCATTCCTTTCCACAGGGGAATAGCAGTGGCCGGCACCGCTATACCTGGTCACGGTCGGCTTCCCGGGTGGAATCCAGGGAGGATCCCGGTACGGCCAGTGAGTCAGTGGACGAATCCCCCGAGAACCGGCCCGGCGGCAGCCGGGGCGCCTGGGCCGGTGATTTCACCGGCACCGTGGGGGCGGCTCCGTCACGGAACCGCCGCGCAGCGACATTACCGCCGAACCGGCGACTCGGCGAATCCGGCGGAAACCGCGCCGGAGGACGGGTTCTGGGCAATGTTTCGACGCTGGTCCCGGATCGCCCGGGCGGTCAGCGGTCGCGCAGCCGCGGCGCTGCCGCGTCCTTCGGTGAACGGAGATAGGTGAGCCGCTGCCCGTCGCGACCGGCCGTCGGCCAGTCGATGGCCAGATCCGGATCGAAGGCGTCCAGATCGTGGTCGAATTCGGGGCTGTATTCGAGGGAGCAGAGGTAGGTGAGGGTGGAATCGTCGGCCAGCGACAGGACGGCGTGCCCGAGCCCCTCGGAGAGGAACACCGAACGCCGGTCGCGGTCGTCGAGCAGCACGCTGTCCCAGCGGCCGAAGGTGGGGGATCCGGCCCGCAGGTCGATCACCACATCCAGGAACGCGCCGCGCACGCAGGTGACGTATTTCGCCTGGCCGGGCGGATCGTCGGTGTAGTGGATCCCGCGCAGTACCCCGGCGGCGGATACCGACGTGTTCACCTGCAGCAGATCGAACGGCCGGCCGGTGGCCTTCTCGAACTCCGAGGCGCGGAAGGTCTCGGCGAAACAGCCCCGATCGTCGCCGTGGACCGTGGGGCTGAAGACCCAGGCGCCGGGGACCGACATCTCACTGATCCGCATCTACCTACTCACCAACTCCGTCCGTGCTCGAGCAGATCGAGCAGATACTTACCGTAACCGGAGCGGGTGAGGGGGTCGGCCAGCAGGCACAGTTGTTCGTCGTCGATATAGCCCATCCGCCACGCGACCTCCTCCGGCACGCCGATCTTCAGGCCTTGGCGTTCCTCGACGGTGCGCACGTAGTTGGCGGCGTCGAGCAGCGAATCGAAGGTGCCGGTGTCGAGCCACGCGGTGCCCCGTGCCAGCACATCGACACCCAGCCGGCCCGCTTCCAGGTAAGCCCGGTTGATATCGCTGATCTCGTACTCCCCGCGCGCCGACGGGACGAGTCCGCGGGCGATCTCCACCACGTCGTTGTCGTAGAAGTACAACCCCGGCACCACGTAGTTCGAGCGGGGGACCTTCGGTTTCTCTTCGATGGAGATCGCCTTGCCGTCGGCGAATTCGACGACACCGTAGGCGGTGGGATCCGAGACCCGGTAGGCGAAGACGGCGCCGCCGTCGATATCGGCGAACCGGCGCAGGCTGGTGCCCAGGCCGGGGCCGTGGAAGATGTTGTCGCCCAGCACCAGCGCGGCGGAGTCGCTGCCGATATGGCCGGCGCCGAGCACGAAGGCCTTCGCGATGCCGTCGGGAACCGGCTGCACCACATAGCTGATCGAGATGCCGAACTGCGATCCGTCGCTGAGTAGCCGCGTGAAGGATTCGGCGTCCTCGGGCGTGGTGATCACCAGGATGTCCCGGATACCGGCCAGCATGAGGGTGGACAGCGGGTAGTAGACCATCGGCTTGTCGTAGACCGGGACCAGCTGTTTGCTCACCCCGCGCGTGATCGGATGCAACCGTGACCCGGTGCCGCCCGCCAGAATGATTCCGCGCATGTTCGATCAGTGTGCCAGCCCGGGTGCGGCGGCGCTCGTGCGGCAGGCTCTCCGTGGTCCGGGACCCGCCTGCCGGTTTCGTTCCGGAAACATCGGGTACTCGGTAGAAATGAGGGCGTTACATTTTCCGGTCCACGGCGAATTCGAACTTTCGACGCGGATTCGGTAGCTGCCCGATATCTGTGCCGGCGGTGTGGCCGGATTTTCGCCTGTGAACCGACGCCCTCGTGATTCAGCGAGCTGTAGATGTGGTCGAGAGGGGAGAGGTTTTGTCGATTTCGGCATCAGAATCCAGAGTTCGGAAACCGGATGAAGAGTACAACCCGGATAAAGGTTACGTGGCCTTGCTGGGTTGGAGTTTGAATGCTGTGGAAGCGGTGGATCGTTTCGACCGGCGCTACGTTGTGGTAGCGCCGGAGTGGGTGGCGGATTATTGCGCCGACAACGGCATACCTTATATCCCCTGGAATTTCGAGCGGCTCAACGATCGATCGATGGAAATTGCCGAGACATTACAGGATATGGGCGTGGACGTCGCCATCCCCATCTTCGAAGAAACCGTCGAATGGGCGGGTGCGATCAACTCGGTACTGATGGACAATCCGCGCCTTTTCGGGCAGGCCATGCTGTTGCGCGACAAAGCGCTGATGAAGCGGCGTGCGCAACTGGGCGGGATCCGCGTCGGAATCTTCGAGGAAGCGCACGAACGCGATGATGTGATCCGTTTTCTGAAGCGAGTGAACCAGACCCTGCTGAAACTCGACGGCGACCCCAACGATCCCATTCACGTGAAGGCCTTCGACAAGGCCGGTTGTCTCGGACACCGCGTTATCCGGACCCCGGACGAGATCGATACGATCCCCGACGACGAGTTCCCCGTGCTCATGGAGTCACATCTGGACGGCTGGGAATTCGCGGTGGAGGCCTGGATCCACAACGGCCGGATATGCTTCCTGAACATCTCCGAATACGTCACTCTCGGTTATTCTGTTTTCGTCCCCGCGACGCCCGAATTGGAAAAATACCGGTCGGAGATCACCCGACAGGTCGAGCGGTTGATCAAAACGTTCGATATCGAATTCGGTTTCGTGCATCCGGAATACTTCGTCACCAGCGACGGGGAGATGTACTTCGGTGAGGTCGCCTACCGGCCGCCCGGATTCAAGGTGTTCGAACTGCTGGAGCGCTCGTACGGGTTCAACGCCTACCATGCCCTCGTTCTGGCTTTCGACCCGAAGACCACCGAGGAAGAGATCGAGAACTTCTTTCCCCGGGAAGTGGAGGATGCGAAAGGCCACGCCGGCTGCTTCGGGGTATATCCGCGGCGGCGTGTGGTAAGCCAGCTGTCTGTACCCGACGAGACCGAGGACCACGAATATTTCGAAACCCACGAGCTCGCAGAACCGCTGACGGAAAAAGTGACCAAACGTACCGCGTTCGGCAACCATTGGGGCCTGTTGTACTTCTTCGGTGACGACCCGTACACTTTGCGGGATCTGCTGAAGCGACAGGAAGAGCTCGATTTCTACATCTGATTCGTTCGGCGGTTTCGCGTATGAGCGACTCGGGCCCGAAGGCGGTAGCGCAGCGTAACCACGCAGGGCCGTCGCTCATACGCCATAGGCACTGATCACGGGGAGGATCCTCATTTGACCCCACTCAGCGGCGACGGGGCAACCCTCGACAGACGTCTGGCCTTGCTGGATGACGCGACGCAGCTGCTCGCGGACACCAGCGATTTCGGCAAACACCTGAAACTGTCGAGGGTTCTCGCGGCGCTGCGCCGAGTACTGCTGTTGCCCGGCGGCTGTGCGGCCGTCCGGGCCCGGGCGGCGCGGCTGGAATCGGCCGGGCTGTTCCGCGGTACGGATTGGGCGCAGCCGCAGATTCTGATCCCCTCGTTGAGCACCGGTTCGCTGCGCAGCGCCAACGCCGACACAGTGGTGCTGGAGACGGTGAGCAATCTGCGGCTGCTGGCGGTGGCCAAAGGCGAGTACGTGCACCCGATGATCTCCGCCGAACAGGCGAACCATCATCTGTCCCAGGTGCTGGCCATGAACCTGACCCTGCTGTTCACGCCCCCCACCGAGGCGGAGCGGGCGCAGCAGGGCCGGATGGCCCAGGTTTCGCGGGAGCTGCTGCGCCATCTCGTCGAGGAGATCGGCTACGAGAAGGTGCTGGAGAACCTGGTCGACGAGATCTGGCGGATCCTGCGGCAGCGGCCGATCCAGGTGGAGCCGGTGAAGCGGATGATCACCCAGATCGCCGTCGCCCGGACCAACCCCGATATCGATCTCGGCGCCGCCGGACTCGGTGCCGACAGGTTGATCAGCAGCCTCTACGGCACGACCGAGGCGTGCCGGGAGGATCCGGGTGTCGAGGTCTACCGGGAGCGCCTGGAAACCATGGACGACAGTGCGCTGGCGTACGAGACCGCGGGTTTCGCCCGGTCCATGCACGACACCGGCCTGGTCTCCCCGTATCACGCTGTGCTGGTGCGTTTCCTGCTCGGCAAGGGCGAGTACCTGCTGGGGGAGGCGCTGGGCCTGTCCAGCACCGGCCGCGAATGCCTGCTGTGCTACCACGAACTGGTACGCCGTCTCATCGCCGACGCCGTACACGTCGAAACCGCGCAGTGCATCTACGGGATCGCCCTGCTGCTGGAACGCGGAATCCTCTATCAGCCGCCCGTCGCTCCGGCGCTGTGGCGGCAGCTCGCGTTGCAGCTGTCGCCGTATTCGGCCGAACGGCTCACCCAGGCATTCGGTCCCGAACCGGACCCGCATGCCCGCCTGCTCGCGGGCATGCTGTCCATACTGGGGCTGCCACTCGGCGTCGGTCAGGGCGACAACCCCACCTGTCAGTCGGCCCGCGCGCTGTCGATGTGGGCCTACAACGACCCCGACTATCTGCTGCAGACGCTGGCGTGGGCGGCACGCGACGACGAGGTCGTCATGCATTTCGAAGGCCGGCCCATCTCCTCGCGCGACAGCGCGGGCGGGGTCGCCACGAAGCTGCCGGTCGATCTGGACCCGGTATCGCTGCTGGTGGTGCCGCATCTGGACCGTATCTACGCGGAAATGGGCCGGCAGTGCGCCGATCGCGAGGGTGATCCGCACCGCTGGGTGAACCCGGAATTCCACGGCTGGTGGTCGGGCCGGGGCTTCCGGATCAACGTGGATGTGGCCACCGGGCAGCTCACCGATCTGGACGAGTTCCTGCGCCACTTCTATGCCAGTTACCACCCGTTCCACAACGGCAACCAGCCGTTGATCCACCCGCAGCCGGCCGGGGTCGCGGTGACCGACAGCGCCGCGCGGTTCGTGGGCTGGCATGCGATCACCATCCTGCGGGTCGCATTGGATCCACAGGACCGGATGCGGGTCTACTTCTACAACCCGAACAACGACAGCGGTCAGGACTGGGGCGACGGGGTCGTGGTGGGTACGGCCGGCCACGGCGAACGCTTCGGTGAGGCGTCGCTGCCGTTCGAACAGTTCGCCTCCCGGCTCTACATCTTCCACTTCGATCCGCTCGAGCCGGGTGAACTGGCCTCGGTGGACCGCACCGAACTGGACCGGGTCGTCGGCTATGTGCACCGCAGCTGGGGAGCGGATCGACTGCCCGCGTGAACTGCGTACCGGGACGTAGAGTGGACGGGTGCGTCTTCTCGTGACCGGTGGGGCCGGGTTCATCGGAGCCAACTTCGTCCAGCAGACCGTCGCCGAGCGGCCGGAGGTGACGGTCACGGTCCTCGACGCGCTCACCTATGCCGGTAACCGCCGCTCGCTGGACCCGGTGGCCGACCGCATCGATTTCGTGCACGGGGATATCGCGGATCTCGACCTGGTCGACGAACTGGTCAGCGGGGTGGACGCGGTGGTCCATTTCGCCGCCGAATCGCATAACGACAATTCTCTGACCGAACCGTGGCCGTTCGTGCAGACCAATATCGTCGGCACCTACGCCCTGCTGCAGGCCGTGCGCCGCCACGGTGTGCGCTATCACCATGTGTCCACCGACGAGGTCTACGGTGATCTCGGCCCCGGCGATCCCGCGTTCACCGAATGCACGCCGTACAACCCGTCGAGTCCCTATTCGGCGACGAAGGCGTCCGGCGATATGCTGGTCCGCGCGTGGGTGCGGTCCTTCGGGATCCGCGCCACCCTGTCGAACTGCTCCAACAACTACGGGCCGTATCAGCATGTCGAGAAGTTCATTCCACGCCAGATCACCAATCTGATCGACGGCGTGCGGCCGCGACTGTACGGCGGCGGACAGCAGATCCGCGACTGGATCCACGTGGACGATCACAACCGTGCCGTCTGGGATGTGCTGGAACGCGGCCGGATCGGCCAGACGTATTTGATCGGCGCGGACGGCGAACTCGGCAACCGCACCGTGGTCGAACTACTACTGGCCGAATTCGGTCGCGCCCCCGATGATTTCGATTTCGTCACCGACCGCGCCGGGCACGATCAGCGCTATGCCATCGATGCGAGCACACTCCGCGACGAACTCGGCTGGCGCCCCCGCTACGCAGACTTCCGGACCGGCCTGGCCGCCACCGTGGCCTGGTACCGGGACAACGAATCCTGGTGGCGCCCCGTCAAAGCCGCCACCGAACGCGCCTACGCCGAAGCCGGCGAACGAACCATCGCCGCGCCCTAGACCTACGCCCAGACGTAGATGTGATACTTCGCGACCGTCGCAACCAGCGCGATCGTCGCCGCCACCACGATCGTCACCGCGGCGCCCCGCCCCGGCTCGCGGTCCTCGGGGCCGCGCAGTCGGAACGGCATCCAGCGCAACAGCACCGCCAACGTCACGAGGGCCAGCGGAATGAAGTACCGCCCCTGGACGCCGTCGATGATGTAGTAGCCGACCGGCGTGAACGACATGTACAGCGTTACGTAGATCATCGCGACACTGGCGGCCATGGTCAGTGCGACCACCAGCGTCCGCCGGAAATCCGGGCGGGCCAAGCGTTCGGCCGTCCCGACACTCACGGCGAGGGCCAGCAGGCAGGCCACGATCGCGGTGGCGGGCACGTTCACGTAGGCGAAACCGAGTTCGCCGAAGAACTCGGTGAACCATTCGTGGTCGCGGCGCAGAATGCTTTCCCAGAAGGTGCGCAGGAAACCGAACGGGTCGGTCAGGATGCCGATCAACTGTTCGCCGGTATCGACCGTGTACCACTGGTGCTGCGGGCGCATCAGGCTGGTGCCCTCGCCGGTCGGTGCCGCGATCTTCATCCACACCGCGAAGCCGACGGCACCCACGGCGGCGGCGGCCCAGGTGATCCAACGGCGCCACCCGGTCAGGCCCATTCGCTCGGCCGGAATCAGTACCACCAGCATGGCCAGCAGGATGTAGGTCGGTTTGCACAACGGCAGCAGGATGGCGCAGGCCATCACCGCGACCGTTTCGGTGCGACCCAGCCGGTCCCCGAGGAACAGCCCCTTCACCAGGAGCGCGGAGACCAGCAGGGCCAGCGCGTTGGTGAGGGTGTCGGCGGTGATGGTGCCGGCCTGGAACACCGCGATCGGCAGAACGGCCACGGTGAACGCCAGCCATTGGATTCGGTGCGCCCGCAGCGCCCACAGCGCGAAACCGACCACCAGTAGGTAGGAGGCCAGTCCGGCGAGCCTGGTGAGGCGTACCAGGGTGCCCGTATCGGCACCGACGAGGTCGGCGGCCCAGATACCGATCGCGTTCGGGATGTAGGGCACCGCCGAATACGCCGCGGTATTGGTGAACCACACCGTTTTCCGCTCATCGGTGACCGGTGCGTCGCTCAGCCGCTGGTAGGTGCCGGGGTCGGCGACGAGAGGAAAGGGCTCGCCCGGGTTGTGGGTGTAATCGTCGAGCGCGAACCCCATGAGCGCTTCCACGGAGGCCGGTACTTCACCGCCGTAGGCGACGCCGCGGTCGTCCTCGATTTCGGTGGGACCCAGCCCGCCCTGCGATACCTGGTAGGCGCGGCCGAACTGGGTGAGTTCGTCGTGGCCCCAGAACGGCGGGCTCATCACCGCGAACACCAGGCCGAAGATCCCGGCGAGTAGGAGGAAGGCGACGGTCGCCGGGCCGGCCCGGTGGACCACGGCGCGGCCGGCGCGGGCCGGAGCGGACAGGCGTTTTCTGCCCGCGGCCCGCTCGTTTCCGGCGGGACGGGTCTCGGTATCGGCGATCAACGGACGTCCCCGGCCACCGGATCCGGCTGGGGTTCGCCGGTCGAAGCGGCCGGTCGCGCCGCGGTCGGAGCTTCGTAGCGCAGGTAGATCAGCCGGGCGGCTTCGTGCCGGGAGCGGCGGATACCGTCCAGGATCAGGCCTGCGGTCCAGGCGAGGAACCCCACCAGCAGCAGTGTGCACGCCAGGAAGAGAGTGGGGAAGCGCGGCACGGTATGCGATTCGTAGTATTCCGCGATGATCGGGATGGTCAGTACCACCGAGACCAACCAGCCCAGTGTCCCGAACAGGCCGTAGAACGCGACCGGCCGCTCGTGCCGGGCCAGGCCGAAGATCAGGGCGAGGATTTTGAATCCGTCGTGGTAGGTGCGTAATTTGCTCTCACTGCCTGCGGGCCGATCCCGGAAGCCGACGGGCACGGCGGCCTTCGGAACGCGCAAATGCAGCGAGTGCACGGTGAGTTCGGTTTCGATCTCGAATTCCCGGGATACGGCGGGAAAACTCTTGACGAAGCGGCGGGAGAACACCCGGAATCCGCTCAGCATATCCTCGACGTTTTCGCCGAAAACCTTGCCGACCACGCCGTTGAGGACTCGGTTACCGGTTTCGTGGCCCGCCCGGTAGGCCGATCCGCCCACATCCTGCTTCCGGACGCCGAGCACATGGTCGAAGGGGCCGGAGAGCAGGGTTTCGATCATTTGCGGGGCCGCGGCCGCATCGTAGGTATCGTCGCCGTCGATCATGAGGTACACATCGGCCTCGATATCGGCGAAGGCACGGCGTACGACATTGCCCTTGCCCTTGGCCAGTTCCTTGCGCACGATGGCGCCGGCGGCCTGTGCCTTCTCGACCGTGGCATCGGTGCTGAGATTGTCGTACACGTACACGACGATCCCCGGTACCGCCGCCTTGAGGTCGGTGACGACCTTGGCGACCGACGCTTCTTCGTTGTGGCACGGAACCACGGCGGCAACGCGCAGAACGGTGGACTCCACCTGGTCAAATCCTCGAAATCGATGGATATGGGAACACGGGGAGAGTACCGGGTCGGTGCCGGGCTCGATGGCTCAGGTCACTACGGTACCGTCGGCGCGTGTCATCTGGTGAGTCGTCGGCCGTGGTCGACACCGGCGCGCCGGCCCCCCGTTCGCTCGCCGCGCGAGTGCGCGCCGGGTTACGGCAGAGCGCGGCGTTCCTGGTGGTCGGGGTGATCGGGTTCCTGGTCGATGCCGGCACCTACAACCTGCTGGTGTTCAACTTCGGCGCCTGGGGCGGCGAGGGGGTGATGTTCCACGTCCCGCTGCCCGCGAAGATCATCGCGATCGCGGTGGCGACCGTGGTCACCTACTTCGGCAACAAATGGTGGACGTTCTCGCATAAGCAAACCGGCAGCCCGGCTCGCGAATACGTGATGTACGCGCTGATCAATGTGATCGCCATCGGGCTGCAGCTGGGCTGCCTGGGTTTCTCCCGGTATGTGCTGGATCTGTCCACCCCGCTGGCCGACAATATTTCTGGAACACTGATAGGTCAGATTGTCGCGGTGGTGTTCCGGTATTGGGCTTATGACAAGTTCGTGTTTACCGGCGAAGGCGATAGGGAAACGACCGAACGGGCGACCGGCGTGGCTGATTGATATTCTCGGGCCCGCCGCGAACCGTATTCCGGGACATGTCGGTCCCGTCGGCATATAAGGATTTCGAGGACTTCATGGACCAGTCGGCTATGCAGGCCGTTAGCGAGACGAACGAACACTCGGCGGTCGCGCCGGAGTCGCTGCGCGCCGAACACCACCGGGCACCGGACCGGCTCGTGCTCGCCCGGGGCATCTTCACCGGACCGTCACCCAAGATCAGCGACGAGCTGTACGCGGTGGTCAAGGGCCGCGCCACCCGCGAGCGGATGAGCCTGCACCTGGAAAAGGGCGCCACCGCACACACCAACACCTACTTCGGCCGTTTCGCCGCCAGCTACTGGCAGCGCTGGACCGTGGTGACCGAAGTGCAGGCGACCATGACCCTGCACGTCGGCAAACACGCCAGAGCGCGGATCGTCGCCTCCGATATCGCCGGGCACCGCCGCATCGTCGGCAGCACCGAGATCACCACCAGCGGCTCGGTGACCCTGACCGCGCCACTGGATCAGTTCGTCGACGGCGGGGCACTCTGGCTCGAATTCGATGCTGTCGGCGGGGAACTGGCCGTTTCGGACCTCACCTGGACCGCCCCGGCGCCCGATACCGTCCGCCCGGTGGCCATCGCCATCTGCACCTTCAACCGCGCCCAGGACTGCGCCGAAACCGTCGCGGCACTGGCCTCCGACGAGACGGTGCTCGGCGCCCTCGACGCGGTATACGTGGTGGACCAGGGCACCGATCTGGTGGAGAACCAGCCTCGATACCAGGAAACCCGGCCCGCGCTCGGCGCGAAACTGCGCTATATCCGCCAGCCCAACCTGGGCGGCGCCGGCGGTTTCACTCGCGGGCTGTACGAGGTGTCGGCGGCCAACGACCACGCCGACGTCATCCTCATGGACGACGATATTCTCTGCGAACCCGAAACCGTGCTGCGGTTGCAGGCCTTCGCCAACCTCACCGTGGAACCGACCCTGGTCGGCGCCCAGATGCTGTTCCTGCTCAACCCCGACTACCTGAACGTCGGCGCCGAGGATGTGCACCTGGACAAGCTGATGCACGGCCAGAAGGTGCCCAAGGCGCTGCGCAACACCAGCATGCTGAAGAAGAACCAGGAACGCCGCGTCGACGCCGGTTACAACGCCTGGTGGACCTGCCTGATCCCGGCCGAGGTCGTGAAGAAGATCGGGCTGCCGCTGCCGATCTTCTTCCAGTGGGACGATGTGGAGTACGGGGTCCGCGCCCGCGAGCACGGGTTCGTCACGGTCACCCTGCCGAACGCGGCGGTGTGGCACGCGGACTTCTACTGGAAGGATTTCGACGACTGGGCCCGCTACTTCAGCACCCGTAACTCGCTGATCGTCAGCGCCATGCATACCGACCTGGACGCCGGCACCGTTTCCCGGCAGCTGCTCCGCAATATCTCGGAGTACCTGGTCGGGATGCAGTACGGTCTCGCCCACACCACACTGCAGGGCATCGAGGACTTCCTGCAGGGGCCGCAGATTCTCCGCGACGGCGGCACCGAGGTACTGCGCCGGGCCCGCACCAGCCGCGCCGACTACCCCGAAACCGTGAAACATCCGGCCGCCACCCCGACGGTGAACTCCGCCGATATCCGGATACGCCGGGCCGGTGGCGAACCGAGCCGGCTACTGGCAGTACTGGTCAAACGGGCGATCCAGCAGTGGACCGGCCGGGTGCAGTACGGGCTCATGGGAGTGACCCGCGAGGACGCGCACTGGTGGCATGTCTCGCTGTTCGACCATGTGGTCGTCACCGACGCCTCGCAATCGGGGGTGCGGGTACGCAAACGTGACAAGGCGCGGGCGCGCGCCCTGCTGCTGCGCACGCTGCGGGTCCTGCGCCGGTTGCGCAAGGAACTGCCGACGCTGCAGGAGCGCTACCGCAGCGCCCACGCCGAACTCACCAGTCGCGAGAACTGGGAGCGGCTGTACAGCATCAACGGGCAATGAACTGATCACGGGTGGAACCGGGGCGTTCCACCCGTACCCGTCGGTATTCGCGCGCGCAGCGCTCCGCGGTAGCCGGTTGCCCGCGGCCGTGGCGCCGCACCCTGCGTGTCGCCCGCATGCGGCCACCACTCGCTCGTCGAGGGGTGCGAGGGCCGCATTGTGCAGACTCGTCCTGCGACCCCCGCCGCCCAGCCTGCCGACGGAGGTCGGCCCACGACGCGCGGCGGTGAGGACACCGGTCGTCCAGTACGGGGGAGACCGCGCCCGTCGGCTACCGGCCTCGACGCGCACGGTGCGGCCGGGACACCCCGGCGACCTCACCCCATTCGTGCGGACTCAGCAGCCGGTAACAGCTGTCTGTCCGCCGGGCGCGGGTCGCCGGCGCGTCGCGGCAAGTGGGCCGCCGGTGATCAGAGGAAGAGGTCGGTGGTGAGCGGGCCGTCGCCGGGGGTTACGCGGTATTTTTCGAGGTCGGTGATGCCGTGGGCGGCCAGTACGTCGTCGTCGATGAAGAAATTGCCGGTGGTTTCGGCGGCCGGTGAGGTGAGCACCAGGTAGGCCGCGTCGGCGTAGATATCCGGGGTCCGGGAGGTGCTCACCATCTCGTCGCCGCCGAGTAGATTGCGCACCGCGGCGGTGGCGATGGTGGTGCGTGGCCACAGCGAATTCACGCCGATACCGTCGGATTTCAGTTCCTCGGCCAGGCCCAGCGTGGTCAGCGACATGCCGTACTTGGCGATCGTGTAGCCCAGGGAGGAACCCGCCCATTTCGGGTCCAGGTTCAGTGGCGGCGACAGGGTGAGGATATGCGGATTACGCCCGGCCGCCGCGGATTTGCGCAGTTCCGGAATGCAGAGTTTGGAGAGCAGGAAACTGCCGCGGCAGTTGATGTCCTGCATCAGGTCGTACTTCTTCATCGCCAGCGCGTCGGTGGGGGACAGGTCGATGGCGGAGGCGTTGTTCACCACCATATCGATCCCGCCGAAACGTTCGGTGGTCTGCCGGACGGCCTCGGCCACCGAATCGTCGAGCCGGATATCGCCGACGAACGGCAGCACCGTCCCGCCCGCGGCCTCGATCTCGGCCGCCGCGGTGTGGATGGTGCCGGGCAGTTTGGGATGCGGCTGATCGGTTTTGGCGATCAGGGTGATATTCGCGCCGTCGGCGCCGGCCCGTTTGGCGATCTCCAGGCCGATGCCCCGGCTGCCGCCGGACATGATCATCGTCCGCCCGCTCAGTGGTTTGTCTCCCGTTGCCGTCATAGCCTGCCCCTTTTGTCGTCGCGGCCGCCGCCCAGCGGTTCACCACATGGTCGGCGCATGCGGTCCGAGCCTAGGCAACGGACCGTGCGTTGCCCAGGGGGTGCGCGATCCTCGCAGGTCAGGCGGGTCGTGATCCCCGCCTCGTGCCGTTTCGACAGTTTCCGGCCGATCCGGGCCGTGCTCCGGTGAGCGGGGGCCGTGACTGTTCTCGCAACGCGCGGATTCCGCCGCATCGCGCGCCATTCGGCATTACGGGCGTGGCGGTGATTCGGCGCAGGCCACGGGATCGCGCGGGTGTCGGATATACGTGGGCGCTCGGCGGGCCGGTATCGGTCCGCCGAGCGCGTCGCGTCAACTCACATCGAGGCCATCACGGCGATGTTGAGCACGAACATGAGCGCTATGAACGCCCACAGCACGTACATCACCACCATGCCGGGTGTCTTCTGCGGTACCGGCCCGATCGCGCCGTTCATGAAGATGATCGCGGGCGTCCGGTAGTAGTAGCGGACCGCCTGCCCCGGCTGAACAGGAACCGGGGCCTCAGCGGGACCCATATCGAACAACCACGGCGTCGCCACGCGTAGGTGATAGTTACCGGCGCCGACCGGGATATGGTTCGCGCCCCAGCGCGTATTCGGCACCTGTTGCCCGTTCACGAAAATCTTCGGTTTGGTGATGGCCAGCAGGAAGGCCATGGGTGTGTAGGAGCAGTCCACCGTGATTCCCGGCGGATCGTTCGGCGCCGGCTGCCCCGGCTGCTGCTGACCGTACGGCCCGGGCTGCCCACCCGGCCCGAACTGTGCCGGCGGCTGCCCCGGCTGCGGGTACGGTCCGCTCTGGAACTGTGGTTGCCCCACCGGCTGGGGTTGTGGACTGCTCGGGTATTGCCGTTGCCCGGGAGGCTGCCCGAATCCCTGCGGCGGCACGCCCCACTGTTGCTGCCCCTGTGGTCCCCCTGGTTGCTGCGGCTGCCCGCCCGGATGCGGTGCCGGCGGCGCGAACTGTGGTTGCGGCGCCGGATACTGGCCGGGTGCGGGCATTCCCTGAGGCGGCTGACCGCCGGGGTAACTCATCGATCTCCTCCCGAATCATGCTGATTGCCAGCCGAACCTACCTGCTGGGGAGGAAACTCTCGCATCCGCCGTCAACCCCTGTTACGAATCGGTTGACCGATATGAGGCGTATGGGCGATCCGGGACTAATCCGGTTTCTGGAATTGCTCGTTGCGCCCGAGGCTGCGCAGGTGGAACCACTCGCGCAAACCGGCCGGATCCCGGCGGGTTACCAGGAAGAACCAGGAGAAACGAATCCATTCCTGCGGCAGCAGCTTTCGCATACCAGGCTGCGACATGAGATACCCGCGGTTGCGGTAGGTGAAATAGCGTTTCACCGGATCGTCCGGGTACTGGGTGTGCATCCGCCCGCCCAGGATCGGCTTGAATTCGGCGGCACCGTTCGGGTGCAGATACGCCGTTTGCAGGCAGGTGCCGAAGGGTAATCCGGAGCGCACCAGGCGCCGATGGACCTCCACCTCGTCACCGCGCACGAACAACCGCAGATCCGGTACGCCGATCACGTCCACGGCCTGCGCCGAGATCAGCGCGCCGTTGAACAGGGAGGCGATACCCGGCAGGAAATCGTCGTCACCGAGCTCGGAGCGCCGCCGCCGCCACACGAGACCGCGGCGCAGCGGGAAAGCCAGCCGGTCGGGTTCGTCGATATCGCACACCACCGGCGAAACCTCCACGAGTTCGTGGCGGCGGGCGCAATCGAACAGCGTGGCAAGTACTTCCGGCCCGTCGGGGCGGCCGTCGTCATCGGCCAGCCACACCCAGTCCGCACCCAGGCTCAGCGCGTGCAGCATGCCCAGCGCGAACCCGCCGGCGCCGCCGAGATTGTGCGCCGAACCGAGGTAGGTCGTCGGCACCGGCTGATCGGCGACCAGTTCGGCCACCTCGTCCTCGTTCCCGTTGTCGACCACGATCAGGTGATCGACCGGACGCGACTGGGTCGCCACGGCTTTCAGTGATTCGGCGAGCAGGTCACGCCGCTTATGCGTCACCACTACTGCGACGACGGTCGCATCGGCGCTGTAGTCGACCGCGGGCAGTACCGCTGCGGTGGGGTCCGTGGATACGGCCGCCCCCTCCGGGCCTGACTCGCTCATACCTGGTTCTTCTCCAGTTCTCGTTCGCTGTCGGCCGGCTGCGGTTCGGGCTCACCGGCTCCGGCGGTGGAACCACCGGACTTCTCGGCCTCCAGTTCACGCAATACCGTCGCCACATGATTACCCGCGTCCGGACCCTCGTAGGCGCGGACCACCTCTTCGATTCCGCCCTGTAGCCGGATCTGGCCGTGGTCGATCCACATCGCGGTATCGCAGAGCTGGGCGAGGAATTCGTTGGAGTGGCTGGCGAAAACCAGGATGCCCGAGCGGGCGACCAGTTCCTGCAGCCGGATCCGGGCCTTTTTCATGAATTCCGCGTCGACCGCGCCGATACCCTCGTCCAGCAGCAGGATTTCGGGATCGATGGAGGTCACCACGCCCATCGCCAGCCGGACCCGCATACCGGTCGAATAGGTGCGCAGCGGCATGGACAGGTATTCGCCGAGTTCGGTGAAATCGGCGATCTCGTCGATTTTGGCCATCATCTGCTTGCGCGTCTGCCCGAGGAACAGGCCGCGGATGATGATGTTCTCGTACCCGGAGATCTCCGGGTCCATCCCGACACCCAGATCGAATACCGGCGCCACCCGCCCGCGGATGCGCGCGCTGCCGCGCGAGGGTTCGTAGATACCGGACAGCAGTCGCAGCAGGGTGGATTTACCGGCGCCGTTATGGCCGACCAGGCCCACCCGGTCGCCTTCCTTGAGCGACAGCGTGATGTCGCGCAGTGCCTCCACGACCACCACATCGGACTGATTGCGGCCGATCGAACCGCCCGCCTTGCCGAGGAACGCCTTCTTCAGCGACCGCGATTTGGCGTCGAAAATCGGGAACTCCACCCACGCGTCGCGGGTTTCGATACTCACCTGATCGGTCATGACCGGCTGACTCCTAAACCCAGTAGGGCACGCGCGAACGGTACTTCTTCAGGGCGATCGCGGCCGCGATCCAGCCGACCACGGTGATCGCGCCGACGATCGCCCAGTGGTACAGCTTCTGGTCGTCGCCGAGCAGCGGCGCGCGCACGATCTCCAGGTAGTGGTAGGTGGGAACCACTTCGGCCACGCGGGCTCGTTCGGCGACCTCGCCGCCCTGGGCCTCGAGGCTCTTGGTGCTCCACATCACCGGGGTCAGCACGAAGAGCATCAGCGTCATACTGCCGAGGATGGGCGCGATATCGCGGTAGCGCGTGCTGAAGATACCGAACAGCACCGAAACCCACATGGCGTTCATGAACAGCAGCACGAGCGCCGGTACCGCGGCGATCGCCGTCCAGTGCAGATCGCGCCAGACCCCGAACAGCGCCAGGACCACGACATAGATCAGCAGGTTGTGGGCGAAGAACAGCATCTGCCGCCATACCAGCCGGAACACGTGCACGCTCAGCGCCGAAGGTAGCTGTTTGATCAGGCCCTCGTTGGCGATGAACACATCCGCGCCCTCGAGGATCGAGGCGTTGATGACATTCCACACGATCAGGCCCACCGCGACGTACGGCAGGTATTCCTGTAGCGGCTGACCGAGCAGCGCCGCGTACAGGATGCCGATGGCGGTGGCCTGTACGGCGGTCGCGATGGTGATCCAGAACGGGCCGATCACCGAACGCCGGTAGCGCTGTTTGATGTCCTGCCAGCCGAGTGAGAGCCATAGTTCGCGTTGCCGGAAGCCGTCGCGGATATCGCGCCATGCGCGGGCCCAGGACTGTGAATCGGGCTCGATCGGGGCCGGGGCCCTCACCTGGCCGATATCGGTATCGGCTACCGGGGTCTGCTCGGAACTCACGGGCTTCTCATCTGCGGCGGGAGTGTGGTCGGCGCGCACCGAGCTCTCGTCGGTGCTCGCCGGATCTTCAGGGGTTACCAGGTCGGGGCGAGCGGAAGCTGCAGGCACGGTGCACGACACTACCCCGGCAATACGATCCGGTAACGCCTGGCATATACACCACCGCGTTCAGAGGTATTGCCCGGTGCCCCCGATGGTGTGGCCCTGCTGGCCGCCGCGGCCCTCACCGGCGTGGACACCCGGTGGCAGGGCGCCCTGGCGCATCTGTTCGAGCTGGGCTCGCGCGGCCATCTGCTGGGCGAACAGCGCCGTCTGGATACCGTGGAACAAACCTTCGAGCCAGCCCACCAGCTGCGCCTGCGCGATCCGCAGTTCCGCGTCCGAGGGGACGGCGTCTTCGCTGAACGGCAGCGCCAGCCGTTCCAGTTCCTCGCGCAGCTCCGGGGCCAGCCCCTGCTCCAGTTCCCGGATGGAAGATTTGTGGATTTCGGCCAGGCGGGTGCGGCTGGCGTCATCGAGCGGGGCCGCCCGCACCTCCTCCAGCAGCTGTTTGATCATGGTGCCGATCCGCATCACCTTGGCCGGCTGTTCGACCATATCGGCGAGCGTTTCGGTGCGGTCGCCCTCGGCCTCGTCGCCCGTGGAGTTCTCCCCGCCGGCATACGACGCGTTCGACGCGGCACCCGGCGGCAACACCAGCGGGCGGCCTTCGGGGCCGATCACGACAACGGGCTCCGATGCGTCATCCGATTGCGTCATGCTCCCCATCATGTCGTGTTCGCGGCGAACGCGCTAAAGCCGGTGGTCGTAGTGCGGGTCGCGCGGGCGGCAAGTCTGGCGCACTGGGCCGGACCAGGGTTACCGGGCGGAGGCCGCTGGCCTTAAAGTGGCCTGCATGACTTACGACGTCGCGCGGGTCCGGGGACTGATTCCCGCCCTGGCCGACGGCTGGATCAACTTGGCTCCGCAGGCGGGCATGCTTGTTCCGGATTCTGTCTCGCGCGCGGTGTCGACCGGGTTCCGCTCGTCGTCTTTCACCCATATCGGCCGCCACGGTGCCGCCAAGCGCAGCGCGGAGATCCTGCACGACGCCCGGGTGGCCGTCGCGGATCTCGTCGGCGCCGACCCGAGCGGCGTCGTACTGGGTCCCGACCGCGCGGTCCTGTTGTCCTGGCTGTCCGAATCACTGAGTTCCCGGCTGGGCCTGGGGACGGGCATCGTGCTGTCGCGCCTGGACGATGAGGCGAATGTCGCGCCGTGGCTGCGGATCGCCAACCGGTACGGCGCGCATGTGCGCTGGGCCGAGGTGGAGATCGAGACCTGTGAAATGCCGGCCTGGCAGTTCGAGGAGCTCATCGGGCCCACCGCGCGGCTGGTCGCGCTGACGGCGGCTTCGCCGATCGTGGGGTCGGCGCCGTCGGTGCGGGTTGCCGCGGAACGGGTCCACGAGGTCGGCGGGCTGCTGGTCGCCGATGCGGTGGGGGCGGCGCCGTACGCACTGATCGATATCGAGGACCTGAACGCCGATGTGGTCGCGCTGAGCGGTCCGAGCTGGGGTGGGCCGCAGGTCGGGGCGCTGGTCTTCCGGGACCCGGCGTTCCTGGACCGGATCCCGTCCATGGCGTTGAATCCGTACGCGAAGGGGCCGGAACGGCTGGAGGTGGGCGGTCACCAGTACGCGTTGCTGGCCGGGCTCACCACCTCGATCGACTATCTGGCCGGGCTGGACGAACGCGCCGAGGGGACCCGGCGGGAACGGCTCGAGATTTCGGTGACCTCCCTGCAGGACTACCACGACCAGCTGTTCGACCATCTGATGAGCACCCTCGACAAGATCAGCGGTCTCACCGTGATCGGCCGGGCATCCACCCGCATTCCCACGGTCAGCTTCACCATCGACGGTATGCAGGCGGAGAAGATCGCGGCCGAACTGGCCGATAAGCGGATCGCCGTGCTCGCCGGCTCGCACGGTGGCAGCCGGTTGTTGGACGCGCTGGGCGTCAACGACGAAGGCGGTGCGGTGACGATCGGTCTCGCGCCGTACACGACCCGGCGCGAGATCGACCTGTTCGGCCGGGCGCTCACCTCCCTCGGCTGAGGTCCGCGGCGCCGGCGGATCAGCTACCAACCCGCAGGATCACCTTGCCGAATGTCTCGTGCTCGTCGAGCATTTCGTGCGCGCGGCCCGCTTCGGCCACCGGCACCTCGGCGTGGATCACCGGGACGATCTCCCCCTTCTCCAGCAGCGGCCAGACATGGGCGCGCACCTCGGCGATGATGTCGGCCTTGCTGCCGCGGCCGGTGGCCGGGCGGTCGCGCAGTTTGATCGCACGGACGGTGCCCCGTTTGGCCATCAACGCACCCAGGTTCAGGTCGGCGTTCACCCCGCCCTGCATCCCGATGACCACGACCTGACCGTCCAGGGCCAGCGCCTCGACATTGCGGCCCAGATACGCGGCGCCCATGTTGTCGAGGATGATATCGGCGCCCGGCCCGCCCAGACCGTGCTCGGCGCGGATCAGCTCCACGAAATCGTGTTCGCGGTAGTTGATCAGCACGCTCGCCCCGAGTTCCGCGCAGCGTTCGAGTTTGGCCGCCGAACCCGCCGTCACCGCGACCCGGGCGCCCAGCTGCCGCGCCACCTGGATGGCGTGTGTGCCGATACCGCTGCCCCCGCCGTGCACGAGCAGCAGCTGGCCGGAGTGCAGTCCGGCGGTCATCACCAGATTCGACCAGACTGTGGCGGCCACCTCGGGCAGCCCGGCGGCGGCTGCCAGGTCCAGTCCGTCCGGAACCGGCAGTACCTGTCCGGCGGGCACCACGACCTTCTCGGCGTAACCGCCGCCGGAGAGCAGCGCGCACACCCGGTCGCCCACCGACCATCCGCGGACACCGTCGCCGACCTGCGCGATGACGCCGGAACATTCCAGTCCCGGGACCGCAGTCGTCCCGGGCGGTGGCGCGTAGAAGCCGCGGCGCTGCAGCAGATCGGCCCGGTTCACCCCCGCCGCCGCCACCTCGATCAGCACCTCACCGTGCCCGGGGACCGGGTCGGATGCTTCCGACCACTCCATCACCTCGGGCCCACCGAAACCGTTCAAATTGATCGCGCGCATCGCCCAATAGTGCAACAGTGACCACCGAACAGGAGCCCGCCCACCTGTTGGCGAGTCATTCACCGCGGTGGCACGAGGGCGTGACCACCCAGGCGGCGCGGTCCGCACGGCGGCGCTGTCAGCACCCTCGGCGAGGCCGAACCGGTGACAGCGCCACAGCCGGCAGCGACAGTCGGCAGGGTCGCGCCCGGGTGAGACCCGGCAGCGCGTCACACCGTGGGCAGAAGCCGTCGCCCTGGGGGCATATCACGTATGTCGCGGCCACCGCGTGTAGACGGTCGACGCCGGATGCGGCGCCGCGCTCGACCCGGTGCGGGCCCCGCTGCAGGCGCGCGATCACGGTTGGTGCCGTGCGTAGCTGCCCCCTCGTACGCGGGCGGGGGTGGTGGCGGGCGCGGCGTCAGAGCAAGGTACTCGCCCATATGCGCCCTGGATCGGCTCGGCGGGGCTAGCGTGTGCGTGCGTGAGCAGCTTCATCGACTTCCAGAACGAGATCTACCTCCAGGGGATGGGCGGGGCGGTGCCCGAACTGCCGATGACGGCGGACGGGTTCGAGAGCCGGGCCCGTGAGTTGCTCGATGCGCGTGCCTTCGCCTACGTGGCCGGTAGCGCGTCCAGTGAACGCACTGCTGCCGCGAATCTGGCGGCGTTCGAACGGTTCCGGTTGGTGCCGCGCATGCTGCGCGGTACCAGCGGCCCCGGCACCCGGGATACCGCCGTGGAGGTCCTGGGCACGAAACTCGCCGCACCGGTACTCACCGCGCCGGTCGGGGTGCTGGAGTTGCTGCACGAAAAAGGTGAGGTCGTGGTCGCGGGGGTTGCGAAGGAACTCGGCGTGGGCAGTGTGCTGTCCACGGCGTCCTCGTCGACAATCGAGGAAGTCGGCGAAGTGGCGAGGGACTGGTGGTACCAGCTGTACTGGCCGGCCGACGACGAGCTGGCCCGGTCGTTCGTCCAGCGCGCCGAGCGGGCCGGTGCGCGGGCGATCGTGGTCACCGTGGATACACCGTCGCTCGGCTGGCGCCCTCGTGACCTGGAGCTCGCTCATCTGCCGTTCCTGCTGGGCAAAGGTATCGTGAACTACCTGTCCGACCCGGTTTTCCGCGCCAAGCTGCCCGCTCCGCCCGAGGAGAGCGAGGACGCCATGCGGATGGCGATCCTCACCTGGGTGGGTCTGTTCGGCAACCACACCCTGCGACCCACCGACCTGGCCAAACTGCGCGACTGGACCGATCTGCCGATCGCGGTGAAGGGCGTCCTGCACCCTGACGACGCCCGTCTGGTCGTCGATGCCGGCGCGGACGGTGTCCTGGTGAGCAATCACGGTGGCCGCCAGATCGATAACTCGATTGCCGCCCTCGATGCGCTCGGCCCGATCGTCGCTGCCGTCGGTGACCGCGCCGATGTGCTCTTCGACTCCGGTATCCGCACCGGCTCCGATATCCTCACCGCGCTCGCCCTCGGCGCCAAAGCCGTCTGCTACGGCCGCCCCTGGGCTTATGCCCTCGGTATCGCCGGTGCGCCCGGTGTGCGGCACGCACTGCGGTTACTGCTCGCCGATTTCGATTCCGCCATGGGCCTGTCCGGCTGCGCCGGCCTCTCCGGAATCACCCGGGACCTGCTCGCCGTCCCCCGCTGAACCCGGGAATCGGCTGCCAACGGGTACCCTCGCCGGATTTCGGTTCCGGCCGGGTGTATCGGTTAACATCGAGGCCCTGGAGACGTGGCAGAGCGGCCGAATGCACTCGCCTTGAAAGCGAGAGTCGTGAGAGCGACCGGGGGTTCAAATCCCTCCGTCTCCGCTTCCGCCGTCCCCGCGGGCCTACCGGTCATGTTCGGTAGATGTCGCGACGATGGTTGACATCGACGACGGTGACCACCATCCGTTTGTCGTCGACGCGATAGAGCAGTCGATATGTTCCGCGGCGGGCCGAGAACCGGTCGTCCAACGGCGGCTGTAGCCGCTTGCCGACGCGATACGGATTCTCGAGCAGAGGGTCGGTCATGAACTCGAAAGCCGCGGTGGCCACGGCTTCGCTCAGCTTCTCGGTCAGCATCCGGCGGACGGTCGGGGTCGTCTCCAGCGTGTATTCGGTCATGCACTGTGGCGCGTCATAGCCCGGCGATTGGCCATGGCCGTCGCCAATTCATCGGCCGTGACGGTTTCACCGCGCGCCAACTCGGCATCCGAGGCGACCAGTCGCGCGACGGTTTCCGGGTCGGAGAGCACTGCGATCGTCTCCTCGAGAGATTCGAGGTCCTCGACGGCGACGAGCACCGCGGCCGGCTCACCGCGCACGGTGATGGTCACGCGTTCATGCTGGTTGCGCACCCGGCCGACGACCTCGGAAAGGGTTGCCTTCGCCTCCGCAAGCTTCATAGTCATAAGTGTGACCATTTCCCCGTCGCCGGTCAATTGTCATCCGATGACCGGTATGGACTGTGCACTCGCCTGGAAACATCCTCGCCGCGGTCGAACGCGGCGAGAGCTTCGTGATCACCCAGAAAGGAAATCCGGTCGCTGAGTTGACGCCGGTGACCCGGCGACGCTTCGTGCCGGTCGCCGAACTCGCCCGCACGTCCGCCCACCTGCCACGCATCGACTACGCCGAATGGCGTGCAACGGCGGATTCGCTTATCGATCAGGAAGTGACCGACGGCGACGTCACGGACGAGCCATGGTGATGAGAACGATCCCGGCTCGGCGTGCGCATCAGCACAGTTGGGCGGTTGGTTGCGTACGGTGGGACCCGTGACAGAGACGAGCGACGAAACCCCTGGTCCGGGCACCGTGCCGGAGCCGGTGTGGTGGCCCGCTGTGCTCACCTGGCGCTCCCACGACTCCTCGCGGATGGAATCGGTTCGCGTAACCCTCAACGGCAACCGGATCCGGGCCAGCGGCCGCATCATCGGCGGGGGCTGCGGGGAGCATCCCGCGTTCAGCGCCTCCTATGACCTGGTCACCGATGAGAACGGGGCAACCAGACGGTTATCGCTGCGCAGTACGACCGCAGTCGGGGAACGGCATGCGTCGATCGCGCGCGACGAGGAGAACTACTGGCTCATCGAAACCACCGGTGCCCACGTTCGCTCGACATTCAGTGGGGCACTGGACGCCGATGTGGTGCTGAGCCCGTTCTTCAACACGCTGCCGATCCGGCGTTTCGGTCTGCAGCACGCGATGGAGGACGTCCAGGTTCCCGTGGTCTACGTGAGCCTGCCGGATTTGACGGTGCAGGAAGCCGATCTCACCTACAGCAGCGCGGGCGACGGGATCAGTGTGCTTTCACCGGTGTCCAGTGCGACGCTCACCGTCGATCCGGACGGTTTCGTCCTCGACTATCCGGGCCTGGCCGAGCGAATCTGACCGCTCTTCTCGGACCCGGCAGATCTTCTCGGACCCGGCAGAGCGCCGAGGCATCGACTACCGGGTCCTGCCGAATCGGATATGGCGGGTCGAGCCGGCTTCACCCGGTGCCGAGGCGGGTGATTACACCGCCCGTCCGGCCGGCGTCCTGCAATTTCTCCAGCCAACCCGGCGCACCCGGCTCGATATCGGTGATCTCCCAGCGTTGCGCGGATTCGTAACGCTGCCGCGCGGCGTGCCCGGCGATCGTGAGGTCGTCAAGGGAGGTGTGCGCGCTCAGCGCTTCCCGGGCCTCGGTGAGGGCGGCGAGGGTTTCGTCCAGTACCGCGAGCAGGGCGTCGGAGTTCGGTTCGCAGATCGCGCGCACCAGACCGGGCGCGGTTGCCGCGACCCGGGTGCCGTCGCGGAAGGAACCCGCCGCCAGCCCCAGCGCGAGGTCCCCGCCGCGTGCCCCGGCCACCGCCAGCGCTTCGGCCAGCACATGCGGCAGATGCGAGATCCGGGCGACGGCGCGGTCGTGCTCCGAGGCGATCACCGGGACCACCACCGACCCGCAGTCCAGGGCCAGCCGCGTGACCCGTGTCCAGGCATGCGGGTCGGTCCCCGGATCCACCCCCACCGCCCAGGCGGCACCCTGGAACAGGCCGGGTTCGGTGGCCTGCCAGCCGGATTCGGCGGTGCCCGCCATCGGATGCCCGCCCACATAGCGATCTTGCAGGCCGTACCTGCGCACCGCGGCCGCGACCGGGGATTTCACACTCACCACATCGGTCAGCGGGCACTGCGGCGCGTACTGTGCGATCGCGTCGAGCATCGGATCGACCGCCGGCATCGGCACCGCAACCACGATCAGGGCATCGGTCTCGGCGGCGCGGCCCAGCACTGCCGGGAGGTCACCGGAGACGTCGAAACCCGCTTCCTGGGCGGCCGCCACGCCCGGCGCCGATCGGTTGTATCCCCAGCCGGTGTAGCCCGCCGCGGTCGCCGCACGCAGCAGCGATCCGCCGATCAAACCCGTCCCGAGAACACAGAGCGCCGTATGGTTGTCAGCCGTCACCGGAACAGATTCGCATACGAGTTCATCTAACGGCCTCCAGCCGACTACCGTTGCGCCCATGGCAGCACAGCGCTCGGGCACGAACAGGGCGACGTCGGACGATTACGACGACGTCGAGGGGTTCGCGGTGGCCGTTGTCCGGGAAGACGGTACATGGAAATGCAGTCCGCTGACCACGGCCGCGCTCACCACACTGTCCGCCGCGGAGAACGAGCTCAAAGCACTCCGCTCATCCGGTGCGGTTTTCGGACTTCTGGACGTCGACGACGAGTTCTTCATCGTGGTCAGGCCGGCCCCCAGCGGCACTCGGCTGCTGGTGTCGGATGCGACCGCGGCGATCGACTACGACATAGCGGCCGATGTCCTGGAGGAATTGCATATCGAGATCCCCGATATCGACCCCGACGACCTGGACGATACCGAGCCGTGGGAGGAAGGTGACCTCGGCATTCTGGCCGATCTGGGTCTCCCCGAGCCGGTATTCAGTGTGATTCTCGCCGAGACCGACCTCTACCCCGATGAGCAGCTCGCGATGATCGCCGAACGGCTCGGGTTCGCCTCGGAGTTCTCCGCGGTGCTCGACAAACTGCCACGCTGAAGTGGGCGGCGGGCTCTCCGATACCGAGATGGTGCGGGCGGCGCTGGCCGCCGCCGGTACCGCCGATCCGCGGGACGTACCGGTCGGTGCGGTGGTGTTCGACAGCCGGGGCCGTGAACTGGCCCGCGCCGCCAACGCACGCGAAGCCACCGGCGACCCCACCGCGCACGCCGAGGTTCTGGCGCTGCGGCGGGCCGCGGCGGTCCACGACGACGGCTGGCGGCTCACCGGAACCACCCTGGCGGTAACGCTCGAGCCGTGCACGATGTGTGCCGGCGCGCTCGTCGCGGCGCGGGTGGATCGGCTGTTGTTCGGTGCGTGGGAGCCCAAGACGGGCGCGGTGGGTTCGCTGTGGGATGTGGTCCGCGACCGCCGCCTGAATCACCGTCCACAGGTTCGCGGGGGAATTCTGGAGGACGAATGCGCGGCGATGCTCGACACGTTCTTCCGCTCCCAGCGTCGTTCCGGTGGGTAAGCGCAGGTCGAGGCCCGATTTAGAAGATCGGCGGCCGGTCCGGTATTGTGACGGGCGGTGGCGTGTCCGAGCGGCCTAAGGAGCACGCCTCGAAAGCGTGTGAGGGGTAACCCCCCTCCGAGGGTTCAAATCCCTCCGCCACCGCCACAACCTCTGATCCGGGAAACCGGGTCAGAGGTTTTTTCATGCGTCCGCGAGGGTCGCCTTTACCGCACGGTGGGCTCGCGGCGCCTGATGACGTTCGAGATGTAGGGAACAGGTGGGGTTCACCCGAGGTAGGACACGGGCCGCGGTTTCCTGCATCGGCGGGGGTCCGCAGACGTAGACCGCGGCGCCCGGTTTGGCGCGGGCGAGTAGCTCGGCCATATCGGGGCTGCCGAATTCGTCGTCGGTGCGGATCTCGGCGCCGGGCAGCCGGTCTCGGAACGGCATGGAGTCGGCGGAGCGGCCGGTGTAGATCAGCGTGCCGCGTTGCCCCGCCGCCCGCGCCATGGGCAGGAGCGCGGTGATGCCCATACCGCCGGCGATGAACAGGTAGTCGTCGGCATCGACGAACGGGTAGGTGTGGCGGGGGCCGTGGACGCGGAGAACGTCTCCGCTGCGCAGGTTTTCGTGGATTTCGATCGAGCCGCCGTTACCGTGCGGCATGAGCCGTACGGCGATCCGGTAGGCGGAGCGGTCGCGCGGATTCCCGCACAGCGAGTACTGCCGCTGCCGGCCGGAGGGTAGGAAGACGTCGAGGTGGGCGCCGGGAAGCCAGGCCGGTAAGGGGTCTCCCTCGGGGTCGACCAGGACCACGGCTACCACATCGGCGGCTTCCCGCTGGATGGCTGCGACGACGAGCCGGCGGTTGAAGCCGCTGTGCCAGAGCATTTTCGACCGCGGCAGTACCGACGTCGGCCGATGTGTCACGAATATCGATCGGCAGGCGTCCACTGCCGCGCCGATCATCTGTAGGCCGCGAGCCGGTGTCTGGGTGCCCATCAGTTGCGCCCCGATAGTCGGGACAGAAGACACACCAGTGAGAAACAAGCGGCTGCTTGGGTGGTCTGCACCATTCGGCGAATCTACATGGCAACAGAATTAATGGCAATGTTGCAATATTGCGAGTGCAGGATATGCGTTTGCGTCCTGGCCGATAGGTGTTTGCGCCGACGGCGCTCTTGCTAGCGTTAGCTCATGTCCGCCGCGTACACCTCGTCCCCAGGGCTGCAGGATGGTATCGAAGCCCGCATTCTGGACGCGGCGTTGATCAGATTCGGCGAGTTCGGGGTCAAGAAGACCACCATCGAAGACATCGCCCGCCAGGCCGGTGTCGACCGCGTCACCATCTACCGCCGCGTCGGCTCACGTGACGATGTGGTCCAGGCCGTGGTCAGCCGCGAGGTGGCGGCGGTACTCACCGAGGTCGATGCGATATCCACCCGCCACGACCGCCTCGACGATATGATCGCCGATATCTTCGTCACCATCATCACCCGGTGGCGCGAACACGTTCTCGTCCGGCGCATGCTCGATGTGGAACCGGAGCGAATCCTGGAAAAACTCACCATCGAAGGCGGTCCGGTCTTCGCGATGTCGGTCGCCGCCGCCCACACCGCCCTGTGCCGCGCCGCGGACTCCGGCCTGCTCGCCGAACCGGCCGACCTGCTCACCCGCGCGGAACTGGTGTGCCGGGTGGTGCATTCGTTCATCCTCTGCCCCTCCGGCCTGGTCCCGCTGGAGTCCGACGAACAACTCGGCGAATTCGCCCGGACCTACGTGGTGCCGATGGTCACCGGCTGACAGCTGCCGCCTGCCACGGATCGGGGTGCGGTACAGCGGACACCGCTGGCATGCTCTAGGTGCCCGGTGCGATGATCCCCCGATGGCGACCATCACGACCGCAACACCTCTCGGAGACCTGAACCTCGACGAACAGTCGGAGACCCAGTTCTCCGCGTATCTCCCGGAATCGTTCTGCTTCGACGGCAGAGGATTCGGCGGGTACACGGCAGCCCTTGCCGCCGCGGCGGGCTCCCGATGGTCGTCCGGACGCCAGCTCAACAGCATTCACGCGCTCTTCCCCAACGTGGCTGTCCCCGGCGACCTCGAACTGAAGGTCCAGCCGCTGGTTCAGGGGCGCAGCGCCGATGCCTGCCAGGTCCGAGTCGACCAGGACGGAAAGACCGTCGTCCTCGCATCCTGCTGGTTCGTCGAAGCGAACCTCATCGGCGATCCGGAGGTTTCGGAGGGCGACGCTTCCGCGAGGCCTCGGCCGGGTTCGTCCGAGCCGGCGCCCTCCCCGGAGTCCTGTCCCGAAATACCGTGGATCGCCGAGGTGGCGCCTTTTCTCAAAGGTTTTCACGCTCGTAGCGTCGACTATCCCGTCACGCTGGAGGAGTTCGAAGCCGGTTTCCGCGACGGCGGCAACTCCATATCGTTGTGGGCGGTCCCCGACGAGACGTACTCCGATCCGATGGCGGGGCGCCTGAGCGACATCATGTTCCTCGACGCGCACCTCGTCGACGCTGTCCTGCGCGATGAACAACCGGACACGGCCGTGGTGACGCTGGACCTCTCCGCTACGTGGACACGCCTCGCCAACCCGCCCGTGGCCACGCTGCTGCACGCGAATGCCGGCACCCGGGGACAACTCGCGACGATCGAAGCGGCTCTCATCGACCGGAACGGTGAACCGCGAGCAACAGCGACCAGCCAAGGGCGTATCTACCGGCCACGGGGGTGAGTGCGGGTCGCTCGGAGGGCAGTGACGTCGGAGTTTCAGCCGTGGAGATCGGCGACGGCGACATCCACGGTATGCGGTGCGGCTTCGGCGATATCCGCGACGACGGGGCCTTACAGTGCGGACTGTCACAGAACAGACTTGAAAGGAAGCGGTATGAACAGCGAAGTCAGCGTTGTCGTCGGTGCCGGGGGAATGGGGCGTGCCATCGCCGCGCGGATCGGTAGCGGCCGGCATCTGCTGCTGGCCGATTTCGACGAATGCCTACTGGCCGAGACGGCCGCGCAGTTCACCGAGCAGGGATTCGAGGTGAGCACCCGGCAGGTAGATGCCGGGGATCCGGAGTCGGTGGCAGCGCTCGCCGCCGCGGCCGCCGAGGCGGGGCCGATCCGGCACCTGGTGCATACGGCAGGGGTTTCTCCGGTGCACGCTTCCACCGAGGTGATCGTGCGGGTCGACCTGTGCGGGGTGGCGTATGTACTGGACGAATTCGGTCCTCGGATGGCCCGCGGTGGGGCCGGTGTCGTGATCGCCAGTATGGCCGGACATATGGCGCAGCTGACCGCCGAACAGGAGGCTGCCCTGGCCGCGACACCGCCCGCGGAACTCGCCGATCTACCGTTCCTGAACGCGGCAGCCGAGCTGAATCCGATGCACGCCTACCCGGTCGCCAAGCGTGGAGCCATTATTCGTGTGCAAGCGGCGGCCGGTGCGTGGGGCCGGGCCGGGGCCCGGGTGAATTCGATCAGCCCGGGCGTGATCTCCACCGCGATGGGGCAGGACGAATTGGCCGGTGAATCGGGCGCGCGGATGCGGCAGATGGTCGACAGCTCGCCGACCGGTCGCGTCGGCACCGCCGAAGATATCGCCGCCGCAGTCGCTTTCCTGCTCGACCCCGCCAGTAGCTTCATTACAGGCACCGACCTGCTCGTCGACGGTGGAGTCGTGGCGACGATGCGAGCGGCGATGCGCGGCTGAACTTTCGCCCGCGTCGGTCGCGGGTGGTCCCTGCATCCTGTGCTGCCCGGAAAATCCGTACTCGGCTCCGAATCCCTTTTCCTACCTGCACACTGAGCATGCAGCGGCGCGGGTAGCACGTCGGCGCGCACCGGCGAACGGGAGGAAGCGCGAATGTCCGAAACCACCACTGCGGACCCGGTCGGACCCGGCGAACCGGCATCATCGCGGGCAGCCACCCGCCGCGCCGTCTGGAACACACTGCGCGGCTCGTCCGGCAACCTGGTCGAGTGGTACGACGTCTACGTCTACACGGTGTTCGCCTCGTACTTCGAAAGCCATTTCTTCGATTCGGCGGATAAGAATTCCACCGTCTACGTGTACGCGATCTTCGCCGTCACCTTCCTCATGCGGCCGGTGGGGTCGTGGTTCTTCGGCCGCTACGCCGACCGGTACGGCAGGCGCGCGGCGCTCACCTTCAGCGTTTCGCTCATGGCGGCGTGTTCCCTGGTGATCGCGCTGGTGCCGGGCCGGGAGGTGATCGGTGTCGGTGCCGCCGTGATCCTGATCCTGTGCCGGCTCGTGCAGGGATTCGCGACCGGTGGCGAGTACGGTACCTCGGCGACCTACATGTCCGAGGCCGCCACCCGGGAACGCCGCGGTTTCTTCTCGTCCTTCCAGTACGTCACCCTCGTCGGTGGTCATGTACTCGCCCAGCTCACCCTGCTGGTGCTGCAACTGTTCATGGACAAGCAGGAGATCTCCGACTACGGCTGGCGTATCGCGTTCTTCATCGGCGGTATCGCCGCGGTGGTCGTGTTCTGGCTGCGGCGCAGTATGGACGAATCGCTCAGCACGGAGCAGCTCGAAGCCGTCCAGCGGGGTGAGGATTCCGAATCGGGGTCACTGCGCGAGCTGGTAAGCAACCATTGGCGCCCGCTGGTGCTGTGCTTCCTGGTGACCATGGGCGGCACTCTCGCCTTCTACGTCTACAGCGTGAACGCTCCCGCCATGATCAAGACCGCGTTCGGGGACCGCGGTATGACGGCCACATGGATCAACCTGACCGGCCTGATCTTCCTCATGCTCTTGCAGCCGGTCGGCGGGATGATCAGCGATAAGGTGGGCCGCCAACCGGTGCTGGTGTTCTTCGGCGTCGGCGGTGTCGCCTACACCTGGTTCCTGATCACCTATCTGCAGGACGCGACCTCGATCGCGGCGACCCTGCTGGTGACCGGTATCGGCTACATCATCCTCACCGGTTACACCTCTATCAACGCCATCGTCAAAGCCGAACTGTTCCCGTCACATATCCGAGCTCTCGGCGTGGGTGTCGGGTACGCGCTGGCGAACTCGGCGTTCGGTGGCACCGCGCCGATGATCTACCAGGCGGCGAAGAACGGCGGGCACGTGACCTTGTTCATCGTGTACGTGACCGTTGTCGTCTTCGCGTCGCTGCTCGTGTATCTCTTCGCCTTGAAGAACAAGAGCGAGACGGCACTCGACCGCGAACAGGGCAGCGCCTTCCGGTAGCTCCCAGCGCGCACTGTGCGACCGAAACCGCCACCCGGGACAAACTGGGTCCCGGGTGGCGGTTCTGCTGTGTCAGAGAGGCATACCGTTCTCCAGGAACTCCAGCGCCTCGTTGACGACGACGTAGATGTCCTCGTCCTGGTCGACCGCACGCAGATAGGCCATCACCGCCACACCCGCGACGGCACCGGTCCAATACCGGACCAGTGGGTCGTCGGGTTGCCGGCCGACGCGTCGAGCGAAAGCCTCGATGAACGGCGGCATATCCGTCTCGATCTTCGTGACCACAGCCGCGCGGAGCTCCGGCACGGTGGCGATGAGCTTCATCCGGATGGTTTCCAGCGCGGCCATATCGACATCCGTACTGTTCAGGACACCGACAATGGCGTTACGGGCGGCCTGCAGCGGCGAGAGATCGGCGGGCTCGGCGAGGAACTTCTCCAGGAAGATCGGGTCCACGCGGTCGAACAGCACCGTATCCGGTTTGGTGGGGAAGTAGCGGAACAGCGTGCTCGGCGAGACCTCCGCTGCCGCCGCCACTTCCTCCAGCGTGGTGTTCGCGTACCCCTGCTCCCGGTAGAGGCGCAATGCGTGATCCTGAATGGCTTCGCGCGTGCGCTTCTTCTTCAGTTCTCGCAGGCCACCGGTACTCATAGGATCATTTTGCCGAACCTTCGACCGGCCGGCCAAACGAATGGGCGAGTTCCTCGCCGGTATCCGGCTCGGGTCCGCCGCCGAGATTGCGGCCCTCGACGTCCAGGTCCGGCAGTATCCGGTCCAGCCATTTCGGCAGCCACCACGCTTTGTCCCCGACCAGCGCGAGAACGGCCGGGACGATGGTCATCCGCACCACAAAGGCGTCCACGGCCACCGCCGCCGCCAGCGCCACACCGATCTGCACGATATCGCTGGCATCGCCGGAGGCGAACCCGGCGAATACGCTCACCATGATGATCGCGGCAGCGGAAACCACCCGCGCCCCGTGCCCGAAACCGGCCCGGATCGACGCGGTCGCCGATGCGCCGTGCACGTACTCCTCCCGCATCCGGGTCACCAGGAACACTTCGTAATCCATGGCGAGTCCGAACACCACACCGATGATGAAGATCGGCAGCATGCTCACCACGACGTCGGTGGTGTGGATACCCAGCCATTCCAGCCAGCCCCACTGGAATACGGCCACCATGACGCCGAAGGTCGCGCCCAGGCTGAGCAGGAAACCCACTGTCGCCTTGAGCGGTACGACGACCGAGCGGAACACGGTCATCAGCAGTACGAACGACAGCCCGATGACCACCAGGAGGTAGGTCAACAGCGCATCGGCCATCCGGTCGCTGAAATCGATGATGATGGCCGCGGTTCCGGTGACGGCGATCCGGGCGCCGAACTCCTCCACGGTGTCCGTGACGCTGCCGCGCAGCAGTTGCACCAGCTGCTCGGTTTCCTCGCTGTCCGGACCACCCCGCGGGATGACACCGATGATCGCGGTATCACCAGCCGGGTTGAACTCCGGCGGCGCGGCCATGGTGACGCCTTCGGTCCCGGCCAATTCCGTATGAACCCGCTGTGCGGTGTCGGCCGGATGCGCCGCGCCGGCCAGGTCGACGACGACCAGCAGCGGCCCGTTGAATCCCGGACCGAAACCTTCGGAGATCGCGTCGTAGGCCTGGCGCTGGGTGGTGTGTTCCGGGTAGGTCCCCTGGTCCGGGACGCCGAGACGCAAATCCAGCGCCGGAAGGGTCAGGATGCCGAGCCCGAGCAGCGCGACCATCAGGGTTGTCACCGGGCGCCGCGTGGTCAGCGAGGCCCAGCGCGATGCCAGGGTGCGGCCCGCCGTGGATTCCGGTGCAGCCTCGGCAGACCGGTTGCGCCGCCCGCGCCGCAGTACCCGGCGCCCGGCGAATCCGAGGAGCGCCGGCAGCAGAGTGATCGCCACCAGCACGGCGACCGCTACGGTCACCGCCGCGGCGAGACCCATTTCGGTGAGCAGCCCGATACCGACCACGCTCAGTCCGGTCAGCGCGATCACCACGGTCATACCGGCGAAGAACACGGCGGATCCCGCCGTGGCCACCGCCCGGCCGATGGCGTCCTCCGCGTCGGGATTGCGGGACAGTTCGTCGGTGTAGCGGGAGACGATGAACAGCGCGTAGTCGATACCGACGGCCAGCCCGAGCATGAGCGCCAGGATCGGCGTGGTGACACCGAGATCCAGGAACGCCGTCGCCGTGAGAATGCCCAGGAGCCCGACCATGACGCCGGTGATCCCGGCGATCAACGACATCCCCGCGGCGGCCAGCGATCCGAGAGTTATCACCAGCACCACGGCGGCCACGAGCAGTCCGAGGAGCTCTTTGCTCACATCCGGCATCAGCTCCATCACATCGCCGCCCACCGCCATGCGCAGATCGGCCGAACCGCTCCGTTCGACCAGTTGCATCAGCTCCTGACGGCTCGAATCACGCACCGTTTCGAAGGAAACCGCATAGGTCACCTCGGCGACGGCGATCCGCTGGTCCGCCGAGATCAGCCCGTTCTGGAAGGGGCCTGTGACAGCGGCGACCTCTGATGCCCCCGCCGCCGCCTGGACCACGTCATCGATTTTCTGACGCTGGGCGAGATCGGTCACCGAGCCGTTCTCGGCGATGAACACGATCTGGGCCGACCCGCCGTCGAGCGGAAGCTCGGCGAACCGTTCCTCGAGCAGGTCGAAAGCTTCCTGAGATTGCGTACCCGGCAGGTTGAAGGTCGTCGCGGAGGGCGCGGCCAGGGTGGCGGCGCCCACCCCTAGGACGGCAACGAGGAGAACCCAGGACAGGAGAACGAGTCGTCGAGCGCGAAAACTGAACCGCCCGATCCGATAGAGCAGGGCCGACATGACAGCCTCTCTTTATTGGTAGTCACTGTTTTTTGAGAGTAACTGCCACTTTAGGCCGCCGCAAGACCTTCCTGAGTCGGTCGCAAGAATTCCGCGCCACCATCGAAAGGGACGTCGTCGTCACGCCCGGCGCGGGCGGCCCAGCTCAGATCGCACGTCAGCCTGTGCAGATGAGGATTGTCGTGCTTTGTGCGTCCGAACGGATTACGCTTCGCCGCGACCGGCCCCACCCAACGCAACCATCCGCAGGAGGTCCGGGGGCGAAGCCCCGCCGGGTGGGGTGTGGGGGCTACGCCCCCACAAAACACGACGAAACGAGACAAGGCCCATGCCGTAGGTGGGCATGGGCCTTGCATCGAGTGGAGTGCGCCCGAAGGGATTCGAACCCCTAACCTTCTGATCCGTAGTCAGATGCTCTATCCGTTGAGCTACGGGCGCATACGCGTTATTCAGTTGTCAACCGGTGAACCGGGTGTGGCGGAGGCGAGAGGATTTGAACCTCCGGTCCCCGTGAAGGGACAACTCATTAGCAGTGAGTCCCATTCGGCCGCTCTGGCACGCCTCCTGGAGCCTTCTCTTCGAGGGCACCGGTCCTTTCGAACCGCCGAGCAGAAAGGCTACCCGAGCTTGGTGTGAAACTGCAAAACGGCTGGTTGATCAGCGTAAGTGGCTGTCGAACCAGTCGAAGATGCGGGTTTGTGAGTCGATGAGTTCGTCGGCGTCGTCCTCGTCGTCGCCGGGTTGGTCGGCGCGGTGCAGCAGGCCCGGATAGGTCACCACCAGACTTGCCACCGCGGCGCGGGCGGTGGCGTCGCGGAGTTGGTCTATCTCGTCGGTGGGAGTGCTCGATTCCGCGCCGAACAGGCCGAGCCACGGGGCCTGCAGCCGGGGGGCGGCGGTGACGAGGGCTTCGGCCTGTTCGGCCAGGGGCGCGGTGATACCGGGGGCGGCCACACTGATCGCGGCGCCTATCGGCCGGTTGGTCGCCACCAGGAACGCCGCGGTGCCGGCGGTGTCGAAACCGAGGGCGCCGATGCAGTCGGGGAAGACTCCGCGGTGGGTGAGCCAATCGAAGCAGGCGTCGAAATCCTCGAACAGTTCGTCGCCGTAGACCCCGGCCGACGAGGCGGTCGCCCGGTGGAAGAGGTTCGGCGCGACCACCAGCCAGCCCTCGCCGGCGAGGGCGCGCATGAATTCCAGCAACGATCCGGTGAACTCGCGGGACTCGTGGAGCAGCACGATTCCGCCACGGGCGTAACCCTCCGGTTCGATCACCGTGATGGGGACGTGTTCGTCGGTGGCGGGCCTGGTGGCGGCCGCTGTCGGCTCCTGATCCGGTCCGGTGTCTTCCGGCTCGTGGCGCCGCAGGGGCGCAATATCGTCATAAGTGCCCGACATGTTCCCAGCGTAGGGCGATATCGGCGGAGCGGGAAGAATTGGCAGGTGAACAGCCCGAACGTGGCGCGATCGAGATCGGAACTAAGCTCGATACGTGACCGCGCACATCCGGCCGGACCTCGATTCCATTCCGGCGTACGTTCCCGGCCGCAGCCATCCCGGCGCGGTCAAACTGGCGAGCAACGAAACGACCCTCGGTCCGCTGCCCGCCGCGAGCAAGGCCGTCGCCGCGGCGGTGGAGCTGGCCAACCGTTATCCGGACAATCAGTCCGGCGAACTACGAGCAGCGCTCGCGGAATTTCTCGGCGTCACGCCGGGCAACGTCGCGGTCGGCTGCGGGAGTGTGGCGCTGTGCCAGGAGCTGGTACAGATCACCTGCGCGGATCCGTCCGACGAGGTGCTCTTCGCATGGCGTTCGTTCGAGGCGTACCCGATCATCACCCAGGTCGGTAACGCGACCGCGGTGACGGTGCCGCTGAACGATCACGTCCACGATCTGGACGCCCTGGCGGCCGCGATCACCGAGCGGACGCGCCTGGTGTTCGTCTGCAATCCGAACAACCCGACCGGTACCGCGGTCGGCGCGGCGGAGCTGGCCCGTTTCCTGGACCGGGTGCCCGCCGATGTGCTGGTGGCGCTGGACGAGGCGTACTACGAGTACCTGCGGATTCCCGGCGATCACCCCGACGGTGTGGAACTGGGCCGGACCCGGCCGAACGTCGTTGTGCTGCGGACCTTCTCGAAGGCCTACGGATTGGCCGGCCTGCGGGTCGGATACGCGGTCGGCGCACCGGAGGTGATCGCCGCGCTGCTGAAGGTGCATATACCGTTCAGTGTGAGCCGGGTGGCGCAGGCGGCGGCCATGGCATCGCTGGAGGCCCGGCACGAACTGCTGGACCGCACCGGCACGGTGATTGCCGAACGGGAACGAATGCGCGCCGAGCTGCTGGCCGCGGGCTACCGGGTGCCGCCGAGCGAAGCGAATTTCTTCTGGATCGACCTGGGCGCGGTGACAACCGAATTCGCCGAGGCGAGCGCGGAGGCAGGGGTGCTGATCCGGCCGTTCGCGGGCGAAGGAGTGCGGGTCACCGCGGGCGACCCGCACGAGAATGATCTGTTCCTGCGATTCGCCACGGCCGCGGAAACGGTTGCGCGCTTCGCCGGCGCCGGCGACAACCGGTAGTCGGAGCGTGCCGCGGCCGAGCCGAGTGATGAGCGTCGGTTCAGTCGATACCGAGGCCTTCGGAGATGGTTGGCCAGGAGGTGACCAGTTCGTCGGCCCAGTACGGCCAGGAGTGCGTGCCCTGTGGACGGAAGTGGGCGGTGTAGTCGATATCGAGGGTGTCGAGGCGCTGGGCGAGCCGGCGGGTGCAGAAATCGGTGGCGGCCTCCAGCGGGCCACCCATCAGCACGCTCACCGGGGTCTCGGGATTGGTCAGCACATCGTGCACACCCGGCCGTCCGCTACCGGCGGAGAGGTAGAGCTTCTTACCGCGCAGGGCTTCCGCGTGCAGGGTCACATCGTGGGCCAGCCAGGCCGGGTCCTCGGGGCCGCCGAACATGTTCTCGGGGTTGCCTTTGAAGGTCGTGACGACCATGCGGGCCTGCGCCTGGCCCAGGTCGGTACCGGTGGAGAAGCAGCCGCTGTGGGCGCCGACGGCGGAATAGAGTTCGGGTTTCCGGATGGCCAGCATCATGGCCCCTTCGGCTCCCATGGAGGTTCCGACCACGGCGTTACGGCCGTTGCCGGCGAATTCGGCGTCGAGTAGTGGCGGTAGTTCCTCGGTGAGAAATGTCTCCCATTTGTTGATCCCCAGCACCGGGTCCGGGCGCTGCCAGTCGGTGTAGAAACTGGCGGGACCGCCGACAGTGAAGACGACGTTCACCGGTTTGTCGGCATAGAACTGGGCGGCGCCGCCGCGGTCGAGCCAGTTGTTGCTGTCGATCTGGGTGCTGCGGCCGTCGAGCATGTAGATGGTGGGGCGGGGTTTGCTGCGGTCGGCCGGGAGCAGGACCAGGACCTGCACCGTGCGGTGCATGGCCGGGGAGTCGACGAATACCCGCATCAGGCGTTCGTGCACCGGCTGGATGCCCACGATGGCGGCCCGCGGCGCCCGGACCGCCTCCGGGCGTTCGACCGGCCCGGGATCCTCGGCCGAGCCGGTACCGGGCTGAGCGGGCGCGGTGTGCAGTCCCTCGGGGTCTGCCTGCGCAGCGCCCGGCGCGACAGCACCGCACAGGGCGACGGCGCCCGATACGACGGTGGCCAGGCCGACGCGATACCTCATGGCGCCCATACTGCCAGACCTCATGGCGTGCACCCGGGCACCGAAAGAAGCCAATTTATATGCTCTGACCAGCACTTTCGATGGTATTGCCGCGGAATGGATCTCGGGTGGTGACGATCGACTCGCGGACGCGGGCCTTATCGTTCGCACCGGTCACCGCGGTTTGTCCGGTCGATGTGCCGGTGCTCACCCGGACCCGGCGGACCCGGCGGACGCGCGGAGTAATCTCGCTTCGGGAGCCGGACCGGATGGAGAGAGGACCTCGTGACGGGCGCGCGGATGGTGGGGCTTTTCGCCGGGATCGGAGGGCTGGAGCTCGGGCTGGCGGCGCACGGCTGGCACAGCACACTACTGTGCGAGATCGATCCCGGTGCGCGCGCGGTACTGGGGGCGCGGTTTCCCGATGCCGAACTCCACACCGATATCACCCGGTTGCGGGCGCTGCCGCCGGAAACCGAACTGGTGGCAGCGGGATTCCCGTGCCAGGACCTGTCCCAGGCCGGGCGCACCGCCGGGATCACCGGCACCAAATCCAGTCTGGTCGATCATGTGTTCCGCCTGGTCCGGCGTAAACGCGGGCCGCGCTGGTTGCTGATCGAGAACGTGCCGTTCATGCTGCAACTCGGTCGCGGTGCGGCCATGCGCCATATCACCGATGCTCTCGATGAACTCGGTTACACCTGGGCCTACCGGGTGGTGGATGCGCGGGCGTTCGGCCTGCCGCAGCGGCGTAACCGGGTGCTCATGCTGGCCTCGCGGACCGAGGATCCGCGCACGGTACTGTTCGCCGACGACGCCGGGCCGCGACTGCTGGGATGTGTCGAGAGCGACCCGTGCGGTTTCTACTGGACCGAGGGTGTGCGCGGCCTGGGCTGGGTGGTCAACGCCGTGCCCACACTCAAGGGCGGGTCCGGGCTGGGGATTCCGAGTGCACCGGCGGTGCGGCTGCCGTCCGGGGAGATCGTCACGCCGGGGATCACCGACGGCGAACGACTCCAGGGGTTCGATCCCGGCTGGACGGAGCCGGCGCTGGCGGTGCCCGGTTTCCGGCCCGGTCAGCGCTGGCGGCTGGTGGGTAATGCGGTGAGTGTGCGGATGGCATCGTGGGTGGGGTCGCGGCTGCGAACTCCGGGTGAACCGATACCCGGCCATATTCCGCTCCCCTCCGGAAGTCCGTGGCCCGGGGCGGCGTGGGGGCATTCCGGGCAGGTGTTCGAGGTGCCGCTGTCGCCGTGGCCGGTGCACGAACCCTATGAGGACCTGCGGTTCTTCCTCGCCGACACCCGGTTGCTCTCGGCCCGGGCGACAGCCGGTTTCCTGCGCCGGACCGGTATGGGCACACTGCGTTTCCCGCCCGGTTTCCTCGACGATGTGCAGGCGCATCTGGTGCGGATGGGTGGTTCGGCGGCATGACCGGCGACCCGGCCCGCAGCAGCCACCGCCCGGCCACCGATCCGGTGACCAGCGCGCGGATGTCGCGGCAGCGGCGGGCGCATACGGCGCCGGAACTGGCATTGCGGCGCGAACTGCACCGGCGCGGTATCCGCTACTTCGTGGACCGGGCCCCGATCCGAGGCCAGCGGCGGCGGGCGGATCTGGTGTTCCCGCGGCGCCGGGTCGCGGTGTATGTGGACGGCTGTTTCTGGCATCGCTGCCCGGTCCATGCGACCGATCCGAAGAACAACGCGGACTGGTGGGCGGAGAAACTGACGGGCAATGTCGCGCGCGACCGGGCCACCGACGCGGCGTTGGTCGCGGCGGGCTGGCAGGTGGTGCGGATATGGGAACACGAGGATCCGGTCAGCGCGGCAGACCGGGTTCAGACGGTCTTGGACCGCTGAGCGGAATGTCCCCGCCGCTGAGGTCGGTACGTATGGACGCGGCCGATCGGGTGTAGGTGCGCAGAATGGGGACTCGGACGACCGTGCCGACCAGAGGAACCGCGGCCCGCAGCGCCCAGAGGTGCTTGATCGCGGGGCGCACCCCCACGCCTGGATCCCGCGGTCTGGTGGTCCAGGTCCGAGACTCTGGTGGAAGGCCGGGGCGGCGGCATTAGGGTCGGTGTCGTGCCCAGGGATCTGATCGAATCGCTCACCACTCGGATGGAGCAGGTTGCCGCGGCGACCACCGAATTGCTCGCCACTGTCGACACACTCGACGATGCGGGGCTCACCGCCGCTTCCGCGCTCCCCGGCTGGGCCAGGGGGCATGTGCTGACGCATATCTCGCGTAATGCCGACAGCCTGGTCAATCTGCTGCTCTGGGCGCATACCGGAGTGGAGACACCGCAGTACGCGAGTACCGCGCTGCGCGATGCCGATATCGAGCTGGGCGCGCCGCGTCCACTCGCCGAACAGCGGGCCGACCTGGTGGAATCGGCGGAGCGGTTGATCGGGATGGCGCGGGTGCCGACGGCCGAGCAGTGGCAGGTGGAGGTGCGCACCAGGCAGGGGCGGCCGCTTCCGGCGTACCGGATTCCGTGGATGCGGTTGCAGGAGTTGCGGATCCACCATGTGGATCTGAATGCCGGCTATACCCCCGCGCAGTGGCCGGCGGATTTCGTAGCGGAACTGCTCGCGGAGGTCGCCGCCGATCTGGGCGCGCGCCCGGACGCGCAGCCGTTCGAAATACAGGCGACCGATACCGGTTTCGGCGCGACCGTCGGAGCCGGCGACCCGGACCGGAAGGTGGCGGCACCGGCCGCATCGCTGCTGGCCTGGCTGCTGGGGCGTGGTGCGGACGAGACCTTGCCCGCGGATCTGCCGCAGCTGCCCGCTTGGCGCTGACCCGGCGTACACAAAGCGGAACCGGCCGGCACCCGTGCAGGTGCCGGCCGGTTGCGTATCGCCTGGATCAGACCCCGGCGGGTTCCTCGACGGACTTCGTCTTGGCGCGTTCCTGTAGTTCGCGCAGCTTCGTCCCTTCGACGTCGATATCGGGCAGGATCCGGTCCAGCCAGGCCGGCATCCACCAGGCCCATTTGCCGAGCAGTACCAGCAGTGACGGGATCAGCACCATCCGCACCAGGAAGGCGTCGAAGAAAACGCCCGCTGCCAGTGCGAAGCCCATGGATTTGGAGGTGATATCGGGCGAGAGCATGAAACCGCCGAAGACCGAGATCATGATGACGGCCGCCGCGGCGACCACGCGGGCGCCGTGATGGTAGCCGTCGACCATCGCCTGTTTCGGTTCCTTGCCGTGCACGTATTCCTCGCGCATCCGGGTCACCAGGAACACCTGGTAGTCCATGGCCAGGCCGAACACCAGGCCGATCAGCACGATGGGTAGGAAGCTGATGATCGGATGGGTGTCGTCGACCAGGCCGAAGGCACCCTCCTGGAAGATCAGCACCGTGACACCGAAGGTCGCGGCCATCGAGAGCAGGAAGCCGAGCGCGGCGGTGAGCGGTACCAGGATCGACCGGAACACCAGTAGCAGCAGGATGAATGCCGCCACCGCGACGATGGCCATGTACGGGATGATGCTGTCGAGCAGCACGCTGTTGACATCGGCGTAGATGGCCGTCTGGCCGGTGATGCCGTATTCCATGCCGTACTGATCCTGCAGCGCGGCCTCGGCATCGCGGGCGTGTTCGACCAGATCCTGTGTTTCCGCACTGTTGGGCCCGGATTCGGGAACCACCTGGAACAGCGCGGCCTGCCCGTCCTGGCTCGGCTGCGCGACGCTGAGGTAATCCACGCCGTCATAGCCCGCCAGTTGATCGCGCAGTGCGGTCAGTGCGGCATCGCGCTGGTCGGCGGGGGTTTCGGAGAGATCGACCGCCACCACGAGCATGCCGTTCTTGCCTTCGCCGAAGCCCGCGGTCTGCAGTTCGTAGGCCTTCCGGACCGAGGAGTCCTCCGGCATGCTGTCGCCGCCGGGCAGGCCGAGGCTGAGCTGGGCCGCCGGGGCGGCCAGCGCGCCGAGGACGATCGCACTGATGATCAGCGTGAGCACCGGTACCCGGGCGATGAGCCGCGCGAAACGCATCCCGTTGGTGACCGAGGTGTCGTCTTCGGGATCGTGCTGGGCGATCAGCGGCAGTTTCGGTTTGAACAGTGATTTACCGAGCGCGCCGAGCAGGGCCGGCATCAGGGTGGTGGCCGCGAGTACGGCGAACCCGGCCGCTATGGCGCCGCCGATACCCATGGCGGTGAGGAAGCTGATACCGACCACAGACAGGCCGAGTAGCGCGACCACCACGGTGAGCCCGGCGAAGACAACGGCCGAACCGGCGGTGCCCACCGCGACACCCGCGGCTTCCTCCGGCGAATCCTGGACGACGAGTTCGTGTTTGTAGCGCGAGACGATGAACAGGGCGTAGTCGATGGACAGCGCCAGGCCGATCATCGACGCCAGGATCGGGGTGAAGGTCGGGACCTCGGTGAGCGAGGTTCCGGTCAGGATGAGTGCGCCCGCGCAGGCGACGCCGACGATTCCGGTGATGATCGGGACGAACGCGGCCACGATGGCGCCGAAGGCGATGATCATGACGATCAGCGCGACCCCGATACCGATCATCTCGGCCTGCCCCGTCTCGGGCTGGGTCTGCGCGATGGCGCCGCTCATCTCGACGGTGAGTCCGGCGTTGCGGCCCTCCTGGGCGATGGCCTCGGCGGTCTGCCGGTGTTCCTCGGTGATATCGGCGAAGGTCGGCATCGTGAACTTCACATCGATCACGGCGACCGTTTGCGGCCGGTCTTCGCTGAGCACGTTCAGCGGGGCGCCACCACACAGTGCCTTGAAGTCAGGTGAGCTCTGACCGTCGAGGCAGTTCGGTTCCGGCATGGGCGGGGCCCGGCCGGGTTCGAGGGTCGCCGCTGCCGCGGCCTGTTCCGCCGCGGCCTCCTGGCTGGCCGGCATCATCGCGGTCGCGGTGACCGGGTTGACGACCGGTTCGCTGTGGTCGACGATATCGAGTTCGTTCAGCCGCTGGACCAGCGCGTCCAGCGCTGCCATATTGGGTTCGTCGGTCAGCGTGCCGTTCGGTGCGGCGATGACATATTGACCGGTGACGGCGTCGATGCTGAACATCGAGGCCATCTGCGGCATATGTTCTTCGAGGATCGCCGTGGCCCGTTCCGAGGGCAGACCCGGCATCTCGAAGCTGTCCTGGAACGGTTTGGCCAGCGCACCTGCCGCCCCGCCGAGTAGGACCAGTATCAGCGCCCATATGGGCAGCACTATCCACTTCCGGCGGAAAGCGAACTTTCCCCATCTGTACAGGAATACGGACACGAGGGATTTCTCCTTGGCGAGGCCGAAACGGTTTGGTCGTATGTGCTTCTGCTGTGACGAACTGACGGCCGGCGTCGTTTTCGCGGACCGGATCGCGCGGGGGAGGCTTCGGCCTCGGGTCGCGTAATCGGTATGGATCCGCCTACACGGTGGACGCCTTTTATCTACCGTACGGTAGGTAGACTACCGGTAGGTTAAACGGAGGAACAAGCTCGACTTCCGGCGGCCTGCCGCGTGTGAGGGCCGGGAGAACGAGAGGATCGAGCATGGCGAATCGGCGTACCGGCGACCACGTTACCGCAGGTCGGGACACCAAGAAGGCGATCCTGGACGCCGCCGTGCGCCTGTTCGTGAACAAGGGTTTCGAACAGGCCAGCCTGCGGGAAGTAGCAGATGCGGTCGGAATCACAAAACCATCGCTCTACTATCACTATTCGTCCAAACTCGACCTTCTGGTCGCCGTCATCAATCCACTGCTGGACGAATTACGGGCATTGGCCGACGAGGTCGAAGCGATGCCGGCGCCCGACGCCGAGAGCCGCCGCGCGGTGTTGCGCAGTTATATCCGGGCCATGATCCGGAACCGGGATGCCGGGGAAATGATGGTCCGCAACGCGGTGGCCATCATCAACGCGGTGGCCGATCAGTACCCGGTGATCGTGGACGCCCACAAGGTCGTTCGCAACTGGCTGGCCGGCCCGGAGCCCACACCGGTACGGCTGCTGCGGGCCGGTGCGGCCTTGGAGGTGGTGACCGTCGCCCTGGTTTCGAACGAGATAGCACCGGACGCGGGGGATGATGTGGTGGAGTCGACGCTGCTGGACGCCGCGCTCGCAGCGCTGGCGGAGTGAAAGGTCAGGTTGGTCGTGCACATCACCGCGAGGGTGGACCATGCCGTGCGCACACTGCTCGAGATCACGGCAGCCGATCAGGCCGCGGCCGTGAAGGCGGAGGCCATCGCGGCCGGCCAGCAGATCGCGCCCAAAGTGTTGGAGAGCGTCCTCGCCGAGCTGCGCCGGGCGGGACTGGTGACGAGCCGGCGCGGGCCCGACGGCGGCTATCGGCTGGCCCGCCCGGCGCACGCCATCTCGATCGCCGATGTGATCCGGGCGATCGAGGGACCCCTCGCGTCGGTACGCGGGCTGCGTCCCGAGGAGGTGCGGTATCCGAGGGCGGCCGAACCGCTGCAGCAGGTGTGGATCGCGTTGCGGGTGAATATCCGGGCCGTCCTGGAGAACGTGACGCTGGCCGATATCGCCGGCGGCGCGCTACCGGATTTCGTGGCGGCCCTCACCGCCGACCCCGGCGCCTGGGCCCGCCGCGAACCCGGCGATCCGGCCCCGCCGGACCCGCCGGAAATTGCCGGGCGATCCGCAAAACCAGACGGTAGCGTTCGGTCATCATGCTGATCAGACTGCTCCGCGACTTCCTCGTCCCGTACCGGAAACAGCTGGCCGGGATCGTGGTACTGCAGCTGATCTCGGTGATCGCCATGCTGTACCTGCCCAGCCTGAACGCCGACCTGATCGACGAGGGCATCACCAAGGGCGATATCGGCTATATCTGGACCGCGGGCCTGCGGATGCTGGCCGTTTCGGGAGTCCAGATCGTCGCCTCGGCCTCCTCGGTTCTTCTCGCCGCGCAGGCCGCGATGGGTGCGGGGCGCGATCTGCGCGCCGCGCTGCTGCACCGGGTGAACACCTTCTCGGCCCGTGAGGTGGGAATGTTCGGTGCGCCGTCGCTGATCACCCGCAACACCAACGATGTGCAGCAGGTGCAGTTGCTCGTCGTCATGGCCTCGACGGTGGCGGTGATGGCGCCGATCATGTGCATCGGCGGCGTCGTGATGGCGCTGCGCGAGGATCTGGGCCTGTCCTGGTTGCTGCTGATCGCGGTGCCCGCGCTGGCGCTGAGCATGGGTTTGATCATCGCCCGGATGGTGCCCGCGTTCCGCCTGATGCAGACCCGGCTCGACGAGGTCAACCGGGTGCTGCGCGAGCAGATCACCGGTATCCGGGTGGTGCGCGCGTTCGTCCGCGAACGGCTCGAGGTCTGGCGTTTCGAGGTGGCCAATACCGAACTCACCGATATCTCGGTGCGGGTCGGGCGGTTGATGGCGCTGATGTTCCCGACGGTCATGCTGATCAGCAATGTCACCTCGGTTGCCGTGATCTGGTTCGGCGGAAAGGCGATCGACGCCGGCGAGATGCAGATCGGATCGCTGACGGCGCTGCTGTCCTACATCATGCAGATCCTGATGGCGGTCATGATGGCTTCGTTCCTGGCCATGATGGCGCCGCGCGCCGCGGTCTCGGCGGACCGGATCTCCGAGGTATTGAACACCGAATCGTCGGTGCGCTCACCCGAGCACCCGCAGCCCTTCCAGGGCGACCCCGCCCAGGTGCAGGTCCGCGACGCCGGGTTCAGTTACCCGGGCGCCGAACAGCCGGTGCTGCGCGCCATCGACTTCCGGGTGGAACCCGGGCAGACCACCGCCGTCGTCGGATCGACCGGCGCGGGTAAAACCACCCTGTTGAACCTGATTCCGCGGCTCATGGACGCCACCGAAGGCGCCGTCCTGCTCGGCGGCACCGACGTCCGCGACCTCGACCTGAACGAGCTGCGGACCCGGATCGCGCTGGTACCGCAGAAGGGTTACCTGTTCTCCGGCACCGTGGCGAGCAATCTGCGCTACGGCGATCCGGAGGCAAGCGACGAGGAACTGTGGCGCTGCCTGGAGATCGCCCAGGCCGCCGATTTCGTCCGGGCCATGCCGCAGGGCCTGGACACACCGGTGGCGCAGGGCGGCACCACGGTCTCTGGCGGGCAGCGGCAGCGGCTGGCCATCGCCCGCGCCCTCGTGCGCCGGCCGCGGGTTTACCTGTTCGACGATTCCTTCTCCGCACTCGACGTCGCCACCGACGCGCGGCTGCGGGCGGCCCTGCGGCCGGAAACGGCGAACGCCGCGGTGATCATCGTCGCCCAGCGGATCGCCACCATCCGCGACGCCGACCAGATCGTGGTACTCGAGGACGGCGCCATGGTCGGTCTCGGCACCCACGATCAGCTGGTCCGCGACTGCGCCGAATACCGGGAGATCGTGGAATCCCAGCTGAGTGTGGAGGAAGCGCGATGAGACCGGGTACGCCGGGCGCCCCCGATGCGAAACCGAAATCGTTCAAACCCTCGCTGAAACGGCTGGTGGGCAGGCTCGCACCGGAACGCATGCTGGTGGCGGTCATCGTCGCGCTCGGCGTCGTCTCCGTGGTGCTCAATATTGCGGGCCCCTACCTGCTGGGCAAGGCCACCAACCTGATCTTCGACGGTGTGGTCGGCCGGCAGCTGCCCGCGGGGCTGAGCAAGGAAGAAGCCATCGCCGGCCTGCGGGCGCAGGGCCAGGACACCTTCGCCGACATGCTGTCGGGGATGGCGGTCGTACCGGGTGCCGGAATCGACTTCGACGCCGTCGGCCGGGTACTGACCCTGGTGCTGGTGTTGTATCTGGGCGCCGCACTTTTCGGCTGGTTGCAGGCCTATCTGCTCAACAACCTGATCAACCGCATCATCAAACGGTTGCGCGCCGATGTGGAGGACAAGATCCACCGGCTGCCGCTGAGCTACTTCGATTCCGCACCCCGCGGCGATGTGCTCAGCCGGGTCACCAACGATGTCGACAACATTTCGCAGAGCCTGCAGCAGACGATGAGCCAGCTGCTGATCTCGCTGCTCACCGTGCTCGGCATTCTCGGGATGATGTTCTGGATTTCATGGCTGCTCGCGCTCATCGCCCTGCTGACGGTGCCCGCGGTGATCATCGTGACGGCGCAGATCGCCAAACGGTCCAAACCGCATTTCGTGGACCAGTGGAAGTACACCGGACTCGTGAACGCCCAGGTGGAGGAGGCCTACACCGGGCACGAGGTGGTCACCGCGTTCGGTCGCAGCAAGCAGGTCGGCGCGGAGTTCGACGAGCGCAACGAGCATCTGTACCAGTCCAGCTTCAAGGCACAGTTCATCTCCGGGCTGATCATGCCGTCGTCGATGTTCCTGGGGAACCTGAACTATGTGCTGGTCGCCCTCATCGGCGGTCTGCGGGTCGCCTCCGGCCAGCTGTCGCTGGGGGAGGTGCAGGCGTTCATCCAGTACTCACGCCAGTTCAGCCAGCCGCTCACTCAGATCGGGGCCATGGCGAACCTGCTGCAGTCGGGCGTGGCCTCGGCGGAGCGGATCTTCGAAATCCTGGACGCCGAGGAACAGAGCCCGGACCCGGTTCGGGAACCCGCCGCGCCACCCGAGCGCGGTCGCGTGGAATTCGCCGACGTCTCGTTCCGGTACGAACCGCAGACTCCGGTGATCGACGACCTTTCACTGGTGGCCGAACCGGGACACGTGGTGGCCATCGTCGGACCCACGGGCGCCGGGAAGACCACGCTGGTCAATCTGCTGCTGCGGTTCTACGAACTGGATTCCGGCGTGATCAGCATCGACGGGGTCGATATCACCGATATCGGCCGCGACAGGCTGCGTTCCCGGATCGGCATGGTGCTGCAGGACACCTGGCTGTTCAAGGGCACCATCAAGGAGAACATCGCCTACGGCGATCCGGACGCGAGCGAGGCCGATATCCTCGACGCCGCCCGTGCCGCCTACGTGGATCGCTTCGTGCATTCGCTGCCCGCCGGGTACGACACCGTGATCGACGAAGAGGGCACCGGGGTCAGCGCGGGCGAGAAACAGCTGATCACCATCGCCCGCGCGTTCCTCGCCAAACCCACGATCCTGGTACTGGACGAGGCCACCAGTTCCGTGGACACCCGCACCGAACTACTGGTGCAGCAGGCCACCGCGGAACTGCGCCGTGATCGCACCAGTTTCGTCATCGCCCACCGGCTCTCCACCATCCGCGACGCCGACCTGATCGTGGTGATGGAGGACGGTCATATCGTCGAACAGGGCACCCACGAGGAACTGCTGGCGCGGCAGGCCGCGTACTACCGCCTCTACAACTCGCAGTTCGCGGCGGCTGCGGTCGAAGCTTGATCCCGGGCCTGGACCGAGTCAGGCCCGGGTGGCGAAGGAAACCACGGAGGCCCTCGCTCAGGACCGGTGAACGCTGCCTGCGAGGATATCGGCGTGTCCGACAGCGCCGGCTTCTCCTTCAGTATCGGTACCCGCCTCGACGGCCGGCACGGCCGGACGGGAGTTATCCAGACCCCGCACGGTGCCGTCGCCACGCCCGCCTTCATCCCGGTGGGGACCAAGGCGACGGTGAAGGCCGTGCTGCCCGAGGCGATGAGCGACCTCGGGGCGCAGGCCCTGCTCGCCAACGCCTATCACCTGTATCTGCAGCCCGGCCCGGATATCGTCGACGAGGCCGGTGGGCTGGCGGCGTTCATGAACTGGCCCGGCCCCACCTTCACCGACAGCGGCGGATTCCAGGTGATGTCGCTGGGCGTCGGGTTCAAAAAGGTGCTGGCGATGGAAACCGTCGACGTACAGAACGACGATGTGATCGCCAAGGGCAAGGAACGGCTGGCCACCGTGGACGACGAGGGAGTCACCTTCCGGTCGCATCTGAACGGGTCGAAACACCGGTTCACGCCGGAAGTGTCCATGGGGATCCAGCATCAGCTGGGCGCCGACATCATGTTCGCCTTCGACGAACTCACCACCCTGATGAACACCCGCGGCTACCAGGAGAAATCGGTACAGCGCACCCATCAGTGGGCGCAGCGCTGTATCGATGAACACGAACGGCTGACCGCCGCCCGCACCCACCGGCCCTATCAGGCGCTGTTCGCGGTGGTGCAGGGTGCTCAGTACGAGGACCTGCGGCGTAAGGCTTCTCGCGATCTCGCCGAGATCCGCGGCGCCGCGGGCACCGAATTCGACGGCTACGGTATCGGCGGCGCGCTGGAGAAACACAATCTCGGCACCATCGTCGGCTGGTGCTGTGACGAGCTGCCCGAGGACAAACCGCGTCATATGCTGGGAATCAGCGAACCGGAGGATATGTTCGCCGCGATCGAGGCAGGCGCGGACACCTTCGACTGTGTGAACCCCTCCCGAGTGGGACGCAACGGCGGAATCTATGTGGACGCCGGCCGCTTCAACATCGATACTCTGCGGTTCAAACGGGATTTCACCCCGATCGACGACACCTGCGACTGCTACACCTGCGCGCACTACACCCGCGCCTATATCCACCACCTGTTCAAGGCCAAGGAGATGCTGGCTTCGACGCTGTGCACGATTCACAACGAGCGGTTCACGATTCGGCTGGTCGACCGCATCCGGGCCAGTATCGATGGTGGGTATTTCGATGAGTTCCGGGCGGAGACGATGGGGCGCTGGCAGGGGCGGATCACGGCGCCTTGATCTGCGCTCGATCCGGTTGCTGTCCCGGCGAACCCTCCTGTTCCCTGCTCCGCTTCGCCTGCTCCGTCAGTCCAGTCCAGGGCGGGCCCGCCCTGGACTGGACTATCCGGGTCAGGAGCGCAGAGGGGTGGTCTCGCGAGGGGCGTAGGTGGGTTCGTGTTTCTTGAGTAGACCGATGACCTGGTAGGTCACCGGGAGCATCAGGACCTCGACCAGGGTTTTCCACAGGAAACCGATGATCACGTAGTTGACGAACTGACTCCAGCTGTCGATCCCGATCGCGGTGGCCGCGATGGAACAGAAGATCAGAGTGTCGGCGAGTTCACCCACCACCGTCGACCCGATCAGGCGGGCCCACAGGTATTTCTCGCGGGTGCGTTCCTTGATCAGTACCAGGGTCGCGGAGTTGAGCAGCTGGCCCACGACATAGCCCGCGAGCCCGGCCGCCACCAGCTGCGGGGTGGTGCCGATAACGCTGCGGAACGCCTCCTGGTTCTCGTAGAACACCGCCGGCGGCAAATGGATCGCGACGGCGAAGCACACCACCATGACGAGCAGGGCGGTGAAACCGTAGAACACGGCGTGCCGGGTGGCCCGGAAACCGTAGACCTCGCTCAGCACATCACCGAGAACGTAGGCCAGGGGGAACAGGAAGAAGGCGGCGTCGGTGGTGATGGGCAGGACCTCGAGGGGGCCCAGGCTCAGCGAACTACCGGAGAAGAACTGCACGCCCTTGGTCGCGCAGATATTGGAGATGAGCAGTGTGGCGGTGAAGAATACGACGATCGGCGTGTAGTACCCCCGCGCCACCTGGGCGAATGCCACGTGAACGGGCGCGGGGTGTCCAGACTTGCCGGGTAACGGGGGTTTGTTGGAGTCTTCCACCCGGCTATCCAATCAAACTCTCGAATAGGGTGTAGACATGACGAACCCCGGCAACTCCGACGAATGGTGGAAGCAGTACGGGGGGTCGGGCGTATCGTCGGATCCCGCGAACGCACAACCGTCCGCGGGCGAACCGTCCAGTTACCCGTCGTATCCCTCGTCGCCGGCGCCCGCTCCCATGCCGCCGCCCGCCTCCCCGACGTACGGTGTGCCGCCCACGCCGGCCCCGCAGGCCAACCCCTACCCGGCGATGCCCGCCTACCCTGCGAACCCGTCGTATCCGGCGAACCCGTCGTATCCCGGCACGCCCCCGGGGCCGGGATATCCGATGGGCTATCAGCCCTACGGTTATCCGGCGGCCCAGGGCGGCACCAACGGGCTGGCGATCGCCTCGCTGATCGCCTCGCTGGTGGGTATCGGCTGCGGTATCGGGGCCATCGCCGGAATCATCATGGGCGTGATCGCGCTCGGCCAGATCCGGGAAAACGGTCAGCAGGGGCGCGGTATGGCGCTGGGCGGGATCTGGGTCGGTGTCGCCTGGATCGTGCTGTGGGTGCTGTACGTCGTGTTGATTTTCGCCGCGTCTGCGTAGCCGCTCCGCTCAGGCCTCCAGGACCTGGGTTCCGCCCGCGAGTTTGTCGTGCCAGCCCTGTTTGTTGGGGTCCTTGTCCATGGTGGCGGCCATGTAGATCATCAGCGCGAGCCCGGCCACCCAGCCGAGGCACGGGATGATCGATACGGCCAGGTAGACATTGCGTTTCAGGGACGCCAGCGGCGGTACGGTGGGTGCGCCGTTGGGGGCCACGACCTTCAGGCCGATGATCCTTTTGCCCAGTGTCGCGCCGGTCCGGCTCTCCATCAGCACGAAGTACAGCAGGATGGCGGCGAAGACGATCGCATAGCTGACCGACATACCGGACAGACCACTCATATTCGGCATGATGACGAAATTCAGCAGGATCGCCAGCGGGAGCCCGACGATCAGGTTGTCGATCAGCCGGGCGGTGAATCGAGGCCACACCTTGCTCGGTACACCGAAGGCGGGATCGAACTGACCGTATCGGTGGCCGCCGTACTGCGGTTGCGGGTGCACGGTCTGCTGATACAGCGGCCGCTCATTCGGCGGCGGGGGCGGGGGCTGCTGTCCGTAGGGCTGTGGAGGCGGCGGCTGCTGCCCGGCCGGGCCCGGCGGCGGTGCGTACGGGCCGGGAGCGCCGTACTGCCGCGGCTGCCCGTACGGCTGCCCGGCCTGGGGATGGTTGCTGGGGTCGTACCCGCCACTGGTCATTTCGCCTGCCTGCACTCGAAAATCATCAAGACCCGGTCGCAGGCCAGATTACGGACCGCCGGCCGCGCACACCAAGCTGTCGGGGTCCAGTATCCACGGCGTTCGGGGCAGTCGGCCGGGATCGAATCCGGTGAGCAGTTCGTCCGCGCTGCCGCCCGACAAGCCCAGTGAGGCAGCCAACATCGCGACCACCGCGCGCGTCGAGTCGCCGCGGTGGCGCCGATCGGCGAGGGTGACCGCGCCGTCACGTTTGGCCAGCCGCTGTCCGGTCGTGTTCAGCACCAGCGGGACGTGCGCGTACTCGGGCACCGGTAGGCCGAGCAGGGTGGCGAGATAGGCCTGCCGCGGAGTGGAGGGCAGCAGATCGTCACCGCGCACCACCTGGTCGATACCGTGTTCGGCGTCGTCGACCACGACCGTCAGGTTGTATGCGGGGATCCCGTCGCCGCGACGGAGCACCAGATCGTCCACCGGCCCGCGGTACTTTCCGTGCAGGCGATCGGTGATCTCGAAATCGCGGCGGGCCGCCCGCAACCGGAGCGCGGCCGGGCGGCCGGCGGCGCGACGGGCGTCGCGTTCGGCCGGGGTGAGATCGCGGCAGGTGCCCGGGTAGGCGCCCTGGGGGCCGTGCGGGGCAGTGGCGGCCTGCTGGATCTCTTTCCTGGTGCAGAAGCATTCGTAGGTCAGGCCCGCTTCGGTGAGCCGGCCGACGGCCGCGTCGTAGCGCCCCAGTCGATCCGATTGGTGCAGTACCGGGCCGTCCCAGTCGATGCCGAGGGCGGCGAGATCACCGAGCTGGCGTTCTTCGGCGCCCGGCCGTACCCGGTCCAGGTCGTCGACGCGGAGTACGAAGCGACGGCCGGTGCTGCGGGCGAACAGCCACGCCAGCAGGGCGGTGCGCAGGTTGCCGAGATGCAGATCCCCCGAGGGGCTCGGGGCGTACCGGCCGGCGCCGGCGGTGGGCGTACTGGGCGCGGGGTCGGTGGGCATCGCTGTCATGGTAGGTCGCCGGTGAGCCGGGGCATGAGCCCGGCGCGTTCGGCGAGCGCGGTGGGTGTGCCCGGTCGCGCCGGGATCTGTTCGTCCAGTTCGGCCAGCAGCGCTTCGGCATGGGCGATGAGCCCCGGTCCGTCGAGACCGTAGGGGAGTGCCCCGGCGGGATGGCCGGCGGCGGCGGGGTCGAATGCCCGGATACGCTCGATCGCGCGGTTCAGCAGTGTCCGGGCGCCCTTGGGGTTGCCGCGCTGGATATGGGTCAATCCGACCGCGTACTGCGCGAGGCCCTGCCACAGCATGCGCTCGGCGGCCGGGCCGTTCTTCCAGACCGATTCCAGGACCTCATGGGCGTTGAAGGCCAGACCCTGGTCCAGGAGTTGCTGTGCGTAGGCGAGTGCCTCGCCGGGCGGCAGGTCCAGATCGTCGGGGATGCGCGGAACTCCGGGCGAACCCGGTGGTAGTGGACGTCCCAGCCGGTCGCGCGGCCGGGCGTTGGTGGCGCGTCCCTGATCGTCGCGATCGCGTTCGGGCATGCGGCCATCATTGCGCTCCATGCGCGCGGAGTGTGCGCCAGGGGGATTGACGTAGGATGAATAAGCGATCACGTAACAATCACATCGGCCGTTTCCCGATCATTCGTCCAGACCATTTCAGATATTTTCGAGCAAAGTCATCCTTATAAGTCCGCAATTGCATGGCAATGGCGCATCTTAGCGGAATTGACAAGACTATTGGCTCCGTTGGCAAGATATGGGCAAATTAGCCATGGAGGTGCTAGTCTTCCGGATGCGGGGCCGCTCACAAGGGGTTTGAGTCACCGCGTCAGGTGTGTTCGCGGACAGTGCGAGTCCGATAGACCGAACCCGGCAAACCGGAAATTTGCTCGCTATCTGCGCGTGCATCGGAAGTATTCGGTGTCACCACCGGATACCAGCTAGTTCGAGAACTATGCAGGAATCAATATCGTTATCGACGCAGCGAAGGAGTGCAGTGCCGTGAAGGTGGATATGACGGGTGCTGTGTGGCGGAAAAGCTCATACAGTGGCCCGGACGGGAACTGCGTGGAGGTGGCATTTCTCGTAGACGGCAACGTGGCGGTCCGCGATACCAAGGATCGTGGCAACGGGCCGGTGCTGGCCTTCGCGCCCGGCGAATGGGCCGAGTTCCTGTCCGGCGTGTCGGCGGGAGATCGCCGCGGCGCCTGAGGTTATCCCGATATCAGGCAGTACGGCCCCGGGTCCGGTCGGCCCGGGGCCTTTGCCTGTCTGCAACCGTTGCCTGGCCGCGATAGGGGGCGCGGTGGCGTCTAGGGTCGGGCCGGTGATCTCGCTGGCAGCTCCCGACGCCACCATGTACTGGCTGTCCCGGCGTACCCGCAACGACCAGTTCCTGCTCTACTGCTTCGCGGAGTCCACCCGCACGGACAGCGCATTACACGCCGAGATCCTGCAACGGTGCGCCGCCGTTCCGGAACTACGGCTGCGATTACACGACGATCCCACGGGCCTGGCCTATCCGATGTGGATACCCGCCGAGCCCACCGCGGCGCACATCCGACAGCACCGGCTCCCCACGCGCCATTGGCCGGAACTACTCGCCGCCCTCGGGCGACTGACCGGCACCGGTGTCGACGCGCAGGTTGCTCCCTGGCGACTGCACATGTTCCGCGGTATCCGCGACAGTCCGGTATCCGACCCGCAGGTGACAGTGGTCGTGCTTCAGATATCGCACGCACTGGTCGACGGTCGCGGTGCTTCGCGGATCGCCCGCGGCCTCTTCGCCGGCCTCACGCCACCGGAGCCCGCGCCCGCGGCATCCGGGAGCAAGCCGGTGCCGGAGACCGGTCGCCCACGGCCTACCGGAGGCGGGCCCGAGTATCCCGCCGGTGACGCAATTCCGGAGTCCGCCTCCCCGGGCGACAACGAACCCGCGGCGGTGCCCTGCGCCGATCGGGTGCCCACGCTCCATGGCGCGAAGCTGTCGGCGATTTCAGCGGTCTGTCTCGCTCCGTTGCGGGCCGCCGTGACGTTGCCGGTAGGTGTCGCCCGGACGGTCCGGCGCGGCATAACCGCCGCGCGGGCGCGGAACGAACTCGCGGCCCTCACCGCTGCCGGCCGGGTTCCGCCGCCGGGCCCCGGATATCCGCCCGGGCCGCTGAACAGGCCCACCGAGGTGGCCGGGCATACGGTGCGGATGCTGGTGTGCCCGGCGGAGGCCTTCCGTGTGCCCGGATTCAGCGTCACGGTGGTCGGTCTGACGGCGGTATCGATCGCACTCGAGCGGTATCTGCTGGGGCGGGGCGAGCAGGTCACGCGGCTGGGAGCGCAGGTGCCGATGGCCCTGCCGCCGCGCCGCGGGGTCCGGAACAACTATCGCGGCCTCGGTGTCGACCTCGCCGCCGGTGAACCCGACCTACGGCGCCGGGCCGCGGCCATCGCGGCGGAACTGGCCGCTCGCCGCGAACGCGCCCGGCATCCGCTACACGATGCGCAGGACGCCGTCGATGCGGTGTTACCGCCGCTGCTGTTGCGCCGCGACGTGCGCGATTATCCGATCGACAGCACGCCCGAGCAGATCACCGGGCATACCGTGGTGTCCAGCGTGAACCGGGGACCGGCCGATCTGACCTTCGGTGGCGCGCCGGTGCGGTTCACCGGTGGATTCCCGGCGCTCGGTTCGGTGATGCATCTCACCCATGGGATCCACGGGCTGAGCGAAACGGTCACGCTGTCGGTGCACGCCGACCCGGGGGTTGTGGATCCGGACACTTATGCCGGCCATCTACGGGATGCCGTGCGTGAACTGCCTCGACTGCGGGACTGACGAGTGACCGCCGCCCGGCGCGGCCCTCGTGGTAGCGCGCATGCCGGCCTGATGGGCCGGTCAGTTCGGGTCGATACCCAGTTCTTCGCGGGTGGCGACGATGAGGTCGCGCTCGGCGACGCGTACCTCGCCCAGCATCTGGGTCTTGTGGTCCCGCGCCGCGCGGATCTCCTCCGGCGGGGCGTCCTGCAGCTTCTTACGCTGCAGGGTGAGGGCCGACAGCAGGACGTCGGAGAGCGTATCGGCCAGCCGGCGCCACTGTTTGTAGTGCGTATCCGAACCGACCAGCCGCAGCACATTGGCCCGGTCGGAGCCGGCTTCCAGGTTATGGATCAGATCACCGATCAGTTCGTCGGTCCAGTCCTCGTCGCGGCGCAGTGCTTGACAGATACGGCTGGACATACCCAGCGAATCGGCCACCGCGCCGGCGACAGCGTCCCGGCGCCAGTGTTCGCTCGCCTGGACCAGGGCCACGGCATGGGCGGATTCCACCTGGGAGTGGGCCGCGTCGAGCTGTAGCCGGGTGGAATCGGCCTGCTGCGCGGCGCTGGCGGTCTGATGCTGGGCCGCGATGGACAGGGTCCGCTGAGCCCGCTCGTCGGCGGCGGCGATCGCATCCCGGCTCGTCCGATTGTTGACCAGTACGGCGATCACAGCCGCACCACCGAGCGCGAGCGAACCGAGCAGCGGCAGCCACGACTGCCACCAGGCCGGGGAACTCTGAACGATCTCGATCACCTGGGGATCCACGGCGCCCATAATGGCACCGTCGCCGCGGTCGGGCGCGACGGCCGTCACAATTGGGTGCTCAGCGGGGCTCGGGCATTGGATATCTTGCAGGGTAAGGTGATTCATGCTATATCGGCCGGGTGGTCGTGGTGGCGGACCGTGCGTGGCGGCCGGAATGAGCGGGCGTTTTCACGATGCGCCGGGGTGGCAGGTATGCTGCTCGGCGGAGGATTCGCCTAGTGGCCTATGGCGCTCGCCTGGAACGCGGGTTGGGTTAACAGCCCTCGCGGGTTCGAATCCCGCATCCTCCGCAGCCGGCCCCGTCCGTGGAGTATTCCACCGGCGGGGCCGTTTTCTGTTCCGGTCCGGGTCGCCTTCCTGCCCCGTTCCGGCGATGAGGCCCCCGCTGCGCGGTGTCGGCGGATGCGGCTACACTGGCCCACGGATCCCGCGCGGCGCGCATCCTGTGAACTCCCCCAGGGCCGGAAGGCAGCAAGGGTCAACGGGCTCTGCCGGGTGCGCGGGGTCCCCTTAATCCGGACCGTGCTCATCGGATATCCGGACGAGAGCCCGCCGCGGTGATGTTCCCCGATCGGCACCGAGAATCCCAACACCTCCCAGCCGTCGTGGACGTCCGGGTAACGTGGCCCGGGGCGCCCGGCACCACCGGCGCCCGTAAGTGCATTCACCCACCAGGTCGTTGGAAAGGCTGTCCAGGATGCCCCGGCAAACCCAGATCGGTTTGATGAGTCCCGAGGAACTCGCCGCCGAGCACGAACTCCAGTCCGCGAACTACGCGACACTGCAGGCCGCTGCGCTCACCCTCGATCTGACCCGGGGAAAGCCTTCGCCGGAACAACTCGCCCTCTCCTCCGCGATGCTGTCGCTGCCCGGCGACGGCGATTTCCGCGACGGCACCGGCACCGACTGCCGCAACTACGGTGGTCTGCACGGGCTTCCGGAGCTACGCGCCATCTTCGGTGAACTGCTCGGTATCGGCGTCGACAACCTGATCGCCGGTAACAACGCCAGCCTCGAGCTGATGCATGACACCATCGTCTACGCCACCCTGCACGGCCTACCCGATTCGCCGCGCCGGTGGGCCGACGAGCCCGTGGTGAAGTTCCTGTGCCCCAGCCCCGGCTACGACCGCCATTTCGCGATCACCGAATCGCTGGGCTTCGAGATGATCACGGTGCCGATGGGCCCCAACGGGCCCGATACCCGGATGATCGCCGAACTGCTGGCCGCCGATCCGCAGATCAAGGGTTTGTGGGCGGTTCCCAACTACTCCAACCCGACCGGCGCGGTGTTCTCCGAAGAGGTCGTGCGGGAACTGGTTTCGCTGCCGGCCGCGGCGCCGGATTTCCGGTTGTTCTGGGACAACGCCTATGCCGTGCACCCGCTCACCGATACCGCCGCGCCGGTGGCCGATGTGCTCGGGCTCGCAGCGGTGGCAGGAAACCCGCACCGTCCCTTCGTTTTCGCCTCCACCTCGAAGATCACCTTCGCCGGTTCGGGGGTGAGCTTCCTCGGCGCCTCGACCGAGAACCTGAACTGGTATCTGGGGCACGCGTCGAAGAAGAGCATCGGCCCGGACAAGATCAACCAGCTGCGGCATCTGCGTTTCTTCAGCGATGCCGCCGGCGTGCGGGCCCATATGCAGAAGCACCGCGCCATCCTGGAACCGAAGTTCGCGCTGGTGCTGCGGATCCTCGAGGACCGCCTCGGCCCGTCCAAGGTGGCCTCCTGGACCGAACCCAAGGGCGGTTATTTCGTCAGCCTCGATGTGCTCGAGGGCACCGCGGCGCGGGTCATCGAACTGGCGAAGGACGCCGGTATCGCATTGACCGCGGCCGGGTCGGCCTTCCCGTACAAGAAGGATCCGGAGGACAAGAACATCCGGATCGCGCCCAGTTTCCCGGCGCTGCCGGAGCTGGAGCAGGCCATGGACGGATTGGCGACCTGCGTGCTGCTGGCAGCGACCGAGAAACTGCAGAAGTAGGGAATCAGGCCGGTTTGCGGGCGTGCACGGCGAACATCGTCACCGAGAGGTGGATATCGCCGCTCGCGGCGCCCGCGGCCAGGTCCGCGAGCAGCTGTTCACGTTCGGCCTCGGTGATCACCCGGCGCGTTACCGCCATGGCGGAAACCCTGCTGACCAGCGCGCCGGCTCCCACCGTCCGCTCCTGGACCAGCGCATGCGACCCGGTGCTTTCGGCCTCCAGGCCCGCGCCGGCGAGCAGGCCCGGCAACCGGCGGCCTGAATAGGGATTGGTGGTCGCCGAGATCAGGGTGTCCACGACCTCACGCACCACCCGGGTGTTACCGGGATGCACGATCGCCGAACCCCAGTCGGCATCCATCACCACGGCCCGGCCACCCGGCCGCAGAACACGCGCGATCTCGCGGGCGGCGCGCGCGGGTGCCGTGAGGTGCTGGAACACGCGCTCGCACAGTACGGCGTCGAAGGTTCCGGGACCGAAGGGCACACCGTAGGCATCGCCGGAGTGGAAGGTCGCGGTGGAATGTGCGGCGGCTGCCCGCCGCTCGGCAGCGGCCAGCAGGTTGGGATCGGGCTCCACCCCGGCGGCGACACCGGTGGGGCCGACCGCCGCCGCGAAGGTGATCACCTCGGAGCCGGTGCCGGAGCCGATATCGACGGCTTTTTCACCCGGCTGCAGCGCGAGCGCCTCGTGCGCCCAGTCGCGCAACCGGTCGAGTCCGGGGAGCGCCGCCTGTAGGTCGCGGATATCGACCAGCTGATCCTGGCCGGCGGCGTCGAATCGGTCGGGGCGTAACCCGAAACTGTCCATGGGTCCGTGTCCATCCAGTGTGTTGGGTGGGTGTATCGCCGTGTGTGGCATGTGGTGAGCCTAACTCGGGAGCGTGGGATGATCGCTGGTAGTACACAGCGTGAGGGAGTCAGGCCCGGAGGCGGTAGCGAAGCGTAACCACGCAGGGCCCCGCCCTCATGCTCGACAAGCGCAGCGTGCGTGGGTCAGGCCGGAGGCGGCCGTAACCGGTAGGGCCCCGACCATGCTCAACAGCCGCAGTGAGGAGAGCAGGCCATGGTCAAGTTGTGTCTCGCGCAGGAACCCGAGGCGGACCAACTGTTGTCGGAGAGTCCGCCGGCGCTGCTGATCGGGATGCTTCTCGACCAGCAGTACCCGCTCGAACACGCTTTCCGCGGTCCGAAGAAGATCGCCGACCGGATGGGCGGGCTGGATATCCACGCGATCGCGGCGGCGGATCAGGCCGAGTTCGAGGAGATGGCGGCGACCCCACCCGCCATTCACCGCTACGGCCGGTCCATGGCGCGGCGGATCCAGGATTTGGCGCGATATGTGATCGAACACTACGACGGCGATGTGACGGCGATCTGGACCGCCGGAAACCCGGACGGCAAAGAGGTACTGCGGCGGTTGAAGGCGCTGCCGGGCTACGGCGACCAGAAGGCCCGGATCTTTCTCGCCCTGCTGGGCAAACAGCTCGATATCCGGCCGACCGGCTGGGAGGCGGCGGCCGGTGACTACGCCGAGCCGGGATCGCGCCGATCGGCGGCCGATATCGTCGACGGGGAGACCCTGCTCGAGGTCCGCGCCTTCAAGAAACAGATGAAGGCCGCGGCAAAACAGAAATAATCCCCCCGGGGTGGGGCCCGCCCGGTTCTGGAGCGACGGAGCGGGGGAGCGAAGCGGAGGAGTGAAGAACCGGGCCTATAAGGGCCCCATCCCTCGAGACGCGGAGCGGCTCCAAAATTTCAGCGGAGGCGCGCGAGCCGGGTGAGTTCGGCGGCCAGACCGGAATCGCCGGCCGGGGTGAGCGACAGATCGGCACCGGCGGCCAGCAGATAGCGTCCGTCGCCGGTGAAATCCAGCCAGGTGCGGTGGATCGGGGGCGGCGACATCGGATTCTCCGGTGCGATGGTGATGGTGAAGAACCCGCGAGCGTCGATCGGCCGGTGCAGCGCCTCCCGCAGCCGGCGCGCCCGGATCTCCGCGGGGCCGGGCGCGGCGGGGCCCTGCTCCGGGCAGAGCACCGCCGCGCGTGGTTCGCGCATAGCGGGTAATCGGCCGGGCCGGGCCGGGCCCAAGGTGCTGACCAGATGTTTGCCCACGGCGCGCGCATGACAGGCGATCAGGGTGATCTCCCCGTTCCGCGCGCGTAGCAGCGCGCCCCAATTGCCGAACCCGACCGCCACCGCGAGCACAGGATCGCCGCGCCGGCCGGAACCGTCGAAATCATCCCCGAATATGGTCACCCGCGTGACATCGGTCCGGGCGAGAAACCGCAGAGTTCCGGTGAGGTCTGGGTCGCCGTTGGACGGAAACCGGTGTTCCAACCCCAGTGCCGACCGCGCGCTTTCGGTGGCGGCGGTGGCTCGCGGCGCGAGATCGATGGGATGGGGCCGCCGGTCGAGTCCGGTCTCGGTCTGCCAGATGTAGCTGAACTCGTCCGGCGTGAACACCCATTCCATCAGCGGTTCCCGGCACCCGGATCGCCGCGTTCGGCTCGCTCGGTTTCGGTGTATTCGCCGAGAACCGGTGGCACCCTGGGCTCGGTCGCGGTCAGTTCTTCGTTTGCCGTGTGCAGGTAGTCGGGGCTGGTCCGCTCGGAATCGGGCGGGCGGGCGGGAGGCGCACCGGCGGTCGATGGCAGGGGCATGCCTGTCGGGACCAGCCGTATCGGCCGCTGCCCGGGATGGTCGTGTCCTTCCGCCGTTGAACTGTTCGGGCCCGTTCCGGCGGGGCCGAGCGCTTCGCGTTGCCCGGGCAGCGGTGGATGAACCGGTTCGGGATGGCCGGCCGGGGTCCGGACGGAGGGGGCGTGGGAATAGGGGGCAGCCGCCGGCCCGGAGCCGGCGGGCGGGATTGCCGACGCCGAACGGTGTTGTGGCGTATTGGAGCCGGGTGCGGGGCCCGGGGGCCCGCCGGCCGAACCGTGGCCGGGCCCGGCGCCACCACCTGTGGGGCCGGGCGGCGAGGTGGGAACAGGTCCGGCCGGGGCTGGGCCTGCCGGGCCGGGTACGGCCGGGATCGGGGTGGCTGCGCCGGGCCCGGCCAGGGGCGGGGCCGCTGCGCCGGTGGTGGTTGGACTCGCCGGTGAGCGCGGCGAAAGGTCGGTGACGCCCGGGTTGCCGGTCGTGCCTGTTCCCCGGTCGACCGGTGCCGCGGAGGGTTGCACGGCGGGCTCCGAGCGTGTGGGTTCGGCGCCCGGCGCGGACGAGGCAGCGGGTGCTGTATCGGCCGCAGGCGCGTCCGGATGCCGGGATGAGTCGGGGGCCGGAGTGTTGTCCGGCTGTGGAGATTCGGCCGGAGGCCCTGAGGCGTCCGCCGGGGAGCCTGCTTCCGGTGACGAGTCGGAGCGGGCACCCGCCGATTGCGATTCGTTTTCCGCAACGGTCGGCATGGGCGCCGCATCGTTGCCGGGCGACGGTTGCGGCCCATCGCCGACTCGGTCGGACACGGGGGCAGTAGCCCCGTCGATATGCGAAGGCGCGGATTCCGGCGGATCGGTCTCCGGCGCTCCGGGGGTCGCTCCGGTGTCCGTGCCCGGGTCTCGGCGCGAAACCGCTGGTATACCCGGACCTTCCGGTGCCGTGGCGACCACGGCGGGAAACCGGGGAACGCTGTCGCCGCTCGCCGGGATGGTCGGGTTGTACCCGAAGGCCATGGCGTCCTGTGCGGTCGCTGTCGCCGCGGCCGCCGCGAGGTTGTAGGTCGTACGCCGCTGCCCTCCGGTGGCTGCCTCCACAGCCGAATCCGGATCCGGCCGGTACGGTTCCGGTGGCGGTGGGATGGCGGCCCGGACCGATTCGGCGGCATCGGAATTCGCCGTCATGAGATGCCGGACCGCGCGGCAGACTTCGACGGTATCGTCACCGGCCTGTACCAGGGCGGTTGCGGCCTGCATCGCCGCGGCTGCCGCGATACCGGACCATTCGGCGGACAGCCGGGTGAGTTCGCGGGCGTGCTCGTCGAATGCCGATTCCAATGCGTCGGCGGTACGACCCCACGCGTCGGCGACCCGGCGTAGCTCGGCCGGTGCCAGTCGCTCGCGTGCGAGGTCCCAGATCTGCTGATGGGTATAGGCGTCGAATACTTCACGATCCGGTACGTAGGCCGGATCGGTGCCGGTACTCGTCGTACCGGTCTGCCCCTGATAGGTCACGGTCGGCCCCCTTGCCTGTCGGTCCTGAACACCGAAAACGTGATCCGGACCGTGTGGTTTCAATTCTTTTGCACCCCTGCGTGATTCGATATGATGCCGTACTTCAGGGGGTATCCGCCAGCGCAGCGGCCAGAGCAGCGGCGTTCGCCGCATCGGCCTCTTCGAACAGTGCCGCCGCGGCCAGGTAGGCCGCCTTGTGGCGGAGGGTGGCCTGTTCGAAAGCGTCGAGTACCTCGAGGACCTCCCGGCCCTTCGCGTCGAACCCCACGGTCAGCGCCCGTCCCGAGGGAAGGTCCGGAAATCCGGACACCTGGGTGAGGTCCGCGGCGCCGGTTCTGGCCTGCTGCACTCGTTCGACGAGCCGATCACAGGAGGCGGCGAGTTCGCGGGCCGCATCCGCCGACATATGGAATTCCCCGGCCCGGGCCGATTCGTACAGCCGAATCCCCGCCTGCTGCCCCAGATCTGGTACGGACATCGTCTTCCCCCTTCGGACTCCCCGCCTCGTGGTCGGAGCATAGCAGCGGGAAAGGCCCCGGACCAGGGTCGATGTACCCCGGGTGCGGAATTGTGCCGGCCCCGGCCGGGCGCCCGCGCCGATTCTCCGCGCCATCGGGGAGAATATTCCCCGGATAATTCCGGACAATAATTCCGCATCCGCACCGGAAGAATATTCTCCGGAAACTCTCGGGGAATATCCGAGCGCCGGACGCCGTGATTCACCCGGTGTTTGCGGATATCGGGCAACCGGCGCATACGGTCGTCCGGCCAGGCCTCCCCAATACACATTCTTTGGTCGCCGGCCCGGGTGGGCGACCGATGTGCCACGGCCGGAAGACTCGCCGAGAATCAGTCCCTGAGCTGGAGAAACGCCCGGATGCCGGATGCGGCACGAACGAACCTCTTGGTGCGGCGCCGTACCGGATGTTAATTTATTTGTTATGTCTACCAGCGGCACCGCACCGAAGCCGGTCACATATGTGACCGCCGCGCTCGGTCTGCGCTTGCCGCTCACCCGTGAGTTGTGTTGCTCCCGCCGCCGCGGTTGAGCGATTCCGATCCACTCGCCGCCTCGTTGCAGCATCTGTAGGCATATACCGGCGTAGCCGGAATAATCGAGGAAATCATATGGCTGTCCGCACCGCCGAACGCATTGCGTCGCAGGCTTCCACCACCCGTACCCGTGTTCCCCGCCCCGTCGTGCCCCCGGACCTGCGGATCTCCGATAACCCCGCCGCCGCCGTGCTGCGGTCGGCCGCCACCGGGCCGGTGTTCCGTGACAAAACTGCCCGCGCCACCGGATTGAGTATCGCCACCGTCAATCGCCAGGTTTCCGCGCTGCTCACCGCCGGACTGCTGCGCGAACGTGCCGATCTGACCGCCTCCGGTGCGGTGGGGCGGCCTCGCGTTCCGTTCGAGGTGGATATCGACACCTTCGGCACCCTGGGTATCCATATCGGCTCCGCGACCACCCGTATCGTGATCGCCGATCTACGGGGGCGCATCCTCGGCGGGCTCACCATCGCCACTCCGCAAACCGGTCAGGAATTCGCGGTCAAAACTGTCGCGCACAGCGCGAAATCCTTTCTGCAGCGCTGGTATCGGCGCACACCGCTATGGGTGGGTGTGGCGATCGGCGGCCGGGTCGATCCGAGTACCGGAGTGGTCGACCATCCGAAACTCGGCTGGCAGGCGGCACCGGTGGGTGCGGTGTTCAGCGAGGTGCTCGGGCTGCCGATCTCGGTGGCGCCCCATGTCGAGGCGATGGCCGCCGCGGAGCTCTTGTTGCCCGGCGTACAGCAGGATTCGGCCGCGGTGCCGGAACAAGCGCCTGCGCACGGCAGCAGCCTGTACTTCTATGTCCGTGAGATGGTGGGGATTTCGGTAACCCTGGACGGTCGCGTGCACACCCCGAACAACGGTCCGGGTTCGATTGCGCACCTACCGACCGGCTCCGATGTCGAATGCCAGTGCGGCCGGCGCGGCTGCTTGGAGGCCACCGTCAGCGATCGCGCGCTACACGCCCGTGCGGTGGGCCGCGGAATCATTCCCGCATACAACGGAAAAGCCAGTTCGACCATCGGCGATCTCTACCGCGCCGCGGTAAATGGTTCGGAACCGGCACGCGAGTTGCTCGCCGAACGCGCCACCGTGCTGGGGCAGACGGTCGCCCTGGTCCGGGATATGCTCAACCCGGACCGCGTGGTGCTCGGCGGACAGGCCTTCACCACCTATCGTCCCGGCCTGGCGCATGTGGCGCGCTCGTTCAACGAGGCGACGGTACTGCCGCCCACCGATATCCGTGTCACCGGCTACGCCTCGAAGGTGCAGGAGTTCGCGGCCGTGGTCACTTCGCTGAGCGCTCTGTACGCCGACCCTGTTGCTGCGTTGCGTCGTATCCAGGCCTGACAGCGTGTCCGATAACTCGCACGGGTTATCGGACACCGCCGTTTTCGGGCGTTGTCGGTGCATACCCCGACCCGGGGTGTGCACCTCGGTTCCCCGCGTCATCCGGGACGGTTTCACCGGCACCGACAGGGTGCAAGTCAGCACCTTCCCGGCCGGACAGACACGCCGGCCGGACGGGCCGCGATCCGGTCGGTGATCACGGCATCCAACGCTCGGGGCTCTACCCGGTCTCGGGTGGATCCGAGTTCGCGATCACACCCGCGATCGGGGCTCCGAGGGTGGAGTTCGAAGTGGGGGCCGGAAGGACAGGGCCCGAACGTCAGTGCGCCGAGAACACGCCTTCCACCGCGGTGATGAAGTACGGGAAGTGTCCGGCGAACCGGTGCAGGTCCCGGTCGCCCTCGAAACCGCCGAACCAGTACAGACCGGGATCGTCGTCGGCGGACGGGTCGATATCGCGGAACGTGCGCACCCAGTTGTCGGCGCGGCTCCAGACGATCATGTAGGGCAGTCCGCGGGAGAACACCAGTTCCCTGTCGCCGGCGGGGATCTGCGCGCTGTTCACTTGTTCCAGGCCCTGTTGCAGTCCGCGTACCTGGCCGGTGAGTGCGCGCCCGTAGGCGGTGCGGGTGGGCAGGAAACGCTGGGCGGCGAACAGTCCGGCGCCGGCCAGTGCGATCGCGACGCCCACCAGCGCATGGCCGGAAAGCAGGGCCGCGGCGACGGTTACCCCGGCGCCGAGCACGATCAGGGCGGCGCCGAGCCAGAGTGGGATGCGACGGCGCGCCGGGTCGATGAACGCGCCACGATCCACCGCGTCGGCGAGCATCGTGCCGCGTAGTGGTTCGGTCGCGAGCCGGCCCGGGGCACCCAGATCGGCGATCGCGACCTCGTCCGTACCCGCGGGGAGCAGGGCGTCGTAGACCGCTCGCTCGTAGGCCCGGAGCTGTTCGTCGGCCGGGTTGACCCGGATCATCCGCCACTGGGTTTCGCCGATGCGCCCGATCCAGAGGTAGTTGCGCACCGCCAGGTCGACGACGGTCGCGGCGATATCGGTGGTATCGGCGTGCCCGTCGAGCAGAACTCCCGCTTCGCCGGGCAGGATGCCCGCGGGGGAGCTGAACTGGGTGCGGCCCTCGGCGTGGACCAGCGGCTGCATCGGTTCGGCGGCACCGGTCTGCCGGCGTGCCCAGACGATATAGCCGGCGAGTGCGGCCAATGTGGCCAGCAGCAGGGCGAAAGCGGCGAGGACTGGACCGGTGATCGCGAACGGCGAGTTTCCGGGACCGCTGATATCGGCGTTCGACGGTACGGTGCCGGGCGGGATCTGCAGCGTCAGATCGACCGATTCGCCCTTGCGCAGGTTTGTCTGGTCCAGGTACAGCACACCGTCGGGTTCGATGCGCACCTGGGCGCAGGGCCGCGTGTTACCGATCGGCCCCAGTAGGCATTCCACGATGCCCATTTCGAAACTCGGGCTGATCAGGCTGGCGTGGATCTCGGCGATATCGACGTTGAGCACCCCGAACCAGCGGAAAACCTGGCTGCCCTCGGCGTCGCTGACCGTGTTCTGCACCGAGTAGCGGAAGGTCGATTCGCCGGGCCCGGCCTCGATGGTGAACAGGTCATCGGCCACCTGTGCGGTTCCGGGACCGGTCGTTTCGATATCGGTGACCGTGAACCGGCGTTCGGAATCCTCACTGATCTGCACCCGCAGCGGCAGGGACATGGTGAATTGTTCACCGGGCGGGACGGTCACCCGCTCGGTCACCTCGAGGACGCCCTCGCGGCTGAGTGTCATGTCCAAGTTCAGAATCACACCGGCGGGTTCCTGTGCCCGGGCGGTGGGCGTGAACAGGGTGAACAATCCGGTCAGTGCGAGTAGTAGCGCCGCGGCGCCCCCCCGAAAAGTGAGCATGGTCCGTAACTTTAGACAGCTTGCTATCCTGCGTCAGCGGCTGTTGGCGTTCCGAGAATTCGAGAGGGACCGGGGGAGTGACTCGACCACCTTATGAACGTGGACCGGTTCCTCCTGGTAGACAGCCGATCCCACCACACGGGCGTCCGCCGTACGGACCGCCGCCGGGCCGGCCGCAGCAGCCGCCGCACGGTATGCGCCCGGGATACCCGGCCGCACCGGGGTATCCGCCGCAGCAGCGGCCCGGTTATCCGCCGCGGCCCGGTCCGCCGCCGCAGCGTGGTCCGATACCGGGATACCGGCCGATCGTCGCCCCGCCCATGCCACCGCCCGTCCCGCAGCGGCCGCCGCGTGGCCGTGCGCCCCGGCCGCGGCGTGGTGGCGCACGGACGCTGTGGATACTTCTGGCGGTCATCGCTTTCGTGGTGGCGGCATTGGTTCGCGGAGCGCTGGATTCGGGTGGCCTGAGCGTGCTCGGACCGCAACCCGACCGCGGGTACGACACGGGCGTGACCGGACCGTCCGAAACCGGAACCAACCCGCTGCTCATCGATACCGGCGCGACCCTCATCCCCGCCAACTGCCCCTACACCGAGTGGTCGACCGACGAGGAAACGGCGCGCGCCTTCTTCGGCAGCGCCGAAAAATGCCTGGAGGCGGCGTGGCAGCCGGTACTGGAAGCCGCGGGGTTGCCGTTCGAACCGCCGACTGTCGAGGTATCGGCCACCACCGACGGCATATCCACCCCCTGCACCGGCTCGACCAGTAATTTCGCCGCCTTCTACTGTCCCGCCAATCGCACCGTCTATATGCCGATCAGCCAGCTGCAGACCGATTACTACGGGGACAACTGGGTGGTCTACCTGTCGGTGTTCGCGCACGAATACGGCCACCACATCCAGAACCTGTCCGGCATCCTGCTCGCGGCCAATGGTGAACGTGTCGATGTGGGTGCGCAGAGCCCGGACGGCCTGGAACTGTCGCGGCGGGTCGAACTGCAGGCCAACTGTTTCGACGGTATGTACCTGGTGTCCTCGGCCGACGGTGGTTCGCTGACCGCCGAGCAGATGTCGCAGGCGCGCACCGACGCCGACAACCGTGGTGATCAAAGCGGCGATATGCGCGATCACGGCACGCCGGAGAACGGTGGCCGCTGGTTCGGGCTCGGCGTGGAGCACAACCGGACGGCCCAGTGCAATACGTTCACCGCGCCGGATGATGCGGTGAGCTGAATCAGTCCGCGGCTGTTCCGGTGCCGCGCACTCGATGTCGTAAACGGGTCAGCCAGTCCGTCATTTCTTCCGGACCTGCCTCGGGGCCGATCAATTCGGTGACAACGTGTCCGGCGCAGGCCGCGTCGAGCACGCGGGCCGCCACGGCCATCGGATCCCCCCACGGCAGGAATGGTTTCGCCAGCAGCAGGGAAGCGATACCGTGCGCGGCGGCCCAGAGTTCCAGAACCAGCGGGGTCGGGTCGCCGCGGTCGATCAACCCGTCCGCCATGGCCTCTTCGACCGTGGCCGCGAAGAACCGGAAGGCGCCACTGGTCAGGACGAGATCCACCGCGCCGTGGCTATGGGTGGGGATGGTGGCCAGCCGGTACTGCTCGGGATGGTCGAGGGCGAAACGGATATAGGCAAGGCCGAGCCGCCGCAGCCGCAGTGGCGGCGGATCGGCCGGGTCCACCGCGGCCTGCATCGCGGTGTTCAATGCCTCGAAGACCTCGGCCACCGCGGCCTCGATCAGTGCGTCCTTATCGGCGAAATGCCGATAGATCGACGGTGCGCTGACACCCACCATCCCCGCGACCGCGCGGATGGATACGGCCTCGACACTGCCCGTCCGTTCGAGCAGTTCGCGGGTGGCGGCGATGATCTCCGCCCGTAAACGGCCACCGGTTCCGCGCGGTGACCGCGGCCGCCCGGTCATACCCGCACCGGTGGTTCGGCGGCGGCCGGCCGCGGTTCGGTTTCCTCGCCGAGCCCGAACCGGTCGTGCAGGCGGGCCAGCGGTTTCGGGGCCCACCAGTTGAGCGGGCCCATCAACCGCATCAGCGCCGGCACCAGCAGCGCCCGGATGATGGTGGCGTCGGCCAGCACCGTCAACGTCAAACCCAACCCCATCAGCTGGATGAACGAGACCTGCGAGGTGGCCAGTGCGCCGATCACAATGGCCATCAGCACGGCGGCGGCGGTGAAGATCCGGCCGGTGCGGGCTACGCCGATGGCGACGGATGCGGTGTTGTCCTCCGCCGCGAGTTCGCTACCGGTGCGGCCGGCGCGACGGCGCAGCCATTCCTCCCGGATCCGCGACAGCAGGAATACCTCGTAATCCATGGATAGGCCGAAGGCCAGGCAGAACATGAGGATCGGCATGGTCGGCACCAGGTAGCCGACGGCGGTGAAGCCGAGCAGGCCCTCGAGGTGCCCGTCCTGGAATATCCACACCATGGCGCCGAATGCGGCGGTCAGCGAAAGGGTGTTCAACAGCAGCGCTTTCAGTGGCAGGATCACGCTGCCGGTGAACAGGAACAGCACGGCGAACGTGGCCAGCACGATGAGAAGTGCCGCCAGGGGGAGCCGGTCGGCGAGTGCGTCGAGGGAATCTTCGTTCATCGCGGCGGCGCCGGAGAACAGCGGGGGCGCCGGTGCCGGTACCGCCCGGAGCTCCGTCAGTTGATCGCCCCCGGCGGGGGAGAACGGGTCGAGGGAGGTGTTCACGGTCAGATAGGTGCCGGTGTCGTTGGCCATTCCCGGTGGGGTGGGCGCGAGCCGGTTACCGGAGACATAGACGCCCGCGCTGGACAGCACGCCCGTGACATCGTCGACTTCGGACAGCCGGGCCGCGTAGGCGCCGACACCCTGTTCGTCCTGGTAGCCGTCCAGCACGATCGTGGTGTTGCCGCCCGGATCGGCGCGCGGGAATTCGGCGCGCACCTCGTCACCCACCTGCCGGCTGGCGGCGGTCTCCGGGAGTACGCGCTCGTCGGGGTAGCCGAATTTCACGGACAGGAACGGTGATCCCAGCGCGAGCAGCAGCGCCACGATCACCACGGATACCGGGATCGCGAACCGCATCACCCGTAGCACCAGCCGGTACCAGCCCGTCTGTTCCGGGACCATGGCGCCCAGCGGCGCCGGCTCGCGTCCGAACAAACGCAGCAGCGGTGCGCGCAGGTCCAGGGCGTTCACCCGGTGACCCAGCAGTACCAGCGCTGCCGGCAGCACGATCACCGACGCCGCCGCGGCGGCCACCACGACCGCCACACCGGAGTAGGCGAACGAACGCAGGAAGTACAGGTCGAACACCAGCATCGCCGAAAGCGACAGTGCCACGGTGAGGGCGGAGAACAGTACGGTGCGGCCCGCTGTCTGCAAGGCGCGCACGGTCGCGGCGCGGGGGTCCAGGCCGCCCGCGAGTTCCTCCCGGAACCGGCTCACGATGAACAGGCTGTAGTCGATCGCCAGCGCCAGGCCGAGTGCGGTGGTGAGGTTCATCGCGTAGATGGACACATCGGTGAACAGCGTGAACAGCCGCAGAATCGCCAATGTGGCGGCGATCGCGAACAAGCCGACCAACAGTGGCAGCGACGCCGCGACCAGGCTGCCGAACACCAATATCAGCACGACCAGGGTCAGCGGTATGGCCGCGGCCTCGGCGACCGCCAGATCGTGGGTGATCTGCTCGTTGACCTCGTGGAAGGTGGCGGCCGCGCCACCTGCCCGGATAGTGACCCCGTCGGTTGTGCCGGTCACCTGGGCGCTGATCTCACCCGCCGCTTCCTGCATCTGGGTTTCGTCGCCGGCCAGATGTACGGCGATGAGCCCGGAATTGCCGTCGGTGCTGCGTAGTGCCGAGGCCACCGCGGGCGAGGGTGCGGTCCAGTACGACTGGACGCTGGTGGTGCCGGGATGCGCGCGAATCGTATCGACGGCCGCCTGTGCCCGGGCCTGTGCAGCGGGTGTATCGACACCTTCCGGGGAGTCGACCAGCAGGATGTAGTTGGGTGCGGCGCCTTCGAAATTCTCCGCGAGCAACTCCGTGGCCTGCGTCGATTCCGCATCGGAGGAGACGAATCCACCCGATTTCAGTCCCGACGCCGCGGTGGCGCCGAAGACGCCGCACAGCAGCGCGACGGCCAGTGCGCCGACGAGTATCGCCCGCGGAGATCTCGTGACGAGTTGTGCGATTCGGATCAGCATGTGCAGGGCCCCCGCGTCGATAGGTTAGTGGCGTTAGCGTAACGCTGTTAACTCATCGATGGAAGACCTTTCCTCTCGAGTGGTCCGCCGACGGGCCGAGCCCCCACACGTCGTAGTCGCGCCCTACACTCTCCGCGTGGCTCTGTACCGGAAGTACCGACCGGCAACGTTCGCTGACGTCGTGGGCCAGGAGCATGTCACCGACCCGCTGTGTACTGCGCTCGATACCGGGCGGATCAGTCATGCGTACCTGTTCTCCGGTCCGCGCGGATGCGGCAAGACCTCGTCCGCCCGGATCCTGGCGCGGTCGCTGAACTGCGTGGAAGGCCCCACCTCGACCCCGTGTGGTACCTGCGCCTCCTGCGTATCCCTCGCTCCGGGCGGCGGCGGGAACCTCGATGTGATCGAACTCGACGCGGCCAGCCACGGCGGTGTGGACGACACCCGGGAACTGCGCGACCGCGCCTTCTATGCGCCTGCCGAGTCCCGCTACCGGGTGTTCATCGTCGACGAGGCGCATATGGTGACCACCGCCGGGTTCAATGCGCTGCTCAAGATCGTCGAAGAACCGCCGGCACATCTGATCTTCGTATTCGCCACCACCGAGCCCGAAAAAGTGCTGCCGACCATTCGGTCGCGCACCCACCACTACCCGTTCCGGCTGCTACCGCCCGCCACTATGCGGGGACTGCTCGGCGATATCTGCGCCCAGGAGCACGTACCGGTGGACGAGGCGGTGTATCCGCTGGTCATCCGGGCCGGCGGTGGTTCCCCGCGGGATAGTTTGAGTGTTCTCGACCAGTTGCTCGCGGGCGCCGGCAGTGACGGCGTCACCTATACGCGCGCCGTCGCGCTGCTGGGGGTGACCGATGTGGCGTTGATCGACGATGCGATCGACGCGCTGTCCGCCGGCGACGGTGCCGCGCTGTTCCGCACGGTGGACCGGGTGATGGAAGCCGGTCACGACCCGCGCCGTTTCGCGGTGGATCTGCTCGAACGGCTACGCGACCTGATCCTGATGCAGGCCGTACCGGATGCCACCGAACGCGGTCTCGTCGCCGCACCCGGCGATCTGCTGGACCGGATGCGCGATCAAGCCGCCCGGCTGGGTCCCGCGACGCTCACCCGCTGCGCCGAACTGCTGCATACCGGCCTGGGGGAGATGCGCGGCGCGACAGCGCCGCGGCTGCTGCTCGAGGTCGTGTGTTCCCGCATGCTGCTCCCGGCGGCCGATACTTCCGATGCCGCAACTCTGCAGCGGCTGGAACAGCTGGAGCGGCGGGTGGCTTCCGGGGTCGCGGCGGCTCCGGCCGGTGCTGCTGTGGAGCCCGGGCAGGTGTCCGGCGGTGCGCCCCCGCCACCCGCCCGTCCGGCCGCGGACCCGTCGCGCCGACGTGGGGCCGAAGCGCTGGCGGCGCTGCGCGAATCCAAGACTGCGCACACATCCGGCGGTTCCCCCGCCGCTACCCCGCCGGGCGGCCACACTGCGGGCCCCGCTCCGCGACCGGGGGAACCGGATCCTCGGAATGAAACAGCCTCTGCGGCACAGGAGTCGGCCGACGCAGCGGTGGCATCGGCGGGAAGTGGCGCACAGCGCGCGCCCGCGGTCGGCCGGCCCTCTGGACCATCGCAGCCGCCGGGGGAGGTGCGGACCGATATCGCCGAACCCGGCAGTTCCGGGCATCCACAAGGCGCTTCGCAAGCCGGAGACAACGGTCCGGCGGCGGGCCCCGCCGATGCGGGCAGTGCGGATACGCGGGCGGCGATCGGCGCGGACAGCGGAGCTGGTTCGCCGGCGGAGACCGGCTCGGGAGATCGTGCCGGCGTTCCGGCGGCGCCAGATGACCGCGATAGTCCGGGTGCCGGCACCGGTCCGGAAAACCGGCCGGGCGCTCCGGGGGCTGCTGACCATCGGGTTTCTCCAGCGGGGGGAGCCGGTGCGGACGACCGTGTGGGTGCTCAGGCGGCGCCCGGCGACCAGGACCGTGCGAGGACCGGCGCCGATGAGGGATACCCCCCGTCGGGAGTTCGGGCATCCGCTGGTGAGCGGGATGGTCGGACTACCCAGGTCGGCGCGGATGGCCGTGCGGGGGCGCATGCGGGCGCCGGCGATCGGGATCATCAGGGTGCCCGAGCCGGGGAGGAAGATCGTGCGGGCGCGCAGGCGACGGGTGACAGGGACCGTATGGATGCCGGCTCCGGTGCGGGAGATCAGCCGGGAACACAGGCGTCTGCTGGTGAGCGGGATCGTCCGGCGGTGCGGGCCGGGGAGCAAGGTCGTGCGGGGGCTCAGGTAGCGCCCGGCAGCCGGGACAGTGCCAGTGCCGACGTAGCCGAGAGTGGCGGCGCGGGTGATCGGAAACTTGCGGCGACGGGCGCGGACGCCCCCGCTGGGGATCACGATGGCGCCCCCCGGCCCGATGGCGGCTCGACCGCACCCGCCGGGCAACTCGGCGCGGATGCCGACGCCGAGCTGCTGGTGGCCGTGGAGGCTGCCTGGGCCGATATCAAGGTGAAGGTCCGGGACTTCGGGCCGACCATCGGCGCGATGCTCACCTCGGGTGCGACGGTTGCCGGGGTCGAGCAGGGCGAGATCGTCCTCGCCCACCATGCGGCGCTGGTGCAGCGGTTGTCCCAGCCCCAGCCGATGGGGGCCGTGCGGTCGGCGGTCGCGGCGGTGCTCGGGCACGAACATCCGGTGCGATGGGTGGTGGCCGGGCAGCAGGTCTCGCGGGGCCCCGGGGGCCGGGAACGGGGCGGTCGGCGGTCCGGCGACACCGATTCCGGAGATTCTGAAGGGGGCCGTCGAGCCGGCCCACGCCGGACGTGGAACGGCCGGCCCGGTGCCGGTGACAGCGATACCGGCCGCGGGGAGTCCGCTGCCGGCCGCGATGCGGAGGCCGCCGGTGCGGGGGGAACGGCGCCGGCCGGAGCCGGTAACGGGGAGGCCGGGCCGAACCGGGTGCCGGGTGCGTCCGGGCGGCGGGCCGCGCCTCCCCGGTTTTCCCGGCCGAGTCAGGCCCGCGCCGCCGGTTCGGCCGCCGGAGATCCCGGTGCGGCGGAGCCCGGTGATTCCGGCGCGGGCGGTGCCGGGAATCCCTACGACGACATACCGCCGCCGGATTATCCGGACCTCCCGGACGACCCGGGTTCCGACGATTACGGCTACGGATCCGGTGCCGTTCCGGCGTCCACTCCGGAGGAGGAGCAGGAGATGCTTGCCGACGCCGCGCGGCCGGTCGATCCGGGGCAGCGGCGCGATCCGGACGAGGTCGCTCTGGAATTGCTGGCGAGTGAGCTGGGCGCCACCCCGTTGAATGGTTGACAAGCACCGGTTCGACCACGTTAAGTTAACCGGAGTTCGCATCCGGCGGTACTATGGGCGGGTGGCTGCGGACTTCCGCGAGACGAGGTTCTATGGTGGGCCCTGACGAGCGGGCCGCCGGAAACCCGTCCGCTGGTTCGTGCCGTGGTTTGTACAGCGTATGCCCGCGTGGGTTCTCCGGCCCGCCGGAGCTATGCCAACTGAATACGGACGGTCGGTCGAACGGCCGGTCGGCGAGGTAACTCGCGTCTGCTCCGCCAGGTGCGGGCGGGCGTATTCCTAGGAAGGAAACACTCCGATATGACCACAGAGGCCTACATCTACGAGGCCATCCGCACCCCGCGCGGCCGCAACAAGAAGGGGTCGCTGCACTCGGTCAAGCCGATCGATCTGACCACCGGCCTGGTGCAGGAGCTGCGCAACCGCTTCCCGAACCTGGACGAGGACCGTATCTCGGATCTGATCCTCGGTGTCGTCTCGCCGGTCGGTGACCAGGGCTCCGATATCGCCCGCACCACCGTGCTCACCGCCGGTCTGCCCGAAACCGTTGGTGGTTTCCAGCTCAACCGCTTCTGCGCTTCGGGCCTGGAAGCCGTGAACCTGGGTGCCCAGAAGGTCCGTTCCGGCTTCGACGATCTGGTGATCGCCGGTGGCGTCGAATCCATGTCGCGCGTCCCCATGGGCTCCGACGGCGGCGCCTGGATGCTCGACCCGGCCACCAACTACGACACCTACGTCGTACCGCAGGGCATCAGCGCCGACCTGATCGCCAGCATCGAGGGCTTCTCCCGCGATGATGTCGACGCCTACGCGGTGCGCTCGCAGGACCTGGCCGCCAAGGCGACCACCGGCGGCTACTTCGCCAAATCCATCGTCCCGGTCAAGGACCTCAACGGCCTGACCGTGCTGGACCGCGACGAGCATATGCGTCCCGGCACCACCGTGGAGGATCTGGCCAAACTGAACCCCTCGTTCGCCGGTATCGGTGAGATGGGCGGCTTCGACGCGGTGGCGCTGCAGAAGTACCACTTCGTCGAGAAGATCAACCACGTCCACCACGGCGGCAACAGCTCCGGCATCGTCGACGGTGCCGCACTGGTGCTCATCGGCAGCGAAGAGGCCGGTAAGGCCTCGGGCCTGACCCCCCGAGCCCGCGTCGTCGCGACCGCCACCAGCGGTGCCGACAGCACCATCATGCTCACCGGGCCCACCCCGGCCGCGAAGAAGGTGCTGGCCAAGGCGGGTCTGACGATGGACGATATCGACCTGTTCGAGATCAACGAGGCCTTCGCCTCGGTCGTGCTGAAGTTCCAGAAGGATCTGCAGATCCCGGACGAGAAGCTGAACGTCAACGGCGGCGCGATCGCCATGGGCCATCCGCTGGGCGCCACCGGTGCCATGATCACCGGCACCATGGTCGACGAACTGGAGCGCCGCGGCGCCCGTCGTGCCCTCGTCACGCTGTGCATCGGCGGCGGCATGGGTGTGGCCACCATCATCGAGCGCGTCTGACGCGACCCAACCGATAACTTCCCGAGGAGATAGAAAAACCGTGAGCGAAGCCAACATGATCGGTTGGGAGAAGGATTCGGACGGCATCGTCGTACTGACGATGGACGACCCGAATCAGGGCGCCAACACGATGAACGACCTCTACAAGAAGTCGATGACCGCGACGATCGACCGGCTGGAGGCCGAGAAGGACGACATCACCGGTGTCGTGCTGACCTCCGCGAAGAAGACGTTCTTCGCCGGCGGCGATCTGAAGAACATGATGCAGGTCGGCCCGGACAACGGTCCGGAGCTGATGGAAGAGCTGGGCGAGATCAAGTCGGCGCTGCGCCGGCTGGAGACCCTCGGCAAGCCCGTCGTGGCCGCCATCAACGGCGCCGCGCTGGGCGGTGGCCTGGAAATCGCGCTGGCGACCCATCACCGGATCGCGGCGGACGTCCCCGGCTGCCAGATCGGCCTGCCCGAGGCCACCCTCGGCCTGCTGCCCGCCGGTGGCGGCATCATCCGCACCGTGCGCATGCTCGGCCTGCAGAACGCGCTGATGCAGGTGCTGCTGCAGGGCCAGCGCAACAAGCCTGCCAAGGCCAAGGAGATCGGCCTGGTCGACGAGCTGGTCGGCTCGATCGACGAACTGGTGCCCGCCGCCAAGGCGTGGATCAAGGCCAACCCCGAGGGCGGCGTGCAGCCGTGGGACAAGAAGGGCTTCAAGATCCCGGGCGGCACCCCCGCCAGCCCGGCGTTCGCCGCTCAGCTCCCGGCCTTCCCGGCCAACCTGCGTAAGCAGCTCAAGGGCGCGAATATGCCTGCCCCGCGCGCCATCATGGCCGCGGCGGTCGAGGGCTCGCAGGTCGGCATCGAGGATGCCTCGCTGATCGAGTCCCGCTACTTCGTGCACCTGCTCACCGGGCCGGTCGCGAAGAACATGATCCAGGCGTTCTTCTTCGACCTGCAGACCATCAACAACGGTGGTTCGCGGCCGAACGACGTGCCCAAGCGGGAGATCAAGAAGGTCGGCGTGCTCGGCGCGGGCATGATGGGCGCCGGTATCGCCTACGTCTCCGCCAAGGCCGGCTACGAGGTCGTGCTGAAGGACGTCACCATCGAGGCGGCCGAACGCGGTAAGGGCTACTCGGAGAAGATCGAGGCCAAGGCGCTGTCCCGGGGCAAGACCACCGAGGAGAAGTCCAAGACGCTGCTCGACCGGATCAAGCCGAGCGCCGATGCCGCCGATTTCGAGGGCGTCGACTTCGTGATCGAGGCGGTCTTCGAGAGCACCGAGCTCAAGCACAAGGTGTTCCAGGAGATCGAGGATATCGTCACCCCGGACGCGCTGCTGGGCTCCAACACCTCCACGCTGCCGATCACCGGCCTGGCCGAGGGTGTCAAGCGCGAGCAGGACTTCATCGGTATCCACTTCTTCTCGCCGGTCGACAAGATGCCGCTGGTCGAGATCATCAAGGGTGAGAAGACCTCCGACGAGGCCTTGGCCCGGGTGTTCGACTACACCCTCGCCATCAAGAAGACCCCGATCGTCGTCAACGACAGCCGTGGCTTCTTCACCTCCCGCGTGATCGGCACCTTCGTCAACGAGGCGATCGCCATGCTGGGTGAGGGCATCGAGCCCGCCACCATCGAGCAGGCCGGTTCGCAGGCGGGCTACCCGGCGCCGCCGCTGCAGCTGACCGATGAGCTGAACATGAAGCTCATGCAGAAGATCGCCCGGGAGACCGAGGAGGCCGCCAAGGCCGGCGACGCCGCCATGGGCAAAGAACGGCACCCGGCCATCGACGTGGTCGATTACATGGTCGAGCAGGGTCGCCCGGGTCGTCTGGAGAAGGCCGGTTTCTACGAGTACGACGAAAACGGCAAGCGTCTCAACATCTGGCCGCAGCTGCGCGAGCATTTCAAGACCACCACCGGTTTCGGGGTGCCGCTGCAGGACCTGATCGACCGCATGCTGTTCATCGAGGCCATCGAAACCCAGAAGTGCTTCGACGAAGGCGTGCTCGAGTCCACCGCGGATGCGAATATCGGCTCGATCTTCGGTATCGGGTACCCGGCCTGGACCGGTGGCGTGCACCAGTTCATCGTCGGCTACCCCGGCGGCCAGGCCGGCTTCGTGGCCCGGGCCGACGAACTGGCGAAGAAGTACGGCAAGCGCTTCGAGGTCCCGGCCTCGCTGCGTAAGTAGTCCCGTTCCGGACGAATAGTCCGGACCGTTCGGCCGGCACAGCCCGCCCCACTCGACTGTGGGGCGGGCTGTGCTTTTTGGCGGCGCCTGCGGCGCCGCGGGTTTTGGCCCCCCTTGGTCCCTGCTGTCAGCACTCGATGCTCGTGGCTGCGCCGCATCGCATCGAGCGCTGACAGCAGGGACGGGCCAAAACCTCTCAGGGCCTCGTAAGACTCGGCACCGCCGCTGGGCACGCTGGGATCGAAGTCGGCCCGTCGTCGGGGTACACGGCCGTCTGTGGGCGACACGCCCAGGGGTCCCGTTGCCCTCGGCGTGTTGTTGCAGCGTTCGGTGGGGGAGCCGGACGGAAACTTCGCGGGCTCGCCAGGAAAACGGCAACGGATGGGCGGGCGGGACCGATAAATCTACTGGAACCGAAGGCGCAGGGGGCGGCGATGCCGGTTTGTTGTCGGATGCCGGGGATATACCTTTATCAGCCGGCTTGTCCGGCGGCCGCCCGATAGATGTGCCGCCGATGCTTACAGCGCGACGGCGAGGGTTCGCTCAGAACTGCATACAGACCATCGCCGACCTGTGTATTCGACGGTCGCGCGGGGCGGGAACGCCCTTGATGCGAAGTCAACACGCGAGCAAGGAGGAAAGCCGCGCATCCGGGTATTGCGCGCGCTACGTTGGAAGTGGATACCGGAACGGCGCCGCGGCGGCGTACCCACCGCAGCCGGTTCGTGACGAGTGCGAGGTGGTGAGATGATTCCACGAACGCGTTCGGGCCCACCGGGCCGCGAATCGGAGGACTCCTACGTCACTTCCGCCGCCGAACCGGAAAGCGCTGGGGTGGAAAGCGGTAGGTCCGGCCCGGGGGCCGCGGAACGGGCGGCGCATCCCGGCGCCGAGGGGCCCCGGGAATCCGATGACGCCGCTCCCGGCAGTGCCGAGTCCGGCCCCGACGAGCCCAGCGGCGCCGAGCCCGACAGCGGCGGTCCCGAAGCCACCATGGCAGTTCCGGGACCGGGCCCGGAGGCCGCGGGCGCCGAACCGGAGCGCATCGTCGAAGACCTGGCCGCCATGGGGCTGACCGAGGCGCAGGAGATCGGCCGCGGCGGCTTCGGCGTCGTATACCGGTGTGTTCAGCGGGCACTGGACCGAGTGGTCGCGGTGAAGGTGCTGTCGTCGGATCTGGACCCGGAGAGCCGGGAACGGTTCCTGCGTGAGGAGCACGCCATGGGCCGGCTGTCCGGGCATCCGAATATCGTCGACATCCTGCAGGTGGATGTGACGGCCGCCGGCCTGCCGTTCATCGTGATGCCGTTCGCCACGCACGGATCGCTGGAACGTCTCGTCCATGATCTGGGCCCGTTGAGCTGGGCCGATACCCTCCGTGCCGGAGTGAAACTCGCCGGGGCGATCGAGAGCGCACACCGGACCCGGATCCTGCACCGCGATGTGAAACCGGCCAATGTGCTGCTCAGCTCGTACGGCGAACCCCAGCTCACCGATTTCGGGATCGCCCGGATGCCCGGCGGTTTCCGCACTTCGGACAGTCAGATCACCGGGTCCCCGGCGTTCACCGCGCCCGAGGTACTCAAGGGCGAGGAACCCACCGTCCAATCCGATGTGTACGGCCTGGGCGCGACATTGTTCGCTCTGCTCACCGGGCATGCGGCATTCGAACGGCAGGCCGGCGAGCGGGTGGTCGCGCAATTCCTGCGGATCACCACGCAGCCGGTGCCGGACCTCCGTGAACAGGACATACCGGCCGATGTGGCCGCCGCGATCGAGGCGGCGATGGCGCAGGACCCGCAGGACCGCCCGGCCTCCGCCTACGAGTTCGGTGAGACGTTGCGGGAGGTACAGATAGCGCACGGGCAGGTCCCGGACGATATGGCGTTACTGGACCCGGAGATCACCGCGGTGGAAACCGGGCCACCGGCACACGACCGGCAGCCGCCCGCGGTGACCGCCCGCCGCAGCTGGCCGCTGCTGCCGCCGACGGCGGCCGGCTGGATGAGCGGCACCGGCGCACGTCCTGGGCGGACCAGCGGCGAGACCGGTCCGCGCGGCAGCACTTCCGCCCGGCGCGATGCTGCGGCGGACGCACGACGGCGGTCACCGGCCACCCTGCCGCCGAGCCCGGCCACGAAGTTCCGGCCACCGACGCCACCCCGGGAGCCGGTGCGCCGGCCACGGCTGCTGGATGTCCTGCGCACCGGTGTGGAACGCCGGCTCACCGTGATCCACGCCCCCGCCGGTTTCGGTAAGAGCGTGCTGGCGGCGCAGTGGCGCGACGAACTGGAGGGGCTCGGACTACCGGTCGCCTGGATCGGGATCGACAGCGGCGACGACCACGAGGTCTGGTTCCTCGCCCACCTCATCGAGGCCATTCATCGGGTGCGGCCCGATATCGGGGCAGGTTTGGGCCAGATGCTCGAGGAGCGGCCCGCGGATTCGGTCACCATCGCGGTATCCAGCCTGATCACCGAACTACACACCAGCGGAGAACCGGTCGTGGTGATCATCGACGATTGGCATCGGCTTTCCGATCCCGGTGCGAAACGGGTGCTGTCGGGCTTGCTGGACAGCGGCTGCCACCATCTGCGGCTCGTGGTGACCAGCCGCGATCCCTCGGAACTGCCCATCGGCCGGATGCGAATGAACGACGAACTGGTGCAGGTCGATTCCGCGCAGCTGCGGCTCACCCGCGCCGAGGTCGGGGAGATCCTGGTACGCCGCAACGGTTTCGCTCTCGACGACGAACAGCTGGACCGGCTGTACACCGCCACCGACGGCTGGCCCGCCGCGATCCAGCTGATCAGCCTCGCGCTGCGCGACGACCCAGATGCGGCTGTCCTGGTGGAACGCCTGTCCGAGGGCGGGCACGGTATCCGTGAATATCTGGCCGAGAACGTGCTGGACGCCCTCGAACCCGAGATGCTCGACTTCCTCGCCGTGATCGCGGTGGCCGAGCAGGCGAACGGTTCGCTGGCCATCGCGCTCACCGGTAATTCCGAGGCGCCGCGGCTGCTGGAGCAGGCCGAACGGCGCGAGTTGTTCCTGCGGCGCGCCGATGACGAACCGGAATGGTTCCAGATGCAGCCGTTGTTCGCCGAATATCTGCGGGCCCGCCTGGACCGGACGGATCCGGGCCGGGTGAAAACTCTGCACCGCCGGGCCGCGCGGTGGTATGCCGAACACCAGCTGCTGCGCCGCGCGGTGGACCATTCGCTGGCCGGGACCGATTTCAAGACGGCGCTGGACCTACTCGAGAACGGCGGGATGGATCTGGTCGACGGTTCGCGGGTCGCGACACTGCTCGGTTCGGTGTCCAAACTCCCCGTCCAGCAGGTGGCCTCGCGTTCGAAGCTGCTGATGGCGGTCGCGCGGGCGAATGTGAACCTCCAACAGTCCACTGCGGCCCGTTCGGCGCTGAATCGGCTGTCGAATGTGCTGTCCCGCAGTCCGGAGGGCGACGGGGAGGTGCGCAAACAGCGCTGTCAGGCCGATGTACTGGCCGCGGCCGACGAGATCTCGCACGACCGCTCCGCGGGTGTACTCGAACAGGTCGCCGAATCGCTGCGCCACCCCGGCGAACTGCCCGCCTGGACCGTCGCCACAGCGGCCAATATCCACGCCTACGTGCGAATTTGCGAATTCGACTATCGGGCGGCGAGCGAAATGCTGGAATGGGCGCGACCGTATCAGGAACGTTCCCGGGAGCCGCTCGGTGAGATCTTCGCCTGGTGCGGCCGCGGAATCATCGCCTACGAGCAGCTGGATATCGCGGTGGCGTTGAGTGCCTACCGGCAGGCGTACAAAACGGCTCAGATGAGGTCGGGTCCGCGCTCGCACGGGGTCCGGACCGCCGCCGGGCTGCTGGGCGAACTCGAATACCGGCGCGGTGATCTGGCCGCCGCCGAGGAATTGTTCGACGAGTCCTACCAACTGGTCGCGCGGGTCGGGCCGATCGAATCCCTGATCGCCACCATCGTGACCGGCGCCCGGGTGAAGGCACTACTCGGTGATCTACCGGCGGCCGCGGTGCGGCTGGGGGAGGGTGCGCGGATCGCCGCGGACCATCAGCTGACCCGGCTGGCCACGCAGATCCAGGCCGAACAGTTCCGGCTGGGCGTGATCGCGCCCGATCGTGCCCCCGAAAGCACTGCGGCTGTCGCCGGCGACTTCGCCGAACCCCGCCGCGAACCCGAGCACCCGGCGGTCCCGTCGGTCCTGGATATGGAGGCCGGCGAAATCGCCACCATCCGGGCACTGCTGGCCGGCGGTACCCGGCAGGAACACGAACGCGCGGCCCGGCATGCGCGAGCCCTCCAAAGCCGCACGCGGGAACAGGGCCGGCCGCGCGCCGAGCTGGACCTCTCGCTGCTGCTCGCCGAATCGCTGGCCGCGGCCGGCTGGGTCGGCGAGGCCGCCGCGCTGCTGGCGCCGGTGGTCGCCACCTGCGCGGAACTCGGCTGGACCAGGCCCCTCCTCGATGCGGGACCGGCGGTCCTCGAGATCCTGCGGGTCCTGCGCGACGATCTACCGGTGTCCACCCCGGACGGGACGGATACGGTTCGCACGCTCGGTGAGAACCGTGTCCCGATCCGTTTCCTGGACGAGCTGCTCAGCTGATCCCGCGACGCACTCACCAACAGGGCGCCATACCTCGGCGCCGCCGGTAGGTCAGGACGTCAGCAGGGCGGCGAAATCTGCGGGCAGCTCATGATCTTCGAGTGCTCGTATCTCGACGGGGCCGCCGGTGTAGGAGTCCTCGCCGATGATCATCAGATCCTCGTCGAACGACCAGAAGATCACGTTCCGCATGCGGACCAGATAGTTCTTGCCGGCCTCGGCCATACCGCCGGCGAGGGGGTGCCGGGCCAACAGTGCACCCGGCTGGATCATGGTGAGCCGGCCTTCGATGACAATGCACTGGTCGTCGACGACCATCCGCTCGCAGTAGAACTCGAGCACATGACCGTTGCTCTCGACCAGGTTGCGGTAGTAGTCGGTGACTCCCTCGCGGGTCTTGGGACCGATATCTCCGCTGAGCCCCCAGAAGTGGTAGTTGGTGGCAGCGCCGAGGGTGCCGGCGAGCGTATCCAGGTCGCCGTCGCGTTCGGCGGCGGCGTGCACGCGCATCCGTTCGAGCATGGTGCGCCGGCGTGGCTGTTCGGTGCTCGCCAGGCGTTCGGTGGAAATAATGGCCCTCGGCGGCGACAGACCACCGCCCTGATGGAGGTGACCCAGTGTCCGATGCTGCTCCGGCTGCCACCGGCCGGCCCCGAAACACACAGATCGACGGTGCCGTACTGGCCGCGACGCGAGAGCTGGTGGCCGAGGCCGGATACGCCGACCTCACTTTCCGGGCCATCGCCGAGCGGGCGGGAACATCGGTCCCCGCGATCCGCCGGCGCTGGAAGTCCAAAGCGCACCTCGTGCACGAGGCCGTCTTCCCGATCGACGTCGCTGCCGGTCCAGTCGGAGACGACAGCTTGGCGGGCGTGCTCCGCACCATGGTGAACAGATGCGTCGCCGTGGTCGGATCCCCGGCGGGGCGTCGTGCCACACCTGGGCTGATCAGCGAACTGATGGTCGACCCAGTCCTGGAAAAGGAACTCTCGACACGTCTGCGCGCCGGTGTCTGGGGCGATCTCGCCGACCAGTTCGCCGGACCGATCGAGCGTGGCGAGGCGCGTCCCGATCTCGACATCTCGCTCTGCGTGGAAACAGTTTTCGGGACGACGCTGGCGGCGGTGGTGCTCCGGGGCGCCGCCGCCGTCGACGACGAGTGGGTGGACCGGCTCGTGAGCACCCTCGTCGACGGATTGGCAATCCGTACCTGACGGCTGCGCTCAGGGCCGATCGACCGACGCTGCCGCTGGAAGAGGTGGTGGGCCGGCCAGGCCCGCCACCTCTCGGTTGATCAACCCCTAGGGCTGCCACCAGGGCCGCAGCGGTACCTCCGGTTTACCGGAGCTGCCCAGTTTGACCCCGAGCACCTGGTGCAGCTGCACCACATTGCGCTCGAAACCCAACCGGCTGCCCGCCATGTACAGGCCCCACACCTTCGCGGTGCCCTCGCCGGCTTCGGCGACACAGGCATCCCAGTTGGCCACCAGGTTCTTGCACCATTCCGTGAGGGTCAGCGCGTAGTGTTCGCGCAGGTTCTCCTCGTGCAGAACCTCGAGTCCGACATTCTGGATATCGCTGATGATGCGACCCGAGCCGATGAGCTCCCCGTCGGGGAAGACATAGCGGTCGATGAAATCTCCGGCCTTCGTGGTGCGGGTGTTGTCCGGCCGGGTGATGCAGTGGTTCAGGAACAAGCCGCCGTCGCGCAGTTTGCTCTGGATGAACCGGAAATAGGACGGGTAGTTGTGGACCCCGATATGTTCGGTGAGCCCGATCGAGGACAGCGCGTCGAACTGGCCCTCGGGCACATCGCGGTAATCCGAATACCGCACCTCGGCGAGATCGCTCAGTCCTTCTTTGGCGATCTTCTTCTGCGCCCACGCGGCCTGTTCGGCCGAGAGGGTCGCGCCGATGACGCGGACTCCGCGCTTGGCGGCGTAGCGCACCATGCCACCCCAGCCGCAGCCGATATCGAGCAGCCGGTCGCCCTCCTTCAGCCGGAGCTTCTCGAAGACCAGCCGGTACTTGTTCTCCTGGGCCTGCTCCAGCGTCCAATCCCGTTCGCCGTAACACGCGCAGGTGTAGGTCATGGAGGGACCCAGCACGTACTCGTAGAAGGTGTTCGAGACGTCGTAGTGATGGTGGATGACCTCGGCATCGCGGGCCTTGGAATGCCGCAGACCCTCCATCGCGATCCGGCGCCACCGCGGCACCGTCTCCTGCGGCGGCGGTGGTACCGGGCGCAACCGCTCCCAGCCCAGCGAGCGGGCGATCGCCACCAGCGAAAGCGCCGACGGACGTTTGAACTTCAGGTCCGTCATCGCCGCGAGGATGTCGTAGGGGTCGCCGGGGTGGACTCCCGCGGCGTCCATATCCCCGGAGATGTAGGCGCGGGCCAGGCCGAGATCACCCGGCGCGTTGGCGAGATAGTTGATACCGCGTGGATTGCGGATCTCCAGCGCGAAATCGGAATCCACCGGGCCGGTGGTGCTGCCGTCGTAGGCGGTCAGCTTGATGGGAACATCGCCGTCGACCAAGGTCTCGACGACTTCGGCGATACTGAGCCGCGTGCCCAGATCCGCAAAAGCATCGGATCTATCCTTGAATGTCGTCATCTGCGTTGCACCGCCTTCGAATACAGATCCAGCAGGCGCTGGCCGGGATCGTAGCGTTTCTTCAATTCTTTGTATCTCTCACCGCCGTACAGGGCGGCAAACTCCTCGGGTTCGTAATATGAATCCGAGTACAGGGATTTGTGTCCGTCGAATTCGGTGACGGTTTTCTCGATGGCACGATTTGCCGCACCATCTATCCGGCCGGGCGATTTCGGCACCGCCGACCAGAAGCCTATGTTCACGTACGTGCGGCCGGTCCTCAGCGGATACAGCGGCCACGGCTGAGTTCCGGTCGCGGCGCCGGTATCGCGCAGCCGCAGCGGGCACAGCCAGATGGGTTCGATGGGGATTTCGCGCAGGAACCATTCCATGAAATCCGCGGTGCGTTCCACCGGGACCTCGATATCCTGCACCACACGCTCCTGCGGTGGGTTTCCTTTACGCGCTTCGAGTTTGTCGCCGATGTTGTAGCGGTGATCGAGGGCGATCAGTTTCCAGTAGAAACTGCTGCGGCGGTACTGTTTCGGCCAGAAGCGGCGGATGTTCGGGTTCTGTGTACCGAACGCGCGCGAGCACCAGAACCAGTCGGTATCCCAGCGCCACAGGTAATCGTGGATGGTGAGACGGTCCCGGTTCGGCTCCGGGCCGTCGTGCTGGATGGACCGGTAGTAGATATCCATATCGGTGTAATCGCTGACCGGGCCGGGTTCATCGGTCTGCCGCCCCAGCGTCAGGTAGCTCTCCCCGGCGCTGAACACCACACCGTCGAGGTAATCGACCGCTTCCCCGTCGTGGCTGCGCTCCAGCACGATCCGATCCAGCGCGGCTTCGAGCTCGCGCAGATCGTGGAATCGCAGATGCCGCAACGCCACATAGGGGGGCACCGATTCCAGTTCGATCTTCAGGCGGGTGGTGTAACCCAGGGTGCCGTAGGAGTTCGGGAACCCGCGGAACAGCTCGGCATCCGGGCCGTCCGGGGTGATGGTGACGATTTCTCCCGCGCCGGTGAGCACCTCCATCTCCAGCACCGATTCGTGCGGCAGGCCGTTACGGAAGGAACTGGATTCGATCCCGAGCCCAGTAACCGCGCCGCCCAGGGTGATCGTCTTGAGCTGCGGCACCACCAGCGGGGCCAACCCGTACGGCAGGGTGGCGGCCACCAGATCCTCGTAGGTGGTCATTCCCGCGACCTCGGCGGTTTTCGCCTGCGGATCCACCTCGATCACCCGGGTCAGCCCCGAGACGTCCAGCCCCGGTGCGGTGTTCTTCGCCCGCGCGCGGAACAGATTGGAGGTCTTCTTGGCCAATCGGACATCGGCATCGGCCGGGATCGCATGGTAGCTCGCGAGCAGGCGGTCGACACCTGCCCGATATGCGGCGAACCCGGATTCATATGCGGCCGGACCGTGGCCGGCCTTCCCCAACAGACTCATTGCCACGTCTAGACGCTAGTCCTACATGGTCTTGGTCGGCCAGCGCGGGGGGATCATCAAGATTGAAATGTCACATATTTGTGTCATTGGGGCCGCGCCCGCGCGCGGGAGTTCGGTCGCGTTCGGTTCGGGTGGGCCGGAATCGGCCGCTGTGTTATCCATTGTGTAGCCGTTTCGGGCGCGTTTGTTGAATAGTCGGCTTTATGACATTTGTCCGTAATTACCGGGCTGGCGCGGCGTGCCCGGTGAGCACAGGGCAGGATGGTGCTGTCAGAACCCATCCGTATAAGGAGTGTTCAAGTGGGACAGGTCAAGGCCGGCAGTTCGATCGAGGTGGGGGCGGATCCGCAGCGCACGCTGGCGGCCATCACCGACTACACGGAGATGCGGCCGAAGATTCTCTCCGCGCACTATCGCGACTACAAGGTGGTGGAGGGGGGCCAGGGCGACGGCACGGTGGCCGAGTGGACCCTGCAGGCCACCGAGAAACGAGTCCGCAATATCCGCGCCCAGGTCTCCGTGGCCGATACCGTGGTCACCGAGAAGGACGCCAACTCCACGCTGGTCAACACCTGGAAGGTCACCCCGTCCGGCGCCGGGTCGACAGTGACCCTGGAAACCACCTGGCAGGGCGCCGGTGGGATCGCCGGCATCTTCGAGGGGATTTTCGCCCCGCTGGGTCTGCGCAAGATCCAGGCCGAGGTGCTGGCCAACCTGAATCGCGAACTCGGCTGATACAGCCGATCCGGCCCACGGGTGGCCGCACGGACGGACCGTGACCGCCACTCGCGGGCCGGACCTCGCCGGGAATCGTGCCGGGCCCGCGGGCCGGGCAGCGCCGGCCCACCGCTACGAGTCTGCTTCGACCGCGGTTGCGGTCGAAGCAGGAGAACCGGCTCAGGAATGGACGGCGATATCGAAGAGATTGCCCTCCGGATCGGCCAGCGTGGCCCACCGGAAGCCGTGCTCGTCGAAATCGCCGATATGCTTCGCGCCCAGCGCTACGGCCCGCTCGACCTCGGCCGCCAGATCGGTGGCCAGGAGATCCAGGTGGACCGCATTCTTGCCCGGTGTCCTATCGGGCACCTGCAGGAAGAACAGCGGTGGGGTGAGCCCGGATTCGCGTCCGACGGTGGCGACGAATTCGCTGGCTTCCGGGTCGACCGGGTGGTCCAGCAGACGCGCGTAGAAATCCGCCAGTGCGGCGGCGTCCGCGCAGTCGTAGGTGGTGGCGGCAATCGTCGGTGCCATGATTCTTCCTGTCCTCGAACGGATGTTTGCCCGCATCATTCACCGGCCCACCGACAAGAACGGCCGATCCCCGATCCAGGCGTACGGCGTGGCGTAATCATCGCAAGCCCTACCTACGCCTCGGCCGTGTGCGGACTCCGGATGATGCCGGTCGGCCGCCCACGTCCGGTGCCGGGTCGCATGGTCGGCGTCGCATGGTCGGCGCGCCGGTGCGATCCAGCGCATGGCCTGAGCGGATGCGGAGCCGCGCCCACTAGGCTGAATCACGACTCGTCCGTAGAGAGGAATGCCGTGCAGCCCGATGGTCAGTTCGATATGCAGCAGTTGCTCCAGCAGGCCCAGCAGATGCAGGAGCAGATGATGGCGGCGCAGGCCGAGATCGCCGCTGCCGAAGTCGAGGGGCAGGCGGGAAACGGCCTGGTCAAGGTGACGATCAAAGCGACCGGTGAAGTGTTGTCGCTGAACATCGACCCCAAGGCGGTGGATCCCGAGGATGTGGAGACGCTGCAGGATCTGGTGATCGGCGCCATCAACCAGGCGATGGCCAACGCCCAGCAGCTCGCGGCCGAGCGCCTGGGCCCGCTGGCCGGCGGCGGCGGTGCGCCGCGCCTGCCCGGCTTCTGAGCCGTACCGAGGTATCGCGGTGTACGAAGGTCCGGTTCAGGATCTCATCGACGAACTGGGCAAACTACCCGGCGTCGGCCCCAAGAGCGCCCAGCGGATCGCCTTCCACCTGCTGCAGGTGGAACCGCCGGAAATCGACCGGCTACAGGCGGTACTGCAGAAGATCCGCGACGGTGTGCGGTTCTGCGTGCAATGCGGCACCGTCGCCGACGGCGAACTGTGCCGGATCTGCGCAGACCCCCGCCGCGACCGCAGCATGATCTGCGTGGTCGAGGAACCCAAGGACGTACCGGCCATCGAACGCACCCGCGAATTCCGCGGCCGCTACCACGTGCTGGGCGGTGCGCTGGACCCACTCAGTGGCGTGGGGCCCGAACAGTTACGGATCCGGGAGCTGCTCACCCGGATCGGCAACCAGGACGACGGCGTGGACGTCACCGAGGTCATCATCGCCACCGACCCGAATACCGAAGGCGAAGCCACCGCGACCTACCTGGTGCGAATGCTGCGCGACTTCCCGGGACTCACCGTCACACGTCTCGCCTCCGGCCTCCCTATGGGCGGCGACCTCGAGTTCGCCGACGAACTGACACTCGGCCGCGCATTCTCCGGCCGCCGCAGGCTGTAATTTTGGCGCCGCCTTCGGCGGCGCGGGGTTTTGGCCCCCCTTGGCGTGGGGGGGGGGGGGGAGGGGAGTGAGGGGTGGGGAGAGGTGGGGAGAGGGGGGGGAGAGG
>NZ_JBHXMZ010000003.1:354661-486570 GCF_042719915.1 Nocardia sp. NPDC058499 | reverse complement strand
GGTCGTTCAGCACTCGATGCTCGCGGCTGCGCCGCATTGCATCGAGTGCTGAACGACCACGCGGGCCAAAACCTTTCAGGGCCTCGCTGAACTCGGCGCCGCCGTTGGTTGCGTTCGGTTCGGTGTGGGGTTCGTCGGGTACGCCGTATGCGATATCAGCCACAACGCCGTTGTAGGCGTTACCGGGGACGCCGCACTCGGGTTGCCGCGGAATTCTCGCGAGTCTCGCACAGTATCGAGGGCTGGGGCTGGGTTGTTGTTTGTAGTGGCTGCCGGCCTACCGTCGCGCAGGTTGCCGGCATCTACATTTCGAGTCGTTCCCAGGGCAGCCGGTCGAGCCGCTCGTGGTTACGGCGGGTCCAGTCCCAGATCAGGTCGGCGACGGTATCCGCGTCCTCGACCTGCGTGGTGAAATGCCGGTCGGGAGCGCCGTCGCGGTATTCGAGGGTGAAATCCTGCGTCGCATTCCGGTAGGTCTGGATATAGACCTGCGGCTCCCGTTCCACGATCAGATAGGGGTTCGGGTCGGCCAATTCGTGAATCCAGAAATGAGCCAGGGGTTCGGTCAGGTACGGGAATTCGCCCGCGCCTCCGTGCGTCACGGTGACGGGGATATGCCCGGCCGGGTCGATCAGCCAGGTCAGCTGCGGGTCGTAGACGGCGTAGTCGCGCGGGGTCGCCAGTTCGAACACCAGATTCCGGACGAAACCGATCGCATCGTAAGGGCTGGCGATATGCAGTGCCGCCCCGTACGGCACCCCGCCCACCGGCGCGCTCAGAAAACTGTCCGCCTCCGGAAGCTCGGCATTTCGGCCGTTCAACTCGGTCGCCAGCGCCGCCACCGCAGCCGTTTCCGCCCGCCCTTCCTGCGTAGCGAAATACGCATCCACCTCGGCAGGCGTAGCGGCAACACCGGACGGCAGCAGCATATGGTCGTAGCTCACCCACACAGTGTCTACGGCGCACCGCCGCGCGCGGGTCTCGCCCCCGGCTCCAATTGCAAAAACCCTTCGCGGCCTCCCCGGAGGCAACTACCTGCCCCCTCGCCCTTCGGATGGTCCACTTTCCCAGGGTGGGGCCCGCCCGGTTCTGGAGCGACGGAGCGGGGGAGCGAAGCGGAGGAGCGGAGGAGTGAAGAACCGGGCCTCCAAGGGCCCCACCCTCGAGCCGCGGAGCGGCTCCAAAATTACAGAGCGGCTCCAAAAATTACAGCCCGCCCCTCCACGGAAGGCCTACCCGGCGTACCCGGGCTCGCCCACGGATGGATCTACCCACACATTGCAGGCGCACCTCTGGCTGGGTGCCCACGTTCACCAGGTTCACCAGGTCTCGACCAGCCCGCCGGAGGAGACGTAATCACACACGCAGACGTTCGCGGCGGAGTTGTTCGACTTCTGGGAGGTCCAAGGGCGGCAGCGCGTCCACGCCCAGGGCCCGGCAGAGCAGGTGGTCGGCGAGCTCGGGATTTCGGGCCAGGGCGGGCCCGTGCATGTAGGTGCCGAGGACCGAACCCTGCACCACACCCTCCAAGCCGTCGCCGACACCGTTGCCGACGCCGCGGGTCACCCGTGCGAGACCGGTGGCAGCGGGGCCCAGGGTGGTACCGCCGCGGTGGTTCTCGAATCCGGTGAGCGGGGCGGACAATCCGGGCAGCAGTGGTGTGGTGGTCACCTCGCCGATCGCGCGGGTGCGTTGCGGGGTGGTCGTGGCGTCCAGCAGCCCGACACCCTCTACGCGCTCGCCGCTGGAGGTTTCGTACCACTGGCCGAGTACCTGGATCGCCGCGCAGATGGCCAGTACCGGGGCGCCGCGACCGGCCGCTGTCTGCAGGCCGGGGTAGCGCAGCAGGTGGCGGGTCGCCAGGCGCTGGGCGGAATCCTCGGCGCCGCCGAGGGTGTAGATGTCCAGCGAGTCCGGGACCGGGTCGGGCAGGGTGATCTCCACGATTTCGGCGTCGATATCGCGCCACCGCAGCCGCTGCCGCAGCACCACCGCGTTGCCGCCGTCGCCGTAGGTGCCCATCACATCGGGCAGTACCAGCCCGATCCGGACGGTCGAATCGCTCATTGGGTGCGCTCCCGGAGGTCACGGTTCAGATCGCGGAACGCCGTGTAATTGGCCAGCACTTCGACCTGCCCCGCCGGGCAGGAAGCGATCGCGCGGACCGGATCCGGCACGGTGGTGTGCGCGACCCCGGCGTAGGTCAGGCGCACCGCCAGATCGGTCGCGCGCTCCCCGGCGGCGACGACCTGGACGTCCTCGAAATGCTCGAATCGCACATCCCACAGCCACGACAGGTCCTCCCCGTCGGGGACCTGCCCGTTCACCGCGATCACCAGGCCGGCCGCGCTGTGGTCGATCATCGAAAGCGCTTCCTGCCAGCCGGCCGGATTCTTGGCGAGCAGCAGCCGGGCGGCATGCTCGCCGACCTGCACGGTGCGGTACCGGCCCGCGATCTCCTGCACGGTGCCGGTGGCCGCGCACGCCTGCTCCACCTCGGCGCCCATGGCCACGGCGGCCGCCACGGCCTGCGCGGCGTTACCCCTGTTCGCGCGGCCGGGCAGCGCCAGCCGCAACGGCAGCCGGACACCGTCGGGTCCACAGAGTTTATCGCCGTCCAGCCACCAATCCGGCTGTGGCCGAGCGAAATCTGCGCCGGTGCTGTACCAGTGCGGACCCTCCCACAGAATGGGTTCCCCGCTGCGCGGGCAGCTGGTGGCGTCCATCGCCCAGCCGCTGCCCGCCGCGACCCAGATGACATTGGGATGGTCGTAGGCGATCGAGGTGATCAGCACATCGTCACAGTTGGCGATGACGACGGTATCCGGATGCCGGGCCAGCCCCGAACGCAACCGGCGTTCGATCATATTGATCTCGCCGACCCGGTCCAGCTGGTCGCGGCTGAGGTTGAGCAGGACCACCGCCTCGGGTTTCAGCGAATCGGTGATATGCGGCAGATGTAGTTCGTCCACCTCGATAGCGGCCAGCGGCGCATCGCGGTGGACGTTGAGCGCCGAGACGATCCCGGCGTCCATATTGGCGCCGTCGACCTGGGTGGCGACCTCGCCGAGGGTGCTCAGCGCGGCAGTGGTCATCCGGGTGGTGGTGGATTTCCCGTTGGTACCGGTGATCAGTACGGTCCGCTTGCCGCGGCCGAGTTGCTTCATGATCGTGGGATCGATGCGCAGGGCCAGGAGGCCGCCGATCATCGAACCGTTGCCACGGCCCGCCTTGCGTGATGCCCACGCCGCCGCGTCGGCCACTCTGAGGGCTGTTCGCCCGCGCACCGAGATATCTGCCACGCGGGCAGTCTAATGATCCGCGGCGTCCGCTCTCATTCGGCGCGGGTGAGTTCACGCCCTGGTGACAATGTGCGCGGCGGAAGTGCTCTGTCCGGTCCGGCCGATTACCGGCCGTCGACCACATCGTCGGCTGATCGTCGAGCCGGCGGCCCCGGTCCGCCGGCCGAGGCCGCCTGTCCGCGGGGCGGTAACGGCGAGACAGTCCGCTCCCAGAGCGCGAAGAACCGGCGCGGTCCGGTTTCAGAACTGGATATCGAACCGGTTCGGGCGTCCGGCGGCGAAGTCGGCGGCGTCGGCCTGGCGCAGCGGCTCCAGTTCGACGGCGCGGTACAGGGTGTAGGTACGGCAGCGCGGTGCGGTCGACCCGGTGACGTCGAGCAGTGCGTTCACCGCGGCCCGGGCGGATTCGTTGGCGCCCTCCATGGTCGCCAGGTCGATATTCGTGCGCACATAGTCGCCGGCCAGGAAGAGGTTCTCGACTCCGCCGTGCGGTTCGGGGCGTGCGTCCCACGAGCCGGCGGTGTTGATGAGCAGCGGGTCGGCGTTGCTGTTCTCGCCGCGATCGGCATGCCAGGTGATGCCCGGGTCGAGGAACCAGGAATGCAGATCGGTGTCGCGAAGTAGTTCTTCGCGATCGTTGAGGTGGGCGAGGATCTGCGCCCATGTTTCCTTCGCGATTTCCTCGTGGGTGCATTCCTTGGCGGTTTTGCCGAAGAGGATCCCGGGGGTGTTCCAGTCGGAGATATCCACCGAGAGGCAGTCCTGGACGGTTCCGTCGCCGTATTCCGGCAGTTTGCGCGCCCAGAGAGCGTTCTGGGCGATCGAGGTGAGCGACCAGGGCGAGTCGATATAGGCACTGTGACCGCTGCCGAGCGCGGCGCCGCGGCGCAGGTAGAACTGGATTCCGGTCATCCAGTCGGTGTAGAGCCGGCTCATCTTCGCCAGCTCGGGCCAGGCGGTGAGAATATCGGCGCTCCACAGGTCGCGGGCGCGTTCCGCGGGCAGCGCGACCACGAAATGATCCGCCGTCACCGTTTCAGTGCCGCCGTTCGCGGTGACGATCCGGGCGCCGGTGATCCGCCGGTCGGCGATATCGAGTCCGCGGACCTCGGCGCCGATCTCGAACCGCACTCCGAGATCGCGCAGCAGCGTCACCCAGGGGTCGATCCAGGCGCTGTTGGTGGGGCCGTTGAGTACCCGGTCCAGGTCCCCGTCGAAGCCGATCTGCAGCGGGTTGCCGAGGAACTGCTCACCCATCGTGCCGATGGTCCGCACACTGGCCAGCTCGTCCTTGGCCGCGACCAGCAGGCTGGTCAGCGTGCGCGAAATCAGCGCCCGGAACTCGTGTGATCGCTCGTGGCCGCCCACGAAATCGAGCCAGGAGGTCCGCTCCCACTGTTGTAGGCGGCGGGCATCGCTGCTGGTGTTGAACACCAGCAGCCGGTTGGCGAAGAACAGTCCTTCCTGGGGCGGCATCTTCAGCATGGTGGAGATCGCCGAGGCCAGGCTTTCGCGCATACCGTCGGCGGTCAGGGTGGACAGACCCTCGATTGCCATAGGTGCGCGGATATCGTCGCCGCCGGCCCGCGAGAAGCGGGCGTCGGGCGCCGACACCAGGTTGTCCCATACGCCGTTGCGGTTGGCGGCGAACGGGATCCGGCGCATGGTGTCGGGGACGTGCTGGTAGAAACCGGGGAAGAAGCGGAAGCCGTGTTCGCCGGGCAGGTCGGGCCGCCCGCCGCTACCGGTGCCGGGTACGCCCATGCTGCGGGCCTTGCCGCCCAGTGCCCGGCGTTCGTAGACGGTGACTTCGTACCCGCGTTCGGCGAGTTCGTGGGCCGCGGTGAGTCCGGCGACCCCGCCGCCCAGCACCGCAACCCGGGTTTTCGCCGCGCCGGCCGACCTTACGGGTAGTGCCGCCGCAGCCGCGACGCCGACTCCGGCGGCCGCCGCCCGGAGCGCGGTGCGCCGGGAAACCACCCCGAAACCGTTGGTCCGCTGATCAGAAACCGTTGCGGTACCCGTGGCGGGCCACCGATGCTGTGCCATTGTGTCCACTACTCGATCCGGATTGCTGTCGCGATTGCGCCATACTCTAACGGGATGCGCTGTCCACGGTGCACCGAGCAAGTGGAACCGGCGCTACCGGACCGCGTGTTCTGCGGGGCGCGCTGAGTCCGTGGGCGCAATCGCTCCGCTTACTCCGCCGCCATGCCGGACCGCGGTGGCATCCGGCGCCGGCACCGGTATGGCGACGTCCGGGGCGACCAGATCGCCCTGACCCGATAGGGGGTCGGCTCCGGCCGACACCAGGACTTCCCGGCGCGAGCCGGCCGGTTTGCGGGCGCCCGCGGTGGCCGCAAACGCACCCGCGATGACCACCGCGCCACCGATCAGGCTCGCCGGCGCGGGCGTCTCACCCAGAAACATCCATGCCGCGGTGAATCCGACCACCGGAACCAGCAGCGATAGCGGCGCAACGCTCCCCGCCGGGTATCGGCTCATCAGGTAGGTCCACAGGCCTGACCCCACCACTGTCGCCAGTACGGCCGTATAGCCGAGGGCTGCCAGTGCGGGCCAGCCGTCCGCGGTGAAGGTGTCCAGCAGAGCCTCCACTCCCGTCGTGGGGCCCTCCCAGACTGCGGATATCGCCAGCAGCGGCAGTACCGGCACCGTGGTGATCCACAGGGTGAGGTGCAGTGGATTGCCCCCGGGGGCCTCCACACTCGCCCGGCGTGCCCCGATATTGCCCAGCGCCCAGCCGAATCCGGCGGCCAGCGTCAGCAGTACGGGCAGCAGCGCGGCGTGCGCGAACTGATTCCAGCCGATCACTGCCATGCCCGCCACCGCGACGAGCAGCCCGGCGACCTGTACCGGCCGCAACCGTTCCCGCAGCAGCAGCGCGCCCAGAGCCACGGTGAACGGCGCGGAGGATTGCAGCACCAGGGAGGCCAGCCCGGTGGGCATCCCGATGCGCATCGCGGTGAACAGGAACGCGAATTGCAGGATGCCGAAGCCTGTGCCGTAGAGCAGGATCCAGCGCCATCGCACCTGTGGCCGCGGGATGAACAGCAGTGCGGGCACCGCGATGACCGCGAAGCGCAGGGCGGCGAAGAAGAAGGGCGGGAGATGGTCGAGCCCTACCCGGATGGCCAGGAAGTTCACGCCCCACAGCAGGACGACGGTCGCGGCGAGGAGGCGGTCGCGGGGGGTCACCGTTCAATCGTGGGATGTTTGAACAATGAGCACAATCGAATTGTTATGGACGAATGATTTAGAATTGCTTAATGGTGTCGCCGGGTCCGAACTTATCCGTGGAGCGGCTCCGTATCCTGCGGGAATTCGCCGATCGCGGCACGGTCGGCGCCGTGGCGGCGGCCCTGTCGATGACACCGTCGGCGGTATCACAGCAATTGAAGGTGCTCACCCGGGAGGCGGGGGTCACCCTGCTCGAACCCAGCGGACGCCGGGTACGGCTGACCGATGCGGGCCACGCCCTCGTGGTCCGCGCCGACGAGGTGCTGGCCGCACTCGATCGCGCGGTCGCCGAAATGGCCCACTACCGTGGCTCGCCCCGCGGACAGGTACGCGTGGCGGTGTTCCCGTCCGGTGGGGCGCTGCTGCTACCGCATGTCCTTCCGGCCATGGCGGGCAGCGGTGTGGACATCGTCGCCGGTGACGAGGATGTGCCGCCCACCGAGACACCGCGCCTGCTCGCCGATTACGACATCGTGCTGACCCACCGCGACGAACGTGCCGCCCCGGTATCCGGGCCCCGGATCAGCTCGCGGGTCCTCATGCGTGAACCCATCGATGTGCTCGTTCCGCCCGGCCATCCGCTGGCCGGAAAATCCGCGGTCACCCCGGCGGAACTGGCCGAAGAGGCATGGCTGAGTGTGCGTGGAGGTTTCCCGGTGGACGATGTCCTGCGCTCGATCGCCACCGTCACCGGTGTGGCACCGCGAATCGTTCAGCGGCTCAACGATTTCCGCATGATCGAAACCCTGGTCGCCGCCGGCTACGGCGTAGCGCTCATGCCGCGCTACGTCGTGACCCACACCGGTCTGTCCCAGCTCCGGTTGTCCGGCGTCCGCGCCGCCCGGCTCTACGATCTGGTCACCCGGCCGCGCGCCGACACCCGCCCGGCCATCGCGGCCGTACTGGACTCCTTCGCGGCGGCGGCCCGCCGGACCACCGCGGAGCCCCCGCCCGCGGCACCCGGTCAGTAACGGTTGCCGTACGGATACCCGTCCACATTGGCGAAATCGTCGGCGACCATCGCGGCCAGTTCCAGCAGCGCGAGCCGGGTCGGTTTGCTCACCAGCTCCAGATCGATTTCCGCGCCCTCGGCGAGATGATCGTCGAACGGCACCACCTGCACCGCGCGGGTGCGGTCCAGGAACAACCGGCGCAGATGATCCAGATTCACCGAGGTGGAACCGCGCCGCGAGGCGTTCACCACGACCACCGTCTGCCGCACCAGATGCGAATACCCGTGGTAGTCCAGCCAATCCAGCGTGGCCGAGGCGCTGCGCGCACCGTCGATGGCGGGTGAGGTCACCAGAACGAGTGAACTCGCCATATCGAGCACCCCGGACATCGCCGAATGCATCAGCCCGGTACCGCAGTCGGTCAGGATGATGTTGTAGAACGACTGCAGGATCCCGATCGCGCGTCGGTAGTCGGCCTCGCTGAACGCCTCGGAAACCGCCGGATCCTGCTCGCTGGCCAGCACTTCCAGCCGGCTCGGCGATTGCGAGGTATGCGCGCGCACATCCGAGTACCGGGTGATGTTCTGGTCTTCCAGCAGATTGCGCACGGTGGAGCGGGTCTGCCGCGGCACCCGGTGGGCGAGGGTACCCAAGTCGGGGTTGGCGTCGATGGCGATCACCCGGTCGCCACGCAGCGAGGCGAAGGTGGCGCCCAGGCCGACGGTCGTGGTGGTTTTGCCGACCCCACCCTTGAGCGAGAGGATCGCGATCCGGAAATCACCGTGCACCGGGGCGTTCACCCGGCCCACCAGGTCGCGGTGGACGACATCGGCGGCCGATTCACCCGGATTGATCACGCCGCGCGAAACCTTGTGCACCGCCCGGCGCCAGCCACCCCGGGGTGCCTTACGCGCACGTTTGAGCAGGTCCAGATCGTTGACCGAATGCCCCGGCTGGCCCGGTTCGGGCATATGCCGCGGCTGGAACTGCCCCTGCGGCGGTTGGCCCGGCTGCGGCTGGAACGGCTGCTGCGGGGGTTGCTGTCCGCCGCCGGCCTGCGGTGCAGAGCTGCCACCCCAGTCCGGTGTACCGAACTGTCCGGACGCCGGGTTGCCCACCGGCGGCGGGGTCTGCTGGAACGGCGGCTGCTGGGGCGGCGCGGCCGGCATCGGCGGTGGAGCCCAGCCGTAGTCCGGGCTACCCGGCGCCTCACCCTGCGGCCCGGGGACGGCACCGGCTTCGGGGAAGCCGGTCGGCGCGTAACCGCCCGGGGCCTGGTCGAATCGGCCGCCGTCCGGTCCCGGCCCGCCCGCGCCGGGAGCGCTGTAGGGCGTCTGCTCCGGGTTGTGCTGCCCGGGATAGAGGTTCGGGTCGGCTGTCGGGAACTGCCCGCTGCCGTGCGGTGCACCGCTTTCCGGCCCGGGCGCCTGGAACCCCGGCTGCTGCTCGAACTGCCCGCTGCTGTGCGGGCCGCCGGCCTCGGGTGCCTGGAATCCTCCGGGTTGCGGCGGTTCGAACCCGCCGGGGCCGCCGGGTGCCTGGTACGGGTTCGGTTGATCGAACGAGCCGGCGCCCGGGGCGAAGTTGCCGGCCTGGAACTGGTTCGCGTCGGGCGGTGCGAACTGGCCGCCGGCATCTCCGGTGTTCGGCGGCGGGAACTGATTCGGCTGCACGAACTGCCCGCTTCCGTGCGGTGCACCGCTGTCGGGCCCGGGCGCCTGGAATCCACCGGGCTGCGGCGGTTCGAACCCGCCGGGGCCGCCGGGTGCCTGGTACGGGTTCGGTTGATCGAACGAGCCGGCGCCCGGAGCGAAGCTCATGGCCTGGAACTGGTTCGGGTCCGGCGGTGCGAACTGACCACCGCCGGGTGCGAACTGGTTCGGGTCCGGCTGGGCGAACTGGCCGCTGCCGGGTGCGAAGGATTCGGCGCCGGGTGCGGTGAACTGGCCGCCGGGGGCCGGCGGTGCGAACGAATCGTTCGGCGCCGCACCGTTACCGGCCGGGGCCTGGCCGTCGGCAGCGGGCGGGGCGAACCCGTTCTGTCCACCCCACAGGCCGGCAGCGGGATCGGCGGGCCACGGTGCCGGCGCACCGGCTTCGGGTGCCTGGTCCTGAAGGTTGCCGGTGGGTGCCGGCTCCGCGTCGCTGCCTGCGGCGTTCTCGTTCGCCGCGGCGGCGGGGTTGTCGGTATCGCTGCCCCGCGAATCCGCGTCGGCATCCGACGGCGACCCGGTCGCCGGATCGGTGGGCGGTGTTTTCTCCGGCTCACCGCCGCCGGCGGTATCTGCCGGTTGACTCGGGGGCCAGGGCTGGGAAGTCGGGTTGTGGTCGTCAGTAGTCACAGTTCCCCCATCTGCTCGGGTTTTTCGAGCAGAGAGCTCGGCGGCGTGGAGTCGGCACCAACGCTAGCAGGTGCGGAGCGTAACGCACGCCGGTGGATTCCCGGCCTCGGCCGCCGTACCCGGCGGATGCGGGTGCGGCGGCCGAGGGGTGCTCCGACGAGCTCGGATTATTGCCTGGCGGCCCGGTTGACCGCCGAGACCACCGCGCGCAGCGAAGCGGTCGTGATCGAGGTGGCGATACCCACACCCCAGACGATCCGGTCGCCGATCGCGCATTCCACATAGGCCGCGGCCTGGGCGTCGTCACCCGCCGACAGCGCGTGCTCGGAGTAGTCGAGCACCTCGACCTGATAGCCGACCGCCGCGATGGCGTCGACAAAGGCCGCGAGCGGGCCGTTACCGCTACCGGAGATCTCCTGTTCGACGCCGTCCACCTTGACCACCGCGGTAATGCTGTCGGTACCGCCGTCGGTTTCCGAGGCGGTCACCTTCTGCCGCATCCGCTCCAGCGGCCGGATCGGGGTCAGGTACTCGTCGGCGAAGGCGTCCCACATCTCCTTCGGCGTGACCTCGCCGCCCTCGCCGTCGGTGATCTGCTGGACGGCCTGGGAGAACTCGATCTGCAACCGGCGCGGCAGCGACAGGCCGTGATCGGTCTTCATGATGTAGGCCACACCGCCCTTACCGGACTGCGAGTTGACCCGGATGACGGCTTCGTAGGTCCGGCCGACGTCCTTCGGGTCGATCGGCAGGTAGGGCACCTCCCACGACATATCGTCGACATCTGTGTCGGCGGCGTCCGCGGCGGCCTTCATGGCGTCGAGGCCCTTGTTGATGGCGTCCTGATGGCTGCCGGAGAACGCCGTGTACACCAGGTCGCCGCCGTAGGGGTGGCGTTCGTGCACGGGCAGTTGGTTGCAGTACTCCACCGTCCGGCGGATCTCGTCGATATCGGCGAAGTTGATCTGCGGGTCCACACCCTGGGAGAACATATTCATCCCCAGGGTCACCAGGCAGACGTTGCCGGTGCGTTCGCCGTTACCGAACAGGCAGCCCTCGATCCGGTCGGCACCGGCCTGATAGCCGAGCTCCGCGGCGGCGACGGCTGTGCCCCGGTCGTTGTGCGGATGCAGCGACAGCACGATCGAATCGCGCCGCGCCAGGTTGCGGTGCATCCATTCGATGGAGTCGGCGTACACGTTCGGGGTCGCCATCTCCACGGTCGCGGGCAGGTTGATGATCAGCGGTTTGTCCGGGGTCGGGGCGATGATCTCGGAGACCGCGTCGCAGACCTCTTTGGCGTATTCCAGCTCGGTGCCGGTGTAGGACTCCGGGCTGTATTCGTAACGCCAATTGGTGTCCGGGTAGCGCTGCTCGACCTCCAGGCACAACCGCGCGGCATCGGTGGCGATCTTGCGGACCGCGTCGCGATCGGCCCGGAACACCACCCGCCGCTGCAGGATGGAGGTCGAGTTGTAGAAGTGCACGATCACATTCCCGGCGCCGGCGCAGGCCTCGAAGGTCCGCTCGATCAGTTCCGGACGGCACTGGGTGAGCACCTGGATGGTGACATCGTCGGGGATCGCGCCGTCTTCGATGATCTCGCGGACGAAATCGAAATCGGTCTGGCTGGCCGACGGGAAACCGACCTCGATCTCCTTGTAACCCATCCGCACCAGCAGATCGAACATGCGGCGTTTACGGGCGGGGCTCATCGGGTCGATCAGCGCCTGGTTACCGTCGCGCAGGTCGACGGCGCACCAGGCGGGGGCGCGGTCGATCACCTTGTCCGGCCAGGTCCGGTCGGGCAGTGTGACGGGTTCGACCTCTTCGGCGAACGGCCGGTAGCGGAACACCGGCATGGACGAGTTCTTCTGCTGGTTCCACGCGGGCTGGTCGGCGGGCGCGGGCTTGGCGGGCGCGGTGATGGTGCGCGTGCTCGATACGAAGGCGTCAGCGGGTGACATGCGATTTCTCCGTGGGTGAGATTGTTTCCCGAATTGGGTCGACCGGCGCGGCGGAACCCCGCGACGGGAAGCCGGTCCGATCAGACCCCGTCGCGGCGGCTGAGAAGAAGTGCCCGCTGCATGACCCGTGCGAGTCTACCCCCTGTGCCACCACCCCTGACAAGGCGGTGCGGAGGGTCGACGTTTCACAGGCCGGCCGGGTGTCGAGCCCACCCGGACCCCGCCCGGGTCGTCGCCGAGTCGGCGGCATGGTAGTCGCCGACCAGGGCAGGGCCGTGTGAACGCCTCCGGTTGATGTCACGCGCCGGGGGCGGTTGCCGCGTTCGCGGTGTGGCGCAGGTGGCGCCTCGCGTCGGTGAGGCAGGTGACCCCTCGTGTGGGTGGTGCGGAATTGCGCTGCGGTCTGCGGGGCCGTCGCTACTGCCGCGGGCCGCAACGGTTAGCGTGCCTGGGTGCGGTGTGAGTGACCGGACTGTTCCGGCGAGGTCGAGAGGTCGAGCATGAGTTGGCTGGAAATGCTGGCCGTTTTCGCTGCGGGTATCGCCGCGGGCGGAATCAACGCTGTCGTGGGGTCCGGCACGCTGATCACCTTCCCGGTGCTGCTCGCCGTCGGCCTGCCGCCGGTGACGGCGAATGTTTCCAACACCGTCGGTCTCGTACCCGGTTCGCTCAGCGGCGTTATCGGCTACCGCCGGGAACTGGCCGGCCAGCGGGCCCGGCTGTTGCGGTACGGCTCGGCTTCGCTGCTGGGGGCCGCGGTGGGTGCGGTGCTGCTGCTCAATCTGCCCGAAGACGCGTTCGCCACGATCGTCCCGGTGCTGATCATCGCCGCGCTGGTGCTGGTGGTACTGCAACCGCGGCTTTCGGCGTGGGTGCGCGAACGGCAGCGCGATAAGGAGGCCACGCCCGCGCACGGCGGCCCGATCCTATTGGCCGCGATTTTCGCGACCGGGATCTACGGCGGCTATTTCGGTGCCGCCCAGGGCGTGCTGCTGGTGGGTCTGCTCGGGGTATTCGTACAGGACGAACTTCAGCGGCTCAATGCGGTGAAGAATGTGCTGGCGCTGCTGGTGAACGCATTGGCCGCGGCGGTGTTCATCGCGGTCGCCGACATCGATTGGCGGGTGGTCGCGCTGATCGCGGCCGGGTCGATCATCGGCGGCCAGATCGGCGCGCGGGTGGGGCGGCGGCTGTCCCCGAATGTGCTGCGCGCGGTGATCGTGGTGGTGGGCACGATTGCGGTGATCCGCCTGGTATTCGGCTGACCAGCATGTTGTTCGTCTGACCAGTACGAATCCGCCTCAGGCCCACCGGCGTTCACCGCTTCCGCTGTTCAATACCGGTGAATATCGGTACCATCCCTGCGCTTGTTGCGTTACGAAAGAGGTACAGGGGTGGATAGGCGATCCCTTTTCAAGGCCGCGGGGATGGCTGCGCTGGTCGGGGCGGTGGGATCGGGGGTCGCGAAACCCGGCTCCGTCCTGCCGCGGGCCGCGGCACAGCCGATCTGGCACGAACTGTTCGCCCAATGGGTTCCGGAGATCTTCGAACCCATACCCGACGCGCCGCAACATACCGAGGCCATCGTCATCGGCTCCGGTTTCGGCGCGGCCGTCACCGCGCTCCGGCTGGCCCAGGCCGGGGTCGCGACCACGGTGCTGGAACGCGGATCACGCTGGCCCAACGACCCCTGGCGTGAGATCTTCACCGGCGACGATCTGCCCGACGGCCGCGGTTTCTGGCACACCACCAGCTTCACCGGCGTCACCAAGGTGCCGATGCAATTCGCCGATTTCGGTGGCGTACTGGACTGCACGTCCTTTCCGGGTATCGACGTCTGGCGTGGGGCCGCCGTCGGCGGCGGATCGGTGATCTTCACCGGCGCCATGATCGCGCCGGAGCGCCGGCTGTTCGACCATGTCTTCGGAGGCGTGGTCGACTACGGGGAACTGGAGCGCGTCTACTACCCGCGGGTCCGGTCCATGCTCCGGCTGGACCCGATGCCCGCCGATATCTACCACTCGTCGCCGTTCAGCCATTCGCGTGCCTGGGACGACCAGGTCCGGAAGGCCGGCTACCGGCCCGTTCCCAACGATTCGATCTTCACCTGGGATGTGCTGCGCGGAGAACTGAACGGGTCCACCCGGCCCTCGGCGACGGTCGGCCGAAGCAATCTCGGCAATTCCAACGGCGCCAAATTCGATCTCAATCAGAACTATCTGAAGGAGGCCCAGGCCGGAGGTAAGGCGCGGATCTTCCCGGGGCACCGGGTGGACGCCATCGCCGAGGAACCGGGCGGCCGGTTCGCGGTTACGGTATCCAAACTCCATCCCACCGGTGTGGTGGTCGGCACCCGCACGATCACCTGCGACAAGTTGTTCCTCGGTGCGGGTTCGATCGGGACCTCGGAACTGCTGGTCCGCGCCCGGGAGACCGGTGCGCTGCCGCGGCTGAACGAGCATATCGGCGACGGCTGGGGCACCAACGGCGATGTGGTGCTGGCCCGTGGCGCCAGTTCGGTCGCCGGGAACGGGCAGGGTGTGCCCAGCGCCAGCCGGATCTACGACGACAGCGGTACCGCACTCACTCTGGAGAACTGGTATATCCCCGGGATCCCGTTCGAGACGGGAGCGCTGGCCTCGCTCGCCGTGGTCTTGGATCCCACCCGGGCTCGCTTCGGTTTCGACCCGGCCACCGGCGGGGTCGGGTTGTCCTGGCCGACGCGGGCGCAGGAGGAGGTGACCGCGGCCGCGCTGGCGGTGGATCGGCGGATCGCGGAGCGGGCCGGGGCACTCGCGGAATACAGTGCGCTCGGATACGACGCGAACGCCCTGTTCACGGCCCATCCGCTGGGGGGTGCCGTGCTCGGTAAGGCGACCGATTCCTACGGCCGGGTGCACGGCTATCGCGGTCTCTACGTGATGGACGGTGCGGCGATTCCCGGCAGTACGGCGACAGCCAACCCGTCACTCACCATCACCGCGCTGGCCGAGCGCAATATCGAGGCGATCATTCGCGAGGGTCGCTGACCACGGGAGAAATCTGCGCGGCGCCGAGGATCCCGTGTCGCCCGGTACCGTCCCGCTCAGTGGTGTCCGGCCCGCACGGCGGCGTATTCGGCGGCTCGGGCGGGCGGTGAGCGGGTAATACTTGACTACGATTTTTTCGGCGTCGAAGGGAATGTAGGTGTCAACACCGTCGTCCACGGGACCCGGGCCGGTGGCCGTAGCCGCAACGGCCGAACCGGACGAGTTCCCGCGGAAGCCGCCCGCGCTGTGGACCGATTTCGTGATGCTGGCACTGGCCGTCGCGTCGGTGGTGCTGGTCTGCTGGATCACCTTCTTCGAGGTGGATCCCGATACCTACCGCTACATCGTCATCGCGGACTACACGATTTGCGCCGTTTTCGCGGTCGAGTTCCTGTGGCGCTGGCGGCGGGCCGGCTGGCCGTGGACCTTTCCGTTCGTCTACTGGTACGAAGTTCTCGGCATGATCCCGGTGACCAGCCCGTTCTTCCGGGCGTTCCGGCTGCTGCGGATCGTCGTGATCCTCGTACGCTTGGCCCGGGTAGCCGATCGGGTCTTCGGTGACCGGGTTACCGCGGCGGTGATCAATCATTCGGTGGGCACGATCGTGGAGGTCATCAAACGGCCGATGACCATCGCGATCATGGAGGAGGTCACCGCGGTACTTCGCACCGGCCACTACACCCGCAATATCGCGAACGCGCTCGAGGAGAACCGCGGCGAACTCGACGAGATGATCGTCGAGATGATCAAGAACGATCCGCAGACCGGCCGGGTGCGCTATATCCCCTTCCACGACGAGATCATCCGGTTGGTCGCCGATACCGTTTTCCGCATCCTGTTCCAGGTGCTGGCCGATCCGCGCACCGATGAACTGGTCTCGGACATGATCCGGGAGAACGTCGACCAGATCCGTGATTCAGTGCGGTCCGGGGTCAAGGTCGCGCCCGCGGCCTACGGCCCGACACCGCACCACCTCACCGCGCGGCATATCAACGGGCAGCGGAATCAGACGAGGTCGTAGGCCTCGGATTCGCCGAACTGTTCGGCGTAATCGGTGAAATTCTCCACCAGCGTCTGATAGGTCTTGCGGACCGTGCGCTTGGCCAGGAAACCCGGTAGTGGGACCGCGGTGTGCTGTTCGACGTGCAGTAGTACCTGGCTACCGCCCGCGTCGCCGGTGACTTCGAAGGACCCGCCGCCTCTGATCCCACGGGTACTGTCGGCGACCTCCCATGACATCCGGTGGTCCGACCAGCTGAATTCCCACACCTGCATATCGGGTGTATTCGAGATGTCGACCTGGACGAACACACGCCGCGGGCGACCGGCATCGTCGCGAGTGGCGACCCTGGCGTCGGTGAAATCGGGTGACCATTCGGCGAACATTTCGACCGCCATCAGTGCGTCCATTACCTGTGATGGATCGGCTTGGACGTCGAAACTGATATCGGTCTTCGTACGCATCTGGTCCCTCGCGCCCCCGGTTATTACGAATAGGCCACGATTGTCTCCCGGCCCGCGCGTGATCGTCAACACGCTGCCCGGTGAGATTAAGGTGCCCGGCCCGTGGGCATGCGGCTCGTAAATAACTACGGGCGTTTGCTCAGGGTCTGGTTCGCGGGGTGGGTGGGCTCAGTGCGGATGTTCGACCGTGGCGTCCGGTCCGGGGAAGACCAGGGACTCGTGGCCGTCGTCGAAACGCACGATGTACGGCGGTGATCCCTCCGGTCCGCGTACTTCGACGATCTCCCCTTCATGATCACTTTGCCCGACGGTGTGCCCGTGCACATGCAAGCGGTCTCCGACGTTCGCCATCATGATTTCCATTATTCGGCGATCGTGTCGGGTCTCACAACCCCTCGTTGATTGCTATGGCAGATCGGCTCGTTATGTCTGCGCCGCCGAGGCGCGCGCTTCTTGACACCACTCCAGACGTAGTACTATGTTCAAACCACTTCAATTACAGTGCTATGGACAGGCGGTACCTCATGCGAAAGCTGGTCTACTACGTGGGCGCGTCCATCGACGGCTATATCGCCGGTCCGGGCGGGGAAATCGACTTCTACCCGGTCGCCGACGACATGATGGAGTGGATCAATGCCCGCTATCCGGAAACGGTCCCGCGCCATATCCGGGAACTCGTCGGCCTGCCCGTCGCGACCCCCAACCAGCGCTGGGACACCCTGGTCATGGGCCGTGGAACCTACGACCCGGCCCTCGAGATCGGCATTGCCAGCCCCTACCCGCATATGAAGCAGTACGTCGTCTCGACCACGCTCGAGCGGATCGACGATCCCGAGATCGAACTCGTCCGTACCGACCCCGTCGAACTCGTGCGGCGCCTCAAACGGGAAGACGGTCCGGAAGGCAAGGACATCTGGCTCGCCGGGGGCGGCAAACTCGCTGGGGCGCTGATCGACGAGATCGACGAGCTGATCGTCAAGAGCTATCCGGTATCGGCCGGTGCGGGCGTCCCGATCATCAGCGGGGCCTTCCGGCCGACGCCGTTCACCCCCGTACGGCGCAAGGAGTTCGGCAACGGGGCGCAGGTCACCTGGTTCGAACGCGACTGAGGCCGGCTTCGGGACGTGGTCGGGCGCCCGCGCGTCGGGCGGGCGCCGGACCCGGTAAACGTGACGTCACGCGGCTGTGTGTTATTCCACAGCCAGGGCGGATACTGCCGGAACATGCACAGCGGGCTCGGTACGCTTATGCATTGATCGCCTGTTCGCAGACATTGGAGGACCCCTCGTGGCACTCGTTGTCCAGAAGTACGGAGGATCCTCGGTCGCCTCGGCCGACCGGATCCGGCGCGTCGCCGAACGGATCGTCGAGACGAAGAAGCAAGGCCACGACGTGGTCGTGGTCTGCTCGGCCATGGGCGACACCACCGACGAACTGCTCGACCTGGCCGAACAGGTCGCTCCCGCGCCACCCGCCCGGGAGATGGATATGTTGCTCACCTCCGGTGAACGCATCTCCAATGCGCTGGTGGCCATGGCCATTCACACTCTCGGCGCCGAGGCGCGGTCGTTCACCGGCTCCCAGGCCGGCGTGATCACCACATCGGTGCACGGTAAGGCCAAGATCATCGACGTGACGCCCAGCCGCGTCCAGGAAGCTCTCGACGAGGGCACGATCGTGCTCGTCGCGGGTTTCCAGGGCGTGAGCCAGGACAGCAAGGACGTCACCACGCTGGGTCGCGGCGGTTCGGATACCACCGCTGTCGCCTTGGCGGCCGCGCTGGAAGCCGACGTCTGCGAGATCTACACAGATGTGGACGGAGTCTTCACCGCCGACCCACGCATCGTGGGCGACGCGCAGAAGCTCGAGCAGGTCTCCTACGAGGAGATGCTGGAGATGGCGGCCTGCGGGTCCAAAGTGCTGATGCTGCGCTGCGTCGAATACGCGCGCCGCTACAACGTGCCCGTGCATGTGCGCTCGTCCTATACCGACAAGCCGGGCACCTACGTATACGGATCGATGGAGGACATCCCCTTGGAACAAGCAATCCTCACGGGCGTCGCGCACGACCGCAGCGAGGCCAAGGTGACCGTGGTCGGGCTACCGGACGTTCCCGGATACGCCGCCAAGGTGTTCCGCGCCGTCGCCGAGTCCGAGATCAACATCGATATGGTCCTGCAGAACATCTCCAAGGTGGAGACGGGGAAGACCGATATCACCTTCACCCTGCCCCGTTCCGACGGTCAGCGGGCGGTGGAGATGCTCGCCGGGCACCAGGAGGAGATCGGCTTCTCGCAGGTGCTCTACGACGATCACATCGGTAAGGTGTCGCTGGTCGGCGCCGGTATGAAGAGCCACCCCGGGGTCACCGCCACCTTCTGTGAGGCGCTGGCCGAGGCCGGTATCAATATCGACCTCATCTCGACCTCCGAGATCCGCATCTCGGTACTGGTCAAGGACACCGAACTCGACGACGCCGTGCAGGTGCTGCACCGCGCCTTCGATCTCGGCGGCGACGAGGTCGCCGTCGTGCACGCCGGAACGGGGCGATAACCGATGGGTGTACGTGTAGGCGTGGTCGGCGCGACCGGGCAGGTCGGCGCCGTGATGCGCAAACTCCTGGAAGAACGTGATTTCCCGGCCGACGAGCTGCGGTTCTTCGCCTCGGCCCGGTCGGCCGGTAAGAAACTGCCGTGGCGCGGCGGCGAGATCGTCGTGGAGGACACCGAAACCGCCGACCCCACCGGCCTGGATATCGCCCTGTTCTCCGCGGGCGCGACCATGTCGCGTGTGCAGGCGCCGCGGTTCGCGGCCGCCGGGGTCACGGTGATCGACAATTCGTCGGCGTGGCGTAAGGATCCGGATGTCCCGCTGGTGGTCAGCGAGGTCAACCCGGAACAGACCCGCAGTCTCACCAAGGGCATCATCGCCAACCCGAACTGCACCACGATGGCCGCCATGCCGGTGCTCAAACCGCTGCACGACGCGGCCGGGTTGCAGCGGCTGATCGTGTCCAGCTACCAGGCGGTCTCGGGGAGCGGGCTGGCCGGCGTCGAGGAACTCGCCTCACAGACCCGCGCGGTGATCGACGATGCCGAGAAACTCACCCACGACGGCAGCGCCGTGGATTTCCCGGCCCCGAACAAGTACGTGGCACCCATCGCCTTCAACGTGCTGGCGCTCGCGGGTTCGCTGGTGGACGACGGTTCCGGCGAAACCGACGAGGACCAGAAGCTGCGCAACGAGAGCCGCAAGATTCTCGGTCTGCCGGAGCTGCTGGTGAGCGGCACCTGCGTGCGGGTCCCGGTGTTCACCGGCCACTCGCTGTCGATCAATGCCGAATTCGCCGATCCGCTGTCGGTGCAGCGGGCCCAGGAGATCCTGGCGAAGGCCTCCGGTGTGCAGCTGGTCGATGTGCCGACACCGCTGGCCGCCGCCGGTAAGGACGAATCCCTGGTCGGCCGTATCCGCCAGGATCCCGGTGTGCCGGACGGTCGCGGTCTGGCGCTGTTCATTTCCGGCGACAACCTGCGCAAGGGCGCCGCGCTCAACACCATCCAGATCGCGGAAGTCCTGCTCGCCGATCGGTGACGACGAGCCCGTCTCCCCGGCGCGACCGGCGCCGGGGAGGCAGCGGGCTCAGTGGATTCCCGGTGTCCGCGGATCCGGCCCGAGGCAGGCCAGCAGCACACACCCCGGCGGCGCGTCGGTGAACGGGGCCGCCAATGGTTGGCTCAGGCACGCGAACACATCGCAGCCCGGATACGCCGAATTACCGATCCCGAAGACCGCCAGCAGGATATCGGTGTCGATATAGGCATCCGGGTCCGCCTTCACCGGCGGCTCCACGTACGGGCCCGGATCGGCCACCGGGGGTTCCTGGAACGCCGCCATGAGTCGCCGGAAGAATTCGTGCGGCAATTCCTCGAAGTTCTGGATGATCCCGGCCGGACCGTACTTGCTGATATTGCCGAAAACGCCGGTCCACACCACCACCAGATCCAGGCTCGGAACGACGAAGACGTTCTGCAACCCCATCCCGGACATCGCGTAGGTGTCCGGTGGCAGGAACGACGGATTCTCCGCGCAGGCCGATCCGAGCCAGAACAGATAGCCGTAACACGGGTTCGCCCGGGACGGGCTGGTCGCGCGGGACAGATACTGTGCGGAGACGACCTGCCGCCCGCCCCAGTCGCCGTTGTTGGCCACCAGCAGCCCCAGCTTGGCCAGATCGTCCGGCGGGATCAGCAGATGTGCGTAACCGTAGGTGTGACCGCTGCGGTCCCGCGCCCAATACCAGTCACCGCGTTCGATCCCCAACGGCGTGAACAACTCTCGCTGTGCGAACTCCTGTAGCGGTTCGCCGGCGGCCAGCTCCACCACATAGGAGAGCAGGTCCACGGTGCGCTGACTGTAGGTGAACACGGTGCCGGGTTCGTGATCCAGCGGTACGCCCAGCGCCTGAACAGCGCTGTTGGGATCGATGGGGACAGCTCCCGTGATGCCCTCGGTCACCACGCCGGTGCGCATACCGGATGTTTCGGTGAGCAGATTCTCGACCGTGATCGCGCGGCGTCGCGGATCGCCCAGACCCGGCGGCAGATACCGGTCGATCGGGGCCGCGATATCGACCAGACCACGGTCGGCGGCGATCCCGGTGAGCAGTGAGACCACACTCTTGGTCACGCTCCACACATTCCACGGGATATGCCCGGTCTGCTCGTTGGCGGGGCCCTCGCCCACCAGGCAGTTGTGCCGGAATACCTGCACATTCAATCGATTCCGGCCACCGGCGAAGGTCAGTGCGTCCGTCAGCCGCTGCGCGTCCAGGCCCACCTGCCCGGGTTGCGCCCGCTGCGGTTCCCGTCCGGAGTTCACCGCGCATTCGACCTGCGCCGGCGCGGCCTGCGCCTGAGTCACGAAAACCTGTCCCACCACCAGTGTTACCGCTGCGACCCCCGCCAGGAGCCCACCGAAACGCGCCATGGGCACACACTAATGCCGGGCTGCCGGCAGCGCCGACACCGCCGGGCGGGGCATCGGCGCAGATACGTGACGCCCCTGATCGATCCGGGATCGATCAGGGGCGTCACACCCAGCGGCACTCGTACCGTGCCGTCACGATGTCGGTACGGGCGCGGCTACAGCAGGCCGAACCAATAGACCACCGAGGCCAGCGCCCATAGGACCAACGTATCCATCGACACTCCCACTCTTGTCGTAGCGGATGCCCTCCATGATGCCCGAGATACCCGGCCGGCGGGACACCCGCACAACCCGTTCCACGACCTTGATTGCACTGTGACGGATCGTGTTCTCAGCGTTATAAGTTCACGTTAAGGGCGCGCCAAGCGCGGGGCCGCATTGTTGAGTCACGCCGGAGAACACACCGGCACTCACACCGCGAAGAGGAACCCCGTAGATGATCACCCAGCCGACCACCGAACTGTATGCGCCCGGACTCCTGATCGAGGACGGTCGCACCGAGCCCGGCGTCGTCGACTCCCGCCAGTAGTCGCGACGCCGCCGAAGGAGGGGGCGGGATGCGAGCCGGTGCCTGGGGAGGACCCGGTACGCATCCCGGAAAGTACGGATCCGGGGGAATCGTGGGGGATCCGCGGGGGTGTGGTGGTCCGGTGACCGGGGAGGGAAACCGGGACCACCGTGGGGGAACGGGGCCGGTCGGCGCAGCTGGGGAGCAGGTCGACCGGGTGGGTCGGTCTGTCTCGCGGGGTGGCAGACCGGCCCACGGGCAAGGCGTCGTCGATCGGACCGGTCTCGCGGGGTGACCGGTCCGGTCGGCAGCCGTCGCACCGGACGGCTCTTCCGGATGCTCAGTGGCGGATCGGGCGCACAGTCGTCCGCCGGTCCGGCACCGCGAAAGGTAACCGTTCGAGAATCGGTAAGACAGCGCCTGCGAACAACGGCCGGCCGGACGAGACAAGGTCGAATCGTCCGGCCGGTCGTTCGTGTCTGTGATGAAGAAATCCTCATCTACGCCTCACGGCCGGGTCATCAGCGTTGGGCATAGTGGCTGTTATGTCCGGTTCTCGTTCTTTCGCCGCCGCCCTCGTTCTCGCGGGCGCCGCCGCCGTGGTGCTGGTGAGCTTTGCCCTGACCCGTTCGCCGGAACCGGAGCTCGATCCGTCTTCCGTGTCGGTGAGTGTGGCGCCGGACGGACCGGAGTCGCCGGCCGGTCCGGTTCCGGGCCGCCAGGCCCCGGATGCGCCGGAGGGCGCGGTACCGCCACCGGGGCCGGGTTCCGGCGGCGCGCCGCCGGCTCCGGACGGCACGGCTCCCGCACCGGAACCCCCGGATCCCGCTCCCGCGCCGGTGGCGCCTGTCCCGGGTCCGGTACCTCCGGCGCCTATGGCTCCCGGACCGGCTGCTCCGGCACCAGTACCGCAACAGGGCGATGACGATGCCGACGACGGATTCGACGACGACGCGGATGACCAGCCCGGCACGGATGGGCCGTCCGGCGACGATGATTGATCTCGACCCCGCACGTCTCGCCGACACCACGGAGCCGACCCTGCGGCAACCAGCGCACGGACCCGACGCCGACGATCACCGCCCGGCAGTGGCCGGCTCGCGGATACTCCGGCGGCGCGGCTCCCGGTTGCCGGCCCGCTGGAAGATCACCGCATGGATCATGCTCACGACCTTCCTGCTGCTGGTCGTGGTGCTGGTAACCGCCCGCAACCTGCTGCTGCGCGATGTGAACACCCGGGCGAACGCCGATATCGCGCAGGAAGCCGACGAATTCCGGACCTTCGCCGCCGAGGGGGTGGACCCGACCACCACGCAGCCGTTCACCTCGGTGGAAAGACTGCTCGAGACCTATCTGCTGCGGCAGTCGCCGATCGAGGGCGAGGTGATGGTGGGGGTCGTGGACGGTAGGCAGCTCGGTGGTATCCGGGGCGACCTGCCCGCACCGGTGGCCGGAGATCCGGGCCTGTTCACCGCGACAGCGGCGGCGGGCCGGACCTCAGGGGTGGTCGACTCCCCGGCCGGGGAGATGCGGTGGGGCCGAGTAGACGTCGAATCGGGGGCCGATCGGGGATCGTTCGTGGTGGCCGTGTTCACCGAGGTCGGGCGCGCGGGTGTGGACCGGACGATGCGCACCATCGCCGCGGTATCGCTGGCCGGGCTGGCGTTGACCACCGGGGTCGCCTATCTCGTGGCCGGACGCATCCTGCTGCCGGTGCGCACCGTGCGGGCGGTGGCCGCCGATATCGGTGAAACCGATCTCACCGCCCGTGTGCCGGTGGAGGGGCGCGACGATATCGCGGCGCTGGCGGAGACCTTCAACGATATGCTCGACCGTCTCGAACACGCCTATACGACCCAGCGGCAGTTCGTCGACGACGCGGGCCACGAACTGCGCACGCCGATCACGGTGGTCCGGGGGCATCTCGAACTGCTCTCCGAGGATCCCGAAGAACGGCGACGCACGCTCGCCCTCGTCGATTCCGAACTGAACCGGATGGGACGGCTGGTCTCCGATCTGCTGATGCTGGCCAAGGCCGAACAGCCGGATTTCGTGGTCCGCCGCCCGGTCGATATCGCGCAGACCATGCTGGATATCGAATCCAAGGTGCAACCGCTCGGGGAGCGGCGCTGGCATCTGATGGAGGTGGCCGAAGGCACCGCGTGGATCGACTCGCAGCGGGTCACCCAGGCGATGTTGCAGCTCGCGGCGAACGCGGTCGCGCATTCGGCGGACGGGACGACCGTGCAGCTGGGATCCCGGTTCACCGGGACCGAACCGGATCGCACCCTGTCGTTGTGGATATCGGATCAGGGGCCGGGAGTCGCGCCGGAAGACGCGCCGGTGATCTTCGAGCGGTTCCGGCGGGGCCGTCCGGCCGATAGTTCCGGGGCAGATCGGCGGTCCGGCGCGGGTCTCGGCCTCGCCATCGTGCGCGCCATCGCCGACGCGCACCACGGGTCGGCCTGGGTGCGCAGTGTGCCCGGCGACGGCGCCACATTCGGTCTCGACCTGCCGGCCGACCCGGTTTACCCCGCACACCGCGACACCGCCGATCCGAACGAACGCAAGGGGTAGAAGTGAGCCGGATCCTGATCGCCGAGGACGATGTGCACATCGTGTCGTTCGTCGGTAAAGGCCTGCGGGCCGCCGGATACACCACCGAGCATGTCGGCGACGGCGAAACCGCGTTGCTGATGGCCCGTTCCGGCGCCTTCGACATGGTGATCCTCGATATCGGACTGCCCTCCATGGACGGATTCACCGTGCTGCGCCGGTTACGCGGGGAGGGCGTGCGGACCCCGGTGGTGGTGCTCACCGCCCGCGACAGTGTCGACGATACGGTCGCCGGGCTGGAGGGCGGCGCCAACGACTACATGACCAAACCGTTCCAATTCGCCGAACTCCTCGCGCGGGTACGGTTGCGTCTCCAGGACGATACGACCGCGGGCGCGCCGTCGGCTTCTTTGTCCTACAACGGTATCGGCCTCGACCTACGCGCCCGGCGCGTACATGTCGACGGCCGGACCGTGGATCTCACCGCCCGCGAATTCGGCCTGCTCGAGGTGTTCCTGCGGCATCCCGACCAGGTGCTGAGCCGAGAGCAGATCCTCGGGCAGGTATGGGGTTACGATTTCGACCCCGCCTCCAACGTGGTCGACGTCTACGTTCGGGCGCTGCGCGGCAAGATCGGTGCCCAGCGCCTGCAGACGGTGCGCGGAATGGGATACCGGCTCTCGTGACGGCGAAACGTACAGTGCAAACCCGGACGTTCCGGGCCGGGGTGGCATATTCCAGTACACGGCTCAATGTGGTCCGGCGCCCTCGCCGCCGGACCGACGGAGCGGTCGAACGCCGGTGGCGGCCGTGGCGGACCAGGATTCGTTCCGGCGGTGGCCGGTGAAGCAGGAACCCACCGAGACGTCGCGTAGCGGCGTGGCAGGAAGCCCGGTCGTGCACGGCGGGGAGCACGTCGAAGCGACCGAATTCCGGACCGTACCGCGCCGGCGCCCGTCGGCCGGTTCACCCGCACGCCGGCCCGCGTGGGCGCCGCTGCTGGCGGCGATTGCGGGAATCCTTGTGTGCCTGGGCTTTCTCGCCGCCGCGGCAACCGGTGACCTCGGCCACGACGCCCTGATCACGCTCGTGGTGTTCGTGGCCGCCATCTGGATGTGGGTTTTCGCGCCGGTACCCGACACCTATGTCGCCCTCGGTGCGGCGGTGGCACTCGTCGTCACCGGACCGATCGATACCGAGACGTTCACCGGAACTCTCGGCGATTCGGTGATCTGGCTGTTGGTGGGGTCGTTCGTGATCGCGGCCGCGGTCACCGCGACCGGGTTGTCGGCGCGGATCGCCGCACGGGTTCTCACCCTCGCCCGGACCCCGCGGCAGCTGATGCACCTGCTCACCGCCGTCCTGCTGGTGACCACGTTCGCGATTCCGGCGACCTCCGGTCGCGCCGCGCTCGCGCTCCCGGTTTTCCTGGCCCTCGCCACCGTGCTGCGACATCGGCCCCAGCTGGTGCTGGCGCTCGCGGTGGGGATCCCTTCGGTCATCTTGTTCTCCGCGGTGGGATCGCTTCTCGGAGCGGGCGCACATCTCATCACCAGCGAGATCGTCGCGACTGCCACCGGTGAGGGCTACCACTTCGTGCAGTGGCTGATCCTCGGTCTCCCGCTCGCGGTGGTGTGGTCACATCTGGCCGCGGAGATCGCGCTCGCCCTGTTCGCCGACCGCGCCGAGCGCCGCACACCGCTCACCGTGCCCGCAACCGCCTTCGCCGAATCCGCGGGCGCCGACGTGCGGGGTCCGCTGTCCGCACCTCAACGCCGGGTACTCGGGGTGCTCGCGGCCGTTGTGGTGCTGTGGTGCACCGAGGCGCTGCACGGTGTGGACCCGGCAGTGGTCGCCGTACTCGGCGCCCTGCTCGCGACGGCGCCGCGGATAGGTGGGACCACGCTGCCCGCCGCCGCGAAAACGATCCCGTGGACTCTGCTGTTGTTCATGGCCGCCACCCTGTGCCTGGGTATCGCCCTCACGACCACCGGTGCGTCGGCCTGGCTCGCCGGACTCGTGTTCGATCCGGTGCGTTCGCTGGGGGCTGCGGCCGGCCCGGTCTTCCTGGTGCTGACCGTGGTGGTATCCCTGCTCGCCCACTTGATGATCCAGTCACGATCGGCCCGTTCGGCCGTGCTCGTGCCGATCATCGTCGCCACCGCCCCGGCGGTGGGCGTGGATGCGGCCGCGGCGGCCTTCCTGTCGACGGCGGCAGCGGGGTTCTGCCACACCATGACCAGCTCGGCGAAACCGATGGCCGTTTTCGCCGCATCCGACACGGTCCCGGGGTACCGGCCCGAACACCTACTGCGTTACTCCGCTGTCCTCGCCCCGTTGTCGGTGGCGTTACTCCTCGCGTTCGCGGTCTGGGTCTGGCCGCAGCTGGGTATGAGTCCCACCCCCTGACCCGAGTGGTCGGCTCTCTCGAAAGGCACCACCATGTCGGTAACCGTTCCGCAGCGCATCCTCGTGGCACCCAGCGGATTCAAAGAAAGTCTCGGGGCAGAATCCGTGGCGCATGCCATCGCCGCGGGTCTGCGCCGGGTGCTGCCCGGTGTGCACGTCGATCTCGCCCCGATCGCCGACGGTGGCGAAGGCACCGCCGCCATGCTCGCCACCGCGACCGGCGGCACACTGCATCACCTCGACGTCACCGGGCCGGTGAACATCCCGGTGCGCGCCCAGTGGGCCCGGCTCGGGTTCCCGGCAGCGAAGACAGCCGTGGTCGAAGTGGCCGCCGCCGCGGGACTGCGGCAGGTACCGCGCGACCGCCGAGATCCCGGCGCCACCACGACCACCGGGGTCGGGCAGCTCATCGCCGCGGCTCTGGATTCGGACGCGGAGCGGATCGTGGTGGGCTGCGGCGATTCCGGCACCTGCGACGGCGGCGCCGGTGCGCTACAAGCGCTGGGCGCGCGGATCCTGGACCGATCCGGCCGCGAAATAGGCAGCGGTGGTTATGGACTCGCGCGCGCCGCTCGGCTCGACCTGTCCGGCCTGCACCCCGGGCTGTCCCGCGCCGAAATCGTGGTGGCGGGTAATCCGCACAACCTGCTCTGCGGACCCCGCGGTGTCGCGCGCGTGTTCGGACCGCAGAAAGGAGCCACACCCGCGCAGGTCGAAGCGCTGTCGCTCGCGCTGGACAACTGGGCGGCGATACTCGAACGAGACGGCCGTGCATCCGGCGATCTGCGCACCGGACCGGTGACCGGCGCATCCGGTGGACTCGGCGCGGGGCTGGCCGCCGGAGCGGGCGCGACGCTGCGCTCCCGATTCGACGCACTGCTGGACTCCGGCCTCACCGGGGCGGACCTGGACCGCCGGATCGGCCTGGCGGACCTGGTGATCACCGCGGAAGGCGCGATCGACCTGCAGACCCCACACGGCAAGGTGCCGGCCGAAATCGCCCGTAGGTCCCGTGCGCAGGGGGTGCCGGTGGTCGCGCTGGCCGGTTCGCTGGGGGAGGGCGCGCCGTCGGTCCACGAGGTCGGCATCGGCGCGATCGCCTCGATCATCCCGGTGCCCATGGCCCTCGCCGAGGCGGTGGCGGATGCCGAACGACTGCTCACCGATGCCGCCGAACGCATGATGCGGATGCTGCTGGTCGGCGGAGCGCTCTCGGTGCGGATGGGTCGCGGTGCGAAACGCCCCGCCCGTCCCGTCGCTTTCGGCGCCCGCCGTGCCACCGGGCCTCGCATCCCGGCCGCGCGCGGCCGGGCTCGCGGGCAACACCGGTGAGGTGACGTCCCACCAGGTGAAAAGCGCGGCACGAGCCGGTCCGAGAACCTCGCGGCCTACCTGGTGCAACACACGTGCGGCGTCGTCCACGGGAAAGTCTCGGACACCGACTCACATCGCACGAACCGGTAGTTCGCACCTGCGCAAGGTCGGTGCCGAGCCGCCGGTGCAGTCCGCGCTACAAAGCCCTGGAAGTTCGGCGGTGTCGACAAACATCGGCGTGTTCACCGGTGGCGAGGTCGGTGTCGCGGGTACGGATGAGGTGCTGGGTGAACGAGTCCACCAGATCCGGACGCTATGACTTCGCTCGTCCGTGGCTGCACCGAACACACCATTTTGCGGTGCCGGTGCAGATCGCGGACATGGTGGCCTGCGCGTAGCGGTCGGCCGGCGGTGCGCCACCCGGGCCGCTGTCGACACGGCACGGGGTATGCGCATACGCCGCAATGTGAGGCCCGGCCCGCGGGCGGTCGTTCGGTGAGTGTGGGATCGCGGGGCGGCGGTGCACTGCGGTTCGTCACCGGCGCACGGTGTGCGCTGATACGCGGTGCACCGGGGCGGCTGCCGCATGAGGCCGGTTCGGGCAACCCGAGGCGGGCGGGGAGATCAGTCGGGTACCGGTTGCGCCGCCGGGTATTCCGGGAGGGTGTAGCTCTCGGTCTCCGACAGCATGCGGGTCATCAGCGGCTGCATCACCCGTGAGGTCGCGAGGCGGGCGAAGGCGTGGGCGGCCCGGATGCCGGTTTTGGTCCGCGGGGCCATTCCTTTCACTCCGCCCGGCGGCAACTGCTGCGCGGTTTCGACGAACGGCCGCAGGGTTTCGGTGTAGCGGGTGAGGGCGGCGGCGGGTTCGTATGGGGTGCGGGCGATCTCCCCGGCCAGTACGTACGCGCCCACCAGCGCCATCGCCGTGCCCTGGCCGCTCAGCGGCGACCCGCAGTAGCCGGCGTCGCCGACCAGCGCCACCCGTCCGGTGGTCCAGTGCGGCATCGTGATCCGCGCGATCTCGTCGAAATAGAAATCCTCGGCCCGGTCCATCGCGTCGAGGATGGCTGCGGTCTGCCAGCCGCCGCCGGCGAGGTTTGCGCGGATGAGTTCCTGCTGGGCCGCGATATTGCGCCGGAGCGCCGGGGCCGGATCGGTCCGGATGATGACCATCGCCTTGGCCGTGGCCGGATCGGCATCGGGACGCAGCCCGGCCACGATTCCGCCGGGCATCGAATACATGGTCATCCAGTGCGGTTCGATTCCGGCCGGGGTCGGCATGGTGAAGTAGGACGTGTAGGCGCCGAGGTAGGTGCTGAACTGGTCTTCCGGTCCGAATGCCAGCCGGCGGGTCGCCGAGTGCAGGCCATCGGCGCCGATCACCAGGTCGAATTCCGCGGTGGCGCCCGAGGCGAAGTCCACCCGGACGCCGTCGCTGTGTTCGCGCAGGTCGCGAATCCATTCCCCGTACCGGTAGTCGACGCCTGGATTACCGGGAGCGGCGGCGGCATCGGAGATCGCGTCCAGCAGAACCTGGTTCAGATCGCCGCGGGTTATCTCGATTTCGGCGACCGCGCCGTTGCCGCCGAAGAGATCCGCGGGCATACGGACTATCTCTCGTCCTGCGGTATCGACATGCAGCATGCCGCGTTCGTCGAGCCGATGCCGGTGGATCCCGGGCATCAGGCCCATCTGCTCGGCGACGGTCCGGCTGGGCCCGCGCAGGTCGACGGCCTGCCCGCCGGGGCGGGGAGCGGGGGCGCGTTCGATCACGGTCGGCCGGATGCCGGCTCGGGACAGTTGCAGGGCGACGGCGTTGCCGGCGATTCCGCCGCCGGAGATCAGCACTCTGGGGGTAGCGGCACGGGAGCGTGTGGTCATCGGTTCCTCGCTGAGTTGTTTGTTCGAATGTCTTAGACAAATGTCTAACACAAGCGTAGAACAGTTGTCTAGAACAAATGTCTAAGACGAACGGTTAGGGTGTTCTCATGGGAAACAAGGAGGACCTGCTGGCTGCCGCGCGCACCTGCATCTACGAGCGCGGATTCGCCGCGACCACAGCCCGGGATATCGCCACCGAAGCGGGTGTGAGTCTCGCCGCCATCGGCTACCACTTCGGATCCAAGGACCGGCTCCTCACCGAAGCCTTCACCGACGAGACCGGCCGGGAGATCGGCGACGACCTCGAACGCCGGATCCGCGCCACCGCGGGGCAGTCGCCCGCCACCGCGTTTCCGCAGGTCTGGGAGGGTATTGCCGAGTTGTTCGAGCGCAACCGGGAAGTCCTGGTAGCGAGTGTGGAGAACTTGGTCAGGGTCCATCGGACACCCAGCGAACAAGTACGTATGGGGGAGCTGAGCGAAACCGGGGCCACCGAAATCGCGACCACGCTGGCCGAAATCCATGCGGATCTGGACCCGGCCCACGCCCGCGCCCTCGGCGGGCTCTACATGATCCTGCTCAACGGATTGGTCATGCAATGGATGAGCCATCCGGAAGGCGCCCTGCCCACCGGGGCGGAACTCGCCGCGGCGCTATCCGCACTGACCGGGGGAAATGAGCCCGGACACGAGAAAACCCCTGACCAGAAGAACTGATCAGGGGTCAATCGTGTCTCGACCACACGAGTCGGGGTGGCGGGATTTGAACCCACGACCTCTTCGTCCCGAACGAAGCGCGCTACCAAGCTGCGCCACACCCCGTGAAGCGGACCTGAGGTAGCTTACCCCAGGTCCGGTCCGGAAAAGAAACCGGCAGCTCGAGGCCGGTTTTCCGGGGTAGGAGGACCTATCCGGCCACTGCCTGTGAGGTCGAGACGTGGCCGGAATCGGTGGCCGGCTTCTTCGGCGGCACTGCCACCAGGGTGAGCAGAGTCGCTTCCGGGCGGCAGCAGAAACGGTAGGGCGCCCACGGTGAGGTGCCGATACCGGCGGATACGTGCAGCCGGGTGTGGGCGCCCCATTTGGACGGACCCTTCACCCGGGAGCGGTCGATATCGCAGTTGGTCACCAGGGCGCCGTAACCGGGCAGGCACAGCTGGCCGCCGTGCGTATGACCCGCGAGGACCAGGTCGTAGCCGTCCTCGGCGAAGCGGTCCAGGACCCGCGGCTCCGGCGAATGGGTGAGACCGAGCCGCAGATCGGCCAGTGGATTGGGGGCGCCGGCAATGGTGTCGTAGCGGTCGCGCTGCATATGCGGGTCGTCGACGCCCGCACTCGCGATCCGGGTACCGCCCACCTCGATATCGCGGCGGATATGGGTGAGATCCAGCCAGCCGCGTTCGGTGAACGCGGCGCGCAGATCCTTCCACGGCAGCGGAGCGCCGTGCACCCGCTTGTGATTCTTGTCGAAGTACTTCAGCGGGTTCTTCGGCACCGGCGCGAAATAGTCGTTGCTGCCGAATACGAACAGACCGGGGCGCGACAACAGCGGGCCGAGCGACTGCACCACCGCCGGTACTGCCTTCTGGTGGGACAGATTGTCACCGGTGTTGATCACCAGGTCCGGTTCCAGGCGGTCGAGCTCCCGCAACCACTGCTGTTTGAGCTTCTGCCCGGGGGTCATGTGCAGATCGCTGATATGCAATATCCGCAGCGGGGCGGAACCCGGCCGCAGTACCGGCATGGTGGCTTCGCGGAGAACGAAGGCATTGCGTTCGATCAGTGAGGCGTAGCCGACTCCGGCAGCCGCGGCTCCGGCTGCGCCGAACGCGGTCCGGCGCAGGGCCGACGTCGAGATCACGGGCATTTGCCCAGCATAGGTGACCAGCAGGCGCAGTGCGCAGCGTGTTGAACCACAGTTACGGCGTAGTAGCAGGCGGATTACCTGCTCATGCTCGCCTCCGCCGGGCCTGTGGCCTTGGGAAACAATGCGATAACCGCGGGTGGACACGCCCGGCGCGCAGGGATAATCCGATGGGCGTGGCGAGGTGCAGCGGCTACCGTTGCGCCCATGTCGGAACTGAAAACGAGGCTACGCGCCGATATGACCGCCGCGATGAAGGCGAAGGATTCGCTGCGGCTCAACACGCTGCGGATGCTGCTCGCCGCCGTGCAGACAGCCGAGGTGGCCGGCAAGGAAGCCCGGGAACTCTCCGATGCCGAGGTCGTCGCGGTGCTGACCAAGGAATCGAAGAAACGCAACGAGGCCGCAGAGGTCTACACCCAGGCCGGGCGTGGCGAGCTGGCTGCCAACGAGCATGCCGAGGCGCGGGTCATCGACGAATATCTGCCCACCCAGTTGACCGACGCAGAGGTCGCCGATCTCGCCGATACCGCGATCGCCCAGGTCGCGGAGGAGCTGGGGGAGCGGCCGGGTAAGCGGCAGATGGGGCAGGTCATGAAGGTCGCGACCGGGCTGGCCGCCGGGAAGGCCGACGGTTCCCGGATCTCGGCGGCGGTGAAGGCACGGCTCTAGGCGTTTGTGCGCCGCGCCGTCACCGCCGGAGATCACCGGGGTATCGGTACCGGTATGGGGATCGGCGGTAGGAACGGTGGCAGCGGTGGCAGCCCCGGGGCGTTCGGCGTCGAGGCGGGCGGACGTCCCGGCTCCGGCGCCTGCCGGATGGTGCCGTCGCTGAGATAGATCGTCACCTGCGAACCCGGAATCGCCGAACCGTTCGGTGTCGACCCGGTGACGGTGCCCTTCGGCGCCGAGCCCGGCGAAGTCACCGAGGTGACCTTGAAACCGGCGCCGGTGAGAGCCCCGGTCGCCTCGCCCGCCGTCATCCCGACCACATCGGGGACCTGGGCGTTCTCCGCGCCGCGGACATACTTCTCGTCCACCGGTGGCAGGGTCGGCGGCGGGTAGTTCACCGAGGCTTCCTTGACGGCTTTGAACCAGCTCCGGGCCGGCTCGTTACCACCGAACAGGCCGTTGGCGTCGCTGGCCGGACAGTTGCGCAGCGGGAAGGAGCAGATCTCGCCGGGGGTCGGGCTGTCGCCGTAGATGTAGGCCGCGCCCGCCATCGAATTGGTGAAACCGACGAATGCCGAGGAACGGTGGCTTTCGGTGGTCCCGGTTTTCGCGGCCACGGGCCCTTGCCAGCCGGTCGCCGCGGCGGCGGCACCGGCCGTACCGCCCGGATCGTGGTCCTTGCCCATCGCGTTGGCGAGGGTATTGGCCAGACCCGGTTCGACGACCTGCTCGCAGGCCTGTTCGGTGAGCGGTACCGGTTTGCCGTACCGGTCGATAACCTCGGCGATGGGCGACGGCGGGCACCAGGTCCCGCCGGACGCCAGCGTGGCCGCCACATTCGACAGCTCCAGCGGATTCACCGCGACGGGACCGAGAGTGAACGAACCGAGGTTCTGACCCTTGATCATGTCGGCCAGGCTCTGGTTGCCGAAGCCGGAGGTCCCCGGTTCGGTGTAGGAGCGCAGGCCGAGCCGGACCGCCATATCCACGGTCGGGGTCACGCCGACGGCCTGGATGAGCTTCACGAAGGCGGTGTTCGGGGAAGTGGCCAGCGCCTCGGTCACCGACATCGGCGACTTGTAGTTACCGGCGTTCTCGACGCAGTAGGTGGCGGGCGGACACCCGGGGGCGCCGCCGTTACCCATCCCGCGGGCGTCGAACCGGGACGGCACGTCGAGCTGGGCGTTGATACCCATACCCTTCTCCATCGCTGCCGCCGTGGTGAACAGTTTGAACACCGAACCCGCGCCGTCGCCGACCATCGAATACGGCTGGGCGAGCAGTGTCTCGTGTGCCTCCCGATCCAGGCCGTAGGTGCGGCTGCTGGCCATCGCCAGCAGCGGATGTTTGTCCTTACCCGGGCCGATCAGTGACATGACTTCGGCGATATTCGGCAGATGCGGGTCGGCGTGCTCGGCGAGCGAACGTTTCACCGCGTCCTGCACGACCGGATCCAGGGTGGTGCGGATCAGGTAACCGCCCTTCTGGATCTGCTCCTGGCTCAGCCCGGCCTCGGCCAGGTACTGCAGCGCGTAATCGCAGAAGAAGCCGCGGTCGTCGGCGGCGATACAACCTTGCGGCAGGCCCTTCGGCTCCGGCAGCACACCCAGCGGCTGGGTCTTCGCGGCCCGGAACTCCTCGGCCCGGCTGGGGATGTTCTGGATCATGGTGTCCAGGACGATGTTGCGCCGGTCGGTCACGCCTTCCGGGTTGGTGTAGGGGTTCAGTTTCGAACTGCTCTGCACCATGCCCGCGAGCATCGCCGATTGCGCGACGTTCAGGTCCTTCGCGTCGATACCGAAGTAGGTCTGGGCCGCGTCCTGGATGCCGTAGGACGAATTACCGAACGGGACAAGGTTCAGATACCGGGTGAGGATCTCGTCCTTGCTGAGCTCCTTGTCCAGGGTCAGCGCCATGCGGATCTCGCGGATCTTGCGCGCGGGAGTGGTTTCGATGGCGGCCCGGCGTTCGGCATCGGTTTTCGCGACCACCAGCAAGTTGAAGTTCTTCACGTACTGCTGGTCGAGCGTGGAGGCGCCCTGCTGTACCTCGCCGCTGCTGGTGTTGGTGAGGAAGGCACGGATGGTGCCCTGCCAGTCCACACCGTGATGGTCGGCGAAGCGTTTGTCCTCGATGGAGACGATGGCCAGCTTCATATCGTTGGAGATCTGGTCGCTGGGCACTTCGAAGCGGCGCTGCTCGTACAGATAGGCGATGGGGTTACCGGCCGCGTCCACCATGGTGGAGACGGCCGGCACGGTTCCCTCGACCAGTTCCGCCGACACGTTGTCGACAGCGTCGGCGGCGCGGTTCGAGACGAATCCGAAACCTCCGGCGACCGGGAACAACATTCCCGCAACGAGTACGGAGGCGAGTACACAGCTGCCCGCCAGCTTGAGGAGCGCACGTGTGATCGGCACAGCACCAGGGTAGAGGGTGGCCGTCCGGCGTCCGTGGAGTGTGGACATCCGGTGTTGTGTATCCGGATTCGCCGATGACGGGTGCGATCCGAGGGAACCCGCCTGACGTGCGTATTCGGCCGTATGGGCGGGCAACAGGCACCGGGTCGCAGGGACGGACGTACCAAAAAGTCATCATCCGGTCTTGCGCTCGCGGCATACCTTTACCTAGATTGAGAGCTCAGTGTGATAGAGCTAACACTCAATGTGGAATGTGGTGCACTTCGCAGCGGGGTTCGGGTTGCTGCGGAGTACACGCGATTCCGGAGCGCCGTGACCCGGTGTTCGGACTGGCAAAGGGGCACACCAAATGCATATGACAACCCCCGTCGCTCGCTTGGATGTAGAGCAGGCCGAAGCAAGGATCGCCTGGGTTTCCCAGGCCCGATGCAAGGAAGTCGATCCCGATCAGTTGTTCGTACGCGGCGCGGCACAGCGCAAGGCGGCGACGATCTGCCGGCACTGCCCGGTCCTGATGGAGTGCGGGGCGGACGCACTGGACAACAGGGTCGAGTTCGGAGTGTGGGGTGGTATGACCGAGCGGCAGCGGCGGGCGCTGCTCAAACAGCATCCTGAGGTGACCTCCTGGGCGGATTTCTTCCACGCCCAGCGCCAGCACCAGATGGCGATGTAACCCGTATCCCTATTGGACGACCGGCCGCCGGGCATTCGAATCGCCGAATGCCCGGCGGCCGATTGATCGGCCGGAGAATCCCGGCGGCGTGACCGGTCAGCCGGCGGTCACGGACTCCGTACCTGCCAGCTGGGCGCCCACCGCACGCAGCGCGGCCAGATCGGTGACATCGAACGGCAGAGCGGTTACCGAGACCATCGGCACTCGCGGATGCGCACCGGTGAACCGGTGCAACAGATGTTGCTCACGCCGGGCGGTCGCCACCCGGTGGGCGTGTACGCGCAGCACTCCGGTGGTCAGCGGATCGGAATCGCCGAGCCGGTCGGCGGCGGTCAGGGCGTGATCGGCCGGCAGCGAGCACAACACCGGATGGGTCCGGTTGAGTACCAGCCCGGCCAGTGGCATCTGCTCGGTCGACAACCGATCCACGAAGAACGATGCCTCGCGCAACGCATCGGGTTCCGGGGCGGCGATCACCAGGAAATGCGTGCCGGGTTTGGCCAGCATCGCGAAGGTACGGTTCGCCCGCTCCTGGAAGCCGCCGAACAGCGATTCCAGCGATTGCAGGAAATTCGAGGCGTCCTTGAGCATCTGACCGCCCACAATGGTCGACACCCCGCGCACCGCCAGACTCATCGCGCCGGTGACGAACCGCCCGACCCCCCGGCCGGGCGCCATGATGACCCGGATCATGCGGCCTTCGAGGAAGGTTCCCAGCCGTTTCGGTGCATCGAGGAAATCCAGCGCATTCCGCGACGGTGGGGTGTCCACGACGATCAGATCCCATTCCTTTCGCCCCGCCAGCTGGCCCAGTTTCTCCATCGCCATGTATTCCTGGGTGCCACCGAAGGACGAGGCCACAGCCTGGTAGAAGGGGTTGGCGAAGATCTGTTCGGCCTTCTCCGGTGTGGTGTGTTCGAGCACCATTTCATCGAATGTGCGCCGCATGTTCAGCATCATGGCGTGCAGTTCGCCCTTGACCTCGGGGCCCAGGTCCACCCGCTGCGGGCTGTTGTCCAGATCCGCGACTCCCAGCGACTGGGCCAGTCGCCGCGCCGGGTCGATGGTGAGAACCACGACCTTGCGGCCCAGCTCGGCCGCCCGCAAGGCGATCGCCGCGGCCGTGGTGGTCTTGCCGACGCCGCCGGAACCGCAACACACCACGACCCGGGCGGTGGGGTCGTCGAGGATGCCGGAGATGTCCAGGGGGGCCGGGCCGGCCGGTCGGGTGCTCATCGGACTCCCTGTTCGGTCAGGTAGGAGGCCAGCTCGTACAGGCCGCCTAGGTCCATACCCTCGTCGAGGGTGGGTAGCTGCAATCGTGCGATATCCAGATCCAGCAGATCCGTGGCGCTCTGATCCTGAGCGCTCAACACGGTCGAATGCTCGACCGTCTCAGTGAGCAGGCCCGCGAAGTCGGCGGCTGTCAGGGTGATTCCGGCGGCTTCCAGACCGGCGCGGACAGCCTCGGTATCGAGCTCGCCCGCGGCCGCGGCCGCACGGGTTTCCACACTCAGCGGGCTCTGCGCGGCGCGATTGACGATAACGCTGCCGATTCGCAGGTCATTCGCGCTCAACTCGGCCACGGCATCGAGGGTCTCCTGGACGGGCAGCGCCTCGAGGAGGGTGACGAGGTGGATCATCGTCTGATCCGAATGCAGCAGCCGGGATACGCTCTCGGCCTGCCCGGCGATCGGGCCGCCCTTGGCGAGTTCGGCCATCGCCTTGGTGACATCCAGGAAGCTCGCAATCCGCCCGGTCGGCGGGGCGTCGACCACGACCTCGTCGTAGACCGGTGCGCCCTGCTTGTCGACCCGGACCACGCATTCCTTGATCTTGCCGGTCAGGATGACATCGCGCAGACCCGGCGCGATCGTGGTGACGAAATCGATCGCGCCCATCCGGCGCATGGCACGCCCCGCGAAGCCGAGGTTGTAGAACATATCGAGGTATTCGAGGAAGGCGTGCTCGATATCGAGTGCCAATGCCACGACCTCGCCGCCACCGTCGGCGGTGGCGATCTTCGTCTCGGTGGGTGGCAGCGGCGGCAGGTCGAACAGTTGCGCGATCGATTGCCGGTTCTCCACCTCGACCAGAAGTACACGCCGTCCACCCGCGGCCAGTGCCAGCGCGAGCGCCCCGGCGACCGTGGACTTACCGGTGCCGCCTTTACCGGATACATAGTGCAGCCGGGCGCTCGCCGCACGCTCGGGCCATCCGGTTTTCATATCCGGGTGGGCCGATTCCGACATCGTCGTTGGTTCTGCCACGGTCGCGAGCCTATAACCCGGACTGGACGGATGCCCGCATACTCCGGATTGTCCTGCTGTGGTGTACCAGACACCGGGATCCGACACCTGTTCGGTCACACCCGGTCCTGCGCCGGGTACTCGGCCCGGGACCCAGTACGCTCGGTGCGCATGAGCGATATCACCCCGTGGGAGTACGCGACCGTACCGCTGCTGACGCATGCGACCAAACAGATCCTGGACCAGTGGGGCGCCGACGGCTGGGAACTGGTGACCGTGCTGCCCGGCCCGACCGGCGAGCAGCATGTCGCGTACCTGAAGCGGCCGAAGCAGTAAGCGCCGTGGGGGAATCCAACGTGAGCGGACCCGCTACCGAATGGCGCGCGAACCTCGGCCGGCTGGGGCTGGAAGTGCCCGAGGTGGTGGCCCCCGTCGCCGCCTACGTGCCGGCGGTGCGCAGCGGCGCGCATGTCTACACCTCCGGGCAGCTGCCGTTCGTCTCGGGTGAGCTGACGGCCGTCGGCAAGGTCGGCGCCGAGGTATCGCTCGACCAGGCGGTGCTCGCGGCCCGCTGGTGCGCGCTGAACGCACTGGCCGCAGTGCACGATCTGGTAGGCCTCGACGAGGTGCTGCGGATCGTGAAGGTCGTCGGTTTCGTGGCCTCCGCACCCGGGTTCACCGACCAGCCGCTGGTGATCAACGGCGCCTCGGAATTCTTGGGCGAGGTGTTCGGCCCCGCCGGTGCGCACGCGCGGTCGGCGGTCGGCGTTTTCGAGCTGCCCAAGAACACACCGGTCGAGGTCGAACTGATCGCCGAGATCCGCTAGGCCCACCGCCACGCGGGCGAACCGAGCAGGGGCCGGGCGGAGTGCGGATTGTCACTTCGCCCCTCGGATCTCTCCGGCCTTCCTATGGCTGTGGGAATCTGCTGTGCGGCTGCGGTTGGCGGTTCGCCCGATGTCCCGGGATCCGAGACCTGTACCGGAGTTGTGGCGCCGTGGACCGTAGATTCGACTCTGTTGCTTTCTGATCGGAGGTGTCGTCGATGACACTCACCCATCCCGCCTATGGGAAATTGCGTGCCGTCACGCCGACCGCGGCGGTACTGCTCGCGAACAATCCGGGGCCGATGACCCTGGACGGAACCAACACCTGGATTCTGCGGGCTCCCGGGCACACCGACTGTGTGGTGGTCGACCCGGGGCCGGACGATCCGGAACATATCGCCGCGATAGCCGAGGCGACCGGCGGTGCGGTGGCGTTGACGCTGATCACCCACCGTCATCCGGATCACACCGGCGGGATCGACGAACTGGTCCGATTGACCGGGTCGCCGGTACGCGCCATGGAATCGGAATTCCTGCGCGGTGAGGTCGCGCCGCTGACCGGCGATGAGGTCATCGACATCGCAGGTCTGCGGATCACCGTGCTGCACACCCCGGGGCATACCGCCGATTCGGTCAGCTTCCTGCTCGCGGACGCGGTGCTGTCCGGCGACACCATCCTGGGTCGCGGCACCACCGTGCTGGACCGTGACGGCACTCTACGCGACTATCTGCGCTCGATGGACCGGTTGCTGGCGGAGGGAGCCGGACGGGCACTGCTACCCGCGCACGGTCCCGACCATCCGGACCTGGAACCGGTCGCGCGATACTACATCGCCCACCGGCACGAGCGGCTCGAACAGGTTCGCGCGGCGCTCGACGAACTCGGTGCGGACGCCGACGCCATGGACGTGGTGCGCAAGGTGTACGTGGATGTGGACGAGAGCATGTGGCCGATGGCGCGCAACTCGGTCGAATCCCAGCTCACTTATCTGCGCTCCGAACCGGACGCCTGAGCGCGTTATCGCATTCGACCCGTTCCCGGCAGAGCGCGACCTGTAACGGGCCACTCGCGTCATTGCCGTCCGGAGCGCGTCAGCAGTACCCGGCTATCTGCGCTGCAGCCGGGTACTACGCACGAACGACCGGAGTCGGCCGTTCACCGTGCCGGGGCGGCCCGCCACGGCGAACCACGGCGCTCCGATCCGGCCGTGTGACTCAGCGCGCCCGGCGGGCCAGCCGCTCGGAATCGGAGATCAGCACGCTCTTGCCCTCGAGACGCAGCCAGCCGCGATGCGCGAAATCGGCGAGCGCCTTGTTGACCGTCTCCCGGGAAGCGCCCACGAGCTGAGCGATCTCCTCCTGGGTCAGATCGTGGGTGACGCGCAGCGCACCGGCCTCCTGGGTACCGAAACGCTGGGCGAGCTGCAGCAGCGCCTTCGCGACCCGGCCGGGGACATCGGTGAAGATCAGGTCGGCGAGGTTGTTGTTGGTGCGGCGCAGGCGGCGGGCCAGCACGCGCAGCAGCTGCTCGGCGATCTCGGGACGCTGATCGATCCAGGATTTGAGCGCGTCCCGGTCCATGGTGACTGCGCGGACCTCGGTCACCGTGGTGGCCGTGGAGGTACGCGGACCCGGGTCGAAGATCGACAGCTCGCCGAACATATCCGACGGTCCCATGATGGTCAGCAGGTTTTCCCGGCCGTCCGGCGAACGGCGGCCGAGCTTCACTTTGCCGGCGGTGATGATGTACAGCCGATCGCCTGGTTCACCCTCATTGAAGATGACGTGGCCGCGGGGGAAATCCACGGGCTGCAGCTGTTTGGCGAGCGCAGCCACCGCGGTGGGCTCAACGCCTTGGAAGATGCCGGCTCTGGCGAGGGCCTCGTCCACGAATGTGCTCCTTATCGGGAATGGCTGTAGTCGTCGGACCGAAGCGGTTCGGCCGACAGTGCAGTCTACGCGGCCTTATCGACGCGCAGTGACAGACACCACGAAAGGAAGGTTAACCGGGGGCTGTCCGGTCCACGGCAGCGGGCGCGCCGAATCAGCTCGCCCGGGCGATATCGAGGGGTTCCTCGGCCTCCTCGCTACGGTTGCGACGGCGGCGCATACGCGCGACCGCCGCCGGTAGGCCGAGTTTGGTGAGCTCGTTGACCTCGGCGTTGCTGGCTTTGTCCAGGTAGGCCTGGACCTCCTCGTCGGGCTCGACAAGTTTGCGAAGACGGTTCTCCACCCGTTCCATACCGAGGGCGAACAGCATCAACACCACTGGGAAGAGCGCCACAGCGAGTCCTTGCATGCCGGGTAGTAAACACGGTCGAGGTCTCAGATGGAATACGGGACCAGAACTGGCAGGGCAAGGTTGTCGGTGGGTTCCGTATGGTGGATGGGTGCGAATCTCCCCCTCCGATACCGCCGGAAGCCCCCTTTCCGGAACAGCCGCGGCGGGTGCTGCGCCCTCGGTTTCCGGCGGGGTACGAAATCGGAAAACCGGTTCCCGACCGGCCGAAACCCGATTGGGTCTGGTGCGCCGTGCACGCCGGATGAACCGGATGCTGACGCGGGCATTTCCGGATGCCCACTGCGAATTGGATTTCGGTAATCCACTGGAATTGGCGGTCGCCACGATCCTCTCGGCGCAGTGCACGGATGTGCGAGTGAATATGACCACTCCGGCGCTTTTCGCCGCCTATCCGGATGCCCGGGCCTATGCCGAGGCGAACCGTACGGAGCTGGAGGAACTCATCCGGCCGACGGGTTTCTACCGCAACAAGGCCAATTCGCTGATCGGTCTCGGGCAGGCACTACTCGAACGGCACGACGGTGAATTACCTCACACGATGGCAGAGCTGGTCCGGCTGCCCGGGATCGGCCGCAAGACTGCCAATGTCATTCTCGGTAACGCGTTCGGAATTCCGGGTATCACGGTCGACACTCATTTCGGGCGGCTGGTGCGTCGCTGGGGCTGGACGACCGAGGAGGATCCGGTCAAGGTCGAACACGCCGTGGGTGCGCTCATCGAACGCAAGGAGTGGACACTGCTGTCCCATCGGGTGATCTTCCATGGGCGCCGTGTCTGTCATTCCCGTAAACCCGCGTGTGGTGTGTGTGTCCTGGCCAAGGATTGTCCTTCGTTCGGCGCCGGCCCCACCGATCCTGATACCGCCGCGGCACTGGTGAAAGGTCCGGAGGCCGCGCATCTGCTCGAACTGGTGGGCCGGTGAGCCGACCGGTTTTGTGGAAATGGGCGTTGACGGCAGTGATCGTGGCTTTGGCGGCGGCGGTGGCGTTGTGGCCGCGCGGCGGTTCGGATTCCGATGGCACCGGGGCGACTCCGGAACCTGCCCGCGGGATCGATCCCGCGCTGCGGCAGGCCTCGGGTGCCGCGATCTGCCCCCCGGGTTCCGATTCACCACCGGCGGGGCCGCTGGCGGATATCGTCCTGACCTGCCTGGCCGACGGCGCGCCGGCAACGCCCGGCCGGATGACCGGTGCCCCGATGGTGCTGAACCTGTGGGCCTACTGGTGTGAGCCCTGCCGGACCGAATTGCCGCTGTTCCAGGAATACGCGGACCGGGCGGGATCGGCGGTGCGGGTGCTGACCGTGCACAGCGATCCGGACGAGGCGAAAGCGTTATCGCTGCTGGCCGCGCTGAATCAGGATCTCCGAGCCCAGCACCGGCCGGAACTGCGGCTGCCCGGCCTGCAGGACCCCGACGCCCGGGTGCGCGCGGCGGCGAATGCGCCCAATGCGCTACCGATCACGGTGCTGATCCGGCCGGATGGTTCGATTGCCGAGTACGTCGCCCGCCCGTTCCGCGATGTCGCCGATATCGCCGATACCGTGGCCGGTGCCCTGGGAGTTACCGCATGACCGAAGAACATTTGCCGCCCTGGCTGAGCAGGGCGGCCGGTCCCGGGCAGCCCGATTTCGCCGACACCCTGGGGCGGACGCGGGTTCTGCGCCGCACGATGGCCGGCAAGGTGCGTAAAGCCGCTGTACTGGTGCTGTTCGCCGGTGACCCCGCCGGTGATCCGGCGGCGCCGGGCAGCCTGCCCGCGAATGCCGAGGTATTGCTCACCCAACGTGCCTCCACCATGCGTCAGCACCGCGGCCAGGTCGCCTTCCCCGGCGGTGCGGTCGATCCCGATGACGACGGGCCGGTCGATACCGCGCTGCGTGAGGCCTGGGAGGAGACCGGACTCGAACGCACGGGCGTCGTACCGGTCACGACCCTGCCCGAGCTGTTCGTACCGCCCTCCCGCTTCGATGTGACCCCGGTGGTCGCCTATTGGCGCACGCCGAGCGAGGTGCGCGTCATGGATCGCGGGGAGACCGATCGGGTGGGCCGCGTGCCGATGTCGGACCTGCTGGATCCGGCGAACCGTTTCCTGGTGCGCAGTGCGCTCGGCTACCGCAGTCCGGCGTTCCAGGTGGACGGAATGTTGGTCTGGGGGCTCACCGGCGGCATACTGGCCGGACTCATGACTTCACTGGGCTGGGAATCGGAATGGGACCGAACCGACGTGCGTGATCTGGAGCAGGCGCTGGCCGCGGTGGGGATGGTGTTGTGAGCTCTTCGGCGTGGCTCGATATCGCGGTGGTCATCCTGGCGCTGGCGGCCGCCTCGTCCGGATGGCGGCAGGGTGCGGTCGGTTCCGCGCTGGCATTTCTCGGGGTGGTGCTGGGCGCTGTCGCCGGAATCCTGATCGCCCCGCATATTCTCGTGCACATCGACGAGGGCCGTAGCCGGGTTTTGGCCGGTGTATTGCTCATCGTGCTGCTGGTGATCGTCGGGGAGATCGCCGGAATGGTGCTGGGCCGGGCGGCACGCAGCGGGATGCGGCATCCCTTCGCCCGCGGCGCCGACAGCACGGTCGGCGCGGTGCTCATGGCCGGCGCGGTACTGGTGACGGCATGGCTGCTGGCGCTACCGCTGGCCACCTCTTCGCAACCGGCAATCGCCTCGGCTATCAACAGCTCTCGCGTGCTTGCCGATGTCAACCGGGTCGCCCCGGATTGGTTGCGCAAACTACCCAACGAGTTCTCGAAACTGCTGAACACCTCGGGTCTGCCGGATGTGATCGGGCCGTTCGGCCGCGCGCCCATCGCGGCGGTGGAGCCCCCGGATCCGAGTGTGCTGGCCAGTCCCGTGGCCGAATCGCTGCAGCAGAGTGTGCTGCGTATCCGGGGTGTCGCGCCGAGTTGCCAGCGTGCGCTGGAGGGTTCGGGTTTCGTGGTGGCGCCGGAACGGGTGATGACCAACGCACACGTGGTGGCCGGAACCACCAGCGTGACGGTGGATTCGGCCGCGGGCCCGCTGGAAGCGACAGTGGTGGAATTCGATCCGTCCATGGATATCGCGGTGCTGTCGGTGCCCGGGCTCACCGCGCCGGTGATACCGCAGGCGCCGGATGCGGCAGGTTCGGGCGAAAGCGCGATCGTGCTCGGTTATCCGGGCGGCGGCCGCTACACCGCGAGCGCGGCCCGGGTCCGGGAAACTCTGGATCTGAGCGGTCCCACCATCTACCGTGACGGGACCGTCGAACGCGAGGTGTACACCGTTCGCGGCCAGGTGCGGGCAGGTAACTCGGGCGGCCCGCTGGTCGATACCGAGGGCAAGGTGCTGGGCGTGGTGTTCGGTGCCGCCGTCACCGACGACGACACCGGATACGTGCTGACGCTGAACGAGGTCCACGAACGGATCACCGCGGCGCCCTCGTCGACTGTGCCGGTCGCCACGGGCCCCTGTGTACTGAGCTGACCCGAGTCGATCGCTGACTGCTGTGTTCCGGGTGTGCCCGGACGGACAGCCGGGCCCCGCCGTCACTAGCGGTGAGGGCCGAATCCCGCTTGGCCGATGGCGATGGCCGGATAGCCAGCAGGCCGCGGTCTCATCCGATCATCCCGGCGGCGCATCGCTACTCGTCGGCGTGCAGCCGACGGCGGTCTCATCCGCGAGCAGGCCGGGCGAAAACCTCGCCGCCCAGTATCGGGACGGCAGTCAGGCGTAGCTGTCGCGGCCTCGGCCACCTTCGCCGGCGAGGAGTTTGGCGATCTCGGCGGTGACGGCCTCCGGATTCTCCTGGTGCGCGAAATGCGCGGCGTCGCGGACGGTCACCACCCGCCGGCGTGGTGCGAGCTGTGGTGCGCGGTGCACCGTATGCGGGAGGATGTACCGATCGAATTCGCCGCGCATCGAAACCACCGGTATATCGACGGGTTTGCGCATCACCGCGATGAACCGGCGCCCGTCGGGACGCCACTGGCTGCGGAACGCCCATCGTTTGTATTCCAGCGCGCAATGGGCCGCGCCGGGAATCTGGATCGCCGAGGCCATCCGGGTCGCGGTATCGGCGCATTCCGCGGTATCGGTCCAGGTGGGTGAACTGCGAACGGTCAGCAGATCGGCGGTGCCGCGGCCGTCTTCGCGGGTGAGTAGATGTTCGGGATAGCGGGGTAGCTGGGCGCGCAGGAAACCCGGCAGGAAGGCGCGGCGCTGGGCGTTGTCGCGCCATATCGAGCTCTTGAGCGCCGCCGGGTGCGGTGAGGACACTACGGCGATTCCGCGTACCAGTCGCGGATGCAGGACCGCGGTCGCCCAGCACACCAGACCGCCGTCGGCATGCCCGACCAGCGTCGCGTCGCTGTAGCCGAGTGCGCGGATCAGCCCGGCGATATCGCCGGCCAGGGTCCAGCCGTCGTAACCGCGTGGGGGTTTGTCGCTGTCGCCGTAGCCGCGCAGGTCGACCGCGACGGCGTGGTAGCCGAGTTCGGCCAGGGCGGTGAGCTGATGCCGCCAGGTCCACCAGAAATCGGCGAATCCGTGCAGCAGAACCACCAGCTGCGGCGCGGGGGCACCGGGCCCGGCGCGGTTGTCGCCCGGGCCCGCGGAAGCTACGTGCAGCCGTATCCCGTTGGCGTGCACATCACGGTGCGTCCAGGCACCGTCGTAGCGCACGCTCGACGGGTCCGGGGGAAAGTTCGACGCCACGGCGTCCGAGCGTAGTGAACGCCCGGTCGCGTCCGGTGTCTGGCCCGCTCAGCGCGTGGTCTTCGCCAGCGCGGAGGGGTCGTCGTGGCTGCCGATTCCGGAGGGCAGCACCGTGCGGGTCTGCTTGAGCGAATCGATCGTCTTCTCCGGTGCCCGCAGTTTCTTGACCTTCCGGTACCCCAGGAACGCGAGCAGCACAGTGACCAAGATCATGAAGGCGAAGACGATCCAGAATGCGGCCCAGCGGGTGAGCCAGATATCCAGCGTTTCGGCCACCGCGAAGAAGAAGAAAAAGCTGCTGAACAGCAGCACGGTCAGCGCGCCGATGAAGAAGACGCTGCCCTGCAGCCCCTTCTTGATCTCACCGGTGACCTCCGCCTTGGCCAGCGCCACCTCGGCACGGACCAGGGTCGAGACCTGCTCGGAGGCGTCGCGGACCAGGCTGCCGAAACTGGCCGAGGCATGCGGGTCGATCTCGGACAGCGGAATCGAGGTGACTGTGCCGCCTCGTGCGCCGTCGCCGTTACCGCCCTGTGTGACACTCACGTGGTCGACCCTCTCCCTGTCCCGATTCTGCTCGGTCTTACTGTTCTGGTTCTAGCGCATCCGCGTCACGTCGCGCTTGGTGGACACGCCCACGCCGCAACAGTAGCGCCGAACCGATCAGCGATGCGGCCATGGAGGTCACCAGCACCGCGGCTTTGGCCAATTCGGCGGATTCGGGATTGTCCTCCAATGCCAGTTCCGCCACGAGCAGGCTAACGGTGAATCCGATCGCGCCCAGCACCGACAGGGCGAACATATCGCGATAACCCAGGTTCGCGGGACGTTTGGCGAGCCCGGTACGGATCGCGACGCAGCTGACGCCGAAGATGCCGATGGTTTTGCCCAGTAGCAGACCGAGAATGATCGCCAGGGACAGCCGCTCGGTGAACAGGTTGCCCAGGACTTCGCCGTTGATCGGCACACCCGAGGCGAAAAGCGCGAACAACGGTACGCACAGACCGGCCGAGATCGGCTGGAACTTATGTTCCCAGCGGGTGGCGGGCGCTTCGTCCTCGCCTTCGTCGGTGCGGACACGGGTGAGCAAGCCGCACGCGACTCCGGCGAGGGTCGGATGGATATGTGCTTCGTGCAGCGCGTACCAGCACAGCAGCGCCAGCGGAATATAGATCAGCGGCGAGTTCCAGCGCCGGTGCTGGGCGAACCACCAGGCGCCGCAGCCGGCGAGCGCGACCAGCAGCCAGGTGAACGCCAGCCCGGTGGTGAACAGCACCGCAATGAGCACGATCGCCATCAGATCGTCCACCACGGCGAGGCTGAGCAGGAAGACCCGGGCGCTCGCGGGAATCCGGGACCCGGTCATCGCCAGTACGGCGAGCGCGAAGGCGATATCGGTGGCGACCGGGACGGCCCAGGCGCGGTCCATGCCTTCGACACCGAAACCGACGCCGTAGGCGATCAGCGCGGGGGTCACCACACCGCCCACGGCCGCGATGATCGGCAGCGCGGCCCGTTTCGGGTCGGCCAGTTCGCCGACGACGAGTTCGCGTTTGAGTTCGAGCCCGGCGACGAAGAAGAAGACGGCCAGCAGCCCGTCCTTGACCCAGTCGGCGACGGTCAGGTCGAGGTGCAGGGGCGGGATCGCCAGATGGGTTTCGGTGAGGGTCAGATAGCTCTCACCCCACGGTGAGTTCACCCAGAGCAACGCCACCGCGGCGGCAACCAGTAGCAGTGAACCGCCCACGGTCTCGGTGCGCAGATATCTGGCGAGTTCCGACCGGGGGCTGCTCAGCACGGGAAACCTTTCGGTCGTACGGACAATTGCTGCGTCCGCCCGACCGGCTGATCACCGGCGAGCGCACGACCATCTCGCCGACCAGACTTCCCGGCACACCATATGCAATCTTAACGGTCGGTAATCTCGCGCCCGCCACGCGCATCTCGAATGGGCCCGGGGAGCATTCCGCTGTCCCGGGCCCGACGGTTGGCCTATTCCGAACGTCCCGCGCGAATGTTCTCGAAGACCTGCGGGTCGACCAGGGTGGAGGTATCGCCCAGTTCGCGACCCTCGGCCACATCGCGCAGCAGCCGGCGCATGATCTTGCCGCTGCGGGTCTTGGGCAGTTCCGGCACCACGTGGATCTCCCGCGGGCGGGCGATCGGGCTGATCTCGCGCGCCACCTCGGCCTTGAGCTCGTCGATCATGGCCGCGCCGGTATCGGTGGCGCCGGCGGACAGGATGACGAAGGCCACGATGCCCTGGCCGGTGGTTTCGTCGGTGGCGCCGACCACCGCCGCCTCCGCGACTCCGGAATGGCCGACGAGGGCGGATTCGACCTCGGCGGTGGAGATGCGATGCCCGGATACGTTCATCACGTCGTCGACCCGGCCGAGTACCCAGAGGTCGCCGTTGACATCGAGTTTCGCGCCGTCACCGGCGAAGTACCAGCCCTGTTCGGCGAAACGCTCCCAGTAGGTGGCCCGGTAGCGTTCCATATCGCCCCAGATTCCGCGCAGCATGGCCGGCCACGGCTGATCCAGGACCAGATAGCCGTTGGCCTCGGTTTCGCCGCGGCGCACGGTGTTGCCTTCCTCGTCCACCACGGTGGCCGAGATACCGGGCAGCGGGGTCATGGCGGCGCCCGGTTTGGTGGCGGTGATACCGGGCAGCGGGGAGATCATGATGGCGCCGGTTTCGGTCTGCCACCAGGTGTCGACGATCGGCGCGGTGCCGCCGCCGATCACATCGCGGTACCAGCGCCAGGCCTCCGGGTTGATCGGTTCGCCGACCGAGCCCAGCACCCGGACCGAGGACAGATCGTGGGCGTCCGGGATCTGGCGGCCCCACTTCATGAAGGTACGGACCAGGGTGGGCGCGGTGTAGTAGATCGTCACCCCGTACTTCTCGATGATCTGCCAGTGCCGGTGCTCGTCGGGGAAATTCGGGGTGCCCTCGTACAGCACCTGGGTGGCGCCGTTGGCGAGCGGACCGTAGACGATATAGCTGTGCCCGGTCACCCAGCCGACATCGGCGGTGCACCAGTAGATATCGGTCTCCGGTTTGTGGTCGAACACCACGCGGTGGGTATAGCTGGTCTGGGTCAGGTATCCACCGCTGGTGTGCAGGATGCCCTTGGGTTTACCCGTGGTGCCCGAGGTGTAGAGGATGAACAGCGGATGTTCGGAATCGAAGGCCTCGGCCTCGTGCGCGGGCTCGGCCTGGGCGACCGTTTCGTGCCACCACAGGTCGCGCCCCTCGGTCCAGGCCACCTCGATACCGACCCGGCGCACCACCAGTACGTGCTCCACGCTGGACGGAACGTCACCGTGCGCGAACAGTGCCTCGTCGACCGCCTCCTTCAGCGGCGCGGGATTACCCCGGCGCCATTGGCCGTCGGTGGTGATGACCAGGCGCGCCTCGGCATCGTCGATGCGCTGGCGGAGTGCGGTCGGGGAGAACCCGGCGAAAACCAGCGAATGCGTCAGGCCCAGCCGTGCGCAGGCCAGCATCGCCACGATGGTTTCCGGGATCATCGGCATGTAGATCGCCACCCGGTCGCCGGCCGTGAGCCCGAGCGAGGTCAGATAGTTGGCCGCGCGGCCGACCTCGGCGAGCAGATCCGCGTAGGTGATCGTGCGCGAATCGCCCGGCTCGCCCTCCCAGTGCAGCGCGACCTTGTCGCCGCGTCCTTCGAGGACATGGCGGTCCACGCAGTTATAGGCGACGTTCAGGCGCCCGCCGACGAACCATTTCGCCACCGGGGCCTCGCTCCAGTCGAGCACCTGGTTCCAGCGCTGGTGCCAGTGGAGGTGGTCGGCCTGCTCTGCCCAGAACCCTTCGCGGTCCTGCGCGGCACGCTCGTAGATACCCGCGTCCACATTCGCCGCGGCAGCGAACTCCGCGCTCGGCGGGTAGGCGTCCGGCGTTTCGGTCATCTGAGTCACTTCCTTCGCGTTACCTGCACCATGAGGGCTGACTGTGACCCTAAACTCTCCCGGGTCCGGCCGTGCGTATCCCCGGACGAAAGGCCGCCGACATGGGATGAACGGCTGCCGGGAGCGGATGAACGGTCGCCTGCGACCCGGCGGGAAGTGCGCGAAGCCGCGCGTGACGGAGCGTGTGCCGGTATCCTCGGACAACTCTGCGAGGTATGGGCCCGCATTTCGGCGCGCGAGCCGGACACGACGTGGCGTCGGGCGCGAAGGGTGCAGCGGCCTCGGTCTCGCGGCAGGGTGGACACCGGGCGGAGCGATCGAGCGGGGAGTTTGCGTGCGGGGAGCGTCGTGGTCGTGGCGGGCGATCGTGCTGGTGCTGGCGCTGGGCGCGGTGGCGGTGCTGCCCGGCTGCACGGTGACGCCGGCGCTGGGTGATTCCATCGCCGTCAACGGCTCGGAACCGCAGAACCCGCTGGTGCCGTCGAATACGAACGAGAACGGCGGCGGGCGGATCGTCGACCGATTGTTCGCGGGCCTGCGCCGGATCGCTGCCGACGGCAGCCTGCACGACGAGGTCGCCGAATCCATCGAGACCACCGATCAGCAGCACTACCGGATCCGCCTGGAACCCGGCTGGACGTTCAGCGACGGCTCACCGGTCACCGCGCATTCCTTCGTGGACGCCTGGAACTACGGCGCCCTGGTCACCAACGCCCAGCTGCAGAGCTACACCTACGAGCCGATCGTCGGTTTCGAGGATGTGCAGGCGGATCCGCCACGGGCACAGAATATGTCGGGTCTTCGAGTGCTCGACGATCTCACCTTCACCGTGGACCTGAAGGTACCCACCATCGATTTCCGTACGCGCCTGGCCTATGCCCCGTACTACCCGCTGCCCGAGGCGGCGTTCGCGGATATGGAGGCATTCGGGCAGCACCCGATCGGCAACGGCCCCTACCGTTTCGCGGGTCCGGATGCATGGCAGCACGATGTGAAACTCGATCTGGTGCCGAACGAGTCGTACCGGGGTGGGCGGCCGGCCCGGAACAAGGGCCTGACCTTCGTCTTCTATTCCGATATCGATGCCGCTTACGCCGATCTACTCGCCGGCAATCTGGATGTGCTCGATACGGTTCCCACCAGCGCGCTGACCGTTGTCCACGCCGACCTGGGGGACCGCGCCGTCGCCGCGGCGACCGCGAAGAACCTGTGGATCGGTACCCAGCCGGGTCTTCCACATTTCGGCGGTGAGGAGGGGCGGCTGCGCCGGCATGCGATATCGCGGGCGATCGACCGCCGGGCCATCGGCGACAAGATCTTCCGCGGTACCCGCACACCGGCCCGGGATTACACATCCAGCGTGCTGCCCGGTTTCGACGATGATCTGCCGGGGTCGGAGGTTCTCGAATTCGATCCGGGGCAGGCGCGCCGGCTGTGGGCGCGGGCGAACGAGATCTCTCCGTGGAGCGGGCGTTTCGAGATCGCGTACAACGCGGACGGCGATCATCAGCCCTGGGTCGACGCGGTCGCGAACAGTATCAAGAACACTCTCGGTATCGAGGCGGTCGGGGCCGCCTATCCGACGTTCAAACAGTTACGCGACCAGATCACCTCGCGGACCGTCGGTAAGGCCTTCCGTTCCGGCTGGCAGGGCGACTATCCGACCATGCTCCAGTTCCTCGAGCCGTCGTTCCTGAGTCATTCCGAAACCAACGATTTCGACTACCACAACCCTGAATTCGACGCCCTCATCGCGGCCGCCGAAGCCGCCTCGACCGAGCCCGAATCGTGGGCGCTCGTCGCCCGGGCCCAGACGGTTCTCCTGCACGACCTGCCCACCATTCCGGTCTTCGACTATGTGAACTCGTCCGGGTACTCCGACCGGGTCCGCGGGGTCACCTTCGGTTGGAACGGGATGGCGGATTTCGAGAACCTCGAGTTGATATGACGCCCGGACTCGAGAGGCGTGAGGAGCGCGTATGGCCTGGTACGTAGTGCGGCGTCTGCTGCAGATGGTTCCGGTGTTCTTCGGCGCCACCCTGCTCGTCTACTTCCTGATCTACAAGATTTCCGGAGGTTCGGTGGCGGCGCTGGCCGGTGACCGCACCCTCACCCCCGCCCTGGAGGAGCAACTGCGCGCGCGGTATCACCTGGACCGCTCCTTCTTCGTGCAGTACTTCTACTACCTCAAAGGCATCTTCACCTTCGACCTCGGCACCTCGTTTTCCGGGCGCTCGGTGAAAGACGAACTGGCGCGCGCGTTTCCGATCACCTTCCGGCTCGCGTTCCTGGCGTTGGTATTCGAGGCGGTGCTCGGGGTGCTGTTCGGTGTCCTGGCCGGTTTACGTAAGGGCAAGCTGTTCGATTCGGCCATGCTGGTGGTGAGCCTGCTGGTGATCGCGATACCGGTTTTCGTCCTCGGCTTCCTCGCACAGTTCCTGCTGGGCGTGAAATGGGGGATCGCACCGGTCACGGTCGGCGCGGACGCGAGCTGGGGTCGCCTGGTGGTGCCCGCACTGGTACTCGGATCGCTTTCGTTCGCCTACGTCCTGCGGCTGACCCGCAATTCGGTGGCGGACACTCGGGACGCCGACTATGTGCGCACGGCAACGGCCAAGGGCCTGCCCCGGCGCCGCGTGGTCCCCGTCCACATCCTGCGGAACTCCCTCATCCCGGTGGTCACATTCCTGGGTGCCGACCTCGGCGCGCTCATGGGCGGGGCAATCGTCACCGAGGGCATCTTCAACATTCCCGGCGTCGGCGGCACCCTCTATCAGGCGGTGGTGCGGGGCGAAGCGCCGACCGTGGTCTCGTTCGTCACGGTGCTGATCGTGGTGTTCCTGCTCGCCAACCTCGTGGTGGACCTGCTGTACGCGGTACTCGACCCGCGGATCCGTTATGCCTGAACAGGAGTGCGGCAATGTCGGATGAGTTGCCCCGCCGGCCCGGCCGGCAACGCTGGGTCGCCGAACCGGACACGGTGACCGTGGAGGCCACCGATCGGGTCCGGGTCGCGGGCGCACCGCGCGGGTTCTGGGGTCAGGCCTGGCGGAATCTACGCCGCAACCCGCTGTTCTGGATCGCGGCGGCGCTCATTCTGCTCGTGGTCGTGGTGGCCGCATTCCCCGGACTGTTCACCGGCCAGGATCCGCGCTACTGCCTGGTGGACAACAGTCTGCTGCCGCCGAGTTCGGCGCATTGGTTCGGATTCGACCTACAGGGCTGCGATATCTACGCGCGCACCATCTACGGGGCGCGGGCCTCCATCCTCACCGGCGTGGGGGCCGCGACGTTGTTCGTCCTGATCGGAGCGACTCTGGGGGCGTTGGCCGGCTATTACGGCGGACTACTCGATTCGGTCATCTCCCGGATCTCCGAAATCGTCTATGCCATCCCGCTCATGCTCGCCGCCATCGTTCTCATGCAACTGTCCACCGAGCGCACCCTCTGGCTGGTGATCGTCACCCTGGCCGGCTTCACCTGGCCGCAGGCGGCGCGTATCGCCCGCGGTTCGGTGATCGCGGCGAAGAACAGCGAATACGTGTTGGCGGCCCGGGCTCTGGGCGTCTCCCGCCTCGGTATCCTCGTCCGCCATGTCCTGCCGAACTCGGTGGGACCGATCATCGTGGTGACCGCGATCTGGCTGGGTGTTTTCATCGTCACCGAGGCGACACTGTCCTTCCTGGGCGTCGGGCTGCCGCCCACCGAGGTTTCCTGGGGAGCCGATATCGCGACCGGCCAGCAGCAACTGCGCGGGGGGTCGCTGATCCTGTTCTACCCGGCCACCGCCCTGGCGCTGACGGTACTCAGCTTCATCATGCTCGGCGATGCGCTGGGCGATGCCATCGATCCGAAAACCCGGCGGGCCCGGTGAACGGCGGAAACCGGCGAATCCGGCCGGCCGGAAGCCGGTACGGCGCCTCGCGTGCGCGGACCCGAGACAGGAAGCGATCATGACCGGTGCCACCGACGACCGCCCATTGCTGGAGATCCGGGATCTGCACATCTCCTTCGGGACCGGCGACGACCGGGTCGAGGCGGTACGCGGCGTCGATCTCAGCGTCTACCCCGGTGAAACCGTGGCGATCGTCGGGGAGAGCGGATCGGGTAAATCGACCACCGCGCACGCCGTCCTCGGTCTGCTGCCGCCCGGCGGGCGTATCGCCGGCGGCAGTATCCGCTTCGCCGGTACGGAACTGGCCGGCGCGCCGGAATCCCGGCTGGCGGCCGTGCGCGGCACCGAGATCGGTTTCGTACCGCAGGACCCGATGTCGAATCTCGACCCGGTCTACCCGATCGGATTCCAGATCCGGGAGACCCTGGCCGCCAACGGTGTAGCCCGCGGCCGGGCGGCCCGGGAGCGGACTGTGGAACTACTGCGCGCCGCCGGAATACCCGACCCGGAGCACCGGGCCGGCCAGTACCCGCACGAACTGTCCGGCGGGCTGCGGCAGCGCGCGCTCATCGCCATGGCCTTGTCCGCGCGACCGGCGCTGTTGATCGCCGACGAACCCACCTCGGCGCTGGACGTCACCGTGCAGCGCCGGATCCTCGACCATATCGACAGTCTCACCGGCGAATTCGGTACGGCCATGCTGCTCATCACGCACGATCTGGGTTTGGCCGCCGAACGCGCGGAACACCTGGTGGTGCTGTATCGGGGCCGCGTCGTCGAATCGGGCCCCGCGCTCGAATTGCTCCGTGATCCGCGGCATGCCTACACCCGGAAACTGGTGGATTCGGCACCTTCGCTGGCCGCCGGGCGGCGGGCGGGTCGTATCCGCGGTGTCGAGCCGGACCGGGCAGGCGGCAAGGAACCGATCCTGGTCGCCGACCGGCTGACCAAGCGCTACCGGGTGCGCGGTACGGTCCCGTGGCGCTCCCGGGAAAGCACGGCAGCGGAGAACGTCTCGTTCCGCCTGGACCGCGGCACCACCACCGCGCTGGTCGGCGAATCGGGTTCCGGAAAATCCACGGTCGCCCAGCTCGTCCTCGGGTTGCTCGAACCCAGCTCGGGTTCGGTGATTTTCGACGGTACCGATATCGCGCGACTGTCGGGTCGCGAACAGACCCGGTTCCGCCGCCGGGTGCAGCCGATCTTCCAGAACCCCTACGCCTCGCTCGACCCGATGTACTCGATCCACCGGTGCATCGCCGAACCACTGTGGACCCACAACCTCGGTACCCGTGCCGAACGCGACGCCCGGGTCCGCGAACTGCTGGACCAGGTCGCGCTGCCGGCCGGTATCGCGCCCCGCTACCCGAACGAACTGTCCGGCGGGCAGCGTCAGCGGGTGGCCATCGCCCGGGCACTGGCCCTCGAACCGGATCTGCTGGTCTGCGACGAGGCGGTTTCGGCGCTCGATGTGCTCGTCCAGGCCAATATCCTGGACCTACTCGACCGTCTGCAGCGCGACCTGGGGCTCACCTATCTCTTCATCACCCATGATCTGGCCGTGGTCCGCCAGATCGCGGACGACGTCCTGGTGATGCACGACGGCCGCATCGTCGAGGCAGCGCCGACCGAGCGGATCTTCGAAGCACCCGCCGAGGAGTACACCCGCAGCCTGCTCGCGGCCATCCCGGGGCGGGACCTGCTCGTCGGGTAACGGGGGACCACGCGGGTCTCGCGCCCGCCGTGCCGCCGCGCCGCGTAGCCTGCTACCCCGTGACCGATCCGCTCGCGCCCCTCACCGAACTGCCCTGCGTCCGGGCCGCCGCCGACAAGGCCCGCGACGCCTTGGCCGAGGTACACCGGCACAAAACCAATCGCCGGGGCTGGCCGACCACGTCGGCCGAAGCCGCGGTGCGCGCCGCGCGATCCTCGGCGGCACTCGACGGCGGCAGTACCGAACTCCCTGCCGACGGCGCGGTCGCCGATCCGATCCTGGCCGGCGCGCTGCGCGTGGGGCAGGCGTTGGAAGGCGATGCACTGCGCAACCTGGTCGGGGTCTGGGAACGGGCGCCGCTGCAGGCGCTGGCCCGGCTGCACCTGCTGGCCGCCGCGGACCTGGTCGACGACGAAGGCGAACTGGGCCGGCCACGTGCTCATGGAGGTGTCGCCGAACGCTTGGACGTTCTGGCCCAGACCCTGCTGTCCACCTCGGCGCCCGCCCCGGTGACGGCGGCCGTGGTGCACGGCGAGCTGATGACGTTGAAACCGTTCGGGACCGCGGACGCACTGGTCGCCCGGGCGGCGTCGCGACTGGTGACCGTGTCCAGTGGGCTGGATCCGCACGCGCTCGGTGTACCGGAGGTTTTCTTGTTGCGGCGCCGGCAGGCCTACCTGGACGCGGCGGCGGGTTTCGGCGCCGGTACCGCCGCGGGTGTCGGCGGCTGGGTGGTTTTCTGCTGCGGGGCGCTCGAAGACGGCGCGCGGGAAGCGATGTCGATCGCGGAGGCGGCAGCCGGCTGAGTACCTTGCGGATGGACCACCCGGTTCACCGCCCCCGGACGCGGCGTTCCCCGCACATCAAAGCGGGCGGCGTGGTCCTTGGACCTCACCGCCCGCGAGCACGGACTACCCGGTTACCATGCGTGCTGAAATGGGTTGTGTTCTCCGGCCTCGGCGTTCCTCCGGGCTCCGCAGCAGCTCATCCCCGCAGCTATGCGAGGCCATCGCCGGCAACGAACCGGATTTCGCAGGCCCACAACACTCCTGCCCTTGTCGCGGCGAGCTCCGCGTGGGTACCTGGTGTCCGTGCTGGGAAGGGTGGGTCGGGAGGCGGAGCCTTCTCTTCCGGCTGCGCCTTGGCCTTCCGTCCTTCCGTGCCTCCATTTCTACACTGTGAGCGCACTCACATCAAGGCTTCGCGGAACATCACCGAACATTCACCGAATGATCCCGCCAATTGGAGGAATATGCTATAAGACCAGGTGAGCGGCCATCTTCAGCGGCGGCGCAGGAGTCGATAGGTGAGCGCGCCGGCGGCCAGCGCGCTCAGGCCGACCGCAATACCGGTGGCCGTCGTTTTCGACGGTGCGCGAAACCGTGACCACAGCGAAACCGGATTGGAGAACGTGAGGACCGGCCAGCCCCGCGCTGTTGCCTCCCGCCGGAGGTTTCGGTCGGGATTCACCGCGGTCGGGTGGCCGACCGCTGACAGCATCGGCAGATCGGTGATCGAATCGGAATACGCGTAGGACCGCGACAGGTCGTAACCCGCTGTGGCGGACAGTTTTTCCATGGCGGTGACCTTGCCTTGCCCATAACAGTAGAAGTCGACGGCCCCGGTGTACTTACCGTCGACGACCTCCATCCGAGTGGCGGCGGTATATGTGGCTCCGAGTGCCTCGGCGATCGGGGCCACGACTTCCTCGCCGGAGGCGGAGACGATCACCACATCGTGGCCGCGGATCCGGTGATCGGCGATCAGATCGACTGCCTCCGCGTAGATCAGCGGATCCACCAGGTCGTGCAAGGTTTCGGCCACTATCGACTGGATCTGGGCGACATCCCAGCCGGCAACCATGTTCGTCAGGTTGGCGCGCATCCGTTCCATCTGATCGTGGTCGGCACCCGACAGCAGGAACATGAAATGGGCATAGCTGCTCTCCAGCACGGCACGCCGGTTGATCAGGCCCTCGGCGAAGAAGGGTTTGCTGAACACGTAGGTGCTCGAGCGGGCAATCACCGTCTTGTCCAGGTCGAAGAAGGCGGCGATACGGCCGTTGGTGCCGTGGCGATCGCCGGTCAGCGGAGTCGAATCAGCAGAGTCCGTCACGGGTTCAGGATAAGCATCGGTGCCTGGCGTGTCGGCGCTGCCGGGTGGATTCGGCGGTCCTGACCTGTGCTTTTTCCTGGCATATAATAGCGGGTGTGAACCGGCGAACTTCTTTGTCGCGGGGCTTGCGTTCCCGTCGGGGATTGGGTGTAGTATGGCTGTCACCTGGACATGTTCCAGGCGCGTTCAGCCCGACCCCCCGGGGCTGAACCCCGACGGCCCCAGCCTCCTCCCCCCCCGGCTGGGGCCGTCCTCTATTCAAGGGGCGGTCGCGCTCGCAAAGTTGTCCACAGCCCGCGAGTTGTCCACAATCGCCGCCACTGCCCACTTTCGGGCGGGGCTCGTCGGCCACGCTGGCTCGTATGGACCACGACACGACCACCGCGGAAGACACCGAACCCGCTGTGCTGGTGGTCATCCGGGATCACTCGCTTCGCGAGGAAGTCCGCCGGGTGGCCGCGGCGGCCGGTCGGCGCATCGAGGAAACCGACCCACCGGCGGGCCGGCACGTCTGGTCGGTGGCGCCACTCATCGTCTTGGACACCCGGGCGGCGGTGGAATGCGCCGCCGCCGCGCCGCCGCGGCGCAACGGGGTGGTCACCGTCACCGACGGCGAACCCGAACTGGGCGATTGGCAGGCGGCGGCGGTGATCGGCGCCGAACGTGTGGTAACGCTGCCCGCCGCGGCGGTCGGGCTCATCGAGAAGTTCGCCGAATACGCCGAACAGCACGCCGACGGCGGAGTCGTCATCGCCCTGGCCGGTGCCGGTGGCGGTGCGGGGGCGTCGACCTTGGCCGCAGCGGTTGCGTTGCGATCGGCCACCTCCCGGTTCCGGCCGCATACCGTGCTCGTCGACGGCGTGCCCCAGGGCGGCGGCCTGGATTTGCTGCTCGGTATCGAGGGCACGCCCGGCCTGCGCTGGCCCGATCTGGTCATCGACGACGGCCGGGTGGCCGCCGCCGAACTACACGACGCCTTACCCGGCGCCGGCGCGGGCCTGTCGGTGCTGTCCTGCGGCCGCGGCGCGGGCCGGGCGAGTCCCATCGGCGCCGCCGCGGTCCATGCGGTGATCGAAGCCACCCGTGGGGCAGGCGATCTCGTCGTCTGCGATATCTCGAGTGAACGCGGCCCGCACGTAGACCGGATACTGGACGCCGCGGATCTGGTGGTGCTCGTCGTACCCGCCCGGTTGCGCGCGGTGGCAGCGGCCGAGGCCGTCGCGCGGTGGATCGCCGACCGGAATCCGAACCAGGGGCTGGTCGTCCGCGGTCCGGCCCCCGGTAATCTCCGCGGTCACGAAATCGCGAGGGTCCTCGAACTGCCGCTGCTGGCCGCCGTACGCGCACAGCCGGGCCTCGGCGCCCGCCTCGAACGCGGTGGTCTGCGGTTACCGCGCGGCCCGCTGCGCACCGCCTGCGACGCGGTTCTCGCGGTACTGAGCCCACCGGACGAACGGCGACCGGGATGACCACCGGTGCCGAGGACCCCGTGGTCACGGCCGAACTTCTGGACCGGGTGCGCCGGCGGCTGGCCGGCGAATCCGCCGAGCCCGAACCGGCGCGGGTCGCCGCGGCCATCCGGGCCGAAGCGGGCGGAATGCTGGGTGATACCGATCTCTTACGTGCCTTGCGGCTGCTGCAGACCGAACTCACCGGCGCCGGCGTACTCGAACCGCTGCTGCACGATCCGGCGGTTGCCGATGTCCTGGTGACGGCGCCCGACGCGGTATGGGTCGATCGCGGGCGCGGGGTCGAGAAAACCTCGATAACCTTTCCCGACGAGGCCGCGGTGCGGCGCCTGGCCCAGCGGCTGGCGCTGTCGGCGGGCCGTCGGCTCGACGACGCGCAACCCTGGGTGGACGGCCGGCTCTCGGGCCGGGAACTCGTACTGGGCAACAACTTCGGTGTCCGACTGCACGCGGTGCTGTCTCCGGTCGCCCTCGGCGGCACCTGCCTATCGCTGCGTGTCCTGCGTCCGGCCACCCAGGGCCTGGAAGCCCTGTCCCGGGCAGGGACAGTTTCGGCCGAAGCGAAAACCCTGTTGCGCAAGATCATCCGGGCCCGGCTGGCATTCCTGGTGGTGGGCGGAACCGGTGCCGGGAAAACGACGCTGCTGTCGGCGCTGCTCGCCGAGGTGGCAGCGGGGGAACGAATCGTCTGTGTGGAGGATGCCGCCGAACTCGCGCCGCCACATCCCCACGTGGTCCGGCTGGTGGCCCGCCCGGCGAATATCGAAGGCGCCGGCGAGATCACGTTGCGCGATCTGGTGCGCCAGGCGCTGCGGATGCGGCCCGATCGCATCGTGGTGGGGGAGGTGCGCGGCGCAGAGGTCGTGGACCTGCTCACCGCCCTCAACACCGGACACGACGGCGGTGCAGGAACCGTACATGCCAACTCGCCCCATGAGGTTCCGGCCCGGCTCGAGGCGCTTGCCGGTTCGGGCGGTATGGACCGCCCTGCCCTGCACAGTCAGCTGGCCGCCGCGGTCCAGGTCGTACTGCACGTTCAGCGGCGTACCGACGGTGTGCGCATCCTCCGGGAAATCGGCGTGGTGCGACGGGACGGCCACGGCTGGGTCGAGATCTGCCCGGCGTGGCGCCCCGGCGGACCGGCCCCCGGCGCGGAGCTGCTGGCGAGGTTGCTCGAAGAACGGCTGGGCGGATGATGCCGGGAGAGCCGGCCGGGCCGGCGATCGCGGCGCTCGGTTGTGTTGCGGTGGGCCTACTCATTCTCCCGGCAACGGCTGTCCGGCGGCGATACCTGATGGTTTTCCGTCCGCAGCCGAGGCGTCGAATACCCGTGCACCGGTCTCTCCACTGCATTGCCGGTCTGGGCGCCATGGTGGCGCTGAGCCTGGGTAGCGGGGCCCTCGTCACCGCAGTCCTCGTCGGGGCGGCCGTTGCGGTCCGGGTGCGCCGCGCCCGCCGGTCCGGGCGGCACCGTACCGAATGCGGATACCTGCTCGACGGCTTGGCGGCCGTGATCGCGGAACTACACGTGGGCGCGCATCCCAGCGCTGCCGCCGCCGTCGCCGCGCGCGAAACCTCCGGGATCGCGGCACAGGCGTTCGCGGTGGGCGCCGCCCGCAGCCGGCTGGGCGGATCCGGGGCCGACGGAATGCTGTGCCCGGGAACGGTCGTCGCCACCGAACTGGCCCGGGTCGCGGATGCTTGGCGGGTCGCCGAATGCCACGGCCTCGCCCTGGCCGAACTACTGTCGGCGGCCCGCGCCGACCTGGCAGCCCGGGCCAAATTCCGCAATCGGACCGAAGCGGCCTTGGCCGGTGCCCGGGCCACGGCCGCCATTCTGGCGGTACTGCCGGTGCTGGGCATCGGTTTGGGGCAGCTGATGGGGGCCGACCCGCTACGCGTTCTCCTTTTCTCCGGGATCGGCACCTATCTCCTGCCGCTCGGCGCCGGCCTGGCCTGTGCCGGATTGCTGTGGGCCGACGAGATAACACGCCGGGTGGTATCGCAATGACCCCGCCTGCGCGCCGTGATCGCCGCCCGAACCGGCGTTTTCGGTGTCGACCAGAGCCCGGACGGTATCCGGGCTGCCGGCCACTCCTGTGCGGGTGCTGCCGATGATCACCGTTCCGGAATGGCCCTGCCTGCTGCTGGCCGCTGCGTTGCTCTTGGTCCCGGCCCGTGTGCCGGTGATCGCGCGGCTGTGTGCCCGCCCGGTCGAGGGACGGCCGGCCGTACCCGGCACGCGCGGTCCGGCCGACCCGGTGGCGACCGCGACCCTCTTCGATCTGCTGGCGGCGTGTTTACGTGCCGGTTTGCCGACCGATGCCGCGGTCCGCGCCGTGGTGCCGACCTGCCCCGCCCGCCTGGCGGCACCGCTACAGCACGCCGCCGACTTGCTCGCCATGGGCGCCGACCCGGCCACCGCCTGGGTGTCGGCCGGGCCGGAAGCCGCGGCACCCGAGTTCGATGCTCTGGCCCGGCTGGCACGCCGATCGGCTCGCTCCGGATCTTCGCTGGCGGCGGCGGTGGGTGAGCTGGCCGAAGAACACCGGGCCCTGGTCGAGGAAGCGGCGACCGCGCGGGCCGAGCGCGCCGGAGTGCTGATCGGCGGCCCGCTGGGCCTGTGCTTCCTGCCGGCGTTCGTCTGCCTGGGCATCGTCCCGGTAATCGTGGGGCTGGCAGGCCGGGTGCTGGGCGGTGCGCTGCTGTGACCGCGCCGCCGGACACCGAGATGTACCTGCGTACGGACCGGCCGTACGAGGTCGAGAGAAGGGGGATACAGATGTGGAAAGTGAGCGAATGCGGGCCGGTACGGCGGTTGCGCACGGTCGGCGGGGAGTTCAACGCTCGTCTCCTGCATGCCGCGGTCGCGGAGGAGGGGATGAGCACCGTGGAATATGCGATCGGCACGATCGCTGCGGCGGCGTTCGGTGCTGTTCTGTACACGGTGGTGACCGGCGAAAGTATTCCCGACGCGTTGACCGGGATCATCGAAAAGGCTTTGAACACAAGTGTCTAGCGCCCGGACCGGGACGTACCGGCGGTCCGGCCCCGGAGCGCCTGCGGCTGCGCGTGCACCGGGGCTGCTACGGGACGACGCCGGTTCGGTGACTGTCGAAGCGGCAATTGCACTCGGGGCGCTCGCCGCCGCGGTCGCACTGTGCGTGGGTGCGGTTTTCGCCGCCGTCACTCAGGTGCGTTGTGTCGATGCGGCCAGGGAGGCGGCCCGTCTCGCCGCACGAGGCGACCGGGCGGCTGCCGAGCCCACGGCACGGCAGGTCGCCCCGGACGGGGCCGATATTTCGGTGCGCTACGAGGCCGATCGGGTGGTCGCGGTGGTCACTGCAGATGTTCCGCTGTTACCTGCACTCGAACTGCGTGCCGAAGCGGTGGCCGCGCGGGAGCCGGGGGAGGGCGTATGAAAGCGGAACCCGTGGGATATCGCCGCGAAGAGCGGGCCACGCACTCGGCGCGGCCATCCTGCCGGCGGGGCACCGAGCACGGGGAGCCGGCCTCTCAACTCCCGGAGAGCAGCGCCGCTCGGGTGCGGGCCCGGAGTCGGTCGAGCCCGCACCCGGCCGTTGCGGAGGACCGGCGCGTCGGTGCGGATATGGCCGAGAGTCCGAATTCCGCGCGTCTTTCCCGGGACGACGGGTCGGCAACGGTGACCGCCTGCCTCGCGCTGGCCGCGTTGCTCGCGCTCACCGTGCTCGTTACGCACGTGGGCGGGGTGATCGCGGCCCGGCACCGGGCGCAGGCGGCAGCCGATCTCGCGGCGCTGACTGCCGCTGCGGAACTACCGGAAGGAGCCGATGCGGGATGCGCCGCTGCCGAAGCGCTCGGCCGGCGCATGAAGGCGGGAGTCGTCCGGTGCGAGGTTGCCGGATGGGACGTACTGATCGAGGTCGAAGAAAAAGTACCGGCGGGTCCGTTCGGGTCACGGGGTATACGAGCCATTGCACGTGCAGGTCCGGTCGAAGAAGGTGAGTGATCGGCTTTCGGGGAAATTTGTTAACGACGAATACCGCATTCGCTTAGGTCGAGCAATTAATGGCTCGCTACCGGAAATAGGAGTTTGTTATTGAATTGATTCGGAGGCATTGCCGGCAGCTACCGATCCGTTACAGGGCAACAATTCAGTTAACATGATCATCTTCCTCTTAAATCGAACGACGGGTTGGGCAGGTTGCCGAGTGCCGCCGTACGCAGCGAACGTACTGACCAGTGTGTACCCGTCAAGCAAGGCCGGATGGGCGGCCGGGCTCGGCCGGCTCGGTCAGAATCGCGGTCAACAAGCTGATCGCTCCGGCCTTGTCCAGCGGATCGTTCCCGTTTCCGCATTTGGGTGACTGCACACACGACGGGCAGCCGGCAGGGCAGGAACACGACTCCACGGCGGCCAGCGTGGCTCCCAGCCACTGCCGCAGCAGGGCGTACCCCCGTTCGGCAAAACCGGCGCCACCGGCCTGTCCGTCGTAGACGAACACCGTGGGGAGACCGGTATCGGGGTGCCGGTCGGTGGACACACCACCGATATCCCACCGGTCACAGGTCGCGACCAGCGGCAACAGCCCGATCGCCGCGTGTTCGGCGGCGTGTAATGAGCCGGGGACATCGGCGGGCGCGATCCCTGCGCGCGTCAGCAGCTCCGGGGTCAACGTGTAGAGCACCGCGGTAGTAGGCAACGGCTGCGGCGGCAGGTCGAGCTCGACCATATCGAGTACCTCGCCGGTGACGGCGGTACGCAGGTAACCGATGACCTGGCTGTGCACGGTCACCGTCGCCAATGCTGCTGTGACCTGCCCGAACATGCGGCTTTCCCGGATCGAGTCAATGGTGAGGGAGGTGGTCTGCCTGGCGCTGGTGGTCCAACCCGGTGCCTCTTCGCGTACGAATGCGACGCCGCCGTCCAGGTCGAGTTCGTCGACCACGTAGGTCTCGCCCTGGTGCAGGTGTACCGCTCCCCGATGCAGCGTGGCCGGCGCGCGGGCGGCGTCCGCCGTGCCGAGGAACCGCCCGGTCTCGCCGACCACGATCGCCACCGGGGTGCCGATACCGCCGCGGACATCGACCGCATCGTGGGGTGGTTCGGCAGCGGTATAGAACCAGTAGTGGCCGCCACCGTTCGACCGGCGCCGGCGAATCAGCCCCTTACCTGCGAGTTCGGCCACTATGTGATGGTCGGCGAGGCGCTGGACCTCGCGGTCGTCGAGAGGTAGCTCCATTGCCGCGCACAGCAGTTGCGGACCGAGCACATAGGGGTTGGCGGGGTCGATTATCGTGGCCTCCACCGGGCGGTCCAGCAAGGCTTCCGGGTGGTGGACGAGGTAGGTGTCCAGTGGATCGTCGCGGGCCACCAATACCGCCAGCGCTCCCTGGGTCCGCCGTCCGGCCCGGCCGATCTGCTGACGGAACGAGGCCACGGTGCCGGGAAAACCGGCGAGCACCACTGCATCCAGGCCTGCGATATCCACGCCGAGTTCCAGGGCGTTGGTGGTTGCCGCGGCGAGTATCGATCCGTCGTTGATTCCCGCTTCGAGTGCGCGGCGGTCTTCGGGCAGGTAGCCGCCACGGTAGGCGGCGATACGATCGGCCAGTTCAGGGGCGGTTTCCGTCAGTCGCTGCCGGGTGTGCAGGGCGATCAGCTCCGCGGCCCGCCGAGAGCGTGCGAAGGTCAGCGTGCGGGCCCCTTCGAGTACCAGGTCGGCGGTGATGCGGGCGGCCTCGGTGGTGGCGCCCAGTCGCACGGGGGCGCCGTTCTCGCCCTGTATCGAGGTGAGCAGCGGAGGCTCCCAGAACGCGACGGTACGCGGTCCGCGTGGCGACCCGTCCTCGGTCACCGCGGCACAGTCCGAACCGATCAACCGCGATGCGGCGGCGGCCGGATCGGCGGCCGTTGCGGAGCAGAGCACGAACACCGGATCGGCGCCGTAGTGGGCGGCCAATCGGCGCAGGCGCCGCAGTACCAGTGCCACGTGGGAGCCGAAAATTCCCCGGTAGGCGTGGCATTCATCGACAACCACATAGCGCAGCCGGCGCAACAGCCGCGCCCAGCGCTGATGAGAGCGCAGCAGCCCGAGGTGCAGCATATCGGGGTTGGTGAACACCCACCGTGCCTCGGCCCGTACCAACTGACGGACCTCCGTCGGTGTATCGCCGTCGTAGGCGGCCACCGGGATCCGGCGTAACGCTTCGTGCCGGGTGAGCTCGCCGACCATTCGCAACTGGTCGGCGCCGAGAGCTTTGGTCGGCGCGATGTACAGCGCCGTGGCGCGCGGGTCGTCGTGTAGGGCGGTGAGCACCGGGAGGTGGTAGCCGAGCGATTTACCGGAGGCGGTCCCGGTGGATACGACCACGTGCTGCCCGCCGTGGGCGAGTTCGGCGGTGGCGGCCTGATGACTCCACGGCGCCGCGATACCGTCCTCGCGGAGCGCATCGATCACCGCAGGCGCCGCCCAGATCGGCCATTCGGCGGTCCGGGGCGTGCGGCCGGGGTCCTCCGCGATATGCGTCAGCCGCGAATCGGTATCCTCGCCTCCACGCAGGACACGATTCAGCAACGATCGCCCGTAGCTCTCCTCGGATCGGACCTCGCGAGTCATGTCGATACACCCTCTGCGTGTCCGGATGATGTGAAACATCGTCGTCCGCCGCCCGCTGCCTGCGGATTCGATACCCAATAGCGATCTGGGTCACAGCCGGGTACGCGGTCCGCTCGCTGGTTATCGGTAGGCAAACATACCGGAGGTTCAGATTCCGCCGGGCTATCCCTTATAGCCGCATTCGCGAGATCATTTTTTTTGCAAATTGTCGGTAACTCCGCTGTTGAATTTCCCAAAGACATGGTTCACTGGGTCTCGGTCGCAAGCTTCTGTGTTCGAGGGAACGGATGCAAAGTCCAAACCTTGGCAGGATCGATGTTGCGAACCGCTTACGAAGGCCCTGCGGGTGTCCAGAGTACAGGGGTTCGGAACGGGCCCGGTGGACGAAACTCAGTTGTCCGCCGTTCCGAGTAAGAAAAGAGAAGGAACAGAATGGCACAGGGAACTGTGAAGTGGTTCAACGCGGAGAAGGGCTTCGGCTTCATCGCGCCCGAAGACGGCTCTGCGGACGTCTTCGTCCACTACTCCGAAATCCAGGGTTCGGGGTTCCGTACCCTCGAGGAAAATCAGAAGGTCGAGTTCGAGGTTGGTCAGGGCACCAAAGGCCCGCAGGCCACCGGAGTTCGTGCGCTCAGCTGAGCGAGTACACCTCCCAGTTCGTCCCTCGATCCCGTAACGGGAGCGAGGGACGAACTATATGTGCAGTATGTGTACTTCCGCGGCCGTGAGCCCCGCTCGTTACGATGCGCCTGCCCGAGTCGTGCGCTCGCCGCGCCTCCGGGCTTTCGCTCCGGCCGCGCGGCATCCGGGTATCCCGGTATCGGCCGCGCATTTTCCGGGCATCCGCGATCGAGCTCCGGCGGATGGTGTCGCGTCACACTTCTCGGTGATCGCCGGCCCCGCTCGTCCGAATTGCGCCACGCGCGGACGGACGGCCGATTACCGTCGTCGTATACCGCTCACCTCGACAAGGCACGACTTCGTGACCTACCGTGCGTGCTGTGGTGGCCCCGCGCCCTGCATACTGAACGGCATCGACGCGCCATCGCCCGATGGTCGCAACCGCTCGACCACGCGCAGCGTCAAGGTATAAACGTGTCTGGTGGTGATGTTCGTCGTCACCATCTGTTCATCCAGCCGCGTCCTGCGCCCCAGCAGCGTCCAGCGGGTCGAGAAGGAAAGGGATTCGCCGGTGGCAACACGAGACCGTAGCGCAGCCGAGGCGGGTCGTCCCGTGCGTCGTCTCGTGATCGTCGAGTCCCCGACAAAGGCTCGTAAAATCGCGCCCTACCTGGGACGGAACTATACGGTCGAGGCATCGGTGGGGCATATCCGCGATCTGCCGCGCGGCGCCGCCGATGTGCCCGCCAAATACAAGGGGCAGGACTGGGCCCGGCTCGGGGTGGACGTCAACAACGATTTCGAACCCATCTATGTGGTGAGCCCGGATAAGAAGGGCAAGGTCACCGAACTCAAGGGACTGCTGGCCGACGCCGACGAGCTCTACCTCGCCACCGACCCCGACCGTGAGGGCGAGGCGATCGCCTGGCATCTGCTGGAGACGCTGAAGCCGAAGGTCCCGGTTCGCCGGATGGTTTTCCACGAGATCACCGAACCCGCCATCCAGGCGGCCGCCGCCGATACCCGTGACCTGGACAACGACCTGGTCGACGCGCAGGAAACCCGGCGCATCCTGGACCGGCTGTACGGCTACGAGGTCAGCCCGGTGCTGTGGAAGAAGGTCATGCCGCGGTTGTCGGCGGGCCGGGTGCAGTCCGTCGCGACCCGGGTGGTCGTGCAGCGTGAGCGTGAGCGGATGGCGTTCCGGTCGGCCGAGTACTGGGATATCGCGGCGAGATTGGACGCCGGCGGGGAATCCGATACCGCCAACCCGCGGGTGTTCTCCGCGCGGCTGGTCGATGTCGACGGTTCCCGGGTCGCCACCGGCCGGGATTTCGGTTCCGACGGGCAGCTCAAGGCCGATTCGCGTGCCCTGGTGCTGGATGAGGCCCGCGCTCGACGGTTGTCCGAGGCGCTGCACGGTGTCGATCTGGTGGTGACCTCGGCCGAATCCAAGCCGTACACCCGCAAACCGTATGCGCCGTTCATGACCTCCACCCTGCAGCAGGAGGCCGGCCGCAAACTGCGTTTCACCTCCGAACGCACCATGCGCACCGCGCAGCGGCTGTACGAGAACGGCTACATCACCTATATGCGTACCGACTCGACGACGCTGTCGGAGTCGGCGATCAATGCTGCCCGCACCCAGGCGACCCAGCTCTACGGCGCGGAGTACGTGCACCCGACCGCGCGGCAGTACACCCGCAAGGTCAAGAACGCGCAGGAAGCACACGAGGCGATCCGCCCCGCCGGTGATACCTTCGCCACACCCGGCCAGCTGCATTCCCGGTTGGACAACGACGAGTTCCGGCTCTACGAGCTGATCTGGCAGCGCACCGTCGCCTCACAGATGGCCGACGCCAAGGGCACCACTCTCACCCTGCGGATCACCGGCACGGCCGGTACCGGCGAGGAGTGTGTGTTCTCCGCCTCGGGCCGCACCATCACTTTCCCCGGGTTCCTCCGGGCCTACGTGGAGAGTGTCGACGAGGAGGCAGGTGGCCAATCCGACGACGCGGAAACCCGGTTGCCGCAGCTCGCGGAGGGCGAGGGCGTGACGGCCGTCGAACTGAACCCCGACGGGCACAGCACCAATCCGCCTGCCCGATACACCGAAGCGTCGCTGATCAAAACGCTCGAGGAGCTGGGCATCGGGCGCCCGTCCACCTACTCCTCGATCATCAAGACCATTCTCGACCGCGGCTATATCTACAAACGTGGTAGCGCACTGGTGCCGTCCTGGGTGGCGTTCTCGGTGACCGGACTGTTGGAGTCGCATTTCGGCCGGCTGGTCGATTTCGATTTCACCGCCGCCATGGAAGACGATCTGGACGCCATCGCTACCGGCCGGGCCCAGCGCGGCAACTGGTTGTCCAGCTTCTACTTCGGTGGGGACGACGGCGCCGAGGGGTCGGTCGCGCGGTCCGGCGGGCTCAAGAAAATGGTCGGGGAGCGGCTCGACGATATCGATGCCCGCGTGATCAATTCGATCAAACTCTTCACCGATGACGCGGACCGCGATGTGGTGGTGCGGGTCGGCCGGTACGGGCCGTATCTGGAACGAATGGTCACCGACCCGGACAAGCCCGATGCGGAACCGACCTCGCAACGCGCGAATCTGCCCGACGATCTGCCGCCCGACGAGTTGACCCCCGATGTCGCCGAGAAGCTGTTCGCGACCCCGCAGGAGGGGCGCGCACTCGGTGTCGACCCGGTGACCGGGCACGAAATCGTGGTCAAGGAGGGACGTTTCGGGCCGTACGTCACCGAGATCCTGCCAGAACCGCCGGAGGACGAGGCGGCGAAGAAGACGACGAAGAAGAACAGTGGCCCGAAACCGCGCACCGGCTCGCTGCTGAAATCCATGGATCCGGCGACGGTGACGCTCGAGGACGCGCTCAAGCTGCTGTCGCTGCCGCGGGTGGTCGGTACCGATCCGGCCTCCGGTGAGGAGATCACCGCGCAGAACGGGCGCTATGGCCCCTACCTCAAAAAGGGGACGGATTCGCGTTCGCTGGCCACCGAGGACCAGATCTTCACGGTGACCCTGGACGAGGCCCTCAAGTTGTATGCCGAACCCAAGCGCCGAGGTAGACAGGCCGCGGCCGCTGCGCCGCTGCGGGAACTCGGCAATGATTCGGCCACCGATAAACCGATGGTGATCAAGGACGGGCGATTCGGTCCCTACGTCACCGACGGGGAAACCAACGCCAGCCTGCGTAAGGGCGACGAGGTGGAGTCGATCACCGACGAACGGGCCTCGGAACTGCTGGCCGATCGTCGCGCGCGGGGGCCGGTGAAGAAGGCGGCCAAGAAGACCGCGAAGAAGGCTCCGGCCAAGAAGGCCGCGGCGAAGAAGACCACTACCGCGGCGAAGAAGACCACTACCGCGGCGAAGAAGTCGACCACCGCGAAGAAGACCACGGCCAAGAAAACGACTGCCAAGAAGGCCGCCGCGAAGAAGGCGCCCGCACAGCAGGCCGCGAGCCGCGCCACCGAGGACGACGAATAGAAACCTCTCCGCCCTGGGAAACGACGGATGGTTGTCGTACCCGGGCCGTAGCCTGACGCGCGACACCGATCAGAAGGAGCGCCGATGGCCGGCCGCCAGGAGCACGACGACCTCATCCAGTTGCTGGACGAACAGCGCGAGATGTTCCGCATCACCCTGCGGGGTATCAGCGAAGAGCAGGCAAGGCAGCGCACCACCGCGAGCGAACTCACCTTGGGTGGGCTGCTGCACCATCTGGTCAGTTGTGAACGGCTGTGGACAAAAGTGCTCGTGGACCGCGACGAGAACGCGGAACAGAAGTTGGAAGACTTCGAAGGCCAATACAGCATCGGCGACTCGGAAACCGTGGCCGGTTTGCTCGCGGAATGGGAGATCGTCGCGGCGAACACCGCGGAAATCATTCGCTCCGTGGGCGACCTCGACGCCTCCATCCCCACCCCCACCAACCCATGGGTACCCGGCCGGGTGTGGTGGTCGGCGCGTTTCCTGATCCTGCACATCCTGCGTGAGATCGCCCACCACAGTGGGCACGCCGATATCATCCGCGAACAGTTGGACGGTGCGAACACCACCGCTCAGCGTGCTGGATAGGCCCGCCCCGCCTCCGCTCGACCGGCCGGGGCCATCCGATGAGCAAGGCCCAGCGGGTCCATTAGGGTGTCGGACGTGACGGACGTCTTCGATCGGCTGGTGGGGCAGGAGACGGTAGCGGCCGAACTGACCGCCGCCGCGGTGGCGGGCCGCTCCGGCACCGCGGACTCGGCGATGACACATTCGTGGTTGTTCACGGGCCCGCCGGGTTCCGGACGGTCCGTTGCCGCATTGTGCTTCGCCGCGGCACTGCAATGCACCGATCCCGACCGGCCGGGGTGCGGCCGGTGCCACGCGTGCACCACCACGATGGCCGGAACCCACGGTGACGTCCGCCGGGTGATCCCGGAGGGTTTGAGTATCTCCACAAAAGAGATGCGTGGAATTGTGCAGATCGCTGCCCGCCGCCCCAGCACCGGCCGCTGGCAGGTCGTGGTGATCGAAGACGCCGACCGGCTCACCGAAGCCGCGGGCAATGTTCTGCTCAAGGTGGTCGAGGAACCGCCCGAACGGACGGTTTTCCTGCTGTGCGCCCCCTCGGTGGACCCCGAGGACATCTCGGTGACGCTGCGCTCCCGCTGCCGCCATGTCCATCTGATCACCCCATCGGCGTCCGCCATCGCCCAGGTATTGCGCGACCACGACGGCCTGGACGCGGAAACCGCCGAATGGGCGGCCGCAGTGAGTGGCGGCCATGTGGGCCGCGCCCGCCGCCTCGCCACCGACGACGAGGCCCGCGACCGCCGCCGGCGGGCGCTCGACCTGGTTGCCGCGGTCTTCCGCGGTAACGCCTACCTCGCGGCGGACGAGCTGGTGAAAGCCGCCGACGACGAAGCCAAAGAGCTCAGCGCCGAACGCGACGAACGCGAACGCGACGAACTCGCCACCGCCCTTGGGGCCGGTGGCACCGGAAAAGGCGCGGCCGGCGCCACCCGCGGTTCCGCGGGCGTCCTGAAAGACCTGGAAAAACGCCAGAAATCCCGCGCCACCCGCACCGGCCGCGACGCGCTGGACCGCGCCCTCCTCGATATTGCCGGCCTCTACCGCGACGCCTTGGCTGTGAGCTTCGGCGACCCCACCGGCCTCACCATGACCCACCCCGATATGGCCGACCGCGCCCGCACCCTCGCCACCCGCATCCGCCCCGAGGGCCTGCTCCGCTCGATCGACGCCGTCCTCGCCTGCCGCGAAGCCCTCGATCGCAATGTCAAACCCCGTTTCGCCCTCGCCGCAATGGCCGCCACCCTCCTCGCGCAAACCTCCTGACCACCCGTTTTCGCGTTCCCCGGCCGGAGACGATAGACTCGCGACGCCGAAAGGCACGCCGCCTTAGCTCAGTCGGTAGAGCGCTTCACTCGTAATGAAAAGGTCAGGAGTTCGATTCTCCTAGGCGGCTCCACTCGGAAATCAGCTCTAAAAGCTGATTTCCGCCGTGTCGACGCCTCCGGCGAGGTGCCGCAGCGGCTGCCTTGTCACGATCTATCACTGCAGCAGCGGTGACCTGTGTACAGAAAGTCTGTACAGTTGGCGCATGAGGCAGATCTCCTACACCGAAGCCCGCGCCACCCTGGCGAAGGTGCTCGACACCGCGACCGATGACCTGGAAGAGGTCGTCGTCACTCGTGCCGGTCACGAGGCGGCGGTGGTGGTTTCGCTTCGTGAATACGAGTCGCTGAAGGAAACCGCCCATCTGCTCGGCACGCCCGCCAATGCCCGGCATCTGCAGCGCGGGCTGGAAGAATTCGCGGCGGGCGGATTCGTTCCGGGCGAACGTCTGGACGTACCGGACGACGACTCTGCGGGTGTGGCGTGAAGCTGCAGTTTTCCAGTGAGGCATGGAACGACTACGTATGGACAGTCGCCAACGATCGTGCGGCAGCGCGCAAGATCAATCGCCTTTTCGATGACATCGTGGTCAATGGCCAAGCCGACGGAATCGGTAAGCCGGAGCCACTGTTGCACAGTCTCGCCGGGTGGTGGTCGAGGCGGATCACGCAGGAGCACCGGTTGGTCTATCGGGTCGAGGACGAGGTGATCCGCATTCTCTCGTGCCGACACCACTACGAATAGATCTCCGCCGCGCCATAGTTCGGTGCCGCCCTATGCTGCTTCGGGGGTCGACCGTCCCCAATTCGGGCGCTCAGCGGAGGAGCAGTTCGGAAGCCCAGGCTCCGAGGCCCGGAGCCTGGGCTGATTCAGCGGGATGGGCGGCTACAGGTCGCTGCCGTCGGGTCGCCCGTTGCCGATGGTTCCCACACGTACTTTCGGGGTCCGGTCGGTGGCCGATTCGGTGCGGAAGAAGGCGCGCACCGAAGGGGGGATCCACAAGAGCGCCAATCCGGCCGTGTGGGTCAGGTGACCGATCACAACCGCCCACAGGTACATGGAGCCGGCCGTTGCCGAGATCATCGCCGCGCAGATCACGAAGACGAGCACCAGAGTCAGTGTCACCCGCGCCCAGCGCCGGCCGAGCAGGACTTTCCACCCGAGCCAGACGAATACGGTGACGTTCGCGAGATGCAGGATGTAGGTGTAGGCCAAGGAGGCGATCCAGGCGAATTTCAGCTGATCTGCCGGCAGATCCGGATTCGCCTGTGTGATCGTCGTTTCGACGCCGGTCCGGTCGAATGTCATGACGATCGGTAGGGCGATGAGCGCGATCATGCTCACCACACCGCACCAGGTCAGCCAGTGGAGCGGGGCGGGGGCCCGGCGCCAGGTGGCTACGATCCGGGATCGGTTCGGCAGGAAGGCCATTGATGCTCCAGAGTTGGGGTGATGTCCGGCGTGCGGCGACGCCGGGTATTTGCGGGAAGCGCCCCGCTAGTGTGCGCGCAGGCGATCGGTGTGGTCTCGCAGAATCTGTACCGCCAATTCCGGGGCCAATAGCGGGGTCCGGGCTTGTAGCTGGAGCGCCAGGCCGTCGATGAGCACCGCCAGCCGCGGCACCTCCCATTCGAGATGGAGGTCTGATCGCAGGTGTGCGCGGATTCCGGGATGCCGTAGGGCGTGCCGGCAGACGTCGTGAACTCCGGTCGCGGTGCTCTCCCGCATACGCAACGAATGCGGGTTGGCTCCCCCTTCGGCGAAGAGGGCGAGATTGACATCCATCTCCAGCCGGCGTTCGTCGTCCAGCGGTAATAGTTCGCAGAGCCACGCCACGAGGTCGGGGGTCTGCGAACTGTTGTGTTTTTCGACGCGGGTGCTGAAACGCCGGTGCACCAGCTCCATCGAGAACGCCAGTAGATCGGCCTTGGCCGGGAAAACGTGGCGGAGCGAGCCCGTGGACAATCCGGCCGCCGCGGCGACGGTGCGGAGCGACACCGCAGCGACGCCCTTCTGCTGAATCACTTTCCAGGTCGCGGCGGCCAACTCGGCTCGCCGTTGCGCATGGTCGATCAACATCGGCACTTGATTATGGTAGCACTACTGAGTTAACAAAATTCGCGGAGAGCGTGGCACGCGAGCGCATCCGGATCCAAGGGCCAGGCGTCCAGCCGGCTGTCGACCGGTCGAAGAATGCTTTGTCACCGGTCTTGCCGCCTTCGGGTTCGCCGGTGAACGCCGTCATGTGAGGGAGTCGTCATACTGCGCGGTGAGCGGGCCACCTGCATCGCCGGTGTTCTGAACTCCTGCGGGTTCGATGAGCATTGCGTGCACTTCCCCGTCTGCTATCGGACAGTGCTCGACACCCTTCGGCACGACGAACAACTGCCCCGGCCCGACCCGGACGTCGCCGTCACGCATCTGGATCATCAGTTCACCGTCGATGACGAAGAAGAGTTCGTCGGTTTCGTCGTGTTTGTGCCACACGAACTCGCCTTGCAGTTTGACGACTTTGATTTCGTAATCGTTGAGCCGCGCCACAACCTTGGGCGACCAGCGCTCGGAGAACAGCGACAACTTCGCGGCCAGGTCTACGGGATCTTTCGACATGTTCCGATGGTGACACCACTCGATCCGCGTATCTCGCGACGCCCTGCTGCCTGTCACCGGACATCGATACCGGGCGAAGGACAATCGTGGCCGTACCGTCTCCACGTCTGCTATGTCCATAATCCGGTTCAGTGTGAGAAGGCGGGTAGGCCGGCCGGAGTTCGGCCGAATACGTCGATTGATGCGACGTGGCCTGACGGTAGGTGAACTGGGAAAACTGTCCCAACGCATCGGTGTTGTGCCGTGATGGCGGGTTATCGATACGCGCGGTAGAGGGATTCGGCTACGCAGACCGGGCTTTCGATCCTTTCGCCTTCGAATATGAGGTTCGTGCGCACCTGGACGCCTCCAGGGATTGGTTCGGCCGCGATGATCTGTAGCCGCAATCTGAAGCGGGTGCCGGTGGGGAGGGCAGCGGGAAAGCGGATCCGGTCGACACCGTAGGCGACAGCGAAGGAGAATCCAGTGAACTGCCACAGGGTTTCGAGCACGCTCGGGGCGGTGGCCATGAAGTAGTAGCCGTGCGCGATCGTCGAGCCGTAGGGAGTTGTGCGGGCGAAGTCAGGATCCACGTGGAGGGGGTTGCGGTCGTCGCTGGCGTCGGCGAAATCGGTGACTCGCTGCTGGCTCAGCAGCTGCCACTCGCTTACCGCTTCTGCGCCGTTGTGCTTGCCGGGGTCCTCGGCGGCGTCGATAACGATCATGCCCCGAGGCTAGGCCTATCACTGCGTCCGGACCGGCCGGATGCGGGCGCCTGAGATAGGCCGGTCGATCACCCGGCCGGGATGGGGACTGGTGCGAGGGAGTTGCCGGGGCCGATGGATGCGCAGTTCGTCGTGGGTGGGGTGCCGGCGAAACGGTCGGCGAGGAACTGGGCGGCCTCGGCCTGGAAGCGGGCGAAGGCGGCGATGTGGTCGTGGTGCTGGTATCGGGCGTAGGTTACCGGGACGCCGCGGCCGCAGTGCTGGTGGGCCAGGGCCTCGATATCGCGGGCGACCATCACCGAGTCGCCGATCGGATCGTTCTGGCCTACGGCGAGCAGCAGTGGAACGGTGGGTGTGCCGGCGGTGCCCATGATGTTGTCGTTGACGGCGGCCGCGGCCGCGGGGACATCGAGCAGGGAATGGTAGGGGGCGCGGACCATTTCGGCGTCGGTGAGGCCGGGATAACGTTTGGCGAACTGCCCGAGGCACAGGCTCTCCACAGCGGCGGTGAGCTGGGCCCCGCGTTCGGAGAGGAAGGCGGCGGTGTCGAGGCCGTAGGCGCGGCGGAAGGAGACGACCATGGCCGGGATGACGCCCGCCCAGTTGGCGCTGCCGCTGACATAGGGGAGGTTGTGGGCGAGGTGGACGGGTAGCCCGCCGGCGGCGGCGCCGATCAGGGCGAGTTCGGGGGCGTAGTGCGGGGCGAGCTCGGCGCCCCATTCGGTGGGCACCGAACCGCCCGAGTATCCGGTCATCGCGACCGGTGTCGATGCGGGCAGGCCCAGGATCTGTTCGGCGGCCCGGATTCCGTCGAGGGCGGCGTAGCCCGATTGCCGGCCGACGGTCCACTCCAGATCCAGGCCCTCGTAATCGGGTACCACGACGGTGAATCCGGCGGCTAGATAGCCGGCGATGATGGCCTGCTCCATGATGGCACCGGGGCTGTCGGTCCGGCCGGTGAGCGTGGACGAGGGGTTGCATTGGGATCCGAGGGCGTCGTAGGCCATGTGGTACGACAGGAGTCGCGTGGGGCCGGGGACGAGTGGTCGGAGCACGGTGGTGACTGCCGCGGTGGGGCCGTTCTGCTGATTGGTGGTCCGGTAGAGCACCTGGGTGCTGGTGATGGGTGTGGATAACTTCGGGAACGCGAACGGCGCGGGCCGGGAACGCAGGACTGCCCCCGGAGCGGTGGTGGTCAGGGGCCGGTCGTAGTCGTAGAAGGAGTCGGCAGCCGCAGGTGGTGGGTCGGCTTGTACGGCAGCCGGGATTGCTGCCGTACTGCCCGACAGCAGCAGTGCCGCCGTGACCAGAGCGCGGATCATCCGGGGCAGTGCCCCGGAACCGAATGCGACCATCCTCATCGTCGACTCCGTTCCCCGGCAGCAGCCGCCGGGCGCTACCGCGGGCAGTCTCCGGATCGGCCGGTCACCGGCGCGGTGTGACGAGTTGTGCACAAGCCTGAGCAGCGAAATGTCTCTCGGACGCCGGCTGCATTGAAACCCACCCGCACATTGGGGTCAACGAACCGGTCGCGCGGGTCGCGAACGAACACGCCGGAGGCACGCGCGGGAAGAGGCCCGCGGTTTCGACCCGGCCGGGCGGCGCATGAGCAGAACCCGAGCCCGTTCTCGGGACGGTGGCAATTTCATCGAGACCGCCGACGTGGAATCAGGCAGTAGCGGGCGGCCCTCGGGTTCCGGCGACCGACAGTAGCGGCGTTACCCGGATCCGTGCGGAATTGCGAGCCGCTCCCACGAAGTCATCACTGTGTGTAGACGCCGGGCCGTAGCGGGCGACTATTTCGCGTGCGGCTCGGCGGGGTCGTGTGCGGCGTCTTCCAGCCAGCCCTGCAGGATCGCCAACCGCTCCGTCCGGTGACCTGGGCGAAGGCGGTTGTTGCGTTCGAGCGTGGCCAGGCCGTGGAGAGTGCTCCAGATAGTCTCGGTGAGGGTTTCGACGTCGGTTGTGGCGGCGAAGGGGGCAAAGGTTGTGACCAGTTCGGTGAATGCGTTGCGGAGGGGTTCGGGGGCGCCGTCGCCGAAGGTGAGGTCGGTGGGTAGGACGAACATGGCCTCGTAGAGGGCGGGGTTTTCGGCGGCGAAGTCGGTGTAGGCGCGGGCTACGGCAGCCAGAGCTGCGGATTTGTCGGGGGCTGTGGTGCGGGCGTGGTGGAGGACGGCGGCGGCTTCGGTGATGCCGTCGAGGGCGACCGCGGTGACGATGGCGCGTTTACCGGCGAAATGGCTGTAGAGGACGGGTTGGCTGTATTCGATGCGGTCCGCGAGTTTGCGGACGGTGACGGCGTCCCAGCCTTCGGTTTCCGCCAGTTCGCGGGCCGTATCGACGATGAGCCTGTGCCGCTCGGCTCGTTCCCGTTCGCGCCTGTTCTGGATACCCATACCGTCGAATCTAGCAGCGCTAGACAAAGTAGCGCCAACAGATTAGTGTCGCTACTAGATATAGCAATGCTAGATATGGAGTCGACCATGATCACCGCTCGCCGCATCGCCACCGTGTTGTCCCTGATCGGGGCCGCATTCATCCTGTACATCGGGGTCGGTTATCTGATCGCCCCCGAATGGATCGCTCCCGGCTTCGGATTGCCGGTATGGCCCACGGGTGAAGCGGCGGCGTTCTCGAATCTCAAGGGAGTTCGCGATACGGTCACCGGGATCGTCGTCCTGGTGCTGCTCGCGCTGGGACAGCGGTACGCGCTGGGGGTCGTGCTGCTCGGGTTCGCGCTGATCCCGGTGGGGGACATGCTCACCGTTCTGCTCCACAACGGTTCGGCCGCCGCGGCTTTCGGAATCCACGGGCTGACCGCTGCGTTCGTCGCACTCACCGGGGTGCTGCTCATCCGTGAGCGCGTCGGCGCCGCTGCCGCTGTCCAGGCCGTGTAGCGCATCGGAACCATTCGACAGCCCAAACCCTCAGGAGCCTCCCATGACCACGCTCATCCAAGTTCTCGCCGTGCTCGCCCTCGTCACCAACGCCGTCGTCTACGGCACCGACGCTTTTGCCGCACTCATCGCACGCTCGGTCAATGCCCGGCTCGACGACGCCACTATGACCCTGAGTGCCGGGTGGGGTCACTATTACGCTGACGCGCGCATGCCGCCGGTCGGCATCACCGGATTGGTGAGCGCGCTCGCCGCCGCTGTGGTGGCCGGGCTGAGCGGATACCTGGTCTCGGCGGGAGCAGCGGCGGTGGCCGTGGTCGCGCTGGTCGTCTGGCTCGCCCTGTATGCCCGGATCGCGAAACCGGTCAATACGGCGCAGAAGGCGGCGGCGGTTTCCGGGGTCATTCCGGACAATGCGCGTGCGCTGCAACAGCGTTGGGACAGCATTATCTTCCCGCGGGTGGGGCTGCAGGCGATCGCGCTGGTCGCCCTGGCGGTCGTGATCGCGGCTGTCTGAGCGGCCATGCGAACGAACCGGCGGAGTGCCGGTTCGTTCGCGTTGGTCCTCGAAAGGTGTTGTTACCCCGCGAGGTCAGGGTGCGCGCGGCCGGTGACCACGGGCATATCCACGAAGGTGAGAATGCCGGGCGGCGCGGCGCAGACAGTGGGGATCGAATTGACGCAATGTGCGGCGGTGACCACGATTCCGGGGTTGCGGAGCAGCCCGGCCGTGACACTGGTCGGATGCCAGCCGTGGATGACCACCGAACAGTCCGGGTCGCCCTTGACCTCGATCTCGAAGCGTTCCCCGCCGGAGCCGAATTCCCATGCCGGGTCCAGGTTTTCCTCGCCCATCAACCAGTTGACCGCCACCCGGACTACCTTGGTTTCGCCGATGAACGCTTCCCAGGCGAAACGCTGCGCGGCGACGCGGCCGGGTTCGATCACGCCGGCCGGTGAATCGATCGGTGCGGTGGCGACCGCGATATCGTGGCTGCTGCGGATCTCGGCGTCCGCGAAACCGAGCGTGTCCAGGCACATGCGCACCGACTGTTCGAAACCGCGCGCGAGCAGGCCGAGCATCGGGCCCGCTTTCGCCTCCTCGGGGGTTCCGCCGAAGCCCATGATATGGCGGACCACGTCGGGGGCGTTGTAGGTGCGGATATCGGAGAACTCCTCGCCGCGGACGAAGGTGATCGCCGAGGACAGTCCGCTGAAGAAAAGGGGCTGCTGTTCGGTGGCGCCGCCGGGGTCGATACCGGTGCCGTGCAAGGTCGCCCCGCCTTCGAGGGCCGCGGGTTCCATTTTCGACCGTTCTTTGTCGGTCGGCCAGAACCAGCCCAGGGGAGTGACGACATTCTTGCCGGAACGCAGGATCGCCCGAACCTGACCGGCATCGGGCAGCAGCGGCGCATACAGTACGCAGTCCGCGTCCAGCGCGAGGATTTCCTCGACACTGTGGGTCGCGATGACACCGGTCTTGTCCGATCCGACGATATCGCCGACGTCCTTACCGGATTTCTCCGGTGAATGAACCCAGCAGCCGACCAGTTCGAGGTCGGGATGGGCCAGGATGTGTTCGATCGCGGCCTGTCCGACACCCCCGGTCGCCCACTGAACTACGCGCAAAGCCATCGTGTGAACCTACCTTCCGGAAGGACGGCCATGGGTGTACCGCCCTATCCGATCGGGCGCCGGTCCCATTCAGTGGCGAAGACGCCGATCGTCACCGAGAACCAAGTGTTTCGTCCAGCCAATCGAACATCCGCTGGTCGGTGAGGGCGCGGGCCAGCGGCTGACAGTGGTAGTTCGCGCCTTCGGCCGCGGTGAACCGGCAGCGGTGCACCGGCCCCGCAACCATTTCGGCCAGGCGCCGGGACTGGCCCGGCCAGAACTGTTCGTCCTCGGGGTCGGAGATGAACACGGGCGTGGTGATCCGGGCGGCCTCGGCGGCGCCGAGTGTGTACTAGCCGACCGCGGTGAGGGTGTCGAAATAGCTGTCACGCCGATACGGCCGCGCCCGGAAGTTCCAGGTGTGGGCACTTTTTCCGGACAGCTTCAGGCCGATACCCAGCTCGGTGTCGAACTGCTTCTTCTTGCCCGCATGGAACAGTTTCAGCAGGGATTTCGGGATATTCGCCGCCCAGGAGGCCGAAACATCGACCACACCGGGGTCTGCGACAGCGGCCGCGAAACGGTGCTCGAAGGCCAGCGCCCGGGCGATCCAGAATCCGCCCTGGCTGATCCCGTACAGCGCGACCCGTTCGGCGTCGACGCCGGGCAGTTCGAGCAGATGGTCGAGGACCGGGGTGAGTACCGCCTCCCAATCCGGACGGAATGCCATTTCCCGCTCGAACAGCATCGACTGCTGACCCGGGCCGTCGAACATCAGCACGTTGTAGCCGCGGGCCAGTGCGCCGGAGGCCCCCGCATTCCACAGTCCGCTGAGCGCGCCGTCGCTGCCGTTGACCATGACGAGGGTGGGTCGCGGCGTGCTGTCCGGCGCCGGGCGGAAGAAATAGCCGGGCAGGGTGCTGTTCTCGTACGGGATGTCGACGCGTTCGACCCGATACGCGGTGGTGTCGACGAAACGGTCCCAACCGGACCGGTGGTTACGGAAGGCCGGGAGAAGCCGTTCGCCGGCGCCGGAACCGCTGAGCGCATTGACGGCGGTCGCGAAATAGGTGGCGGACCGTAGGTATGCCCAGGAGGCGCTCAGCTGATGGCCGCCGGCAGCGGAGGTATCGGCGAGGGCGCGTGCACGTTCGCCGGCGGCTTCCCAGCTGCGGAACCAGTTTTCGTGGTCATCGGGTTCGGCGGCATCGATGGCCCATAGGACCTCGCCGATATCGGCCGCCCCGGACGCGGTGGCGCCGAGGACGCAGCGCACCACGTAGTCGGCGTCGGGATCCGGGTAGAAACCGGCGGTGAACACCTGATGCGGGAGAGCGGGCCGGAACGGGAACGTGGGCACGAGATCTCCTTCGCCGGGCCGGGGAGGTCGGACGCCGCAGTGTGTGGGTCTGTTCTGGGGCCGCGCTGCCGGGAGATCAGAGAACGATGACGTTCTTCCCGCGGGTGTGTCCGGTGCGGCTCGCCGCGAACGCTTCGGGGACCTCGTCGAGGGAGAAGGTGCGGGCGATGGGGACCGTCAGGTCGCCTTTGGCGGCGAGGTCGGCCAGGCGCTGGGTCTGCGTGCCGTCGGGGCGGACCCAGACGATATGCCCGCCGTGCTCGGCCACACCGTTGTCGGCGACCGAGGCGTGCCGGCCACCGGGGGCGAGTACCGCGAGAGTGGTGTCGAGCTGGCCGCCGACGAAATCGGCCACCGCGCCCACACCGTCGGGGGCCAGTTCCCGGATTCGTTCGACGACGCCGTCGCCGTACTCCACCGGCTCGGCCCCGAGTTCCCGCAGGTACTCGTGGTTCTTCTGGGATGCGGTGCCCAGGACCCGGGCGCCGCGGGCGGTCGCGATCTGCACGCCCAGGCTGCCGACACCCCCGGCCGCGGCGTGGATCAGCACGGTATCGTCGGCGGTCACCTCGAGCAGGTCGAGGGTGCGCAGTGCTGTGCCACCGGCCAGGGGGAGCGCACCGGCCTGCTCCCACGGCAGTTCGGCCGGTTTCCGGGCGACGTGCGCGGCCGCGACCGTGACCAGTTCGGCGAAGGTACCGGCCTGCAGGACATCCTTGCGGGCGTAGGCGAGCACATCGTCGCCCACCGAGAACTCCGGGGTGTCCAATCCGGTATCGACCACGGTTCCGGCGACATCCCAGCCGGGAATCACCGGGAACACCGCGTCGATCAGGCCGTCGAGTGCGCCCGACATCAACTTCCAGTCGACCGGATTCACCCCTGCCGCGCGGACTTCGATCAGGACCGAGCCGGGGAACAGTTTGGGTGTGGGCAGGTCACGGACTCGTACATCGTTGTCGTCGGCGGTGTAGCGGTCGTAGGTCGCTGCGCGCATAGTCCATTCCTATCGCCAGGGAGCTGTCGCTGGGTGCAACGACGCGCCATCGCCGATATTCCTGTGCGCATGGCTTCGGCCGCCCTGGTCACGGTAATGGGGCCGGCGATCCCGCATGGCGCTACGCAGCTCCCTCTGTCCGGTGCCGCCGTAATGAAGTCCGCCGAGCCGGGCATCGTCGACCGAACTCGGGGACCTCCGCTCAGCCCGCGGCCACAGACCGCGAACCGGTGCGATTCAGGATGGAGGCGAGTTCGGTGTCGAAACGGTCGGCGGCTTCGATATTGCCGAGGTGGCCGGTGGGCCAGACCTGGTAATCGGGGCGGTGACCGGCCTGCTCCATGGTGTCGGCGATGATGCGCGACATTCGTTCGGGCAGTAGCCGGTCGTACTGGCCGGCGATGATCGTGGTGGGCGCCGTGAGGTTCGCGGCCGCTTCGCCCAGTTGCAGGTCTGCCAGGATGGCGGCGTGCCGGCCGCGTGCCAGGGGACGGCAGGAGCGCACGATGCTCAGGGCGAAATCGGCCTGTTCGTTGGTGGCGCCGCGGGCCATGATGCGCTGTTTGAGCAGTTCCCGGGCTGCCCAGCCGCCGGGCAGGGGGACCGGGGAGGTGAGGATGGACTCGGCGACGATCATCGGGAGTCGGACGGGCGAGCCGAGCAGGGTGATCGGCAGGTTTCCCACACTGAGCGGTTTGTTCAGCAGCGGGAGCAGATCGGTGTCGTAGCGGATATTGCCCGAGGTGGTGTTGGCGAGCACCACCGCGCGGGCCCGCCGGGCGACCTGCTGCGGATGACGGGCGGCCCATGCTTGCAAGGTGATGCCGCCCATGCTGTGGCCGACCAGCAATGCAGTGCGACCCGGGCGCAGGGTGGCGTCCAGAACTGCCGCGAGATCATCGGCGAGGGTGCGGTCGCCGAGTGGAGCGCGCCCCAGGGTGCTCTCGCCGTGGCCGCGCTGATCGTAGGAGATCACCCGGTAGCGGCCCGCGAAGGCGTTGATCTGTGGATTCCAGTACTCGATACAGCAGCTCCAGCCGTGGATGAACACGATCGGCTCGGCATCGGCGGGACCGTAGGAGTGCACGCGCAGGCGGGCGCCGTCGACGGTGGTGACGGTGGAGACCTCGGGCGCATCGGCGGGGGCGTTGAAGGCGGCGTTCCGGAATCGGCGGGCGCGCAATGCGGCACGGTAAGGGGCGGTCAGCGCGCCGTGGTGCGCCTGCGATAGCGCCGTCAGTGATTTCACCAGCATCAGAACACTCCTTTGTGCCTGCCTGACACGGTAACCTGCAAGCTGGGTGCTTACAAGAGCAAGCGCCGCGCCGAGATTCTCTGTCCGGAATGTGGTTCTCACCCCGGATGTCGGTTCCGCGGGCGGTGCCGTTAACCCAGAATTCCCATTCGACGCCGTTTCTATGCACCGCAGCCGGAAACCGGAGCTAGCACCTCCGATGGTTGTGGCATCAACCCCGCCGCCGGGGCTACGGTGAGAACCGTGAACGATTCCGACGCGGCCCCGCCACAACCGGTGCCCTCCGGTGTTGCGGCCGTGGGAACGGAACCCGTGCGCAGCGGGCTCGCGCGGCTGAGCGCGGTCGCGCTACCGGCGGCGGTCGCGAGTGCGGGAGCGGCGGCCGTACTGCTGCTGCACTTCCGGGATCCGCACGTTCCGGGGTCGTACGGGCTGTGTCCTTCCTATGCGCTGTTCGGGGTGTACTGCCCCGGATGCGGGGGTATGCGGGCAGTGCACAACCTCACCGACGGGAACATCATCGATTCCCTGCACAGCAACCTGCTGGCTTTGCCGGTGCTGGTGCTGTTCGCGCTGTGGGTGGGCGATTGGGCCGTCCGTGCCTGGCGCGGCGAAGGACCGCGGCTGCCCGGAATCGGCACCGCAACGATGTGGGTGCTACTCGGCTCGATGGCCGCGTACACCGTGCTGCGCAACACGCCGTGGGGCACCTGGTTGACGCCGGTCTGACCCGAGAGGTGGATATGCGCAACTCACTGAAGGACCGGGTACGGGACAAAATGCTGCGGCAACTCGCCGAAGACGGCCCGGCCGGACCCGAATCGGAGGATCCGCGCCTCATCTCGCTGGTGACCGATCTCGACGCCCTGGACAGCGTCGGCGAGGACGATCCGCTGGTCGAGCAGCTGGCGGGCCGCTACCTGGTTTTCTGACCGGCGGGCGGCAGCTGCGGTAGCGGTTCGGAATACAGCCAGTCCTGCCACAGCGCATGCAGCGGCGCCACGCTGTAGTGGCCGGCGAGATCGGTGAACTCCTCGGTGGAGACCGAGGCATGACGGTGCCGGGCGGTCCAATCGCGGATCAACCGGAAGAACGCGGTATCGCCGAGTTCCAGCCGCAGCGCGTGCAGGGTGAGCGCGCCCCGTTTGTACACGCGATCGTCGAACATCAGGCCGGGGCCGGGATCGCCGACCACGATGTTCTGCGGCTCCCGGCGCAGCGTATGCCAAGCTGCCCGGGCCAGCTGGTCCGCACTCGCGCCGCCGGCGGCTTCCGACCAGATCCATTCCGCATAGCAGGCAAAACCCTCGTGCAGCCAGATATCGCACCAGTGCTGGAGGGTCAGGCTGTTGCCGAACCACTGGTGTGCCAGTTCGTGCGCCACCAGCCGCTCCACCCCGCGGCGGCCGTCGCAGTGGTTGGCGCCGAAAATCGAGATGCCCTGGGCTTCGATGGGGATCTCCAGCTCGTCCTCGGTGACCACCACCGAGTAGCTCTGGAACGGGTACGGCCCGAAGCGGTCGATGAACACCGACATCATCTCCGGCTGGCGGGCGAAATCGTGGTCGAACGCTGCGCGCAGGGTGGCCGGGACGGCCGCGTACATCGGTACCGGAGCGTTGTGCTCGCCGATCCGGTGCCTGCGGTAGCGGCCGATCTGCACGGTCGCCAGATAGCCGGCCATCGGTTCGGCCTGCTCGTAGATCCAGGTCGTCTGCCCGGCCTTGGTCTGTTTGCCGACGAGGTTGCCGTTGGCGAGGGTGTAGTACGGGGTATCGGTGGTGATCGAGATGCGGTAGCTGGCCTTGGAACTGGGATGGTCGTCGCAGGGGAACCAGGAGGCGGCGCCGTTGGGTTGACTGGCCACCAGCGCGCCTTCGGTGAGTTCCTCCCAGCCGACCTCCCCCCACGGACCCCGTACGGGTTTCGGTGCGCCGGCGTACAGGACGACGAGCTGCAGCATCCCGCCCGCCGGGATCGGCTGGCGCGGCGTGACGGTGAGTTTGCCGCGCTGATGGTTGTATTTGGCGGCCTTGTTGCCGTTGACCAGCACCTTCGATACCGCAAGAGGCTGGGACAGGTCGAGCGAATAGCGGGGGCGTTCGGCCGTGGTCACCGCGGTGATCACGGCCCGGCCCGCGAGGCGATTACTGGCGACCTTGTAGTTCAGTTCCAGCTCGTACCGCGAAACGCGATAGCCCCGGTTGCCGTTCTGCGGGAGGTAGTCGTCGATGGGGGCGTCGTAGAACCTGCTCCCCATCAGCGGTCCGTCTCCTCGTCCGCCGAATCGCTGTCCGGGGTGCGCACCGGGCCGGTCCAGGGGGCGATGGGGTTACCCCACCATCTCGTGGAGGGCGGTACGGTATCGCCGCGCATCACCAGCGATGCCGGACCCACGGTGGCGCCCGCGCCGACAGTCGCGGCCGGTAGGGCGACGCAATGCGGTCCGAGGGTGGCGCCCGGTTCCAGGGTGACGGTGTCCATGGCCATGATGCGGTCGTGGAACAGATGCGTTTGCACCACACAGCCGCGTTCCACGGTCGCCCCGTCGCCGAGTGTCACCAGGTCTGCCTCCGGAAGCCAATAGGACTCGCACCATACCCCGCGGCCGATCTTCGCGCCGAGTGCGCGCAACCAGAGATTCAGCACGGGCGTACCGGTTGCCGCGCGGGCGAACCACGGCGCGGCAACGGTTTCCACGAAGGCGTCCGAGACTTCGTTACGCCAGACGAAAGAACTCCACAGTGGATGTTCCTCGGCCCGGATACGGCCCACCAGAACCCATTTCGCCGTCACCGCACTCGCGCAGGCCACCGCGCCCGCGACCATGAGCACCACCCCGGACAGCAACCCGGCCGCCAGGAAACCGAAACTGTCCGCCACTCGCGCGAGGCCGAACAGCACCCCGAGGCCGATGGCGAAGGTCACCACCACCGCGGCCAGGCGGCAGGTTTCGAAGGCGCTGCGGAAGATCCGCAACCGCAGCGGCGGGTCGAAGGTGCGGTCGGTATCGGCACTTCCGGCTGCCCGCCGCAACCGGACCGGTGGGCTGCCCAGCCACGACGATCCGGCCTTGGCCTTGCTCGGAGCCGCAGACAGCACGGCCACCAGACCATTCTTCGGCACCCGCCGGCCGGGTGCGGTCATCCCGGAATTGCCGAGAAAGGCGCGTTTACCGACCTTCGCCTCACCGATGTGCAACCAGCCGCCACCGAGTTCGTAACTGGCGATCATGGTGTCGTCGGCCAGGAACGCGCCGTCGGCGACGGTGGTGAACTTCGGTAGCAGCAGCACCGTGGAGGCCTCGACCCGTTTACCGACCTTCGCGCCGAGCAGCCGCAACCAGACCGGGGTCAGCAGGGAAGCGTAGAGCGGGAACAGGAATGTGCGGGCGGAGTCCAGCAGGCGTTCGGTCGCCCAGACCTGCCAGCCGACTCGGCTGCGCACCGGATGGTAGCCCTCGGTCAAGCCGATACTGAGCAGCCGGACCGCGACGACGGTCGTTACCGCGTACACCAGCAGGCTGAACAGTGTCGCCACTGGCAACCAGAGGAAAGCGGGTAGCAAGGCGCCGGCGAAACCCACCGAATCCCGGACGCCCCATGCGATCACCGCGAGGCCGGCCGCCAGCCCGGCGAGCGGCAGCGCGCCCAGCGCCAGCGAAGCAATGCCGTACGCTACCACCCAGTGCACGGCACGTTCGGGTGTCTGCGCCGGCCAGCGGTGCCGCGCCCGGCCGACCTTCACCGCCGGTGAGCCCGCCCATTCCTGGCCTGCCTTCACCTTCCCCGATACCGCCGAACCGGCCGCGACCTCGGCGTCCCGGCCGATCTTCGTCCCGGGCAGCAGCACCGAGCGGGCGCCGACGACCGCGCCCTTACCCACCTGGATCGCACCGATGTGCACGGTATCGCCGTCGATCCAATATCCGGACAGGTCGACCTCGGGTTCCACACTGCACCCGTCGCGCAGCTCGAGCATGCCGGTCACCGGGGGCAGCGTGTGCAGGTCCACGCCCTTGCCGACGGTGGCTCCCAGCGCCCGGGCGAACGGCACCATCCACGGTGCGCCGGAAAGGTTTTCCGCCCCGCTGGCCTCGGCCAGCCGGACCGCGGCCCACAACCGCACATGTACCGGACCGCCGCGCGGATAACTCCCGGGCTCGACGCCCGCGAGCAGGACCCGCGCCCCCGCGACACAGATCGCCATCCGGCCCAGCGGGGTGATGAACACGGCGAACAGCAGTGCGGTCCACCACCACGACAGGCGCGGTAGCCACGGCAATACCTCGAACCAGCCCGCGACACCCGCGGCCACCGCGAGCCAGGTCACCCATTGCAGTCCGGTGAGAGTGGTGAGGGCGACCGTCGCGAGGATCTGGGCAAGTTGCGCCGGGCGTGGCGTCGGCTCGACCCGGCGGACGTCGGCTTTGACACCCGGCCCGCTGTCGTCCAGGAGTTCGGCCAGCGCGCCGAGCCGCGGATGGTCGTAGATATCGGCGACGGTGACCTGCGGGTACCGCGTGCGCAGCGCCGATACCAGCTGCGCGGCCGACAGTGATCCGCCGCCGAGTTCGAAGAAATCGGCGTCGGCGCCGGTGATCTCGGCGGCGAGTACATCGATCCAGATCTGGGCCACCCAGGCGGCCGTTCCCGTCAAACCGTGTTCGGTCCCGGCATCGGCGCCCGCCAACGGCCAGGGCAGTGCGTTGCGGTCGACCTTTCCCGAGGTCCGGGTGGGTAGTTCGGCGACGACGACCAGTCGCGGGATCAACGGCGCCGGTAGCTGCCCGGACAGTAACGTCCGCGCCGCGGCCAGGTCGTAATCGGCGGGGACACCGGTGAGGTAGCCGATCAGCACCGGTGAACCCGTGGCGGTGGTGCGTACCGCGGCAGCGGCACCGCTCACGCCGGGCAGATGCTGGAGAGCGTTGTCGATCTCGCCGAGTTCGATCCGGCGACCACCGATCTTCACCTGATCGTCCGCGCGGCCCAGGAAGATCAGACCGGCGCTGTCGTTACGGACCAGGTCGCCGCTGCGGTAGGCGCGGTCCCAGCCCAGTGTCGCCAGCGGCGCGTATTTTTCGGCGTCCTTGACCGGATCGAGGTAGCGGGCCAGACCTACGCCGCCGATCACCAATTCGCCGGATTCGCCCTCGCCCACCGCAAGACCCTCCGCGTCGACCACGGCCAGATCCCAGCCGTCCAGCGGCAGCCCGATCCGCACCGGGCCGGTGCCGTCCAGCAGCGCGGCGCAGGCGACCACGGTGGCCTCGGTGGGGCCGTAGGTGTTCCATATCTCGCGGTCGTCGTCGGCCAGTCGTTCGGCCAGGTCCGGCGGTACGGCCTCGCCGCCGAAGATCAACAGCCGCACCGATTCTAGCGCTTCGGCCGGCCAGGTCGCTGCCAGGGTGGGAACGGTGGAGACCACGCTGATGCCCTGCCGGACCAGCCACGGGCCCAGATCGGCGCCGGTCCGCACCAGCGCCCGCGGCGCCGGGACCAGGCAGGCACCGTGCCGCCAGGCCAGCCACATCTCCTCACAGGAGGCGTCGAAGGCCACCGAGAGCCCCGCCAGGACGCGGTCACCGGGCCCGAGTGGGTTGTCCCGCAGGAACAGGCGGGCCTCCGCGTCGACGAAGGCAGCCGCGTTGCGATGCGTGACCGCGACACCCTTCGGTGTGCCGGTGGAACCGGAGGTGAAGATGATCCACGCGTCGTCGTCCACCGCGGGGGCGTCGCCGGATTGCCCGCCGATTGCCGGATCGGGTTGGCGGTCGCCGACCGGTTCGATACCCGCCGCGGTGGCGAGGGCGTTGACCCGCGCTTCCCCGAAAACGAGCCGCGCCCGCTCCTCGGGGTCATCGGCATCGACCGGAACATAGGCGGCCCCGGCGTGCAGTACCGCCAGAATCGTCAGATACAGCTCCCAGGTCCCCGACGGCATCCTTACACCGACCCGATCACCCCGCCGGACCCCGGCCGCCCGCAGATCCCGGACCGAACGGTCGATCTCCACCAGCAGTTCGGCATAGGACAGGGTGCGGTCGGCGGTCGCCACGGCAGGAGCATCCGGGTGCCGGGTGGCCGTCTCGGCGAGCACATCGACCAGGGTGCGCGCCCGCGGCGCCGCCTCGGCGCGCCGGAGCCCGCTCACCGTTTCGAGCTGCGCCTGCATTTACCCGGCCCACCTTCCATCGCCCAGCCGACGGACTCGTTCTCCCACACGAGGGTTACCGCCCGGCAAACAGCGGTCGAATGAGTTTATTGGCGCGCTGGTGCAGACGGGGTTCCGGCCCCTATGTCGTGCGGTGTCTCCGGCGCCGCAATGCTCGGCCCCGGGTCCATACTCTCCGCATGGACGGGCCAAAACCCAGCGCCGCCGAGTACTCGGCGGCGCTGGGTGCGACGGATTCCGCGGGTGGGGGCGAATGCTGTCGCTGCGCTCGTCGGTGCGCCCTCGCGATACGCCGTGAGCGGCTCACTCACCGCCGGGCCGCCGGGCGTGTTCGGCCGCAGAGAACGTCGGACCCCCACGCCTGTGGGCAGGATCAGGGCGCGGCGGACCGGACGCGGGCCCGGCTTGCGTCGTGCCTGCGGGAGTCGAAATTCGTCGAACACGCTGAGGCGCTGGAGCCGGGCGGTCCGGGTCTGGCGAAGCGGGCAGTATCGTCCGCGCTCAGTCGACGTCGTCGGCGAGGGGGGTCGGGCGGTAGTAGCGGCCCTTGTAATAGAGCAAGGGGGCCGTCGGGGGCTCTTCTTCGGTGTCGTCGTGGACCTTCACCACTCGGCCCACCACGAGAGTGTGGTCGCCGATCGGGATGAGCTGCTCGATGGTCGTGCGCAACCACAGCGGGGTGCCGTGCAGAACCGGTTCCCCGGTATCCAGGGCCGACCACAGGGCGGGGTCGCTGAAGCGGTGCGCCGCGGTGCGGGCGAACCGCTGGGCGAGATGGCGCTGATGTTCGCCCAGGAAATGGATCACCACCGATTGCGCGGCGGTGAGCGCGGCGAGGCTGGAGGAGGTATCGGCGATATTGAACGAGATGAGCGGCGGATCCAGGGAGAGCGAGGCGAACGATGTCGCGGTGAAACCGACCGGCCCGGCGGGCGAGTTCAACGTCACGATGGTGACGCCGGACGGGTAGTGCCGCATCGAGGCGCGGTATTGCTCGGCGGTGATCCCGCTGAGATCGTCGGGAATCCGGATTCCGGTCTCGGGCCGTGGTGCTTCGGTCACCCAGCCGACGCTACGCCCGGATCGTCCCGATAGTGCGGGGTGGTCCGCTGGGTGGGAGGTCCTTCCGGATCACTCCACATCGAGGGAGAGGCCGGCGGTGATCCGGAGGAGTTCGGGGTAGGAGGTGCGGAAAACCGCGCCCGGATAGCCGCCGGCCGCCACCAGCTCCCCGAACCGGGACAGCGTGCTGTCCACCCAGGTGGGCAGGTTCGCGGGATGGCCCACCGGCGCAATACTGCCCGGCAGCTGTCCGGTGTACTTGACGGCGAGATGCGGGGGCGCCGCAACGAGCTCACCCTCGAGCCGTGCCCCGGTACGCGCGGCGTCCACCCGATGCGCCGCGGAAACCAGCAGCAGAATCGGATCGTCGCCCAGCAGGAAGACCTGTGCCTGCACCAATGCCCCCCGTGCCACCTCCATCGCGTGCGCGGTTGCCGCGGGACCGGCCGCGGATTCCGGGACGGTGACGATCAGACCGTGGTGTCCGCGCGCTATCAAAGTATCCGAGACCCGGCAGGTTATCGGTGGAAGCGACCTGCGCATGGCCACAGAGTAAGGCGAACCCGGCTCCTGCGCCGCCGTTTATCCGATGACCGTCCAGGCCGTCCCGGCGAGTGGACAGACCCGCCCAGCAGTCCTGGGCCGGTAGGGAACGGGCATTAGTCTGGACCGATGACAGATTGGCAGGCTTTCACCGTCGAAACCAACGACCGCGTCGCCCGGGTGACGCTCACCGGCCCGGGTAAAGGAAACGCCATGGGCCCGGATTTCTGGCGGGAACTGCCGGAGATCTTCCGCGGTCTCGACGCCGACCCCGAGGTCCGGGCGGTGGTACTCACCGGTTCGGGTAAGCATTTCTCCTACGGTCTCGACCTGCCCGCAATGAGCGGCACCTTCGGCCCGCTGATGGCCGACCGCGCCCTGGCCGCTCCCCGCACCGATTTCCTCGGCGAGATCCGGCGCCTGCAGGACGCGATCACCGCGGTGGCCGAATGCCGTAAACCGGTGATCGCCGCCGTCTCGGGCTGGTGCATCGGCGGCGGCCTCGACCTGATTTCCGCCGCGGATATCCGCTACGCCAGCGCCGAGGCGAAATTCAGTCTGCGCGAAGCCAAGGTCGCGATCGTGGCCGATGTGGGTTCGCTGCAGCGGCTGCCCGGCATCATCGGCGAAGGCCACCTGCGGGAACTCGCCTACACGGCCAAGGACATCGATGCCGCCCGCGCTGAGAAGATCGGCCTGGTCAATGATGTCTACCCGGACCAGGACGCGGCGCTGGAAGCCGCCCACGCGACCGCCCGCGAAATCGCCGCCAACCCGCCGCTCGTGGTCCAGGGCGTGAAAGACGTCCTCGGCCAGCGCAACGCCGCCGCGGTCACCGAAGGCCTGCGCTACGTCTCCGCCTGGAACGCCGCCTTCCTCCCCTCCGAGGACCTCACCGAAGCGATCCAGGCGGTCTTCGAGAAGCGCACTCCCGACTACAAGGGCCGGTAAGGAGGCCGGCGGTCTGAACCCCCAGCTCCGGTCGATACATGCTCACTGCTGCACAGACCGTGAAGGGTCTATGCGGGCTTGTTCGTGAAGGTTCTGTGTTTTTGGCGCGCTGGCGCGCGCGGGGTTCGGCCCTTTAGGTCCATGCTTTCCGCCCGCGATACTCGCGGCTGCGCCGCATTGTCTCGCGGGCGGAAAGCATGGACGGGCCGAACCCTTTCAGGGCCTCGCTGGACTCGGCGCCGCCGTGGTTGCGTTCGTTCGGTTCGGGGCTGAACTTTCCGAGGTCGGTGCTACTGACCGATCGGTTTTCGATGTCCCGCGACGTCGGTCCCTCCCACATTCGGATCGGGTAGGTATCGCGCGCCGAAAACTCAGTGCCCGCCTTTGTCCTTCAGCCGCTGGAAGGAAGCCTCGATCTCGGTCTCGGCCTCGGCGCGCCCGACCCATTCCGAACCCTTGACGTACTTGCCGGGCTCGAGGTCCTTGTACCGCTCGAAGAAATGCTTGATCGCGGCCAGTTCGAACTCCGGAACGTCCGCGAGGTCCTGGATATGGTCCCAGCGCGGGTCTCCGGCGGGTACGCACAGGATCTTGTCGTCGCCGCCCGCTTCGTCGGTCATCCGGTACATGGCCACCGGGCGGGCCTCGACGATGACGCCGGGGAACACCGAGTCCGGCAGCAGTACGAGCGCGTCCAGCGGGTCGCCGTCTTCGCCGAGGGTGTCCTCGATGAAGCCGTAGTCGGCCGGGTAGCCCATCGAGGTGTACAGGAACCGGTCGAGCCGGACCCGTCCCGTTTCGTGGTCGACCTCGTACTTGTTGCGCGACCCCTTGGGGATCTCGATGGTGACGTCGAACTCCACGCCAGCTCCTTCCGCTGCTCTCACGATGCACCGTGGTGGCCGGCGCCGGCCGGCGCACCCGGTTGTTCGCCGAGAACGGTAGCGGAACACCGATAGGGTTGTCGGCGGCACATGGGTTCGGCGGGGTCCGGTGCCACGGACAGGTACGAGGGAGACGGCGGCAGCGTGGTTTGGCAGGGTGGCAGCGGGATGGACGGGTCGGCAGGACGCCGGCGCCGTGGGTTGCGGGCGTGGTTGATCACCGTCCTGGTGGGGCTGGTGGGCGCGGGTGTGGTGCTGGCGGTCGTATTGCAACCGTGGACTCCGGAATTCCGGCACGGTGGGCTCACCGTCGCGGCGCCGCCTGCCCCGGTCCGGGTGCTTCCGGATGTCCGGCCGGCGCCCGATACCGGTCCGGTGCCCAGCGCTGCCGGGGTCGCGGCGGCCCTCGGCCCGGTGGCCGCCAATCCTGACCTGGGTGGTTTCGCGGGGTCGGTCACCGATGCCGAGACCGGCACCGTGCTGTGGAATTCCCGCGCCGACGAACCGCGTGTGCCGTCGTCGACGGCCAAGATCATGACCACCGCCGCCGCGCTGCTCACCCTGCCCGCAGATCAGCGGGTGCAGACCCGGGTGGTGGCGGGTGCGGCGCCGAACGAGATCGTGCTCGTCGCCGGCGGCGATCCCACGCTGACCGCGCAACCCGGCGGGAAGGGCTACTACCCGGGGGCCGCCAGCTTGGCCGACCTCGCGAATCAGGTGCGTAACGCCGATGTGCGGGCCGACACCATTGTGGTCGATATCTCGCGTTACACCGGCCCGGCGATGGCCCGGGGCTGGGATCCGATCGATATCGGCGGCGGTTCCATCGCCCCTCTGGAACCGGTCATGCTCGACGGTGGCCGGCTGGATCCGCTGGTCGAGTATTCGCCACGTTCGGGCACTCCGGCGCTGGATGTGGGCCGGCGGTTGGCGACCGAACTCGGCCTCGATCCGGCGAAGGTGCGGATCGGCAGCGCGCCGCAGGGCACCAAGCGACTGGCCGAGGTGGCGTCCGCGCCGCTGCGCGACCGGTTGCGCGACATGATGGTGCACTCGGACAACGTGCTGGCCGAGACGATCGGCCGGGAAGTCGCGCAGGCCACCGGCCATCCGGCATCGTTCGACGGCGCTGCCGCCGCGGTCGCCGCGGTGCTCACCGAGCACGGTTTCGATCTGAGCGGCGTCACCATGCACGATTGCAGTGGCCTGTCGACCGACGACCGGATTCCGGCGCGGGTGCTGGATCGAATCCTGGCCACCGCCGCCGGCCCCGGACCGGAGGAGGAGCCGGCGAGCACCGCACCGAATCCGGTGCTACCGCCGCTCGGTGCCGGTGCCGGTGCCGGGTCGAAATCCGAACCCGCCGACCCCGAGCAGTCCCTGACCGCCGCGCTGGTCCCGCTGCTCGACTATCTGCCGGTCGCCGGCGGTACCGGTTCGCTGGCCGGTCGTTATGTCACGCAGAACCAGGGCGGCGCGGGGTGGGTGCGCGCCAAGACCGGAACTCTGTCGGTGGCCAGTACGTTGGCCGGGTATGTGCTGGATCGTGATGGCCGGGTCCTGACCTTCACCTTGATGTCGAGCGATCGGCCGCCGGAGGTCAGCCGGCCCGCATTGGACGCCGTCGCGACCACGCTGCGCAACTGTGGATGTTCCTGACGGCTGGAGGGCGCATGACGATTCGACAAGGTCCGGGCGGGCCCGGCGCGCCCGAGTCGGCCGATAACGGCTCACCCGATACCGGTAGCGAGCGGCGCACGTTTTCGGGTGCGGTGGATTGGCGTTGGGCCGCCCGTACCGGGTCGGCGCTGGTACCGGCCGGGCCACGAACCTCCCGGCTCGCCGCCGAGCAGGCCGTGGCCGAACTCGCCGACGCGTCGGTGCGGGCCGAGGCACCGGTCCGCGCGGTGACCGGTCTGCTCGACGATCAGCCGGTGCCCGCCGCGCGGATCGTCGACCGCCCCGGCTGGATCGGTGCCGCGGCCGATTCCATGTCGCTGCTCACCGGAACGGGAACGGCGGACCGCGGTGGCGCGCTCGCCGGTAAACCGGCCGGTGTGCAGGTGGGCGCCATGCTCGCCTTCCTGTCCACCGCGATCCTCGGCCAGTACGACCCGTTCACCGGCCCGGACGGCACCCTGCTGCTGGTGGCGCCGAATATCGTCGGTGTCGAGCGGGCGCTGGGTGTGACGCCGGCGGATTTCCGTTTCTGGGTCTGCCTGCACGAGGTGACCCACCGGGTGCAGTTCTCGGCGTCCCCGTGGCTGTCCGGCTATATGCGCGAGAACGTCGAGGTGCTCGGCGATATCGAGGACGAGGCGACCTCGGAGATGCTGGGACGGTTGATCACCGAACTCAAGCTGCGGCGCAGCGGCCAGGCCTCCGACGATCCGAATTCGCGCGGCGTGGTCGGTTTGCTGCGCGCCACCCAACCGCCAGCGCAGCGCGAGGCGCTGGATCGGCTGCTGATGCTGGGCACCCTGCTCGAGGGGCACGCCGACCATGTGATGGACGCTGTCGGCCCGAGTGTGGTGCCCACGGTCGAGCAGATCCGGGCGGCTTTCGACAAACGGCGCACCCGGCCCGCCAACCCTGTCCAGCGCCTGCTGCGCGCACTGCTGGGAATCGACGCGAAGGTTGCACAGTATGTGCGCGGTAAGGCCTTCGTCGACGAGGTGGTCGCCACGGTCGGTATGCAGCAGTTCAACGCGATATGGACCGATGCCGATACCCTGCCGCGCGCCGAGGAGATCGACGACCCACGCCGCTGGATCACCCGGGTCCTGGACTGACCTCCGGCCGGAGGAGCCAGAGACGAAAGCCCCGACTCCGCCCCCCTCGGCGCCGACAAGACAACACACCGCCCCGTCAAGGCCCGCCTCTCCCCGGGGTGGGGCCCGCCCGGTTCTGGAGCGACGGAGCGGGGGAGCGAAGCGGAGGAGCGGAGGAGTGAAGAACCGGGCCTATAAGGGCCCCACCCTCGAGCCGCGGAGCGGCTCCAAAATCACAGAGCGGCTCCAAAATTACAGCCCGCCCTTACCGGACGGTCTGCCCGGCCAGCGCAGTCGAGTGATTTTCGCTCGTTCATGGTGGTGTGCCGTGTGCCCCTTGGCAGGGGCGAGTAACCGGCAGGTGAAGAATCGAGGTGGCCAGGCCCGAACCGGCGACGCCGAAAGGTAGCGCCATGACACGGAAGCGATGGAGTGGACAACGAGACCGAGGGCGGCCCGGACCTTGCGGCCCCGGAGTCGGTGCCGGGGCACAGCGCCGCGACACAGCCGGTCCGGTTACCCGAGACACCCGCGGTTCTGGCTCTGCGGCACGCCGTCCGGGGTTGGCTGACGCGCTTCCGGCCCGCGGAATCGACGGTGGCTGTGGCCCTGTCGGGTGGCGCCGATTCGCTCGCTTTGACGGCCGCGGCAGTCGCCGAGGCGGCGACGGTGGACGCGCTGGTCGTGGACCATCGGTTGCAGGCCGGGTCGGACGAGGTCGCGGCGACGGCGGCGGCCACCGCGCGAGCGCTGGGCTGTCGATCGGTGCGCGTACTGCCGGTCGAAGTGAACGGCCCCGGCGGTATGGAGGCGGCCGCACGCACCGCCCGCTACAGCGCACTGGACCACGCGTGCGGTGACCTGCCGGTGCTGCTCGGGCATACGCTCGACGATCAGGCCGAGACCGTGCTGCTCGGACTCGGCCGCGGTTCCGGAGCACGCTCGATCCAGGGGATGGCGCCGTTCGACGAACCATGGGGCCGGCCACTGCTGAATGTCCGGCGGGAGACCACCCGGCAGTTCTGCGCGGACCTCGGTTTGGTGCCGTATGAGGATCCACACAATCTTTCCCTGGAATTCACCCGTGTCCGCCTGCGCACCGAAGTCCTGCCGCTCCTGGAGGATGTGCTCGGTGGTAGCGCGGCCCTCGCGCTGTCCCGTACCGCCGAACTGTTACGCGAGGACAACGCCGCACTCGACGAGTTCGCTGCCGAACTGCTGGTCCGGGCGGAATTCGGCGGCTCGGGCCTGTCCTGCGCGGTACTCGCCGACGCGGCCCCGGCAGTGCGGCGCCGGACCGTGCGGGCCTGGCTGCTGGCCTGCGGAGTGCGGGTGGTGACAGGCGCACACCTCCGGGCGGTGGACGATCTTGTAGTCGCCTGGCACGGCCAGGGCGGGGTCGCGGTGAGTGGGGGAGAGCGGGGGACCAGGTTGGTCGTCGTCCGCGAGCATGGCAGGCTGACACTTGCCCGCGCGACCGGGTGAGCCGAAACCGAAGGGAAACCAGCTGACGTGTACGGGGACGATATCGCTTCGGTCCTGATCACCGAGGAAGAAATCGAGGCCAAGGTCAGCGAGCTGGCCGAACTGATCTCCAAGCGGTACCCGGCCGATGCCCCGGAGGGGGATCTGCTGCTGGTCGGAGTACTCAAGGGCGCGATCTTCTTCATGACCGACCTCGCCAAGGCCCTACCCATCCCGACCCAGCTGGAGTTCATGGCCGTCTCGTCCTACGGGTCGTCCACCTCGTCCTCCGGCGTCGTGCGCATCATGAAGGATCTGGACAAGGACATCGCCGGTCGTAATGTGCTGATCGTCGAGGACATCATCGATTCGGGCCTGACGCTGTCCTGGCTGATGCGTAACCTCTCCACCCGCAACCCGGCCTCGCTCGAGGTGGTGACCCTGTTGCGTAAGCCCGATGCGCTGCGCACCCAGGTCGAGGTGGCGAATGTGGGCTTCGATATCCCCAACGAGTTCGTTGTGGGATACGGCCTGGACTACGCCGAGCGCTACCGCGACCTGCCCTATATCGGCACCCTGCACCCGCGCGTCTACGGCGGCGAAACCGACTGAGACCCGGCGGTGGGCGGTGAGCCCCCGAACGAAGGTGCCCACCGGTGGCGAGTTCCCGATCGAACATGCTCGCCGTCCCGACCGAACGTGCCCACCAGTTGTGCCGAGTTCAGCGAGGCCCACAAAGGGTTCGGCCCGCGTGGTGCTTCAGCACCCGATGCGATGCGCCGCAGGCGCGAGTGTCGGGTGCTGAAGCACCACGCCAAAAGGGCCGAACCCCGCGGCGCCGCAGGCGCCGCAGAAAACTCAAGCCGGGATGGCGGGTGGTTCCGCGAAACCTCCGGCGACGGCCCGCTGGCCGAATTCCAGAATGGTCGGCCTGGTGTCGTCGGTACGCCAGGCGACCGCGAGTTCACACGGCGCGATCCCGGTGAGGGGGCGCGCGGTCAGTCCGGGCCACCGGTACATCGGCACGTTGTTCTCGGCCAGCATGCACAGTCCCAGTCCCAGTCCGACGGCTTCCAGCCGGTCTTCCGGGGTGGCGGCTTCCGCACCGATCTTCGCCGCCCGGCCGTTGCGGGCATCGTTGCCCAGCCAGAAATCGCGGACCGCGCCGGCTTCGGCGGGGAGCGCGATGAACGGCTCGTCGATCAGGTCGGCGAAGTCGATCATTTCCTGACCTGCCCGTGGATGGTTTTCCGGGAGCAGGACCCAGCGCCGCTCGGTGCGCAGCACCTGCCAGCGGTAGCGGTTGGGGTCGGGTAGCGGGAGCCAGACCAGGGCCAGATCGGCTTGGCGGCCGGACAGGCCGCTGGACGGATCGGTCCAGGAGGCCTGGTGCAATGCGAGCCGGTGGCCGCTGGCGCTTTCCAGGTCGTTGAGCAGGCCGCGGCCCAGGTTCGATTGCAGGCCGACGCGTAGTACTTCGCCCGCTTCCTGCAGTGAGCCGTTGGTGGTTTCCCAGAGTTCCAGGATCTTGCGGGCACCGCCCAGCAATTCCTTACCTGCCACCGTGAGTGCGACGCTGCGCTGGTTGCGGTCGAACAGGACCACATCGAGCTGACGTTCCAGCTGCCGGATTTGACGCGACAGTGTCGGTTGAGCGATGTGCAACCGCTGGGCGGCGTTGGTGAAGTGCAGTTCCTCGGCGACGGCGACGAAATACCGCAGATCGCGCAAATGCGGGTCCATAGCACCTTGCTATCAGAATCGTTGCTGAATTTCCAGCCCTAATATGTTCGGAAGGTCCGCATAGCGGCCCAGAAACAGTCGGCAGGTTTGTTAGTGACAGCTTATTCGGTGTCACGGTGATGTGCATCATCGGTTTCGCGCCGCGCGGTCTGTGTGACGATCGCGGGCGATACGACGTAAAACGCCGGGCGTTTCCGGTGGTAGAGCTCTTCATGGAATATGGGGTGCCCACCTCGGGTGATGAAGTCGCCGGACTGTCGGGGTTGCGGCCGCGGCGGCGGATTTCGTGCGGCCTCTACCCGACTATGCACGTCAAGTGACATTGATCACAATAGTGTTTCGATAGGCGTCCGATGGCGCGGACGACAACGCCGCGGGCCGGTAGCGGACCGCGGCGTGTATCGGCCGATCGAAGCTCGGCGTCTCAGTCGTTGCGGATACGTTCCTCGTAGGCCTTGCGCTGTTCGCTGTCCACATCGTCGAGGAAGGTCTGCGCCGACCCCATCGAGCGGCCCAGCGCATCGCCCACCGACTGCGGTAGCAGGTTCACGAAAACCGACATGGCGCCCGCGGCCCGCGTCACCCGGGCCTTCGCCTTGGGTTTGGCGATGAGCCGGACCACCGCGGCGGCGATATCCTCCGGCTCCGCGGCCGGCAGACCCTTGGGCGCCGCGACGCCGGACCCGAGTTCGGTCCTGGTCAGGGTCGGCAGGACCGAGGAGAATTCGACGCCGGTCCCGCGGTACTCCTCGCGCAGGGTGTCGGTGAAACCCAATACCGCGTGCTTGGAGGCGTTGTAGGTGGCCAGGCCCGGAATGTGGGTCTCACCGGCCAGCGAGGCGATATTAATGATGTGTCCGCGCCTGCGTTCGAGCATCCGGGCCAGCGCGATCTTCGAACCGAGGACCACGCCGTAGACGTTGATGTCCAGGATCCGGCGGGTGATCTGATCGGATTCGTCGACCAGCCGCCCGGTCGGCATGATCCCCGCATTGTTGATCAGTACGTCGATCGGTCCGAGCTCGCGCTCGACATCGTCGAGGAAAGTGGTGAACGACTGCTGATCGGTGACATCGAGCCGGCCGTAGTGGTCGAAATCGTGGTCGGTACCCGATTCCTTGACCGTTTTCTCGTCGATATCGCCGATCGCGATCTTCGCGCCCAGTTTCGCCAGCGCCACGGCGGTGGCCAGGCCGATTCCGCGTGCGCCGCCGGTGATCACGACAACCTTGCCGCGGAGGGGAACGGTGCCGGTCATCGTTTGTCTCCCTTGAGTCGGAGCAGGGCGGGAAGGTCGATCCGGCGCATACCGCGCGCACCGGCCGCCCGCATGGCGCCCAGTCCGATCAGGATCTTGTTCAGGTCGTAGGGCATCCAGGTCAGCTCGCGTTCCTGTGTCGGCAGCAGCGGTGTGGTGATCGCCTTCGCCTTGCAGTACTTGCGCACGCCCTGGGCCCCGCCCCAGCGGGCGCCGACACCGGAATCGCCCCAGCCGCCCATCGGCAGCGCGAAGTTGAACAGGTTGGCGAAAATATCGTTGATGTTCACCGCGCCCGCGTTCAACGCACGCGCCACCCGCTCGCCCCGGGCCTTGTCGCCGGTCCATACCGAGGCGGACAGGCCGTACACCGAATCGTTGGCCAGTCGGACGGCCTCGGCCTCGTCGGCGACCTTCATCACCGGCAGGGTCGGCCCGAAGGTCTCCTCGGCGATACAGGACATGCTGTGGTCGACATCGACCAGAACCGTCGGTTCGAAGAACGTGCCCTCGCCGGTCCGTTTACCGCCGGTCAGGATTTTCGCGCCCGCGGCCACCGCTTCCTCGACATGCCGGGACACGATCGCGACCTGGCTCTCGTTCGCCATGGCGCCGACATCGTTGCGGGGGACGCGATCGTCGCGCCCCTGGCGCAGGGATTTCACGTTCGCGGTCAGTTTGGCGACGAATTCGTCGTATACCGGGGCCTCGACGTAGACCCGTTCCACCGAGATGCAGACCTGACCGGAGTTGAACATGCCGCCGAACGCGATACCGTGCGCGGCGCGATCGAGATCGGCATCGGCGAGCACGATCGCCGGGTCCTTACCTCCCAGCTCCAGGCTGTAGGGAATCATGCGGGCGGCGCAGGCGGCGGCGATCCGGCGGCCGGTGGCGGTGGAGCCGGTGAACTGGATGTAATCGGCGTTGTCCACCACTGCCGCACCGGTCGCGCCCGCTCCGGTGACGACGGAGAACACCGGGGGCGCGCCGATCTCGGACCAGCCGCGGGCCAGTTCGAGGGCCGACAGTGGGGTGACCTCGGACGGCTTCAAGATCACTGCGGCCCCGGCCGCCAGGGCCGGGATCACATCGAGGATCGGCATGGCCAGCGGGAAATTCCACGGCGTGATCACGCCGACCACCGGATACGGTTCGAATACCGTGGTCAGCCGTTTCACCCGGGCCAGCGGGCTGTGCGGGGCCGGATGCTCGTCGGCCAGGAATTTGGGTGCGCGCCGGGCGTAGTAGCCGATCAGATCGCTGCCGAAGATCGGGTCGATGAGGGAATCCACCCGGGGCTTACCGGTTTCGGACTGGAGGACATCGGCGAGGGACTCGGTGTTGTCGATGATCCAGTCCTGCAGTTTCAGCAGCCATTCTTTGCGCCCGTTCGCGCCGATGGCCGCCCATTCGCGCTGGTGCTCGCGTAGTTCGGCGATTCGCGCTGCGACCTGCTCGGCCGGAGTATCGGGAACGCTGCCGACGATTTCGCCGGTGGCGGGGTTGAGGACTCGGATATCCGCGTCCGGGGGCCGGCCCGTGGCGGGCTCGGTATCGGGTCGTTCCGATTCGGTATCGGTCACTGCTGTTCTCCCACTGCATCGTGCTGGAACTGCTGGTGGCCGATCACAGTGGATCAGCGCACAGCACCGATCGTGACACAATTCACCGGTAACTGCCTCAGCATCTCATAGATGCGGGGCAGCTTCTCTGGGGCCACCGCGCCCGGTCGCGGCGTCCCGGTAGTGCGTGGTTACAGGTTCTCCCGAGCCAACCGGCGCAGTGGCGGTTCGGAGGTGGGCGGAACTCGCCGGTCGGGCAACTCTGTCAACAGGGTGGTGGTTGCCTCGGCGACCGCGGCCACTGCCTTGTCCACCGCGGGTTTGGTGGCCGAACTCAGTCCGGACAGGCCACCGACCTTGCGCACATACTGCTGTGCGGCGGCGTAGATCTCCTCCTCGGTGGCGGCGGGTTCCAGACCTCGCAAGACGGTGATGTTTCTACACATGAATGCACATTAGCGCCGGAACCGGTGCCGTGACAGGACAAGCCGAAAATGTGAAAACACATTGACCGGCCCGGGGTCGGACGGGGGTCCTACACTCACGGTATGGCTGCTGCCGGATTGCCCACGCCGACCCCCTTCCCCTATCCGGAGCTCGACAAGCGCGAGGAGGACCATTGGTCCGGCGCGCAGATCGACGATGGCCGCTTGCGGGCATTGTCGCTGGGCGCCTTCTACTCGGCGCGCTGGGACGCGTTCCACGACGAACTGCTGCTCGGCCCCGAACGCGACCATCCGCTGGGCGACCGGCGCGAACTGGCCATCGACACGCTCACCGGAGCCTGGGGAATCACCGACGGTACCGAGGCCCGCGCCTCGATGGAACAACTCCTCGAAGGGATGCACGCCCCGCTCTACGCCCTGGTCCACCCGCTGGTGACCGCCTCACTGAACGCCAGCGAACGGGACCGGTTCGGTGAGCGCGCCGACCGGCACCGCGCCTTCCTCCGGCAGGTTGCCTCGTTCCGCGGTATCGACAATTCCGAAGCCCTGGTCCGCGACTACGACATCTGGTCCCAAGCGATCAAAATCGGTTTCACCGATCATCTGTCCCGCCCCCTGCCCGCCGATATCCACGCCTGGGATCTGGCGCGGGTGGTCGCGGTGGCCCGGATGGCCTATACCGCCGGCTATATCGAAGCGGATGTCGCCTGGGACTATCTGGCCCGTGCGCTACCGCTGGCCCAGCGCAAATACCGCAACTGGCGCCAGTTCGGCGACGCCTACCTCACCGGCTGGACCTACTGGCAGGCCTGTGAAGACCTGGCCGAACTCAAGGACGGCGGGGTGGACCGCCGGCTCGAATTGTTACGACTATGGCTACGCCCGACCAGCCCTTGGCGTCGTATAGACCTGGTGTAGTGCGATAGCGCCCCGGGCCCGCCCCGCGTCGGCGACCCCGCTGTTGCAGATCGCCGAACCCAATCGACGCCGGGGCGGCGACCTGTGCCCAGCCCGGCGAGAAGGACGTCGGCGTGCCTCTCGGCTCGCGCGGCCTTCTCGCCGCGGCCGTCAGATACCCGGCAGGGAGCGCAGGATGCCGCGGCCGTAGCGCTGGAACTGGGTGTCGTCGACCATTCCCAGCGAGTGCCGTTCCACCAGCAGTTCCCATTCGGAGTACAACTGCGCGACGCTCGGATCGGCCGGACCCGCCGAACCGTCCAGGGCGATCAGCCGGACGGCGAAGTTGATGGCGTAGGTCATCCGCTCGGTATCGGCGCGATCCAGCCCCGTGAAGCACATCGTGGTGTTGCCGTCGCGCACCTCGATGATGGGGCGGCGGTCCGCGTCGCGTAGCCCGCCCGCCATCGAACCGGGTTCCTCCGTGGCCCGCGCCATCATGATCATCGGGATCGGCAGATCGTGGGCGTAGGGCTCGTCCGTGCTCAGCGACGCGAGGAGCAGGCGTTTCGTGGTGACCGTGAGCAGGCAGGCGTCGTCGTCGCCGACCGGTGGATGGGCGATCACATACGCGGTTTCCAGCACGTACTCGTCACCGTCGACGAGGCTGTGCAGATCGTGCAGCGCCGCTTCGCCACGCCCGGTGACCGACATCCGGCCCACGGCCCGGTCGACGTCCGCGCGAACCGGACCCCGTTCGGTGACCTCGGGGGCCGGTGGGTTCAGCGCCGGAGCGGAGATATCGATTCGCTGCGCGGCCAGAATCTGGTCGTTGATCCGCGAGACGATCCCGGCGGCGGCGGGGACGTCGTGTTCGGCGATCAGCACGGGAAGTGGCGTCCGGTCGGCGGGCACGCCGACCAGTACCGGGGTCGGATAACGCAGGTAGATCTCGATGACGACCGCATCGTCGGCGCGCCGGCTGAGCCGCACTTCCAGCAGGTCGGTGACCGCTACGTCGAGCACCCGCTCGCCGTCGGTCTCGGTATCGCCGTCGGCTTCCGGGCGAAGAACTACCAAACGTCCTTCGCCGTGCCGAACTATTGCTGTGGGTGTCCGTAACTCGACTATGTCCATACCCCCTGCGCTCGGGTCGTACGTCGATCATCATCGGTCGGGCGTGCCATGATTGTGATCACTACGAGATATCACAGACCACGACGCCGGGAACCACCGTGGTTTTCCGGCCGTTTACCTGTTGAACTGCATCACCAGCCGAACTCCTCGCTTGCGATAAGTCAGGAAGCGCGATGTATCGAGTAGACCGTACGCGGTAACGTGGCATGTCCGCATCCGAATCCGCCCACCGGGCGGTCCCGGAAGTGGGTTGCGCCGCTCGAGACCGACGCATCGCTAGGCAAAACGCGGAGACGCCTGAAAGGACTGGCCGCCCGGCCGACGCTCTATGAACCGCAAGACAGTGTTTCGCACCCTGGCGATAATCGCGGGCATTCTGCTCGTGATCTATCTGTTCAGTTACTTCGGCAACGACACCCGCGGCTGGCAGAGCGTCGATACGTCGGTGGCGCTCGAGCAGCTGAAGGACAAGGAGAACGTCGCCAACGTCCAGATCGATGATCGCGAGCAGCAGCTGCGGATCGAACTGAGGAACGGCAACGAGGCCACCGAAGGCCAGAATCAGATCATCGCCAAATATCCCGGCGGTAGCGACACCTCGTCGCAGATCTTCCAGGCCGTTCAGGAGTCCGGCGCGCCGTACAACACGGTCGTCAAACAGGAGAGCTGGGTCACCCAGATCCTGCTGTTCGTGCTGCCGATGGTCATCCTGCTCGGCCTGTTCATCTTCGTGATGTCGCGGATGCAGGGCGGTGGCCGCGGCGGCATGATGGGCTTCGGTAAATCCAAGGCCAAACAGCTGTCGAAGGATATGCCCAAGACCACGTTCGCCGATGTCGCAGGCGCCGACGAAGCGGTCGAGGAGCTCTACGAGATCAAGGACTTCCTGCAGAGTCCCGTGCGCTATCAGGCGCTGGGCGCGAAGATCCCGAAGGGCGTGCTGCTCTACGGTCCGCCCGGAACGGGTAAGACGCTGCTCGCGCGGGCCGTCGCGGGTGAGGCCGGGGTGCCCTTCTTCACCATCTCCGGCTCGGATTTCGTGGAGATGTTCGTCGGTGTCGGCGCGTCCCGCGTGCGTGACCTGTTCGAACAGGCCAAACAGAACAGTCCGTGCATCATCTTCGTCGACGAGATCGACGCGGTCGGCCGCCAGCGCGGCGCCGGCCTCGGCGGCGGGCACGACGAACGTGAACAGACGCTCAACCAGCTGCTGGTCGAGATGGACGGTTTCGGCGACCGCACCGGCGTCATCCTGATCGCCGCCACCAACCGCCCCGATATCCTCGATCCCGCGCTGCTGCGCCCGGGCCGGTTCGACCGGCAGATCCCGGTCAGCAACCCCGACCTGGCCGGTCGCCGGTCGATTCTGCGGGTGCATTCGCAGGGTAAGCCGATCGCGCCGGATGCCGATCTCGACGGTCTGGCCAAGCGCACCGTCGGTATGTCCGGTGCCGATCTGGCGAACGTCATCAACGAGGCCGCGCTGCTCACCGCCCGGGAGAACGGCGCCACGATCACCGGCGACGCGCTCGAGGAATCGGTGGACCGGGTGATCGGCGGGCCACGTCGTAAGAGCCGGATCATCAGCGAACACGAGAAGAAGATCACCGCCTACCACGAGGGCGGTCACGCCCTGGCGGCGTGGGCGATGCCCGATATCGAACCGGTCTACAAGGTGACGATTCTGGCCCGCGGCCGCACCGGCGGTCACGCGATGACCGTCCCCGAGGACGACAAGGGCCTGATGACCCGCTCCGAGATGATCGCCCGGTTGGTCATGGCAATGGGCGGTCGCGCGGCGGAGGAACTGGTGTTCCACGAGCCCACCACGGGCGCGTCCTCCGATATCGACCAGGCCACCAAGATCTCGCGCGCGATGGTCACCGAATACGGGATGAGTGCCCGCCTGGGTGCTGTCCGTTACGGCCAGGAGCAGGGCGATCCGTTCCTGGGCCGGTCCATGGGCACCGCTTCGGATTATTCGCACGAGGTCGCGGGGGCGATCGACGTGGAGGTCCGCAACCTCATCGAGGCCGCGCATACCGAGGCCTGGTCGATCCTGAGCGAATACCGTGATGTGCTCGACGAGCTGGCCACCGCGCTGCTGGAACGCGAAACCCTGCATCGCAAGGATCTGGAAGTCATCCTCAGTGCAGTGCAGAAGCGGCCGCGGATCACCGCGTTCAACGATTTCGGTGATCGGGTGCCGTCGGACAAACCGCCGGTGAAGACGCCGGGCGAACTCGCGGCCGAACGCGGTGAGCCCTGGCCGCCGGAGCCGAAGGTCCCTGCCGGTATTCCCCCCGCCGACCCCGCGGCCGCGGGCAGCCTCCCGCAACCCGCCGGATACCCGGACGCACCGGTCGCGCCGCCCGGATACGGGCAGCCGCCGGCCGGTTACCCGGCTCCGCAGCAGCCCGCGCCCGCGTATCCGCGTGGTGCCACGCAGGGGTCGCGGCCCGATTACGGTGCTCCTGCGGGCTGGTCGGCCCCGGGCTGGCCGCCGCGGGAACCGCAGTCACCGCCCGCCGAACGCGGTTACGGTGACCCCCCTCCCGAGCAGCCGCACCATGCCCATCCCGGCCCGAACTCCGCCGGATACCGTGGCGAAGGCGCTACCCCGCCGTACGACCGTGGCCAGGGTGATCCCGGCTACGGTTCCGGCGAGGAGCCCGGTCGTGGCGGCCCGCACTCCTGGGACAGCCCGAACGGCCGGCAGTAGTCAGGCGCCGATTACGCTCGGACCCGACGGCGCCCGGTCATTACTGCCGCGCCCGGATTGTGGAGGTGTCCTCGAATGTCGGCCAATCAGCAGACCAACGGCCATACGACCGGTATCCCCGCCGAACTGGGCGAGACCGGTGGCCCGGCGCCGGAGCTGATCGCCCGGCATACCGGAAAGCCGTTCGACCAGCAGCGCGCCGAGGCCGCGGTACGGGAGTTGCTGCTCGCGGTGGGCGAGAATCCCGATCGGCCCGGGCTGCTGGATACACCCGCGCGGGTCGCGCGGGCCTACCGGGAGATGTTCGCCGGGCTGTATGTGGAACCCGATGCGGTGCTGAACACCACCTTCGACGAGGAGCACCAGGAGCTGGTGCTGGTTCGTGATATCCCGATGTACTCGACCTGCGAGCATCACCTGGTGTCGTTCCACGGCGTCGCGCACGTCGGTTATATCCCCGGCCCGCACGGCCGGGTGACCGGCTTGTCGAAACTGGCCCGGCTGGTCGACCTGTACGCGAAACGCCCCCAGGTGCAGGAACGGCTGACCAGCCAGGTCGCGGACGCAGTGATGCGCAAACTGGATCCGCGCGGCGCGATCGTGGTGATCGAGGCCGAACATCTGTGCATGGCCATGCGCGGTATCCGTAAACCCGGCGCCAGTACCACGACCTCCGCGGTCCGCGGGCTGTTGCAGACCAATTCGGCCTCGCGCTCCGAGGCCCTCGACCTGATTCTGCGCAAGTGAGCGATCAGCGTTCCGCCGCCGCCCCCACCCTGACCGGTGTGGTGCCCCGGCCGGGGGTGCAACCGCGGCCGGGCCGGTCGTGTGTGGTGATGGGCATCGTGAACGTGACCAGTGATTCGTTCTCCGACGGCGGGCGCTATCTGGACCCGGACCGGGCCGTCGAACACGGGGTCCGGCTCTACGAGTCCGGCGCCGACATCATCGATGTGGGCGGGGAATCGACCCGGCCGGGCGCGGTGCGGGTCGATCCGGAAACCGAGGTCGAACGGGTGGTCCCGGTGATCGCGGGGCTGGTCGCGGCCGGTGTGCCCACCAGCGTCGACACCATGCGTGCCGTGGTCGCGGAAGCGGCCATGGCGGCGGGCGTGTCGGTGATCAACGATGTATCGGGCGGACGGGCCGATCCGGCGATGGCCGGGGTGGTCGCCGCCGCCGATATTCCGTGGATCCTCATGCACTGGCGGGCGGCCGCCGATTACCGGCATACCGGCCCGGCCGACCGTTACGACGATGTCGTGGCCGAAGTACGGGCGGAACTCGGGGTCCAGGTGCGGCACGCGGTTGCCGCGGGGGTGGATCCGGCCCGGATCATTCTCGACCCGGGCCTGGGTTTCGCCAAGAACGCCGAACACAACTGGGCGCTGCTGGGCGCGCTGGACAGTTTCGTCGCGGACGGTTTCCCGGTGCTGATCGGGGCCTCACGGAAACGTTTCCTGGGTACGCTGCTAGCGGAGAACGACGATCCACGCCCGCCCGCCGGGCGGGAAACCGCCACCGCCACGATTTCGGCGCTGGCGGCCTGGCACGGCGCATGGGGGGTCCGGGTGCACGATGTGCGCGGTTCGCAGGACGCGATCGCGGTAACCGATGCCTGGCGCCGCGCGATGGGAGACGCGCGGTGAGCACCGGGGCCGGGGACCGGATCGAACTGCGTGGCCTGCGGGTCTTCGGCTACCACGGGGTTTTCGAACACGAACGCCGGGACGGGCAGGAATTCGTCGTCGACCTCACCGTCTGGACCGATATCTCCGCGGCGGCCGCCACCGATGATCTCGCCCGGACCGTGGATTACGGCGCGCTCGCAGAACTTGCCGTGACGATCGTGCAGGGGCCTGCGCGCAATCTCATCGAGACCGTGGCCGCCGAAATCGCCGGCCGGGTGCGCGCTGTTCCCGGTGTCGCCGATGTCGAGGTTGTGCTGCACAAACCGAGCGCACCGATCCCGCACAGTTTCACCGATGTCCGCGTGGTCACCGCGGGCCGGCGGGAACAGGGGGCCGAATGACGCGCGCGGTCCTGTCCATCGGTTCGAATATGGGGGATCGGCTCGCGCTGTTGCGCGGTGTCGTCGCCGGATTCGGTGCGCGGGTCCGGGCGGTCTCGCCGGTGTACAGCACCGCCCCGTGGGGCGGTGTGGAACAGGACGATTTCCTCAACGCCGTACTGGTCGTCGACGATCCGGCGTACGACTGCCGGGCCTGGCTGGCGCACGGGCAGCGACTCGAACAGGCCGCCGGCCGGGAGCGGACGGTGCGCTGGGGCGCCCGCACCCTCGACGTGGATATCGTTGCCTGCGCCGAACACGTCGCCGGGAAGTGGCGATCCTGTCGCAGTACCGACCCCGACCTCACGCTTCCGCATCCGCGCGCGCACGAACGCGCCTTCGTTCTGGTTCCGTGGCTGGACGTGGAACCGGAGGCCGTGCTGGACGTCGCGGGTACCGGACACCCGGTGCGGGAGTTGTTGTCGAAGCTGGACGCGGGCGAGGTCGCGGGGGTTCACCGCACCGGCCTCACCCTGCTACCCGCCGCGGGAGCCGCACCATGACCTCCGGGGGCAGCGATAAGAACACCCGCGGTAACGGCGGCGACGACGGCGATATGAGGCTGAAACCCACCCGTATCCGGGAGTTGCTCGCCAATATCGCGATCGCGGCCGTTATCGCCTGGGTGGCCACCCGGCTCGCCTACGGGAGTTTCCCGCCGATCTCCACGATCGCGGGGGCCTCGCTGTACCCGGTGGCAGCGCTCGAGGCGGCACTCGGGTTCTATATCCGCGCCCGGGTGAGCAACAGCCAGATCGGTGCCGACCGGCGCCAGCTGCATCCGATCACGGTGGCCCGGGCGTTGGCGCTGGCGAAGGCGTCCGCGCAGGTGGGTTCGCTGGTGGCCGGGGTCTGGCTGGGGTTCCTGCTGTGGATCTTCCCGCAGCGCGGGGATCTGCGGGCCGCGGATGGGGACTATCCGGGCGCCCTCATCGGCTGCGGCGCGGGTATCGCGCTGGCGGTCGCGGCACTGTGGCTCGAACACTGCTGCCGGGCCCCGGACGACCCCACTGACGAGCCCGCGCCATCCTAGACCTCTTCGTGATGGATCACGCCCATTCTGACCTGGGCGCGTCCGACTTTCACGATTACTCTTGCGGGCATGGTGTCACCGTCCCGCAGTAGTTCTTCCGTGCGCAGCCGGGAAGATGTGGGCAAATTTTTCCTCGGCGGCCTGGTGCTGCTCGGGGTGGTGGCCAGTGTTCTGCTGGTGCTCAGCGATAGCGTGCAGCTCATCCGTGTGGGGCTGGTCGCCGCGTTGTGGGCGGCGGTCCTGGGGGCGTGGGCGGTGAGCCGGTATCAGGCCAAGGTCCGGGATCTGCGTGGCGCGTATGAGCGGGAACTGGAGCGCGAGGTCAGCGCGCGCCGCGAACACGAGCTCGGAATCGAGGCCCGGGTGCGTTCGGAGGTGGGCGCCGACGCGACCGAGATGGCCGCGCTGCGGGCCGAGCTCGCGGTGCTGCGCCGGCAGCTCGAACGGCTCTTCGACGGTGAACTCCCGCCGGAGCGTCCCGCGCTGCCGGCCGCGTCCTTCCGTATCCAGGAACTGCCCAGCGCGCACGACCGGGCCGGTTTCGCGGCGGCCTGGCCGCCGGCCGAGGACGGTGAGCGGCGCGCGGTCGACGCCTGGGCCAACGCCGCGGCGAGCTGGTCGCATGCGGCGGACGGCTGGGTCGATACCGAACACGAGGTGGCGGAATCGGACGCCGATACCGCGGACCGGAATACCGTCACCCCCGTCTACGAAAGCGATCATCCGGGCCGCCCCCGGTTCGCCGGCCCCGACGATGACCCCATCACCGCCGAAACGGCGATCGTGCGCCTCGACGACGACCCGGTTGAGGCCCGGCCAGAGGCGAGGTTCGCGGGTTCGAGCTGGGCCGATGCGTTCACCGAGGTCGACGACGCCACGGATATGCCCGGCGGTGCCGAGCGACACGGTCCGCCGCACCCCGCCGAATTCGTCCAGGGCCCGCCGCGGCCGCCCGAGCCCGTCCACGGTCCGCCCGCACCGCGTCGCCCGGCCGCCGCCGAATCCGAATCGCCCAAGACACCGGCTGCGGCGAAGGCCCGGGGCAACACCCGCGCCCCGGGCAAGTTGTCCCCGCGCTCGGTCAATTCCCGGCGCCGCCGTACCCAATCCGATCCGGCGGGATCCCGCCGGCTGTCGGTCGCCGAGATCATGGCGAACCTGCGCCGGGAAGAAGAGCAGCGCAGCTCCTGAGTGCGGCATATCACCCGGTGCGCCCGTGGCGCATCGGCGGTCGCGAGTCATATCCTCGATGCGTAACGTCCGGTACCCGCAGCGCGGGACTGGAACGACTTTTTCCGAGAGGACACTGTTGACCTCGCCACGCGTGACTCCTGGCAATCCGGCCGCGAGTGGTGATCCGGCGCCCGCACGCCTGACGGTAGGAATCGTTTCGGCGGGACGCGTGGGATCCGCACTCGGCGCCGCGCTCGAACGCGCCGGACATGTGGTGTTCGGCGTCGCCGCCATCTCCGACGCGTCGGTGCAGCGGGCGCGTACCCGGCTGCCCGAATCCCGGATCCTGCCGGTCGAGGAGGTCGCTGCGCGCTGCGAACTGCTCATCCTGGCGGTCCCGGACGCCGAACTGGCCGGGTTGGTGCGCGGGCTGGCGAGCGCGCGGACGGTGCGGCCGGGCACGATCGTGGCGCATACGTCGGGCGCGAACGGTATCGCGATCCTGGCGCCGCTGGAGGAAGCCGGCGTCCGACCGCTGGCCATTCATCCGGCGATGACCTTCACCGGCCATGACGAGGATCTGTCCCGCCTGGCCAATGCATGTTTCGGGATCACCGCGGCGGACGAGATCGGTTACGCCATCGCGCAGTCGCTGGTGATCGAGATGGGCGGGGAACCGGTCCGGGTGGCCGAGGAACACCGCACCCTTTATCACGCCGCGCTCGCCCACGGCAGCAATCACCTGGTCACCCTGGTACTCGACGCCGTGCAGGCCCTGCGCGAAGCGCTCGCCGGGCCGGGGCTACTCGGCCAGCAGACCATCGACGATCAGCCCAACGGCCTGCCCGAACGGCTGCTCGCACCGCTGGTCTCGGCAGCGCTCGACAATGCGCTGCGCCGCGGCCAGGCCGCGCTCACCGGCCCGGTCGCCCGGGGCGATACCGCCGCCGTCGCCGCGCATCTCGAGGCGTTGACCGCGGCCGATCCGCAGATCGCCGCCGGGTATCGGGCCATGTCGCGGCGCACCGCCGAACGGGCGCAGGCTCCCGAGGAACTTCGTGCACTGCTGGAGGAACACCGATGACGCAATATCTGCGCCGCGGAGGGCATGCACCGGATCCGAAGGAGGCAGCATGACGGATCAGACCCTGCGCGACGCCTACCGCGCCGGCGAGCTGACCGTGCAGCACGACCCGGCCGTTCTCGGGAAGGTTGTCCGCGCGCTGCGCCGTTCCGGCCGCACCGTCGGACTCGTCCCCACCATGGGTGCCCTGCACGAAGGTCACGTGGAACTGGTCCGTCGCGCGAAGCGCACCAACCAGGTCGTGGTCGTCTCGATTTTCGTCAACCCGCTGCAGTTCGGGGCGAACGAGGATCTCGACAGCTATCCGCGCACCCTCGACGCGGATGTCGAACTGCTCCGCGCGGAGGGCGTCGACCTGGTGTTCGCCCCGAGCGCGGCGGATATGTACCCCGACGGCCCGCGCACCACGGTGCAGCCGGGCCCGCTGGGCGCCGAACTGGAGGGCGGCTCCCGGCCGACTCATTTCGCCGGGATGCTCACGGTGGTGGCGAAACTACTGCAGATGGCGAGCCCGCACGAGGCCTTCTTCGGCGAGAAGGACTACCAGCAGCTGGCGTTGATCCGGCAGATGGTCCGCGATCTGAACTTCGACGTGAAGATCGTCGCCGTCCCGACGGTCCGCGAAGCCGACGGCCTGGCCCTGTCCTCACGCAACCGCTACCTCGACCCCACTCAGCGCGAACTCGCCACCACCCTTTCGGCCGCGCTACTGGCCGGTGCCCGTTCCGGCGCCGCAGGCGGACAGGCCGTGCTGGACGCGGCGCACTCGGTCCTGGCCGCAGCCCCCGGCATCGAACTGGACTACCTGGAACTGCGCGCCGCGGATCTGGGCCCCGCCCCGGAAACAGGCAACGCCCGCCTCCTGATCGCGGCCCGCGTCGGCAGCACCCGCTTGATCGACAACGCCGCCGTCCAGCTCGGTGTACAACTGGACGGCCACCCCGACGCGGACCTCTCGTCCCCGCAGGCGGAACAGCCCGCCACCACCACAGGTGCCGACCGATGAGTACGCGTGTAGCCGAAGCGCCCGCCGCCGGCCGGCCCCGACCCACGCTGCTCCGCGAAGGCGCCGAGCCGAACCACTCCACGGCTCCCTCGGGCACCCACACAAGTCGGTCAAGCGTGATTGCGGCCGATATCGACTCTGAGATAGTGCACGGCTTTCTCTCCTCCGGCCGGCCCACCTTCCCGGGGTGGGGCCCGCCCGGTTCTGGAGCGACGGAGCGGGGGAGCGAAGCGGAGGAGCGCAGGAGTGAAGAACCGGGCCTCCAAGGGCCCCACCCTCGAGCCGCGGAGCGGCTCCAAAATCACAGCCCCGCCCTTCGCGGAAGCTTTATCCCGGGACCAGGGCTGATGGTCCACCTCCATGGGTGGGGCGCGGCGAACCCACGACGCTGTGTCTCTCCAGCTGGTTCACCTCCGAGGTTCGGGGCCCGTCTCGTTCTGGAGCGACGGAGCGGGGGAGCGAAGCGGAGGAGCGGAGGAGTGAAGAACGAGACCAAGGGGGGCCCCGAACCCCGCGGTGCCGGAGGCGGCGCCATAGATACAGAAGGGCGACAGTGATGTTGCGGACCATGATGAAGTCGAAGATCCACCGGGCCACCGTGACCCATGCCGATCTGCATTACGTCGGATCGGTGACTGTGGACCAGGATCTGCTGGACGCCGCCGATCTGCTCGAAGGTGAGCAGGTCTGCATTGTCGATATCGACAACGGGGCCCGGCTCGAGACCTATGTGATCGCCGGTGAGCGTGGTTCCGGGGTGATCGGTATCAACGGTGCCGCCGCCCATCTGGTCAACCCGGGTGATCTGGTGATTCTCATTGCGTACGGGATGATGGACGAGGCCGAGCTGCGCGATTACGACCCGAAGGTGGTGTTCGTGGATTCGCGGAACCGGGCGGTGGAGCTGGGTTCGGATCCGGCGCATGCGCCGGAGGGCTCGGATCTCATCAGCCCGCGTAATCTGTCGCTGGTCTGAGCGCCGACGGCACTCGTATGCTGCTGACCCTCGACGTCCGCACCACCAGCACTGTCATCGGGCTGATGAACGGCACCGATTCCGGAGCGGAACTGGTGCGGCACTGGCGGATTCACACCAATCCACTGCACACCGCCGACGAGTTCGCCATGAATCTGCGCGGGCTGCTGGGGGCCGATCTCGATACGGTGACCGGTATCGCGGGCCTGTCCACCATGCCGCCCATGCTGCGGGAAATGCGGCTGATGCTGGATCGCTACTGGCAGCACGTACCGCATGTGCTGGTGGAGCCCGGGGTGCGGACCGGTATCCCGCTGTTGGTGGACAACCCGAAAGAGGTCGGTGCGGACCGGATCGTCAACAGCCTCGCGGCCTATCACGAATACGGCACCGCTTCGATCGTGGTGGATTTCGGGGTGTCGATCTGTGTGGATCTGGTGTCGGCGAAGGGGGAGTTCCTCGGGGGTGTCATCGCACCGGGGGTGGAGATCGCGACCGAGGCACTGATCGAGCGGGCCGCGCTGCGGCGGGTGGAGCTGACCCGGCCGAGGTCGGTGGTCGGCAAGAACAGTGTCGAATGTATGCAGGCCGGCGCCATTTTCGGTTTCGCGGGCCTGGTGGACGGTCTCGTCGACCGGATCCGCGACGATATCGACGGGTTCTCCGGCGACGATATCGCCGTGGTGGCGACGGGCCCGGCGGCGCCGTTGATCCTGGACGAATCCGAGACCATCGAACATCATCTGCCGCATCTGACGCTGACCGGTCTGCAGCTCGTCTACGAACGTAACCAGCGGCGCAGTCGCGGCTGAGCGCACCGGGGTGTAGTCGCGGCCGAGTAAACAGATATGTGATGTATTCCGCTGGGCCGGGTGTGGCCGCCGGCGGTCCGGATTGCTAAGCTCGCCGTGTGTTGTTCCGCATGCGTACCCAGGAGTGTTGTCGAGGCTGATTCGCCTCGACCGTTCGAGGCATCCCGAATTCCTCGTTCGTTCTCATTCCTCCTGGAGATGCGCAGATGCGTTCCCCTGTTCTTTCTTCCGTAGTCCGGCCCTCGGCCCGTGACAGCGCCGCCGCGGCGGCGAATCCGATTCCCGATCGCCCGATTGCTCCGGCGTTGCCCACCCGCCTGCGTCCCGCGGATCTGTTACGGCTGACCGACGAGACCGGCGAAGATGTGCTCGCCGGCCGATACGATCATCTGCTTCCCGAAGACGGCCGCTGGCCGCTGGTGGATCGCTGGGCTACGCGGCTGGCGGCCGATGACGAGGTCGATATCTGGCTGATCAGCTGGACACCCGAGAAATCCACGAAACTGCACGATCATGCCGGTTCGCTCGGTGCGCTGACCGTGCTCAGCGGCGCGCTCGCCGAGTACCGCTGGAACGGCTCCGAACTGCGGCATCGGATCCTGGCGGCGGGTGATCAGGCAGCTTTCCCGATCGGCTGGGTCCACGATGTCGTTCGTGCTTCCGGCCGGGCCGCGGTCGCGGGCCGGACCGACCCCGGACCGCTGGATCCGACGCTGAGCGTGCACGCCTACTCGCCTCCGCTGACCGCCATGTCCTATTACGAGGTGACCGGTCACGGTGGCCTCCGACGTACCCACACCGTCCTCACCGACCAGCCCGAAGGTGATCTCTGATGCCGTCGATGACCATCGACCAAATGCTCGACAACGCCCGTTCCCAGCTGCGGCGGATCCAGCCGATCGAAGTGCCGGCCGCGCTCGCGCGGGGCGCGATCCTGGTGGATATCCGGCCGGTGGCACAGCGGTCCCGCGAGGGGACGTTGCCCGGCGCGCTGGTGATCGAACGGAATGTGCTGGAGTGGCGGCTGGATCCGAGCAGTTCGGCCCGGCTGGCGCTGGCCACGGATCATGATGTCGAGTGGATCGTGGTGTGCTCGCAGGGTTACACGTCGAGCTTGGCCGCGGCCTCGTTGCGTCAATTGGGGTTGCACCGCGCGACCGATCTGGTCGGCGGTTACCAGGCCCTGGTAGCTGCGGGTATGCGCACGGTGGCGACCGGCGCCGAGCACTTCACCAGGGAAGTTCGTTCGCTCGCGGTTCTCTGAATTGTTCCGGGGCCGGCGGCGAATAGATCCGGAGCGCAATACATTTCCGTGCTGTCGTCACACCGGTGGTAATTCCTAAGCAACCAAATGGTCTATTTTCGTGGCCCGTCCGCGCATACCCGTGCCGATTCCATATGGCGCGGTCCAGGGGGCGGGCGGCTGACGAATCGATTTGCCGTGCACGCTAGGGTGGTTCGCTGTGAGCAACCCGAACCCCTCGTCATCCGGCGGCTCCGCGGGCACTGTTCCCGCGGGGCGATCCAGCCGCTCCGTGGAAGTCGACGACATCCCCGAGCAGATGCGGATCCGCCGGGAGAAGCGGGAACGGCTGCTCGCCGCGGGCGGCGAGGCCTATCCGGTGGTGGTGCCCCGCACCCATACGCTGGCCGAAATCCGGGCCGCTCATCCGGATCTCGCGGCCGATACCGCGACCGGTCAGCAGGCCGGTGTGGCGGGGCGCGTCATCTTCATGCGCAATACCGGAAAATTGTGTTTCGCGAAGTTGCAGGAGGGTGACGGCACCACGTTGCAGGCGATGATCAGCCTGAACGGGGTCGGCGCCGACGCCTTGGCGGCGTGGAAAGCCGATGTGGATCTCGGCGATATGGTTTTCGTCCACGGTGAAGTCATCTCATCGCGTACGGGCGAATTGAGCATTATGGCCGATTCCTGGTCGATGGCGTCCAAGGCGCTGCGGCCGCTGCCCGTCGCCCACAAGGAGATGAGCGAGGAATCGCGGGTCCGTCAGCGTTATGTGGACCTTATCCTGCGCCCGGAGGCACGGGAGATGGCCCGTACCCGGGTCGCGGTGGTGCGGGCGCTGCGCAATGCGCTCGAACGCCGGGGGTTCCTCGAGGTCGAGACACCGATGCTGCAGACCCTGCACGGCGGTGCCGCGGCACGGCCCTTCCGGACGCATTCCAATGCGCTCGATATGGATCTCTACCTGCGCATTGCTCCGGAGCTGTTTCTCAAGCGCTGTGTTGTCGGCGGGATCGAGCGGGTCTTCGAGATCAATCGCAACTTCCGTAACGAGGGCGCTGATTCCACCCATTCGCCCGAGTTCGCGATGCTGGAAACTTATCAAGCGTACGGAACCTACGACGACTCCGCGCGGATGACCCGGGAATTGATCCAGGAAGTTGCTCGAGAGGCTCTGGGAACTGAGGTCGTGACGCTTGCCGACGGGTCGGAATACGACCTGAGCGGCGAGTGGACAACCGTGGAGATGTATCCGTCGCTATCGGAGTCGCTGGGCGTCGAGGTCACTCCCGAAACAACTGTCCCGGAATTGCTGGCGCTCGCCGAACGGGAAGGTCTGGAAATTCCCGAAGGCAAGGGCTACGGCCACGGCAAACTGGTCGAAGAACTCTGGGAACACTGCTACGGCGACAAGCTGGACAAGCCGACTTTCGTCCGTGATTTTCCGGTCGAGACATCGCCGCTGACCAGGCAGCATCGGTCGCGTGCCGGGGTGGCCGAGAAGTGGGATCTATATGTCCGCGGCTTCGAGTTGGCCACGGGCTATTCGGAGTTGGTCGATCCGGTCATCCAGCGTGAACGGTTCGCAGATCAGGCGCGGCTCGCCGCAGCCGGCGACGACGAAGCAATGGTTCTGGACGAAGAGTTCCTCGCCGCGATGGAACACGGGATGCCGCCGACAACCGGAACCGGTATGGGAATCGATAGGTTGTTGATGGCGCTCACCGGATTGGGAATCCGGGAAACGATACTGTTCCCAATAGTGCGGCCGGTCGGCCGTTGAGCGATCGGTTTGCATAGCCGATCGCTCGTCTTGGAATTTTCCGAATTCGAGGTATTCTTGCCTCGGGTAATCGGCCTGATTTTGCCGGGCCGCACGATTTCGAGAGGACGTTCATCTCATGGCAAAGAAGGTCACCGTTAGCCTGATCGACGATGTCGACGGTGAGTCCATCGCGGACGAGACCATCGAGTTTGCAATCGATGGAGTGTCGTACGAGATCGACCTGTCGTCATCGAATGCGGAGAAGCTTCGGGACGAGTTGGAACAGTGGGTTTCCAGTGCCCGTCGCGTGAGTGGCCGGCGCCGGGTGAAGTCCGCGGTTGCCGCCGGTGCGAGCAACAGCAAGGGGCGTGCCACGATGGATCGCGAACAAAGCGCGGCAATTCGTGAGTGGGCACGGCGGAATGGTCACAAGGTTTCCGCGCGCGGGCGTATCTCCGCCGATATCACCGATGCGTACAACAAGGCCTCGAAGGGATAGTTCTTCTTTCAACCGTCGTTCGCCGGTTATTTTCTACGAGGCGGACGGCGGTCGGTCTTTCTCGATAGCGAATAGGAATTACCGCTGGCCCCGGCGCTGTGTGCCGGGGCGACTGCGCTCAGCGGTGTTCAGTCTTGCTCCACCGCCCGCTCGCCCGGCACCATAGGGGTGTTGGTTGTACCGGGCCCGTGCGGTCGGGGTGGTGTCCGGCAGATGCTGCCGGTATGGAGAGGTCAGGTAGCGGCGCAGTGTCCGGATCCGTCGGATCGTTTCTACGTTTCACCGATGACGAGGGCCGGCGGCGTGAGGTGATGCTGACCCCCGACCGGCAGCGGATCACGATAGGCCGTTCGGCCGGCGCGGACCTCTCGCTGCGCTGGGACGCCGAGGTGTCGAGATTGCATGCCGCCGTGGAATACCTCGCCGCGCAATGGACCATCGTGGACGACGGACTGTCCCGCAACGGCACGTTCATCAACGGCGAAAGACTGCACGGCCGCCGCCGGCTCATGCCGGGCGATCGCATCCGGATGGGCACCTCCATGGTGTCGTTCCACGATTTCAACGGGGTCGCCGACGATGCGACCCGCGCCTCCAGCGGTTCCGTCCCGACCGTCCGGTCGCTCACCGAGGCCCAACGCGGCGTGCTGATCGCCCTGTGCCGCCCGTACAAGGGTGACGTCGGTTTCGCCGCCCCCGCGACCAATCAGCAGATCGCCGACGAACTGTTCCTCAGCGTGGACGCCGTCAAAACGCATCTGCGCGCGCTGTTCGCCAAGTTCGGTGTCGAGGATCTGCCCCAGAACCAGAAGCGCGTCCGGCTGGCCGCGCTCGCCATGCGCAGCGGGCTCATCAGCGATCGCGACCTGTAGACCTGCGGTTATCCCGACGGGCCCGAATCGCCTGTGTTCGCTCTCGGCAAAACCGGAGTGGGAAACGAATACGTGGGTATGGGCGTTATGAATGAATAGCGCTGCGACCGGCCCGCAGATCATTAGGGTGGACCGGCGGCAGTGAGACCACCCGCCAACTAGAGTGGGAGGCGGGGGCCGCAACCCCTGGCCTTCATGGCAGGCTGAGTCCGACGGTTGTCCACGACACACCACGGCGTCAGCCGGCCATAGAGTCCGGAGCAGGAGAGTGAGGGAGCGATGTTCGAGAGGTTCACCGACCGCGCAAGGCGTGTCGTCGTCCTGGCCCAGGAAGAGGCCCGGATGCTCAACCACAACTACATCGGCACCGAGCACATCCTGCTGGGTCTGATCCACGAGGGTGAGGGTGTCGCGGCCAAGTCGCTGGAGTCGCTCGGTATCTCGCTGGAGGGCGTGCGCAGCCAGGTCGAAGAGATCATCGGCCAGGGCCAGCAGGCCCCGTCCGGCCATATTCCGTTCACCCCGCGCGCCAAGAAGGTGCTGGAACTGAGCCTGCGCGAGGCGCTGCAGCTCGGCCACAACTACATCGGCACCGAGCACATCCTGCTGGGCCTCATCCGTGAGGGCGAGGGAGTTGCGGCCCAGGTCCTGGTCAAGCTCGGCGCCGACCTCAACCGCGTCCGCCAGCAGGTCATCCAGCTGCTGTCCGGTTACCAGGGCAAGGAGCCGGTCGAATCCGGCGCCCGCGGGGAAACCGGTACGCCGTCCACATCGCTGGTCCTCGATCAGTTCGGCCGTAACCTCACCCAGGCCGCGCTGGAGGGCAAGCTCGACCCCGTGATCGGCCGCTCGAAGGAGATCGAGCGGGTCATGCAGGTGCTGAGCCGCCGCACCAAGAACAACCCGGTGCTGATCGGCGAGCCCGGTGTCGGTAAGACCGCCGTGGTGGAGGGCCTGGCCCAGGCCATCGTCAACGGCGAGGTCCCCGAAACACTGAAAGACAAGCAGCTCTACACCCTCGACCTGGGTTCCCTGGTCGCGGGCAGCCGCTACCGCGGTGATTTCGAAGAGCGCCTGAAGAAGGTGCTCAAGGAGATCAACACCCGTGGCGACATCATCCTGTTCATCGACGAGCTGCATACGCTGGTCGGTGCGGGTGCCGCCGAGGGCGCCATCGACGCGGCCTCGATCCTGAAGCCGAAACTGGCTCGCGGTGAGCTGCAGACCATCGGCGCCACCACCCTCGACGAGTACCGCAAGTACATCGAGAAGGACGCCGCCCTGGAACGCCGCTTCCAGCCGGTGCAGGTGGGCGAGCCGACCGTCGAGCACACCATCAACATCCTGAAGGGGCTGCGCGACCGCTACGAGGCGCATCACCGGGTCTCCATCACCGATGGCGCCCTGGTCGCCGCCGCCACCCTGGCCGACCGCTATATCAACGACCGGTTCCTGCCGGACAAGGCGATCGACCTGATCGACGAGGCCGGCGCCCGGATGCGTATCCGCCGGATGACCGCCCCGCCGGACCTGCGCGAATTCGACGACAAGATCGCCGATGCGCGCCGGGAGAAGGAATCGGCGATCGACGCGCAGGACTTCGAGAAGGCCGCGCGGCTGCGTGATAAGGAAAAGCAGCTCGTCGCCAAGCGCGCCGAGCGTGAGAAGCAGTGGCGCTCCGGTGATCTGGATGTCGTGGCCGAGGTCGACGACGAGCAGATCGCCGAGGTGCTGGCCAACTGGACCGGTATCCCCGTCTTCAAGCTCACCGAGGAGGAGACCACCCGTCTGCTCCGTATGGAGGACGAGCTGCACAAGCGGATCATCGGCCAGGAGGATGCCGTCAAGGCGGTCTCCAAGGCCATCCGCCGCACCCGTGCCGGCCTGAAGGATCCGAAGCGTCCGTCCGGCTCGTTCATCTTCGCCGGTCCGTCCGGCGTCGGTAAGACCGAGCTGTCCAAGGCGCTGGCGAACTTCCTGTTCGGCGACGACGATGCCCTCATCCAGATCGATATGGGCGAGTTCCACGATCGTTTCACCGCCTCGCGGCTGTTCGGTGCTCCTCCCGGGTACGTCGGCTACGAGGAGGGCGGCCAGCTCACCGAGAAGGTGCGCCGCAAGCCGTTCTCGGTCGTGCTGTTCGACGAGATCGAGAAGGCCCACCAGGAGATCTACAACACCCTGTTGCAGGTCCTCGAGGACGGGCGCCTCACCGACGGCCAGGGCCGTACGGTCGACTTCAAGAACACGGTGCTGATCTTCACCTCGAACCTCGGCACCTCGGATATCTCGAAGGCGGTCGGCCTGGGCTTCACCCAGTCGAACAACGAGGGCTCGAACTACGAGCGGATGAAGCTCAAGGTCAACGACGAGCTGAAGAAGCATTTCCGGCCCGAGTTCCTCAACCGTATCGACGATGTGATCGTCTTCCACCAGCTCACCACCGATCAGATCGTGGAGATGGTGGATCTGATGATCGACCGCGTCGGCGTCCAGTTGAAGAACAAGGATATGTCGATGGAACTCTCCGACAAGGCCAAGAGCCTGCTGGCCAAGCGCGGATTCGATCCGGTGCTGGGTGCGCGGCCGCTGCGTCGCACCATCCAGCGCGAGATCGAGGATCAGCTCTCGGAGAAGATCCTGTTCGGCGAGATCGGCGCCGGCCAGAACGTGGTGGTCGATGTCGAGGGCTGGGACGGCGAAGGGTCCGGCGAGGACGCTCGTTTCACCTTCACCCCGAAGACCAAGCTCACCAAGGGTGATGACGAGAAGAAGCCGGAGGTCGTGCTGACCGGTGCCGGTGAAGGCACCACCGAGTCCGCCTCGGGCGAGTAGGCCGAATACGCTGAGGGCCTGCCCTGCTGTATTGCACAGCAGGGCAGGCCCTTTCGCATGCCCGTACCCGCGGGCCACCCGCTCGGAAAACTGGCGGCGGGCAGGCGGAGGCGCGCGTAGGCTGGCGGCAAGGGAACAACAATGGGGGTAACGATGACCGATCCCGGCCAGAGTCTGATCGCTGTCCTGCTGGACCGCTCCGGCTCCATGCAGTCGATCAAATCCGATACCGAAGGCGGATTGGCCGCCTTCTTCGAAGAGCAGCGCAAGGTCGAGAAGACCGTCCGGGTGACCTTCGCCCAGTTCGACACCGAGTACGAATGCCTGTACTCGAATACCCCGCTCGAACAGGTCCCGCCGCCGATCCTGCATCCCCGCGGCGGTACGGCGCTCTACGACGCGATCGGGAAACTGGTCACCGATATCGGCGCCGAGCTGGCATCGCGTCCCGAGTCCGACCGCCCGGGCACGGTGATCGTCGTCATCCTCACCGACGGCCACGAGAACTCCAGTCGCGAATGGACCCATTCCGCGGTGCGCTCGCTGATCCAACAGCAGCAGAACGACTACGACTGGGATTTCCTGTTCCTCGGCGCCAATATGGACGCAGTGCAGATCGGCACCGAACTGGGGTTCGCACCTCAGCAGTCGATTACCTACGGCGCCGCTCCCGCCGGGGTGCAAGGGGTGTTCCGGGCAGCGGCCGCGTATTCCGGCCGGTTGCAGGCAACGGACGCAGACGCGCCAGGTTTCGCTCGCCGTGCCGGTTTCACCGACGAGGAGCGGCAAGGATCCAATCCCGGACGGTAACCGTCCGGCCGGTTGCAGGAGTTTTTCGGGCCGCGGGCGCGTATTCTTCCCGTCTGCGAGCTCCGAGCGCCCCCAGGGCCAGTGCCGCCGGGGTCACCGACGCGGAGCGGCAAGGGGGCCGGTCCAGGACAGCAAACCGCCACCTCGGTCGCCGCGGACCGCGTATCGACACGAACTCGTGACCGCACCGAACCCGCGGCGGCTCGTGACCGCGGCGTATCCGCGGCGGCGGCCGAATCGAAGAATTCTGCCGCCCGCGTAGTACGCACGTAGAGACGGGCCCTCGCCGCGGTCCCGGCCCCGGCCCCGGCCGCCAGGTTTGCCGCCTTCTCCAGGGCAGCTGGGCCTACAGCCTGGTTCAACCGCGAACGGTGTCGCCCGGAGAGTTTCCGCAGTCTTGCGGTTCAGCGCCGCGGTCGGCCGACTCGCTTTCGGGCTTCTCCATCGGGCCGCTGTCTACGACCGGACCGACCCCGTAGCCGAGTTCGGTGAGCGGGGAGGCACCTTCGGTTGGGGGACGCTGCCTACCGGCTAATCCGTTGTAGTGGGCCCTGTTTCGACCCGGTCCGGTGATTTACCACGAATGACCGGCCGGTCGGACGAAGGCGTCGCCCGCTTGTTCTCGTCCGGGCCCGACCCGGACCCCGAACCCGCCCCGGGCCGTGAGCGCGGCATCTTGTCCGGATCGATCGCGATACGCAGCGGGCGGCTCGGCAACCGGGCGGCGACCCGGAAACCGCCGCTGGGTTTCGGGCCGGCCGTCAATGCGCCACCGAGCGCGTGAGTGCGTTCCCGCATGGCGATGATGCCCATACCGCGCGTCGGGCCCGTATGTTCGGGTTTGCCGGTGGGCCGGGTGTTGTCGATGGTGAGGTCGACCGAGTCGGCGGTGAACCGCACCGTCACCGTGGCCTCGGCGTTGGGCGCATGCCGGATGACGTTCGCCAGTGACTCCGTGACGATCTGGGTCGCCGCCTCGTCGATGGCCGCCGGTAGGGATCCGGCGGTGCCGATCACTTTGGTGTGCACGGTCAGACCGGCCAGCCGGGGCTTCCGGAGTAGTTCCTCGAGCTCCGACATCGTCGGATCCGGTTCGCGTGGCGGTGGAGCAGGCGCCGCGGGCGGAGCGGGGTTCCGTCCGCCGCGGTCGGGGCCTTCGGCCGGACCGGCGCCAACCGCCCGATCACGGCGTCCGAAACCGGTACGCCGGGCGCGTTTTTCCCGTTCCCCGCGGCCCCCCGGATCCGCGTCGCGGGGCCGTTCGCGCTCGGGCCGCGCCGGCTCGGCCGGCTCCACCGACTGGATGGCGTGGCGCAACGCCTGCACGTCTTCGAGGGCATTACGGCTGGTGGTCTTGATTTCGGCCACCGTGCCCGCGGCCTTCGCCGATTTGTTCTCGACCTGTTGCAGCGCCATCCCGGACTGCACGTTGATCAGCGAAAGATTGTGTCCCACCACATCGTGTAGCTCACGTGCGATCACCAGGCGTTCGGTACTCACCTCGAGTTCACGTAGCCGCTGCGCGGCGGTCGCGGTCGCGGCGTCGCGCTCCCGGTACGCCCGTAGCAGTGCGCGGCGCTGCCGCAACAGCACCACCAGGGCGACGGTCAGCGCAAGCCAACCCAGTAGCCCGACCATCTGCCAGCTCGTCATCGCGGACTCTCCACCTGCACCACCCTATTCGCACTTCGCGCGAAGGCGGCGGTGCACACCCGGATTCCCGGTGTAGCAAGGCGTTTGCCGGCCCTTATCCGCCGATCGGACACGGAACGATCGACGACGGCGCGACGATCGGCGCATCTGCGGCGGCACCTGCCCCGACGCGGGTATGGTTCCAGAGATGGTCGACCAGCAAGTGCGTGTACCGGACCTGTCAGCGCGACCGTACGAGCTGACGGTGGAACGGGTGATGAAAGCTTCGCCAGAACTGTTGTACCTGGCATGGACCCAGGGATTCGATATCTGGTTCGCCGAACCCGCGACGGTGCGGATGCGGCCCGGGGTGAACGAGCCGTTCTATTTCGAAACCGCACACGAGGGAAGTATGCACCCGCATTACGGGCGCTTCCTGCGGCTCGAACCCGGGCGGCTCGTCGAAATGACCTGGGTGACCGGAGCTGCGGGTACCGAAGGCGCGGAGACAGTGGTCCGGGTGGAACTCGTGAAACAACCTCGCGGAATCCGGTTACGACTGCGGCACAGCGGATTTGCCGGTGAAGCCGCCCGCGACCGGTACCGCGCGACCTGGCCCAAGGCGCTGGCCCGCCTCGACGAGCGAACCGCTGCGATCGGTTGACGGGTGCGGGTAGTTTCGGAACGGACCCGAACATATTCGTCTTCGAAAGGATTGTGATGCCCACACGTACCGCGCGCACCGCATGGACCGGTGGTCTGCAGGACGGCTCCGGCCAGGTCGAGCTGGTCAGCTCCGGAGTCGGCAAGTACGAGGTGTCCTTCCCCAAACGTTCCGCCGAGGAAGCCGGCGGCACCACCAGCCCGGAGGAGCTGATCGCGGGAGCACACGCGTCCTGCTACGCGATGGCGCTGTCCAACGAGATCGCCCAGGCGGGCGGCACTCCGGAGAGCCTCGACGTCTCGGCCGCGGTCACGCTCGGCCCGGATCCGGCCGGTGGTTTCCGGATCAGCCGGATCGCGCTGACCGTGCGCGGCCGGGTGTCCGGTCTGGACAATGCGGGTTTCACCACGGCAGCTGCCGCTGCCAAATCCGGATGCCCGGTGAGCAAGGCATTGGCCGGAGTCGACGAGATCACCCTGGACGCCGCCCTCGAGTCCTGAACCGTTGCCCGGGCTTCCCGCGAATACGGGAAGCCCGGGTATCTCGGCAGCTAGCGGCGCATCCGCGTGAACCACGCGCGTGCGGCCGGCGTGTACATCGCCGGGATCGCGATCAGCACCGCGCAGATATGCCCGATGCGGGTGATCGCGACGAGAACGTTCCCGACCGTCGGATCGGGTAGCAGATCTCCGGCGCTATCGGCCGCGAGGAGCGCAGCGAGCGGCTCCACCAGCAGCGAAGCCGTGCCGGCCAGGCCGATTCCGAGTGCCAGCGTGAGCCGTGCCCACCGGTCGCCGCGCAGCATCCGCCACGCCACCACGAGCACCACTGAATAGATACCGGTTCGCATCAGCCATCCGGCGGCGAGGGAGCCGAGCCCGGTCGATTGCCCGAACTGCCCCACGCCGCGGACCGCGGTTTCCGCGATACCGAACCCCACCGCGGCCACCAAGGCGCGAAACGCGAGGGTGACCGACCGGGGGCGCGGCACGGTGGCAGGGGCGCTATCCGCAACACGGAAGGCGATCTCGTTCATACGCCCGACACTGCCGCAGCCGGACCGGAACCGTAATCACCCTGCCGTTGCACTCGTTTCCGCTACCGGAGTACGACGAGGTCCCGGACGCCCCGGAAAAAACGCAGGCCACGCGATCGTGCGAGGGTGGCGCGGCCGGTGTCGGAGGGTCGATCAGGCGTTTTTACCCGAGACGTCGAGCACCACCTCGAACTCCAGCAGCGAAGCGCCGGTGGCCACCGGTTTGTTCTGCTGCCCGGCATGCGCTTCCTTGGCCGGACCGTCCCGCCAGGCCGCGAAGGACTCCTCGGAATCCCACTGGGTGACGACGAAATACCGGTTCTCACCGGCGGTCGGCCGCAGCAGCTGGAAGCCGAGGAACCCGGGGGAGTTCTCGACAGCGTGCGCGCGGTGGGCGAACCGCTTCTCCAGTTCGGGGCCGGCGCCCTCGGGGATCTCGATCGCATTGATCTTCACAACAGCCATACCCTGAGCTTAGTGCTGGAATATCGGAGGCGTTCTGAGCCTGTGGCGGGGGCTTGTCGAAACCCGGTCTTCGCTGTGTCCTCGGCGCCGCGTTCCTCCGGCGCTGCGGGGGCGGAGGTCCGGTGGACTCTGCGATCAGGAGGCGCTTCCGCCTCGAGGGGCGTGGACTGTGGACCTGAGTCGTCACTCCTCCGGGGCTGTTGGGTAGGAGGACTGTGAGCCCTGATCTCGGGTAGACACTCCGCGAAGGGGCGGGGCTGTAATTTTGGAGCCGCTCCGCGGCTCGAGGGTGGGGCCCTTATGGGCCCGGGTCTTCACTCCTCCGCTCCTCCGCTTCGCTCCCCCGCTCCGTCGCTCCAGAACCGGGCGGGCCCACCCTGGGGGAGGTGTACCGCGTAGCGGGTGGGTGTGCCCGGTTTGGGTTGGCTCTGGTGGGGCGGCCTACACGCGGAGGTTCGGATACTTGGGGTGGGTGCTGTGGGGGCGAATTACACTCGGGCCGGTGTTGCACGACGAAGGTGGGTCCGGGGTTCCGATACTGCTGCTGCACGGGTTGATGGGGAGCGCTCGGACCTGGGCGGATCAGCTCGAATGGCTGCGCGGCCACGGTCATGTGTATACCTTCGACGCGGCGGGGCACGGCCGGCCGGCTCCGGCCGAATTGACGACCGAAGCGTTCGTCGCGGATCTGGCCGCGGCCACCGGTCGGATCGGCGAGCCGATGGCCGTCATCGGCCATTCCATGGGTGGGCTGCACGGATGGGTTTTCGCGGCCGAGTATCCGGAGCGGGTGCGGGCGCTGGTGGTCGAGGATATGGCGGCCGATTTCACCGGCCGTACTGCCGCGCACTGGGCGGCCATGATCGAGGCCTGGCCGCAGCCGTTCGCCGACGAGGCCACCCTGCTCGAGTTCTTCGGCCCGGTCGCCGGGCGTTACTTCCAGCGCTCTTTCGACCGAACCCCGGACGGTTACCGGCTGCACGGAGAGGTCGCCACGTTCCGCGATATCTCCGAGGAATGGGGCACCCGTGCGTTCTGGCCGCAGTGGCGGCAGGTGCGGGTGCCCACCCTGCTCATCGAGGGCGAGTACACCATCACCCCGCCGGGGCAGATGCGCCGGATGGCCGATCTGCATCCGGACGCCGAACATATCGTGATCCCCGAGGCGGGCCATCTGGTGCACGACGATCAGCCCGGCCGCTACCGTGCCGCGGTCCGGCGCTTTCTCACCCGGGTCCTCGCCACGCAAGCAGCACCCCGCGGCTGACCCGTCATCGTGTGTGGGGCGAGCCTGCCCTCGAGCGGTGGTTCCGGCCCCGCACGTGCCGCTCTCAGCCCTCGCCTGCCAGCGCGAACCGGCCGTCTCCGGTCTGCTCGATCAGGCCGTCCACCAGCAGGGAATCCAGCGCACGGTCGCGCTGCCCGGGGTCGCGGGTCCAGGCCAGGTCGAGGTGGACGCGGTCCACGGGTTCTTCTGCCGCACGCAGTACGTCGAGTAGCCGTCCGCGTGCCTGCCGGTCGGTGCCCTCGTATTTCTGGGTCCGCCGGGTCGACTCCTGGTGCGGCCGGCCCGCCGTCACCCACGCGCAGTGGGGCAATGGGCAGCGGGTGCAGTCGGGGGTGCGGGCGGTGCACACCGTCGCTCCGAGTTCCATCAGGGCCGCGGAGAAGACCGCCGCCCGGTCCACTCGGGTGGGCAGTAGTGCCTCGGTTTCACGTAGGTCGCGGGTAGCCGGATTACCGGCCTCGCCGCGCCCGTGTACGGCCCGCGCCACCACTCGGCGAACATTGGTGTCCACTACGGGAACTCGTTGTCCGTAGGCGAAACAGGCGACCGCCCGCGCGGTGTAGTCGCCGATACCGGGCAACCCGAGCAGCACCTCGACATCGCCGGGGACCTCGTCCCCGTGCTCGGCCGCCAAGACCTGCGCACATTCGTGCAGCCGCAGGGCACGCCGGGGATAGCCGAGCTTGCCCCAGGCGCGCAACACCTCACCCGCGCTCGCCGCCGCCATGGCGGAGGGCACCGGCCAGCGCGCCACCCATTCCCGCCAGATCGGTTCCACTCGCGCTACCGGGGTCTGCTGCAGCATGATCTCGCTCATCAGGATCTGCCAGGCGGTGACCCCGGGCCGGCGCCACGGTAGGTCGCGGGCAGTGCGGGTGTACCACTCGATCAACGCATCGGAATCGATCAGGGACAGCTCGCCCGCAGTGCCGCGGTTCGTCGCCGTCACCGGTCCGCCGACTGCTCCGCTGCTCACCCGAAACGCTCCGTTCTCACTGTGCAGTACCACCGGTGGCGCGGCTACCGACGCCGTGCTGTAACAGGACCGAATCCGGGGGCAATTCCATAATCGTGCAGAATGGACACCATGCCTCAGTCCAACCCGGTGAGTGCCTGGAAGTCGCTGCGCGAAGGTAACGAGCGCTTCATGAACGGCACATTGCAGCATCCTAGTCAGGGGATCGCCGACCGAGCCAAGCTCGTCGGTGGCCAGAGTCCGACCGCTCTGCTGTTCGGCTGCGGTGACTCCCGGGTGGCCGCGGAGTTGATCTTCGATCAGGGCCTCGGCGATATGTTCGTGGTGCGCACGGCCGGCCATGTCATCGACGCCTCGGTCCTGGGTTCCATCGAGTACGGCGTGGGCGTGCTGAACGTACCGCTTATCGTAGTCCTCGGCCACGACAGCTGTGGTGCAGTCAAAGCGACACTGGACGCGCTGGACGGCGGCGCCGTGCCGGGCGGATTCATTCGCAGCATTGTCGAAAAAGTCGCCCCGTCGATGCTGATCGGCCGTCGCGAGGGGTTGGAAACGGTCGACGAGCTCGAAGCCCGCCATGTGGTGGAAACCAGCAGCCTGCTCATGGAGCGGTCGAAGATCGTGTCCGAACGGGTCGAATCCGGCGATTGCGCCATCGCGTGCGTCACCTACAAGCTGGCCGAAGGCCGTGCTCAACTGCAGCGTGTGGTCGGTCAGATCGGGGAGACCGTCTGACGGTCGTGGCAGGTGCCGTCCGGCCGTAAAGCCCGGCCGGGCCACCGCGGTGGCGGCCGCCGGACCAGCTTCCGGTGTGCCGTTGACCGCCACCACCGCCGAATGCGCTTACCGTTGACACGTGTTGGAACCGACAGGACCGTTACCGCCGGAGATCTACTGGCGGCGTCGCGTTTTTGCCATCGGAGCGCTGGTGGTCGCGCTCGCGGTGGTGATCTGGCTCGTCGTGACCGTGACCCGGGGTGGCGGTTCGCCCGAGGCGACCGGCGCCGCGGCCTCGTCCACGGCGACCTCCGAAGCCGCGGCGAGTTCGGCGCCGTCGGCCACCACGACCACCACCGAGAAAGCGTCCGCCACGACCTCGGCCGCCGAATCGTCGCAGCCGGCGCCGGCCGCGTCCGGGCAATGCGCCGACCAGTCGCTGGCCATCAAGGTCTCGGTGGCCCAGCCGACCTATCGGGTCGGGGAGGAGCCGGTTTTCGGGATCGTGATCACGAATATCTCCGGTGAGCCCTGTACCCGCGATATGGGGTCGGGGCTGCAGCGGGTCTCGGTGCAGACGCTGGACGGTGGGCGGCAGTTGTGGGCCAGTACGGATTGCTACCCCGACGGTGAACCCGATCTGCGCACCCTCGATCGCGGCGAGCAGGCCGCGTTCACGGTGACCTGGACCGGTACCACCTCGCAGCCGGAATGCGCTGGGGAGCGGGTGCAGGTTCCCAGCGGGGCCTACCACGTGGTGGCCCAGCTCGGGGCGGTTCGCAGCGCACCCGAACCCTTCAACATCGCGGAATAGCGGCGCGCGGCCGGAGCCGTACTGCCGCTATTTCTTCTTCGACAGGCCCGCCAGCCGTAGCGCCGCCCGCAGGCTGGACGCCTCGTGCAGGGTCATGCCCGTGTCCTTCGCGGTGACACCCGGTGGCACCACCGCGTTGGTGAACCCGAGTCGTTCGGCTTCGGCCAGCCGGCGGCCGGTGGCGGTGATCCGGCGGACCTCGCCGGCCAGCCCCACCTCACCGAGGATCACCCAGCCCGGCGGGAGCGCGGTATCGCGGGCGGCACCGGCGATTGCCAGTGCGATGGCCAGATCGGCGGCGGGTTCGGTGAGCCGCATCCCGCCCACCGTCGCCGCGTAGACATCCTGTTTGCCGACATAGAGCCCGCAGCGGCTCTGCAGGACGGCCAGCACCATGGCGACCCGGTTGTAGTCCAGCCCGCTGACCGCCCGGCGCGGCGCCGGTACCTGGGTGTCCACCGTGAGCCCCTGGACCTCCCCGACCAGTGGCCGCTTCCCGTCCATCGCCACGGTGACCGCGGTACCGGGCACCGAATCGGTCCGGTGGTGCAGGAACAGGCCGGAAGGGTCGGTCACACAAGCGATTCCGTCGTCGTGCAGTTCGAAACAGCCCACTTCGTCGGCGCTGCCGAAACGGTTCTTGATACCGCGCACCATCCGCAAGGTCGAATTCTTGTCACCCTCGAACTGCAGCACCACATCGACCAGATGTTCCAATGTGCGCGGCCCCGCCACCGCCCCGTCCTTGGTGACATGACCGACCAGCAGTACCGCGATACCGTTCGTCTTGGCCAGTGAGGTCAGTGCCGCGGTGACCGCCCGGACCTGTGTGACCCCGCCGGTTACCCCGTCACTATCGGTGGCCAGCATGGTCTGCACCGAATCCACCACCAGCAGTGTGGGTTTCACCTGATCGACATGCCCGAGCAGAACCGACAGATCCGATTCGGCCGCCAGATACACCCGCTCGTGCACCGCCCCCGTCCGGTCCGCCCGCAACCGCACCTGCCCCGCGGATTCCTCCGCGGTGACGTAGAGGGCCCGTTCGTCGCGCTGTCGTGCCCAGCGATGCGCGACCTCGAGCAGCAGGGTCGATTTCCCCACCCCGGGCTCCCCGGAGAGCAGGACCACCGACCCCGCGACGATACCGCCGCCGAGTACCCGATCGAGTTCGGAAACCCCGGTCGAGCGGGCCGTCGTGGTCTGCGAGTCGATCCGGGAGATCGGTGCGGCCGCGGTACTCGGCAGCATCGCTTTACGCCCCGCCGGCACCCCGGCGGCTCCCGCCGCGGGCAGCGCCTCGTCGACGGTGCCCCAGGACCCGCAGGCCGGGCATTTACCGACCCATTTGGCAACCTCGTGCGCGCATTCCGAGCACCGATAGACGGCTTTGGTCTTGGTCACTGCCACAGCCCCGCACCTTACGCACCCCGACCGACAGCAAGCCCTTTCTGCGGCTCCTGTCCTGAAACATCGGTTCCCTATCCCACACCGAACCCCGACGCAACCAGCGGCGCAGCCGAGTTCAGCGAGGCCCTGAAAGGTTTCGGCCCGGGTGGGGGGGTGGGAGACCGGGGAAGGGGGGGGGGGGCGGGGGGAGGAGGGGGGGGGGAGAAGGAGA